>JAIXWD010000021.1 GCA_027482225.1 Bacteroidota bacterium
CCATATGCATTCATCAATAACTCAACAGGAGATAGCGCTTCTTATTGGCGTATAGAGGGCCAACCAGGCGCAACACAATGTGTACCAAATTTTGGCTGTTACAACCAAATAAGTAACAATGTACGCAACTTCCGTTATAGATTTTCAGATACGGGCAGTTATTTGGTAACCTTGGTGGTAAGAAACAGAGTAGGAAGAGATAGCAGTAGTAAATGGGTATATGTAGGATATCCAAGTAAAAAACCAGTAGCCAACTTTTTCATGGATAAACAAATTATAGGTGTAAGTGAGCAAATTCCAGCCTATGATTTATCAGAGAATGGTCCAACAAGTTGGCAATGGACAGTAAATCCGGAGTGCCGTGGTTGCGATACAGACCCGAACTTATCACCGAATGATTTTTTACCAACAGCAGGGAGCCAATTACCATTATTACGCGCACGCAATGCAGGTAAGTTTGATGTATGCTTAAAGGTATGGAACAATATGGGCATGGACTCTATATGCAAGAAAGACTATGTAGAGATAATAGGCGGCTTGAGTATGTGTGCAAGTGCAGGCGATACGATGAGCACCCAACCTACAGGTTATGTATATGATAATGGCGGCCCTAACCAATCTTACTTTCCAAGTATAATGGGTAATTGTTATTATACGATAGATCCATGTGCATCACGTGTAACGGCCTTTTTAGAGCGCTTTAGATTAAGAAATCAAGATACGATTATATTCCGCAATGGCGGCCCAACAGGCCCGGTATTAAGAAGATTAGGAGGAGGCAATTTACCTGATAGTATGCGCACGATAGTAGCAACAAGTGGCAGGTTATATATGCAATGGCAGTTGGGCGCACCACAAAACGCATCAGTAGGTGATAGTGGAATAGTTATAAGATGGACAAGCATACCGGCAACCTACGGAGCACCAAATGCATTATTTACGTCTCCTGATACGGTTTATTCAGGCCAACGTGTACAATACATGAATGGAACAATAGGCCAAGGCATAGTAAGTTATACATGGGATGTAAACGGGGATGGCATTTACAACGACCATTTGAGTGCAAATGGAGCCAATTTTACGTTTACCACGGTAGCCCCATTGTTACGTGATGTATGTGTACGAGCAAGCAATTGCAAAGGCAGTTCAACGTATTGCAAACGCTTAATTGTATTGCCAGTACAAACGCGTCCAATAGTAAACTTCAGTAGTCCTCGTCCAGCAGGTTTTACCACAGATACGTTCCGCTTATTAGATATAAGCCGTAATGGACCCAACCAATGGAGATGGGAATTAACACCCAAAAACATATTGTATGTATCGGGCACCGATTCAAGCAGTCAGAATCCGATATTTATGTTAACCACACCAGGCAAATATGCAGTGAGGTTAGTAGCAAGAAACAGCTTTGGCGTAGACTCATTAGAGCGCTTTTTCTATATAGATGTATTGGCATACAATCAACCCAATACAGACTTCCCAATAGCAAATGCAAGTGATGTAGGAATTACGCGCGTTGTTTTTGAAGGAGTAGATACGACAACAGCGTTAAAAACACCAACTTACACGGCATTATTTAACATAAAACGAGGCGTATTATACCGCGGAGTAAACTATAAATTAGAAGTAACGCGCCCAACAGCAGTAACACCAATGGAGCGCAAGGCATGGATAGACTTTAACTTAGATGCAGACTTTATAGACCAAGGCGAGATGATACTGAACGAGAGTAATGCAAGTAACTTGGTAGGCAATGCAACGTTTAAGATACCAAATGAAATAGCCCCAGGTCGCGTAACGCGTTTACGTATAGGCGTGAGTGAAGGTGGAACAACGCTAACACCAGATAAGGCACGATCAGGCTGTTTTGAAGATTATGCAGTAGAGATAGGATTAGATTTGGTGCCACCAATAATAGGCTTAAAGGGCGCAACAGTACATAGGGTACAACGTGGAATGATATACGTAGATCCAGGTGTAGTAGCAATTGATAACCGCGAAGGAGATATCAGTTCAAGATACGAGACGAGCAACAACATTAACATGAATACGGTAGGTGTTTACAAGGCACGTTATTGGGTAAAGGATTTGTATGGTAATATCAGCGATACGATAGAAAGAACGATACAAGTAGAGATAAACCAAGTAGGGCCAACGGTAACATTAAGAGGTTCGGATACGGTTTATGTAGAGGCCAGAGTAGGCAGTTATACAGAACAAGGAGCAGTAGCGATAAATAACGTAGGCGATAGCATAACAAGCCGTATAGTACGCATCGGCATGGTAGATACTGCTTTTATTGGCACTTACTATATTAACTATAGTGTACGTGATGAGTTTGGGTTTACGGGAGAAAAAACCCGTGTGGTGATAGTAAGAAAAACTACGATACCTACATTACAGGTTAGTGGAGTAATTAAACACCAAATCAACACACCATACTTGGTAGGAGCCGGAATAGTAAAAACAGACACTTACTTTGGAGTAGACCAATTAACGTTGAGCCAAACGGGCAGTCCAAATGTTTCGGTACCGGGCAGTTACTTTATCCAAGTGGTATTGTGCGATCCATTAAACAATTGCACGCCACCACGTCAGGTACAAATAGATGTACAAGACACGATATCACCAGTAGTAAGTTTATTGGGTCAAAACCCATTGATAGTAGATGTATACAATCAGAACTAC
>JAIXWD010000003.1 GCA_027482225.1 Bacteroidota bacterium
AATACTTTAGGATGCCAAGGTGATACGGTATTTAGACCAATTGTAAGTATTGTACCAGTAGAGTTTTTAAGCTTTGATGCAAAACGTGTAAACGAAAAAGTGAACCTAACATGGGTAACCGCATCAGAAATTAACAACAGTCATTTTGAGGTAGAGCGTTCAGTAGACAACAACCGTTTCGAACAAATAGGAACAGTAAAAGGCAATGGAACGACATCAATGATGAATACCTACAGGATGGTAGACAACATTAAAACGATCATAAACAGCAACGCAACAACGGTATACTACCGCTTGAAGCAAGTTGATTACGATGGTGAGTTTGCATACACCCCAACAGTAACAGTAAGTTTAAATGAAAAAGGATCAGCTACAGCAGTATTAAATCCAAATCCATTTAAAGATGCATTTACAGTAGAAGTAACAGAATCTGCAGTCACAACAGCTGAAGTTTATTTAATAGATGGTAATGGCAAAATGGTACGTAATTTCACCATGGAATTAAACAAAGGCACCACAGCTTACCAATTAAAAGAATTAAACGAGTTGAGCTCAGGCATGTACTTTGTACGCATCATTACAGCAAGTGGTAATAGTTATACCATCAAAACAATAAAGAACTAAGTTATTAAACTTTTAAAACAAAAAGCCGCTCCATGGAGCGGCTTTTTTTATGCCTGTACATCAACTTATCAAGGAATTTTAAAAAACAAAATCAACGACAAAGTGTGAATGAATTTTGCGAAATTGTGTGTATAGAAAATAATTACATCACTGCTAAATATTGAGCTTTGATTATTTTATTAAAATACTCCGTTTGGGTTTATAACCGTTAATATTAAAAAGAGCTATACAAGGATTAGTTGGATTGAATTATTATATATCTATTTCAGAATTCAAAAAATGGCTCTTAAAAAAATTGTGTTGTTTAGGATTGAATAGTACGTTGCAATAAACTACTTGTAGTTTTATTGTATTTTAACCAATTAGATTTGTAAAATTTTTCAAACATTAAGTCTCTTACATCTCTATTTTATTGAATTTTTGAATTTTTGATGTGCGAATCATAAAAAATTGTTTTTTTATATGTATGATTTGTTAATTTTAAATTAATGTTTAATACATTGTTTCATATAAAAATAATTGTTAAACAGCTTTTTTTCTTTGAATTATTTTGGGTTTTGATACTTGATAAACTATTGGATATAATAGTAAAATATAAAATTGTTTATGGGTAGTGGAATTAGATAACATGAGTACAGTTTATGAATATTTTCTGTTCGTTTGATTGTTTCGTTCTTTTATAAAAACACGTTAGTAATACACTTAATTATTGAATATTTTTTAAAGTATAAATGATTAGATGTTTAATTATTAACCGATACCGATTTAATAAAATGTAATTATTAGTTATATGAAAAAACAAATACTTTTTAAGTCCATCTTTCTGTTGATATCACTATCTGCAACAATTTTTTTTAAGGCACATTCGCAAACTAATATTGCGCCATCAGCAGCGGTTAGTGCTTTTGGAAATGCCCAAGCACCATTTCAATGGAATCAGATTAATGACCTTAATATAGGTACATGTGGCGCTCAGCAATCTTTCGTTTGGACAGCTGCTCCTCCAGATGGCACAGAATGGATGTTATGGGAGTGGACAAATCCTCAAAGAATTCAAAGTATTATCATACACCATGGCCAAACCACGGGTAGATTTTTAGCTGGCGGTGTTGTACAAACTTGGAATGGTACTACTTATGTGAATGCACATACATTTTCAGGTTTAAATCAAGCAAATTGTATCAATACAATTACACTTCCAAATCCTTTAACCACCACGCGTATCAGAATTACAAATTTTGTTGCGGGTGCAATAGGGCAAAATAGTAACCTTAATTTCAGGGAAATTGAAATAATTTCAGCTCCTCCATCATATAATGATGCGGGAGTTTTAAGTATTGATTCACCGGTTGTTTTTACAGCAGGATTACAGCCTGTTGTAGCTAGAATAAGAAACTTTGGTTTAAATCAAATTACCTCAGTTAATGTAAACTGGGAGCTCAATGGAGTTGCCCAAACTCCTGCAACTTACACTGGTTTATTGGATACCATTGGCGGATCTGGCAGTAATTTCGCTTTTGTGAATCTTGGAATGGCAAACTTCATGAATAATCAATTATATAGGATTAAAGCATGGACATCTTCTCCAAATAGCCAATTGGATACCATAAATACAAACGATACAACTGTTCGGTTAATGCGTTCACCTCTAAACGGTAGTTATACAATAGGTAAAAACAACTGTAATTTTTTAACCATTAATGAAGCTGCAAGTATACTTACAAATGTGGGTGTTTCTGGTCCGGTTTTCTTCAATTTGTGTGATACACTTTATGACACCGCATCTGGAGAAACATTTCCAATCAACCTTACAAGTACATCAGGTATGAGTGCAACCAATACTGTAACTTTTAAGCCGCTTTTCGGTAATAACGTTTTGATAAATGCCAATGCTGCAACACCGCTATTTGTATTGAACAATGCGCGCAATTTTATTATAGATGGTAGAGATACATTTTCATCTAATTTCAGGAGTCTAACCTTTCAAAATACAAACAACTCTTCTGCTGCAACTATTATAAATCTACAAAATGATGCCATTTCAAACACCATAAGAAATGCCGTGTTTAGGTTCTCAAATACAAGCACTACAACTGGTGCCATCAATATTTTAGGTTCTACATTTTTCAATGGAAACGATAGTAATAGAATACTTAACAATTATATATCGAGAAATAGTGTTGGAACTTATGCTACTGGTATTGTTTCTCAAGGACAATCAAATATTATTCAAAATAATAACAATACCATCAGTGGTAATGATTTTAATGGTTTTACCTTTAATGGAATTCAAGTAAATGCCACAAATAATGGTAATGGGTCAAATTGGTTAATATCAAACAATAATTTTTACGACACTGCAGCTAATACTACTCAATTATCTACATGGTCAGCCATTAACTTTGTTCCGGGTACAGCTAGTAACTCAATCAATAACCAAATTTTAAATAATATTATTGGCGGTAATACCGCACAAGCCAATGGCGGTGCTCTGAATAATGCAACATCAATAACAAGAGTTCCAATACAAGTTACTGTTGCCAATGGAACAGCTACGAGGGTATATGGAAATCAAATAAAAAATTGGGTATTAAGTAACCCCACTGCCACATTAGGGTTTACAGCTATACAATTAAGCGGTGGAATTGCTTTAATTGATAGCAATTACATCGGTGATTTGTTGAGCTTAAATAATGCAGCCATCATTGGTGTTAATGCAATTCCATCATCCAATTATGATATAACCAGAAACATTATATCAAATATTTCTGCATATAACATAGGCACAACTAACGCTATACGGGGTATAACCACAAGCAGCGGCCAAGTGGTAAATATTCAAAACAATATTATTAAAGGTTTACGCACTAATTCTGGAAATACAGGCTCTACAACTGGAGCTTCGTTAGTTGGTATTGGATCATCATCAACTAGCAACTCGATTTTGATTAGTGGCAACCAAATTGGCACATTAGCTGAGCCTTTAAGTAATAACAATAACAGCACAAGTGCGGTAAGGATGATTGGTATAATGAGCACATCAGGTGTTTCAACAATAGAGAATAATACCATTGATGGTTTGTTCATGGATAGTACCGGATCTACATCTATAGGTAGCACAACTTCGGCAGCAATAAATGGTATTTTAAACTTTTCAGGAACTGCAGGCCAAGTAATCCGTAATAATCGTGTAACACATCTTTATCAACGCTCAAATCAGGCTACACAAGCTACACAAATAAATGGTATTTGCTATGCCAGTGGCGGATTTACCTCTATTCAAAATAATATTGTTTACGGGTTGTTTAGTAGAAGTTCAAATACAAGTACAAGTACTTCTGCAGCGCTCAATGGTATTAATTTCGGCTCATCTGGTATTGCATTAGTTACCAATAACTATATCGATTCTCTTGCTATGAATCCGGTTATCATTAGTAGTTCACAAATTAATGGAATTGTCATGTTTGGTAGTACAGGTAATCGTGTTTCAGGTAATCAAATAAAATCAATTTATAATTTTTTTACCACAAGTAGCCCAGGTATTTGTGGAATTCAATATATCTCAAGTGCTGTAAATCAAGAGTGCGACAGTAACGTAATTTGGGGCCTTTATAATTTACATAACGCAACTACAGGCAGTATCATTGGAATCAGGTATTTCGCCTCTACATCTATCGCAGGAAATGAGTCTTATTGTAACAGAAACTTTATTCATAGTTTTGCAAGTGCAGGCACATCTACTACTAACATACTTGGTATAGACTTACAAAGCATGCATGGCACGGTAGCTAATAACTTAATACGTTTGGGTATTGATACAGCAGGTGTTGCCTTTACAGGTCCATTTGTTGTATCTGGTATCAACAATAACCATTCGTCAACAACTTTTATAAATAGAATATTACATAATACCGTTTACATAGGCGGAGCTCCAACATCTGGTTCATCTATTACTGCAGCGTATAGATCTTTTATCGGTTTCATTTCTTGGTCGGATATCAGGAACAATATTTTTGTAAATCTTGTTCAAAACAATGGTGGCACGGGAAGCAACTATGCTATAAATTATGGAAGTACCGCATCAACTAATTTATTTGTATGTAATTACAATGTATTATGGGCAGGCAGTGGTTTAACCAATAATTTTATTGGTGGAGGCCCTGGTAATGCTGAATTTATGACGGGCCTAAATGGTTGGAAAAGGTTGTCGTTAAGAGATGGAAACAGTATTCATGCAAATCCGGGTCTTATTGCACCTAATGCTTTGCCAGGATTAATTAACTTAAGACCTGCTACTAATAACCCTGGAGAGGGAGCTGGTGATCCAACAATAACACAATTTGCACAAGCAGATTACACCGGAACGATGCGTAGTGCAGGCACACCAGTAGATATTGGAGCATATGCTTCACCAATCAATACATTAAGTTTTGATTCTGTTGCACCAGAAATTAATTATACTTTATTAACAAATACTTCATCTATTTTAAACAGAACCTTCAGTGCTACAATTGTTGATAGAAATAGTGGAGTTGCCAATGGAACTTTTGCTCCTAAACTGTACTTTAATAAAAACTTTGGAACATGGTTTAGCGTAAACGGAACACTAGTTTCGGGTAACTCTAGAAATGGAGTTTGGGAGTTCACTACGGATTACAGTCTTTTAGGTGGTGTATTGCCGAATGATATAATTCGCTATTACATAGCAGCGCAAGATAGTGCCAATAATTACAGCACATCTCCTGCCTATGCTGTTGCAACTGATATTAACAATATCATTAATCATGTTGGTACACCAAATCAATACCAAATATCAACACCAATACCTTTAAATATTACTGTTGGTCCAACAGGAACTTACACATCACTTACTGGCCCTACGGGTTTATTTAATGCAATTAATAATAGTTTACTACAAGGTAATACAGAAGTTGTATTAGAAAATGGTGCAACTATAACAGAACTTGGAAATGTGGCCTTAAATCAATGGTTGGAAACAAATGGTACATCTGTAGGCAATTTTGGTTACACATTAACAATTCGTCCTGCAGGTCCTAATCAAACTATTTTAACAGGTAATGTTACTAATACCGATGGTTTACTTAGATTAAATGGTAGTGATAGGGTAAGAATACTAGGATATGCAAATAATGGAACAGTTAACGATACTACATTAGTAATTAGAAATTTTGCAACATCGCAACCTGCTTTAACCATTTTGAATGATGCTACTAATATTTTTATTCAAAGTGTAATATTTGAAACAAGCAATACTGGAACTGGGGTTACTAATGGTGGGGCTTTAAGAATTAGTCAATCATCAATAGCAACAGGAAATGATAACGTATACATTGGTAATTCAATTTTTAGAAGAACAACCGGTGGCGGAAGTTTACCTGGAATATTATTAGCAGCATCTGGAACAACAGGTGTGAATAGAGAAAATGAAAATCTATTGATAGAAAATTCGGTATTTTACGGCATGAACCTAAACTCGATTGCAATAGGTTCGGGTATGGGTAATAACTTAAGGATTAAGAATAATGTATTTTTCCAAGATACCCTTAATATTCATAACACATCTCCTACGGTAATTAATTTTACTCCTGGTAATTTATCAAATAATGACACCATTGTTGGTAATATTATTGGCGGTAACTGGTATGGATTAAATAGCACTTGGCATGTTTCAATTGCTGCTGCATTTACAGGTATAAACGTAACCTCAGGAGCAGTAACTGGTACTTATATAGCAAACAATAGGGTTGCAAACGTGTTGATGAATAACATTTCTGCTAGTACTTTTACCGCTATACAGGTTAACAATGGCGGTGGTGTTGCAACTATATTAAATAATTATGTAGGTGATACATTAAATCCTCTAAATATTATTAACTCAGGTAGCACCTCTACAATGATTGGTATTAGTTGTCAAACGGGCTCAAACAGCATTATCAACAATAACATTGTTTCTGGTCTCGTAAATAATTCTACTGCTTCAAACACAGCTACAGTTAATGGTATTAGAGCATGGAATCAAACAGGATTACTACAAATCAATAGCAACCTCATCAGCAACCTCAGAGATTCAAGTGGTTCAACAAGTTCGAGTATTTCTGCTCAAATGATAGGTATTAGTATTTCTAGTTCAACAACAAGTATTCAAGTGAATTCGAATACTATCAGAAACTTATCAAACAGGAACACCGGTATTTTCTCCTTTAATCAAACCATTGGTATAGTAACTAGTAGCGGGCTTGCTAGCATAACCAATAATTTGGTGGAAGATATTCGTACCAATGTACAAAACACCTCAACTTCAACAGGTGCGGGTTTAATAGGTATTTGGAATAGCAGTTTTAATCCTGGACAAGTTATCAATAATAATATAGTTAGGCATTTAAACTACAACACAATATTTCCAAGCACTACGCAAGCTATTGGTATCATGCAGTCGTCAGGCAGCGGACATTTTATCAATAACAACACCGTACATAACATCAAATCAAATACCACTTCAAGCAATACCAGTGTAAGTTCTGGTATAATAGGATTGATGCATAATGGCTCAGGAAGTCAAATTAACATGAATCAAAATACTGTTTTTGCTTTAGAGGGTCAAGGTACATCTGGTAACGTAAACATTATTGGTTTACTTTATCAAGGTACAACCACTAATGTGGTAAATAACGTAAACAGAAACTTTATTCATAGTTTTAAATTGGCAACATCAGGTTTCGGGCGTATGATTGGAATTCAACAAAACTCTGGTTCGTTTACAAGATACACCAACAACATGATTCGTTTAGGGATAGATTCTGCAGGAATATTAAATGCCGGAGGGTATGAAGTATATGGATTTTTAAACGATGTATCGGGTAACTTTGAATACTTCCATAACTCTGTTTACCTAGGTGGTGCACCTACTTCTGGTATTGCAGTTACTGCATGTATAAGAATGAATGGAACGCCAACAGGTACAAACATTAATGATATTCGTAACAATATTTTTGTAAATGCTACCTCAAATGGCACAACTGCAACAGGTAAACATTACGCACTTAGATTTCCAGGATTGCCTACTAATCCTACTTCATTGGTGTCAAACTATAATATTTTACAAGCTACTGGTACTGGTGGATTTGTTGGTGGTACCAACTTAATTGACTATACAACATTAGGAGGTTTAACTGGTTGGGCTAGAAACACAGCGTATGATTTGCAGAGTGGAAGTGCAAACCCTCAGTTTGTAAACCCAACGGGTGATGCATCAAGCATTGACTTACATTTACAATTAACCAACCCTGCAGAAGCAAGTGGTGATTTGTCTCTTACTGTAGTTGTTGATGATTTTGATGGCAATAACCGCGCTACAAACGGGGCTGTTGACGTTGGTGCAGATGCAGGCAACTTTACACTAAGTACAGATATTTTTCCTCCAAGGATAACGTATACTCCAATTAACAATCAAGGTAATTTATTTGGACCTCTTACCATTTCTGGTGTGGTTATTCGTGATAATGTTGGTATGCCTCTGAATCTGAATACTAGTTCACCAAGGGTATATTATAAGAAGGGTTTATTTGGAACATGGTTTAGTAATTTACCATCAAGCGCATCAGGTACGCCTACTCAAGCTAATTACAGTTTTGATATTTTGTATGGACCAATTGGGGGTGTAACTAATGGAGATACCATTTATTATTACATAGCTGCGGAGGATAGTGTTGGAGGTAACCTTACCTCACAGCGACCACTAGCAATAGGTACAAATGTAAATACTATCACAAATGAGCCTACTGTTACAGATTTTTACAACCTATTACCAACCATTTCTGCAGGAAGTAAGTTTTATGTAGGAAGCGGACAAACTTATACCACATTAAGTGGTGTTGGTGGGTTGTTTGAGTTTTTAAATAATAATACAATAGGAGGTTCAATAACAGCAGTTATTACAAGTAATATTGTTGAACCAGGAAGTATTTCGTTGAATCAACTTGGTGAAGACGGTCCTGGTTCTGGAACGTTTACAATTACCATTAGACCAGATTCTTCTACAACATCAAGTAGAGTATTATCAGGAAACGCAGCTTCTGGATTAATTAGGTTAAATGGGGCGGATAGAATTAAAATATTAGGGGTGCCAGATTTAAGTAGCAACAACAACTTAAACCTGTTAACCATTAGGAATAGTTCAACTTCTGCGCCTGCAGTATTATTTACCAATGGTACAACTCAATGCAGGTTAAATAATTTAACCATCGAATCGTCTAATACAACATCTCCTTTAGTTGTTAATGGTGGTGTGGTTTCGTTTGCTGGTAATACAGGTTTAATTGGCAATAGCCAAGATAGTATAACAAACTGTATCATCAGAAATGATCAATCATTAACCTTCCCTTCAGGTATTCCTGCAGGGTTAATTAACAGCTTCCATAGCGGTACAGTGCTTAACTCAAACAATGTAATTACTGGATGTAATTTCTTAAATGCTTCATCAGTTTACTTAAACGTTGATGGAGGTTCGGGTAATGGATGGGTTGTTGCGAACAATAGTTTCTACAACAACTTACCTTTGATTACAGCTAATCCATTATCAATTCGTTTTAATGGTGGTGCAATTTCTGAAGGCCATACCATAACAAATAACTTTATTGGAGGTACCACACCTTTAGCTGGTGGATCATCTTGGAACAGTAGCGTGCTTGCTGCATGGAATTGTATACAGATAGCTGTAGGTAATAATTTAACTACACAAATATCAAATAATACCATACGCAATATAAAGTTTGTACAAACAAGTTCAGGTGTGCAATGGAATGGTATTCTTGTCACATCAGGAAGAACAAACATAATAGGCAATATGATTGGTGATTCAACAATAGTTGGATCTATTGAGTTGGCTCCTCCAACTACTCACAATGCAATTGCTATTAATACAACGGTTACGGTGCCAACTGTTATTTCAAATAACCGAATTGCGGGTATATTCATGAATAGTCCTGGTAATTTTGTTTCATTTACCGGTATCACAGTATCAGGTGGTATAACTACCATTTCAGGTAACATAGTTGGATCTGTTACAGGAAACAATAGTATTGTGAACAATGCCAATGGAACAACAAGAGGTATTAATGTTACATCAACAGTTAATACTGATCCATCGGTACAAATAATAGGTAATACAATCGCTAATATTAATGCTAGTGGAGCACAAACGAGCGTATCTCTTGGTGGTATTCAAATGACAGGCTCAACTGTTGCAAATATTAGTAATAATCGAGTGTTTAATCTATCAACACTATCTAGCAACACGTCATTATCTAGCACAGCATGTGCCATATTTGGTATAAGTGTTGCAGGTACAACCAATGCAGGACCAATAGTAAATAACAATGTTATTTATAATATTTCGGCAGCAAATAACTCACCAATTACAAGTAATGCATCTGGTTTGTTGGTTCAAAGTGCAAATGCGTTAAGGGTGTCAAATAATAGAATTTATGATATTCGAAACCTGAGTACATCAAATGCTGTAAATCCAATGCCAACTGCATCAGGAGTTGTATTATTCAATGTTGTAAACTTTGTTGATTTGATGAATAACCAAATTACCTTAGGTAATAACCAAACCAATAACGTACAGTTTAATGGTATTTGGTTACAAACAAGTAGTAGTTTTGATGTAAATGCATACTACAATACCGTTTTAGTTACAGGATCTGTAGCTTCAGGTAGCCTCGCTTCATATGCATTCCATAGAGGGGCTAATTCAACTTTTGAGGTAACTTCAGGTGTAAATTTGATTAACAATGCATTTATCAATAACCGTTCAGGCGGATCAACCAAAAATTATGCGATTGCTAATGAGGTTGCAGGAACACCATTTGGATCGGGCTGGTTAAATGTTAATTACAATTTCTTATCATCTGCTAATGCATCTACAGTTGGTCTTTGGGGTACCGCAGATCTTAACCTTGCATCTTGGATTACAACCACCAACACCAGTAGAAATTCTTGGTCTGAAATTAGTTCAATAGTTAATCCTTCCGCTTTATTTACTGATATTGCAAATGGTAATCTTAATGTAAATACGGCTGCATCGCAAAACTGGTACTTAAATGGTAAGGGTATTGCAGGCCTTGCATCAGCTAATATCAATACTGATTTTATTGGTAGTGCAAGAACTACAACTTTAGGTTTTGGAACTGATATTGGTGCACATGAATTTAACTCAACATCAATACCTCCTGCTGCCACCATTAATGGTGTACCTTCAGCTAACAGCACAACTACACTTTCATTTGCAGGAAGAACATTAGCTACAATAAATTGGGGTGCTACTGGGACTTTCCCATCATCATTATTAGCAAATTATTATAGTGGTATTAATCCACCATCTGTAAGTGCAGGAACAAGGTTTATGAATGCATATTTACAAATTGGTGCTACTGGAGGTTCGGGTTATACTTACCAAATTACGCTTAATTACGATCCTGCTTTAATAGGAACAGTTCAAGGTGAGGGTAGTTTACGTGTAGCAAGAAGAGTTACAAGTTGGTTGTTTGATGCATCAAGTATAGTAAACACAACGCAACAGACCGTCTCAACAGCTGGTGCAAACAATGCTTTCGGTATATTTACAGGCACAGACTTAAATGCACCGCTACCGGTTGAATTGGCAAACTTAAATGGAAAAGTAGTTGGTAATGATGCTCAGCTAAATTGGATAACCGTATCAGAAAGAAATAACCGCGGTTTTGAAGTTGAAAGATCTGCAGATGGTGTGAGTTTTGAATACATAGGCTTTGTAAAAGGTAACATAAACAGCAATGTTAAAAAAGATTATAGCTTTACCGATGGCGATGTGTTTATTAGCCAACAAACTGCATTCTACAGATTAAAACAAGTTGATTTAGACGGTAAATTTGAATACAGCGATGTAATAAAATTAAACACTAATATTTCTACTAATACGTCAACTACCATTTATCCAAATCCGTTTACAGATAAAGTTACCTTAAGTATTTCATCTTCAAAAGATGAAAATGCAGAGATAACAGTTTGGGACATAAATGGCAGATTGTTGCTAAGTAAAACCATCACAACTAACTCAACCATAACAAACGTTAACCTTGATGAAATGGCAAATTTTGAAGGTGGTGTTTACTTTGTAAAAGTTGCACAGGCCTCTTACACCGAAACGCACAAGGTGGTTAACATAAAATAGAGTTGGAGTTTATAAAATTATGTAATGGGGGCTGCACATTTTGTGCGGCCCTCTTTTTTATGTATTAATGGCTAAATAATAAAAAGTACCAAATTATCTAGCAACTATTTAAACTAAATAGCTGTTATAATCGTTTTAGCTTTAAAATTAATTAAGTTATGAAATCACCCTATCGTTTCTTGCTTTTTTTAAGCATTGCATCTCTAACATCTTGTGCAACAATTCTTCAAGACGAGGTAGCCGTTAAAAGGACTTTCGGTAAACTAAGTGGCGATATTTACTATTCAGGGTTGCGCTTCTTTAATCCCTTTTTCTCCACGATGATTAGGATTCCTATTAACACAGTAAATCTAGAGATAAACGTTGGTTTACCTTCCAAGGAAGGCTTAACAGTTCAATCAGATATTTCTATTTTGTACAAAGTTAAAACCAATGAAGTGCAAAATATTTTGAAGTTCACTGGTTTAAATTATCAAGGGGTTCTAATACTACCTGTATTTAGATCTGCTTCTGCTGATGTTTGTTCAGAATTTGATGCAAAAGATATGCATAGTGCCAAGCGCTCTCAAATAGAAAATAAAATTAAAGAACGCATGATGCAGGTACTTGATTCGAAAGGATTTATTATAGAAGCAGTACTTTTAAAGTCGATTACATTGCCACAAGGACTTTCGAGGGCGATAGAAGAAAAATTACAAGCAGAACAAGACGCACAACGCATGGAGTTTTTAAAAGATAGAGAACGTAAAGAAGCTGAGCGGAAAGTGTTACAGGCTGAAGGAGATAAAAACGCTAAAATCATAGCTGCAGAAGGTCAGAAGCGTATTTTAGAATTAGAAGCTGAGGGCAGGGCAAATGCCACAAAAACTGAGGCAGACGCCAATGCTAAAGCAAATGCGATGCTAGAAAAGAGCTTAACACCTCAAATTTTGAAATTTAAACAGATTGATGCATTCAAGAATTTATCAACTTCACCTAATACAAAAACAATTATAACAGATGGTAAAACACCTCTGATTGGGCTACCTGCAGATGGAAAGTAGAACTTCTTCAATTAATGTTTAATCTTTAATTGATAGCGCTTCTACATAAAGATTGCAAATTAGATATAAGTTAAAAAAAACCACGCTGTGAAGTAAAACTTGGCGTGGTTTTTTGTTTATGAAGATACATAATAGTTGGTTAACACATTGTGAGTAATTAGATAGTATAACAATTACTAAATATGAACACATTAACCTTAAGTAAGTGTTTTAGTTACTTTAAACTATCTTATCGTTTAATAACTTTATATCCCATTTCGTTTATTCTTAAAGTGTAAATTCCAGCATTCAAATGTTCAATGTTGATTTTAATAATACCTTTCTGGTTTTTCTCTACTTTTTTATGGTATACTTCTTTACCTAGTGCATCAATTAAAATCATTTCTGTTGTTTCATTATTTTCTGGTATTTCAATATTCAACAGATCTCGGGTTGGATTTGGATAGTATCGAATGCTCATTGATTCTTCTTTAGCTATTGAAACAACCGTCTCACCTATTTGGGTTGTTCTGCCATCTAAATCTGTTTGCCATAATTCGTAGCTGTAATTGGACATTGTAAAATCAATATGGTGGTCTATCATATTATATGTTTTTGTGGAGCTGGTATTACTCAATGACGGAACCATACCAATCTCTATGCCATCATTTTTTCTAATTACAGTATAGTGATTGTTGTTTCTTTCACTAGCTGTTATCCAAGTTAACGCAATATGATTATTATTTAATTTCCCATTAAAACGAATCAACTGGACAGGTAAAACATTTCCTGAGCCTACACCAAATGGTCGGTTTAATTGTGTGATGTTATTCAGTAAAACAACATACGGATTAGTTCCTAATGCTATCATTGGCGATTGGCGTGTCCAAGTATTGCTGTTAAATTGAGCGATAAAACAATTTGTTCTGCTAAATGCTGTCAACTCATCAATGGCATTCCACTGTAAACTCAAATTAATATTGCTTCCCCCATTCACTCCCTCAGATATCAGCCAGGTTTTACTTACTGCTGTACTTACCAGTGCATTGCCTTGTGGTATGAATCCATTGTATTGATTATGTACACTGTCTAATAATCTCATACTAATGGCATCAGCTATTCCTGTATTTTGTATAACTGCAGGATTATAGTTTAAACGGCCAATTGGGAATATTACATTGCCTGCACGTGCGCCTGTGCCTATTTGTTGAATAGTTAAATTACCTGTTCCGTTTGTTTGTATATATCGGTTGCTGTTGTAACCCTCAATTCTTCCAGTAATTCCTGACAGAATCAAATTAAAGTTATTTAGTATTACTTTACCGTTGGTTATGAGTAAAGTGTCTTGCACAGATACTTGACCGCCTAATTCAACTGATAGTGGGTTGTTAATTTCTATTTTATGATAAATACTTCCCGGAATTATTTGGCGAGAGTTGCCCTTAAATCCTATCCAACCTTGCATATGATTGATGGGGCCATTTAATATTAAATTTCCATAAATATTTAAACGTGCATTTGAATGATTTAATAATAAGGTTGCACCGTTTTGAATAATTAAGTTGCCCACATTTACAGTTTGCGTTAAAGCTGGCATATTCAATGCGTTTGAAAATATAGTAACTTGGCTGTTAGAGTCAGGAATAACAGGACAGCTCCAATTGGCCGTATTAGTCCAAACTGAATTAATTGTTCCAAGCCATACTCCTGATTGAGTAATACTAACTCTTACTTCATTTGAAAAGAGTTGTCCGCAACCACCTGTTACCCTTACTTTATATAATCCAGTATCATTTGGTGTGAGTGATGGAATTGAAAACACATTGCTTTGTGCACCTGTTAATGGGATATTATTCTTGAACCATTGGTAGATAAGTAATCCTTGACCTGTTGCTGTGATATTTAAATTTATTGTATTTCCCGAGCAAGAAGCTATGTTTTGTGGCTGTATACTAATTTGAGTTGTTTGGTTGTTGTTTATATTTAACGCATTACTTAACGCTGTTCCGCAACTGTTTATTGCAGTTACCGTGTAATTTCCAATTTGTTTCGCATAAATAAATGAAGTATCGATACTTATTATATTTCCATTTAATCGCCATTGATAGGTTGTATTTGAAATGGTTGTGGTGCTTAATAAAACACTGTCGCCAGGGCAAATACTTGTTGAAGTAGAATTAATAACCGGAGTTGCAGGTGGTGTTCCTGTGATACTAACATTGATTTGATTTGCAGCAGCAACTGTTCCGCAGCTGTTGGTTAATTGCACAGAATAGATACCTGCTTGATTAGCCACTAATACGTTTGAATTTACTCCAATATTTACCGTATCACGTTTCCACTGGTAAGTAACATTACTTTGACTAGGAACACTTAATTGCACATTGGCATTACTACAAAATTGGGTAGAGCCAATTGCAGTAATTGTAGGAATTGATGGTGTAGCAATTGAATTAATAGTTACAGATGAGGTGGAGGTAATGGTGTCACATTTTCCAAAGAGCTTTACTCTATATACACCGGATAAATTTGCCGTAATGGTTGTTGAATTGCTTCCTATAGCAGTATCATTTCTTAACCATTGGTAGGTAATACCTTGTTGAGCTGCGATACTAAGTTGTGCACTTCCAATACCAAAACAAAAATTTGTACTTCCATTAACATTTATACTTGTTGGTTGTGTAGGTATGCTATTAATGGTAATTGCATTAGGAGAAGATGCCCCATTTGCAATGGGATTAGATGTTGTCACTCGGATTCTGTAATTTGTTCCGGGTATTGTATTTGATGGAATTGTAGCTAAAATATTTCCTATACTATCCGTTGAATTGAATGTTCCAATATTTACAGGATTGCCAAAGTTACCTGCTGAATCACTTAATTGAACGGTGTAAATATTACCTGCCGAAACAGGGTTGTTTCTTACATATGGAACTTGTAAACTAGCACCTTGACATACTTGAGAATTTAACCAACCAACATCAACAGCACTTCCAGTAAAACAACTTAAGTTGAATAAAAAACCTGATTGTAAGCCGGCATTGGTATTTCCTGCTCTAAATCTAAATGTAAGTGAGGATCCTGTTGACTGCAAGGCAGTAGGTGGGAAATTTCCATTATTGTATGTTCCAATGAGTGGTGCATTAATTGAATTACCATCATACACATCTAAAAAATGGCCACCATTAAATTGGTTAATAGCAAAAGATCCTCTTACCGCTCTTATTCGTTGTCCACTGTATGATGTAAATGTTTGTGTAAATGTTCCATAAGGATAATTACCATTTCCTCCTGGATCGGTAAATACTCCGTTGCACGTAAATCGCTCGCCACTGCTCATAACATAACTTATAGGTGATGTGCTTTGCGACACACAAGAAACCAGACCTTGCCAACCTCTTGCATTTAAAGTGCCATTAGATGTAAACCTGAAGGTTAATGATGTACCTCCTGATGTAATGGTTTCTAAAATAGATCCACTAACAAATATTCCTACTAATGGTGCATTAATATTTAAACCATCGTAAATACGCAATGTATCTCCTGTGTTAAATTGTGTAACCTGCGGATTGAATATTACTTGCAGAGGTAGTCCGCTTGAAGATATCAAGGTCATGGTTTGATTTAAATTATCGCTATAATTTAATGTTGCCCCACCTTGGTCATAAAAAACTGCACTACATACTTGTATAGTTGTATCGCGCATATTCATTACTTGCAAAATAGGAGTGGTACAGGTAAGGTTAGCTGTAAAACCTGCTCGAGTGGCTGCATTGGTATTATTGGTATTAAGTTCTACGGTTAAAAACCTTCCTGTTGATTCAACCATGCTGTTTGTTGGCCAACTCCATTCATTAAAGCTACCAATAACAGGAAATGTTGCATCGGGCCCATCGTAAATGGTTAACCAATGTCCACCATTATTACCATTAATATTTAATTCAGAAAAGTTTAAACGAATGCGGTTGCCATTATAAGAACCAAAGGTTTGTCGCCAAAATCCATACCC
>JAIXWD010000008.1 GCA_027482225.1 Bacteroidota bacterium
ACTACGCAATACGTTGTTAAACCCTGTTGGATTCCATGAACTTGCTATACCAAAATTAGCATCTACTTTAGCTAAATAGTTTCTGTTTACTACTGGGCCTTGCGTGTTGTTTATGTTACCAAAGTCGCCCGCTAAGTATAAACTATCTCCTCCATTGCTCATGGCCATTGACCATACCGTTCCGTTTGTTGAAGGGTTAAATGGTGTTAAATTACTTGTGGTTCTGTCGAAAGCTGCTACACGGTACCTGTCTTTAAAGAAGGTTGCTTGGTTACCAATGTACATAAATGCTCCTTGGCCCATAATAGTAAAAACTGTAGTGTTTGAGAATATATCCCAAGATAAATCTTGTAGGCCTAAAGCTGAATCTACAGCAGCTAAATATGCTTTATTTTTATTGCCTAGGGTTCCAAAACTTCCTCCTAAAAACACTTTACTACCAATTTGATTAATGGCCCAAACATCTGAGTTTACGTTTGGATTAAAGGGCGTTATTGTATTAGTTGTTAAATTGAAAGCTGCTGCACGGTTACGTGTTTGGCCGCCTGCAGTTGTAAAGCTACCACCCAAGAATAATTTATTGTTATTTAAGTTTAGCGTTAAAACTTGGTTGTTTAATCCGCCATTAAATGAAGTAATACAATTACCTGTAATGGTATCAAAAAGCGCCAAATACCCCCTACTTTGAGACGTTGTTGTTGTATTTACTGTGTTAAATGAACCACCGAGATAAATTTGATTATTTACACTAGCCATATCCCAAACAGTAGAATTAGGAGATGGATCCCACGGTTTAGGATTAAGCGTGTTGATGTCGATAGCAACCGCGTAATTACGCACCCTTTCATCATCAAACTCAGTAAAATCACCACCAGCAAAAACTTTAGAACCACTTACTGCAATAGTGTTAACAATACTATTTGCAGAAGCTCTCCAGGTATTATCAAATAAACCATTAGCTGTATCTAATAAAGCAATGTTACTTTGATTAGCACCACCTATAACACCAAACCAACCACCAACTAATAGTCTATTATCAAGCATTGCTAAAGCATAAACTGCATTATTAGATAATGGATTAAAAGTTGTAATAACGTTACCTATTGAAGTGTCTACAGCAGCTAAAAAGTTTCTATTTACATTTACATTACCTATCCAGTTAAAATCACCGCCTACAAACATTTTGTTACCAGCAAATTTCATGTCTCTAACTACGCCATTCGCATTTATGTTCCATGAATTAATTGTACCTGTAAATAAGTTAATTGACGCTCCCCTGTTTCTATTAACACCTAATATATTAGTAAACTCACCGCCTACAAATAAGGTATTGTTTACCACCTCCATGGTCCACACAGTATTATTCACATTTGGATTCCAAGCAGATGCGGTAGCAGATGCGGTATCAATAACGGCAAGTCTGCTTCTGTTTTGACCACCAATGTTTGTAAATGCTCCGCCTACATATAATGAGCCATTAGTTATGCATAATGAATAAACAGCACTATTTGAATTTGGATTCCAAGCTGTTGGCGCACCTGTTAATGGATTAACCGCCACAATTCTGTTTCTAGATTGCCCAGCTATTGATGTAAAATCTCCACCAAGATAAACCACATTATCACCCAATACAACCGAGTGAATAGTTGAATTCGAGTTTGGATTCCAACGTGTTACTTGACCTAGTGAGTTAATATGCGCAGCTCTATTTCTGGTGCTATCACCCACTATTGTGAATGAACCCACAATATACCATCCGCCATTTCCATCAGATACTGCTTTTCTTATTGTACCATTAGCTCTAGGAAATACCACATTAACAACGCCAGTATTGTTCATTTCAACACCATAGGTTTTATTACTGCTGTATCTAGTAAAGCTGCCTCCAACATAAAGTGAGTTAGCTACTTTCTTAATTGTAAGTACTGTGCTATTAAAGTTTCTGTACTTAAAGTTTAAATTAATTACGCCTGTAGTTGCATCTACTTGGGCTATGCGATTACGTAAACTATCACCTATAACAGTAAATTCTCCACCTATGTATAGATTGTTGCCATCAAGCAAAAGCGTTCTAACTGTACCATTACAATTTCTAACTCGCCATGCTGATACGCGACCTTGTGCATTGATATGCGCTACACGTTGGCGAGCACTATCACCAATTGCGGTAAACTGTCCGCCTATAAACCAACCGCCATTACCATCTGGTATGCTCACAAAAACAGTACTATTAGGTTGCGATACATTTGCTGGTTGATTAATGATATTACCAACAGAGGTATCTGTCATGATTCCAAAATTGCGTGATGGTCCATAAACGCTAAACTCACCACCGGCATAAATATTTTTATTGTTTTTGGTAAATGTAAATACCGTATTATCAAAACCTCCATCATTAAACCTGCTGGTTACAGCTCCTGTGGTTGCATCTATTTGTGCTATACGGTTACGAACACTATCACCTACTACTGTAAAGTAACCTCCTATGTATAAATTGTTACCATCTAATTCTAGCGCTCTTATCGAGTTGTTACAATTTCTAACTCGCCATGCTGATACACGACCCGCTGCATTGATATGTGCAATGCGTTGACGAGCACTATCACCCACTTGACTAAAATCACCTGCTATAAACCAGCCGCCATTTCCATCTGATATTGATGCCCAAACAGTACTATTAGCCTGTGGGTATGTGCTAGAAACTAAATTTCCTAATGTGGTGTCTAATAAAGTTCCATGAGATCTTGAACTTCCGAAACTGGTAAAGCTACCACCTGCATATAAATTAGTTGCTGTTTTTGCAAAACTCCAAACGGTACTATTCAAACCTCCAGCGTTAAATTTGTTGGTAATTCCTCCTGTAGCAACATTTACCTCTGCTATACGGTTACGCACACTATCTCCTATAACAGTAAATTCTCCACCTATGTATAAATTGTTGCCATCTAGTTGCAATGCCCTAACACTACCGTTACAATTTCTAACTCGCCATGCTGATACACGACCTTGAGCATTGATATGCGCTACACGTTGGCGAGCACTATCACCAATTGCGGTAAACTGTCCGCCAATAAACCAGCCGCCATTACCATCTGGTATGCTCACAAAAACAGTACTATTCGGTTGCGATACATTTGCTGGTAGGTTAACGATATTACCAAAGGTGGTATCAGCCATTATACCATGATTGCGCGATGGGCC
>JAIXWD010000011.1 GCA_027482225.1 Bacteroidota bacterium
AGTATTGCCTACAATTGTTATTCCACTGTAAACACCACCAGATGCTTGCGGAGTTATGGTTATATTTTTTGAACCCAAACAAATTAGTGTATCGCTAAGTGTAAAAAATGCATTGGGTTGAGATTGAACATGCATGGATTTGGTAACAGAATCGCTACAACCATTTAAACTTATTAGATACTTTACAGGATAAATACCAGCAACATTAGGAACAGTAAAATTTGTACCTGTAACAAAATTACTATAAAATGTACCCCCTATTTTTTGTGGATTTAAACTTACTACTGAACCTGCCTGACTTAAACAAAAAATGGTATCAACAGGACTAAAATGTGCACTAGGTGATGGGGTTAAGTAAACTCGAATACTGTCCTTTGCAACACCACAGCTTAATATTTGATTTACCCTGATCCAAATATTGCCAGTATCATTTATTGATGGAATATATGCTGTATTTAATGAATTGTAATTGGTAAAAGTACCCAATCCAGTTGATGACCATAATACTGAATTTGGACTACCAGAAATTGCCGACAATGAAATTGTTTTTCTGTTACACCAATTGCTATTTGCTAATGCTGTAATACTAATTGATGTAGTTGCTGGATTAACGTTAAAGATTACAGAATCCTTTACTGTACTGCAATTTCCATAGGCAACCAAATAAAGTTTAACAGAGCCAGAAAAGGATGGTGAAATATTAAAAGTTGTAATCAATTTTGTAGAGTCAGTTACTGTACCTGCGTTTCTATTCTGAGGATACCAATAATAACAAGCATTACCAGAAATTGAGCCTTGTATTGGAACAGAAGCTCCACTGCAGTATGAACCAGTTATAACAACAGCATCAACAGTAAAAAGATTATTTGGCAATGCACAACCATAATTATAGTAACTAGCTGTTCCGTTATAGGAAAAACGAACACCCGAACCATCTTCACTTCCTGGCGTTCCGTTTAATTTAACCATCAAATTACCAAAAAAAGTAACCGTATCACCACATGTATTAGTACGTACAATGAACGTATTAGCAGCGTTTGTTGTTTGGTTGGTAAAGTGTCCAGTTATGTTTGTGCTGTTGTGAAGTGCAACGTACAACGTATCTGTTAAATCTGAAAAATCATGTGCAGAGGTACTAAAAACAGTACTGGTTATAATTAAAACACGGGAGTATGCAGGAGCAACATCGTTAGGATTTAATTTAATTAGCCTGCCACAATTTCCAGCACTAGCAATTTGATTATTAATTGTAGTTAGTTTGCCTAAGTTAGTTGTATTGAATGTAGCCCAGCCTAACCATGAGTTAGTGGTTGTCCATTCAACATTATTAATTGTATTTAAAGTAAATGGATTTGGTCCAATGCGTATTCTAACCATTTCATCATGGCCCTCATTGCTACTGCATGCATTCACTAAAATATTTTCAATTTCGAAACATTTAGTAGGTAAAGCTTCACTACTGCCCATTCCATTGCAAATACGCTGTGCATGAATGGATTCAACGCATAATGAGAAGAAAATTGTTAATACAAAAAATAATGAAAATTTCTTATTCATGCGGCTTTAATAAAAGACTAAAAGCCAAAATTAAGTATGAACCTCTAATCTACCGCCAAATTTAGGTTATCAAATTGTAAGCAATAATAAAGGCAACAGAAAATAGTAGCATTAATATGATAAAAAATAGCGTTTAAGTTGATTTTAGTAAAAGCTAACCAAATAAGTAGTTTAACATTTCTTCCAACTTGCTTAATTCAACAATAGTAATATTTGACTTTTGCTTGGGTAGTTTATTGAATTTACTAATATATACTGTTGTAAAGCCTAACTTTTCGGCTTCACTAATACGCTGTTCAATGCGACTAACAGCGCGTATTTCACCACTTAATCCCACCTCCCCAATAAATGTAATTTTATTATCAATAGGAACATTTTGGTAGCTGCTCACAATGGCCGCAATTACCCCTAAATCAATACCAGGGTCTTCAACACGCAATCCACCAGTTATATTTATAAATACATCTTGCATACCCATACGTAGTCCACATTTTTTCTCTAGAATAGCCAAAAGCATGTTTAATCTTTTTGCATCATAACCATTACTATTACGCTGAGGCGTTCCGTATGCAGCTGTACTAACAAGAGCTTGGGTTTCTATTAGTAAAGGACGTAATCCTTCAATGGTAGCGCTAATTGCAATACCACTTAAATTCTCATCACGTTGAGAAATTAATATTTCGGATGGATTGCTAACCTCACGTAATCCTTCACCATGCATTTCATAAATACCGATTTCACTCGTGCTGCCAAATCGATTTTTAGTGGTGAGTAAAATCCGATACACATGATTTCTATCCCCTTCAAACTGTAATACCGTATCAACCATGTGTTCTAATAATTTAGGTCCTGCTAACGCGCCATCTTTTGTAATATGCCCAATTAAAAAAACGGGGGTTCCTGTTTCTTTAGCAAACCGAATCAGGTCACCAGCAGTTTCCTTAATCTGAGAAATACTACCTGGAGTACTATCAATTAACTCGCTTTGTAATGTTTGAATAGAATCAATCACCACAATATCAGGCTGGAGTTCTTGTAATGCCTTACCTATTTTTTGCGTTGATGTTTCAGTAAAAAGATAGCAATCATTATTACGAAAAGGTAAACGTTCTGCACGCATTTTTATTTGAGTATCACTCTCTTCTCCACTTATGTACAACACTTTTTTATTTTGAAACTGTAAGGCTATTTGCAACATTAAAGTTGATTTACCAATACCGGGCTCTCCACCAATTAGAATTACGCTTCCAGGCACAATACCACCGCCAAGCACTCTACTTAATTCCAAATCTTTTAATTCGTAGCGAAAGTCAATTCCATGTTCAACATCAGCCAATAAAACTGGCTTTAAAACACTTTTTGTGCTTTGTGCTTTCCATGTTTTTTTATATTCAGGTTTATCTTTATGAATAACCTCCTCAGTATAAGTATTCCATTCGCCACAACTATTACATTTACCTACCCATTTTGGTGAAGATGCACCACAGTTTTTACAAAAAAATGTTGTTTGTGTTTTAGCCATAAGTTGATTGCAATATACTATTTATCGGAAATTTGAGCCATGAACGCAGAATAGTCAAAGATTTTAAAATTAAAGCGGAACAAAACTTTCTACTTAAGATTATTAAAATAAAATTAAGCCAAAATACACTTGATTTACTGGTGATTAAATAAAAAAAGCGGGAAACATTAAGAATCCCGCTTTAATTACAAACTATCCTTACCTCAAATACACTAATATTTAGATAAGATTTTTAGGTATATAAACTACAGTTGGTGAACGTAGCAAGTTTAATCCTTCTATTTTAACGAGTGCAAAAGTAAGACTTTTACGTTAATTTAATCTTATTTTTTATCAAACGGTTGATAAACCTTTTAATCGGTGCGGTTGTTTTTATTCATATCAAAAACATTACTGATAGTAAACAAAATAGCTTATTATGATGTATTGTATAGTATAGATATTGAGTAGATTTAAATAATTACTTTAATTTGCTGTTAGATTGAGCCAAATAGACCTTATAAAGCGCCCCATAAACCAAGAACTTGATTTGTTTGAAACCAAGTTTCGTGAGGCTATGAAAAGTAACGTACCGTTATTGGATACCATTATGACTTACATTGTTAAGCGTAAAGGGAAACAAGTGAGACCTATGTTCGTGTTTTTTTCAGCTAAATTATTTAACGGTATTAATGATAGCACATATCGTGCAGCAAGTTTAGTTGAATTGCTACATACCGCAACATTGGTTCATGATGATGTAGTAGATGATAGTGATGAACGTAGAGGGTTTTTTAGCATAAATGCCCTTTGGAAAAACAAGATAGCTGTTTTAGTTGGCGATTATTTACTAAGTAAAGGGCTCTTACTTTCTGTTAAAAATAAAGATTATCATTTGCTTGAGATTGTAAGTGAATCTGTAGAGGCTATGAGTGAAGGAGAATTATTGCAAATTGAAAAAACACGTAATCTGAATTTGAGCGAAGAGATTTACTACGATATCATTCGAAAAAAAACAGCCTCACTTATTGCTAGTTGTTGTGCTATTGGCGCTGCCAGCGCAGGTGCAAATGCTGAGCAAATTGAACAAATGCGTTTGTTTGGCGAAAAAATAGGTATCGCATTTCAAATGAAAGATGATTTGTTGGATTATGGCGATAGTGATATTGGAAAACCTACAGGAATTGATTTAAAAGAAAAAAAATTAACCTTACCTATTATTTATACAATTAATAACTCAGACCGCAGCACACGTAATTTTATCATCAACACGATAAAAAACCACAACAACAATAAAACAAAAGTAGCTGAGGTAATTAAATACGTTAATGAGCATGATGGCATTGCTTACACACGAAAAGCAATGGAAAGACATAAAAACGAAGCGCTTACATTGTTAAATAATGTAAGTGAATCGCCATACAAAGAAAACTTAAAAGAATTGGTTGCTTATGTTATAGACCGAACTAAATAATGGTTATCTGCTTAAAATTATTTGTACTTTACGATTATTGTTGTCCATTTCATCGTTGCATTCATTACAGTCATTACAATTAACATCTTTAATGCTCTCTCCCACTCCAATTGCAGTTATTTTATAATTAGGAATACCTTTTTGAAGAAAATAATTCTTGACACTTGCAGCTCGTTTCTTTGACAATGCTAAATTATATGATTTAGAACCACGACAATCAGTTGATGCTATAATCTTAATTGTTGCAGTTTTATCCTCATTCCATTTTTCTATCACTTCGTTAAAAGATGATAAATCGGAAGGTAAGTTGCTGCTATTAAACATAAAATATGCACTAGTAACTAGATATGTTTTGTCGCTAAATGCATTAGATTTAGATTTATCTTCTTCTACTTTTATAGTAACCTTTTTTAAAGTGGGTTCTACATTGGATAATTTAACAAAAGTTGTATCTCTATTTGGTAAAATGTTTTTTGCTTGAGAAGGAGATTTAACTATTTCCTTTTTTTTCGTAAGCTGCTTTTTCTCATTTGATATTATTTCAGGTTCAACTTTGGATAATGTTACTTTAACACTATCAGCTAAAGGAATATAAACCTGATTAGACTTTGGTGTATAATTACGATTAAAATAGTATACTTTATCTAATCCATTATCACTATCCCTATTTGATGATAAATAACCTGTCATTCCATCTTTATCAGCAATGTATGCTATATCATCTTTACTGCTGTTGAGTGGCTTACCTATATTTTGCGGATTTGAATAGGTTCCATTATTACCGATAGTGGAAACAAAGATATCATAACCGCCAAAGCCTAAATGCCCTTTAGATGAAAAGTATAATTTATCGCCAAATAAAAATGGAAAACCCTCTTGCTCGGTTGTGTTCACTTTCTCTCCAAGGTTAATAGGAGTTGTCCAAGTACCATCAACATTACGTGTTGTTTTGTAAATATCCAATCCTCCGTATCCTCCAGGCATATCGCTTAAAAAGTACATTGTATTTCCATCTGTACTTATGGTAGGATGAATAAAATTGTAGTTCTTATCATTAAAAGACAATGCTGTAATGATTGAAAACTTACCATTTTCTAATTTACTACTATATAGCCTTAAATTACTTAAACCATCAGCACTTGTTTGCCCGCTACCAGATTTACGTACCTCTCCTTCTTTTACCTTGGCCCCAGTAGCGGTAAAATATAGCGTTTCACCATCCGAGGTTAGGCTAGGAGAACCTTCGTTAAAGGGGAAGTTAATATCACTTACTACGTCATCTCCAGGAGCAAACGTTACAGAATCTATCCTTATTATAAATGCTAAATCAAACAATGTATTAAACTCTTTGTAAAAGGTATCCTTAGCATGAGCATATATTAATCCATTATCAAAAAAACAATAACCTAAACTTTGTCCACTAACATTTATATTGGTTACCCCAATAAAAGTATTTGTTTTAACTGAATCTTTGTTCTTTATGGCCCAATTTAATGAACGTAATAAAAATGAACTATATGAATCAGACTTTTTAATTAAATTATAATAGTTAAATTGGTCGAGTGCTTTGTTGTATTTACCTTGTATTTTAAGCAAATTACCATAATCTAAATACACATTAGGGTTTGCCTTTTTATCACCCAACAAAACCAACTCTTTAAATTTAGCCTCGGCCCTTGAATATTGAAACGTATATAGATAACAATAAGCAAGTCTATTTAAAATATGAGCTTCATTTTGAGTGGTACGGTTGTTTCTTAAAGCAAATTCATACTCCTTTATTGCCTCTTTAAATTGAAAATAATCATAGAAAACATTTCCATTTTCTAAACTTTCCTGCGCAAATAAATTTGAATAACATGTAAATTTAATAACAAACAAAAAAAATAATAAACGTATAATCTTTTTAAAAATCATTGGTCGGTTAATGTGGTTAAAATATCTTCAATATATTCTCTTGTGTTGGCTAAGCGAGGTACCTTATGTTGGCCTCCTAGTTTACCATTTTTTTTCATCCAATTATAGAAAGTACCACGAGAAACAGCCTTAACTTGAGGCATAACCATGGCCATATCTTTGTATCTTTTGGCTTCATAATCACTATTCGTTTGTTTTAAAAAACTGTCTAATGTAGTGGTAAAAAAATCCATATTATCTGGAACTTGCTCAAACTCAATAAGCCATTGATGGGTACCAATTGTATCCGATTCGAAATGTACAGGGGCTGCGGTGTAATCAATTACTTTCAAATTAAGAGTACTACAGCATTGTGAAATTGCATAATCAGCATTTTCTATTACCAACTCCTCGCCAAAGGCATTAATAAAATGCTTGGTTCTACCAGTAATTTTAAAACGATGAGGATATAACTGACTAAACTTTACAGTATCACCAATAATGTATCGCCACAAACCTGCATTGGTACTTATTACCAGTGCATAATTTTCATTTGTTTTTACTTCATCAATTGTATATGTTATTGGATGATCTTTACCATATTCACTCATGGGCATAAACTCATAAAAAATACCATAATCCAACATCAACAACATATCATCTCTGCCCAATTCATCTTGTATCCCTAAAAAGCCTTCACTTGCATTGTAGGTTTCAAGATAATTCATATTTGATGAACGTATAAGAGATTTAAACCTATTTTGATATGGAACAAAACTAACGCCACCATGTATGTATAACTCAAGGTTCGGCCAAATTTCTACTAAGTTATTTTTACCTGTAATTTCAAAAATTTTATCAATTAAAACCAATGTCCAAGTTGGCACTCCACTTATGCTGGTTACATCCTCGCTTAATGTTGCTAAGGCCATCTTTTCAATTTTCTCATCCCAATTATCCATAATGGCAATGCTTAAATCGGGGGTGCGAAAATATTGTGCCCAGAAAGGCATATTTTGCATCATCACAGCACTTAAATCACCATAGTATGAATCGCCCTCATGAAACTTATTTATTTGATGGCTACCTCCCATAATTAAGCCTTTTCCATCAAAAATTTTACTGTCTTCACGTTGGAGTTGGTAGAACATCAAAGCGTCTTTTCCACCTTGAAAATGACACTCTTCTAGCGAGTCGAAGGTTACAGGGATAAATTTACTTTTTGCTGCTGTTGTTCCACTTGATTTTGCAAACCAAGTAACATCAGTGGGCCAAAGTAAATTTTGCTCCCCTTTCATCATCCTATCTATATATGGTTTGTGTGTTTCGTAATTACCAATTGGTACACGTTGCTTAAATTCATGGATAGTTTTTATTGACCTATAATCATACTGAATTCCCCATTCAGTATAGCGAGCCTGGTTAATTAGTTTTTGGAATACCTGCATTTGCGTATCTGCTGGACGTTCCATCATCTCCTCGATAAAAGGAATACGTTTTTTTAAATACCACGTTACAAGAGAGCCAAAAACTGACATAAGGTAAATTTTGGTAATTTTAAGCGTTTTGAAGCAGTTAAACAACTTCAAAATATACACCATATGTATTAAAAGCAGCTATTCTACCTTTTGATAATTATCGGTAAATTGCTGAATGAGTTTGAATGCTTCATTGTATTTACTTAGTGGCAACGTATCAGCTTTATCATCAATATCATGATAAAAATGATAATCACCCATTAAGTAGAAAAAAAACGATTTCACACCATTCTCGGTAAAATAGTAATGATCACTGTTTTGAGCTTTTCCACGGGATGCTATCGTTGGCAAATAATCTCCATCCATATTTACCAGCTGTAATTCCTGAAATTCATCTGGGAAAACTGTCGCATTTACAGCAGTGAGGCCTTTATCACCAGTACCCATTAAATCTAAATTTAATAGCAACGAAATTTGCTTAAGAGGGAATAACGGATTTTCGTTATAAAAATAGGATCCAAATAAACCCGCTTCTTCTCCAGCAAAGAAGATAAAAGCAATGCTGTAATCGGGTTTGTTTTTACTGTAAAATTTTACCAAATCCAACAACATAGCCACACCACTTGCATTATCATTGGCTCCAGGGAAAATCGCATCTCTACCCATCATTCCTAAATGATCATAATGTGCGGTAAATACTATAAATGAATCTTTGTATTTACTACCTTCAACATAAGCTATCACATTTTGTGTATTATGACTTTTTATTTGAGGGGTAATAACTAGTTTTACACTAGTTTGATATGGCTTTAACAATCCATCTTTAACAAAAATTGTTGCAAATGCATCCCATTTTGTAGCAACACTCCAAGTTAATTTTTTTTCGCTGGCATGAATTATACCCCTAGCTTTAAATGGGCTTAACATTAATTGTTTTAGCCTTTCAGGATATATTAAATTTTGATTCTTAACATCGCCAAATACAAGAAATGTTTGACGTAAAATCTGCTTTTCAATTTGATTAAATAATGATTGATTATCAATCATGGCGCTATCAACCCAAAGTAATTTAAAAATCCCATCAACAGTTGGACATCCTGCAGCTACAATAAAATGCTCCCCAGGAATTAAACTTTGATTGTCAATAACCATACTTACCTCATCAGCGAAAACACTTACAGGAAAACCAAATTCTTGAAAATACTCTGGAGTAAAAGATTTTACTTTAGCTGTTTTAAGTTCTTCACGAATGTAGCGCGCTGCTATATAATCACCTTTATTCACATAACCTCTGCCATACATCTCGGGGGCACACAAATCTGCAATTACTTTGCGGGCATAATTTATATTTTGTGCACTAAGCCTTTTGTTACAAAACAAGATTAAAGCACCCACAACAAGAAACTTTAATGAGGCTGAGAATAATTTAAAATGCGTTATACTCATGTTCATTAATTTTCGGAAACATCAATTTGTATACTAAAATCTATATTCATTTGCCTGCAAGTTGATTTAAGCAACCTTGTTTTTTACATTAAAATTATTAACAACTGAAATTAAAATATAAATGATAATACTTAAAGCTATACCAGCAAATTTGAAAATTAATGCGCTTAAAATACATGAGATGATTAAAACATACCTAGCCTCATTGCCTGTAAATTTGAAATGCTTAAATTTAAGAGCAAGTAATGGAAGTTCGGCAACTAATAAATAGGCAGATAAAATAGGAAATGCTGTTAAAAACCAACTATGCTCTATTAAGTGAGTTATTCCGTAACTGTCGTTATTTAAAATTAAAGGTAAGCTCGCTATAAAAATTGCATTTGCAGGAGTTGGCACTCCAATAAAACTATCGCTTTGGCGAGTATCTAAATTAAATTTTGCGAGCCTAATTGCTGAAAATACTGGTATAAGAAGAAAGGTATATTGATTGATACAAAAACCTTGACCAAAGCAAGTGCCAGCTATACTATAAAAAATAAACCCTGGTGCTACTCCAAAACTAACCACATCTGCCAATGAGTCGAGTTGTTTACCCAACTCACCACTTACGTGTAACAAACGTGCAACAAATCCGTCAAAAAAATCCATAATGGCAGAAACGCCAATATAAATTGAGGCCATCACTAAATCTCCTTGTATTGCACTTAATATGGATAAACAGCCAAACAGTAGGTTTGCTGATGTAATTGCATTGGGAATATGTTGTTTCAAGTTATGTTTTGTTAATGATAAGTTTTACAAATTAATGCCTTATTTATGAAGTTATAAAATTGGCATGAAAATTTATACAAAATGTCTACATTTGATTAATATGCTAAATAGAAATAAAATATTTTTAATACTCTTAATTATAAGTATAAGCGCATTTACTGGTGGAAACCACAATTATGTGAAGCTTTTAAATCATCAAAAAAAGGCTATCCCATTTAAAATTAAAACTCAAAAAATTGAATGGATTAACAATGTCATCAACATTGCCCTGTTATCAACTGATAACCGTTTGATTCAAATTAATAACATACCCGAAGGTATGCTCACCGATACTACATTTCGAAATCATAGGGTACAAGTATTGATGATAGATAACAATGACATAACTTTTACCCAAAATAAAAGATTTTTACCTTTAATTGCAATCAAATGTAATGTGGCTGAATCAGGGCATTCAATAGCTGTTCATGCACAAGGCAAGATTTTTTATCAAAAGCAATGGTATCAATTTGAAGTAAATACGGAACATCTTTTACCTAAAAAGAAAAACTTAGGAACGTCAAAAAGAATAAACAACTAAACTCAATACGACAAAATAATTAACATGAAAAAAAGTATATTTATCCTATTATTTGTAGCATCTCTTTCCCCGGCAATAGGCCAATTGGCTCATCAAGAAGACATATCTAAAAGGCCATTAGAAATTGTTTTGTATGAAAAAGAGGTTTTAAGAAAAGTTGAACTTCAAAAAATACTCAAAGAACGAAATTTAAATGCACGTACAACATACTCGGACGGAAGTATAAAAGAGGCCATGTATGTAAGTCCTACTGGACAAATCATTTATAATACTACTTACAATATTGGTGCAGGAAGAACCTTGTCTACCAACAAAGTTTGGCCAGGAGGCACAATAGGCATCAGTTTAACAGGAGCAAACATGACAAATCGTTTGGGGATTTGGGATGGAGGTGCAGTTAGAACCACACACCAAGAACTAACTGGGCGTGTTACCCAAACCGATGGAGCTACTCAGCTCAGCGACCATGCTACACATGTTGCTGGAACAATGATTGCAAGTGGTATTGATGCCAATGCCAAGGGAATGGCATACGCTGCGACTTTAAAAGCTTATGATTGGTCAAATGACAACTCTGAAATGATACAAGCTGCTGCTGCAGGTATGTTACTATCTAACCACTCTTATGGAAATGTTTGTGGTTGGAGTTATGATCAAGCATTAGCGAGATGGGAGTGGTTTGGAGATCGATTTATAAGCACCGTTGAAGATTATAAATTTGGATTATACAATGATGATGCAGAAGCTTGGGATGATATTGCATTTACTTATCCAAACTATTTAATCTGTAAAGCAGCTGGTAACGACAGAGGAGATAATTTATCCGGTTCCACCACATGGTATCATGCAGATGGCACCTTAGGATCAGGAACAGCTCCACTTAAAGATGGAGGAGTTTTAGGTTATGATTGTGTATCAACTTATGCTACATCAAAAAATATTTTAACAGTAGGTGCAGTTAACAAAATAGGTGGAAATACTGGTAACGGATGGACTAAATCAAGTGATGTGGTAATGAGTTCATTTAGTGGATGGGGACCTACAGATGACGGTAGAATTAAACCTGATGTGGTTAGTCCAGGTGTTTCTATTTATTCAACATATAGCTCAAGTAACACAGCATACAGCACTATACAAGGTACCTCAATGGCTACACCAGCAGTTACAGGATCGCTCCTTTTAGTACAACAACATTATTTCGCTCGTAAAAACAAATACATGCGTGCGGCAAGCTTAAAGGGTTTGGTTATACATACAGCTGATGAGGCTGGAACAAGCGAAGGACCTGATTACAGATTTGGTTGGGGTTTGATGAACACCGCTTCAGCAGTTAAATTTATTAACGATTCTGGTATTAACAAATTAGAAGAGCGAACATTAACATCAGGTACTCAACAAAATTTACAGTTTAGTGCAGATGCAGGTAAGCCACTTAAAGTTACAATTTCTTGGACAGATAGACCAGGAACACCCGTTACGTCAAATCTTTTGGATAACTCAACCAAAATGTTAGTGAATGATTTAGACATTCGACTAACACGCCAAAGTGATAATACAGTATTTAGCCCATTTATTTTAGACCCTGCAAACCCAGCTGCTGCTGCAACTACAGGCGATAATTCGCGTGATAACATTGAAGTAATTTCTATTGCTGCACCAACTACAGGTAACTATACTTTAACCATTTCACATAAAGGAACATTGGTAGGCGGAAGTCAAGCATTTTCGTTACTTATTAGCAATGGTGTTGAAAAACCACTTGCTCAATTCTCATCTACCAACAATATTATTTGTGTTGGCCAAACAGTTACATTTACTGATGGTTCAACTGGAGCCGTATCTCAACGCAACTGGTCATTCCCAGGCGGAACACCATCAACATCAACATTAACTAATCCTGTAATTACTTATAATACTCCAGGTATATACCCAGTATTGTTAAAAATTGTTGGCGGTTTAGGTACAGATTCTGTTTACAAAACTGATTATATTACTGTTGGTGGTAAATCTTTACCATTCATAGAAACATTTGAGAGTAACTCACCAACTATTAACTCATGGACCAATCAAAACCCTGATGCAGCAACAACATGGGCATTATACTCTACCAGTGGAATTTCGCCTGGCAATACATCTGTAGGAATAAATTTTTACGACTACAGCACAACAGGGCAACGCGATGCGCTTATTGCTCCAGCGTTAAATTTAAGTACCCACACCAATGTAAACTTAACATTTAAACATGCCTATACCAGATATGGAGGCTCTAACCAAACAGACAGCTTAATTGTATACGCAAGTACCAACTGCGGAGCTACATGGACAAGACTACAAGGATTTGGCGAAAACGGTACAGGCAATTTTGCTACCTACCAAGAAGCTTCTTATCCTTTTGGTTCACAAACTTCATTCTTGCCTTCAGCGGCAAGCAATTGGTGTGGTGGGGGAACAGGATCTGGATGTAAAACAATTTCGTTGGCTCAATTTGCAGGACAATCTAGTGTTACGCTAAAATTTGAAAGTTTTAACAGATATGGCAATAATTTATACATTGATAACATCAGTGTAGACGGAACACTATTAAAACCTGTTGCTTCTTTCCAATCAAGAAATATGGTTTGCACAGATGAGCCTGTAGCATTTACAGATAAGTCTACTAATTTCCCTACAGCATGGGAATGGAATTTTACAGGCGCAAACATAAACGCATCTTCTCAAAGAAACCCCATAGTTACATACAGCACTCCTGGTGTGTACAACGTTAAACTAAAAGCAAGTAATGCAAGTGGTAGTGATAGTATTACACTAAGCAATTATATTACTGTGGTTGCTAAACCAACAAAGCCAAACATTAGAGCTACAGGTGTAACTGAATTTTGCATAGGTGATAGCGTTTTGTTAAGCACAGATACTAGCGGAACCATAAGATGGTATGCAAACGAGGTTCTAATTGCACAAAACACACAGCAAGTTTATGCAAAACAAAATGGAACATACCGTGTAGCTAATTTTAACGGCACATGCGAAATATCTTCAAGTATAAATGTTAGAGTTGATGCCAAACCAAGCACCCCAATTGTTACATCAAATATTACAGGTCTGGCATTTTGCACAGGTGGTTCTGCCACGCTTACTTCAAGCGCGAATAATGGCAACCAATGGTATAAAAACGGAAATGTAATTAGTGGTGCTAATGCTAAAACATATGGTGCAACAGATTCAGGTTCATATTCTGCAATAACTACTACAGGTGGATGCTCATCAAACGAATCACTAGCTAAAACATACAGTTTATTACCTCGCCCAACAGTTGGGAACATTACAGGTACTAATGCGCCAGTTCGTGGCGAAGCCAACAACTACAATGTAACCGCAGAAAGTGGCTTAACTTATATTTGGAGTATTGCTGGTGGTAAGGGAAGCATATTAAGTGGCAATAATTCAGCAACTATCAGTGCAAGATTTAATGTAGTTGATACGGCTACCCTATTGGTTATTTCACGTAATAGTGCGAGTTGCCAAAGTATTGCAAGTTCGATGGTAGTTAATGTAACACCTGCTGTTGGTTTAAATGAAAATTTAGCGATTCGAAACTTAAGTATTTATCCTATACCTGCTAAAACAGTTATTAACTTAAAATTAGAAGGCTTAGAAAATAGCCAGGCTGATGTAAGAATTATAAACATGCTAGGACAAGTAGTTCAGACCCATAACATAAACCTTTCCAAAGGTATAAATATCCATAGTATTAATGTACACGACCTGAATAAGGGTGTTTATTTATTAGAAATACAACACAGTAAAAATAGATTGGTAAAACGTATTGTGTTAGAATAAACAACCACCACTCGGCATAAAAAAGTCGGCATGTGTTTTACCCATGCCGACTTTTTATTTTAAGATTAATTTAAACAGAAAGTGTCATTCCTTCATATTTGACAATTATTTCGTTTAATGTTTCGATAATGCTCTCTTGATTTGGAGCCATAACCAACTTGGTTTTGTATGCCTTGAAATTTGGAATACCCTTAAAATATTGACTGTAGTGGTTGCGCATTTCAAATATCCCAACAACAGGGCCTTTCCATTTCACACTAAAATTTAAATGTTTACGAACAACCTCTACACGCTCTATTAAAGATGGTGCTGCCAATAATTGGCCTGTAGACATGTAATGCTTTATTTCATTAAAAATCCAAGGATAACCAATAGCCGCTCTACCAATCATAATTCCATCAACACCGTATTTATTTCGATACTCCAAAGCTTTTGGTGCCGAATCTATATCGCCATTACCAAAAATTGGAATTTGTATGCGTGGGTTGTTTTTAACTTTAGAAATTAAAGTCCAATCGGCTTCGCCTTTATATAATTGGGCACGTGTTCGGCCGTGAATCGACAATGCTTTAATACCTACATCAAATAAACGTTCGGCAACTTCTTCAATGTTCTTCGTATTATCATCCCAACCCAAACGCGTTTTTACGGTAACAGGCAATTTTGTTGATTTAACTACGCGATCGGTTATTTTTACCATTTGAGGTAAATCTTTTAAAATAGCCGCCCCTGCTCCTTTGCATACTACTTTTTTTACAGGACACCCAAAGTTAATGTCCAACAAATCAGGATTAGTAGCGTCAACTATTTTAGCTGCCAACTCCATAGATTCTTCATCACCACCAAATATTTGTATACCTATAGGGCGCTCGTAATCAAATATATCTAGCTTCTTAAGGCTTTTTATCGCATCTCTTATCAAACCCTCACTACTTATAAATTCGGTATACATCAGGTCTGTCCCATTGTCTTTGCATACTGCCCTAAAAGGCGGATCACTTACATCCTCCATGGGGGCAAGTAATAGAGGGAATTCACCCAATTCTATGTTTCCTATCTTAACCATTGTTATATTTGCATGGCAAAAATAGGTAAATGACTGAAAAGAATTTGTTTTGGGAGCACCCCGTTGTATTTTTTATTACCCGCATGTTTATTTTAGCAGGTATGATGTTGGTGTTTGCAGGCTTTGCTTATAGCATAGCCTTATATACAAGCAAACCAATATTTGGTGTTGATTTTTTAAGTAATCCAACTTTATTAACTGAATTTAAATCAACCGCAAATATTAATGCACTTAAATACATTCAAGCATTAACATCGGCAGGTTTATTTATTTATCCAGCTTGGTACTTTTGTAAATCTATGCATCAGATACCTGCAGAGTTTTTAAAACTAAACCGAAAAACCAAACCAATTGAAATTATATTAGCCATATTAGTTGTTTTAACTGCTATGCCATTTATAAGTTGGCTTATTTATGTTAACAGTTTTTTAAAGCTGCCTGCATCTATGGCACAATTAGAAACAGAAATGAAAGCTGCAGAAGAACTTGCAGCACAATTCACTCAGGCATTTATTAAGGCAGATTCATTAGATGTATTATGGATAAACCTAATCGTAATTGCTATAATACCTGCTATTGGCGAAGAGTTTTTGTTTAGAGGTGTACTACAAAATTTTATACGTTTAACAACAGGTAAAAAACATTTTACTGTTTGGATAGTGGCCATTGTTTTTAGCGCATTTCATGGACAGTTTTACGGTTTTATTCCTCGTTTAGTATTAGGTGCAGCTTTAGGTTATGCTTATTTATTTACAGGCAATTTATGGATTAGTATCATCATGCATTTTGTAAACAATGCCTTTACAGTTGTAAGCAGTTACACCCCAATAAAAAATAATTTACCAACCATAATGCAAGACGGTTACGTTTTTGAATCATGGTTGATAAATACAGGAAGCGTTATATTAACCATAAGCTTGTTATGGATATTGCGCAACATTACCTTTAAACGTGTGTGGTATAATGGCGAGTGATTTCAATAAAATATATCAAACCGGTAACCCTATTGAAGCCGAAATAATTATTCAAATGCTAAAAGAACATGGCATTAATGCAGTTAGCATGAATAAAAGAGACAGTAGCTATCAGGCATTTGGAGTAATTGAAATATATTGCCCCGCAAATGATGTGGTTACAGCATTAGATTTAATAAATAATAACCCAAACAATGAACAGTAATTTTGTACAACGCAGCATAACGGGATCTATTTTTGTATCGGCTGTTATAGCAGCAACTATGTTTAGTGAGTTTAGCTTTTTTATTTTACTGTTTGTAATTAACTTTTTATGTTTACTCGAATTTTATGAACTGGTATTACCTGATAAACGTTGGTTAGAAAAGTATTTAGGTATTATTTGTGGAAGTGTTATTTTTATCATGTTTGCTATGATATTTTCGGCCGACTTATCGTTGGCATGGTATTACAATCTCATCCCAATTTTTATGTTTATGTTTATCATAAAACTATTTGAACGTACACATAACGAGTTTTCTACTTTGGCTTTTCAAATTTTAGGTTTGTTATATATTACTATGCCTATTGTTATGTTAGCCAAAATGGGGTTCTTAAACTCATTAAGCTATAGTCCAGGATTACCCATGGGTTTCTTTTTATTGTTATGGACTAGCGATACTGGTGCTTATTTGGCTGGACGCAGTTTTGGCAAGACCAAATTATTTGAACGCATATCACCCAAAAAAACTTTGGAAGGCAGCATTGGCGGGGCAATTCTAAGTTTAATTGTAGCTTATGGTATATCTAATTTACTTGGGTTTGATGATGTAACCACTTTTGATTGGATGCTGATTTCACTATTGGTGGTAATATTTGGAACCTTTGGAGATTTATTTGAATCGTTATTAAAGCGAAATTTACATATTAAAGATAGTGGTACTATTTTACCTGGACATGGTGGTGTATTAGATCGTTTTGATGGTTTGTTTTTAGCCATACCTGCAGTATTTTTTTATTTATTATTTACTAACTAATTGCTGTAATGAAACTGTTTAAAATTTACTTTATCATTTTTGCAATTGTACTTGCATTTGTATTGGGATCAAGATTATTTCCTCACACCTATTATGTTGAGCGTAGTATTACCATAAACAAACCCGTTAACGAAACCTTTGCTTACTTAAGTAATTATCACAATTGGGAAAAATGGAGTTTATGGAATAAAAATGTAGATAGTACCCTGTATTATTTTTACAATAAAACAGAAAATACAATTGGTTCACGCCAGTATTTTTATGGTGCATTATTGGGGCAAGGTTATTTTGAAACAATTGGCTACAAAAAAGACAGTAGCTTACAATTTATTTTGAGTGTAAACCGTGCTGAAAGAACTGCAGCTGGTGTATTTACTTTTAAAGCTATAGATGCTAATACTACCGAATTACATTGGATTGACAGCGGAAATGTCGGCAATAATCCGATTAAACGTTACATGATACCGTTTGTTACTAAAAACACCGCTACTACTTTAGATAATGGCTTAGCAAGTATTAAAGCTAATATAGAAAATTAAGCTTGTAGTGTATTCAACTTTATTAGTTTAAAACTCCCTATAACAATTATTCCAAATTCTATGGGTATTTATTATATTAGGTTTCAAACTCATCATACTTGTACCTTAAAAATTAAATGCTAACTGTTTTACTCCAGAAGATAAATCCCCTTACTTAATCCAAATACTTTTCTGGAGAAATGTCTATTTTTAGCATAAACATCCCTTCTTTATCAAAGTAACGATAAGTTATGGTGGTTTTATTTTCCCTAAAGATTTTAAACTCGTTATTTTCTTTTACAGTTTTTAACAACATTGCCTCAAGTGATGGTGTAACATTATTCATGTTTACGTCATCCATATCTATATTTACTAAAGTGTAATTATAAATTAACTCATTTGGCGGCATAGCCAATACATCATCCAAACGGGTGTGTTCATCAATCATTTTTGGACAATCTTCGTTTATGTTATTTGCTGTTTCCAACATAAACTCATTAAAGGGGAGTTGCTTTATCTTCCATTGTTTCACAAAGAAGTATAATGATATACTTACTATAAGTGTTACAATAAAAATCCAGAAATAGGTATTCTTATATTTAAACAAAGTAGTTATACATTAAAAATTTAACAACTCATCTAGCTCCAATTTAAAACGTTCTTTGGGTAAAAAGTTTTGTTCTAAATCTACATTAAACGGAACAGCAGTATCAAGACTTGCACTACGTTTAACAGGAGCATCTAAATATTTAAATGCGTACTCGGCAATGAATGATGCAATCTCGGCACCTATACCTCCGGTTAAGGTATCTTCATGTAAAATAAATGCTTTACCTGTTTTACGCACACTATTTATTACGGCATCTTTATCCCAAGGCAATAAGGTACGTAGATCAATAATATCGGCATCAATATTGGCTTCTTCACAATGCTTTGTAGCCCAATGAACACCAGCTCCATAAGTAATGATACTTACTTCATTACCTTCTTTAACATTACGAGCTTTGCCAATTTCAATCTCATAATAATCATCATACACTTCTTCTTCTAACTCAACTGAACGATACAAAGCTTTATGTTCAAAAAACATTACCGGATTTGGATCGGATAAACTTGCAGCCAATAAACCTTTGGCATCTCCTGGTGTACTTGGGTAAACTACTTTTAATCCAGGAACATGAAAAAACCAAGCCTCATTACTTTGCGAGTGGAATGGTCCTGCACCAACGCCTGCACCAGTTGGCATGCGCACCACCACATCGGCATTTTGACCCCAACGGTAATAACTTTTTGCTAAATTATTTACAATTTGGTTAAAGCCTACACTCACAAAATCGGCAAACTGCATTTCCATCATGGATTTCATTCCTTTTACAGAAAGTCCGTATGCTGCACCTAAAATAGCGCTTTCGCACAAAGGTGTATTGCGAACACGACCTTTGCCAAACTCTTCCACAAAACCTTGTGTTATTTTAAATACCCCACCATACTCTGCAATATCCTGGCCCATCAATACCAAATTTTCATGTTTACGCATGCTCAATTTTAATCCATCACTTATAGCATCAACCAAACGTTTGCGTGATTTATTATCAGTGGCAGGTTTAACAGTTACATGTTGTAAATGACCGAAATTTTCACTGCTTTGAAAAGGTACTGGTGCATATACATCAGCTATTTCTATTTCTGTTCTAGGTATAATTTCAGGTTCAGCCTGAACGGCTTCTACTCCTTCATCAATTTCTTTTTTAAATGTTACTCGGTATTCGGCAATCATTGCATCGGTTAAAATACCCTCCGCTTTCAACCAGTTTTCGTAGTTAGCAATTGGATCTTTTTTACCCCACTCATCAAACAACTCTTGTGGAACATATTTTGTACCTGATGCCTCTTCATGTCCGCGCATACGGAATGTCATACACTCCAATATTATTGGACGAGGATTAGAGCGCATACTACTGGCAAGATTATTTACCATATCATATACTTCTAAAATATTGTTACCATCTACTTTATAACCTTGTATACCATAACCTACCGCCTTATCAATAAAGTTTTTGCAGCGAAACTGCTCGTTACTTGGTGTTGATAGTCCATAACCATTATTTTCTATCAAAAATATTACCGGTAAATCCCAAACCGCTGCAGTATTTATTGCTTCATGAAAATCTCCTTCGCTGGCACCACCATCACCGCTAAAAACTACACTAACTTTTTGTTCGCCTTTAAGTTTATGAGCAAGTGCAATACCATCAGCTACACCAAGCATAGCTCCTAAGTGCGAAATCATTCCAACAATATGATGTTCATTTGTACCAAAGTGAAACGAACGTTCGCGTCCTTTTGAATAGCCGTTTAATTTACCTTGCCATTGTGAAAATAATTTCGAAAAAGGCATATCACGGTTGGTCCAAACACCCAAGTTACGGTGCAGTGGAAGTATATATTCATCTTTATGTAGTGCCTGTGTAACACCAACACTAATGGCCTCTTGACCAATACCACTAAACCATTTACTAACTTGCCCCTGACGCAATAAAATCAGCATTTTTTCCTCAATCATTCGAGGTTTAAGCATGCCTTTGTATAAATTTAATAAAGTGTCGTTACTGTGATGTTTTTTATTGAATTGCATGATAAGTTTTAGCTTATAAAGTGCCGCAAATTAAAGAAATTGTTAGTGTTTAACGATTATTTTTAAAACGAATAAAATTAACCTGCATTTTGCTATAACAGCAACATCAGAAACTACTGAAAAACAAAACATCCTTAACAAAAATTGCTAAGGATGTCAGATACTTTTTTTGATCAATAAAAAATAATTAAAAACTAAAACGGTGGAGGAGTAAATTCGTCATCGTCTTGACTCATATCGTTTAGTTTACTGCTACGAGTGATAGTTCCCATATTGCTAAATCCACCCATTTCGTCATTGCTAAAACTTGGCGCATCATTCACACCAAAATCATGTTCTTCCAAATCTTTAAACTTCGTAAATTCATGTACGAATCTTAATCGAAGTGAATCTAACGAACCGTTACGGTGTTTTGCAATGTGTAACTCTGCAACACCATGTGTACTTCCTCCGTCTTCAAACTCTGTGATGCCGTAATACTCTGGACGATATATAAACATTACCATATCAGCATCCTGCTCAATAGAACCCGATTCACGTAAATCTGATAACATTGGAATAGCAGCTGCACCACGTTTTTCTGAAGCACGACTTAATTGCGCTAATGCAATAACAGGCACATCGAGTTCTTTTGCCAATGCTTTTAATGATCTAGATATGTAACTTACCTCTTGTTCGCGATTACCGTTTTTATTGTTTGAATCATCGCCACGCATTAACTGCAAGTAATCGATGATAATCATTTCAATATTGTTTTGTTCCTTTAATCTGCGGCATTTGCTTCGTAATTCAAACACACTTAATGCAGGCGTGTCGTCAATAAATATTGGCGCTTCACTTAAACGTGCCACCTTCGTATTTAGCTGTTCCCACTCATGTGGTGCTAATGTTCCTTTTCTTAATTTTTCACCCTGAATCTCAGATTCGCCACTAATCATACGCGTTACCAATTGCTTGTTGCTCATCTCTAAAGAGAAAATTGCAATAGCTCTAGGCTGCTCAGATAATAAAGAAGCATTACGCGCTACCGACAAAACCATTGCCGTTTTACCCATACCCGGACGAGCTGCTAATATAACCAAATCTGATTTTTGAAAACCAGATGTAATCCTATCCAATTTAGTAAAGCCTGAAGGTATACCCGTTAAACCACCTTCTTTGTCTTTTAATCCTTCAATATCTCGAATGGCCTCACGAACAATGGTATTCATTTGTTTGTAATCGCGCTTGATGTTCCCTTGCGAAACTTCAAACAATTTATGCTCGGCTTTATCCAACAATTCAAAAGCATCAGCACTGTCCTCAAACGCATCGCGCTGTATTTCTGTTGAAATACGAATAAGCTCACGTTGAATAAACTTTTGTGCAATGATACGAGCGTGGTATTCTATATTAGCTGCCGATGCTACTCGGTTGGTAAGAGAAGTGATAAAGTATGCACCGCCAACAATTTCTAACTGTCCTTGTTTACGTAAGTCGGATGTTACAGTTAGGATATCTATTGGTTGCGCGTTACTAAATAAAGTTTTTATCGATTGAAATATGATTTGATGCGAATCTTTATAAAAACTTTCAGGCTTTAAAATATCAGATACCACAGTAATGGCATTTTTCTCGAGCATCAATGCACCTAATACCGCTTCTTCTAAATCAACAGCTTGTGGCTGCAATTTTCCATTCTCTATTATTTGAGTGGTATCTGTTTTTTTGGTCATTGTTTTTTTTCTTAACTCTGCCATGTTCTTCTTTTAATACGGTGTTTACTTTTGGGGTTAGCTATCAAATGTAGTTTAAGTTATCATATTTTAGTTTGACTAAATGTTATGCACAGCATTGTAATTTATTGTGTACATCTTGTTAATAGCACCACACCAAACATCCTAACACATTGATTATAAAATGTTATTTATACACATGTCGATTATTTGGTAAAGCAAAAAAAAATGCTTAATTATCTCATAATGTGCATTTGGGTTAATGCCTGATTTTACTGCACTTTATAATTTCTTAACAAACAAATTTCATAAATACAAGTTGACAAAATCCTTAATCATATTAAGCTATACTTTACTAAGTACTATCAGTTGGTTAATTTAACAAGGATTTACAATTAATTAATCTCACTCTAGTGCTTGTTAGTGAGGAGCTTATTTAATAATCAAAATGATAACAAGATAGTTAAAGTGATTATAGCGCACAAAAAGTTTAAAAACTGCATATTTGTAAGTCGGTACGAAAAATTCATGCGCATTAAGTTATTATTAATCATATTATTAGGAGCGGCTTCGATGAAGGCGCAGGTTCTGTTTACACAAAAATCAACAGATGCAGGACGTATTAAACTTGCGTTAAGTAATGCAGGCACTGTAGGTCGCCCGGGTGTTAGAAGCAATACCCAAGGTTTACCAAGTATGGCATACCCTCAAAAGGGTAACGAGCATTTGTTTGAATCAGGCATTTGGTTAGGGGCGTTGGTTGATGGTCAGGCTTTGGTATCTACTAGTGCCGCTGATGCATCAAGTGGATATAGTACGGGCGGATCTGGATTTGAATTTACCCCACTAACTCCAATACAAGAAAGATCTTCTTTAACATCTAGTTCTGTTTTTTCTTCATCTGCTATTTCGCACCAAGATTTTGTAATGCAGTTTAGTGATACCGCCACTATTGTTCCGGGAACATCAACCCCAATTGGCGGACATACGCAACCTTTACGTGCGCATGTTAAACTAGAAACCTACGCTTGGAATTATTCGTTTGCAGATTTTTTTGTGATTTGTAACTATAAAATTACCAATACCAGCAACAAACGTTGGGATAGTGTTTATGTTGGACAATGGAGCGATTTGGTTGTTAGAAACGTAAACATAACACGCCAAACGGGTACCAACTTTTTTAACAAAGGACGCAATGGTATTGATACCAAATACAAAACAATTTATGCATGGTTAAGTGATTTAGGCGCTGATGACTTAGAATATATTAACTCTTACGGAGCTATACAATTTTTGGGTATAGAATATAGAGGTATGTTTTTTAACCCTGATAAGCCTGATACTTTTTTACAACGTGGTTGGCCTAAGCCCCAAGTAAATTATAATTTCTGGAATTTTAATTCGGTTAATGCACCTTGGATTGCACCAGCTAACGAGCAAGAGCGCTATAACCGAATGAAGGTTAGTGTTGATTCGTTGCAACTTTATCAATCTGCTATTGGCCCATTTAATGGTACACCCAACAACTGGATTCAATTGCTTACTGCAGGTCCACTTATTAGTTTGGAGCCAGGAGAAAGTTTTAATTATGTAATGGCATTTGTTTGTGCATCAAAAAAAGATGATGGTTCGCCACCCGTAAATAATGGTACGGTATCAACCTTTGAAACCAGATCTGAATTAACCTCTTTTTTAGCTCGTACACGTGCTACTTATGTAGGCGAAGATGTGAATGAAGATGGAAAATACCGTGCAGAAAATGATGCCAATGGTGATGGAAAAATAAATAGATATGTACTGCCTGAACCGCCAAAAACACCCAAAACAAAAATTATAAGCAGTAATAATAAAGTAGAAATATACTGGGACAATACATCAGAAACATCTATTGATCCAATTTCCCGCAAAAAAGATTTTGAAGGATATCGATTGTATAAAACCAACCCAGGAGATGATTTAGTTGGTAATTTAATTGACCAACGGAATTTAATTGCACAATGGGATTCTGCTGGAAACAACAACGGTTACAACAATGGTTTTGAAGCGGTATCCTTGTCATCGCCAATTTATTTTGAGGGAGACAGCACTCCATATACCAACAAATACGAAATTAATAACCTGCAAAATGGTTGGCAATATTTGTTTATCCTCACTGCATTTGATAAAGGTGATGAAGCGATAAACTTGGCTTCTTTAGAATCTTCTTTTACTGAAAATGCTTTTAGCGTTTATACAGGAAGTAACGCACAAGCCATAACAGAAAATACAGAAAACCGTGTGGGAGTTTATCCTAATCCATACCAAACTTCAGCGGCTTGGGATGGCGCAAACTCACGCAGCAAAAAAATATACTTTACCAATTTACCTGCAAAATGTACCATTAGCATATACACCAGCAGTGGCGATTTGGTTGCAAACCTTGCGCACGATGCAAGCACTTACCAAGGTGAAGACATACAATGGTTTGAACGTTATGGGCAAACCGGCAAAAAAGTATTTAGTGGCGGGGAACATGCTTGGGATATTTTATCAAATAGCAAAGGCACTATAAGCACAGGCGTTTATTTATTTGCAGTAAAAGACGAAAAAACTGGGAAATTAGATATTGGAAAATTTGCCATCATTAAATAAAAGAACAATAAAAAATCAATACCATAATGAAAAAACAATTACTCGCGATTATGCTGCTAATAGCAACAGTTTCGCTTAAAGCACAAAACCCGTATCCAATCATTCCGATTGATTCGGTGCAGTTTGTAAATCAAAGTAAATTAACTGCAACTCCAATTGTGGATTTGCCAGATTACATCAGTCCTACTTTCGTAAACCCTACTTACAAAGATATCGTACGTTTTGATGGTATCGTGGTATCAAATCCTAAAACTTATGGATTGTCAGCAACTAGTAGGAAAGCTGCATATATTCAAAAAGAAGGCGGAGGCCCTTGGAGCGGTGTTTTAGTCATGTGTGATCCATCAACAACGCCAGCGGCAGGACGTCCTACTTTACCTAACTTTATTACCGAAACTAAGTTTTACGAAAACATGATTCCTGGCTATAAAGTACGCGTTACTGGAAAATTTGCTAACTTCCAAGGTGAAACACAAATGAATGTTTTAAGGAATGACTCTAACTGGAGTAACGCGGTTGAGCAATTTGATTTAGATATCTACCAACCAGTTTATACCGTAATCACAGCAGATTCTTTAATGACAGGTAACCCTACGGCAGGAACATGGCTGCAAAAAAAGGCTATTGGAGAAAAATGGGAAGGTGTATTGGTTGAAATCAGGGATGTGAGGGTTGTTGGGGTATCACCTTTTGGCACAAGATGGAATTGGGCAATACAAGACAATGCCGGAAACCAATTAGATATACGTGATGTTTCAGCTTATTTGCGTAATGATGACAACGAAGACACTGTACCTAAAATACCGAATAACTTTTTACCACCAGCCATTGGTACAGGTTTAACCTATATAAGGGGAATTATAACTGAATACCAAATCGGTGGCGTAAGCCGTTATGGAATTGCACCAATGTCGCCTAGTGATATTGGACCATGTAATGTATGCCCGCCAAGCATAGGGCTTCGTAGCCGCATGCCAATTATTGTAACTCCAACAGATTCAGTAACCATTTCTACCCGAATTTTATCTGATACCGCACTTACTTTAACTAAATTATACTACGCACACAAAGATTCGTCTGTGTTCAGTAATGTTGATATGGTAAAAGATGCTACGTCTGATAACTGGAGAGGTAAAATACCTCAGTTTAGCGGAAACACAATTGTTAAATTTTATATCAGAGCAACTGATGGCAGAAATTTATCAACGGTTGTGCCAGATACATTTGCCAATGGATCATTTTATTATGTAACTGCAGATGGTGTTAAAAACATCAGAGATTTACAATTTGCACCAAACCCTGCAAATGGAGCAACCATTTGGAATGGTGACTCATTAAGTGGAATTAGTGTGAATGGAGTTGTTACAGCTACTGGTATATTCACTTCAGGGTCAAACCCAAGAAGCCTCGCTATACAAGATGGACAAGGTATCAATTCAGCTATTTACATCGAAGGGAATTCAATAACAAACAATTGGAAAATTGGTGATTCTGTTAACATAACTGCTGCGCGTGTTGCAGAAATATTTAATGTAACAACATTATCAAATATCACAGCCACTGTTTTAAAAAGAGGAGTTAAACTACCTGATTTTGAAACGAATTTACCAATAGATTCATTCCGCTTAAATAATGTTCGCTTTGCTCGCCCTTGGGAAGGTGTTTTAGTTAAATGGGATTCTATTTATGCTGTTGAGCTTAATCCAGATTCTACGCTACCAAGCAATTCAGGAGAATTCCTCATAAACAAAGATTCTTCTGCTTTAAATGGATTACGTGTTGATGATGCAAGTTCATCACTATTTGGAATCAATAAAGCCTTAGTTAAAGGTCAATTTTTAACCTACGCACAAGGCCCTATGACTTTCAGTTTCTCTAACTTTAAGTTAATCCCTCGTAATTTAAATGATTTGGGATTATGCAATTTGGATACCCTTAAACCAAACATGATTGTACCTGCTACAGATACCGTATTTGTTGGATCGGGAGCATACACGCATCCAAACTTAACAGCATCTGATAATAAAGATGGCAACTTAACTTCTTATATCATTACAGCTGGTACAGTTAATACAGCAGCATTAGGTTCGTACACGGTAAACTACTCGGTAAGCGATTTTTGTGGTAATATGGCCACAGCAACCCGCACCGTTATTGTTAAAGATACTCCTAACACCGGCATAGATCGCAATGATGTGGTTGCAGCACATATTAGCATATACCCTAATCCTGCTAAAGATGTAATTACCATTAGTGCTACTGATGTTAAAACATTGCCATTAAATATTGCAGTTTACGATATGATTGGAAGAGAAATGTTAACTCGTACTTTCAACGATAAAAACGTAAACGAAAGCATCAATATCAGCAACTTTAACAATGGAGTATATTTCTTGGTGATGAAAAATGCCCAAGGAACACATAGCGTTAAGTTTGTGGTAACAGGTAAATAATAAACTATAAATTATTGCCAAAAGCCGCCCAACCGATAAATCGGTTGGGCGGCTTTTTTGTTGTGCCTAAATCAACTCAAAATCTTGTTAATCAGAAAGCAAAAAACAGACCTTCATTTGTTAAAATATCGTGCATAACCACTCATTACGCATACCTATTATTGTAAGCTATGCACGACTTAAATATTACTATTCCTATATTGGCTTCAAAACTAAACATTGGTATCAATCAAGTTAGGGCAACCGTTAATTTATTAGATGATGGAAGTACCATTCCTTTTATTTCAAGATACAGGAAAGAAGCTACAGGAAACTTAGATGAAGTAGACATTGAACGTATAAAAATTGGAATTGAAAAACTCCGTGATATAGAAACACGTAAATTTTCTATTTTACATACTATTGAAGAACAAGGTAAACTTACGGATGAATTGCGCTCACGCATTGAAGATTGTTGGGATGCTAATATCTTAGAAGATATTTACTTACCCTATAAACCTAAACGTAAAACCCGCGCTACCGTTGCTCGCGAACGTGGTTTGGAGCCTCTAGCACTGTGGCTTTTAAACGAATCCAATGGCGATGTATTTACAGAAGCCGCAAAGTATCTTACTGATGAAGTTAAGGACGAGGATTTAGCCTTGGAAGGTGCAAGAGATATTATTGCTGAAATTATAAATGAGAACGAAATGGCTCGCGCTGTTATTCGTAATGAGTATGATAAAAATGCTTTCATCATCTCTACTGTTTATAAAAGTAAAAAAGAGGAAGCAATCAAATTTAGTGATTACTTCGATTTTGCAGAACCGTTAAAAAAATGTCCTTCTCACCGCGTGCTCGCTGTATTTAGAGGTGAAGATGAAGGTTTCTTAAAAGTAAAAATTGAACCTGAACTTGATTTAGCTCTAGAGAAATTAGATAAACTTTATATCAAAAAAAATAACCAAGCCAGCGGCCACCTTGCCGAAGCCATTGAAGATTGTTATGAGCGCCTACTAGGACCAAGTATGGAAAACGAGTTTCGTAATATTGCCAAACAACGTGCCGATGATGAAGCCATAAGGGTGTTTACAGAAAACTTGCGTCAACTACTGTTATCTGCTCCATTGGGAAGTAAACGCATTATGGGCATAGATCCTGGATACCGCAGCGGTTGTAAAGTAGTTTGTTTAAACGAAGAAGGTAAGTTATTGGATGATGATGTAATCTATCCTCATCAACCTAAAAACGACTTTAGTGGTGCATTTAATACCATACACGCCATGGTAAAAAAACACAACATTCAAGCCATATCTATAGGTAACGGAACAGCAGGAAGAGAAACAGAAGATTTAGTACGTAGTATTTCATTTTCTAACCCAGTAGAAATTTATGTGGTGAGTGAAAGTGGCGCATCAGTATACTCTGCATCCGAAATTGCTAGAGAAGAATTTCCAGATAAGGATGTAACAGTTAGAGGTGCTGTTTCAATTGGAAGAAGATTGAGCGACCCACTTGCCGAGTTGGTTAAAATTGACCCAAAATCTATTGGTGTAGGTCAATACCAGCATGATGTAGACCAAAATAAATTAAAAAAGAGTTTGGATACTGTTGTTGAAAGTTGTGTGAACATAGTAGGTGTTAATTTAAATACGGCAAGTAAAAGTTTACTTACTTATGTATCGGGATTAGGACCTCAATTGGCACAAAATATTATTAATTACCGAAACGAAAATGGTGCATTTAAATCGCGTAAGGAGTTGAAAAAAGTAGCCCGTTTAGGCGATAAAGCGTTTGAACAATGTGCAGGATTTTTACGCATTCCAAACGCTAAAAATATTTTAGATAATAGCGCTGTGCATCCAGAAAGTTATGGCATTGTAGAGGCAATGGCAAAAGATTTGGGCAGTAATGTTGAAGATTTAATTAAAGATGCCGAGTTACGTAAAAAAATATCTGCCCAAAAATATGTTACAGAAACTGCAGGTTTATTAACTATTAACGATATCTTAAAAGAGCTTGCAAAACCAGGCCGCGACCCACGCGAACAACTTAAACAATTTGAATTTGCTGATGTAAAAAAGCCTGAAGACCTAACACCTGGAATGATTTTACCAGGTATAGTAACCAACATTACCAACTTTGGTTGCTTTGTAGATGTGGGTGTTAAACAAGATGGATTGGTGCACGTATCTCAATTGGCTGATAAGTTTGTTAGCGACCCCAATGAAGTGGTAAAATTACAGCAACATGTAAAAGTAAAAGTGGTAGAAGTAGATATGGCCCGTAAACGCATTAGCTTAACCATGAAATTGGGTTTATAAAACATAAATGGCTGTTTCTATTTTGATGGAGGCAGCCTTTTTCATATCACAATGAACAGGCAAAAGATAATTACACTTGCATTAATTACCTGATGATGGTCACATTACCTTTTTCGTTACCAAACTCACCACGCCAACCTGTGTAAGTTAAAACAAAAACATATACATCGCTTGGTGCAGCATTACCTTCTTGATCTTTGCCATCCCACTGTTTATTTTTATCAAGGGTTTCAAAAACTAACCTACCCCATCTATCATAAACTTTCAATACGTAGTCTTTAACAAAAATATCTTTTATCAACCACGAGTCGTTTACTCCATCATTATTGGGTGAAAAAGCATTAGGTACAAACACGTATGGTTTCTGTTCAAGTGAAACTTTATTAGACCTACTTCTCGCTATTGTTCCAGGCCATCCAATAGGTTGATGCAACACATCTACCTCGTAAGTATAGCGTCCATCATCCATATTAAAATTATCATCCACTGCAATAAGGGTAGTATCATTATACATACCAACCTGATTTCTTACAGTTGAATTTGGGGCATATCTGCCTAAGTCAAAATTTACAAGATAATCATCAGCAAAAACAAATTTTTGCCAGCCCAACGTGTTTTCGAAATACTTGGATTTACCGCGTAACAACGTAGTACAAAAAATTTTGCCAGCTGGGCCATAATTGCCACAAGTGTCAAGCATAATAATGTAGTAGCAATGCGAGGTATCATTAACTTGTACATTTTTATCAAGATAAACAGTATCGGTTTGTTTTAAAAAATCAAGCTCCATTACAAACTCTTCAGGCTTTTGGTTGCGATACCCTTTCCATAAAAAGTATCGGGCAAAATCTAATTCTTTGGTTTGATTCCATGTTAAATGTACTTGATCATCTTTAACAGTTACGTTATAAAGGTATTGTTTATCTGGTAACATTTTTAATTGATCAAACGTGCCTAAAGTATCTGATGAAAGGCCTTCAAAACCACATTCATTTTCTACCCTAATAAAATAACGGTAATTGGTTACACCATAATTTGGCGTTGAAAAATCGTTAAATGCGTTAGCATTTCTATCAAATATGGAATCAATAATTTTAAAATTATTATCACCATCAGCCCGATAAATATTATAACATTTAAAATATGGCTTATACCTTGCCGAATCGCCAAAGTAAACAATACAAGATTGGTTATTTCGTAACTCGATACACAACACATCGGTTTGTGGGAGTGTTGGCATGGGTAGTGCTTTTATATAAAATACACGTTGGGTAGTTTTGGGTATGGGACAGCCTTTGTCTTTTACAGTTACGGTAAATTTATGTAATGGTTTATTGTTAAGTCCGCAATGGCTTTGCCACGACCAATTGTAAGTAGCCGAGTTTACTGTTCTGGTGGTGGTTAATCCAACAGTTGTATACTCTATGCTATCAATGTTATTGGTTACAAAAATTGTATCAATAGAGTCGGCATCAAATACCTCAATACCAAATTTTATTTCGTTAGGTATGGTAACAAATAATGTATCTACATTTAGTTGATTACCGTTTTGATAGAGCTTAACATTAGGAAAAGTATTGGATAAACAATTAACCACCAAAAATTGCAATTCGAGATGCACCAAACCAATGGCCACTCCATTACGAAACTCCGTAACTTTTAAGCCTACAACAAAAACACCTGCCTGAGATGGTTTGATATTGATTTGACCTGAGCGAACATTAATATTTAGTGGAGGATTACCTTGAATTTCTGCATTAGTTGAAAACCCAGGTAACCAAGTTATAGGAATATAAGGACCAGGATTTAAAATAGGGCGGTTATTAAATTGGTCATCATTGGGATTATTTCTGGTTAACGTTCCGTTTACTGGGGTAATTAATTCGTAACTCAAAGAATCTCCATCGGCATCTGTATAGGTAATATTGTATGAGAATAAATTATCTACACACAACACGGTAAATGGATTAACTGCTAACTTAGGTGTAGAATTGATAAACCTTGCAGGTGAGGGAATCTCGGCATAAAAAGCCATGCTTGCATCACCAGGCGATTGTATGTTTTGTATGATGCCATTTCTACAACAGCGTTCCCAACTGATGTAATATCCTGCAGTATTGTTGTATTTGGTTGGCGATAAAGTAATTTTCCTTGTATAAATAGCTTTTTCTGTGCAGCCAGGAACAGCAGTTACACATTGAGCAAACGAAGGATTTATTTTAGATACTTGACCTTGCGCAATACCAAAAGAATCTTTACGAATGTTTGTTATTTTATCATAAACACCAATGTACACGTTTTTATTAAAATCGGTTTCGCTGGTGCAATCTCTGTATACCACTAAGGTAATTTGATAGGTATTACCAGATATCCATTGCACATCAAAACCTCCACCAACAATATGTGTGGCTTGGCTAACAAATGAAAAACCAATTGATAATATGAGTAATAAATACCTCAAGTAATTTTGGGTTAGGTTATAAGTAAAACCATCTAATTAATAAATAGTTGTAATACAATATTAATAAATATTATCTGGTATTTAAAATGATGATAATAGGATACAAAAAAGGTTGCTTCTGTTTCCAAAAGCAACCTTTTATATTGGTCTAATATATCGATTAGAATTTATCTGTTAAGATATTAATTATATCAATTAAAGCCCAAATACCAAAACCACCAAATGTTATAATAAACAAAATGTTCATACCTGCTGGTTTACCTTTGTACCATCTGTGCGCTGCTATTGGCCACAAGAACCACCACAACAAAATTGTAATTAACTTTTCATTGTCGCCCTGAGTTTTTGCAGGCTTAGCTGAAACTTTTTCAACAAATGATTTCTCAACTGATTTTAACTCTGCATTTTGAGTTGACGTACTGTTTGAGATTTGTTCTGTTTTAACTTCATTTTTAACAGGGAATGATGCATAAACTGAATTTCCAGTAAAGATGATTGTTGCTACAAAAGCAACTAATGCTAATTTAATTTTTTTCATAATTTGATTTTTTAATGTTAATATCGAAAATATAAAAAAAAATGAATGAAACAATACCTGCTACTCTTATTTTCTTTTATTTTACAAAATCACCTTATTAGTCAAGAAGTTAAAATTCGAGAATTTATTGGAACACTACAGTTATCCGACAAAACAATCATTACATTTAAACTAAACTTTAAAGAACTACCAGGAGGAGCTATTCAAGGCACATCATTAAGTGATATATACGGTACAGATAGAACATTATCTAAAATAGAAGGCAGTATAAGTGCGGATAAAAAAACAATTTCATTTAAAGAATTGGGTAATGTTAGTTCTAAATCTCAGGCCGACTTAAGCACATTTTGTTTTATTGAAGTTAAAAACGCGCGAATAAAAACCGTAAAAGATAAAAGCATCATACAAGGAGCATTTTCTGGGAAATTTAACTCCGGAAAAAAATGTGCTGATGGCTACATATACTTAATAAGTGCTGACTATTTAAATCAATTATCAGATGATTTACTTACATCAAAAATAATAAAAAATCCTGACTCGTTAGCCTTAGCCAAGCGTAAAGTGAATGAACTAAAAAACAGAACTTATAATAACCTACTTAAAAGTAATGAATCACTGAATTTAACCTGGAAATCTTCAGAAATTATCATTGATGTATGGGATGGTCAAAAGGAAGACAAAGATGAAATAAGTATTCAAATTAATGGAGAACAGGTACTCGATAAATTCATGATCACCAATCAAAAGAAAACAGTTGTTGTTCCTATTAAAAATAAATTGAGTACAATTATAATTACTGCTATAAGCGAGGGCAATTCGTCACCTTGCACTGCAAATATTATGTTAAGAGACGGCCAACAAGAGATACCCATTGTTGCAGTGCTTAAGAAAGGCGAGTATACAACCGTAAAAATAAACCAATAAAATATGCTACAAATGAACAGAAAGAAAAAAGGCTACTTTTAATAGGTATTATTACCATAATAGTTTTAACACTGCTAATTTTACCTACAAGTTTTTTTGATGAAGGACAATCTATTTGCATTTCCGTTTTATTATTAGATAAACAATGTTATGCTTGCGGAATGACGTGTGCAGTGCAACACCTCATTCATTTTGATTTTGATGCCGCAGCCAATTATAATAAACTGGTATTTATTGTTGTACCGCTTGGTATTTATACTGTTATAAGCGAAATCTATAAAAGATACTTTAAAAATCCTGAACATTAGCATTCAAATTTGCTTGTAAAATCTTGGATTAAGTATTAGTTATTAAATAAGAGATAAGAGCAAAAAAAATGCCTCACAATTGTGAGGCATTTTTTTTAATAAACAGTTTAGTTATTAAGTATTATTTAGCGAAGTTAACTGAACGTTTTTCGCGGATAACAGTAATTTTAATTTGACCAGGATACGTCATTTCTTTTTGAATACGTTGACTCATTTCAATTGAAATGATATCAGCTTGTTGGTCGCTTACTTTATCAGATTCAACCATTACACGTAATTCACGTCCGGCTTGTATAGCATACGCTTTTTCAACACCGTTGTAACTTAATGCAATGTTTTCCAAATCGCGTAAACGTTTCATGTAGTTTTCACTATCTTCTCTGCGTGCACCAGGACGAGAGCCCGAAATAGCATCACAAGCTTGAATAATAGGAGCCAATATAGAAGTCATCTCAATTTCATCGTGATGCGCACCAATTGCATTTACTACTTCAGGATGTTCTTTGTATTTTTCGGCCAATTTCATACCCAACAATGCATGCGGTGTTTCCGCATCATCATCTGGCACTTTTCCAATATCATGTAATAAACCTGCACGTTTAGCTAACTTTACGTTTAAGCCTAACTCGGCAGCCATTGTAGCACATAAGTTAGCCACCTCGCGGCTATGTTGTAATAAGTTTTGACCGTAGCTGCTGCGATAACGCATGCGGCCAACCATACGAATTAATTCAGGATGTAAACCATGTATACCTAAATCAATACAAGTACGCTCTCCTATTTCAACAATTTCTTCTTCTAATTGCTTGCGTGTTTTAGCAACAACCTCTTCAATACGAGCTGGGTGAATACGTCCATCTTGCACCAAACGGTGTAAACTTAAACGAGCTATTTCACGTCTAATCGGATCAAAACAAGAAAGAATGATGGCTTCAGGGGTATCATCAACAATAATTTCTACTCCAGTAGCACTTTCTAATGCACGTATATTGCGGCCTTCACGACCAATAATACGGCCTTTCATTTCATCACTATCAATATTAAATACCGATACAGAATTTTCAATGGCATGCTCTGCTGCCGTACGTTGTATGCTATTAAGAATTACCTTTTTGGCTTCTTTACCAGCTGTTAACTTCGCCTCATCTACAATATCCTTGATGTAGGTCATGGCATCAGTACGGGCTTCATTGGTTAATGTCTCAACCAACTGTTTTTTGGCTTCTTCGGCCGTTAAACCAGCAATTTTTTCTAACTGTTTAACTTGGCCACCAATTTGTTTTTCTAAATCTTCTTTCTTTTGGTTAAGCACCTCTTGCTGACGCTGCATGGTCTGTTTTACTTGATCCAGTTCTGCATCTTTACGCTGAGTTTGTTCAATTTTTTGGTTAAGTGTTTGCTCCTTTTGTTTAAGCTTGTTTTCTTGTTGTGCAATTTGTTGATTGCGCTGACTTACTTCTTTTTCATGTTCAGTCTTTAGTTGCAAAAACTTTTCTTTAGCTTCTAGTTGACGGTTTTTTAATAGTAGTTCACCTTTTGCTTCAGCATCCTTAAGCATATCTGCCGATTTTTTCTTCAGCATATTTTGGTTAACCACATACATTATTCCCGCACCTACAGCCAAAGCAATCATTGCAACAATAATTACTAATGCATCCATAATTTTTTAACGTTTAAATGTGATAAAATTGGCGTTAAGGACCAAGCCTGCATGCGTTAAATGGAAACATCTTTTAAAAGTGTACGCAATTCTTGTAACTGCGCATTAAGGCCATCTTCTTCAATAACATGCTTGCTTTGCAAGGTTATTAACTGAGTGGCTAACTCAAGTATTGTCATACTGAGCATATCCTGCTTGTCTTTAACATCAAACTCTTGCTGTAAAGCTTTTAGTTTGTTGTTAATTAGCTTTGCCGCTTGTCTCACTAACTCTTCCTGCTCAGATGTAACTTTGAGCGGGTAATAGCGGTCGGCTATATTCACTTTTATGGATAATTCTTTCAACGTAAGCAAGTTTTATTCGCTTAACAACCTAATACACTCATCAATTTGTTTGATATAAACATGGAGTTGTTTTTTCAACTCTAGTCTATCAACACCAGTTGAGGGGAGTATTTCAGCAAGTTTAACGATTTTATTTTGTGTTTGTAGCGTTTCAATGGTATTTTTTTGTTGCTGAATTTCAGATTTAAGCAGATTATTTTCTTCATTTAACAATTCTATCTGCTTTAAAAGCTGCTCTTTTTGCGCTAATAAGTGCAGCACTTTTAACTTTATTTCTTGTGCAATATATGTTGACTTAACCTCCATTATTTCGTTATAAAATCATTAATCGCATTGATGTAGTTGTTGAACCCAAAAACCATAGGTAAATCACCATGTTCGGCTCCAGCTATGCGATAGGCCTCCCCTTTTGTTCCACCATAATTCTTAAATAACACCTCTCCGTGGGTTTGTATGCTTAAAAACGAATCGGCTGTACCATGCATCCACATAAAGGGAATTTTAACTTGCTTAATTTTATCGGCATTGTTTATTTTGGCATTGGTAAAATAACTCCCTGGTAAGGCTAGTTTGCCTGCATCTTGCACCATTACTTCAGATGAAGCAAAAGGCGCTTCCAATAATAATTTAATGGGCTGTAAACTATAGGTGCTTGAAGCAATTTCTGTACTTGGTGCACTGCCCAAACTGTAACCATAAACAATTAAACGACTAGAAGTTAAGCCATTACTTTGGAGCCATTTTAATGCAGCTTCTGCATCAGCATAGATATTTTTTTCAGATGATTTCCCCTCACTCATGCCATAACCACGGTAATCAAACATCAGCACGCCAAAACGATGTTTTCCGCCAACATGAGCCAATAACTTTGCTCTGTTCCAATAGTTATCCATATGTTTTGCATTTCCATGGCAATATAAAATAACCGTATCTGTAGCTATGTGGTTTATATTACCCAAGTAAACCCCATATAACTTAGCGGCTCCTTCGCTACTATTAGATGTGAAAGTTACCAAGTGACGCATGCTATCCTCAACAGCATAAATTGAAGGCAGCGTTCCAAGTTCTCTGTTTCCTGTATACGAATCAAACTTGTATTCACTTAACTCCTCGCTATTAAATAATTGGCTATCTAACCTTAAACATGAGGTTAATCCTACCATCAATATGAATAAAACAGTAATTTCTTTTTTCATGGTATTAAAATTTACGACTCACGCCAAAATACAAACCAAAAGTTCCATTATCGCCCATGCCAATGTAATCTACTACAATGTTTTTGTTGGATTGATTTGGGGCAATGTATTTGGCTTCTAATTGCCAGTTTAACTTATTACCACACCATTGATGTCCAATGCCAATACTTGGAAGCCAATGTGTAGCTTGGTTTTCGTTGTGGGCCTTAGTATTTCTTAACTCGTACCAATTGTTTACTGTGGTGTAAACAAGATGCTGTTTTTTCCCATAATTCCAATATGCATTTACATCTAACTGCGGATACATGCTAAAATTTTTATCCCATCTATCAACCAATAAATTAATTATTGGGCTAACACTAACTCCAGGTATAAATTTTTTTTGCTTGAATAGCTGTTGCGTAATACCAATATCTGATTGCAAAACACCAAACATTAATGCTGTGGTATGTAGAGAGGCAAATACTGTGGTTTTATCTTTTAAACCATAAGCACCATAAACGTTGGTTAAAGGAAGTGGCATAGGCACACCAACAAATTTAATTAATGCACCACCCAAGCCTACACCCAATTGTTTTTCTCCTGCTGCTAGGGGCTTTACTACCCTTGTTGCATTGCAAGCCAGTAGTGTAAATACAGTAACTATTATGGTAAATATTTTTAGCAAACGCATATGTAAACCAAATTTAATTTCAAACACAAATGTATATTTTTATACCAATGGTTTGATGCATAAAAAATCCCCACACCAATTTTGATGTGAGGATTTAGTCTAATAAATAAATGCTTCTATTTAGCCAATTTAACTTTTAAATTCACATCTAATGCATCTAAAAATTCTTGGGTATATAAATAATGTTCGCCATGGCTTACTTTATTACCATGTATACAAACAGCTAAATCTTTTGTCATTTTACCACTCTCAACCGTTTCAACACATACTTGTTCTAAAGCATGACAGAAATTAACCAACTCTTGGTTACCATCTAATTTACCACGAAACTCCAGGCCGCGTGTCCATGCAAAGATTGAAGCAATAGGGTTGGTTGAAGTTGGTTTACCAGCTTGGTGATCTCGAAAATGGCGTGTAACTGTTCCGTGTGCCGCTTCTGCTTCCATTGTTTTTCCATCAGGAGTTACCAAAACAGAGGTCATTAAACCTAATGAGCCAAAACCTTGTGCAACAGTATCAGATTGTACATCACCATCATAGTTTTTACATGCCCAAACAAAATTACCATGCCATTTTAAAGCACTTGCAACCATATCATCAATTAAACGGTGCTCGTAAACAATACCTGCTTCTACAAATTTAGTTTTGTAATCGGCTTGATAAATCTCTTCAAAAATATCTTTAAACCTACCATCATATTTTTTTAGGATGGTGTTTTTAGTTGATAAATATAAAGGCCATTTTTTGGTTAACGCCTGATTGAAACAAGCATGGGCAAAACCACGGATACTCTCTTCTGTGTTATACATAGCCAGTGCCACGCCATCGCCTTTAAAGTTGTAAACTTCATGCTCAATTACTTGTCCGTCTTCGCCTTCAAACTTAATGGTTAACTTACCTTTTCCTTTGGTAACAAAATCTGTTGCACGATATTGGTCTCCAAAAGCATGACGGCCAATGCAAATAGGAGCAGTCCAATTTGGCACCAAACGAGGTACATTACTACAAACAATTGGTTCACGAAAAACAGTACCATCTAAAATATTACGTATGGTTCCATTTGGCGATTTCCACATTTGTTTTAAGCTAAACTCTTTTACACGTTGCTCATCAGGGGTTATGGTCGCACACTTAATACCTACATTGTATTTTTTAATAGCTTCAGCTGCATCAATCGTAACTTGATCGTTTGTTGCATCGCGGTGTTCCATACCTAAATCATAATATTTAATATCTAAATCGAGGTAAGGTAAAATCAATTTATCTTTAATAAATTTCCAGATAATACGGGTCATTTCATCGCCATCCAACTCAACAACAGGATTAGCTACTTTTATTTTTGTCATTTACTAATTTGGTTTATTTTTATTCAACAGGCAAATATGGTAATTTGGCTAACAAAATTACCGATAAATTTTGTTAGTGGGTATCTTGTTTATAGGTGGTATAAGTATTTATAGGGGGTTGTATTTTTATTTTTCAAAATCCACAATTTATATTAACACAAAAGTAAGATGAAGGTTTTAGTTCATATTAAGATTTTCTCTCAACCCTTTACCTTTTCTTTACCTTATCAATTAGCAATGCGTGTTTAATAACATTGGTCTTTTATACTACAATCAAGTTAATTCCTATCGTACAAATCTCTTATGGCAACACTAGCCACAGTGCAACCAAACACCGCTGGTAAATAACTAATGGTACCTGGAGCCGATTTTTTATTACGTGCACCAACCATGGTAACACCCATATATTGCTGAGCCTCTTCGGCACTAAAAACAACTTTTACTCCTTTACGAATGCCAAACTTATGTAAATATTTACGAGTATACTTTGCCAATTTACAATTGTAACTTTTTGATATATCATCAACCCTAACCTGTGTTGGATCTACTTTGTTACCTGCTCCCATACTGCTAACCAATGGTATTTTTCTATCAATGCATGCTTTAATAAAAAACACCTTAGGGCTTAAGGTATCAATACAATCTAATGCATAATCAAAATTACCTTCATCTAAAACCTTATGGGTTAAATCATCCCTAAAATATTCAGCAATAACTGTTAAGTCTAACTCAGGATTTATATCCAACAAACGGGCTTTCAATACATCCGTTTTTAAAACACCTTCTGTACTATGCAAAGCCGGAATTTGCCTATTACGGTTTGTGGGGTCTACAGTATCAGCATCAACAATAGTCATTTTACCTACACCTGCACGTGCAATCATTTCGGCAGCTATACCACCTACTCCACCTAAACCAACCACCAAAACATTAGCATTTATAAGCTTAGTTAATTTCTCTTCACCCAGTAACAATTGGGTTCTTCCCATCCAAGGTTTTATTTCTTTCATACGTAACCGTTACTACTTATTTAGTTATTGCGGCAAATGTATTAAATACAAGAGACTTTAGCTCATCCACCTCAATAGCTTTTGCTTTTGCAGCTAAATCATATATTTGATTGATACTTATTTTAGCGCTATCTGTCTCCATCAAAAATCTATCATTTGGAATTTGCGCCAATACATCTTGGTATTTTTCTTCAAGCAAACTTTTACCAAATGAGAAGTACGCATTGTATTTTAACATTTCTTTAGCCTGCTGAATATTGCCAGTAAAGCCATGAAAAATAAAAGGCACTTTCGTTTTCTTTAAAAAGGGCATCAAATCGCTGTAGCTTTTAACAGCATGGATAATAACAGGTTTTTGCACTGCACGAGCAATGTTTAATTGCGCTTCAAAATATTGTGTTTGGGTTGATAAAGGAATATCAATTGACCTATCAATACCAATTTCGCCAACAGCAAATACATTATTTAAATTTACCACGTCCATTAACAAATCAGTGCAGGTTGATAGGTTATATTTATTGATGTGCCAAGGATGTAATCCTACTGAAACCATATAAGGCAGTTCTGATAATTGCGTTGCGCTAAGTTTTAAGTAGCCATTGCGAACTGCCAACACATTTTGACTGGGCTTGAAATGTGTATGAATATTAATGTATGTGCTTGGGGAAGCTTTCATGCTGCAATATAAGCTGCATTATAAAAAACGGCATCAACTTTTTTAGGTTGATGCCGTTGATATTTTTTTCAGCAGAGTTTTCTGAAGTAACGGAAACAGATTGTATTAGAGTTTAATATCTACCACTTCTGAGTAAAAGAGTTTACTTTGGATTTTTTTTGATGCTCATATCCAGAAGGCGTGCTCTGTATTTTCTCCAATTTCAATCTAATGCCATCAAATCTTCTAAAGAATTTTCAAGAAACGCTGCGTTATTTTTAAAATTATTTTATGATACTTAGTTTTTTAATTACAGATTGACTGCCTCTATTCGTAAGTTTAATAAAATATATTCCATTAGGAATATTTGATACATCTATTTCTGAAATAGGTTTATTATAAGTGCATATCAACTTGCCAGAAGCATCAGTTATATCAGCCCTCATCACATCCATGCCTTCGATAGTTACTATGTTATTTGATGGGTTGGGGTATAATTTAACTGCATCACTGTTCAACAATTCTTCATCAATACCAACTGCATGTAGTACACGGAAATTAAGTTGTTGGAATGATCCAAAATCAGTAGTGAATGTTCTAAAAATTTGAATAGGGCTTCCTACATTTTGTATACGCAAAGAGCCTGTTCCCTCTGATTGTGCAGCCCACCATCCTAAACCGTTTCCTTCTGTATCAATAAACTTAAAGGTATAACAACCAAATCCTAAATTAATTGTATCTCGGTGTAACGTGTTAGCCGCTGTATAAGTTTTAGTTGCCACTAGGTTGCCATAACCATCTGTAATGGTATAGCTGTTTTGTGAGGGTACATTATTGGTTAATGCTTGAACAACAAATCTACTTGGCAAGGTAACAGGTAAATCAAATTTACTGTGCATTACATTGTTATGCATATTATCATCTGTAGTTAAACCATTTACCTTACTTACCCATACTTTAAATGTACGATCTATTAAATTACTTGGCCATTGTAAATATGGAATGGTAACAATGGTTTCTTTTTCAAATGGCAATTCTCCTGTCCAATTCAATTTCTGTACTTCGTTGTTACCAATTTGGTATGAAATTTCAGTTGAGGTTAATTTTTTACTTCCCCAATTTTTAAGCACAAACTTTGCATTATCGCATATAGGGTTGATGCGGTTGTACAAATAATTTTTAGATGGAGCAATAATATCTTCAACGGCAGCATCATTCTCTAAGTTTTCGGCTTTATAATGTATCAATTGTAAGCTGATGTTATAGCTAGCCGCACCATTTGCAGTAAACTGCTCCATGTCTAAATCAATTGTATGGGTACTACCAGGAGTAACATTTAGCATGTAATCGTAGTTCCTTACTTTTTCGCCTGGACACCAATTTGAGCGGTTATAAACCCAAGTACCCGGTTGTGCCGGAATTGGATTACTACCACAATCATCTTTCCATACCAACTGCTCGGTAATTTGTGTTCCATTATGTTTTAAATACATTTTTTTAGCACAAAACTCTGCACAACCTTCACTGTTATCGGCACCATGACCCGTAATGATAATGCGTGCTTTTGTTGCTACAGCATCATTAGGTACAGTAAATGATTTTTGAGTAAGAACGGATTCTATAGATGTAGCTTGACCATAATTAAATCCGCCATTATATATATTTTCAATTTTTACTACGTCTCGCGCAGGAGTTCCCTCTACAAAAATCATATCCCACGTAGCAGTAAAACCGTATGAATAACCTTGGTATTCTATTCTAAATTCTGCAGAGTCTTTTAATAAGTGGGCATACTCAGTTACATCGTATATATAATCATATTGAAAACTTTTCGGAAACGACTTTGCATATGGCGAAATAAAACGACCCATTTCTAAATTATTCACTACTTCAAATACACTGTAGTAGGGAGTGAACTTTTGGCGAATAACATCTCCTCCACCAACAAAAACAGAATCTTTACGAGCACCTGTGGTATCAAAATTTACGCGCCAGTAATTTACGGGAAACCCAACAATGGTTTGTGTAACATTTAATGGATTTAAACTATCGCCAAACAAAGTAATGGCAAATGAAGTTGATGCTACAGAATCTGTTTGTTTGGTTAGTGCATTATAAACATTTCGCCATGTGGTGTCTAATGAATATACCACAGAATCTCTAGCTGTATTATTAACTTTTAGGTATGGAGCCTGCTGTAAAGCAGAGTCATTTTTACCTGTACGCTCACGTAAAAATAACTTAATGGTATAATCCCACTCGCACTGGCCATTGCTTAAACAACCCAAAGTGTATTTTAACCAAATACGCTGATAGGTTTTATTTGCAGGCATTTTTGCCTTTTGATCAAAGTTGCCATAGCGCGACATGTGAAATTTATTAAATACATTTACTTGGATAGTATCACCATTAGCAGCAAAAAGTGATGCCGAGCAAGAAAATAAAAACGCAAAAAGGATAAAAAATTTATTCATAATGGATAATTGTATAACACAAGGTTAATTGATATTAAGGCAATTTGCAAATATTCAAATTGTGGATTTGCCCCCTTCATATTAGCAAGCGAAAATCGATTAAATAAGTAAATTAAAAGATTGCCCTATTTATAGGATGGCTGTATCTGAAGATTATAAATAACTTGGTATAAATGCATTTTAATAAAAATACAGAATCAATTTGGTGAATCTTTACACCTTAAGTACATATTTAAATGATTGCAAAAATTAAAAGTTAACTAATAAAGACCATTCCTTACTGCCCAAACAACCAACTCAATCTCGTTTTTTAATCCAAGTTTTTGAATAATCCTACTTCTACGCCCTTCAATAGTTCTATGACTTAAGTTAAATTTATTTGCTATTTCTTTACTTGTAAGTCCCTTTGCAATTTCTATGATCAGGCTTATCTCACTTGCATCTAACTGATTTAGGTTATCATTGTATTCATCTTTTTTGATGGGCAAGTCGTTAAACTCAGTAAAATAATTATTGTTATTCAAAATCTCCTTTACACATATCAAAATGTCTTCAATTTTTTTTGAACAGTAGCCAACTGCACCTGACATTTTTAGTGATTTACTAATATCATCAGAGTAAAATGAGCTTACACCAATATACTTTACTAATGGTGCATACTTTTTGCCAAATGCTATTGTTTCAATACCATTGGTAATAGGCATATAAATATCAACTAAGGCAATTTTAAAATTAACATCGGGATTAGCCGTAACAAATTCTAAAAAACTTCTACATCCAGAAAATACATGAATACTACAAGTACTCAAATTTTGATTTAAGAAATTTACCAATACATTTCTATAAATAGGATCATCGTCAATAATTGCAATAAATGGTTTCATAGTTATACAAAAACAAGTATAGGTGTTTTATCATATAAAAACTAAGCGTAGTTCTACTCATTATTTTATTTGTTCAAGGTGTTATGTTTGATTAACTAATCTTTGAAAACTACTATGAAAACAAAAAACTATTTTCTAATTCTTGCTATTATAGCTATGCTGATTTTGGGCTGTAAAAAACAAATTCAAGAGCCAACATTAACGCCCTAATCAAATCAAAACTCCCTGAAAACGACAAGTCAATCTATTGAGTACTTACCCAATGATTTCATTGTCAAATCAGAATATCTCCGTGCCAATTTCAATAGCGAAACAAACATAGGAACTGAGGTTTTCGGATTAGACTCTGCTATTATATATTTAAGAGCTGCTGTAAATATTCAAATGGGAGACGCCAACGTTTTTGCTGTTGAACATGAACGATTTGTTCACAGAATTAATTTAGCAGAAACAAGTTCATTAACAGAACAAAACCTTAAAACTTATTTTAGCATGGTAAAAACATTTGCCAACACTTCACTTGAAAGGGTTAGTTACACTGACAAAGCGATTAAATATATTATGATTGATGTTGTTGAGGAGGAGTTTGATCTTAATAAATATTTAAACATCACGATTATTGTAGGTCGTAAAAACTACAACCCAATATGGATTACAGGTGCCATGGGTGAAAATGATTACCAATATTTCAATCCTAACATCAGTTACAGGTTTAACTACAACGGAGGCGCATGTGGTGAGCAACCATATTTTGCCCCTCTAGATTATGGCGGAACAAGGGCTAGTGTGCATAGAGACATGCATGGCGTTTGGCGAGGATTTCATTACGGTGGTGCCAAAGAACTTGAAAAAGCAATCAACTCTTCATACAGTGCCTTGACATTAAAAAATGCGAATGGTGACAATAGAATTACATGCCCAACAGGTAAGAAAATTGTTTATTTAACTTACTACACACACGTTCAAGTTCTTCCTGAAAATGCAATCAATCCGAACAACAGTATCAACTCGAACCATAATCCTACCAACATATTTAGTTTTAAAGATTGGAACCAAAACCTTCATGATTATTTCCCTTGTTTATCAGGTCATGAATTGAACTACTATTTAGGTAAAGCAATGACTATTATTGATGATAACTTGGTTAACATGCTTCCTGGATATACTTTTTCAGACTGCCGTGTTCATTCAAGATATAAAGTTTATCAAGGAGGCACAACACCAATTCCACTTGCAGCGGTTAGACTTGGCTCCTTTGTAGTAAATGGAATTAACAGAGATGAGTATTTTAGCCATAGATACAACTTAATATCCTCAATACCAACGGTTGTTACAGATCCTGCAACACATTAATATTCAATATTATTAATTCATAATTTTTTAGATTTTTGTTAAATAGTATTAAATATCCATTTTATGTTTAGGCTTTTATTATCATTACTTTTTACAATTGCTTTATTAAGCAAAGTAAAAGGTCAAAAAAATTACTTAAACAGTATAGAGCAAAATAAACTATCCTCATCGATATTTACACGTAGTGGTAACAACTTAGTTGTAGCCACTACTTACTTGCTTGATTCAGTAAAGGATATAAATGGAAGGTGCGTGCCGATGTTATTTTTTGTTAATACAGAAACAGGAAATATTATCTACAAAACAATTGGTGACACAACAAAGATTAATGATGAAATTTGTTTCACACGAATAGTTGAAACCATTAATGACAGTCTAATTGAAATAATTGGTTATGGTATATCCAATTACAACACATATCCAAACGATTACTTTATTTTTAAAAGAACCTATAACCAATACACCGAATCTTGGAATTTGTTTAAATACCCATTATTGACTAATGTAAACTTTTTAACTAAATCTTTGAAAGTTAGGAAGTTTTATTTTAATGATAGAAATATCTATTATGGCAACATTAGTTTTGAATTTCAAGCAATGAAGTTAAGTTCATATTTTGTACTAACTAATAACCATGATAGTCTTATATACAAAAAAGTTGAATATGGATCAAATGATGCTGTATACGGATACCCAGTCGGCACTTTAATTAACCGAAATGATTCATTGATTGCATTTAATAGTGCTACTAATTATTACGGAGAAATAAATGTGTTAAGCTCTGATAGCTTTAAGATATTATCTCAATTTAATTTTTGGAGGGGGTTTTCTGAAGGGTTAGGTGATAATCATTTATATTCCACAAATCGTCATAATATAACTACGATTAATCGAAATAACAATGTTTATCAACTAATAGTTTGTGACACTTTTAATAAAACAGATGGCCTCTTTGAAAGGTATTCCATCAGAAAACTTAATGTAAATAATTATAACATAAAAAGAGGAACTATTTTACCTGTAAACTTTGACTATCCTCATGATTTCTACTATAGCATGTATTGGAGCATGAATAATGCACTTTTGGTGAATGAACCTCGAAATACTGTTTTTGCCTATTTAAATAGCATTAATACCAAACAACAATTTTTACTTTATAAATTTGATACTGCGCTAAATATTGTATGGTATAAAGACTTTGTTTTCGATCAGAATAACCTTTATAATAGATATTCGGTTGAAGACATGTTACAAACTAATGAAGGTGTTTACCTAATCGGGAAAATTACCGACCGCAGTGTAAACCCATTCATACAAAAAAACTTTTTATACTTTATAAGTAATGATGGCCAAGTAACCGGAATTAACAATAAAGAACTTGTTGCACATACCTCGTATATTTATCCAAACCCGGCACAAACACACTTTAATGTACCATTAGGTACTCAAAAAGTTAATGTGATAAATAATTTGGGCCAGTTGGTGCTTAATACAGATAACCCTCACAACAAAACTATTGATGTAAGCATGCTAAAACCCGGCATTTATATTGTACAGCTTTTTATCAATAACCAATGGGTAAGTAATAAATTGGTTAAGCCATAAAAAAACGGGAGTACTAAGTTTAAGTGCTCTCGTTTTATTTTATGAATTATCATTACAAAACTTTATATCCGTAGGGTGAACACTATTGAGTAAATAAGAGTATCGGAGCTGTTTTCAAATCGTTTGATTATTAAAAATTCCGAAGGAATTAACTCTGCTACCTCCCGTTTTAGCGACCAACTCATCTATCTTTTCTCTGCGTTCCTCTGCGTTAAAAATTTTACTGGTAAACAAACTAAGATACATTTACAAAAACTCGTACCCAATATCCTTACGATAATACTTGCCATCGTATTGTATTTTTTCGGCATTGGTTAACGATTTTGTTACCGCTTCTTTTACATTGTTACCAAATGATGTAATGGCCAATAATCGTCCACCATTGCTTACCAAATCTCCGTTATCATTCTTTTTGGTTCCGGCATGAAACAACAACGAATCGTTCACCTCATCAAAACCAGTCATTATTTTACCTTTTGCATAATCGCCCGGATAACCTTCGGCAACCAACATCACCGTTACCGCAGTTTGAGTTGATACTTTTAAATCGTATTCATTTAAAGTACCTTTTCCGGTAGCCAACATCAACTCCACAAAATCACTTTCAATGCGTGTCAAAACCACTTCTGTTTCAGGGTCGCCCATGCGGCTGTTGTATTCAATTACATAAGGTTCGCCATCCATGCTCATCAACCCTATAAAAATAAAACCAACGTAGTTTATACCATCCTTTACCAAACCGTTAATGGTTGGTTTAATAATACGCTCTTCTACTTTTTGCATAAAAACATCATCGGCAAATGGCACCGGACTTACAGCTCCCATACCTCCAGTATTTAAACCGGTATCACCTTCGCCAATGCGTTTGTAATCTTTGGCACTTGGTAATACTTTGTAATTTTTACCATCAGTTATTACAAATACCGATAACTCAATGCCTTTTAAAAATTGCTCCACCACAACCTTGGCACTTGCCGCACCAAACTTTTGCTCTTTAATCATGGCTTGAATTTCAGTAATTGCTTCTTCATTGCTTTCACAAATTAAAACGCCTTTACCGGCTGCAAGTCCATCCGCTTTTAAAACAACTGGCAAACTGTGGTTCTTCACATAATCAACACCAGCATGGATGGTTTCAAACGTAAAAGTTTCGTAAGCAGCAGTGGGTATATGGTGGCGTTTCATAAACGCTTTGCTCCAATCTTTACTGCCTTCCATTTGTGCTCCAGTTTCATCAGGACCAACAAACAGGATGGTTTTTAAATGATTATCTGCCATAAAGTGGTTACGTATCCCTTTAACCAAGGGCTCTTCAGGACCTACTATCACCAATCCAATTTCATTATCAACACAAAACTTACCTACAATGGCAAAATCAAGCGGATTAATTGGAACATTAAATCCCAATTGGGCAGTTCCTGCATTTCCAGGCATAATAAACAACTTGGTACATAAAGCGCTTTGAGTTAGTTTATAGGCAAATGCATGTTCACGTCCACCCGAGCCAATTAACAAAATATTCATAATCTAAAGTGTAAATAAGTGGTGCGAATATAATACCTAACTAGATTTAGGTTACATTTGCCACCTATATATTTATGTATTCTTTTACACAACAAACATTTAACATGGTGGCTACCACACAGCAATATCTTGAACCTGTGTTGGTAAACGAGCTTCTTAACCTAGGAGCCACCGATGTTGAAAAACACAACAGAGCCGTTAGTTTTACGGGAGATTTAAGCGTAATGTACCGTGCAAACCTTTGCACACGTACTGCTTTAAAAATATTGGTGCCTTTTATCAAATTTAAGGCGCGCAACGACCGTGATTTATATGAAGAAATAAGACGCATTAGTTGGGAAGATTACCTTGATGTAGACGGTACACTAGCCGTACACACCAGTTTAAGCACCGATTACTTTAACCATTCTCAGTTTGTATCACAAAAAACAAAGGATGCGATTGTAGATAGATTCAGAGATAAGTTTGGAAGAAGACCTAGCGTTGATATCAACAATCCTCACTTAAGTATTGCAGTGCACATAGTGCGCGATGAGGTGAGCATTTCATTTGATAGTTCTGCAGAGAGTTTACACCGTAGAGGATACAGAACAGAACAAACACTTGCTCCTATTAATGAAGTTACTGCAGCTGGCATGATTATGTTAACTGGTTGGGATGGTAAAGGTGCTTTTATTGACCCCATGTGTGGTAGCGGAACCATTCTAATTGAAGCCGCCTTATATGCCAAAAACATTGCGCCAGGATTGTTTAAAAAACATTTTGGATTTATGCATTGGAAAAATTTCGAACGAAAGTTATGGCAAACTTTGGTTGATGAAGCAAAAGCCAACATAAAAGAAACGGATACCATTTTTATGGGTAGCGATAAAACATTTAAGGCCATAGAAATAGCGCGTGCCAATGCAACACGTGCCGGTTTAGATGAAGACATTAGGTTAAGCAACAAACGTTTTGAAGAAGTAAAACCACCTCAGGGTATAGCTGGTATAGTGGTGATGAATCCTCCGTATGGCGAACGTTTACCTATAGAAGAAATTGGTCCGTTTTACAAACAAATTGGCGATAAACTAAAACAAGACTTTGATGGTTATATTGCATGGATTATTTCTTCAAATGTGGGTGCGTTAAAAAAAGTAGGATTGGCTGCTAGTCAGCGGTTAACTTTGTTTAACGGACCATTGGAGTGTAAATACTACAAGTTTGAATTATATAAAGGATCTAAAAGAGCACCGAAAATTGACAACAACATCTAAACAAGCAAACAAAAATCGTTTCAGCATGCTCTTGCTTTTTGTGTTGATGCATGCATTTACAGAGGCACACTCACCAGTGTCGTGGCACATGGTAAAATCGGCTAATAACATCAAAGTTTATACTTCAAATGTTCCAGAATATCCGGTTAAAGGTATAAGGGCTGAGGTCATTTTTGATGCACCCATAGATCGGGTATTAAAAATTGCTATGGATGTAAACCATTATCCCAATTGGATATATAAATGTAAAACGAGTGTATTGGCCAAACAAGTCTCTAAACAAGAATTAATTTATTACCAGGTAACTGATGCCCCATGGCCTGTGGATGACAGAGACCAATATTCTGTAACCAAACTAAGTAAACATGCTGACGGAAGCTATTGGATGCACTCGCATACTTTACCAAATTACGGAGCTGAAGTGGAAGGAAATGTGCGCGTAAAAAATGGTAAAGCCACCTGGAATTTTGTAACATTACCAAATGGAAAAACCAAAGGGGAATACGAATTATTTTTCGACCCTGAAGGAAACATTCCGAGCTGGATTATTAATTTGTTTATAACCGAAGGACCATACGTAACGATGCTGAACATGCAACGTGAAGTGAAAGCTGTTTCAAGTAAGTAATCATAGTAAATATTTGCCATTAGCTGTTGGAGATTAGATGTTGGATTGAATACATCGGCAACTCTATGTGAGAACTTCCTGAAATACTAAAGTACCTTCTTTCGCATCAACTTAATTTCTGCGTCACGTTTTTTTGAAGTTAGTCTTTCCTCTACCGATAATTTAGAAGGTTTAGTTGCCTTACGTTTTTTACGCACCACAAAACATTTATTGAGCAGTTGGTACATTTTCTTAAATGCAATTTCTTTATTAGCCAACTGGCTTCTTTCGGTTTGAGCCACAATTTGAACTGTACCTTCCGATGTAAGTTTATCAGCTAATTTTTCTATTAAAACAGTACGTTCATACTCCGTTAATAACTGCGAATATTGCACATTAAACTCAAGTAACACTTTAGTAGCAACCTTATTTACATTTTGTCCGCCTGCACCACCACTTCTACTGGTCTTTATAGTAAATTCTTTATTCAATAATGGCGAGACAAAATGCTGCATTAGTTGGCTTCAAAATTAAATTCGGTTCGCAATTGTTGGCGTGTTTTTTCTTGTACATTTACATCCATTTTTATATCTGTTAACGGACGATTAGTTGATGCATTTTTAGGTTGTTTAACAATAGAATCAACCACCTGAATACCGCTAATAATTTTTCCAAAAACCGTGTACTCATTATCTAAATGTTTAGTACCCGATGTAGAATGGCAAATATAAAACTGCGAACCGCTAGATGCTTTTAAAGGATTTTGTGCATTGCCCAAACGTGCTGCAGCTACTTCACCTCGCTTATGTCGAAACTTAGCTGTATCAATTTCTGCCGGAATGGTATAACCCGGCCCACCTTGTCCATCGTTATTCTGGTCGTTATCTTTTGAGTTAGGATCTCCACCCTGTATCATAAAATTTGTAATGATGCGATGAAAGGTTGTATTATCAAAAAAATTAGAATCAGCCAAGCCTAAAAAGTTAGCACGGTGTAGTGGTGTTTCTTTATATAACCACATATACATGGTACCATACGATGTATTAATTTGAATAACTTTTTCTAACGTATCGTTATCGTTGGCTGAATTTTTTGGGTATAGGTCTTCTTCTTTGGTACAAGATGCAAATAAAAACAGCACCGCAATAATTAAGTATATGTTTTTCATCAATAATTGTGTTTACTCAAACATAAGAATTTATGGGAGAAAAGAAAATAGATAATAAGAAAGGAAGTATTTTACGTTAAAGCCACTTCGAGTATCCCGATATGCTTCAGGATGTATCAAGAAATAGATTGATTTATTAATCACCTCTCAATAGACGCTCCCACCACACTAACCTATGCAAATCCTCATTCAGACGCTATGTTCTGCACCTTCGGCTCGAGGTGGCTGTATCAATAATCCTACACAGTTTTTATACTACGGAGGATTAATTTTTATTTAGTTAAAGCCTCTTCGAGTGAAAAACGAATGAGGCACGAATGAGTTTTTTGTATCGAGAAGTGGATTGCTATAAAAATCACCTCTCGATACTTGCGCCATCGCATTATCTCGAAAAAAGCCAAATGCAGACGCGTTGTTCTGCACCTTCGGCTCGAGGCGCCTATTGATTCACAAACTCGAATTGATTTTTATCGTTGAGTTTAATTAATACGCTGCTGTCTTTTTTAATGTTGCCCATTAAAATCTCTTTAGAGAGTTCGTTTAAAATGCGTTTTTGCAACACACGTTTTAGTGGGCGGGCACCAAACTGTGGGTCGTAACCCAACTGCGATAACCAATCCAATGCTTCATCGGTGGCGCTAATTTCCATACCTTGTTCGGCCATGGTTTGTTGCAACGATTTAAATTGAATGTTTACAATTTCGCGTACGTTTTCGCGGCTTAATGGAGTAAACATCATCACATCATCAATACGATTTAAAAACTCAGGCCTTATGGTATGTTTTAACAAATCCATCACTCCTGCTTTGGCTTCCGCAATTTTATCTTCTTTGTTAAACTCGTTGTAATCTTCCAGTTTTTCTTGAATGATGTGGGAGCCAATGTTAGAAGTCATGATGATGATGGTGTTTTTAAAATTGGCCATACGACCTTTGTTATCGGTTAATCTACCATCATCCAACACTTGCAATAAAATGTTAAATACATCGGGGTGTGCTTTTTCAATTTCATCTAACAACACCACCGAGTAAGGACGTCTGCGCACGGCTTCGGTTAACTGTCCGCCTTCTTCGTAACCAACGTATCCCGGAGGCGCGCCAATTAAACGACTAACGGTATGTTTCTCTTGGTACTCACTCATATCAATACGAATCATGGCGTTGTCTTGGTTAAATAAAAACTCGGCCAAGGCTTTAGCCAACTCTGTTTTACCTACACCCGTTGTACCTAAAAATATAAACGAGCCAATTGGTTTTTTAGGGTCACTCAATCCTGCACGGTTTCTGCGAATGGCATCGGCAATAGCTTCTATGGCCTCTTCCTGACCTACAACACGCTTGTGTAATTCATCTTCTAAATGCAATAGTTTTTCTCTTTCGCTTTGCAGCATACGGGTAACTGGTAAACCTGTCCATCGACTTACTACACCAGCTATATCTTCGCTATCCACTTCCTCTTTCACCATGGCACTATCACCTTGCTGTAGCGTAAGTTTTTCTTGATAATCTTGCAAGCGTGCTTCAGCCTCTTTCGATTTGCCATAACGTATCTCGGCTACTTTAGCAAAGTCACCATTACGTTCAGCTATCTCCGCTTCGTGTTTAAGGTTTTCAATTTCTTGTTTGCTTTGTTGAATACCATCAACCACTTGTTTTTCGCTTTGCCACTTTGCTTTTAACGAATTGCGTTCAGCTTGAAGGTTTGAAATTTCTTCACTCAATAGTTTAATTTTATCTTCATCACCTTCACGTTTAATGGCTTCGCGTTCAATTTCCAATTGCATAATTCTGCGGTCCAATTGATCTATTTCTTCAGGAACAGAATCAATTTCTAAACGTAATTTTGATCCAGCTTCATCCATTAAATCAATGGCTTTATCTGGCAAAAACCGATCGCTAATGTATCGTTGCGACAACTCTACGGCAGCTATAATCGCTTCATCTTTTATACGTACTTTGTGGTGCACTTCGTAACGTTCTTTTAGTCCACGTAAAATGGAAATAGCACTTTCGGTATCTGGTTCATCCACATAAACTTTTTGAAAACGCCTTTCTAATGCTTTATCCTTTTCAATGTATCGTTGGTACTCGGCTAAGGTAGTTGCACCGATGGAGCGCAATTCGCCACGGGCCAATGCAGGTTTTAAAATATTTGCCGCATCCATTGCCCCCTCGCCACCTCCACCTGCACCAACTAAAGTATGTATCTCGTCAATAAATAATATAATTTCACCATCACTCTCCATCACTTCTTTCACTACAGATTTTAAGCGCTCTTCAAACTCGCCTTTATATTTTGCACCGGCAATTAAAGCGCCCATGTCTAATGAAAAAATACGTTTTGATTTTAAGTTTTCAGGCACATCACCACTTACAATACGATGCGCTAAACCTTCAGCTATGGCTGTTTTACCCACACCAGGCTCGCCAATAAGTACAGGATTATTTTTGGTTCTGCGCGATAAAATTTGAAGCACACGCCTAATCTCTTCATCACGGCCAATAACAGGATCTAACTTACCTGCCTGTGCTAAATCATTTAAATTTTTTGCAAACTTATTTAAAGAATTGTATTGTGCCTCGGCACTTTGAGAGGTTACTTTACTTCCTCCACGTAATTCCTTAATAGCTAATTTTAAATCCTTTTCATTGATGCCTGCATCTTTTAATAGCGTTGATGTGTTGTCGCCTGCCGATAGTAATCCCAATAACAGGTGTTCAACAGAAACAAACTCATCACCAAACTCTTTTAAAAACGATTGTGCTTTGTTTAAAGCTTGATTTGCAGAATTGCTTAAATATTGTCCGCCATCACCAGAAACTTTGGGATAACCTTTTATCATGGCATCCAAAGTTTGCTCAATACGAGAAGGGTTGGCGTTTAGTTTTTTTAGTAAGAATGAAATTACATTCTCGTCTGTTTCGATCAAACCTTTTAATAGGTGACCAGTTTCAATAGATTGATTACCGGTTGAAGTAGCAATTTGCTGGGCTTGCTGAACAGCCTCCTGCGATTTGATGGTAAAATTATTAAGGTTCATATGGGTTATTGCTTAATTAAATCCTCTTATTATGTGAGTGTACTACTAACCCTCAACATCAATTCCAATCTTGTTTTTCAAGCAATTATGGCGCATAAGAATGTTAACACATGAAATGTTGACTTGAAAACAACAAAATTTATAATGAATAGAAAAAATTATTTAAGCCAACTTGTCAAACAGAACAAATTAAAAACGGAAACCTATTAGTAAGTTTCCGTTTAATTTAGTAAACATTTCTTTCGGGATAATATATTTTGTTTTTAATTCTTGCTTTGGCTGGGTGAGCACCAATACATCCCAAAATTGTAAAATTTACTACTGTTGAATAGTGAAATTACAATATGTAATTTCACACAGATATACCTTACTTATTTTTTTGAGTTATAACCAATAGAAACTCCTAACCTAAATCCATCTTTTGAAGGAACTGAAGCCCATATATTAAGTGGAATGTTCATCTTACCAGACTTAAACGTTTTACCCAAAGCAATAACCAAAGCAGATGTAAATTCACTCTGTCCCCTGCTATCTACCGTTTTGTTCAAATCATATTTGGTTATACCAGCCTTTTTCAATTCATCTTCGGTATAGTATTTCCCATTTATTAATGCCAAGTCTTTATATGAAGCCAAACTAATAGATGGACCAATTGCTACTTCCCAGCCATGTTTATTATTTCTGAAACCATTTAAAATGGTAATACTCGGAATAACGAGTTGTTGATCTACACCTGTAATCATTGGTATAAACTCGAACAAAGCTTGGTAATTACCTTCATTTAGATATTGTTTCTCAAACTGATATCCAAACTGAAACATAGCTGGATAGGCTTCAAAGCCACCTTCATCTCTTGAATCACCTAACCTTTTGGCTTGATCGCCTAAAATAAAGGTATAACCAAAACGTGGACCCGATAAATTAAGTCTTGTTTTATCAGGGTTATTGATGGAATTTTCGTAATCAAACTTTTGGGTTAACCTTGTAACCAACTCGGGGTTATTGTATAGGCCAAACATTTTACGAATGCTAATGCTAGCCATCTGTTGAAGCTCCAGCGGGAAGTTCAAATATTCGTCAACAGAAGTGCGTTCAACCGTTCCGTTTTTTACATTTATTAACCTAAAGGTTGATATAATTGTTTGGCCATACAACTCAACACTTCCAGTAAACATGTAATCGGTTTTTATGGTAGTACCTACTTCCAACAAACATAATTTACCATAACAATTGGTAATGTTCAGTTTATTTTTGTCAACCAAATAGGCCACATCATACCGATCTGTAACATCAAATGTATCGAGTTTTTCTAATTCTATTCTAACCAAATTTCCCATTTGTTGTGGGTCAAGTGATAACCCTTTGGTATCAATATTTAAAACCGTAATAGTTGGGCGAACATTTTGTGCAACGGTTGATATTACTGATGCAATTACAAGTAGCACTGTAACTACAATTTGACAACTTATTTTTTTCATCATGTTAAAATTTATGGTACAAATCTGCACTCATAATCAAGTCTAAACCAATTGCATTATGCCAATACCGGAAAGGATTTTATTAAAAATTGCAACAAATTGTATAACACAGAGGCTAATTTGCATTATTTGCATATGATACGTAAGAATCGATATCTTGCATACTACATGTAACCAAAAATGACTAAAGCAAAAGAAATTCAAAAAGCCTTTTTAGCACGAGTTAAATCCGTTTTACCAAATAATGTTTCGTTTGTTGACGAACTAGCCGAATTGCTTAATACAAGTAATGATAGCGCTTATCGCAGACTGAGGGCTGAAACCTTATTAAGTATTGACGAAATTGCACTGATATGTGCACATTTTAAAGTTCCACTCGAAACTCAAACCCAAACCAATGCTAATAATGTTAGTTTTAATTATTTTAAATTGGATGGTAAAGAAGAAAACTTTAAGCATTGGCTGGTAACCATGCGCGACAATGTTAAAGTTATTAGTGAAATACCAGAAAGCACCATATTATATGCTGCAGACGACATTCCAATATGGCACCACTTTTTTGATGATGAATTAACATCATTTAAAATATTTTATTGGCTTAAGAACATTGTAAATGTTGAATCGTATAATGGCAAAAAATTCCATGCTTCTTTGGTTGATAAAAATTTAATAGATATAGCCAAAGAATTACTTCACTACTACAATCAATGCCAATCAACTGAAGTTTGGAATGAAGACACACTCAACAGCACGGTTAAACAAGTTGAATATTTCTGGGAATCGGGTTATTTTGAGAACAAAGAACAAGCGCTTAAAATTTGTGATTGTTTAATTGCTAGTATTAAGAACCTAGAGATGAAAGCTGAAACAGAAAGTAAAGAAGGTAATGGCGTTAAAAATTTCAGGTTATTTCAAAGCGAAATCATGATAGGCAACAACAGTATTATTGTAAATTTAAAGGGAAATAAGATCGCCTACTTAAGTAATAACACTTTTAATATGATGAGCACAACTTCTCCTGATTTTGTAAAAGAAAACGAGGAATGGGTAAATAACTTGTTACGCAAATCAATACAAATAAGCGCAGTATCTGAGAAGCAAAGAAATCGCTTTTTTAAAGGCATGTTTGATAAATTAGAACAACTTAAATCTCGAATACAATAAATACTATATTCGCACTTTAACTGTATACATATGAGTTTAGCGCTTCGCGTTGATTATATTAATGAGCCACAAACTATAGCTATGGCCAAATTGGGTAGAGAATTATCAGCCCAAGGTTTTGATGTGATTAGTTTAAGTTTAGGTGAACCTGATTTTACCACACCGCAACATATTAAAGATGCCGCTAAAGATGCTATTGAAAACAACTTTAGTTATTACACCCCAGTTGCTGGTATTCCTGAATTACGCGAAGCCATAGTAAAAAAGTTTAAGCGTGATAACAACTTACACTTTACACCTGAACAAATTCTGGTTTCAACAGGTGCAAAACATTGCATCATGAATGCCATGATGGCTTTAGTAAATAGTGGTGATGAGGTAATTATACCTACTCCTTATTGGGTGAGTTATTCGGAAATGGCAAAGTTGATTGAAGGAGTTCCTGTATTTATTCATGCAACAATTGAACAACAATACAAAATAAACGCACAGCAATTAGAGGCTGCTATCAGCCCCAAAAGTAAGATGTTTATTTTTTCATCGCCATGTAACCCAACAGGCAGTGTTTACAGCAAAGAAGAACTGGCTGCGTTGGTAAGTGTGTTTGAAAAACATCCAAATATTTACATCATTTCTGACGAGATTTATGAGTTTATCAACTTTGTTGGCACACATGAAAGTATCGGTTGTTTTGATAGCATTAAAGACCGTGTAATTACCATAAATGGCTTATCTAAAGGTTATGCAATGACTGGATGGAGGTTAGGATACATGGCCGCACATCCCTCCATTACAAAAGCTTGCGAAAAAATTCAAAGTCAGTTTACTTCTGCTACTAGCAGCATTACACAAAAGGCAGCTGTGGCAGCACTTAATGGTGATATGAAACCAAGTGAAGAAATGGTGAAAGCATTTAAACGCAGACGTGATTTGATATTAAACGAGGTTAAACAAATACCAAATTGGGTGTGTAATAATCCTGAAGGTGCATTTTATTTGTTTCCTGATGTGAGTTATTACTTCGGTAAATCATTTAACGGAAAAACCATAAATACAGCTACTGATTTATGTATGTATTTGCTACATAATGCTCATGTAAGCATGGTAACCGGTGAGGCATTTGGTGCACCAAAATGCATTCGTATTAGTTATGCCACCAGCGATGATAAAATTGTGGAGGCTATGCACAGAATAAAAAAAGCATTAGATGTGCTTACTTAATTACTTTTAGCTAATCAACACAATGAAAAATATACTTGAGCAATTTAAAGGTTTAAAAGTTTTGATAGTGGGCGATGTGATGATTGATGCCTACTATTTTGGAAAAGTAGATAGAATTTCACCGGAAGCTCCTGTTCCTGTTGTTGCAGTGGAAAAAAAAGAAAATCGACTAGGTGGCGCAGCTAATGTGGCTATGAATTTAGTTGCTCTTGGTGCTAAACCAATTGTATGCTCAGTTGTGGGTAATGATAAAGATGGTGATGATTTAATTGATTTGTTTCATCAACAAGGTGTGGGTACCACAGGTATTGTCAAATCTAAAGATAGAGCAACTACTGTGAAGCTACGTGTAATCTCACAAGCTACACAAATGCTACGTATTGATACAGAAAATACAGAACCTATATCTGCCGTAGAAAGTTATGAATTAGTTGAACGCATACACCAATTATTAATTGATGCAGATGTCCTCATATTTGAAGACTATGACAAGGGTGTTTTAACTACAGATAACATTGCTAAAATTACTGAGGAAGCCCACAAAAGAGGAATTCCGGTTGTGGTTGACCCCAAAAAACGCAACTTCAATGCTTACAAAAATGCCGATTTATTTAAACCCAATTTAAAAGAATTGCGTGAAGGTTTACACAAGGATATTGACGTGAGTGATAAACTGGCATTTGAAGCTGCAGTAAAATCAATGATGCAAACCATGCAACTTAAACATGCCATGATTACCTTGAGCGAAAAAGGTGTAATGATTACAGATGGAATTACGTTTGAATACATTCCTGCACACATCAGAAAAATTGCAGATGTAAGTGGTGCAGGCGATACTGTAATTAGTGTTACAGCATTGTGTTTTGCATTAAAATTAAATATGAAACAAACTGCTGCCATGGCTAACTTAGCTGGAGGTTTGGTGTGTGAAGAAATTGGTGTTGTTCCAATCAATAAAGCAAAATTAGAATCCGAACTAAATACCCTTTTATTTTAATAAAATGTTTTAAGGCCATAATGGCCAAAAAAATTAAGTAAACACAACTAAACTAATATAATATATGTTACTAACAACAACCAACAATATTGAAGGCCGAAAAGTAAAACAATACATAGGTATTGTAACAGGTGAGGTAATTTTAGGCGCTAATTTATTTAAAGACTTTTTTGCTTCCATTCGCGATATTATTGGTGGTCGATCAGGCTCATACGAAAAAGTATTGAAAGAAGCCAAAGATAGTGCCTTGCAAGAGTTAACCGATAAAGCCCGCGCTGTTGGTGCAAATGCCATTATTGGTATTGATTTAGACTATGAAACATTAGGAGCAAATGGAAGTATGCTTATGGTAAGTGCCAGCGGTACTGCTGTAATTTTAGAAGATTAATTTCCATAAGCCGTGCGATATTACGCAGTTTTATTTTTTGTATTAATTTGGTGTGAAGTATTGTTGGCCCAACGCCAAGCTATACCCCCAAAACAAATGCGAGAAGCTGATGCGTTATACGCCAAACGTATTTGGCGCATAATTGATTTGCGCGAACGCCAGAATAAAGTTGCCGCTTGGCCGCGTAATCCATTAACTAAGGTATTGTATGATGCTACCTTGGTTGGTAAACTCAGGCCTTACCATAACGATTCGCTTAAATAATTTTATGATGTTGAACAATTTTTAAAACTTGGAACGGATACTTTCCTTTTAAAGAAATTAATTAATCCAAATGGTGATGACGACAACTACACCATGGATACCGTAATAGAACGTTTTAACCCAACTGAGCGCATTAAACAATTATTGGTGTTGGAAGAATGGTATTTTGATAAACGCACCTCGCAACAACGTGCACAAATAATTGCATTGGCACCTTTGTACCAGCGAAAAATTGCGGGCTTCGACTTAGGATTTGTGCCTTTATGTTGGTACAAATTTTACGATAGATTTGATAAAGAAAGTGATTGTAGAGATGTTTTGGTAAACTCTTTGATGTATAACTCGGGAAACCCTTACCAAAAATTTAGTTATGATGATTGGTTTGAACAACGCAATTTCAGCAGCTTCATCATAAAAGAAAGTAACCCATATGATATATTTATTATGGACGACCCTGAAATAAAACGTAAGGGTTTAGATGCTTTAATTGAGGCAGGAAAACTAAAACAACAAACTTTGGAACAAGAACATGACCTATACGAAAACTAGTGGCTCATTTTTTGGCACGAAATTTAAGTACAACTTGAAAACTTTACCGTTATGAAAAAATACTTATTAGCAGCTTTAGTAATCTCATCAATTTTTATAGCATGTAAAACAAAAATGGAGGGTATGAGCGAAGTTAAAACTCCCTTTAGCGGAAATAAATACGAAGGCAATAAACGTTGGTTTAAGGCTGTGGCCAGTGGCGAAAGCATGAATTTAGAAACTAGCAAAGATAAGGCCATGCTAAGTGCTAAACAACGCTTGGCAGCATCTGTTCAAACCCAGCTTAAAAACGTAAGCGAAAACTACAAAGGCGAACGTGTAGTTGGTGATAACATGGGCGATTTTAATGAGCGTTTCCAACAACTTACACGTGAAGTAACCAACCAAACTTTGGTAGAAGTACAATTGATTGAGCAAAAAGTATTTCAGAACGATAAAAACAGAAACTTTGTAACTTGGGTTGCCATTGAGGCGCGCAAACGTATCGTGTATAAAAAACTTAAAGAGATTGCCAATACACGCACTTCGTTAAGCGATAAAGATAAAGCCTACATTAACCAAATGTTAGATGATGCTATTAAAGAATTAGATGACAACGAATAATAAGTAACAAAAACGCCCCGAACAATATGTTCGGGGCGTTTTTTTATTTTAATAACCGATGAATTAAGCCATTTGGCCTTCTAATTTATTTACTAAAACATGTTTTGGTACTGCACCAACTTGTTTGTCTACCACTTGTCCGTTTTTAAAGAACAACAAAGCAGGAATGCTCATGATACCAAAATCAGTTGCTACTTTAGGGTTGTGATCAACGTTTAATTTACCAACTATTGCTTTGCCTTCGTATTCTTTAGCAATTTCTTCTACAACCGGACCAACCATGCGGCACGGGCCACACCATTCTGCCCAAAAATCTACCAATACAGGTTTGTCGCTTTTTAATACCAACTCTTCAAAGTTGCTGTCTGTTATTTCTAATGCCATAATTTTATGTGTTTATGTTGTTTTATTTTCTAATGCAATATTCAATAATAATTCCAAAGTTTAAAGCATTTACATTTTGGCAGTTAATCTGCACATAAGTTTTTATTATTTGGTAGGCTAAGCATTAATTTTATAATCCAATTCCAACTCATCAAAACGTTTCATGGTATCATTATCAAAATTAATTTTAAATCTGCGCGAGGCTGCCAATACCACAATCTTTTGTTTTTCATCTATAATATTCAACTTAAGCAGGGCATTACCTTTGCTGTGGTCTAGCAATTGAAAAAACTCTTGCACAAAATGTTGTTGCACCTTTTCCGTTTTAATATTAACCAAAACAGAAGTCAACATTTTTTCGCGTACATCAGCCAATAAGGTCATGCTGTTTACTTTAAATTCAAATTGGTCTTCACTGTTAAACCGTGGTTTCATCATGCCTTTTAAAAACAACATTTGCCCCATGCTAATTAAGTGTTTGTACTTTAGGTAATCCTCACTCCACATCATTATTTTAGTAGACCCACTATAATCTTCAATGGTAAAACCACCGTATGGTTTGTTATTCTTCTGACTTGTTTTTTCGTAACAATCAATCACTACCCCTGCAATACTAATCTCCACTCCTTTTTTATCTTCAAGGTCGGCCATATTAGTATTTACAAAGTTTTTAAATTCTATTTTATAATCATCCAGAGGATGACCACTTAAATACATACCTACCACTTCTTTTTCTTTATGCAATTTTTTCATCAAACCCCAATGTTCACATGCTGGAATAGCAGGCTCAGCCAACGTAACAGTTGTGGATCCACCAAACAGAGATTGTTGGTTTGCATTTTCGTTGGCAGCAGCATTATTGGCATAGCGTATTGCCTTTTCAAGTAAGTTTGGCTCATCGCCTTCTTCAGGATGGAAATATTGAGCACGATGTACATTAGGGAATCCATCAAATGCACCCGCAAATGCTAAACCTTCTAATGTTTTTTTACTTACCAAACGGGAACTTACACGTTTAGTTAAATCGAATATAGAAGTAAAAGGTCCATTGGCATCACGCTCGGCAATCAATTCAATAACAGCAGCTTCACCCACTCCTTTTATCGCACCTAATCCAAAGCGTATTTCACCTTTTTTATTAACTGCAAAATTCACTTGCGATTCATTTACATCAGGCCCAAGTACGTTTGTGCCCATGCGTTTACACTCCTCCATAAAAAAAGTAACCTTATCTATATTACTTTGGTTATTGGTAAGCAGTGCACTCATGTATTCACCTGGGTAGTGGGCTTTTAAATAACCCGTTTGAAATGCAACAAAAGCATAACAGGTAGAGTGCGATTTATTAAACGCGTAGGAAGCAAATGCTTCCCAATCTGTCCAAATTTTTTCTAATACTTTTGGATCATGACCTTTTGCTGATGCCCCTTCAATAAATTGGGGCTTTAATTTGTCAAGCGTTTTACGATCTTTCTTACCCATGGCTTTACGCAGCACATCGGCATCACCTTTGGTAAAGTTAGCCAACTTTTGCGATAGCAACATCACCTGCTCTTGATATACCGTAATACCATAGGTATCTTTAAGGTGCTCTTCCATATCGGCCAAATCATAAACTACTTCCTCTTTACCATGTTTACGGTTAATAAAGTTAGGAATGTATGCTAATGGGCCCGGGCGATACAAGGCATTCATGGCAATCAAGTCTTCGAATCGATCTGGTTTTAATTCTTTAAGGTACTTTTGCATACCAGCACTTTCAAACTGAAAAGTACCATTGGTTTCACCTCTTGCAAATAAATCTAATGTTGCTTTGTCATCAAGCGGTATGGTATCAATATCCAAATCAATGCCATGATTTTGTTTGATTAATTGCAAAGTGTCACGAATGATGGTTAAGTTTTTTAAACCCAAGAAATCCATCTTAATTACACCTGCATCTTCAATTACTTTACCATCATATTGGGTAAGCAATAAATCAGAATCTTTAGCTACCGCAACTGGAATTAAATCGGTAAGATCATGCGGTGCAATGATGATACCAGCTGCATGCACTCCTGTGCCGCGAACTGACCCTTCCAAAATTAAAGCTTCACGTAAAACAGTAGCTTTTAAATCGCTACCTTGATGATAGTCACGAAGTTTTTTTACATTTTCTATATCCTCACTTTGAAGGCCTTCTTTATCTTTTAAACTTTTATCACCATCAATGGGTGCATGAATAACACGATCGAGTGATATACCAGGTTTATCAGGTACTAATTTAGCAAGCATGTTACTTTCTTGTAGGGGCAAATCAAGCACACGAGCTACATCTTTTATACTCATTTTAGCAGCCATACTGCCATAAGTAACAATTTGAGCTACCTGATTTTTTCCATATTTATTAACCACATAATCTATAACACGTTGCCTGCCTTCATCATCAAAATCGGTATCAATATCGGGCATTGATTTACGATCTGGATTTAAAAAACGTTCGAAAAGGAGCTGATACTTTATCGGGTCTATATTGGTTATACCTATACAGTATGCCACCACACTGCCCGCTGCTGAACCACGTCCGGGGCCAATAAAAACCCCCATATCTCTTCCTGCCTTTATAAAATCGGATACAATTAAAAAGTAACCGGCAAAACCCATTGTTCTAATGGTATGTAATTCAAACTTTAAACGTTCCTCAATTTCAGGAGTGATTTCCTTGTAGCGTTCTTTAGCACCTAGCCAGGTTGTATGTTCCAAATAATCCATTTGGTTATCAAAACCAGGAGGAATAGGAAAATTGGGCAACAAGATATCGCGTTTTAAATCCAACAACTCTACCTTGTCAACAATCATATTGGTATTATCAATGGCCTGCGGAATATCACTAAAAAGCATCGCCATTTCCTCCGTTTTTTTGAAGTAAAACTGATCATTAGCGAAGGCAAAACGTTTTCCTTTTGCAAACGATTCGTCTTCGTTAAACTCTTTCATGGTAGGTGTACTTTGCTTTTCACCAGTATTTATACAAAGTAAAATATCATGTGCATTTGCATCAGCTTGGTCTACGTAATGAGAATCGTTGGATGCAATGACATGAACATTATGTTTTTCCGCAAATCTCAAGAGTACTTCATTTACTTTATTTTGCTCAGGTATATCATGTCGTTGAAGCTCTACATAATAATCATCACCAAATAAATCAAGCCACCATTTAAATTCTTTTTCACCTTCATCTTCACCATTACGTAGAATCGCTTTTGGAACCATTGCACCTATACAACAGGTAGTAGCAATCAACCCTTTGTGGTATTTTAAAATAAGTTCTTTATCAATGCGAGGGTATTTGCTGTACATACCCTCCATATAACCTAGTGAGCATAACTTAATCAGGTTGCGGTAACCTTCTTCGTTTTTAGCCAGCAATAATTGATGAAAACGTTTGTCTTTATCTTCTTTGGTAAATGATTTTTTATGGCGATCGGCAACAACATAAAACTCGCAACCCACAATAGGTTTTACCAATGGTTTGCCATCTGCACCTTTATGTTTATATGCCTCGGCCACAAACTTAAACGCACCAAACATATTTCCATGGTCGGTAATAGCCAATCCCGGCATTTTATCATCAATGGCCTTTTTATATAGTTTACCTATATCGGCAGCACCATCAAGCAATGAAAATTGGGTATGAACGTGTAAATGAGAAAACTGAGACATTTTAAATTTAGCTGAAATTGGAGGGCTAATTTACTGAATAAGTGAAAACTTTCAGATACATGTTGAAAACTAAGTAACAATAGTAAAATGCATATTTAGATTAGATTCATTTAAAACCTATTAACTAGTTTTTTTTGTCAAATTCTTAAGTTGTTAACTTTTTCTTTACACATTAATAAAAACTTTTATACATTTGATTTTTAAGAAAAATTTAAACTTAAATAAACATAAATACATCAATGAAAAAAATCTACTTACTAGGATTATTAGCTGCAAGTTTTGCAGTTAATGCTCAGGCGCCTCAAACGGGCGACTTGGGAAATCAAGCCAAAACAACCAGTAAGCAAATGGGTGATTACACACCTGCTTCTCCGGTTGTTAACCGTCAAGCTAATAATAAAATTGGCTTAACTGGCAAAGGTTATGGTAAAAACTCAACTTGGGTTGTTGTTGGTCAAACAGAATTCGACCGTCCAACCAATGCATCTAATTACAGACGAATTATTACTTATCCTAACGGTAAAATATCTGTAATTTGGACTGCCTCAACTGACGGGCCAGCAACAGGTTACCGAGCACGTGGAACTGGCTACAACCATTTTAATGGTTCTGCATGGGGCACTGTTTCAAAAAACAGAATAGAAAACAGAAGAACTGGATACCCTAACTTCGATTATGACCCAATCAGTGGTACAGAAATTATTTTATCACACAAAGTTGATTCTAGTGGGTTTTCAGGTGGTATGCTCTATAACACCAATGGTTCAATTGGGTCAAACACTTGGACAGGAGTGAGTGCTTTAGATACAACAAAAACTTTACCTGGTGTACTTTGGCCACGTACTGCTGTGTCTGGCGACTACATGATTGTTATTGCATCATTCACTGATTCTTCAAGCCAACAACCTGGTCGTGTAGTACTTAATGGTGTGCGCGCACCTCAGGTATATTCACGTTTAAACCTACGTACCAATGTTTGGGATGTAGTTAACCAAACCTTACCTGGCTATGATAGCTCACGTTATTATGCAGGTGGTGGTGATAATTATGCCATTGATGCAAAAGGAAACAATGTTGCCATTTTATTGGGTGGTTTAACAGATGATATCTCTTTATGGAAATCTGCTGATAATGGTGGAACATGGACTAAAACAATCATCGATTCATTCCCTGTTGCTGCGTTTAACTTCCGCCAATTGGTATTGGATACTCCTTATAGCACAGATGGTGCATTATCAGTAACACTAGACGCTAGTGGAAAAGCACATTGTTTTTGGTCATACGGACGTATGTTTGACAACGACACAACCAATGGTAATACAACATATAGCTACTTCCCTGGTCAAAATACCATTGCACATTGGTACGAAGGCCGCCCTGATTCATTAAAGTTAGCTGGATTCTCTCCTGAAGATCCAACAGATGCTGACGAAACATTAACTATTGGTGAAGTAATTAACGACAGAACTAGATATGGTAATTTAAGTAAATTAGCTACTGCACCATCTTCAGTAACTAGCGGGGATACATTGTATGTTGTTTACCAAGGTTTAACAGATAATGACTTAGATCAACAAGGTCAAGCATTTTACGATATCTATGTTGCAGCCTCAATAAATAACGGTTTAACTTGGTTACCACCTGTAAATATTACTGCAACAATGGGTTTAAATGAAGAACAAGTATTTGCTAGCGTTGCAGCAGATTGTAGGACTAACCTTCATTTAACTTTTATGAACACTAAGTTACAAGGATTTTATGATGCAACAAATAATGCAGATAAAGTAGGTCCTTACGATATTGTTTACTACCAAATCCCTGTTGAAGATATTTTCGATAGAAATGTTGTAGGTTTAAATGAGACTAATGACCTGTTTTCATTAGATCAAAACTTCCCAAATCCATTTGACGTAAACACTTCTGTGCCTGTTAAATTAAACCGTAGCTCAGATGTTAAAATTAGTGTTGTAAACATGATTGGACAAACTGTATACAGCAATACATTTGCTAACAGTCCTGCAGGTGTAAACAACTTTGATGTAAACATGGCAAGCGCGAAAGCAGGTATATACTTCTATACTGTTGAAGCAGGTGAATTTAAAGTTACTCGCAAATTCATTGTTGAATAATATCAACTTAACCTAATAAAAGAAAAGGCATTCGTTAAATACGAATGCCTTTTTTATTGTCTTTATGTTTGGTTGAACTTTACTTGTTAAAATAATTTTCCGGGATTTAATAATCCTTTTGGATCAAATGCTAGTTTAATTTTACGCATTAATTCCAATTGAACATCAGGCATCACAACGCTCATATAAGGCTTTTGAACAAGGCCTATTCCATGCTCGCCACTAATTGTTCCATTTAATTTTTTACATAAAGAAAAAATTTCAATCACAGCATCGTGCAATGTTACATTCCAAAATTCGTCTGATAATTGATCTCTTAAAATGTTCACATGCAAATTGCCATCACCTGCATGTCCATAACAAATAGTTCTAAAACCATATCGATTACCAATTTCTTTTACACCTCGATACAAAGCCGGCAATTCAGCACGAGGCACCACTGTATCTTCTTCTTTATAGGTGTTGTTGTGTTTTGTAGCCTCTCCTATACTTCTGCGAAGTTTCCAAAAATATTCTTTCTCATCAGCGGTTTGTGCAAAAAGCACTTCACCACTTTCATGAGCATATAGCACATCACTTATAAGCTCACATTCGGCTAACATGGCATCCATATTATTTCCATCAACCTCAATCAACAAATACGCTTCTACTCCTTCATCAATGGTAAAATTAATATTCAGCATATCAGCGGAAAGTCTAAATCCTTGTGGCTCTACAAACTCACAAGCACTTGGATTGCCTCCAGCTAAAAATATCCCATTTACTGCTTCGCAAGCTTTTTCTGGTGATGAGAAAGGTGCTAACATTAACAATGTTTGTTGCGGGTGTGGAATAAGTTTTAACACCATTTTGGTAACTATACCCAAGGTACCTTCACTACCAATAAATAAATGTGTAAGGTTATATCCCGTTGAGTACTTAAGTGTATTTGCTCCTGTCCAAATAACTTCTCCAGTTGGCAAAACAACTTCTAAGTTTAACACATAATCACGGGTAGTACCATACTTTAATGCGCGAGGACCACCACTTGCATGCGCAATATTCCCACCTAAAAAACAACTGCCTTTACTGGCAGGATCTGGGGGGTAAAACAAACCCTTTTCTTTAACGGCTTGTTGTAAATTTTCGTTAATCACACCAGGTTCAACCGTTACTTGAAAATTGCGTTCATCAATTTCAATAATTTGGTTCATTCGACCCATTGCAATTACTACACCACCATAAATGGGCAACGCACCACCACTCAATCCCGTGCCTGCACCTCTTGGTGTGATGGGAAGATTATGTTCGTAACAAACTTTCACAATAGCCGCAACCTCATCAGTGGTTTTCGGTTTAACAACAACCTCAGGCATATAATGCAAATCTTCAGTATAATCTTGCGCAAATTCGGCCTTATCCTCATCTAGAATAATTACAAACGGTAGACCAACTATTTGCTGAAAGGTTTTTATTTGCGTTTCGGTTACTTTGTTATATTGCATGATTCAAATATAAACGCAGAGGCGCAGAGTACACAGAGTTTTATTAACAAATAACAACTTGGATATTAAAGAATATAACAAACTTAGTCAGCATATTATTGGATGCTGCATATCCGTTCATAAGGAACTAGGACCCGGTTTGCTAGAAAGCGTTTATGAGGAATGCTTAGCCATTGAATTAAAAAATGCAGGCTTAAATTTCAAAAGACAAGTACATCTTCCTTTATTATATAAAGGAGAGCCAACAAATCAAAACTTCAGACTAGACTATTTAATTGAAGATGAAATAGTTCTTGAACTCAAAGCTATTGAAGCTGTGCTTCCTATTCACGAAGTCATCCTAGTTACCTATTTAAAAATTGCAGATAAAAAACTAGGTCTGTTGGTGAACTTTCATGAAGAAATTTTAGCCAAAGGAATAAAACGAAAAGTAAATAATTTAAAATGAAAAAAATACTTATACTCTGCGCTCTCTGCGCCTCTGCGTTTAACAACTTAATCGCACAAGAAATTACATTAGAAGACATTTGGACCAAAGGAACATTTAATGCAAAAGGTGTTGCTGGTTTTAATTCAATGAATGATGGCAGATATTATACTGCACAAGATAAGTTTGAGAATATAATTAGGTATGCTTTTAAAGATGGAAATATAGTGGATACCATCTTGCGTAAAGCAGATATAAACCTAAATGGATTTTCTTATTCGTTTAGTAGCAACGAACAAAAAATATTGCTTCAAACTAATTTCAAACAAATATATAGACACTCGTTTGCCGCTAATATTTATGTGTATGATGTAAACACTAAAAAAATAACTCAACCCATAACAGAGTTAGTTATGTTAGCCGATTTTTCTCCTGATGGAAGTAAGTTGGCTTATGTGAGAAATAACAATTTATTTGTGTTTGATTTTGCATCAAAAAAAGAAATACAAGTTACTACAGATGGCCAAACCAATAGCATTATTAATGGTGCTACCGATTGGGTTTACGAAGAAGAGTTCGCACTTAGTAAGGGCTTTTACTGGAACAGTAACAGTACCCAGTTAGCTTATTACAGGTTTGATGAAAGTGCAGTTCGAGAATTTAACATGCCTATGTATGGTAAACTTTATCCTGAAGATAATAAATTCAAATACCCCAAAGCTGGTGAAGCAAATTCAATAATAGAAATTTATGCATACAACTTAAATTCGGGCATTAAAACTAAAATGGATATTGGACAGGAAACCGATATTTATATTCCGCGTATACATTGGACAAAAGATGCTGGTTTACTTTGTATTCAGAGCATGAACAGGCTTCAAAATAAGTTGGAATTACTATTAGCAAACACCAACAATGGTTTAACCCAAACCATATACACCGAAGAAAACAAATCGTATATTGATGTGCCCGAAATTACCTTTTTAGCAGATGGAAAATCATTCATCATAAACAGTGAAAAAAGTGGTTGGAATCATTTGTATCACTACAACCTCAATGGAAAATTAATTAAACAAATTACCGAAGGCAATTGGGACGTAGATCAGTTCTACGGCATCAACCCCAAAACAAAAACTATTTACATCAGTACTTCAGAATTAAATACTACAGAAAGGTATGTATATGTTGTTGGCATTGACGGCAAAAACAAAAAACAACTCACTAAACTTAAAGGCTGGAACAGCGCAACTTTTAATGCAGATTATAGCTATTTCATGTTAAGTAACTCCAGTATAAATAAACCAAGCTATTATGCATTGTGTAATGCTTCGGGTAATGAAGTAAGGGTATTAGAAGATAATAAATTACTAATAAATAAAATGCAACAATACCCTTTAGCTGATGCCGAAATGGTTAATTATACCAATGCTTATGGAGAAAATTTAAATGCATTTATAATTAAACCAAAGCAATTTGATGCAACAAAAAAATATCCAGTATTGATGTATGTATATGGCGGACCTGGTCATCAATTGGCCGTTAATCGCTGGATGGGGAGTAACTACTTTTGGTATCAACTATTGGCTGCTAAGGGTTACATCATAGTTTGTGTTGATGGAAGAGGAACAGGATTTAAAGGTGAAGCGTTTAAAAAAGTAACCTATTTACAATTGGGTAAATACGAAATTGAAGACCAAATTTTTGTAGCCAAACAATTAGGCACACTACCTTATGTTGATGCTACTCGGATTGGTATTTGGGGTTGGAGTTTTGGCGGATACATGTCGAGTTTAGGTATAAGCAAAGGGGCTGAAGTATTTAAAACCGCTATTGCTGTTGCTCCTGTAACTAACTGGAGGTATTACGATAATATTTACACCGAACGTTTCATGCGCACACCGAAAGAAAACGGAACCAATTATGATGACAATTCACCGATTAACCACGTTGAAAAAATAAAAGGTAATTATTTAATCATTCATGGTACAGCCGATGACAATGTACATTTTCAAAATGCAGTAGAAATGGTAAATGCCATGATTAACAAAGGCGTGAAATTCGACAGTGAATTTTACCCCAACAAGAACCACGGTATTGGAGGTGCCAAAACCCGTTTACATTTATACGAGCGTATGACACGTTACATTTTAGAGAAACTATAATGAACCCCAAGCTTAAACCATACTTAGATTTTTTATTTGTGATAGCCACACTTTTTGGTACCATCATACTATTATATTTTATCATGCTTGGGTTAACACTATTAAACTGAGTTTGCATAAATCAACCATAATTTTATATTGCATCTTTATAATACTTAAAAAATGAGTCAATCAAATACAGGACATCCAAAAGGTTTATACCTTTTATTTGCTACAGAAATGTGGGAACGTTTCAGCTATTACGGTATGCGTGGTTTGCTTACCCTATACCTAACAAAAGCTACAATTGAAGGTGGTTTAGGTTTTGATGATGCCAATGCAGGTTTATTGTACGGTATATACACCGGTTTAGTATACTTAACACCAATTTTTGGTGGATGGTTAGCAGATAACTATATGGGTCAGAGAAAATCTATTACCATTGGTGGTATTATGATGGCTTTAGGACAGTTCAGTTTGTTCTTCTCTTCAGCCAATGCACTTATGCCATTTTATTTAGGTTTGATTTTATTAATTATTGGCAATGGTTTCTTTAAGCCCAATATTTCTACCATAGTTGGTCAGTTGTACCCAGCTGGCGATAACCGCAAAGATTCTGCATTTACCATTTTTTATATGGGTATAAATTTGGGAGCATTTTTAGCCCCATTGGTTTGCGGATTTTTAGCTGAAGACTTTTTTGCAGTAAAAGATACAGCAGGTAACGTTACCTCCTATGGGTTTAACTATGGTTTCTTAGCTGCCGGTATCGGTATGGTTTTGGGTCAATTAATGTTTAACTTAATGGGTCAAAAATATTTGGGTGATTTAGGGAAAGAACCTGGAGCCAAAGTATTGAAAGCGAAAGCTGCTGCAGAAGGAACTGTTGACCCTCCAATGACCAAAGAAGAAAAGGATCGGTTACGTGTAATCGTAATAATGATGTTGTTTAATATTTTCTTTTGGGCAGGTTTTGAGCAGGCTGGTAGTTCAATTTCGTTGTATACCGATAGATTTATCGATCGTGGAATTGGAGACTGGACTGTTCCTACATCATGGTTCCAATCGGTTAATCCATTGTTTATTGTATTGTTAGGTCCTGTTTTCACAATTCTTTGGACATGGTTAGGTAAGCGTGGTAAAGAGCCAAATACCATTATTAAAATGGCTTTAGGTATGATATTATTGGGTGTTGGTTTCTTTTTAATGATTGGTGCAGCATTAGAGCGTGGTGGCGATGTGGCAGATACCGCTGTTAAAGCAAATATCATGTGGTTAATTGGAACATACTTAATTCATACTATGGGCGAACTTTGTTTATCACCTGTTGGTTTATCAATGGTTACTAAATTAGCCCCAATTCGTTTGGGTTCGTTAATGATGGGTGTTTGGTTCTTAAGTAGTTTTATTGCCAACTTCCTTTCGGGTTATTTGGTACAATTCTTTGCTACAATGGGCGCATTAACCATTTTTGCCATCATTTCGGCTGTTGTAATTGGCCTGGGTATGATTGTGTTGATTATTTCAAACCAACTGAAAAAAATGATGCACGGTGTACAATAACTAAACGTTTTTTTATATGGTGGAGAGGCTGTCTCAAAAAGACAGCCTCTTTTTTTGTGCCAAAGCGAAATTCAAATGACCTGTATTTAGTAATCCAAATATTGCTATTCTATATAATACATTTCCTTAATTGTCATTTAATTTATGAGTATTTTATATTTACTCGAAAATATTCTGGATGAACATGCTTTCATATTTGATATTCGAAATTTCCATTATATTAGCACCCATGTCAGCAACAAATACAAGCAAACATCCAAAGGGATTACCTTTTTTGTTCTTTACAGAAATGTGGGAACGCTTCGGGTATTATTTAATGTTAGGTATCTTCTTTTTATACATGACTGACATTGACAAAGGTGGTTTGGCACTTGAGAAAAAAGAAGCCTCAGATATTTTTGGAACATACATTGCATTGGTTTTTATTACTCCGTTTGTTGGTGGTTTATTAGCTGATCGGGTATTGGGGTATCGACTATCCATTTCGCTTGGAGGTATACTTATGGGATTAGGCTACATGTGCTTGGCTATTCCAGGCGAAACTACATTCTACATAGCTTTAGGATTAATGATTATTGGTAATGGTTTTTTTAAACCCAATATCTCTACCCTACTAGGTAATTTATACAACGAACCTCAGTACAAATCAAATAAAGATGCTGGGTACAATATCTTTTACATGGGTATTAACATTGGTGCATTTATTTGTAACTTTTTTGCTGCTTACTTGCGCAATAATTTTGGTTGGGGTTATGCATTTTTTGCCGCAGGAGTTGGTATGTTCATAGGTATTATAATTTTTTGGTCGGGTAATAAACATTACAAACATGTAGATGTTATGAAACCAACCCAACCGGAGGATATGAGTGTTGGAAAAATATTAGGAGTGGTATTGTTACCTGCAATTATTGCGGGTATTTTAGGCTGGTTTATTCCTGGGAATATTTTTGGAAGTGATAGTACTGATGCATTTATTTTCGGTGCAATTCCTATCGTGTTATTCTACATTTCATTGTTGGTTAGAAGCAGTGAAGAAGACCGTAGACCAATTTCTGCTTTGCTGGCCATCATGGGTGTGGTTATCATTTTTTGGGCTATTTTCAAACAAAACGGAACTGCGCTTACCACTTGGGCTGAGAGTTATACCAACCGCGAACTACCCGCACAAGTAGTTCCAACGGCAAAGGCATTAGGAATGGTTCAAACCGTGCCTTACAGCAAAGATTCGGTAGTAAAAATCGATAACCAATTCAGACCCATGAAAGATGCAAATGGAAAGTCGATTAAAGTGATTGACTATCCGCATTATTATAAAAATTTACAAACCGAAAAGTTTCCTGAAGAAGGAGAAAGTACACAACTTATTTCAACCGAACTGTTTCAATCCATCAACCCATTTTTTGTTGTATTATTAACACCTGTAGTGGTTGGATTTTTTGCATGGAGTAGAAGAAAAGGTATTGAACCAAGCACCCCTGGCAAAATTTTTTGGGGACTTATCATAACCGCATTATCTACAACAGTGATGATTGCTGCTGTAACAGTTGGTATGAATGGTGCCGAAAAAGTATCTGCTTGGTGGTTAATTGGAACCTATGGTGTTATTACAGTTGGCGAATTATGTTTAAGTCCAATGGGGCTTTCATTGGTTTCCAAATTGGCTCCCCCACGTTTAACTGCTTTAATGATGGGTGGTTGGATGTTGAGCACTTCCATAGGCAATAAATTAAGTGGTGTATTGGCATCCTTGTGGGACACCTACGAAGACAAATCATACTTCTTTGTTGTAAATTGTTTAATAGTGATGGTAGCGGCTTTAGGTATTTTTATGATGCTAAAGTGGTTGAGCAAAATAATTGAAGAGCATGGTGGTTAAAATTTAGGGGCTTTAAAATACTGCTTAAATTTATCACTTAACGTTTTTACCTTTTTGCTTGTTACGGTTTTCATTAGGCATACCCGTTTAACTTTAAATGGGTTCATACAGCACACTGAATTTTGTTTGTTACCTACCGAGTAAAATATACTTTCAAGTTAACTTTTGAAATTTCGAACATGGTTGTTTTAAGATAAGCTGGCCCCTTTTTGCTAAAGCGCCTTGGTAGTTTCCATGGGTCTGACACTTGTTGAGCGTACTGACCCATTAGAGACCCTTGAATCTTACGCTTGTTAAGCGTGCTGACTTGTATGATATTCAAGGGCATGACACTTGAAAAGCCTGCTAACCCGTTTGATATTTACTTCCTTTTTTAACAAAAAAAGGCCGTATATTCGCACAAATTTGAATCATTGTGCTAAAACCAATTAAGACCTATACCAACCAAATCGTATTCATGCTTGCTATACTTGTTTTAGCAAGTTGCTCTTATAAACGTAAAAACGTATTATTTAAAACACCAAAAAAAATAAAAACCAAGGAGGTCGTATACATATACAGCCCAGATAGCAACAAAGCGAAAAATTACGATAACTACCGCCACCGCATTAAACCGGGAGACCGCATACTAGTTAACTTTTTAAATAATTATGACATTGGTAGCGCAGCAGGACAAAGTGCTACTTCTACCGCCAACATGCAGGGTAGTGCAGAGCGTGGCTATTTGGTTAATTACGACAGCACCATCACCTTACCTTTAATTGGACGCACCAATATTGTGGGCCTTACCCGATTAGAAGCAGCCAAACGCCTAGAACAAGAATATGGTAAATTTGTAATTAATCCCATCATTGAGGTGAATATAGCCAGCTTATCAGTTACAGTGTTGGGAGAGGTTGGTACTCCGGGTAAAATTTTGTTAGATAAAGAAAATACCACATTAGTAGATGTGATTGCATTAAGTGGTGGAATAGGAGATGTAGGTAGAAAAAATAAAATAAAAATTATACGAGGGAAGGAAGTTATTATGGTGGATTTAAGGGACATTACAGCGCTTAATAGCAATGCCATTAAAATACAAGACGGAGATATTATATATGTTCAACCTTATGGATTTAAAGCACAAACGGAGGCATTAACGTCAATTCAGTCAGCCACTTTTGTTATCCTTACCATAAGTCAGCTTACCATTTTAACCATACAGATTATCAACTTTGCCAACCAGTAAACATGACCGAACAAGACCAAATTAAACTGTATAAAGACCAAATAGAACGCACCATAGATATCAATCGGGTGGTTTCTGTGGTGCTAAAAAGGTGGTATGTGATACTTATATGTATAGCTGTTGCGCTAACCGTGGCCTATATTCAACTGCGTTATACCAAGCCTTTATATACAGCCTCTTTACAAATAAAAGTAGAAGACGATAAAGGCAACCAAGTGGGCGATTTATTCCGTTATGGTCGTATCAGTGGACGAATTGAAAATCAGCTTAAAACAGAATCCAAAATATTTAAATCAACCTCCTTAGGTCTTCAAACCTTTAAAAGATTAGGGTACAACATTTCCTATTTTCAAAAAGGACAATTTGTTACCTCCGAATTATACCCTTTCCCTTATTTTAAAATTATCCCTTTGTACCTAGATTCTGTAGATTATGGAACTTCCTACACCATTAAATTTACCAATGAACGAACATTTGTAATAAATAGGGGTAGCCAACAACTGGTCAAATCCCTAAATCCCAAAGACAGCATTGTATTGGGTTCAAGTATTTTTAAACTGGAAACCAATCCCAACCGCATACAAGGGATGCTCAACAATGAAATCACCTTCCGTATTAACCACCCATATTACGAAGCCATGGCCATTGGTAACAGTGTGGACGTTGAATTAGAAAAAGGAGCCAGTATTTTACAATTGTCTTATGTATCTGACATTCCTGCCAAAGCCGCTGATTTCATTAATGCCACAGCCAAAACATACATTCAAGAAAGTATCAATTCCCGTTCTCAAGCGGCCGATCAAACCATTTCGTTTATTGATGGTTTGATTACAGATTTAGCCAGTCAAGTGAATAATGCACAACAAAACATTACCGATTTTCAAACCGCAAACTCAGGGGTTGAATTAAGCGAGATTGGTAAAGCAGAATTCAATAAACTTACCGACTTAGAAACTCAAAAAAACATGTTGTTGCTCAAGAAAAAAATCATGAGCAAGCTGGGAGATCAAATTAACACAGCCAAAGATAGGGCCCTCGAATTGGTGCTGCTTGACCCGGAAGATGCCCAAGACCTCCCTGGCATGTTACAATTGCTAAATGGACTGATTTTAGATCGAATGTCTTTAAACTTAAAAAACCTACCTACAAGCCCGGTAATGTTAGAAAATGAGAAAAAAATAAAAGAGGTAAAACAAGCTTTAATACGGGCCTTATTATCAGCACAACAAAAGATAGATGATAGAATTGCATACAATGAAAAACTCATACTGCAAGCCTCATCCAAATTATCGACATTACCCCAAAAACAACAAGCTTTATTAAACTTAGAACGTAACTTTAAAGTAAACGAAAAAATATACGGCTACCTGATGGAAAAAAAACTCGAGACACGTATCAGTAAATCATCCATTTTAGCCAACGCAATCATCATAGATGAAGCCATTGCACCGTCCTCACCATTTTATCCAGTTGCTAATAGAATTTATGCCATAGCCTTTATGATTGGCCTATCAGTTAGCATGGCAATCATCTTCTTATCCCGTTTAATATACAACCGTATACCCGACAAAGAAACCATAGAATCATTAAGTCAAACGCCTGTTATTGGTGTAATTAAAAAGTTAGAAAATGAAGAAATGGACGAAAATTATGAGTTGTATGTCATGAAAAGTCCTAAATCTATTTTTAGCGAATCCATCAGGGGTATACGTACCAATGTTAATTTTATCCTCAAAGGAGATAACCATAAAGTGGTTTGCGTAACCTCTTCGGTAAGTGGAGAAGGTAAAACTTTTTCTACCGTTAATTTAGCTGCATCCTTAACCTTATTAGGACATAAAGTATTGATAGTTGGTTGCGATTTACGCAGGCCTAAAATTCACCTCACCTTCCGCAACATGACCAACGACATTGGGTTAACTACCTACTTAATTGGCAAACACGAACTGAATGACATCATTCAAGAATCGGAATTTGAAAATTTAGATGTAATCACGGCAGGGCCTACACCTCCCAATCCTTCTGAATTGTTGCATTCAACAAAAATGGATGAGTTGGTAGGTATACTGAAAAAGAAATACGACTATGTATTTTTCGATACGGCACCTGTTGGTTTGGTTTCTGATTCCTTTGCGTTATTGAGTAAAGCAGATATTAATTTATTTATTATCCGCGCTCAATATTCTAGACGTGATTTTGCCATGATACCAGATAGATTGCAACAAGACAACCAAATTCCTAATATGTATATTGTTCTAAATTCTTACGACAGCAATTCTGCATTTTATGGCTCTATATATAAATCGGCTTACGGTGGGTATTACGGTGGTGGAGGCTATTATTATTATGGTGGCTACTATAACAACAACAGTTACTATAACCGCAAGTACTATAGCCAATATTACAACGGGTATTATAGTGATGAGGCTTCACCAAGAAATTGGTGGCAGAAATTAACTGGAACCAATAAGCGTAAAAAGAAAAAAGCATAAGCCCTATGACAGATAAAAACATTGCCATTATAGGATTAGGTTACGTAGGACTTCCTTTAGCTGTAGAGTTTGGTAAAAAATTTGAGACCATTGGATTTGATATTAATATAGATAGAATTGAGGAATTAAAAACAGGATATGACCGAACATTGGAAGTTGATTCAGATCATTTAAAATCTGCATCAAAACTAAATTATACAGCCGACATAGCCGATTTAAAAAAGGCGAATTTTTTTATCGTTACAGTACCAACTCCAATTGATAAAAATAACAGACCCAATTTAACACCACTAATTAAAGCCAGCGAAACAGTGGGCAAGGTTTTAAAAAAGGGCGATATCGTGGTGTATGAATCAACCGTTTATCCGGGATGCACAGAAGATGATTGTGTACCAGTTTTAGAAAAAATAAGTGGGCTAAAATTTAACACCGACTTTTATTGTGGTTACTCTCCAGAGCGCATTAATCCGGGCGATAAGGTGCATACTGTAACTAAAATCAAAAAAATAACAGCAGGCTCTACACCTGAAATTGCCAAAACTGTTGATGCAATTTATGCATCAATTATAACTGCAGGTACTTATCAAGCACCCAGTATAAAAGTAGCCGAGGCCGCTAAAGTAATTGAGAATTGCCAACGTGATATTAATATTGCTTTTGTAAATGAATTGGCTTTAATATTCGATAAAATGAATATTGATACATTAGAAGTACTGGAAGCAGCTGGAACTAAATGGAATTTCCTTCCGTTTAGACCTGGCCTTGTTGGTGGCCATTGCATTGGTGTTGACCCCTACTACCTTACACACAAAGCCGAAGAAATTGGTTACCATAGCCAAGTAATATTAGCTGGCCGAAAAATCAATGACAACATGGGAGCTTTTGTGGCCAACAAAGTGGTGAAATTGATGATTAAAAAAGGCATCCATGTTAATTCAGCTAAGGCATTGGTAATGGGAATTACTTTCAAAGAAAATTGCCCAGATATACGTAATTCTAAAGTAATTGATATCATTACCGAATTAAACGACTTTGGTATACAGGTTGATGTATTCGACCCCATGGCTGATGCGCATGAGGTAAATGAGGAATATGGAATTAGTTTAATAGGTTCGCTACCAAATGGCACATACGATACCATTATTATGGCGGTAAATCATGTACAATTTGCTGATTTAGACATTACCTCAATTGGTAAACCAAACATGGTGTTATATGACGTGAAATCAACCTTGCCCAAAACTGCAACTGACGGAAGATTATAAAACAACTATGCGTATATTGGTAACCGGAGGAGCCGGCTTTATTGGAAGTAATTTGGTTGAGGCTTTATTGCATGATGAGCGGGTTATGTTAGTGAGGATACTCGATAACCTTTCAACTGGATTACTTAAAAATATTGAACCATTTTTATCTCATCCTAAATTAGATTGGGTTTTGGGTGATATACGCGATTGGAATACGTGCGTAAAGGCATGCCAAGGAATTGATGGCATATCGCACCAAGCAGCTTTGGGATCAGTTCCACGCTCCATCAACGATCCTGTAACCACCAATGCTGTTAATATTGGGGGCACTTTAAATATATTTACTGCAGCCCAACAAGCGGGGATTCAAAAAATAGTGTATGCCGCATCTTCTTCCACCTATGGCGACAGCCCAATTTTACCAAAACAAGAGGACCATATTGGTAAACCTCTTTCTCCATACGCAGTTACCAAATTGGTGAATGAAATGTATGCTGATGTGTTTAACAAAACCTATGGAACAAACTTTATTGGATTGAGGTATTTTAATATTTTTGGCCCCAAGCAAAATCCAAATGGGGCATACGCAGCAGTTATTCCATTGTTTGCAATAGCAATGCTAAATAACAAGCAGCCTTTTATTAATGGAGATGGTGATCAAAGCAGGGATTTTACCTTTGTTAGTAATGCCGTTGAAGCCAATCTGAAAGCCTTATTTAATGAAAACATGGAAGCTTGGAACCAAGTATACAATATTGCTTGTGGCGAGCAGCATACGGTTAACCAATTGTTTGAAACCTTAAAATCATACACACCAAATTTAGAACTTACTCCTCTTTATCGCGAGAGTCGTATGGGAGATGTACGCGATAGCCTAGCTGACATTAACAAAGCAAAAAAATTGCTAAATTACCAACCAACCATTACCTTAGCCAACGGGTTAAAAATTGCATTAGATTGGTACAAGCAAAACCCTGATTACTTTTTATAAATATGGATTACAAACCACCACATATTATCGATTTTGGCAAATTGGGTGATCCAGGAGTTGGTTATTTATCAATTGCTGAAAACACCAAAATGCCTTTTAAAATTGAGCGCGTATTTTGGACCTATTACACCCCCGAAAGTATTGTAAGAGGAAGGCATGCACACCATAAAACCGAACAAATTTTGATGGCTGTTACAGGGCGTATCATTGTAACTACGGATGATGGAAAAGGTAACATCCAAACCTTTGTGTTGGATGAACCCAATAAAGGCGTGTACTTACCACCTAATGTGTGGCACACCATGCAATACAGTCATACGGCCATACAATTGGTATTTGCTTCTATGACTTATGATGGTGAAGATTACATTCGCGATTACGAACAATTTAAACAAGTGTGGAGTAAATAATGGGAGCGCCTAAAATTCATCCGCATGCTATTGTAGAAACCAGTGATATTGGTGATGACACACGCATATGGGCTTTTGTTCATATTTTAGAGGGTGCTAAAATTGGTTCTGGTTGTAATATCTGCGATCACTGTTATGTTGAATATGATGTGACCATTGGCAATAATGTAACAGTAAAATGTGGCATCTATATTTGGGAAAATACCGTGATTGAAGATGATGTATTTTTAGGACCGAATGTGGTGTTTACCAACAACCCTCGTCCACGAAGTAAACAATACATAAACCACCTAAAAACACATATTAAAGAAGGCGCATCTGTTGGAGCAAATTCGACCATACTAGGTGGAGTTACCATTGGCAGATATGCCATGGCTGGAATGGGCAGTATAATCACTCGGGATGTTCCTGATTATGCTTTAGTATATGGCAACCCTGCTAAACAAAAAGGTTGGGTTGATGAAGAAGGTAACGGTTTAACTGCCCAGCCAGATGGAACTTGGATAAGCCCTAACGGAAATATATATATTGAAACAAGCAACGGATTAACTCCTAAATCCTAATGAATTTTTATGATTCCATTTTTAAGTTTTAAGTACATGAATGAAGAAATAAAAGCGGAGCTTTTACCTTCATTCGAACATTTTATTGATAAGGGTTGGTACGTGTTAGGCGACCAAGTAAAACAATTTGAAAAAGATTATGCAGATTTCTGCACCACCAAACACACAGTTGGTGTGGCCAATGGTTTAGATGCATTAATTATTGCGCTTAAAACATTAAATATTGGCCCGGGTGATGAAGTGATTGTTCCTTCAAACACGTATATCGCAAGTTGGTTGGCAGTAAGTTATGTAGGTGCCACTCCTATTCCGGTTGAGCCACGAATAGATACCTACAACATCAATCCCAATTTGATTGAAGCAGCCATCACATCTAAAACTAAAGCCATCATGCCGGTACACCTATACGGTCAATGTTGTGAGATGGAAGCAATCATGAACATTGCACTAAAACATCATTTATTTGTTGTAGAAGATAATGCACAATCGCAGGGCGCAACTTATAATGGACAAATTACTGGTAGTTTTGGTCACATCAATGGCACCAGTTTTTATCCAGGTAAAAACTTAGGCGCTTATGGTGATGCAGGAGCCATTACCACCAACGATGAACAGTTATATCACCGTGCAAATGTGATTCGTAATTACGGTTCACAAAAAAAATATTACAACGAAATTAAAGGTATTAATAGCCGTTTGGATGAATTGCAAGCGGGATTTTTATCCATTAAATTAAACCACTTAAACAAGTGGAGCAAACAACGCAACCACATTGCATCTTTATACAACCAAATGTTACATGGTGTAGGAGATGTTGTTACACCTGAGTTGGCTAATGGTGCAACTTCCGTATATCATTTGTATGTAATTAGAACCAATAAACGTGATGAATTACAACAATATTTAAACACCCATGAATTAGGTACTTTAATTCATTACCCTTTACCACCGCATTTACAAGAAGCATATCAAGAATTGGGCTACCAAAAAGGTGATTTTCCTTTGGCAGAAACCATAGCTGATACCTGTTTAAGTTTACCGTTATTCCCAGGATTAACGGATGGGCAAGTGGAACAAGTTTGCAACACCATCAAACAATTTTACCATGGCTAAACTGTCTGTTATCATTCCTTGCTATTACAACGAGCATAATATTCCAGTTACCACGCAAGAACTTATTGCTAACGAAGCTTTGTTTCCTGCGGAGGTAACTTTTGAATACGTAATGGTGGATGATGGTAGTAAAGATGGTACTTTAAATGAACTTAAAAAGTTTAAAAACAGATATCCTGATAAGGTAAAAGTAGTAAAACTAAGCGGAAATTTTGGCTCATATAATGCCATACAAGCTGGAATGAAACATGCTACAGGCGATTGTAATGTAGTAATTGCTGCCGACCTTCAAGATCCACCAGAATTGATGGTGAAGATGTTTGAATATTGGGAAAAAGGAGTAAAGTTAGTTGTAGCTAACCGTGACGAACGTGAAGACAAATGGACCAGTAGATTATTTGCAGAATATTACCAAAAGTTAATCCGTAAACATGCTTTACCCAATTTACCCAAAGGTGGTTTCGATTATTGTTTATTTGATAAACAGTTGCGCGAACAAGTAATAAACCTCAACGAAACCAATACCAATTCTTTGTATTTATTAATGTGGTTGAAGTACGATTACGTAGCCATTCCGTATACACGTAAAGAAAGAAAAATTGGTCAATCGAGGTGGACATTAAAGAAAAAAGTCAAGTTGTTTATTGATTCCTTTGTGTCGTTTTCATATGCACCACTTCGTTTAATCACCACCACCGGATTATTACTTGGCGGTTCATCCTTTTTGTATGCCATGTACGTAATTACAGCACGCTTAAGTGGTTGGATTGATATACAAGGATGGAGTACCATGATGGTAGTTTTTCTATTGGTATCTTCATTCCAAATGATGGCTTTAGGAATTATTGGCGAGTACCTTTGGCGTAATCTCGAAGCCGGCAGAAAACGCCCTCCATTTATTGTGGAAGAAGTGATTTAAAAATTGTAATTAAAATTGGTTTAGGTTATTAGTAGCAGCCTGTTCAAGCAGACACAGGCCATAGTGTCTGTTGTGAACAGCATATTCGGGTTCTATCGAAACGTAGTTCAGCGAAGCTAAAATGACTTAGTTGTTTATAGTTTTAAAGTACATGACAGTTCAGCCACTTCGAGCAGGCACAGACCGTAGCGTCAAGTGTTTGCCTCGGGCTGACATGGGCGTTGGAGCAAGTATCGAGAAGAGGAGTTGGAGGAGATGTGATGATTTGTATTACCTCAATAACTTCCAACATAAAAGTTAAACTAACATTGGGAAGTGCTCCCCTCCTTTTAGGAGGTACCGAAGCAAGTTCGGCATTTGCAAGGTGACGCAGGCCGGGGTGGTACTGATTATCTTTTTATAAAACATCCTCTAATAACCTAAATTACCAAACAACGGGTAACTTCAATATTTTATTTATTAATAAAAGTTTCATATTTACTGTTAAACTAACATTGGGAAGTGCTCCCCGCCTTTTAGGAGGGGTGGCCGCAGGCCGGGGTGGTTTTTATCTTCAATTAAATTTATTTAGTTATACCTCACTCTTACTAAAAAATACCGCTTTTAAAAAATCTTATCTCTCCTACATTTTAATTTATATTTAAGTAATAACTTCGTTTTAAACGTATAACAATGAAACCCATCCACAACAAATCATATTTAAAACCATACAGAACTTCCCTTCGAAATAGAGCAACACCAGCGGAAGCCTTTTTATGGAACTACTTGAAAAAATCACAATTAGAGGGGAGAAAATTCAGAAGACAACACAGCATTGATAATTACATAGTAGACTTCTTTTGTTATGAAGAATCATTAGCAATTGAATTAGATGGTGAAATTCATAACATGCAAATAGAAAAGGACAAAATACGTGAAGCATATTTATTATCAAAAGGGATTAAGGTCATTCGTTTTGAAAATCGTTTTGTATTTGAACACCTTGAACAAGTATTGGATGATATCATAAAGTGCTTTACCCCTCACCCTGGTTACAGGGAGCTCCCCTAACATGGGAGCAGCGCTTACCATCAATATTTTTTTTATTAAACTAAGTTTCATCTTTAACGTAAAACCAAAATACGGGCACGCTCCCCACCTACCAGGCGCTACCAATTTAAGTTCGGCATTTGCAAGGTGGCCGTAAGCCGAGGTGGTTAATCATTTAGCTGACATGCTTCTTTTAATCAACATCCTCCTCTTATCCTCCTTCGAAGGAGGACGGTTAATAAACTTCAAAGTGCCTATTTCCATTTAATAAAAGTGTATGGAACAACTCCAAATGAAAAATATACATGGTAATACGATTAACTAACGCTCCTCTTCGAAGAGGAGTTGGTGGAGATTTTTCTTAATGATGTTAATTTTAATTTTCAAATTTTAACCATTTAATTTCCCGCAAAAAAAAAAAAAAAAAAAAAATGGTATGCCATTTACACCAATCCAAGAGCTGAAAAAAAAACAGCAGAGAAACTAATAGAAAAAGGAATTGAGGTATACCTGCCCCTACAAACTACCATCAAACAATGGAGTGATCGTAAAAAAAAGGTGGAAGAGCCCTTGTTTAAATCATACTTATTTGTTTTTGTAAATGTTGAAGCAGAAAGGATTTCTGTTTTAGAAACACAAGGTGTAGTTAAATTTGTTCGAATAGGAGGAGAAATTCCTCCTATAAGAAAAGTCATTATAGATACCATAAAACTAAGTCTAGCAAATTTTTCAAATATTGAAATCACTAATCAAGATTTGCAAATCAACCAATCAGTGCAAGTTATTGCAGGACCATTGAGAGGTTATACCGGCAAAATTATGGAGCAACACGGGAATCAATATTTTGCAGTGCACATAGAAGAACTTGGTGCACACATGTTGTTAAAAATACCTGCATCACACTTACTAGTTTTATAAAGAACTATAAAATACCTTTCAGTATAAGTATTTTCGTAATTCGTTATTTATCTTATTCAAAAAACATCCACCTCTTATCCTCCTTCAAAGGAGGACGATCACTTTTCGTATAACCACAACCTTCAATTCCAAAATAATTCGACCTAAAACCATAGGATAATCATTTATTGGAATTCTATTTGTAATGGAAAGTTAAACAAGCCCTCCTCTTTGAAGAGGAGTTGGTGGAGATGTTGTACACGAGTTAACATCCTCCTCTTATCCTCCTTCGAAGGAGGTCGATCACTTTTCGTATAACCACAAACTTCAATTCCAAAATAATTCGACCTAAAACCATAGGATAATCATTTATTGGAAATCTAATCGCTATAGAAAGTTAAACAAGCGCTCC
>JAIXWD010000005.1 GCA_027482225.1 Bacteroidota bacterium
GTGGCATAAGCACGGTAATAATATTTAGTTGAATGTGCAAGTCCACCTATATTTTCGATAAATGCTCCTGTAGCCACCAAAGGAATGGTTGTTGAATCTACCACACCCACACCAAATAATACTGGATTTGGTGTAGTTGAATATACAATACCGCTAGCAGTTACAGCAGAACCACCATTTGAAGTTATATTACCACCTACTGTTGCTGTATATGCTTGAACATTGGTAGCAGGAGTTTTTAAAACAGTTGGAATCGTATTGGCACCATTAGTAGTGAACGTACTGTCTGCACCATAAGAAGTACCTATAGCATTGACAGCATATGCACGATAATAGTAGGTTGTAGATAAGTTTAAACCTGCAACATTTACAGAAAATACTGAAGGAGCAGCAAATACATTACTGGCAGAATCAATCACTCCAGCACCTCCGCGAATTGGAGAAGGAGAAGTGCTAACTACAATACCACTAGCTGATATAGCAGCACCACCATCAGCAGATATAATGCCTCCTAAAGTTACACCACTAGTTGTGATATTACTCTTTGTACCTGTTGCTACAATTGGTGCTTGTGCTACTTCCACTTTAATATCATCAATAGATAAATACCATGGGATACCAGCATCACGCACCTTAAATGCGAATCTATATACACCAGTTGTGGTTGGAGTAAATGAACCAGTTAATTTTTGATATATAGAATTAGATGGCTGAATAAGTGTTGTACCTGGCAATAATGTTGCTGATGCGCCATTAGGAGCTGTGGCAACATAAAGCGCCACCGAATCCCAGCTGCCCGTGAAGCCATCTGTTACAAACCATGTTGAAAAAGAATACGTAACACCTTGGGTTAATTTTAAGCCTTTGGTAAAGAAGAAATCGTTACATCCATAACGAAATGCCCCAAATTTTGATCCAGTTCTTGCAGTACGGTTATAACTACCTTGAGCAGCAGTGTAAGTGTAAGTAACAGTTCCAATATTAGTAGCAACCATACAAGACGGAAGCTGATTGTTAACCGTTATGCTTTCGAAACCTTCTTCATATGCATTTGTTGGCGTTACCACAAAAATATCTGCCTTAACTATAAATGCATTGGTATATGCTGGCGTACCCGCACTACATATTACCTCACATCTATAATAAATAGAATCATTACTAACAATAGGTGCAAAAGCAGGAGACTGCGCACCTGTCACATTTGTCCATGTTGTACTATCGAGTGATGATTGCCATTGGTAGGTTACACCGCTACCTGCTGTTGCACCGATTAATGATAAGTTAGTAGATGAACCTCCGCAAACCAATGCATTACCCACAACAGAACCTGCGCTAACAGGGTTGGTACAAGGAGCTGTTTGGTAAGTTACCTCCAAATAATTGATTAAGGCTGCATTAGCTGCATTCCATCCATACTGATACATGAAACCTGTATTTCCTGATAAGTAAACCATACCTACCCCAAACCAACCACGAGCCACACTGTTGAAAACAGCGGTATCGGCTAAAGCGGTATCTAGTAATCCAGTACGCCATTGAAAAGCTGCACCACCAAAAACATAATTATTGTTGTAATTTGGTCCTGTATTAATTTGTGAAACAATTGCAGTGTTTAAGGCAGATACAGGATCTACATTAGCCATTCCTGACAATTTTGAAATTTTATCTGCACCAGTAGAGGTATAGTGATAACCCCAATAGCGTGCACTATCAACCGATGTTACTCCGGTTGATGCTAATCCAGCAAGATTGAATTTTGTCCAAGAAAATGTATTGGCAGCGGCTAAACGTAAAAAACCATTGGTTTTTGCACCAGTTGCTGTTGTCATATAACCCGTAGCCATACTTACTGCAAAAGGACCATAGTTAGCAGTTGGGTCTAACCTTACAGGAAAACTTCTACCAGCCTCTTTAAGCCAATTTAAATCAAAAGAGCTGTTTGTTTGTAGAATATTACCATGTAATGAATAGGATAAGATACCTGAATTGGTTAAATCATTATCTGAAGTATATTGTTTATTGCTATTTACTGTCTCAACTGCAATAGGTGCAGGATAAGTTACCAGAAGTTCCTTATTTTTAGTAATCTCGATACCCGAGTTTACACTTTTCACTTCAACATTATTTGGTAATCTAACCTCTTCAACTATTGCAATTCTTGAGGCATTGGCAGGAATACTTTGAAGAAAAGAAGAAGAATTTATAACTAAATCTACTTTCTTACCATCATTGGTTTGGGTATAAACCAAATCAACCCCTGCAAAAATATTTTTATAAGTTAATTGATTTCCGATTGATTTACCTGATAACTTTTCTGCAATCGGTAGATTAGATATACTTTTACCTTGCTCATCCAAGAAAACAATTTTTGTAATTTTCTCTTCAAATACGTTACCCATATAATCAACCACTATATGATCTATTATTGGATTAACAGGGTAGTAAGTTTTAAAATTATTCGTAACATTTAAAAATGGCTTAGACTGATACTTTGATCCAACATTTGGAACAATAGCATTATCGATTTCTAACCATTTTTCGCCACTTTTATAGTGGATAGAACCTGATGCTACATAAACAGTAAAGTTGCCCTGCTGATTTCTAAAATGCTTCATATTCTGAGAGCGCATGTTCAACATTTCAGCATTCTTGTCAAACTTTTTTTGCCAAGGGGACGATAATTCTTGGCCTGTTGCGCCAAAGATAAAACCTATACATGCCGCAAAAAACGCAAGCAAATAGGATTTGATTGTAGATTTATTTTTCATTTTGAATAAATTAATTAAATACAAGTTATAAAAATATTAAATAAAAACCAAAAATAATATCCGTCCATTGCCATTAGTATTAGAATTAAAAAGCTTTGTGAGTTTTAAACTGCACTTGTCAATAAAAAATTAAACTGCTTGGGGATTGAAGTGAATCAGGTCTGAAAATTATGAGATAAAAAAGCAAACCTAAATTTGCCTGAAATTTTTATGTATTGTTTAAATAATACAAAATAAATTTAATTAATTATAGTTGTGTAAAATCTATCTCGTTATGCGCTGATTTTATGGTGGTCAAGATACCAAATTTTATAGGTAAGTTTAAATCTTGATGTCCTGCAGGAAAATTAAATAGCACAGGATAAGTAAAATCTTTAACGGTATCCGCAATAATCTCTTCGGCAGTTAATCCAAATGGAATGGCGTTATCTTTCATATCGCTCATTCCGCCAATAATTAGTCCCGCCAAATGTTCTAATTTACCTGCACGCTTTAGGGCCTGCATCATTCTATCTATATGGTAAAGGTATTCGTCTAAGTCTTCTAAAAATAATATCTTATTTTTTGTATCAATATCGCTTGCTGATCCAAGCAAACTGTACATTACAGATAGGTTACCTCCAACAAGTTGTGCAGATGCGTTGCCATTTCTATTTAAAGGGTGATGCACAATTGGATAATGAATTTGGGTGTCATCCATCAACATTGATTTAAGAGCCGCAACACTTTGATTGTTTAGGTTATGGTTTTGCATGTTTATGGGCATGGTAGCATGCAACGTGCACCAGTTGGTATTTGCATGAACATGGTTATGCAAAACAGTGATATCACTGTAACCTATAAGCCATTTTGGACATTTATCTAAAAAAGAAAAATCTATTTGATCAATAATACGAACCGTTCCATATCCGCCACGGGCAAAAATTACGGCCTTAATATCCGTATTTTGAAGGTAACTATTCAGCACCCTAGCCCTTATATCATCGCTACCTGCAAATTGGTTTTGTTCTGCAAATAATTCGGGATGTAAAATAATCTCTAAACCCCAACTTTCAAAAATAGCTATAGCAGGCTTTAGCTCATCTATCGTTATTTTTCTTGCAGATGCGGCAATGGCAATTTTATCACCTGGTTTTAGTTTGGGCGGCAGGTTACGCATGGTTATTAAGTGTACTTTTCATCGTACTTTATTTTCATGTCAGCTACCATCTGCTTCACTTCTTGCTCTTTATTTTTATCGCAAATCATTAATACGTCTTCTGTATCAACAACAATAAGATTGTTTACACTATTCAATACCACCACTTTCCCTTTTCTAGCATGCGAACTTACCATGCAATCACTTGTATTGTATACATGTATTTGCTTACCATGAATTGCGTTTCTATTTTCGTCTTTATTGGTAAAATTCTCATACAAAGATGTCCAAGTTCCCAAATCACTCCACCCAAAATCGCTTGGAATAACAAACACATTATCAGCTTTCTCTAATATGCCATAATCAATAGAAACAGAACGACACTGTTCATAAATTGCTTGTATGGCTTTATTTTCATCTGGTGTGCCAAAACTTTGTGATGCTTGATTAAATAATTCATAATGTTCGGGCATTAATTCTTTAAAGGCTGTTCTTATAGATGATCCGCTCCAAATAAAAATACCTGCGTTCCATAAAAAATCACCACTATCAATAAAAGTTTGTGCAAGCTCTAAAGTAGGTTTTTCGGTAAAAGTTTTCACTTTAAAAATTCCATCATTTGTTAACAAACCATCATGAAATTGAATATATCCATAACCAGTATCAGGTCTACTTGGTCTGATCCCTAATGTTACCAAAACTGGATTTTTTTGAGCATACTCCAAACCAAACGCCAAGTTTATCATAAAACTTGTTTCATCCATAATGAGGTGATCACTTGGTGCTACAACGCATAGTGCATGGGTATTTATCTCATGAATTTTTGCACTAGCATAAGCAATGCAAGCTGCAGTGTTTTTTGCAGAAGGTTCACCCAAAACACAATTGCCATCAATACCAGGCAACTGTTCCATAACCAAAGGGATGTAGGATTGATTGGTTACAATATAAATATTTTCTTTTTCGAAATGTTTTAAAAAACGATCGTAAGTGCTTTGTAATAGCGTTTTACCTACACCCAAAATATCTAAAAACTGTTTAGGTTTATGTGTTCTGCTGTATGGCCAAAATCTACTTCCTATTCCACCTGCCATAATAATAGCATAGTGATTTTTGTTTTTCTGCATGTGATTGATAAAAATCATGTTTTGTACCAATATAAGAATAATGCTGATTGTCGCTTTAAAACATTATATTGGTTAGTGCAAATAAAGATTTTAAAAAGCAAATTTTCAAAAAAGGATTTAAGGTGGTAGATTAGCACCGCTTTTTACAAAAAGTAGATTACTTAATTAAATAAATTGTGGATATGAAAGTTGCAAAGATAAGTGCAAAGGAGAGTCTAAAGGAATTTTTTGGCTTTGATAGTTTCAAAGATGAGCAGGAAAAAATTATAGACAGCGTAATAAAAGGAGAAGACACATTTGTGATTATGCCCACCGGAGGTGGTAAAAGTTTATGCTACCAATTACCAGCATTAATGCTGCCTGGAGTAACAATCATCATTTCGCCTCTTATTGCATTAATGAAAAACCAGGTGGATCAATTACGCTCTTTTGGAACAGAGAATATTGCTCACTTCTTAAATTCATCATTAAGTAAAGGCGATATTACCAAAGTTAAAAAAGATGTTAGCAGTGGCGACACCAAATTACTTTATATAGCTCCAGAGACACTTAAAAAAGAAGAAACGATTGAATTCCTAAAATCTATCAATATATCTTTTGTTGCTGTTGATGAGGCACATTGCATTAGTGAATGGGGACATGATTTCCGTCCTGAATATCGCAGAATTAAGCAAATGATTAAGGAGATTAAGGATGTTCCGATGATGGCTTTAACTGCTACCGCAACCCCAAAAGTTCAACAAGACATTCAAAAAAATCTTCAAATGGGAGATGCTTTGGTTTACAAATCATCATTTAACCGTACCAACCTATATTACGAAGTTAGACCTAAAGGGAAAAAGAATGATGTGCTTAAAGATATTGTTTCTTATATTAATACGCGTAAAGGAAAAACTGGTATTATTTATTGTTTGAGCCGTAAAAAGGTTGAAGAAATTGCAGGTGTGCTAAAAGCCAATGGTATTAAAGCGTTGCCTTATCATGCTGGTTTAGATGCGAAAACCCGTGCAGCTCATCAAGATGCATTTTTGATGGAAGATTGCGATGTAATTGTTGCCACCATAGCTTTTGGCATGGGGATAGACAAACCAGATGTGCGTTTTGTTATACACTATGATGTACCTAAAAGTATTGAAGGTTATTATCAAGAAACAGGTCGTGCAGGACGTGATGGTATAGACAGTGAATGTATTTTATACTACAACCCAGCTGATATAGATAAACTTGAAAAGTTTATGAAAGATAAGCCTGTTGCCGAACGTGAAATTGGCGAATTATTAATTTTCGAAACACAGGCGTTTGCAGAATCATCGGCTTGTCGCAGAAAGTTTTTACTACACTATTTTGGTGAAGAGTTTGACGACAAGAACTGTAATAAGATGTGCGACAACTGCCGTCATCCTAAAGTAAAAATAGATGCTAAAGTAGAATCAATATTGGCTTTAAATACCATAAATGCTGTAAAAGGCAAATACATTTTAAACCATATTGTAGATGTTTTAATTGGAAAGAAAACACATGAGGTTACTTTAAGTGGTCATGAAAAATTGGAATATTTTGGTAAAGGAAAAAACCAAGACGAGAACTTCTGGAAATCGCTAATAAGGGTATTGTTATTAAATGGTTTCATATCTAAGAATATAGAAAACTATGGCTTATTAAGTGTTAACGAGCGTGGGGAAGCATTCCTAAAGAAACCAACCAAAATTGAGGTAGCGCTTGACCAAAAGTTTGAGAAAGTGACAGACGAAGATGAAAAGGATGTTGAAGTAGAAAACGTTTATGATGAAGTGTTATTTGCCTTATTAAAAGAGCTCACCAAAACAGTAGGTAAACAGCAAAATCTTCCACCTTACGTTATTTTCCAAGAGCCTTCGCTTGAAGAAATGGCTAGTAAATACCCAACTACAATAGATGAATTGGCGAAAATTACTGGTGTAAATAAAGGCAAAGCCAATAAGTATGGTAAACCATATATTGAGTTAATTGAAAAATACGTTAAAGAAAATGATATTGAGAAATTAGATGAAATGGTAATGAAGTCGGTTGTAAATAAATCGGCTAAAAAAATTGCCATCATCACCAACATCGATAAAAAAGTAAACTTACCAGATATTGCCCGTTCACAAGGTTTAAAAATGGATGAGCTACTTATTGAAATGGAAAATATCATTTTAAGCGGTACCAAGCTTAATCTTAAAAACTACATCAATGATATTGCTGATGAAGATTTACAAGATGAAGTGATGGATTACTTTAGAGGAGCGCAAGACGATAATTTGGATGCTGCCGTTAATGAGTTTAGCTCAGACTTTAGCAAAGAGGAGATTCAACTTTTCCGCCTTCACTTTATAGCTGAATACGCGTTTTAAAAGTGTGATAGCTATTATTCAATAACTTTATACATTTGTTATTACATAAAATTAAACAGATAAGTGAACGATCATAATAAGTTATCAAAAGTATCCATGGCCGGGCTTTTGGTAACCATGGGTATCATCTTTGGTGATATCGGTACATCACCCCTATACGTTTTTAAAGCGATAGTGGCCGATAAGGTAATTTCAATAGAATTAATTCTTGGAGGCTTATCAGCTGTTTTCTGGACCATTACACTACAAACAACGATTAAGTATGTAATTTTAGCATTGCGTGCCGACAACAATGGTGAAGGAGGTATATTCTCTTTATATGCGCTCATTCGCAGAAGAAGGCCCTACTTAATTTTACCTGCAATTATTGGTGGATGCACCCTACTTGCTGATGGTATGATTACTCCACCTATTTCTGTTTCATCTGCAGTGGAAGGTTTACTCATTTTAAACCCCGACATTCCTACCATACCAATTGTACTTGCTATTATTACAGTTTTATTTTTAATACAACGTGTAGGCACCAGTATTGTTGGTAAGGTATTTGGACCACTTATGTTAATTTGGTTCTTGATGTTGGGTATCCTTGGTCTTATCAGCCTTGTTTCGCACCCTGAAGTGTTAAAGGCACTAAATCCATATTACGCTTATAACTTGTTGGTTCATTACCCTAATGGATTTTGGTTATTGGGAGCTGTATTTTTATGTACCACAGGTGCTGAAGCTTTATACTCCGACATGGGACATTGTGGTAAAAAGAACATCCGCATCAGTTGGATATTTGTTAAAACCACACTGATTCTAAATTATTTCGGGCAAGGAGCTTGGGTAATTAATAGTATTGGAAAGGAAGTTGATAATATCAATCCATTTTACGCCATTATGCCTCAATGGTTTTTATTACCAGGAATTGTAATTGCAACTTTAGCTGCCATTATTGCGAGCCAAGCATTGATCAGCGGGTCGTTTACTTTAATAAGTGAAGCATTACGTTTAAATGTTTGGCCTAAAGTGCGTATTAAATACCCTTCTGAGGCCAAAGGACAGCTATACGTACCTAGTGTTAATTGGATATTGTGGGTGGGTTGCATGGCAATTGTATTGTATTTCAAAGAATCATCTAGAATGGAAGCAGCATATGGTTTAGCGATTGTTACCACCATGATGATGACTACCATTTTATTATCTAGTTACTTACGCAAAATAAAAACACCTAAGGCTATAGTTTTAATTATAACAATTGTATACCTGTCAATAGAGTCGTGTTTTTTAATTGCAAACATTATTAAAATACCACATGGTGGTTGGATGACATTGCTTGTAAGCTTACTATTTATAACCATTATGTGGGCTTGGTTTAAAGGAAGAAAAATTAAAAACCGTTTAACAGAGTTTGTTAAACTGCGCGACTATATTCCTATACTTCAACAATTAAGTAACGATACTTCTGTTCCAAAGTATGCAACTCATTTGGTATACTTAACCAGTGCTGATAATACCATGGAAGTAGAGAATAAAGTAGTTTATAGCATCTTGCAAAAACAACCCAAACGTGCAGATATTTATTGGTTTGTGCACATCCATGTTGATGATCAACCATACACCATGCAATATAAAGTTGACCACATTGCTAGCCAAGATGTTATTAAAATTGATTTTAGGTTAGGGTTTAGGGTTGAACAAAAAATTAACTTTTACTTCCGTAAGGTGGTAGAAGAATTAATGAAAAACCACGAAGTGGATGTTACCAGCAGGTATGCATCATTAAGTAAACTAAACATTACAGGCGACTTTAGATTTGTAGTGTTAAAACGCCATTTAAGTTACGAAAACGAATTGAGTGTTTACGAAAGTTTAATTATGGATGCCTACAGTGTACTTGATAATTTAAGTTTAAGTGAAGAAAAAGCATTTGGCTTGGATACCAGCTCTGTTACTATAGAAAAAGTACCTATGATAGTAGCCCCTGTTAAAGAGTTTAAACTTAAACGTGTATACAAGTAATGGATGGTACCATACGAGCAAATATTAAAAGAGGTGATTTGGTTCATATTATTTTGAAAAAGGACCAACGCAGCGGAGCACTAACAGAAGGAATTGTAAGAGATATTTTAACCAGTGCTCCCAAACACCATAGAGGTATTAAAGTAAGACTTGAAGACGGACAAATTGGACGCGTAAAAGAAATCATTGAAGAAGATTTTTAAATAAAATAGGCTGTCATCAAATCATGAGACAGCCTATTTTTTTGAGTAAATAAATGATTTATTCTACAATCTTTACATACATGTTTTTGATTGCCTCTTCGTATTTTTTCTCTACAATTTTACGCTTAATCTTTTGTGTTGGTGTCATCTCTTCTGCTTCTAAAGTAAACGGTTTACGCTTTACAATAAAATGGCGTACACGCTCAAACTTACCTAAATCTTTTTCAAACTTACGCATGTCTTCTTCAATCCATTTATGCACTTTTTCATCATCAATAAAATCAGATCCTTCGTTAAAATACTTATCATCCACCCCAAAGGTTTCTTTCATTTCTTCACGACTGGGCACAACAATAGCAGTTAAGTATTCTTGCTTATCGCCTATTAAAAAAATCTGTTCAATTTTTGGAGATTTTAAATAGGCATTTTCTATTGGTGTTGGGTAAACATTTTTACCAAACGAGTTCACTAATATATTTTTTATCCTATCCGTAATTTTTAAATATCCTTTATAAAATTTACCTACATCACCTGTATGCAGCCATCCATCAGCATCTATAGCTGCTGCAGTTTGCTCTGGTAAATTCCAATAACCTTTCATTACGTTAGGCCCCTTCACTAAAATTTCGCCTTCCACACTTTCAAAGTTAGGATTAAAACTATCATAAGTTTGAATAGTGTAAATCTCTTTAGTATCTGGATTTTGAATGGCTACAGTGCAGCCATTACCAATACGCCCAACTGTACCAAATATCTGCCTATCTGGAGTGTTTACAGTAACTAGTGGAGACGTTTCTGTTAAACCGTATCCTTCACAAACCAATACACCAATATTGCCAAAAAACTCACCAACGTGCTGTGGCAAGGCACCTCCTCCCGATAACATAACTTCCATTTTACCACCTAAGCGTTGCTTCACTTTACTATAAACCAACTTTTCTGCTATGGCTAATTGAAGATTAAGTAGGGGGCCATTAGCTTTTCCGGCCTCCTTATTTAACCTGCGTTTTTCTCCAATACTGAGTGCCCAATCAAATATTTTTAGTTTTAAACCTCCTGCCGTTGCAGTAGCTTTTCTTACACGCTCCTCTATTCTCTCTAATAACCTTGGTACAGTTAGTATTACTGTTGGAGTAGCCTCAATAATATTGCTACTTAACGCTTCTAAACTCTGTGCAAATGCAATTTCACTGCCAATGTAAGTACTCAAATAATAAGTAGCTGTACGCTCATACACGTGGCATAAAGGTAAAAAAGAAAGGAACCTGTAATTTTTATTTACAATTGGAATTAGATGCACGCCCATTTGTACATTACTCATAAAATTATTGTGAGTAAGCATGGCTCCTTTAGGCAATGCTGTTGTACCTGAAGTGTACAATAAGCAAGATAAATCATCAGGTGTTACTGACTTTAACTGCTCTTCAATTTTATCTTTTAATGCAGGATATAGCTTTTTCCCTTCATTTAACATCTCTTCATAAGAGATTACATCATCACTTTTTTTATCGTTAAATGCAGTAATAATGTATTTAAGGTGCGGGCAATTGGCTTTTATTTTATTTATTTTTTTAAGTAAAAACGGTGTGCCTACTAAAACTACAACCGATTGCGAATCATTTAATATATGTTGAATTTCACTTTCGCTTAGTGTAGGATAAATAGAAACATTAACCATACCAAGTTGCATCAAACCTTGGTCGAATGCAATGTACTCAGGACAATTTTCAATAATTAAAGCCGCGTTATCACCCTTTTTATATCCTTTGTTTAACAAAAATGCTGAAATGGCATTTAGTTCTTCAAAAGTTTGTGCGTAGGTTATTGGTTCGTAACCTGCATTTGATTTTACAAGCAAAAAAGTGCTTTGGGGTGTTTTGATGTTGTTTGCCGCGTTGCGTAAAAAATAATGTAACGATGGAAATGTTTGTTGCATATTTTAATCTTTAGTTTAATTTTAGTAAAACAGTTTTGAAACTGTTTTACCTTCAGGTTTAATTCTTAAGAAATAAACCTAAATGCATAAATACAAAAAAAAACTAAAGTTGTTTACCCAAATTAATCAACAGAAGCTTCACAATAGCGAACTGCTTGATTTAGTTGGGTTAATCCCAATCTGGAATTTGTTATGCATCTATTAAATAATAGCGCTAAAAATTCTTAATTGGTTCAATACTGAACTTGGATTTAAAGAAGTTATCTAGATGCAGGAAATCTCATCTTATAATCAACACGAATGCCACCTTTAGAGATATTAATCAACTTATTTTTTAATAAACGTTTTTTCAACTCGCTCAACCTATCTACAAACATAACACCTTTTACATGGTCGTATTCGTGTTGGATAACGCGAGCCACAATGCCATCATAAGTTTCTTCATGTGTTTCAAAATTCTCATCTTGGTAGCTAATTCGCAACGTATCGTGGCGTTTAACATTTTCACGAATGTGAGGAATACTTAGGCAACCTTCTTCAAAATCCCATTTATCACCACTTTCATCTAATATTTCGGCATTAATAAATACCTTCTTTACATTAGGGTATTTTTCATCTTCAAACCTACTGCTATCAATTATAAATAAATTAATGGCTTTACCAATTTGCGGTGCTGCTAATCCTACACCATGCGACTCATACATGGTTTCGAACATATTTTCAATCAATTGCTTCAACAGCGGGTAATCTTTTTCAACCTCTGCTCCTATTTTTCTTAATACGGGGTCACCGTATGCCACTATCGGATATATCATTAAATTACATCTATAATATTATTGAACCATTTGCAAGTAGGTTTGAAGTATCAAAACAGCACTTACCTGGTCTACATTGCCTTTGTTTGCTCTGTCTTTCTTTTTCAAGCCCATTTCCAATAAACTTCTGGTAGCAATTGTTGATGTAAAGCGTTCATCAACTCGCTCTATTGGTATATTAGGAAAATTTTTACGCAACAAATTTACGAAATTTTCTACATGAACAGCCGATTGTGAATCTGACCCGTCTAAACGTTTTGGTATACCTACCACAAACCGCTCTACCTCTTCTTTTGTTGTATAACTTTTTAAGTAAACAACCACATCTTTGGAATGCACTGTATTTAGTGCACTTGCAATAATTTTTAATGGATCAGTTACGGCCAATCCTACACGCTTTGTTCCATAATCAATTGCAAGTATCCTAGCCATTTTTATTGATGTAATGTAATTAAAACGCTTTCCAGCCTTGTGCTTTTAAAGCGTGTTTATTTCCCGATTTACTGGTCATATAAATACCTTCAGATGCATCGGTTACATATCCAATAATGGATATATCTGGCTTATTTTTTACTTTATCAAAATCAGATTGATCAACCGTAAAAAGCAATTCATAATCTTCTCCACCGCTTAAAGCTGTCATGGTTGGATCTAAATCTAACTCACGGGCCATGTCATATGTTTGTGGGTCGATAGGAATTTTGTCCTCATATACATTCATGCCTACATTACTGTGGCGGCACAAATGCATAATTTCTGATGATAAACCATCACTCACATCAATCATGCTGGTTGGCTTTACGCCAATATCTTTTAACAGCTTAATTACATCTTTGCGGGCTTCTGGTTTTAACTGTCGCTCCACAATGTAATCTTTACCTTCTAAATCGGGTTGTACTTCAGGGTTAGCCAAAAACACACGTCTCTCGCGCTCTAACAATTGAAAGCCCATGTAAGCGCCACCTAAATCACCGCTTACACACAACAAATCATTTACTTTTGCACCGCTACGGTAAACTATATCTTCCTCGGTAACCTCACCCAAAGCAGTTACACTTATTACCAAACCTTGTTTTGATGAACTGGTGTCTCCACCAACTAAATCAACCTCATATCGATTACAAGCCATTAACATACCCGCATACAATTCTTCAACCGCTTCTAGACTAAATTTGCTACTTAAACCCAACGAAACAGTTACCTGAGTTGGCTTAGCATTCATGGCATAAATATCACTCAGGTTAACCACAATGGCTTTATATCCTAAATGTTTTAATGGGAAATAACTTAAATCAAAATGAACACCCTCTAATAATAAATCTGTACTTACTACCGTACGGTTATTTAGGTGGTTAATTACTGCTGCATCATCTCCAACACCCTTTAAAGTTGATGGTTGATGTAAATTTATATGTGCAGTTAAAAGGTCAATTAACCCAAACTCTCCTATACTTTCTAACTCCGTGCGTGTACTGTTTTCTAACATGTTTTTACGTTTAACCTTGTTGGGGTATCAATACTTATTATCTTATCCTATCAGCACTTTTAACCATTTCTTCATCTTTACGCAACAACAATAAAGCACGCAAATTAAGGTACAGCATAAATATAATTAATGCCAAGCCCATACTAGCTTTTAAAGTCATGTTGGCAAAGGTAAAATTGGGTATTTGTGTAAACGCTTTGGCAAAAACGGCAGCCAAGTATATACCTAAAAAAACAAAATTAATTTTGGCATGAAATATTTGACGCTTACGGTTTTTGAAACTAAAAATGATATTCAATGTCCAACCAATAATTATGGAAACCAAAATAATTAAACCATATTGAATCTCGCTGCTTTTTAGTGTCCCATTTACATAATGGTTGAAATAAATAGCATTTAACGTATAGCCAACAGCTTGTCCATCAATAGATGTACTATCTGCGGTAACTACACCTGCTTCGTTTGTTGGGAAACTTGACTGGAAATCGATAATTTTTCCTGTACAAGTGATTAAAGCCAAAACAATAATAGCAAAGAAATAAACTGTTTGAATTCGTTGAATCATATCAATAAAAATTTAAATGCAAATGTACCGCAAAATTTCAATTATCTAAAAAGATGATACATTTGCGACATGAAAATGAAACGCAATAACTACAAGACGTTGCATTTTAAACCAAATATAAAAGATGAAAACAGTATATATTGTTGATGCAATGCGCACACCTATCGGCAAATATGCCGGAGCTTTAAGCGCTGTTCGTCCTGATGATTTAGCGGCACACATTATTAAAGCTATTATTGCACGCAACCCACAAATAGATGTAAACGAAATTGAAGATGTGATTTTTGGAGCGGCAAATCAAGCAGGTGAAGACAACCGTAACGTAGCACGTATGGGTGCTTTAATGGCTGGTTTGCCTACCACAGTTGGTGGCAATACGGTAAATAGATTATGTGCTTCAGGGCTTCAAGCCATTGTTGATGCAAGCCGCAGTATCATGGTAGGTGATGGAGAAATTTACATAGCAGGTGGTGTTGAAAGCATGACCCGCGCACCATTTGTTATGTTAAAATCGGATAGCCCATTTGGCCGTACCCCAGATATTGCTGATACCACAATTGGATGGCGTTTCACTAATAAAAAATTGGCTGCAATGTATCATCCATACAGCATGGGTGAAACTGCAGAAAACATTGCCGAGAGATGGAAAATTACTCGTGAAGAACAAGATGCCTTTGCTTTTGCCTCTCAACAAAAATACGCTGCAGCTCATGCTGCGAATAAATTTGCTAACGAAATAGCCCCTGTAGCTATACCACAGAAAAAAGGAGATGATTTACTTTTTGATAAAGACGAACATCCGCGTTTAGGTAGTATAGATGACCTTGCTAAACTTAAACCCGCATTTAAAAAAGAAGGTGGAACAGTTACAGCTGGTAATTCTAGCGGTGTTAACGATGGTTCCGCAGCGGTTATTTTGGCAAGTGAAGAAGCAGTAAAAAAATATAATTTAAATCCAATAGCAAGAGTTGTTGCACGTGGTGTTGCAGGTGTTGATCCGGCTGTAATGGGCATAGGGCCTGTTCCTGCTACCCAAAAAGCAGTTCAACGCGCAGGTTTAAAAATGAGCGATATCGGATTGTTTGAATTAAATGAAGCTTTTGCCTCTCAAAGTATTGCTTGCATCCGAGATTTAAATATAGACCCTACTTTAGTTAATGTAAATGGTGGAGCCATCGCATTGGGCCATCCATTAGGAGCAAGTGGTGCACGTATATCTACTACCTTATTACACGAAATGCAAAAACGTAATATTCGTTATGGTGTTGCAACCATGTGCATTGGTGTTGGACAAGGAGTAGCTATAGTTTACGAAAAGATGTAAATCTTCATGCGGTACCTCATTCAATTAGCATACAAAGGCACCAACTACCACGGCTGGCAAAAACAACCTAATGTGCATAGTGTACAAGGTGAACTTGACAGTAAATTAAGTACACTTTTGGCTGAACAAATTGAAACAGTAGGCTGTGGACGAACAGATACTGGAGTTCATGCAAAAGACTTTTATGCCCACTTTGATGTAACTAAAAATATTGACGAACAATTTATCGTATTTAAACTGAATAACTTTTTGCCTAAAGACATTGTTGTTTATGATATACAAAAAGTAAGTGAAGGATTTAATGCCCGTTTTGATGCCGTTTGGCGCGAATATGAATATTGGATTACCCGCGAACCGAATCCTTTTTTACTAGATCAAAGTTGGTTCCAAAATGGCAAACTAAACTTAGAGGATATGAATAAAGCATCCGCTTTACTTATTGGTAAAAAAGATTTTGAGTGCTTTAGTAAAGTACACACCCAAGTAAATAATTTCATATGCGATGTAATGCATGCCAATTGGGAAATAAAGGATAATAAATTAGTTTTTACCATCAGGGCAAATCGCTTTTTACGCAACATGGTTCGAGCTATTGTTGGAACTTTGATTGATGTAGGAAAAGGTAAAATTACAGTTGATGAAGTGAATAATATTTTAGCAAGTAAAAACAGATGTGAGGCCGGACATAGCGTACCAGCGCACGGATTATTTTTAACACGGATTTTTTATCCTCACATCGCCCAATAAAACAAACTGATTACAGGCTTTTTTACTATTTTGCAACTTGATACAAAATATGCAAACGGCCAACTCATCAACACATCACTCACACGGAAACTTAAACCTATTGGGTCGTGTTTATCAATTAGCCAAACCATATAAAGCAAAACTTTATACTGCCATTGTACTAACTATTGGCATGGCATTATTAGGTCCGCTACGGCCATTCATTATTCAGTACACCATTGATAATTTTATTGCCAATAACAACCAAATAGGATTAATAAACATGAGTTTATTGCTGCTATTTATGTTGGTTTTACAAGCAGGCATGCAAGTTTGGAGTACCATATTAACAAACTACTTGGGGCAAAGTGTTATTAAAGATTTACGTATGCAGGTATTTACCTACTTAACAGGTTTACGTCTGCTATTTTATGATAAAAATCCCGTTGGTGCATTAGTAACCAGAACCATAAGTGATATTGAAACCATTGCAGATGTTTTTAGTGAAGGGTTGATAAACATATCTGGAGACATTTTACAAATTGTTTTTATTCTCATTTTTATGTTTGGCACCAACTGGCAACTATCGCTAGTTAGCTTATCTGTACTCCCTTTTTTACTTTATGCGGGTTATGTGTTTAAAGAAAAAGTTAGGCTAAGCTTTGAGGATGTACGCACACAAGTTTCAAGGTTGAATACGTTCGTACAAGAACACATTCAAGGGATGCATATTGTGCAAATTTTTAACCGTGAGGACAAGGAGCTTGAACGATTTAAAGAAATTAATGCAGAACACAGGGATGCTAATGTAAGATCGGTAATGTACTATTCGGTATTTTTTCCTGTTGTAGAAATCATCGCAGCTTTATCAACTGCTTTAATAGTATGGTATGGTGCCAAAGGAGTGATTCAAGACCATGCATCTATTGGTAGCATAACTGCATTTATTATGTACATTAACTTATTTTTTAGACCCATCAGGCAGCTTGCAGATAGGTTTAATACGATGCAAATGGGAATGGTAGCAGCTGGACGTATTTTTAAATTGGTTGATGATAAAGAAAATAATGAACCCACAGGAAGCATAAAAATTAATAACCTTAAAGGTAACATCCAATTTAAAAATGTTTACTTTGGTTATAACCCTAATCAATATGTATTAAAAGATATCAGCCTTCAGGTTAATGAAGGGAAAAATGTAGCATTTATTGGAGCAACTGGTGCAGGTAAATCATCTATCATTAATTTATTAAGTAGGTTTTACAACATAGAAAAGGGAGAGATTTTAGTTGATGGACATAAACTTGAGGACTTAAATATTAAACACCTACGCTCACAAATTGCTGTGGTATTACAAGATGTATTTTTGTTTAGTGGAAGCGTGATGGACAACATCAAACTAAATAACAAACACATTACAAACGAAGAGGTAATTACCACTGCAAAACTTTTAGGTGCGCATGATTTTATTTCAAGATTACCCGATGGGTATAACCAAAATGTGCAAGAGCGAGGTGCTAGTTTATCTGTAGGTCAACGACAACTTATTTCTTTTGTTCGGGCTATGGTTGTTAATCCAGCCGTGCTTATTTTAGATGAAGCTACCTCATCAGTTGATAATGAAACCGAAGATGTTATTCAAAAAGCCATAGAAACCATGATGAAAGGGAGAACATCAATTGTTATTGCGCATCGATTATCAACCATACAACATGCCGATGAAATAATTGTATTAGATAAAGGCATGATTGTTGAGAAAGGCTCACACAAAGAATTATTAAACCTAAATGGCTTTTATAAAAAACTGTATGAACTACAATTTGCCCCAAATCAAGTTGCGAATTAGTTTACTGGTACTGTTTTGCAGTGGCCTATTCGCCCATCCTGTTTTTGCGCAAAAGCAAAAAATTATCGATAGCTTAATGCTGGCCATTAAATCAACAAAAGATACAGCCTTGGTTGATGTATACAACGAAATATCGTACGAGTATAAAAACATTGATATTGAAAAAACTTTGTTATATGCTGATACCGCAATCATAAAATCGAAAAAAATAAACTACACACGCGGCCTTGGTTATGCATATGCCAACCGTGGCAACTACTTTAAAAGTACAGGAGATAATGCGCAAGCAAGAGCATGTTATGTTTGGGCTTATATTCAACATCAAAAAATAGGTAATTTAAAAGGTATAGCAGCCACTTTAAATAGTTTGGCAAGTTTGCACTTTTTACAAGGAAAGCTTACCAAAGCGCTGTCAAATTTCATACAATCATTAACCATATCAAGAAAAATAAACGACCCCAGAGGCGAGGCCATTACCTTAAATAATATTGGTGTAATAAATCAAGAACAAAAAAACTACAGTAAAGCATTAGAATATTTCGAGCAATCTTACCATAAATTTAAAGAAATTGGCGATAAAAAAATCATGGCTGATGCCCTCAATAATATTGGTAATATTTATCATATTTTGGGTATAAATGATGATGCATTGCGCCATTACAATGAAGCCTTAGCAACATACATAAGCACTGGGGATATAAAAGGAGAATCATCTGCTATTAATAATATTGGATTGGTATTTTACGAAGCAAAAGATTATAAATCGGCTTTAAAATATTACCACCAATCGTTATCTATTGATGAAAAATTAAATGACAAGCAAGCACAAACCATTACGTGTAACAACGTTGCATATTGTTACTACAACCTGAGTATGTTTTTTGCAGCAAAAAAATATGTATTGCGCGCGTTAAAATCTGCCCAAGAGCAAGAGGATAAAATTGATATGGTTAACTCATACGACTTACTTGCCAAATTAGAAGATAAATTAGGTAATTACAAAGAGGCGTTAACCTATTATAAACTTTATACAGCCTGTAGCGATAGTTTATACAGTGAAGAAACCAGACAAAAGCTAGAAGATATAGAAGCACAATACGAAGCCGAGAAAGCTGAAAACGAACGTTTAATAAAAGTTTTAGGTAAAGACCAAGATATAGAATCGGTGGGGAAATTGGCCGGTTATGGTTTATTCGCAAATCCACAAGTGATTGCCCTAATAAGCATTGCAGCCATCATTTTAGCAACAGGCGTATACTTTTGGATTAAACGCAGATAAATAGCTAATTGCCAAAACATTAAATATGATGGTAGATTTTGCTGAAAAAACCTCATATTTGCGCCTCGTTAGTATTCATAAAAAACAAGATTTAAATATACCATGGCAGTTTTAGTCGACAAAAATTCAAGGGTTATTGTGCAAGGCTTTACAGGCAGCGAAGGCACATTCCATGCTCAACAAATGATTGAGTATGGTACAAATGTAGTTGGTGGTGTTACACCAGGTAAAGGTGGTCAAACACACCTTGATCGTCCTGTATTTAACACCGTTAAAGATGCAGTTGATCAGGCACAAGCCAATACATCAATTATATTCGTTCCACCGGCATTTGCAGCTGATGCAATTATGGAAGCAGCCGATGCAGGAATTAAAGTTATAATTTGCATTACAGAAGGAATTCCGGTAAAAGACATGATTCCGGTAAAAGAATACATTAAAGGAAAAGATTGCCGTTTAATTGGACCAAACTGCCCAGGTGTTATTACTCCAGGTCAAGCTAAGGTTGGTATTATGCCTGGTTTTGTGTTTAAAACAGGCCGAATCGGTATCGTATCAAAATCAGGAACGTTAACATACGAAGCAGCTGACCAAGTAGTAAAAGCTGGTTTAGGTATATCAACAGCAATTGGTATTGGTGGTGACCCAATTATTGGAACACCTACTAAAGATGCAGTAGAAATGTTGATGAACGACCCTGAAACGGATGCCATAATTATGATTGGTGAAATTGGTGGTAGCTACGAAGCTGATGCAGCTCGTTGGATTAAAGCTAACGGTAATAAAAAACCTGTAGTAGGATTTATTGCAGGCCAAACAGCGCCTCCGGGCCGCAGAATGGGTCATGCTGGTGCTATTGTTGGTGGACATGATGATACTGCTGCCGCTAAAATGGCTATCATGCGTGAGTGTGGTTTACATGTAGTAGAATCACCTGCAGAAATTGGTGCTACCATGATAGAAGCTTTAGGTTTAAAAGCAAACTAAGATTTTAGAAAATCCATACATTAAACATCCCCGTTTCTGATGAAGCGGGGATTTTTTTATGTTTAAAACATTCCATAAAAAAATCCCCCACCGTTTTTAAACGATGAGGGATTTTAATTCCAATAATGATCAAAGTTGATGCTTATTGAGTGAGTATTAGTTTTTGATTAACTACGCCTGATTCTGTTTTAACACTTACCGTATAAATTCCAGGAGTTGTTTTTAATCTTACCTCTAAAACAGATTGTTTTGTTTCGTTTGAAGTGTAGCTCCAAATTAATTGTCCTATGCTGTTAAATATATCTACTTGTTCAATATTGCTATTTAAAACATCTATTGCAAAGCTTCCATTGTTAGGATTCGGATAGATTTGAACCTTATTACTTATTGATAATTCATTTGTTCCAACACTACCTACATTCACATTCAAATCTGATGAATCACTGCAACCTCCTGCATTGGTAACTTTAACCGATACCTTACCTAGCATCGACTGTGAACCCCAAGCAACCTGAACCACATTGGTGTTTTGACCACTTGCCACAACACCGCCTGTAATGTTCCATAAATAATTTACACCTGTTTGTTGCCCTACAATGTAGTTATTCATAGCTAAGGTAGCAACAGTTGTTGGGCCAGTTATAATACCAGCCGTTGGTTTAACGCCTGAAGTTATGGTATCAAATTTGGTTACCACTACTTGGTTATTATCTTTTACCCTAATTGTATAAATACCACCCGATAATGCATTGAACATGTTACTTGTTTGGTATGATCCGTTATTTAATGCATACATATATGGTGGATTACCTCCGCTTGCTGTTATACTAATACTTCCATCATTTTTTCCTGAACACGTCTCGTTTACTTTGGCAGTAGTTAATGATAATGGAGTACCACCAATTGCAACAGTTAAAGTATCTGCAGCACCACAATTACCTTTAGATACAGCTGCAATGATTCTCCCAACACCAACTAATGAAGGCCATTGTACTTGTATAGAAGTGGTTCCATTTCCAGATAACAATGTACCGTTGATCACACTCCATGTATAACTTGCACCTGATTGAGCCGCAATACTGTATGATTGTGTGCTGCTAACAGGTACACCATTTAATCCACTTATGCCACCTACGGTAATAGCTGTTGGGTTGGTTAGCGTATCTTTTTTAGATACCACATTATTCTGTGCATCTTTTACATCTATATTATAAATACCAGCTATTAAGTTGTTAAAGGCATTGCTCGTTTGATAAGTTCCTCCATTAATACGATAGGTATAAGGAGCAGTTCCACCACTACCGTTTACGGTTATACTACCATTTGCCTCGCCTGCACATAACGGATTTTGCTTGGTAGAAGTTACACCTAAAGGTTGAGGGCTAATGGAAATGGTTAATGAATCTGTTGCACCACAATTGCCTTTATTCACTGTAACGATTATTTTCCCAACACCGCTGCTAGCTGGCCATTGTACTTGTATAGCTGTAGTTCCATTTCCTGATAATAGCGTTCCATTAATCACACTCCATATGTAACTAGCACCCGATTGAGCCGCAATACTATATGATTGTGTACTACTAACAGGAACATTATTCAATCCAGTAATTACACCCACGGAAACCACTGGTGGATTAACCAAGGTATCCTTTTTAGTTGCAATATTGTTTATCGCATCTTTAATATCTACAGTATAAATACCTGCAATAAGGTTATTAAATGTATTACTGCTTTGGTAGGCACCTCCATTAATACGATAGGTATATGGAGTGGTACCACCTGTTCCGTTAACGGTGATGCTACCTGTAGCTTCACCACCACATAACGGATTTTGTTTGATAGTGGTTAAACCTAAAGGCTGAGGGTTTGCTCCAGAGCAGCTGATGTAGTTCACTTTGGTTATGGAATCTTTACATCCATTAATCTTATGCTGTGCAATGAGTTTAACAGTATATTGACCATTGTTGTTATAGGTTTTAAATAGAATTTGATTGTTGGTCGAATCTGTTATTCCATCTCCCCATTTCCAAAAATAGTTGTAATCGTTTAAAGGTTGTGTTTGATTTGCAAAAGTAAAATCAAAAGGAGGAGCTGTAACTACTTGCCTGTTGGATGAGAAATTAGGATTAAAAGTTGAATTTGCTTTACTGATAGAAAAAGTGAGCTCACTTCTACAGCCAGCTGAAGTTGATACTACCAACTTGTATATACCAGCATCAGTATAAGATTCAATAATATTTTGATTGGATAAACCAAACCCATCTTTACTCCATGATATTTGTTTAGGTCCAGTATTGCTTGTAGTTGCACCAATAGTGAAAATTGAATTTAATCCACATACAACAAGTGTATTAGTGGCTGAAGAAAAATTCCCTGCTGTACTTATTTGTAAGTTTAACAAGTCTGTTACAGTAACTAAATAGGTTTTTATGGTTTGACCAGCATTATTTTTTACTAAATAAGTTGTTGTTTGCGAAGGAGCATCTTGTATTAACCCTGTTCCAAGACTGGTTGTACCTTTAAATAAATTACAGTTTATAAGATTGAACGTGATTATTTTTCCTTTGCAAATATTGGTATCCGAAATGCTGAATAATGGATTATAGTTTCTAAAACTGCTCATCTTAAAGTATGCCACAACAGATCGTTTATTAAAAAACGCATTACCAGGAATATGCCCAAGCCAGCCACTCGTTCTTACATAAGAATACATATGAAAAGCTTCAAATCCACCTGAATACGATTGATTCGTTATTCCGCCCCAACTTCCTTGGCCTTGTTCAGATTTAATAAGATATCCGAAATAGTTAGGTCTTTTAGTTCCGGGTGGAAGTGGATAAAGTGAAGGGTCTCTTTGGTAAATCATTACTCCAGTATCTGCGCCAATCACTCCTGATCTAAATTGTATACTGTAACCGAATACCTTGGATGTATCTGCAAATCCAACCTTCATATTATTTGGAGCCTTAAATCGTTTTACATCTAATATCCAGCTGTTTTCAAACCCCCCCATAGAATTAATAACTTCGGTTGAGTCATTTCGAGTTAAAATAATGGTGTCTTTTTTAAAGTAATTGGTTTGCGTTAAAGATATGCTATCCCAATTTCCAAGAGGCATACTAAATTTAGTCCCATTACTAAACGTTCCAAGTCTAATATTTGATCTCGTATACCAAGTTATGATTAAAGTATCTTTAACCGCTACTCTATTATTTGCACCAATAGTAATAGAATCGGTATTTCTTACATAGAGGTATGGAATCTCAATAGAGTCAAGATTCACACTATCTAAAACATTAACCTTAAGGTTTGGGTCGTAATTATCTAACATTGGATCTCTAGCATCTATCATCGCCCCGGCAGATAAACTCACAAATCTATTTCTATTTCCAAATTCATCTACTCTATAGGATAAACTATCCTTCATCAAGAAATCAATAAATCTACTAGCAAAAGGATCAATCCAATCGGCCTGACTATACCAACCAGAATAAAATGGCCCAATTTGCGCAGTTGTATTAACCACTAATTTATACCCTGTAATTTGTAGTGGAGCACTTCCACCAGCTTGGAAAAATACAGTAGTGTTTATGGTAAACGGATATGTTCCAGTATTTAAGTTAACATTACTTGATTGGATAATTAAACAGCCGCTATTTCCAGCAAAAAGAATACCATTACTAGGGCTTGTTGAAGTGCTAAACCCAGCAGGTAAACCCACAACGCCATTTATTACAATTCTGTTAACGGCTATACCACTAATGGATGTAGGAGAAAAGAATTGAATGTTGGATTGATAAGGGCTACCAATTGTTGCTACTGGCAAATTCGTTACCGTATCTGGATACTGAAGTTGAGAAGAATTAACCATGATGGTTCCACATTGTGCAAATAGCATTGGGCTTATCAAACTAGTGATGATAAGCAGCAATATTTTTTGAAGTATACGTTTTTTCATGGCTCTAACTTATGCTTTTTAAAATTATAAAAAAAATCCAAGTTCGTCCAAGTAAACTTATATTATTAAATATTAATATTGACTGGTGAATGTATTAAAAACTAAAATTGAATTGCGCTATGGTAAAACCATCACATTTTCGGCCGAGTGCAATAAATTAGCCTCGCACATTTATCATGCAATTGGCGTTAAAATAAGTGCACAAACACTACGCAGGGTTTTAGGGTTTATAAACGATGGTTCAAAGCCTGGCAAATCTACCCTGAAAGTAATTTGTGACTATTGTAATATAGAGCATGTAGAGGAGTTATTCTCAAATAACGAACCTAAGTTATCTGCTATTGATATAGAGCAAATCAATTTTCTAAAAAGTTTTTATGATATTGATTTGTCTTCTGACTATGACTTTAATTACCATAAAGCTTGTGGGAACATTGCACGCAAAATCATTAATCAACCCAACTACTTAGAAGCGCTCTCTGGTTTTTTAACCAAAAGTCCTGTTGGCCAAATTTTCTTTTTCGAGCGCTTCCCATACATTGATGGGATTACAGGTGATTACAAGAAATATTTTAAGCGATATGTACAAAGTAAAAAAAAACATGAGGCGTAGCTTTTTGGCAACTGTATTTTGTTTATAGGTGCTTACCTCAATCAAAACAAAATTGAGTTAACTGATTACCTTAAAAGGATAAACAGTATTGCAGTCCATCAGGAAATGCATCCATTTCCACAAGCACGCAAAATCATGTCAAACGTTTTGTACCATCATCTTTTTAACAATCAAACTGAATTGGAAAAATGGAAAAAGATTGCTTTTGAAGAAGAGAAAAAGCAACTACGTGGCAATTTACCTAATGCTCATTTCCCGTTCTTTCAGTTTACCATGGCAGATGCGTTTAATCTTATTGGCGATTATGAATCTGCTTTAAAAATGATTCGTTTAGCTGATCTTGATTACAAGTGTTATGATAATGGTGTGGTTGAATTGGGATATTTCGAATGTTTTGATTTGGTAAGAGCAATTACTTATTATCACATCGGCAGAAAAGAAGATGCAACAAGGATTTTAAATCACATTGAATCAGCGAAATTCATTTTTATCTGTCACGATTACTTTTTAATTCAACAAAAAATACTTGAATTAAACATGTGCAAATCCCCTACAGCAAAAAAATACCTAAAGCTTAAAACAGAAGTAAATTGGCTCATCAATAAAACTGGTTTTACATTCTTTAAGATATAAAAAATCCCTCACCGATTTTACGCGATGAGGGATTTTACTATTATTACTTCTCGATACGCCTTTCAGGCAACTCGAAGTGACTGTTTATTATGAACAACCTGTTTGTGTACCACAGTTCATGCATTTGTAACAAGCACCACTACGTATTGTTAAACTACCGCAACTAGGGCAAGCAGGGCTATCGCCAAAGCTCTTTAAGTATGCTTGCGTTTGGTCAACTGCGGTTGCGCTTACTTCAGGCAATTTATTAGATGGTTCAACCATTGGTGTTGATTTCATAAAACCTATTGATGCAGGTGCTGCAGCGGGAGTATTTACTGGGTTAATTACTACATTTTGCATGTTTGCTGATGGTAAATTATGTTTTTGATTTACCGCCAAGTGCGAACGTTGCTCTTCAGTAGCAGGTACCTGAATAAAATCTTCACGGCCTAAGTATTCAAATCCTAACATGCGGAACATGTAATCGATAATTGAAGTGGCATTCTTGATGTTACCATGACCAGTTACCATACCTGCAGGCTCAAAACGGGTAAAGGTAAATTTATCAACGTACTCTTCTAGCGGCACACCATATTGTAAACCTAACGATACCGCAATAGAGAAGCAGTTCATTAACGAACGAAGTGTTGCACCTTCTTTATGTAAGTCAACAAAAATTTCACCTAACGTTCCATCTTCGTACTCTCCTGTGCGAACAAATATGGTTTGTCCACCAACGGTAGCTTTTTGTGTAAACCCACTGCGTTTGCCAGGCAATTGTTTGCGTTCTACAATACGAGCTAACTTACGTTTAAACTCTGTATCATGACTGCGGTTTAGTATTGCTGTAGCAGCATCTAAAACTTGTTCAGGAGTTAATTCTCCAACAGGTTTGTTTGCATCAGCACCTAAAACAGATTCAACAGCTTCTTGTACTTCTTCCTCTTCCTTAACATCAGATTTGTTGCTAAGCGGTTGAGATAATTTACAACCATCGCGATAGAGTGCATTTGCTTTTAAACCCATGCTCCAACTAAGATGGTAGCATTCTTTAATGTCGTCTACAGAAGCCTCATTAGGTAAGTTGATGGTTTTTGATATAGCACCCGATAAGAAAGGTTGTGCGGCAGCCATCATTCTGATGTGACCAGTAGCAGCAATGTAACGCTCTCCGATGTTACCACATTTGTTAGCACAATCAAACACTGCTAAGTGTTCCTCTTTTAAAGCAGGTGCACCTTCTACTGTCATTGTTCCGCATACATAATTGTTTGCTTCTTCAATTTCGGCACGGGTAAAACCTAATTTACGTAACAAATTAAATTTAGGGCTGTTATATTCTTCTGGTATAAAGCCTAAACGTTGCATGCACTCCTCACCTAATGTCCAGTGGTTAAATGCAAAGCCAATTTCAAATGCACCTGATGCTGCTTTATCTAATTTAGCAATTTCTTCTGCTGTAAATCCACGGAAAGCTAAACTCTCTGGATTGATGTGTGGTGCACCAGTTAGGGTAGCATGACCAATAGCATATTTAATAATAGCATCAATTTCTTCGGCAGTATAGCCTAAATTTTTTAATGATGCAGGTACTGATTGATTGATGATTTTAAAGTATCCACCACCTGATAATTTTTTGAATTTAACCAAAGCAAAATCTGGCTCAATACCGGTTGTATCACAATCCATTACTAAACCAATGGTTCCAGTTGGAGCGATTACAGTTGTTTGCGCATTGCGATAACCATGTTTTTCACCTAATTGAACTGCGTTATCCCACGAAGTGCATGCAGCACTAAGTAAATAATCAGGGCAATATTTAGGATCGATTCCAACAGGTCTGATGGTTAAACCTTCATACGCATCTGTTGCATTGTAAGCAGCATAGCGGTGGTTACGCATAACACGTAACATATGTGTTTTATTCTCTTCGTATTTGGCAAACGGACCTAAATGTGCAGCCATCTCTGCCGAAGTGCTGTATGCTGTACCAGTTAAGATAGCAGTAATAGCTCCACAAATTGCAAATGCTTTAGGTGAATCGTAAGGAATACCTGCTACCATTAAAGCCGTACCTAAGTTGGCATAACCTAAACCTAATGTGCGGTACTCATATGATAACTGAGCAACTTCTTGCGATGGGAATTGTGCCATCAAAACAGAAACTTCTAATACAATAGTCCAAATGCGTGAAGCATGTTCAATACCTTTAACATCAAACTCGCTGGTTGCAGGATTGAAGAAACGCATTAAATTTAATGACGCTAAGTTACATGCTGTATTATCCAAAAACATGTACTCAGAACAAGGATTAGATGCATTAATAGTTCCACCTTCAGGACAAGTATGCCATTCGTTAATGGTAGAATCATATTGTACACCAGGATCAGCACATGCCCAAGCAGCATCACCTATCATATCCCACAATTCTTTTGCAGGAATAGATTTCATGATATCACCTTTTGCACGTCCAACTAAATTCCAATTTTTACCTTCTTCTAACGCTTTAAAAAATGCATGAGGTATACGAACTGAGTTGTTTGAGTTTTGACCCGAAACAGTTGCATAAGCTTCACCTTCGTAATCGCTAGGATATCCAGCAGCTATTAACGCAGCTACTTTTTTCTCTTCGTTCTTTTTCCAATTAATAAACTCTACAATCTCTGGATGATCTAAATCTAAGCACACCATTTTAGCAGCACGTCTGGTTGTTCCGCCAGATTTAATTGCACCTGCAGCGCGATCACCAATTTTTAAGAAACTCATTAAACCCGATGATGTTCCGCCACCCGAAAGTTTTTCGCCTGCACCACGTACGCGACTAAAGTTTGTTCCTACACCAGAGCCATATTTAAATATACGTGCCTCACGAACCCAAAGATCCATGATACCACCCTCGTTTACCAAATCATCATTTACAGATAAAATAAAACAAGCGTGTGGTTGAGGACGTTCGTATGCCGAAGTAGACCTCTCTAATTTACCTGTATTAGGATTTACAAAGTAATGACCTTGTGGTTTACCAGTGATGCCATATGAGCTATGTAAACCGGTATTAAACCATTGAGGAGAGTTTGGTGCCGCATATTGGCCAATAATCATAAAAACCAACTCATCATAAAACTTATTTGCATCTTCTGCAGAAGCAAAGTAACCGTATTGTTCAGCCCACGATTTCCAGCAATGCGCCATACGATGTGCAACTTGCTTGATGGATGTTTCGCTTCCACTTGAACCATCAGGCATAGGAACGCCTGCTTTACGGAAATACTTTTGTGCTAAAACATCTGTAGCTACTTGGCTCCAAAATTTTGGAACTTCTACATTGTTTAACTCAAATACTTTTTCTCCATTCGGATTTTTAATTACGGAGGTACGGCTGTCGTATTCAAACAAGTCGAATGCGCTTACGCCATCCTTAGTAAAGAAGCGATCCACGCGAAGGCCGCTTTGATCAGTTTTTTTAGGTGATTTGGTGCTCATATTATTGGAACAATTTTTGGGTTTATAAGTTTTAAAATTAACTCCGTTTTTTTTAGGGGGTTTTTCATCAAAAATGGTCTAGAATATGTTTCGAATCAAACTGCATTTTCCACACAAACAATTTTGCCAACATTCCACAAGCATACTGCGTAAGGGTTAAGGTATGTGCATAACCAAATTATTAACACTAAATTACTTGATTTTATTGATTTCACTTGCATAATTAATCACCTATTAATGAGCTCATTTGTTTTTAAAAATAGACAGTGAGGCACTTACAAAATTACCACAAACGTAATACCCTTATACAGTAAGCTTTTGCAGGTATTTAGATAACAATATATCACTAAATACAAGAATTAAGCACAACAATTTATTAAAAAGTGCTTTATTTGTAAGGATGCGTAAATGTTAACATGTTTACGAGTCGAGAAAATAATAGCTTGAAAAACCTAGTACTACATACCATAAAGAATAATATTGCCAAAAACCAAAAACATTTGGCTGTATTGATAGACCCTGATAGCATTGAAAGTGAATCGCAATTAATTAACATATGCAAACACAGCAATGAGTCTTCAATTGATTTTATTTTAGTTGGTGGTAGCTTAATTACAAATGGTTTTTTTGATAGGTGCATTCAAATTATAAAACAACACACACAAATTCCTGTGGTACTTTTTCCAGGCAACATCATGCAAGTGAGTAAAGATGCTGATGCAATATTGTTGTTGTCTTTAATAAGTGGACGTAATCCTGATTTATTAATTGGGAAACATGTATTGGCCGCACCTATGCTTAAAAAAAGTGGTTTAGAAATTATTCCTACTGGATACATGCTTGTTGATGGTGGTAATATTACATCTGTAAGTTACATGAGTAACACCACACCGATACCTGCAGAGAAACATAGCATTGCCGCATGCACAGCCATGGCAGGCGAAATGTTAGGTTTACAAGTTACATACATGGATGCAGGCAGTGGAGCGCAACATCCTATATCAACCAAGATGATTAGTGCGGTTCGCGAAAGTGTAAATGGACCCATATTTATTGGCGGAGGCATTAAGACACCTGAAGGTGCTATTGCTGCTTGTAATGCAGGAGCTGATGTAGTGGTAGTTGGTAACGCTTTTGAAAAAGAGCCTGAACTTATTGGTCAAATTGCAAAGGCCGTTCATGGCTTAAATAAATAATAGGTGTAAACCTCACCCATTAAATCAGCCTAACATTCAAAATATTTAATTATTCCTGTTGTAATTTTTATTTAAAACTCAATATTAGTTTAGAGTATGAAATTAAACTTATTAATTATTGGCATGTGTGATATTATTTAATCAAATGAATTAAAACTTGACAAACCGGTTTACATCAAGTAGATTTTTAATGATTCTTGGCAAGGCAAACCAATATAAGCCAATGTTTGAAGCTGATACCAACATAGATGCTTATTTATTAGAAAAATATCCGCTAACTACACTTAAATGAAAAAATATATTGATAGCAACGCAATACAAGCTCCAGAAAAGCTTTATTTATATAAGGCAATTTCACAATTGCAAAATGCAGGTAATGGATTATATACTGCTATTAACATTTATAAAGATGAAGTAATCGCAACTTTTAGGGGCGAGAGACTTACCGATGAAATAGCCAAGAAACGTGCTAAGAAAGGAAACGACCAGTATTTTATAGCCATGCTAGATGGCAGTATTATGGACTCTATTAAAAGTGATTGTTTTGCCAAATATGCAAACGATGCAATGGGCCTAGGAACCTCGGTATTCAAGAACAACAGCAGAATAGCTTTAGATGAAAATAACAACGTTTGTATTATAGCCAATAAAATGATTAAAAGCGGGGATGAAATTTTTTGTGGTTATGGAAAACGCTATTGGAAAAAATACACAACAACATCAGCAACAAAAATTTAAGTATTTAGTATTGTTTCTCTCATTAATGCACGCACCATCAAATCTACCCTGCGGTTATGGTTACAGTTAATATTTGCAGGCTGATGCGCAGCAACCTTAATTAGTTTTAGAGGCATCGTATCAAAAAGGTTAAATAAAACCTTTAGTAGGTCGGAATTTTGTAATACACTGCCTTTTTTTGTGAGGTAATTATTTTCTAAAATTCGTTGTTTTCTATTTGCTAAATTAACTGCGTATTGGCTATCTGAAAACACTTCAATATTATCAAAACTTATTCGATGAAGACATAGGTATTCAACCGCGTTAATTATTGCTTGCAGCTCCATTCGGTTATGTGTGGTATTTTTAGCAATACCTTTAATAATGTGTTCATCATTATTAAGATAAATGATAGCGGCCCAAGCACCACATTTTAACTGTGTATGGCAACTTCCATCAGTGTAAATGCGAATAGTATTTAGCGGCAAAATATCACATCAATTAAAGGCAATTTGAATTTAGTATAATAGTTGTAATGCAGCTTTATATGATCACTTGGTGGTGTATATAACTTCCAATAAAGTTTGCCCAACTGCTTTCAATGTATTTTTGTCGATGGCACTCATGTTATCGTTATGTGTGTGCCAATGGCTTGGAAATCCGGTACGTGAAGCCGCATCATAATGTATAATATCTATGGTTGGTATCTTTGCGATTTTATTTACGTAATAATGGTCATCAATAATGCCCGACTTTTGGTAGTACATAAAATAATTACTGTAGCCTAAATTATGACCCATTTGCCAAACACTTTGCAAAACAGGCTGCGCTGCTTCTATAGAAACTTGTTCCCAAGCAAATTTTGCTTCGGGTGCTCCAACCATATCTAACAAAATACCAAAATTGGTTTTATATCCAGGTTTGTGCATGTTGGCACTCCAATACTGAGAACCTAAGCAATAGCTATTATCAAATTCTGGTTTACCTAAATCTTCGGCATCAAACAAAACAATATCAACCCCAACAGATGGCGGAATTTGTTTTAGCGTTTTAGCAATTTGCATCAATACTCCTACTCCACTTGCGCCATCATTTGCTCCTAAAATCGGCATATCGGTATCTTTGGTATCTTGATCAGCATAAGGGCGGCTATCCCAGTGCGCGCATAATAAAATCCTGTTTGATGATTGGGGGTTTATTTCTGCAATAATGTTTCTGATGTTTAACTTTTTATTATCAAAATTTGTAATAGAAGCTTTTTGTTGAATTACATTATCAGCATATTTTTTTAATTCGCTTACCATCCAATCGCCACACATTTTATGTGGTTCGCTATTGGTTACACGTGGCCCGAACGAAACTTGTTTTTCAACAAAATAGTACGCGCTATCTGCATTAAAAACAGGCGAAATTTGTTTGTATGGTGCCGCAACTTCTGTAGTTGTAGTTTCTTGTTTGGGTTGATTTTTAGGCAACTCATTACAGGAAACTAATGCTAATGTAAACAATACAAAAGTGCTTATTTTTATTTGGGTGTTTTTTTTCATTATGCTGTTTAATAACTCAAAATCATATACAATCATTATCAGTTGATGGTATAGCTTGTTCCTTCTTTACCATCCTTAATTTCGAAACCAATCTCTTTTAATTTATCTCTTATTAAATCAGAGGTAGAAAAATCTTTACGCGATTTTGCATCCGTTCTAACATCTAAAATCATGTTCATTAAACCATCAATTTTATCAGTATTAACAGCATTTTCCTCCTTTAATCCCAACACATCAAACACCATGCTGCTCATTAATTTTACCAATTCGCTTTTATCAACTTCGGTAATGCTTTCTTTGCCATCATTTACACTATTAATAATCCTTACCCCTTCAAATAAATGCGCCAATGTAATTGGTGTATTAAAATCATCATCCATGGCAGCGTATACTTTGGTATTTAATTCGTTGATATCAGAGGTAGATGTTGTTGATGATTTTAAATCATCTAACAATTTCATCGCATTCATTAATCGAGCAAAACCTTTTTCGGCTGCTTGTAATGCTTCGTTGCTAAAATCGAGCGTACTGCGGTAATGAGCTTGTAACATAAAGAAGCGCACTGTCATAGGACTATATGCTTTTTCCAATAAATTATGGCTACCCGAAAACAACTCAAATGGCAAAAAAGAATTACCTAAACTCTTGCTCATTTTTTGTCCGTTTACGGTAAGCATATTGGTATGCATCCAATAATTAATTGGATTTTTAATATGATTACAAGCTACGTTTTGTGCAATTTCATTGGTATGGTGTGTAGGTGCTAAATCCATACCCCCTCCATGTATATCAAAATGATTGCCTAAATATTTTTTACTCATGGCCGAGCACTCCAGATGCCATCCTGGAAAACCTTCACCCCAAGGACTAGGCCAGCGCATAATGTGTTCAGGTTTCGCTTTTATCCAAAGTGCAAAATCTAATCGGCCACGTTTATCAACTTGTCCGCTAAGTTCTCGTGTTCCGTTTAACAAGTCATCCAAATTACGACCCGTTAATTCCGTATAGTTGTTATCTTTTGCATACTTTTCTACATCAAAATATATGGTGCCGTTACTTTCATATGCAAAACCATTAGCCATAATTTGTTTGGTCATTTCTATTTGCTCGATAATATGACCAGTTGCCGTTGGCTCAATGCTTGGAGGTAACGCATTAAAGGAATCCATAACATGATGAAAATCGATGGTGTAACGTTGTACAATTTCCATCGGTTCTAATTGCTCTAGTTTTGCTTTTTTGCTGATTTTATCTTCACCTTCATCTGCATCATTTTCTAGATGACCTGCATCAGTGATATTACGAACATAACGTACTTTATAACCTAAGTGTTGTAAATAACGGAACACTACATCAAACGAAACAAAAGTACGCGCGTTGCCTAAATGAGCATTATTGTATACCGTTGGTCCGCAAACATACATACCCACATGGCCTATATGTATTGGTTCAAACTTTTCGGTTTTACGCGTTAGCGTATTGTATATATTTAGGTTGTGGTTAATCATTATCGCACAAATCTATTAAAAGGATAATGGTATATAAAATAAAAAAGCGTCCCGAATGTAACTTCGGGACGCTTTTTTGCAATGTTTTGATTAAAACGGTAAATCATCTGATGCTGAATCTGCTGTAAAAGTAGGTTCGTTATCGGGATGAAAAGGATCTGGATCAACATTTGTTCCCCCAGCGCCTTGTCCTTGAATTTTCCATGCGCGTGCATCAGTGTACCAGCGGCCGTTGTATTCGCGGCTCTCAATGTTTAAAGATGCAGTAATTAAATCACCAACATTAAAACGTTCAAGGTCATTAACCTTCTCGTTCATAGTGCTAATCATTACCTTACGAGGGTAAGTTTCTTGTGTTTCAATTACAAATTCTTGCTTGCTCCAAGCCTTACCTGCTTTGCTAATTCCTTCAGTTTTGCTCATTTTCTGAACAATTTTTCCTGTTATGTCTAAAGCCATACGTATAAATTATTTATTGTTTTTTACTATTTATAGCACCATAAGCGCATAATTTGGTAAATGATGAAATGCGAAAATATTAGAAAAAAGTTTGTTTTGTATGCACGTTGATAATTTTTATGCAATTGGGTGTTACACTGCGTGCCGGATAGAAGTGGAAAGACCAAAGCGAGAAACGAGTGAGGACTTGCAGCGAATAGCCGGGCTACACGCTCTTATCTTAAAAATAAATCTTTACCACAAAAATAGCTGTAATGATACAAACTAAATCAACCAACAACATAACACTAAGTGCGTAGCGGCTATCTTTAATATTTACCGAACCAAAATATAATGCCACAACGTAAAAGGTAGTTTCGGCTGCACCTTGAAACAAACATGAAAGCTGTCCAGCAATACTATCGGCCCCATAGGTTTTCATTGCATCCAGCATAAAACCACGAGAACCACCTGCACTAAACGGCCGCATTAATGCAACAGGTATTGCTTGTATGATTTGTGGATCAACACCAAAAGCGGCAAGCAAAGAGGTTACGCCACTCATTACAATATTCATTAAACCAGAGTTGCGAAAAATACTTAAGGCCACCAACATGGCTATCATATATGGCAATACACGAACACCAGTTGTGAAACCATCTTTGGCACCGTGTACAAACGAATCAAAAATATTGGTGTTATTGGTTTTAAAAATCTTTTCTTGAAATATACTATAAGCCACAATAGCTAAAATAATAAACAGCAATACACCATTACTCAAATTACCCGTGAAGTGAAATTTCTGTATACCGGTTAATTGATTGACATAAAATAACAGGAAACCTATTACTGCACTAATTATTGTTACAAAACCAATTACTATTGGATTTAATAAATTAATGCGTTGTTTTATACTAACGAAAATTAATGCAGCTATGGTTCCAACAAAAGAAGTAATAATGGTTGGTAACATGATATCTGCAGGGTTTGCAGCATGTTGTGCCGCTCGATATCCAATAATAGATGTAGGAATTAAGGTTAACCCAGCAGCGTGCAAACACAAAAACATAATTTGACTATTGCTTGCTTTTTCTTTGTTGGTGTTTACTTCTTGCATGCTTTCCATAGCCTTTAAACCAAATGGTGTAGCGGCATTATCTAATCCTAAAAAATTGGCAGCAAAGTTCATGGTCATAAATCCATATGCAGGATGACCTTTAGGCAACTCGGGAAATATTTTGGCAAAAAATGGTGAAAGCACATTAGCCAATTTAGTGATGGCGTTACTATCGTTTAATAGGTTTAACAACCCACAGAAAAAAGTAAGGTATCCGATTAATGGCAACCAAATATCCATAATGGTATTTTTACAAGTTGGAAAAATACCATCAGCAGCTTGTTTACCAACTGCAATTTGAACTATTCCATTATCCATTAATTGATAAGTACTATCGCCTGTTGCATTGGTATAGACCTTATTGGCCTGCAAAACTGCATACAATGCCGTATCATTTTGTTGCAAATTTATAGCCTCTAACTCAGATATGATAGTTGGGTCGTTTTGTTTGCCATTAACCAAACTACCCAAGGTGTACATTTGGCCTGTACCCAACATGTAAAAAATATAAATCGCGCTGAGTACAATAATGTACGACCAAAATCTACTTAATGCCATAATGCGTATTACTTGATTTTCAATTTTACATTTAAAGACATTAGCATTAGCTATACTTTTTTTAAAATAAGTGTGGATAGTGTAGTTGGTTTTACCGATAAGTGTTCACTTTTATTGATGCATATGGTTATACCAAAAAATAATATATTGCAGCATGAGCAATAACTGGGTAGAAAAAGACAATAAACTAAGTAAAACATACAAGTTTGATTCGTTTATGGATGCAATTAGTTGGATGAATAAAGCAGCTGTTGTGATTGAAACTTTTAATCATCATCCAGAGTGGAGCAATGTTTACAACAAAGTACATGTTATCTTACGCACACACGATGCTGGCTATATAGTAACCAATAAAGATAGAAAGTTAGCACAACTACTTGATGATGTAATATTATAAGTGGTTATTAATAAGTGGTAATTCACAAATTCGCTGGTAATTATAACTTTTTATTGCGTCATTAAAAACAGGCAAATGCCTTTGACCATGGCAATCGCTGCCAATCATATGCACCATTTTATTTTCAATTAGAAACTCCGCTGTTTTTTTTACTTGGGGCGAGTAGTAACCAATCAGTGAAAACAAGTTAATTTGAAATAATATTCCTTGCTCAAAAAGCTCAGTAAATTTATCCCTGTGCATAGCTAAAAAAGCATAACGTTCTGGATGTGCAAGCACGGGTTTATATCCTGCTATACGTAAATTAAACAAGGCGCTTTTAAGATTAGCGGGTTCTTCTGTAAAGGGCAATTCAACAAGTACATGATTTTGCCCAAAAGTAAGCAAATTGCCTAATGCTATTTTCTTCTCAAATGCATCATCAATCAAGTATTCGGCAGCTGCTTGTATTTCTATATTTATACCTTGATTTTTAAGTTCAGTGCGTATAATCTCTATTGCAGGTAAAATATTTTCAGGACCATTTTTATAAAAATCGCCCATGATATGAGGAGTAGTAATTACCTTTTTATAACCACTTTCAGCAAAATGCTTTAATACTACAATACTTTCTTCTAAACTTTGAACTCCGTCATCAATATTAGGTATAAGGTGACTGTGAATTTCAGTTGTAATTGGATTTACAAAGTTAAAATCAGCAATTTTAGCCTTGATATTAAAGAGTTTATTAAGTATACTCATGGTTAGGTTTGTTATGGCAGTTTTGTTTTTCCATAACATAAAATCGTTAAGTACTATGCCAAGTATTCTTTTAACGACATAATATTTGGAACGTTTAAAGAATCAACTCTTCGCTCATCAGCCACCATCAATGATAACCAATCCAAACGATGAATAAGTTCGTAAACGCTAAGTAAATTATAGTGTTCTAACTGCATGATGATTACCTTATGATTTTCTACTTCTAGCAAACCAGTAATAAAATCAAAACGCATATTTAAACGCTCGTTTTGGTTTGAGTTCATTACAAAAAATACAGAATCTAAAGTGTCATAATAACTCTCAATCACGTTATGATTCATTTCAGGCAGAACATGAACAAAGCATTCATGCTTCGCATTTTCTTGTATTTGCTGGGCAAATCTAATTGCAATAGGCTCTAATAAGCCATCTGCTAGCACCACGAATTTACTTTTAATTCTAGTGCGAATTTCATTAAATAAAGCCTCAGCCTCATCTTGGTAAAGTTTGGTTTCTGCTATAGTTGAAGCAACACTTTTAAGTTCCTCTTTATAATCTTTTCCAATTAACTCGCCAAGTAGTAACAATAAGTAGGTAAGTGAAAAACCTAAAGCCATTCTTGGTTGAAAACCACTTTCAATTTTAAGTGTATAGGTACTGGTGCTTTGAGCCAATTGCTCTAATTTACCACCAGTGGTAAGTACTAATATTTTACAACCACGAAGTTGCGCATCACTAAAAACAGCAATTGTTTCTTCGGTATTTCCACTGTACGAAGCAGCAATTAATAACGTTTTCTCGTTGGCATAAGCAGGTAAACTATAATCAGCTAAACAATTTACAGGTAAAGGCATATCGTTTATAAAAAACGCCTTTGCTATTTGGCCGCCAATACCACTACCACCTAAACCTGCAATAATAATATTGCTATAATCCGTTGCTTTTAGTCCGTGAGGTACGTAATTATTAATTGCGTAATTAATCTGATAACAGAATTTATTTAGCGCTTGGTGCTGCTCGTTCATATTACTATTTTTACTTTTTCTTAATTAAATTCATCAAATATTGACCGTAACCACTTTTTAAAAGTTTTTGGGCCTCTACCTTTAATTCTTCGCTTGTTATCCATCCATTTTTGTAGGCTATTTCTTCTATACAGCCTACCTTTAAACCTTGGCGTTCTTCTAATACTTGTACAAATTGCCCAGCTTGCATCAACGATGCAAATGTTCCTGTATCAAGCCAAGCTGTACCACGCTTTAAAACACCAACTTTTAATTTTTTGCGCTCCAAATAAACTCGGTTAACGTCTGTTATTTCATACTCACCTCGAGGTGATGGTTTAATATTTTTAGCTATATCTACTACATCGTTATCATAAAAATATAAACCAGGAACCGCATAATTAGATTTAGGATCTGTTGGTTTTTCTTCAATACTTAATGCATTCATGTGTTCGTCAAACTCTACAACGCCATATCTTTCTGGGTCGTTAACATGGTATGCAAAAACAACACCACCATCAGGATCATTATTTTCCTTCAATAATTGACTTAAACCAGCACTAAAAAATATGTTATCACCTAAAACAAGGGCAACTTTATCTTTACCAATAAATTGTTCGCCTATTACAAATGCCTGAGCTAAACCATCAGGGCTAGGTTGTTCTGCATACTCAAACCTGCAACCCACTTGACTTCCATCACCTAATAATTTTTTAAACCCCGGTAAATCATGCGGTGTTGAAATGATTAATACTTCACGAATACCTGCTAACATTAGCACTGATAACGGATAATAAATCATTGGTTTATCGTAAACAGGCATTAATTGTTTACTAACAGCAAGTGTTAATGGGTGTAAACGTGTACCGCTACCTCCTGCTAAAATTATTCCCTTCATTTGGTTGTTTTCTATTTGTTTAGCGCACTAATAAAGTGTACTAAACTACTTTTTATATTTTAATTACGCAATTTTATGGCTAAAACTAATGGCTAGCATACATTTTATTGTAGTAGTTTTGATAATCACCACTGGTAACTTCATCCATCCATTGCTGGTTATCCATATACCAATCTATTGTTTTTTCAATACCTTCTTCGAATTGTAGCGATGGTTTCCAGCCTAATTCATTCATAATTTTGTTGGCATCAATGGCGTATCGCAAATCATGTCCAGCACGGTCGGTAACATAACTAATCAACTTCTCAGATTCACCTTCTTGTCTGCCCAAGCGTTTATCCATTGCCTTACAAATAACTTTTATCAAGTCTATGTTGGTCCACTCGTTAAAGCCACCAATATTATAGGTTTCACCAACTCTACCCTTATGAAAAACATCATCAATTGCACGTGCATGATCAACAACATACAACCAATCGCGTACATTCTCCCCTTTACCATAAACTGGTAATGGTTTATTGTTTCTGATGTTATTAATAAAAAGCGGAACTAATTTTTCTGGGAATTGATTTGGGCCGTAATTATTTGAACAGTTACTAATAACCACACGAATTTTATACGTGTTATGATAAGCACGCACAAAGTGATCGCTGGCAGCTTTACTCGCACTGTATGGGCTTTGAGGGTCGTATGGCGTGCTTTCTAAGAAGAAACTATCATCATGCAAACTACCATAAACCTCATCAGTAGATACATGATAGAAAAGCTTATCACTCATATTTTCTTTCCAGGTGGTTTTGGCTGAATTTAATAAATTTACTGTACCTACTACATTAGTCATTACAAAATCCATCGGATTAGTAATACTTCTATCTACATGGCTTTCGGCAGCTAGATGTATAACATCTGTAAATCCATATTTATCAAACAAACTATTTATTTCCGCAGCATCAACCAAATCAGCTTTTATAAAAGTATAATTTGGTGCGTTTTCAATATCAGTTATGTTTTTAAGGTTACCTGCATAAGTAAGTTTATCTAAATTGTAAATATGATAATCTGGGTACTTGTTTACAAACAGTCTTACTACGTGAGATCCAATAAAACCGGCACCTCCGGTAATTAAAATTTTTTTATTTGTCATTTTATTCAATACTTATTGTGCACTTTTAATGGTGCAAATTATTAGGTATAAATAGTTATTTAGGTATATACAACAGTTTACTAAACGCCCTTTTTATAAATAGCAATATATAAATTGTAAACAAATTATTGGTTAGCCCCTTTTAATGCTTGTAAATGCAACTCCCAATTCCAAGCTGTTTCAAGAGCATTTTCCAAACTTCTTTCTGCTTTCCATCCCAATATATTTGCTGCTTTATCGCATGAGGCAAAAATTTGTACCACATCCCCTTCTCTACGAGGACCAAATGAATAATTAAGTTGCTTACCGCTTACTTTTTCAAAGGCAGCTACTACCTCTAGCACTGTATTTCCATTTCCTGTACCTATGTTAAAAACAGTAAATCGGTCTGTTTGCGTATTTAAAAAATCAATTGCTTTTACATGTGCTTTTGCTAAATCAACCACATGAATATAATCACGAATACAGCTGCCATCTCTTGTAGGATAATCGTTACCGAATATGGTTAGTTTCTCCCGAATTCCTATGGCTGTTTGGGTTACAAACGGGATTAAATTGTTAGGAACTCCATTGGGTAGTTCTCCTATTAAGGCGCTATCGTGTGCTCCAATTGGATTAAAGTATCGCAAGGCAACAATTTTAATATTGGATGATTTAGCTACATCAAATAATAACTCTTCACCTATTTTTTTTGTATTACCGTATGGAGAATTTGCCTTAACCACTGGAGAACTTTCTGTAATTGGAAGAGCATCAACTGTTACATCTCCATAAACTGTACAACTTGATGAAAAAACTAAATGTTGAATACCATGAGCTTGCATGGCTTGCACCAGATTTAATGTACCACCAACATTGTTTTCGTAGTAGGCCAATGGTTTTTCAACCGACTCGCCTACTGCTTTGTAAGCTGCAAAATGAATTACAGCTTTAATATCAGCATGTGCTAAAAAAACTTCATTTAGTGCACGTTTGTCTCTGATGTCAACTTTTATAAAATCAAAGGGTTTACCCGATATTTTTTTAATATTATCAATTACTTTTGGACTAGAGTTTTCGAAATTATCGATTGCTACCACATCGTATCCTGCTTGCTGCAATTCAACTACCGTGTGCGAGCCTATAAACCCAGCCCCCCCTGTTACTAATATTTTCATTTATCGAAGATTAAAAACAGGCTGCAAGATAGGATTTTAGCTTGAAGTTAATAGCAGTTTTGATTAAGTTTTATGAGATAACAATGGTATTAATAGGTAAATGTTCCGTGTGCAGATTTAACAATAACTTCCTTTTTATCTGCCAACTCTACATGCCCAATAACCTGAGCATCAATACCAAATGATTTTGCTAATTGTATCAATCCATTAGCTGTTTTTTCGTTAACATAAAACTCTAGCAAACTGCCCATATTAAATACTTTGTACATCTCGTGCCAATCACTACCACTTTGCAACTGAATCATTTTAAATAATGGTGGAGTGTCGAATAGGTTATCTTTAACAAAACGTAACCCATTGGTATAATGTAAAACCTTGGTGTGTGCGCCCCCGGTGCAATGTATCATACCATGTATTTCATTAAAATAATGATCAAATACCTGTTTAATAACTGGCGAAAAAGTGCGAGTTGGCGATAAGATCATTTTACCTACGTTTAAAGGGTGACCCTCAACTTTATCAGTTAATTTCAAACCACCAGTGTATACCAATTCATCAGGTACCAATTGATCGAAACTTTCTGTTACATTTTTGTAGTAAGCAGAAAGTACATCATGCCGAGCCATAGTAAGCCCATTACTACCCATACCAGCATTGTATTCTTTTTCGTAAGTGGTTTGTCCGAAACCAGCAAAACCAACAATCACATCACCTGGCTTAATGTTCTTATTATCAATGATGGTGCTACGTTTTGCACGAGCAGTAACTGTACTATCAACAATAATGGTGCGAACCAAATCACCCACATCAGCTGTTTCTCCTCCTGTAGAATGTATATTTACTCCGTAACTACGGAGCATTTCAATAAATTCTTCTGTACCTTCAATAATGGTTTGAATAACCTCACCTGGTATAAGATTTTTGTTTCTACCAATTGTGCTTGAAATTAAAATATCTTGATAAACACCAGCTGCTAACAAATCATTTGTATTCATCACAATTGCATCTTGTGCAATACCTTTCCATACGCTTAGGTCGCCTGTTTCTTTCCAATATAAATAAGCTAAACTGCTTTTGGTACCTGCACCATCGGCATGCATGATGTTACAATAAGCAGCATCACCTCCCAAAAAATCAGGAACAATTTTACAAAAAGCTTGAGGAAATAACCCTTTATCAATATTTTTAATGGCAGCATGTACATCTTCTTTTTGAGAAGAAACGCCACGTTTCATGTATTTATCGGAAATCATTGTGCTGAAACTAATTTAATGCAAAGATAATACATCATTATCAAAACAATTACCCCGAATTAATCAACAACACACTTTTATTATTTGTGTATTGCAGCGGTATTCCTACTTTTGAAACATGCAGCAACGCAAGAAATTATTTTTATTAGACGGTATGGCTTTGGTTTACCGTGCCTATTTCGCTTTTAGCAAGAATCCTAGAATTACGTCTTATGGTTTTAACACTTCGGCTATTTTTGGTTATGTGAATACTTTGTTAGATGTATTAAAAAAAGAAAAACCAACACACATTGGGGTAAGCTTCGATACATCGGCACCAACAGCTCGTCATGATGAATATGAACATTATAAAGCGCATAGAGATGAGCAACCTGAAGATATTACTAAGTCGCTTCCGTATATTTTAAAAGTTACCAAAGCAATGCGAATTCCACTTTTAATAAGGGATGGATATGAAGCTGATGATGTAATAGGCACATTGGCTAAAAAGGCAGAACAAGAAGGCTTTGATGTATACATGATGACTCCCGACAAAGACTTCGGACAATTAGTTAGTGAGCATATTTTTATTTACAAACCTGCACGTATGGGCAATGATTTTGAAATTTTAGGTGTGCCTGAAGTTTTAAAACGTTGGGAAATTAACGATATAAAACAAGTAATTGATATTTTAGGTATGTGGGGAGATGCAGTAGATAATATCCCCGGAATTCCTGGAATAGGTGAAAAAACGGCAAAAGTTTTTGTTCAAAAATACGGCAGCATGGAGGGTTTATATGAGCATGTTGATGAGTTGAAAGGCAAACAAAAAGAAAATGTAGTTAACTTTAAAGAACAAGCTTTTTTAAGTAAACGATTAGCAACTATTGACACCAATGTTCCAATAGATTTAGTTGAAGAAGAATTAATTCTTGAAGACCCCGACAGAGAAGAAGTTGAAAAACTTTTTAACGAGTTGGAGTTTAAAACGTTGGCTAAACGAGTTCTTGGAGTGGAATTAGATGTTCCTGCTAGTAGTGATAAAACAATTGCATCAGCCTCTGTTGGCTTCGACTTGTTTAATCAAGGAGCATCAACCACATCAACAATAAATGAGGTTGCTATAGAAACCGAAACAACAAACGTAAACCTAAATAACATTGGTAATACACCACACGAATACATATTGGTTGAAACAGACGAACAACTGAACAATGTATTGAACGAATTATTGCAGCAGCCTGAGGTTTGTTTTGATACTGAAACATCGAGCTTAGATAAAATTGATAATAACATAGTTGGCTTTAGTTTCAGCTATAAAGCTCATCATGGATATTATATTGCTTGTCCCGAAAATTTTGATGAGGCCAAACGTTTGCTAGAAATTTTCAAACCTATTTTTGAAAGTGAATCCATTACCAAAATCATTCAAAATGTAAAGTTTGATTTAAGTATTTTACAGATGTATGGTTTAGGTTTAAAAGGACCCATTTTCGACACCATGTTGGCACATTATTTAATTGAACCAGATTTACGCCATGGTATGGATTTTTTATCGGGGGTGTACTTAAACTACGAACCGATAAGTATAGAGACATTAATTGGGAAAAAAGGTAAGAACCAATTGAGTATGCGTGATGTAGAATTGGAAAAAATAAAAGAATATGCTGTAGAAGATACTGATATTACCTTTCAGCTTAAACAAAAATTAGCCCCTCAGCTTTTTGCATGCGAAGCCGAAAAATTATTGTTTGAATTAGAACAACCTTTAGTTCCTGTTTTAGCTAATATGGAAAAAGAAGGAGTTAAAATTAATAGGCAATTTTTAATTGATTATTCAGTTGAACTACTAATAGAAATTACCCAATTAGAAAAACGAATTATTGAATTAGCTGGGGTAGATTTTAACATTGCATCACCTAAACAATTAGGCGAGGTTTTATTCGATCATTTAAAGCTTGACCCTAAAGCTAAAAAGACCAAAACCGGACAATACCAAACCGGAGAAGATGTATTGCAAACACTAAACGAACACGAAATTGTACGCTGTATTTTAGAGGTTCGTCAACTACAAAAACTAAAATCAACTTATGTTGATGCATTACCTGAATTGATTAATCAAACTACAGGGCGTTTGCATACCTCATTTAACCAAGCAGTAGCAGCAACAGGAAGATTAAGTTCTAATAATCCTAATTTACAAAACATACCCATAAGAACCGAAAAAGGTCGTGAAGTACGAAAAGCCTTTATAGCTCGAAACGAAGAATATGTTCTTTTAAGTGCAGATTACTCACAAATAGAATTACGAATCATTGCATCAATGGCTAATGAAGAAGCCATGATTGAAGCATTTAAACAAGGAATTGATATCCATACAGCAACCGCGGCTCGTGTTTATGGAATAGAAGTAAAAGATGTAACTTCTGAACAAAGAAGAAACGCAAAAGCGGTTAATTTCGGCATTATTTATGGCCAATCAGCATTTGGATTGTCGCAAAGCTTGGGCATTCCACGTAAAGAGGCTGCAACCATTATTGAAGAATATTGGAAACAATATCCAAACATTAAAAACTACATGAACATCACCATTAATTTTGCTAAAGAAAATGGATATGTGCAAACATTATTGGGTCGTAGAAGATACCTACGAGATATCAACTCGGCCAATTTTACAGTGCGCGGATTTGCCGAGCGAAATGCCATTAATGCACCAGTACAAGGTAGTGCAGCCGACATGATAAAACTCGCAATGATTAAAATATACAATCGTATGCAACAATTAGGTAACCTTAAATCGAAAATGATTTTACAGGTACATGATGAATTATTGTTTGATGTGTATAAACCAGAAGTTGAGTTGATGAAGCAATTAGTTAAAGAAGAGATGGAAAATGCCATGCCAATACAAGTACCCGTTATTGTAGAATCGGGCATTGGTGAAAATTGGTTAGTAGCGCATTAGTAAATCTATTAATATAATTAAATTATGAGTTGGTTAATTCCTGATGTTACTTTTTTAGATAATAAATTATTCGATTTACTGCTGTTTGGAGTAATACTATTTATTGGACTTTTATTTAAACGATTTGGGGCCAAGTTTCTGAGTAAACAATCGTTCCTAATTTTTAAATCTTTTTCTCATAATCAATTCAGTGAGATTTTTATTGATTTACTTCGTAAACCTATAGAGCAACTTATTACTGTACTTGTTATCTATTTTGCATTCGAACGACTAAACTTTCCAAGCTATTGGCAATTAGTTTCTATAGATAAAATTGGCATTCGACTAATTATACTCGTAGTATGGCAAATCGCATTCTTAATTGTTATTTGTAAGATACTATTAAGAACTACCGATTTTTTCACTTTTGTACTTATAAACCGTGAATCTTTACCCATCTCTCCTGAGTTAGGTAACTTTTTAAAGGAGTTGATTAAAGTGCTTATAATTGTGCTCTGCATTTTTGCAGGTTTACGCATCATTTTCCATGTAAATATTACTGCATTAGTTGCTTCATTAGGTATAGGAGGTTTGGCAGTTGCATTGGCCGCACAAGACACATTAGCTAATTTATTAGGATCATTTGTAATATACCTTGATAAGCCTTTTAAAACGGGTGATTTAATTGAAGCAGGAGAAATAAAAGGAAGGGTTGAACATGTTGGATTTAGAACCACACGTATAAGAACCTTAGAAAAAAGTTTGCTTACTGTACCCAATAAAAAGTTAATTGATGTTGCCTTAAACAATATTACACTAAGTGAGGCACGCAGGGTAAAGTTTGAACTGGGGTTAACCTATGCCAGCAAATCAAGTCAAATATTAAACATTATTTCAGATATTAAAACCGTGTTATTGAAACACCCCAAAATAGGTGAAGACATTACCGTTCATTTTACTGATTTCAGTTCTAGTTCTCTTAATATTTTGGTATTATACTTTGTAATGAGTAACGAATACGAAATAATGGTAGAAGTGCAAGAGGAAGTAAACATAGAGATAATGGCGATTATAGAAAATCACAGGTGCGAATTCGCATTCCCAACTCAAACCATTTATGTCCAGAAATAATTATCAGCTTAATTTATACATGATGCATTCAATTTGAATTGTTTTTTATTGAAAAGATTAAGTCATGTAACGATACTTTTTTTATAATTTTTGTCAATATTTTGACATTTACTAAAAAAACTCAAATTTAATTTGTGATTAACAAAATTTCATGCACCTTTGTGTAGAGTTAAAAGAGAAATAAAAATATATTTTTTTTAAAACTTCTCCCAAAACCGATTGCGGGCGTTAAGCGCAATCCACTAAAATTGCCCTCGTGGGGTTTAATGGTTATACAGGCTAATTAAGGGGCTCTTCGGAGCCCCGAGATTAGCTGTTTTTGTTTAAAGTATTTTCTATTTCATTTTATTTCTTGCTATTGTCATCCTTCCTGCTGAAATTTGGTGTCTGTACGTTATTAACGTAACCACGTGAAGAAACTCATTAAACTCAATCAAATAATTATAGCAGTGCTATTATTGGCACATATGCCTACCAAGCTATTAGCCCAAGGAATGTACACGCAATTTGGTCAGAACCGTGTACAATACAATAAGTTTGTTTGGAGTTTTGTGCGCTCAGAAAACTTTGATGCCTATTTCTACTCAGGAGGTAGAGAACTTGCCTCCTTTGCTGCCAGAACAGCTGAAGAGCAATTAAACAACCTAGAAAAAATTATTGATCATAGACTTAATAGTAGGGTTGAAATTATATGCTACAATACCCAGCAAGAATACAAGCAAGCTAATTTTGGTTTATCAGATCAACCAGCCAATTTAGGAGGAGTAACACAAGTAAGTAACAATCGTTTTTTTATTTATTTTAATGGAAACCGTGGCGATTTTGAAAAACGTATAAAAGAGGGTTTAGCAGTTGTATTAATTAACGAGTTATTATTTGGTGGAAATATACAAGACCGCATTCAAAATGCTGCCTTGTTAAACTTACCCGAGTGGTACTTTTCAGGGCTCACCTCTTATATTGCTGAAGAGTGGAATACCACAAACGACAATAAACTCAAAGACCTAGTAAATAGTGGTAAGCTTAAAAAATTTAATCGGTTAGTATACAAAGAACCTAAACTAGCGGGCCACTCATGGTGGCGTTTTTTAGTTGAGAAATATGGTATTGAAGTAATCTCAAACATGCTTTACATATCAAAGCTTAGTAGGAATTATGAAACAGCTTTAATATACGTAGCTGGTATCGATTTAAAACAAGCTGGAAAAGATTGGCTCGATTTTTATAAAGAACAATATACCAAAGAAGATAATCTGCGTACTTTACCGCTTCAAGAAATAAAAGTAAAAAAACGATTAACACCCTACATTGAACCCAAACTAAAAGTTGCTCCCAAAGGCGATTTTATTTCCTTTACAACAAACAAAGGTGGTAAATACAAAGTATGGATCGTTAACCTTAAAACAGGAAAACATAAACGTATTCACAAAGGTGGTGTTAAATACTATCAACGCGAATTAGATCATTCTTTTCCAATGATTGCATGGCATCCAGGTGGTGAAAAATTATCTTACGTGCACGAACGCAGGGGTAAAATTTATATCACAACTGTTGATTTGTTAACGAAAAAGAAGACCAAAATCTTATTCCTTAAGTTTGATAAAATAACAGGTTTTGCATACTCAGATAATGGAGGAACACTTATCATATCTGCAATTAGAAAAGGGCAAAGTGATTTGTACTTGTATGATATGCAAACACGCAGAGAAAGACAAATTACTAACGACCCTTTTGACGACTTAATGCCAATGTATGTTGATGGTGGTTCTAAAATAATATTTGCATCAAACAGAAATAGCGACTCATTGGGTTCGGCTGCTCCAATGACTTTATCTTCTAACAATAACCTAGACATTTACCTATACGACCTAGAACTTATAGGACAAGTGAATGCTTTAAAACGTTTAAGCAATACTCCAAACATTAACGAAACACACCCTGTTGAATTCAATAATCAATATTACAGTTACCTTACAGAATATAATGGTATTGTAAACCGATATGCTGTTAGGGTTGAGGAGCAATATGATTACTCCGAACTACAGATATTTAGAAAAGATTCACTTCGTACTATAGATACTTTATACTTTGAGCAGTTAGAAGATAAAGGAATTGAATTTACACATAATGGAAAAACAATCCGCTTAGGAAATAATGTAGAAAAAATCGACACCATTATTCATACAAAAGATGTAGTATTTACTTACCCACTAACCAACTACAGCAGGGGAATTATTGCACACGATATTTGCCGTCAAACTCAAAAGCAATACGACTTTGTATTGAACGATAGGCGTTACGTGATATTTGAAGCACCACTTGAAAAACAAATAGTAGAAACAGGGAAAAAAACAGAGACTTACCCAAATATGTATAGGTTAAAAACAGGACATGCAACAAAGCCATTTGTAACTGGAGAAGCTGTTTTTAAACCACGTATATTACCTGGAGAAAACCAAGTGGCTCAGCAAGTACTTGTTCCAAGTAAAACAAAGGAAGATAGTGCCGATAAATTCTTTTTTGTAAGCGAATTTACACCAAGCACTTTTACTCCCGAAGAAATAAAACCATCGTTTAAACAAGTGGTTACGACATCAGGTAAATTTTTAAAAGTAAGTGCTCCTAAGTTTTATAATGTCACTTTCTTTACAGATAAATTAGTAACTCAACTTGACAATTCTGTTATCAACTCGTACTATCAACCGATTACTCCAGGTGGTGAAAATTTATTTAATACAGGCCTTAATGGTATGTTTAAGTTTGGGTTGGTTGATTTGTTTGAGGATTATAAATTAGTTGGTGGTTTTAGGTTGCCATATAATTTAGTAGGGGCCGATTATTTTTTAACCTACGAAAATCTTAAACGCAGACTCGATCAGAAAATAACTTTGTTTCGCCAAAGCAGAGAAGGCGCAGCCGAGGGAACAGTAACTAAAAATACCGTACACGAAGTTAGGTATGAATTAAAGTATCCTATAAATCAGGTATGGAGTTTACGTGGTAATATTTTTACTCGAGTTGATAGAGATGTGTTTAAAGGAATAACAATACCTACACTTGCTAAACCAGATAGGGAAGATATTTGGACAGGTTATAAAGGAGAAGTGGTATTTGACAACACCATACCTAAAGGCTTAAACTTATTAGATGGCACTAGATTTAAGGTTTTTTACGAGCAGTATATTAACTTTAATAATGAAAAGATAAGACTTAATGCGGCCGGATTTGATTTGAGACATTACGAACCCATACATAAAAACATTATTTTATGTACGCGCTTAACCGCCAATACATCTTGGGGCAAGCAAAAAGTTAAATATGTAATGGGTGGAGTAGACAACTGGATATTTCCAAAATATGAACAAAGCAATAACCCTTCAACACAAACTAATTACTCGTTTCAAGCATTAGCAACCAACATGCGTGGGTTTAAACAAAACATACGTAATGGCAGTACTTTTGCAGCAGCTAGTGTAGAAATAAGAGTACCAATTGTATCGTATATAGCCAATAGGCCAATTCGTTCCGACTTTTTAAATAACTTATTGCTTATGCCATTTTTTGATGTGGGAACCGCATGGACAGGAAGTGGCCCATATAGTGATGAAAATACATTTAATCAAAAAATAATTCAAGTTCAAAACCTAAAAGCCACCGTTATAAATGTTCGTGAACCCATTATAGCAGGTTTTGGTCCAGGAATAAGAAGCAAATTAATGGGTTACTATGTTAGGCTTGATATAGCATGGGGTATACAAGACTATGAGGTTGCAAAAAAGCCTATGTATCATTTTTCTTTGAGTATGGATTTTTAATGCTATTCATTAATTTAGTACACCTAAATTTAAGATACCATGAAAAAGATTTTACTCATAATCGTCATCATAATTATAGCTATACTTAGTTTTCTTTCGTACAAGGGAATGTGGGCAAGTGCCAATATTGAAAAAAGCGAAGAAGGTGGTTATTTAATGATTGGAATTGAACACCGTGGTGCATATTACAAAATAAGTAACACCATGAAACGTTTAGAGGAAGAGGTAAAGGAGGCTGGATTAATAAATCCAAGTTTTGCAGGAGTATATTATGATAATCCCGATAAAGTGACAGAAGATTCGTTAAGAAGTTTTGCAGCCGTAATAATAAATAACCCTACAGATAGTATAAAGCTTGTAAGTATAAATGGGTATAAAGTGGTTAAAATAGAAAGAGGCAACGCTTTAATATGCGATATGAAAACACATGATATGGTTTCATCCATTATTGCAATATACAAAGCTTACCCAGCCTTTACAGCATATTTTGTAAAACATACTGAGGAGGCTAAAACTATAAAATACACCTACGAGTTGTACAAAGAAGACACAACCCGATTTGTTTTTCAATACTAATTAATTTAGTTTTTTTCTGTTGCCATTCCATCGTTAAAACAATAACGACAGCGTGCTTCGTATGTATCTTTTTCGCCCAACATTACTTGGCTATTGTCAGATACTTTTCTGAAAGAATGCGTAGCTAAATCGCCACAAACCATGCAAATGGCATTTACTTTAGTTACATATTCGGCAATGGCCATTAAAGCTGGCATTGGCCCAAAAGGTTTGCCCAAATAATCCATGTCTAGCCCAGCAACAATTACTCTCACACCACGTTGTGCCAATTTTTCGCATACATAAACAACCTCAGCATCAAAAAACTGAGCTTCATCAATACCTACTACATCAGCATCTTGACTCATCAATAGTATATTTAATGAGCTAAGCACTGGGGTTGAAGCTACGGCATTGCTATTATGCGATACCACTTCCGTATCGTGGTAACGCTTGTCAATGGCAGGTTTATAAATTTCTACCTTAAGGTTTGCAATGCGCGCACGGTTTAGCCTGCGAATCAACTCTTCGGTTTTTCCAGAAAACATGGAGCCGCATATTACTTCAATCCAACCCTTTTTTTGCGATGTATTTTTTAAACGTGGTTCTAAAAACATGAGATTACTGCAAGGTTATGCAAATAGTTTATTTTTTCGATTGGTTTCTTTTTCACAAATTTGCATAGATCATATTATACCATGAATTTAAAGGAAGTACAAAATAAACTGAGTGCTGATATATCTCAGCTTTACGAAACATATCAGTTAATAAGCAAAAGTAAGCAATACTTCAATGATCTTGATGTGGCACTATTGCAGCAACAATTACTGCATATCTACCACTCGTTGCTTAAGGTACAAGGCCAATTGGCACAACTACCCATCAACCAAGAGGAGGTAGACACTAACTTATTAGAGCCAGAAATAAAGCAATACGTAAATGAGGAAATTACCCCATTAGAAATTGCGATTGCTGAGGTGGAAACAGTTAAGATCACTCCTGAAGAGGTTTTGTCACCCCTTACAGAAACTGTTGTAGAATTGGAGCAGGAGCCCGAAACATTAAAAACTATTGAAAAACATTCTGAACCTGAAGTTATAGAGAAAATAGAAACCCCTAAACCTAATACACTTGTTTTTGATTTTAATAAAAACGCTGAACCAACCTTGGATGATTTGGAAAAATTGATGGAGGAAAAAGAAATAGTAGAAGATCAAGTACCACAAGTACAAGCTACCTTGCCTTTAGAAACATCTGATGTTAAACCAACTTTAGTTGATGAGCCATCACCCGAGTTGTCGTTACTAGATAAATTATCGGCAAGTATACGTAGCCCTGATGTTTACGAAAAGATTGCGCGTGAACAACAGCAAAGTTTAAAACAAGCCATAAACCTAAACAAAAAAATTGCCTTTGTAAATAATTTGTTTAACGAAAACACTGTTGAGTATGCAAAAGCGATTGAAAAATTAAATGCTTCAACTACCGTGCATGAAGCTTTACGTTATTTCAACGAATTGAAGCACCAATACAGTTGGAGCAACGAAAATTTACTGGTTAAAGAGCTAGAAAGTTTAATTGAAAAACGTTTCGCATAAAATAAATCCCCGTTTTAGTTAATACCAAAACGGGGATTTTTGTTTTATAACTACTAAATTACTCTGTTACTTCTTCTACCCTTACACCGGCTGCTTTTATGTGCATTAACGTATCATCGCGCATGTTTTGTTCTAACTCAAACCTATAAAAACCTTGTTGCGGGAATTTAACTTTTCTAAACACCGGAAACTGATAATCGTATAAATCGCCCAAACCACTACCCAACCATTTTCCGCTTTCGTTGGCCAACTTAATCTCTATTCTGCGTTGGTCGGTCTTTTTATCGGGATTTAGTGTGTGCACTAACATAAAAACATTGCTATATTTATAATCGGCACCTACTCGTAAGTTAACATATACATTATAGAATTTGGTAGTATCCTTAATTCGCACATCAAAAGGAACCCTGTTTTTATAGTACCAAGCATCTCCTTCAATGGTTTTATTGTCATCAAACACCCTTCCAGGGTCGCAAGATGTAACAAGCAACAAAGTAATTATACCAATTATCGATAAAGTATATTTCATACTATGCCGGTGGGTTATTATTAGTGTTATTATTGCCCCCGTTATTGTTGTTACGGTTGCGGTTATTGTTACGGTTATTACGGTTGCGATTTTGGTTGTTACGCGGTTGTCCGTCACCCTCTCTTGGTTCGCGTGGAGGTTGTGGTGTTCTTACTTCTGCACCATCACGGCTATTATTGGGTTGATTACCCTCACGTGGTTGACGGTTGCGGTTGTTATTGCTTCTGTTACGATTTTCACGGTTGCGGTTATCGTTTTGCTCGCGCACATCTTTTGACTCACGAGGTGATGTTGTATTTTCAACACCTTCAATAGTTATATTTCTTGGTTCGCGGTTACGATCATTTGTATTTCTATTGCGTGTATCACGTCCTCGAGCTTTGTTACGTTTTGATGAAGACTTACGTTCATCCAATCTAGTTAAACTATCAACTCCCATATCATTTTGGAAATCGAGATCTATCTTAATCGCTTCTTTTTTCTGAACAATCAATTCGGGTTTTATACCTTCTTTGTTTTGTTCCATGTAGGCCTTTGCTTCATTTACTTTAAGGCTTAACCACTCGCCACCAAATTCTTGCATTGGTGCAAACCACATCATTCTTTTTAGAATATCAGTTTTAACCTGACGGTATGGACCATTAGCAAATTCAAGTACTAAATTATCGTTATCTGGGAATTCTTTCCAAGCCTCTAAATAAGAATCTAACTCAAAATTTAAACAGCACTTTAACTTGCCACATTGACCCGAAAGTTTTAGCGGGTTTAATGATAAGTTTTGATAACGTGCTGCATTGGTGTGTACTAATTTAAAATCAGTTAACCAAGTACTACAACATAAATCGCGCCCGCAAGAACCTATAGCTCCAAGGCGACCCGCCTCTTGACGATAACCGATTTGACGCATTTCGATACGTACTTTAAACGAATCTGCTAAGCGTTTTATCAACTCGCGAAAATCAACTCTGTCTTCAGCAGTATAAAAAAAAGTGGCTTTACGCCTATCACCACGGTATTCAACATCACTGAGTTTCATTTGTAAGCCCAACTCCATTGCAATACTTCTTGCCTTATACATGGTTGGTATTTCTAGCTCCAAATTCTCTTTGTAACGCGCCTCATCATTAGCACTTGCTTTACGCAATATTTTAGGGAAAGGATGGGTATCATAATCAATTATCCCCGCCTTTTTTAATTGAAGTTTCACCAATTCGCCCTTAAGTGCAACTTTACCTATATCGAAACCACTTTCGCTTTCAACCACAACAAACTCGTTGTTGGTAATATCAATGTTATTTACATTTTGATAAAACTCTTTTCTTGTTCCTTTAAACCTTACTTCAATAATATCGAAAGGCTTCATATAGGCAGGTAGATCCATGTCTACAAGCCAATCGAACGTATTTAATTTGTTACATCCACCGGTGCTGCAACCTCCGCTGCTACATCCTCCGGTACTGCATCCTCCTCCTGAACCACAACCCATGTTGTTATATTTATTTTAAAATACAGTTAAAAAAATTTGGCTGGTGAAAATGTTATCGCACACAACCAACAATATCAATTGGTACTTAAAACCAATACTAATTAGTTTTCGGTTTATCCAATAGCCTGCCAATATACAAAGAAAGATTTAAAAAGGTTATTTTCAAATCGGCATTTCGCTCAAGTTGCATGGCACTTCTGTTTAACTCTAGCACTATCGGACTAATGTTTGTTTCTGTTAATGAAGCACTAAATCTTTTTATAAATGCAGTCTCTTGTTCGTTAAGCCTTAGCAATTTAGGGTCGCCAAACTTATATAACAAACCTGCTCTAAGCATGTGCTGAGCATAAGTAAGGTAGCTTTTTAGCGATTCCCTGCCCTCGGCTGCAGCCTTCTCAACCCATGATGTAAGACTTTCAATTTCTTTTCTTGAATTGTAGCACAACCTCATCCAATTAACAAACATTTCGAAATAATTGGCATGGCCCGCTTTTAAAAGATCAGTGGCTTGCACTATACTTCCTTCTGAAATTGCAGCAATTGCAGTGGCAACATCAGGTGTAGCATCAAATTTTCCACTTAAATATTGGGCAATTTCTTGCTCTTGTAACCTTGGAATGCGCAGGGTTTGTGCACGAGACAAAATGGTAGCAATAACCTTGTCTGCATCCTGAGCAACAAGAATTATCAGGGTTTGTGCAGGCGGTTCTTCCAATAATTTAAGTAAAATATTGCCTTCGTTACGCATGTATTCAGGTAACCAAATAATTACTGTTTTGTATTTGGCTTCATATGGTTTTAATCCTAATTTCCTGATGATATCGCGGCACTCTTCGGCAGTAATATTTCCCTGTTTTTTACCTTCAGAATCAAGATTTAAAATCCAGTCTAGCTCGCTTAGATAAGGGTTTGCGATAAAAGCATCACGCCATTCGGCAATAAATTCATTGCTTAGTTTTTTCTTTTCGATGGCAATGGTCGGAAATGTGAAATGTAAATCGGGATGTACCAATTTGGTAAATTTTATGCACGAAGCACATATTCCACAACTGTCTTCATCTGTTGCATTTGGGCAATTTATATATTGTGCATATGAAACTGCCAGAGGAAGTGCTCCCACACCTTCAGCTCCTAAAAATAGTTGCGTATGGCTAATACGACCATTTTTTACGGTTTGAATTAATTTGTTTTTTATGTGTTGTTGACCAACAATATTTTTGAACTGCATAATTTAAGTGTGTAAAAATAGCGCAATGCAGTGTTGCATAAAAGAAAAAATTGCTAGTTGATGTTGCTTGTTGGTAAATAACTGTTTGCTAGATGTTTTGTGTTTGTGATATAACATGCATCAATACACCACAAGTTAAAAATGTGAATGAAAACCTTAATTGTAATTAACTAAAATCGTGTTATGTATCAATCGAATAGATTCAGGCTCGAAAAAAAAACAAAAAAGTAAAATGGGAAATATAAATGCTGAAAAAGATATTATTATCTTTTTTGCATTAAATTTCTTTACGCAACCTGGCCACAGGAATGTTTAATTGTTCCCTATATTTTGCTACTGTTCTGCGGGCTATATTATAGCCTTTTTCTTTTAAAATATCCATCAATCGCTCGTCTGGCAAGGGTTTATGTTTATCTTCCGCCTCAATGGCATCCTTTAATATTTTCTTTACCTCTCTACTGCTCACCTCTTCGCCTTCATCATTAGTTATACCCTCACTAAAGAAGAATTTTAATGGAATCACGCCAAAATCTGTTTGTACATATTTACTATTGGCTACACGGCTAATGGTAGAAATATCCAACCCTACTTTTTCTGCAATATCTTTTAGTATCATGGGCTTCATTTTAGTTTCATCGCCCTCCAAAAAGTATTCATATTGGTGATGTAAAATGGCGTTCATGGTAATTAACAATGTATGTTGACGTTGTCTAATGCTATCGATAAACCAACGTGCACTATCAAGTTTTTGTTTAATAAACTGCACAGTTTGTTTTAATTCTTTACTTGGATTTGGATTAGCATCATAACCCTTTAATGTTTCCATGTAGTTACGGCTAATTCTTAAATCAGGGGCATTACGTGCAGTTAGTTGCACCTCTAAATTACCATCATTATCAACCAAAACAAAATCTGGATTGATAAACTGTGGCTTTCCTGCAGATGCACTTTCTCCTGGTTTAGGGTTAAGATGGGTGATTACTGTAATGGCTAATTTTAAATCAGCTTCAGTAATTTTATATTGCTTGGTAAGCTTATCATAATGTTTCTTAATAAAATCTTCAAAATCGTTTCGTATGATATGCTCAGCCAAAACAACTTCATTTCTGTCATGATTTTTACGTTTAAGTTGAAGCAATAAGCAATCTTGCAAAGATGTTGCAGCAATACCTGCTGGGTCTAGTGATTGAATTTTATGCAAACAAACCTGCATTTCATCTATCGTTGCTTCCACATTTTGCCCAAAGGCCAAATCGTTAATAATGGCATCAAGCTCCCTACGCAAATAACCGTCATCATCTATGGTACCAATAATCTGTCGGCCAATCATTTCCTCTCGCTCATTAATTGCAATAGCAATAAACTGTTCCAATAAACTATCATGAAAACTAGCTGTTTCAGCAAAAGGAATATCCTTGCGGTCTTCATCGTTCCCTTCATCACTCAGGTGGAAACCTTCAGAATCATAATCATCATTTACGTATTCTTTTACATCAAAAGTATCATCCGCTAAATAATCTTCAACCGACACATTGGCCTCTGCTTCTGTTCCCTCAGCAATTTCTACCTCATTTTCTACCTGTTCTTTAGGGGCAGCATCCTCATCATCCCCCTTTAATAAAGCAGGATTTTCAATCAATTCATTATCTATACGTTGCTGTAAATCAACAGCATTAAGCTGCAACAACTTAATAAACTGTATCTGTTGAGGAGAAAGCTTTTGTAGCTGCTTTTGTTGTAGTCCTTGCTTTAACATAATGGTGCTATACTAAAAATTATGCCAATCTTTGTTAAAGTACGTAAACACTAGTATGTAAATATTATTATTTTCGCACTTTCAAATCAGCTAACAAAAGTAATAAATGTATATTAAAGATTTAAGCAAATACGAAAGCCAAGAAATTACACTTAAAGGTTGGGCAGCGAATAAACGGGAGAGTAAAGGTTTAGTATTTATAATTTTACGCGATGGCACAGGCCTCTGCCAATGCGTTGTAGATGCTAATAGCGTAAGTGAAACTATTTTTAATGAGGCACGCAAAGCGACCTTAGAAACATCTTTAAGCATAACAGGTAAAATTGTTAAAGATGAAAAACAAATAGGAGGTTACGAATTACAAGCCACCAATATTGAGCTAATACAAGTAGCGGTTGACTATCCAATTGCGAAGAAAGAGCATGGAATTGAGTTTTTGATGGACAATCGCCATTTATGGCTACGCAGCCAAAGACAATGGGCTATTATGCGCATTCGTAACACCATCATTTTTGCCATACATAAATTTTTTCAAAATGAAGGTTTTTTACAAATGGATGCCCCTTTATTTACAGGTAATGCTGTAGAAGGAACATCTACTTTGTTTGAAACTGATTTTTACGGAGATGCGGCCTACTTATCTCAATCGGGTCAGCTATATGGAGAGGCCATGGCTATGGCGCACAACAAAATTTATACTTTTGGTCCAACTTTCCGCGCAGAAAAAAGTAAAACACGTAGGCACTTATCTGAGTTTTGGATGATTGAACCCGAAATCGCTTTCCATGATATTTTTGATAACATGGATTTAATTGAGCGTTTTTTACGTACTGTAGTAACCGAAGTTCTAAATACCAACAAAGCCGAATTAGAACTAATTGGACGTGATACCGCAATTCTTGAAAACGTTGTTAAACCTTTCCCTCGTTTAACATACGATGAGGCAGTGAAAATAATAAAAGGAGAAGTTGACGTGAATGGAATAAACGCAATTACCAGTTTGGAGCAAGAACTTGCCGAGGTTAAAAACAGCATTGAGGCAACCAAAAAAGAAATTGACGAGCGCGAAGAAAAAATTAAAACTCCTGGTATGAAAAAAGGAGAAATTGGTTTTAACCAAGCAAAAATAGATAAATTAAAACAAGAGCTTTCTGATTTAGAAGAACAAGAGAGAAATATTCCGGGTTGGTTAAATAGCGCTCGTAATTTTGAGTATGGTAACGATTTTGGCGGAAGCGATGAAACGGTTTTAACCCGTTTGTTCGACAGACCAATTATGGTTTATAATTGGCCACATGAGGTGAAAGCATTTTACCTAAAACGCGATCCTGAAAATAGTAATTTCGCTCGCGGTGTGGACACATTAGCCCCTGAAGGATATGGGGAGATTGTTGGTGGAGGAGAACGAGAAACAGACCTCAACTTATTGGTAGAAAAAATTAACGAACACCAGTTACCTATGCAAGCATTTGAATGGTATTTGGATTTACGTAGATATGGTTCTGTTCCACACTCAGGTTTTGGTTTAGGCTTGGAACGCCTGGTAACATGGGTTTGTAAATTACCACATGTTCGCGAGAGTATTCCTTTTCCACGCATGTACGGTCGTTTAATGCCTTAATGAAAGCAACACAATCTGTTTTCATCCTAATTCTTTTTAGTATCACCCCATATTTAGCATTTGCAGATGGAGGTGATACTACCTATATAAAAACTTTTAAGCGCAAGTATAACGTGCAGTTTAACTCGTGGTTAACAGATATTGATGTATTGGTAAATCCAATTGGAAAGGACAAAGATTTTGGAATTAAGTTACAGCCCAATGTAAAAGGTCAGGCGGGTTTTGCATTTGGATTCAAACATTTTACTGTTGCATTAGGTTTTCAACTGCCCGGTACAGAAAGTGATGTAAATAAGCGCGGTAAAAGTCAATACTACGATTTTTCGTTCGGGTACTTTCAGCGTAAATTTGGTGGCGAAATATATTACAGATATTTCCAAGGTATGCAACGAGGGCGAAATGATTTTGCATTAGCAACCATACGACCTGATATTTATGTTTCGAATGGAGGATTTAATTTTTTTTACGCAGCCAACCATAAAAAATTCTCCATGCGCTCGGCATTTTCACAGCAAGAACAACAAATAAAATCTGCAGGTTCTTTTTTATTATTAACCAATTTTCAATTTAGAAACTTATTGGCCGACTCATCCATTATTGCTCCCATTATTGATAACGAACCCACATTTTCTGATTTAGCAGGATTAAAACAAATGCGATTTATTACCTTTAGCTTAAGACCTGGTTACGGTTATAATTTCTTATCAAAAAACGGCAGATGGTTCTTTTCTCCATCAATATTTTTGGGTTTTGGTAGTGGTTGGTATACCTCGCAATCAAACATAGGTTTTAAAACAGGTTTACCGATTGATGCCGCTTTACACGCCAAAATATTTGTAGGCTACAATCATCCAGAATGGTACATTAGTGCTTTTTATGCGCACGATAGTAATCTTAACATTTTTAAAAGTAGTTTTGTTAACCTTGACACACGTAGCGTTGGTATAAATCTTGGCTACAGAATAAACAGCATAGGTACAAAATGGCTTTAAGTTTTAAATACGTAGTAGCAACTGCACTTATTTTATGTTACACCAATACATTTGCACAACAAAAAAACTTTGTATTGCGTACCATGGATTGGGGCTATAGAATTGTGCAAGGCGACTCTGCAAAACCTAAAAAAAAGTACTTATTTATTGTTCCAATTGTTTCTTATAAACCAGAAACTCGCTGGCAATTTGGCGTATCAACATCACATTTTTTTAGAGCTAAAAACAACGATAGTGTTACACGACCCTCTGTTGTTAGGCTAAACATTAGTTACACGCAAAATAACCAACTTAGCATTCGGCCTATGTTTGAAGTGTTTACAGCAAATAACAAATACAGCCTTCGAAGTTTATTACAGTATAGTAATTTCATTGAAAACTACTGGGGCATTGGAAACAACACACCCGAAAGCAATAAAGAAGTTTACAGTTTTAATCAATACAAAGCCAATATTAAAGCAACACGACAACTAAAAAAAGGAGTCTATTTAGGTTTGCAAATAGATTACGAAAAGTTGTACAACCTAGAATACGAAAGTGGGAGCTTAATGGCCGTATCAAATGTAACAGGGGTTAATGGCTATTATTATTCTGGATTAGGACCTGTTTTAACTTTAGACAATAGAAATCAAATTTACTTCCCAACAAAGGGACATATCGTAGATATTTCGGCATCTGTAAAAGACAAAAACATTGGTAGCAGCAGTAGTTTTGCTAATATTACAATTGACGCAAGGAAATACATTAGGCTTTGGAATGAAAACGTTTTGGCAATGCAAACCTTCATTTCATTTAATGATGGAGATGTGCCATACAGAGCAATGGGCACTTTGGGTAACGAAAGTTACTTTAGGGGCTATTATTTTGGTCGCTACCGCGATAAACACGAAGTTAGCCTACAAGCAGAATTGCGCAAACAAATATGGGGACCATTAAGTATGGTTGCTTTTGGCGGTTTGGGAAATGTGGCGTCAACCCCAGAAAAACTGAACAAATTTATTAAGCCGATGTATGGCTTAGGATTGAGAATTAAGGCTATACCTAGAGAAAAAATTAACTTTAGGTTAGATTATGCTCGCGGTAGCAATGGATTACATGCTTTTTATGTTACATTAAACGAGGCCTTTTAGCTGATTTTAAATTAGTTCTTAAAGTTATTCTAAACCGTTGCTTAATCCATTACTTTTTTACACCTTTGCACACTTAAAAAATTCATTCTCTGAACAATATTATAGAAATAAAACCGCTGCTCGAAGCTGCTGTTAAGCCTAACATTGTAATAACAACACATCATAAACCCGATGCTGATGCCCTTGGATCATCTTTGGGTTTGTACAATTACTTATTGTTAAAGGGCCTACAACCTATTGTTGTATCGCCTACAGATTATGGCGATTTTTTAAAGTGGATGCCTGGAGAACCTACTGTTATCGATTTTGAAGCAGAAACAGATCACTCAGCAAGTTTAATTGCCCATGCCGATTTAATTTTTTGTCTTGACTTTAATGCACTAAAACGCATCAACCAAATGGGAGAATTGGTAGCTGCAAGCAAAGCTAAAAAAGTAATAATTGACCATCATTTAGAGCCTGAAAATTTTGCTGCCTACCAATTGCACAATACACAACGCAGCAGTACTTGCGAGTTAATTTATGAGATGATTGATTTGTTTGGAGATGCCGATTTGGTAAATGAAGACATTGCCAATTGTTTGTATGCAGGTATTATGACAGATACCGCTTCGTTTAAACATGGAAGTACATACCCTTCTACGCACCATGTTGCAGCACAGCTATTAGCAAAAGGTGCAAAGCCCAATTTAATTTACGAACACATATATGATAACTACTCGTTTGACAGGATGCGTTTTATTGGATTTTGTTTAAACGAAAAAATGCAATTGCTACGCGAGTTCAATACGGCTTTAATTTGTGTTACAGCAGACGAACTAAAACGTTACAATATTATTACTGGTGATACCGAAGGTTTGGTAAACTATGGTTTAGCTATTAGGGATATAAACTTTTCTGTATTGATTGTTGATAGAACTGTTGCTAGAAAAATGAGTTTTAGAAGCAAAGGAAAGTTTCCAGCCAACGAATTTGCAAAAACATACTTTAGTGGCGGGGGCCATTTTAATGCAGCAGGTGGAGAAAGCCATGATGCTATAGAAATTGTTGAAACAAAATTTAAAGAAGCACTAGCTGCTTATAAACACTTATTAATTTAAACAAAAATGAAAAAATCAATATCCCTACTTGCTGCTGTAGCAGCTTTATTTACCGTGGCATGCGGTGGATACAAAACAACAGACAACGGTGTTAAATACCGTATTATTACAGATAACACCGAAGGTCGCGCTGTAGATGGCGATACCAATGCAGTGTTATTTATGAATTACAAACTTGCAATCGAATCAACCGATTCTACTTTGGTTGAAACCTTTAGCAAAAATAGCCCAGTTTATATTCCAGTTGCCGAACCTAATTTTAGAAAAGCGTTTGAATTATTAAGCGTAGGTGATAGTGCTGAGCTATTAATTAATGCTGATACTTTCTTTATGAAAAGCTTTGGTCAAAGCAGACCAACCTGGATTAAGGAAGCCGATAACATTAAGTTTATTGTTAAGGTTGTTGATATCATGAATCAACAAGAAATTATGAAAAAAGAACAAGAAGACATGTCGAAGTTACAACAAGCCGATTCTCTTGCTTTTACTCAAATGATTTCTACATTACCTGATGCAAAGAAAACTGCAAGTGGCTTATTTTATGTAATTCAAAAATCAGGAAACGGCAAAACACCTAAAAAAGGTGATAAAGTTAAAGTGCTTTATAAAGGTACCTTACTTAACGGACAAGTTTTTGATGAGAACTTAAATGAAGGTATATCTTTCCCAGTTGGCTTAGGACAAGTTATACCAGGTTGGGATGAAATATTACAGTTAATGAAAGAGGGTGATAAATTTAAGGCTGTAATTCCTTGGAATTTGGCTTATGGTAACCGTGGTAACGGACCTATTCCTCCTTTCAGCACTTTGGTGTTTGAAATGGAATTGGTTAAAGTTAACTAGAATTAAAACTACGTATTTATGAAACACCTGTTATTGGTAATAATCAGTTTGTGTTATTTGGTGAGTTTAAAAGCCCAATACGCGCCTGCTATTACTAAGGCAGGTGTTTTATTTTATGATATTATTCCAATTAACGATAGCTTAAATAAACGTAAAACTAAAGTTGATGATTTATTGGATATTGATTATCATATGTCCATAGCTTCTAACGATTCTCTTTTGGCCGAAACGTTCACCAAAAATCAACATGTAACTGTACCTGCTACACACCCTAGTTTTAGGGGTATTTTTAAAGAAATGGAAAAAGGAGATCTGGTTAATATTGTTATCTCGGCCGACTCGTTTTACAAGTACACCATTAACGCACCTTTACCCCCTTATATAAAACAAGGTGATAGTTTACGCTTTTACATTAAGGTGCATGATATTATGAATGAACCTGAATTTGCAGCAAAAGAATATGCTAAAGAATTAGAACAATCACGCGAGGATTCTATTACAGCGGCCAAGTTTATTTCAAGCTATCAACGCATTAATAAAACACACACGGGATTATATTATGTAATAAGCAAACCGGGTATAGGTAAACAACCCTTAGCAGGAAGTAAAGTAACAGTTAAGTATCGTGGTTATTTAATGAATGGTAAGGTGTTTGAAAGCAACCAAGATGGTTATACTTTTACACTAGGCAGTAAAGAAGTAATTGCAGGATGGAATGAAGGCATAAAACTCATGCGTGAAGGTGGGCGTTTTAAGTTTATTATTCCACCTTACTTAGCATATGGTGGCAGTGGAGCAGACATAATTCCTCCTTTTACCACCATCATTTTTGATATAGATTTGATTAGTGTTGAATAACTTTTATATTTAATTTTTATTACTAAAATAAATACAAGGCATGAAAAAAATTATTGCATCATTATTATTCGTAACAATAGGTACAAGCCTATACGCTCAACAACCTAAAGTGGCTACTAAACCAAAAGTAACCAGTAACAAAACCAAACAACAAACACCTTCAAAACCAAAACAAACTCAAAAAATGGAATTGAATAAAGAATATACAACCGCATCGGGTTTAAAATACAAAATAACCAAAAAAGGTAACGGAATAAAAGCTATTGCAGGAGCAAAAGTTTCTGTGCACTACACAGGAACATTAACCGATGGCAAAAAATTTGATAGCAGTAGAGACCGCAATCAACCATTTACATTTAATTTAGGGCAAGGCCAAGTAATTAAGGGCTGGGATGAAGGTATTGCTTTGTTGCAAGTTGGCGATAAGGCTGTGTTTACAATTCCACCTAGTTTAGGATACGGTGCTAATGGTGCGGGAGGATCAATTCCTCCTAATGCAACTTTAATTTTTGAAGTGGAGTTAATTGACGTAAAAGAGCCAATTAAACCTTGGAATGTAAAAAGTACTGATACCATAACAACAGCAAGCGGATTACAATATATTGTAGTTGAAAAATCGAGTAACCCTGAAGCAGTAAAAGCTGAAAATGGTAAAACTGTTGATGTGCATTACACAGGCTTTTTAATGGGTGGTAAAGTGTTTGATTCGTCTATAGAAAGAGGACAACCCATTAGTTTTGAGTTGGGACAAGGACGTGTAATTAAGGGATGGGAAGAAGGCATTGCCTTAATGCATGTTGGTGATAAGTTACGTTTAATAATCCCATCAAACTTAGGTTACGGACCAAATGGCGCAGGCGGAGTTATTCCTCCAAATGCTACGTTGTTGTTTGATGTAGAGTTGGTAAATGTCAAGTAATATATAAATACGAAACGTAGTTCATCGGAGATAAATTCAAAACTCGAAACTCGAAATTTAATAGAGCAATCGGCCGTTCAGCAAAAGTTGAATGGCCGATTTTTTTAATGAATAATCCCTCATATTTTTTACCACTAGGAACAAAAAGTTTTTACAGGAAATACACGAGTATAAGTCTATTACAAAAGCTACGGAATTACACAGAGAACTACAGCGGCAGCTGTGTTACTAAGCATTGTGCCTTTGTGTCTCTGTGGTTCAACCCTATACCTTTGTTAACATTTCTATATATTTGAATCATGAAAAACATATCACTTGCATGTATGGCTTTATTTATAGTTGCGATTATTACCCAAAGTTGTAATCAACAACCTAAAATAATAAACACCATGCCCTGGGACATCAAAACAACTGATACCATAACTACCGAAAGTGGTTTAAAATATTTAGTGGTTAAAAAAAGTAACAACCCTACCAAAGCAGAAAAAGGCATGATGGTAGATGTACACTACACCGGGTTTTTAACTGATGGAAAAGTATTTGATTCATCAATTGAAAGAGGGAACCCCATTAGTTTTGAATTAGGAACAGGAAGTGTAATTAAAGGTTGGGATGAAGGTATTGCGTTGATGAACATTGGCGATAAATACCGTTTAATTATTCCTGCTGATTTAGGCTACGGTACAAACGGTGCCGGAAGTGATATTCCTCCTAATGCCACCTTGTTGTTTGATGTGGAGTTGGTGAATGTGAGGTAAAATGCTTAGTAAAATTCGAAACGTAGTCTAGCGAAGATAAATCCAAAGCACGAAATTCGAAATCCGAAACGTAGTTCAACAGAGCTAATTTTGAAGTTTTAACTTTTGAACGCAAAAGACGCTTCAAGTGTCACGATTGCAAATCGGGATGTATCGAGAAGTGGATTGTTAAAATTAATTTATTATCTAAACTCCTACTCTCGATATTCGCGCCAAGCACTGCCTATGCAAAGCGAACTCGAGCAGGCTTATACTTTGCGAAGCAAACTCCTTTAATCAGAAGCGGTATACTTTGCCCTCTATTTACCTGACAGACGCTACGGTCTGCAGTGGTAGTCTTCAGTAAAAAAAATAAACTATTTAATAAAGAAACGAAGTTCAGCTTAACTAATTTCAAATGTTGAAGTTTTGATATTCGTTGTGTAATGAATAAACCAAATTAGATTAATAATCTTAAAGCAATGTAAATGATTTAACGCAGAGTTTTGCAAATAATCTTGCGAGGATTTGAGCATTGTTAATTTCAGATTTTGAGATACGCAGTGCAATGCCTGCGGCATTGGGGAGGAATTAACTTAAATATGATAATCAACGTTTGAACATATCAGCCTCTTCGAGTTCGTAGCAAAGCGAAGAGTATCGAGAAGTGGATTTTTAAAATTTATTCTTTGTTCTATACTCCCCATTTAGCTGCGCTGAACTTCGTTTCGATACAAGCACTAACGCAATGGCAACTCAAGGTTCACTCGATGAGGCTGTATATTAGTTGAACTGCATTTTTAAATATCGAAACGAAGTTCAGCGGAGCTAATGATGAATTTTGAAGTATTGATTTACTTGATAGGATAAATAAATCCACACCAATAAATCACTTCAAACCATGAACCCAACAAACCTACTTTCCCATACTAATTCGCCTTAGCCAACGTGCTTATGTAATTCAAACCCCCACGCTCTTTTATTTTACCAAAACCACCCCATACATTTTTTACATTTTTAACGCCATGTGCCTTTAAATAACTTACGGCAATCATGCTGCGGTAGCCACCTGCACAATGCACTAAGTATTCTTTAGTTGGGTCGAGTGCTTTGGTATTTTCAACAATTTTATCCAAAGAAAAATGCTGTGCTTTATCCACGTGAAGGTCGTTAAACTCGCCTGGCTTGCGGACATCTAACACACCTACTTCACTGTGTTTTACATCTAACACAAACTCTTCGTCATCAATAGAAATTACCATATCGTAACGTTTATCCGCATCTGTCCATGCTTCAAAACCACCTTGTAAGTAACCTTCAATTTTATCAAAACCCACACGTGTTAAACGCTCAATACTCTCCTGCTCTTTACCTGCATCGGTAACCAAAACAATTGGCGTTGAAATATCTAAAATAGTTGCAGCCCAAATGGCGTATTGTCCGTTTAAACCAAAGTTTAACGAACGTGGAACAAAACCCAATTCAAACACATCAGGAATACGTGTATCAATAATCGTTGCACCATTTTTTACTACTTCTTCAAATGCCTGTATACTTAATGCTTTCATGCCATGAGTCAATACTTCATCAAACGAAGCATAGCCTTGTTTGTTTAATTTAGCATCTTTAAAAAAGTAAGCCGGTGCAGGTTGAATACCATCGGTAACTGTATTAATAAAATCGGCTTTACTCATGGGTTGTAAGGCATAGTTATTAGCACGTTGCTCGCCAATGCTACTAAAAGTTTCTTTACCAATATTTTTTCCGCAAGCACTGCCTGCACCATGTGCAGGGTAAACAATAACTTCATCGGCTAATGGTAATAATTTCTTGTGTAATGAGTCGTACATCATACCAGCCAATTCTTCTTTGGTAATTACACCATCCAATAAATCTGGTCGCCCAACATCGCCAACAAATAAAGTATCTCCGGTAAACACACAATGGTCTTTACCGTTTTCGTCTTGTAACAAAAAGCAACTGCTTTCGGGTGTATGTCCGGGAGTATGCAAAACCTTAATGGCCAATTTACCCAATATTAGCAGCTCACCATCAGTGGCTACTTGCACCGGGTAATTGGTTTGTGTTGTAGGACCATACACAATTTTAGCTCCTGTTTTGTTGGCCAAATCAATATGACCGCTTACAAAATCGGCATGAAAATGTGTTTCGAAAATATACTTAATTTTAGCACCACGCTCGTTGGCCATCGCCAGATAAGCTTCGTAATCTCTTAATGGATCTATAATAGCGGCTTCGCCATCGCTTTCAATATAATAAGCGGCTTGCGCCAAACAGCTAGTATATAATTGTTGAATGTACATGGTAGTAAATTTTATAAGAGCAAAGTTGCACTTTTAATGGAATTATTCAATACAAAGAAGGAAGAGGGTTTGAGATTGTGGGGGGAAATAGATCTAGGTAACCCATATTAAATTTGGTGTGGTATATTTCAGAAGCACTGACCGAACAATACGTTTAACCCAATCAACATAAGAAATAATGAATTGATTAATTTGAGTTTCACCACAAACCTACCCACAACAAAATTTGCTGAATAGCTCTAAATAGTGCAAATTGCAGACGCATTTTTACAAATCACATGAAATACAAAAGAGTTCTCTTAAAATTAAGTGGCGAAGCATTGATGGGTTCGCAGCAATATGGTATTGATCCTAAAATATTAGAACTATATGCTGCTGATATTAAGCAAGTAACCGACCAAGGTGTACAAGTAGCCATTGTTATTGGCGGAGGAAATATTTTTAGAGGTGTGCAAGGTGTTTCGGGTGGTATTGTTGATAGGGCGCAAGGCGATTACATGGGCATGTTGGCTACCGTAATTAATGCCATGGCTTTACAAGGTGCATTGGAAAAAGCGGGTATTAAAACCCGTTTGCAAAGTGCCATTAAAATGGAGCAAATTTGTGAACCATTTATTCGCAGACGTGCCATGCGTCACCTAGAAAAAGGTCGCGTAGTAATTTTTGGTGCTGGTACCGGTAACCCTTATTTTACTACCGATAGTGCTGCAAGTTTACGTGCGGTTGAAATTGAAGCAAACCTGGTTTTAAAAGGTACACGTGTAGATGGTATTTACACTGCCGACCCAGAGAAAGATGCCACAGCAACTCGTTACGAAAAGGTAAGTTACAGTGAAGTTTACGAAAAAGGTTTAAACGTAATGGACTTAACAGCTATTACTTTATGCCAAGAAAATAAGTTACCAATTGTGGTGTTCGACATGAACAAAGAAGGAAACTTTTTAAGGGTTTGTGCCGGTGAAAGTGTTGGTACTTTAGTGAGTTAATAATAAAATTTAATTTTTTTTGATATGAGCGATCCACGTTTAAAACAAGTACTTGATCATTTAAAAGAAGGTATGGACAAAGCAATTGACCATGCCGCAAGTGAATTTAGTAAAATACGTGCCGGTAAGGCACACCCAAGTATGCTTGATGCTGTTAAGGTTGATTACTACGGTAGTTTAGTTCCTTTAAGCCAAGTAGCCAATGTGAATACACCTGATGCTAAAACTTTGGCTATTCAGCCTTGGGAAAAAAGCATGTTACAAGCCATCGAAAAAGGAATTATTATTTCTAACTTAGGTTTTAACCCAAGCAATGATGGTACCATGATTCGTTGTATTTTACCTCCTTTAACTGAAGAGCGTAGAAGAGAAATTGTAAAAAAAGTAAAAGCCGAAGCCGAAAACGCAAAAATTACAGGACGTAACTTACGTAAAGATGCCAACGAAAGCATTAAACGTTTACAAAAAGAAGGTTTACCTGAAGATGAAGCCAAAGTTGGCGAAACTCAAGTACAAAAAAATACTGATGCCTATATCAAAAAAATTGATGAGCTAACTGCAGCTAAAGAAGCTGAAGTAATGCACGTTTAATTTTTGTGGTTTTATTTTTTCAACTAATTTTTAAAAAAATTATACACCTATAGTGATTGATTCACAACGTATAAAACGCATTCTTTTAACACTGGCTAAAATAGCCGGTGTTTTTTTGTTATTGGTAATAGTTGCTTTTTTTAGTTTCAGAAACATGCTTTTACAAAAAGCATTAACTAAAATAACCAATAAAGTAAAAACAGATTATGCCGCTACTTTTAGTATAAAACAAGCTGAATTTACCGGTATTGCCAGTGTTAAACTTACTGATGTAAGCCTTGTTCCGGCTAACCACGACAGTATTCTACATATTGCCAGTATTGAAACTGGAATTAAATTGGCCTATGCGTTATTTTTAGATTTTAGGTTGGATGATTTGAAGGTGAATGATGGCTACCTTAATTTAGTAAGTGATGAGCGCGGACGTAATTTCGATGCTTTTTTGCGCAGTAAAAATAATGATATTGAAAAGGAATCAGACAACAAACCATCAAGCAAAAACTTAGCAAAAAAGGCTTACCGACTTATAAGTAAAGTATTAAATTTTATACCTGCTGATTTAGGAATAAATAATGTTGCTTTAAAAATAGTTGACCACAAACAGCATGTATCTTTTAACATGCAACAGTTGGTTTTAAATGATGAGCAATTAGAATCGTTTATTAATGTAAGCAGTGCAAAAGACTCGCTAGTAAGCGAAACGTTTAATCAAACATGGCACATTAAAGGTACGGCAAACCCGCAGAAAAAAAAGGCTGATGTTCAGTTTTACAATAAGGATACCGGCCATGTAAAACTCCCTTATTTACAGGATAAGTTTAACTTAGTAGCAGGTTTTGATAGCATTCGTCTTAAGCTGGATGAAGTTGATATAGACAATGATGTACTAAACATAAAAGGCCTTGCAAGTACAACAAATTTTATGGTTAATCACCCCAAAATATCAAGCAAAGATGTGGTGATAGAAAAGGCTGAGTTTGATTATTTATTTGTATTAGGTAGTAATTTTATTTCGCTTGATAGTTCTTCAACCGTAAAGTTTAACAAGGTTAATTTCCATCCGTTTATTAAGTACCAACGCGGACCAGATACTACTTACCAGTTTAATGTAGTGATTGAAAAAACATCGGCACAAGATTTTATTAGCTCTTTGCCAGAAGGTTTGTTTACGCACTTTAAAGGCATGGAAGCCGAAGGTACTTTTAGTTACCGCTTAGACTTTTTATATAACGAAAATAAACCACGTGATTTAGTTTTTGATAGCCAATTGGAAAAAGAAGGATTATGTATTACTAAATATGGTGAGGCCAACTTAAGTAAACTTAATGGCGATTTTGTATATAACGCCTTAGAAAAAGGCAGAATACAACGCAGCATTGATGTAAGTTATGATAACCCGAATTATGTTCCGCTAGAGCAAATTTCTCCGTTGCTTAAAAAGGCTGTTTTAACAACTGAAGATCCTTCGTTTTTTTACCACCGTGGTTTTATTGATGAAGCCTTTCGCCAATCCATCATTAAAAATATTCGCAAACGTAAATTTGCCCGTGGTGCTAGTACCATTAGTATGCAGTTGGTTAAAAATGTATTCTTAACCAGAGAAAAAACGTTGTCGCGTAAGTTGGAAGAAATTTTATTGGTTTACATTTTAGAGAACAACCGACTAAGTAGCAAAGAGCGCATGTTTGAGGTGTACTTAAACATCATAGAGTGGGGACCAAATGTTTATGGAATTGGCGAAGCGACTCGTTTTTATTTTGGTAAATCACCATCAGAATTAACCTTGAGTGAAGCCATGTATTTAGCCATTATTATACCAAGTCCTAAAAAATTTATGTGGCGTTTTGGAAAAGATGGGCAATTAAAAGACCATGTGGGTAGGCACTTCCTCTCGCTTGCAGGATTGATGATTAGACGTAATGTGTTGATGCAGGAAGACACCATGGGTCTCACACATCACATTAGTATAAACGGACCGGCAAAGGGTTTTATAAAAATTACAGCAGATACTTTAGTTAACGACACTTTATTGTTTGATGAAAATGGTTTGATGTTGCCTGGTGAGGAGGAGTAATAACAAGTTTAATTAAGCCACTTATAGGCTATCCCAAATTTTAAATATACCATCCATACTTGTTGTGTTAAAAACATAACAATCATATAAAGACACAACAAGCTATATAATACTTTAGGTAAAATAGTTTTTTGTGTAAAAGCCATTTTTACTTTTTGCCACAGTATTGGTAAACCTATAGCAACTATTAATGCATACCAAATAGAAAAATGTTTGTTCACAAAAATATGGATAAAGCCATGTTGAGCCATGCAGATGGTCCATGCAATAGAAGCAAAAAACAATGCCCAAAGTATTTGATATAATTTTTTGTTGGTGGCTCTTAATTCTTTCATCACCCAAAAAGCCAATATAAGAACAGCCCAACCTGGGAACATATAAAACCGCTCCATCCTGTTAAACCAACTAAAAGGTATTTGCCAATAATCGGCAGGGCCAAATGCAGATTCAGCAATATTTTGCGCTGTTTCAGTTCCTGCGGTTCTAAAAAGAAAAGCATCTTTCATGTCTGTTAACGCCAAATCCCAACTGTTAAAGTATATCGCATTTTGGTATAAGTGCAGTATGAAACCAATTACAACAAAAGCTGCTGCTCCAACGGTTTCAATTGTAAATATTCGTTTCTTAAAAATAATTGAAAAGCCTAAGGTTAAAATTCCAAGGTAAACGGGTTGCTCAAAAGAAATATTAACCTGAATCAACATGATAAAAAACAGCGCAGCCAATAAACGTTTGTTATTGCATCCTTGCATAAAGTAAGTGTACAATAAATAAAAATAAATCCATTTTAACAGCTCGCCATACAAATGTTGATGTAGGTTATCGGCCCAAGTTAAAAAGTAAGAGGCCAATAAAATACTTGCTGCACCTAATAAAGTTTGTATTCTGTTTTGGGTAATTTGATATATCACAAAAAAAATAAACACAAAAAATAACACTGCTATTAACAGTGGTACTAACCTAAGCACAGGCTCGTAAACAGTACCAAACATGTTGGCATAAAAACCAGCTAAAATATTGGGCAATGACGGATAGTGTGTGTATGCGTTTGTACCTTTTAGCTCAGGATAATAATCGTGTACGGGTAAAAATGCTGTTTGTGTAAAACCACTATCTAGAAAATATTTTGCTGATGAAATGGTATTGATATCGCTATAGCCATCACCATAAACTGAACTGCGTGCTTTATTACCATCAAACACAGAAACTGTAAAAGTACGTGTTACCAAAATGGTAAAACAGAAAATGAATATAACCCATTTCCAAGTATTAAACTGCTTAAGCGAAAGATCTTTCATCGATTTTTAGAATATCTTTTATCAATTGTTGAATGTGTTTAACATCCATATCACCCATACAAGTATTGTTTCCGCCACAAGGTATTTGTTCGGTATGATGAATACATGGCGAGCATGGTTTATTTAAAAAATAAGTGTATTGTGTATCTGCAATACGTTGCACAGGGCTAATTGGTCCCCAAAATGAAATAACTGGCATTTTAAGTTTAATGGCAATATGAAGTGGAGCACTATCTATCGATAACATTAAACGACCTTTTGTTCCTAGGAAGTTGTAGTACTCATCGAAAGTAAGTTTACCCGCTACATTCTTTACACGGTTTGTATCTAGTTTATTCAATTGAATAAAATCATCAATATCAGCGGTATCAATTGGTGCTCCAACTAAAGCTATATTATATGATGTTTGAGTGGTTATAAAATTACAAATTTGAACAAGCTTACTATCTGGTAATTTTCTTAAGTGGCCACCTAATTCGCTGCAAGTATTATTAATAATAAAATAGTTTCGGGTGGCGTTAGCTTGGGTAAATTTTTGCTGAAACACAAACTGCTCGAACTTTTTTACACCCATGCTCTCCGCTAACTTTCGGTAGTTAATATCAACCCTTACAAATTGATTAAAATAGGTATTATGGGTGTTAAGGTAATTGCGGAAATTTGTTTTGTCCAACTGAAATCCAAAACGGTTTTTAGCGCAAGTCCAAGCTGATAAAATTGTTGTTAAAATAGAATACACCTCCAAATCAACCACCCAAAGCTTTTTCATAGTAAGCGCCTTTATCATAAATTTTGCGGTACTTTTAAGCATGGAAAACACATTTTTATCATCAATGCAAATAATCTCATCAAAAAGTTCCAAAGGTTCAATTCCTTTAGCCACACCTTTGCCACACAATAATGTAAAGCGCGTATTGGGGAAATGTAATTTCATACTATGTATGGCATCGCTTGCCATAATAATACTGCCAAGACCTAATATTTTTATTACTACAATATTTTCAGGATGCTTATCAATACTATGGTTACGCCTTAATAATAAGCCCAAACCCCTTACCAAAAACAGGTTTACACCAAGCAATACGCGGCCTATATAAACATCTATAAATTGTTTTAGCTTTAGGTTCATAACAAACGCAAAATCAAATATTTTTTGTAACTAACAAAATACTTAGTGCAATACTGTATCATTTTAACTAAAACACGAGCTTCATAAATTCGCGAAATGTCTTATACTTGAAATCTGATTAATTAATACCAATTGTAAGAGTAAAAACTTATGTTACAACAATACACAGCCAAACAAAAACTAAGCGTTTACAGTATTGTAGGTTTGTTTGCGTTGATTTTTTGCAGTATATCATTAGTAAATCATTACCTATATAGAACCTACGCGTTTGATTTAGGAATTTACAATAACATGTTGTACTCCTACTCTCACTTTAAATTAAACTACACACCCTTACAGCAGCCTTTAGTTTATCATGCCTTTGCAGACCATTTTGAACCGGTGTTCTTTTTATTTGCTCCCTTCTATTGGATTTTTGGCAGCTATACATTACTCATCATACAAATTATAATGGTAATTTTTGGTGGCATAGGTGCCATGCGGTTTGCAAAATTACACAGCAACAACAATACACTTTCTATTGCCATTCTTATACAGTTTTATGCCATGTGGGGTGTATACTCGGCATTGGCATTTGATTTCCACAACAACATTACTGCAGCCATGATAGTACCTTGGGTAATGGTATTTGCCCAACAAAAAAATATTAAACCATTAATTATTGCCTGGGCGGTTATTTTATTAAGTAAAGAAAACATGGCTTTGTATGGCATATTTGTTTGTTTGGGATTGGCCTTACATTACTTTAATGACAAACAACTACGCAACTTATTTTTAATACTTACTGCCGCATCTGCTGTGTATTTTGTATTGGTGGTGAAGGTATTTATTCCATCCTTTCAACAACCAGGTGCAGGTTATTTATACGATAGCATGTACAAGTCATTAGGCACAACACCAAAGGAAATATTAGGTAACATATTTAACAAACCTGGATACCTATTTAGTTTGTTGTTTGAAAACTATTCGGGTGAAGCATTATTTAACGGCATTAAATCTGAACTACATTTTTCAGTATTGATTAGCGGTGGTATTTTTATGCTTTACAAGCCACAATTTTTGGTGATGTTGATTCCGATTTATGCGCAAAAGTTATTTAATACAGATGCAGCACGTTGGGGCATTAACTACCATTATAGCATTGAATTTGTTCCTGTATTAACAGCGTGTACTGTAGTATTTATTACATCAATAAATACAACAGAAAAGATTAGATACTACATAGGATTTTTTGTTGCAGTGATAACTCTTTATTACACCATTAGTAAAATGGATAGCCGTGTTTCTATTTGGTATGATAAAGTGAATACGCGGTTTTATGCGCCTGAACATTACAACAATAACCAAACAACTATAACCATAAGAGCTGAACTAAATGCACTACCACTTATAGATGAAGATGCAATTAGTGCTCAAAATAATTTTGTGCCTCACCTATCAAACCGTACATATATTTATTTGTACCCTGAAAGTAGTAAAGCAACACATATAGTTGTGGCTCCAAAAACCAATTTATATCCTTTAAAAGATTCGGCCTATAATAGTGTGCTTGATACACTGAAAAAAAGTAGTTATTGGCAAAACATTACCCCAAATAACCAAGAGGTATTTTTGTATAGGCGTAAGTAATAAACACTTTGCTAACCCACCCAATTTCCTGAAATAAAAAAATGGAATAAAAAGCTTTGTAATAGCATTCCACAAATACAAGTAATATAACTTATAGCCCTATAAAATTTTGTAGTGTTTGGCATTGCAAGAAACACTGTTGTTAAGGTAAGGGTGATGGCCAATACCATTATAAGTTTGTGTTCAATATGCGAATGCGATATGGTAAAACCTAAAATGATAGCAAATCCTATTAGCATTAACGGTTTAATATTAACTTGAATTTTTTGTGTAGCCAATAAGTGTAAAAGTAGTAAGTAAAATGGGGTTGATAAAATGTATCTGTTTAAGCTAGCTAAACTTTCATGCTGGTATAACAGAATAAATGTTGTACCACCAGCAAGATAAAGCAAAACAAATAAATCGGCAGTACTTAAGGCTCCGTTTATATTAAAAAGTCTCGATAACGGATTAGACCATTTATATTTATAGCTTAGCAAATTGATGAAATAAGTTACCAAAACTAATTTGCAAAAAACACCTATCAATAGGGCTAAATTTTCAGTTAAAGCAACCGGTTTATGCCAACTAATATGTTTTAATTTGGGCCAACGCAAGTGATGATCCCAATATTGGTGTGCTTCAAAAAAACCGAAAAACCTACCTGTTTGTTGATACTGATATAGAAACACCAATACATTAACAACAAATACAGCAAGCATGGCAAATACAATTAGTTTAACTTCTGCCCACTTTTTTTGTTGCATAAATTCGAGCATCAAAATCAATATAAACGACACTAAAAATATCATAGAAGCAGATCGTGTACCAATGGCAATAAAGGCACCTAAAGCCAATAGCCAATAGTTGCTTTTACTAAAGCCCAATAAAATTAGAACAGATCCTAGAAAGAAAAAGCTTTCGGTATAAGGCATCATAAAAAAGAAACTTAAACCAACTGATGTAAAAACTACAATGGTATTAGTGAAGATACGATAATTTATTGAAATCATTATCGTTGCTAAAGCAAAAATAAAGTAGTTAATCAATCCCATTGCTATATTACCAACGTTTAGGGTTTTCCATACAAGTGGGAATAATGGAAAGAAGGCTAAATTATTCTGTTGGCCAGGTAAATAGATATAACCATGTTGGCGCATACCATTATACCAACCACAATCCCAATAACACCAATTGCTTTCATCAGGTAAAATACCATGCTGCTTAAAATAAAACCAAATTGTAAGTGCAACCAATAAAATTGGAAGTAACACAAGTAGAAGTAAAATGTAACCTTGTTTTTTAAACATACACAACTACCCTATCAATTTATAAAGTTCATCCAAGCTCAATGTACTAAAACAACTTTTTCCACCAGGCGAAAGTTTGTTTTCTGTACAAGCAAAAAGTTCATCCACCAAGGTATTCATCTCTTCAACACTAAGTCTTGTGCCGGGTTTTACCGATGCACGTTGCGCTAAAATCCGTGCTATATTTTGGTGTTTAGTACTGCCTGATTGTTTTTTGTAATTTTCTAAAACTTCATCAATTAAGTGTTGTTCGTTGTAATGATTTAACTCTGCAGGAACACCATTAATAGAAAATGTATTACCTCCTAAATCATTCACATCAAAACCCAACGCCCTGATGTCAGCTAATAAATCGTTAAGCAACATGGCATCAGCAGCATTTAAATTAATGGTTTTAGGAAACAACTTTTGTTGGGTAGCCATGGGTTGATTTAGTAATGCTTGCATATATTTTTCATACAATACACGCTCGTGTGCAGCTTGCATATCAATAAGCATTACGCCACTTTTTATTTGCGATAAAATAAAAGTTGCGTGAATTTGCGTAAAATGTCTGGCCGAGTTTTGCTCCTCCTCCAAAGCCAACTCATCAAGTGTTTTATTATATCGTTTTGGCCCAACATCACCAATGGTATCTTTCTTTTCTAAAATACCAAACAGCTCTTGCCAATCTTTATTTTGTGTGCGATTTAATGTAAAAGAATCTCTGTTGTTATTAAATCCACCAATTGCATTAGGGTTTGTTACATGAGGTGATTCTGAATTTGGCTGATAGTTATTAGGATTTTGTGTTGGCGTGAAACGAGAGCCTAAATTTAAAAAGGAATCATCATTAGAAGGAACATAAGTTGGTACATGGTAATGTTCCCCTATCGCCTTTTTACAAACTGCGCGGAGTATTTGGTACAACGAGCGTTCGTCTTCAAACTTAATTTCTGTTTTAGTAGGATGTACGTTTACATCAATTTGCGTAGGGTCAATATCTATACAAATAACATAAAACGGAAACTGCTCTTTACTAATTAAATTCTCGTAGCAGCTCATTACCGCATGGTTTAAATAAGCATCTTTAATAAACCTATTGTTTACAAAAAAGAACTGTTCACCACGTGTTTTTTTTGCATGTTCAGGCTTTCCAACATAACCCTTTATGGTGGCTATGGTTGTTTCTTCGTATGCAGTTAATAGATGGTTGCCAATTTTATAACCAAAAACCTGTTCAATTCGCTGAGGCAAATCGCCCCCACGTAGGTTATAAACCTCTTCGTTATTATTGTGTAAGGTAAAAGCAATTTCAGGATGAGCCAAAGCAGCCCGAGTAAACTCATCAAAAATATGGCGCGTTTCTACAGGATTTGATTTTAAGAAATTTCTGCGAGCGGGAATATTATAAAACAAGTTTTTAACCACAACACTCGTTCCTTGATTGCAAGCAACACCCTCTTGCTTTTTAACTTCACTTCCCTCAATTAAAATGAGCGTTCCAATAGTATCCTGAGCATTTTTAGTTTTTAATTCAACCTGAGCAACACTTGCAACACTAGCCAAAGCCTCACCCCTAAACCCATTGGTTTTTATATGGTAAATATCTTCGGTTTGGGTTATTTTACTGGTGGCATGTCGCTCCCAACACATTCGCGCATCGGTTGGGCTCATTCCTTTTCCGTTGTCAATTACCTGAATTAATACTTTACCGCCTTCTTTAATCATTAACTGAATAAGTGTAGCTTCTGCATCAATTGCATTATCAAGTAACTCCTTAACCACAGAAGCCGGTCGTTGTATCACCTCGCCTGCTGCTATCTGGTTGGCTACGTGGTCGGGTAAAAGTTTAATTACATCACTCATAATATAAATACGCCTGCAAAGTACGAAACAAAATGCAGTGTTAATATGTACGTATAAAACTTAGTTTATAAAAGCACTAAAACTAAATGAATTTTAACTTTTTTTGTTGCTAATAGTGGTAGGCTATTATTTAGCAGAAAACATGAATAGAGTTAAATTTTTACTTTGCATCATCTTGTTTCCAATTTTTAGTTGGGCACAAAACGGCACCATTAATTGGAATAAAAGTAATCCTTGGGTTGATTCAGTATATAATACATTAACCGATGATGAACGTATTGGACAGCTATTTATGATTGACGCATGGACCATGCGCGATTCGGCACACTACAACTATGTTGAATCTTTAGTACGTGACTATAAAGTTGGAGGAATAATATTTTTTAAAGGCACACCATACAAACAAGCTACATTAACCAATCATTTTCAAAGTAAAAGTAAAGTTCCTCTTTTAATTGGTATTGATGGCGAATGGGGATTAAGCATGCGTTTGGATAGTACGCCTGTTTACCCACGCCAAATGGTTTTAGGGGCTAGTGCAAACCCTGATTTAGTTTATGAAATGGGGCTAAGCATTGGATCACAATGCAAGCGCATGGGTATTCATTTTAATTTTGCACCTGATGTTGATGTGAACAACAATGCCAATAATCCAGTAATTAACGACCGCTCATTTGGCGAAAATAAATACACTGTAGCCAAACTTGGTACTGCTTATGCCAAGGGGTTACAAGACATGCACATCATTGCTTCCGCAAAACATTTTCCGGGCCATGGTGATACAGAAACAGATTCTCATTACGGATTACCAGTTATTAAAGCAAACAGAAAACGTTTAGACTCTCTTGAGCTATATCCTTTTAAAAAGTTGATAGATGAAAACGTGATGAGTGTAATGGTTGCCCATTTAAACATACCCGCGCTTGATACAAGCAACACACCTTCCTCATTATCAAAACCAATTATTACCGACTTGCTTCGAAATGAAATGGGATTTAAAGGCATTATTATTACCGATGCATTAAACATGAAAGGTGTAGCAGATTTATACCCTCCTGGCGAGGTTGCAGCACGTGCCTTATTAGCCGGTAACGATATTTTATTGTTTGTAGAAAACGTACCTGCCAGCATGGCTAAAATCAAAGAGCATTTGTTGGATAGCACTTTAACTTGGGTACAAATTGAAAAAAGTTGTAGGCGCGTATTGATGGCAAAATATTGGGCAGGACTAAACAAATACGAGCCAATTGAATTAACCAACTTAACATTAGACTTAAACTCTGGTGATGCACCTGAGATCATTAAAAAGGCTATTAAAAATAGCATAATTGTTGCAAAAAATTCGGATGATATTATCCCAATTAAAAATCCTGAATTATATAAAATTGCTACAGTAGGTGTGGGTGTTCAGCAACTTACTGCCTTTCAGGAAATGTGCTTAAACTATTGCAAAAGTGATTATTTTAGCATTGATAAAACAGACAAGAGCGTAAACTTCGACAGCTTATATTTAGCACTAGAAAAATACAACTTAATTATTTTAAGTCTTCACTCAACAAGCAGATTTGTAAGCAGAAAACTAGGCCTCACTCAAACACAAATAGATTTTATAAATCGAATCATTCAATCGCAGCGTAAAGTAATATTGGTTTGTAATGGTAATCCATACATTCTAAATAGTTTTCAAAATGCACGTAACGTAATTGTATCTTATGAAGATTTAGAATTATACAACCAATTAGCAGCACAAGTATTGTTTGGCGGCATAACTGCAAAAGGTCATATGCCTGTAAGTGTGGGTGATGCTTTTCCATTAGGAAGTGGTATTACAACAACCACGTTGGATAGATTTAGTTATGTGTTACCAGAAGAAGCAGATTTAAACAGTGATGCTCTGGTTAAGTTAGACAGCATCGCTAATCAAGCCATAGTAAAAGGGGCAACTCCAGGATGTCAAATATTGGTGGCAAAACAAGGCAAAGTTATTTATCAAAAATCATTTGGTTCTCATACATACGATAATATTTCTGTTGTAAAAAACCATCACCTATATGATGTAGCATCATTAACAAAAGTATTGGCTACCACTATTGCAGTAATGCATTTGTATGATGAACATAAAATAAAACTAGAGGAGAAATTAAGTACTTATTTACCCATGTTAATTGGCACCAATAAAGACGAGATCACGGTGCATGACGTATTGCTTCATCAAGCAGGTTTACTGGCATACATACCCATTTACAAAAACACATTGATAAATGGCAAGCCTAATCCAATTATTTATCAAACCACATACGATAGCATATACAATAAACAGGTTGCGCCAAATTTATTTATGCATAACGATTATGAGCAGTTTATATGGGATGCCATTTTAAACAGTGAAGTTAAACCCAAAGGTAACTACGTATACTCTGATTTAGGATTTATTTTATTGCGTAAAGCCATCGAAAATATTACACAAACACCAATTGATTCTTTTTTAAACGAACACGTATACAAGCCACTTAATTTAGCTAACCTTACTTTTAACCCACTAAAAAAAATAAATGCTGATTGGATTTTACCAACCGAAATGGATACATTTTTCAGATGGCAATTAATAAACGGAACCGTACATGATCAGACAGCGGCAATGCTTGGTGGTGTGAGCGGGCATGCCGGTTTATTTGCCAGCTCAAATGATGTGGCGGTAATAATGCAAATGTTATTAAACGGGGGTGAATATGGTGGTAAGCGAGTTTTAAAAGAAAGTACCGTCAACTACTTTACAAAAAAACATGGCAAATCGCGCAGGGGGCTGGGTTTCGACAAACCTGAAACCGATTTTAAAAAAGCCAGCCCAACTAGTAAGCAATGCTCGCCATATACTTTCGGACACACTGGATTTACTGGTACTTGCGCTTGGGTTGATCCGAAATCTAAATTGGTATTAGTATTTCTATCTAATCGTGTTCATCCCTCATCAGAAAATAAAAAATTGATTGAAATGAATGTACGTACCAACTTACAAGATGCCATTTACGAGGCATTTATCTTTGATTAATAAACATTTCAACCATCCCTGATTACGCTAATCAAATTTTGTTTAGTTTTTTTATTAGTAGACAACTACTTATAAAGTAAATGTGCCATCAATACAAAAACTTAACTCGAATGTTTCATCTTTGTAACCTCAAAGTCAAAACATGAAAATAGGAATAGTTTGTTACCCAACATACGGTGGTAGTGGAGTAATTGCAACGGAACTAGGTAAAGCACTTGCCGAACGTGGACATCAGGTGCATTTTATCAGCTACAAACAACCTGCTCGTTTAGATTTTTTCACCAATAACCTATTTTATCACGAAGTATATGTGAGTAGTTACCCATTATTCGATTATCCTCCATATGAAACTACACTTACAAGCAGATTAGTTGACGTAGTGAAATTTGAAAAACTGGATGTATTACATGTACATTATGCCATACCGCATGCATCTGCAGCAATATTCGCAAAACAAATATTAGCCACAGAGGGTATTCATATTCCTATAATTACTACCCTACACGGTACAGATATTACCTTGGTAGGTAAGGATGCATCATTTACACCAGTTGTTACTTATTCATTAAATATGTCGGATGCCATTACTTCCGTTTCTGACTCATTAAAACAAGACACATACAAACATTTTAAGGTGACTAAAGAAATTAAGGTTATACCAAATTTCATAGATTTCGAACGTTTTAGTAAAAAACCACGTGAACATTTTCGAATGGCCATTTCATCTCAAGGTGAAAAATTATTAGTACACACCAGTAATTTTAGAAAGGTTAAACGTGTAGAAGATGTTGTAAAAACTTTTGCAAAGGTTGTACAGCATATTCCTTCTAAACTATTATTAGTAGGCGATGGGCCCGAAAGACAACAAATTGAAATATTATGCCGCGAGCTAGAGTTGTGTGACAAAATTATATTTCTAGGCAAACAAGATCCTGTAGAAGAAATTTTATCTGTTTGTGATTTGTTTTTAATGCCAAGTGAAACAGAAAGTTTTGGTTTAGCTGCACTTGAAGCAATGGCCTGCGAAGTTCCAGTTGTGAGCAGTAATGCAGGTGGTATTCCTGAATTAAATATTAATGGTGTTACTGGTTTTTTATGTAATGTGGGTGATTTGGAATGTATGGCAGAAAAAGCACTTTATATTTTAAGCGATGAAAAAAGGTTGTTAGAATTTAAACACAATGCGAAAAAACGAGCACTAGAATTCCACATCGACAATATTTTACCTGAATACGAAAAAGTATACGATATGGTGATTAAAAATAAAAAAATCAGTTAATGTTAGGCATCTAAAATAGCCAATAATTTTTCGGTGCTTTTTAAACCATGTCCGCTAAATAATGTTACCCAAGTTTCGCCTTCAACTATTGCCTGTGCCTTCATTAAGCCAGCAATTGTAGCTGCGCTTGTGGGTTCGATGTAAAACCCTTTAGAATTACACAACTTCAAGGCAGCAATAATCTCATTATCACTAACTGTTAAAAAAACCCCTTGTGTTTTATTAACAGCACTTATCATTTCTTTACCTCTTATTGGTTTGGAAATGGCAATACCTTCGGCCAATGTATGGCCACTATTTACTTTTACAGGTTCGTTTAAACCTTGTTTCCAGGCTTCATAAAGTGGTGCACAATATGCTGATTGCACCGCAACTATTTTAGGCATTTGGGTAATTACATTGCTATCAAACAAATGTTTAAACCCCATATAACAACCAAGTATCAGCGTTCCATTTCCTGCTGGTAATACAACAACATCGGGCGCTTTCCAACCCAATTGTTCGCATACTTCATAGGCAAATGTTTTGGTGCCTTGTAAAAAATATGGATTGTAACAATGACTAGCATAATAGGATTTTTGTGCGGCCAATAGTGCTGCTGCGGCAGTGGCTTGTCTATCCCCATCAACCAAAACTAAGTTTGCACCATAAGCACGAACCTGCGCCAACTTTGCACTACTGGTATCCGCAGGAACATAGATATCGCAGCCAATTCCGGCATTTGCAGCGTATGCAGCAATTGAGCAACCCGCATTTCCACTACTATCTTGCACTACATGCCTTACACCAATTTTTTTGGCATAACTCATCAACACACTTGCTCCTCTATCTTTGTAGGAACCTGTAGGAAACAACTGCTCTTGTTTTACAAAAACTTGCTTGCCAAACAATTCAATTTGCAACAATGGCGTAAACCCCTCCCCTAAAGATACGGCATCTTTATAATCAACTGGCAAAAAATGATGATAACGCCACATACCACCAATGTTACCATTAACCAAATTAACATAAAATAAATCTGAGTTAAATGACTCATTATTATAAGATTTAAATGTATTTTGCTCTAAGTTCATTTAATTGCCGTGGTAACTAATGATGAACAGCAATAATAACTAAAAACAAACGTCTTAAATTGTTCTTAAATTAGATTCTTAAGAAAAAATTAAGTGGATATTATTGTAAGTTTGATTTGTATTTAGGCCGAAATAAAGTCACGTTTAAAATAATTACATGAGTATGAATAAACCAATTACTATATTTAAAAGAGTTTCACTCTTGCTTTTGCTAACACTAGCAATGTTATTGAGTAACTCTTCTACCTATGCCACACACGTTGTTGGAGGCGATGTAGAGTATGAGTGCACCGGGCCACGTATATGGAAAATGAGGTTAACTATTTACCGTTTTTGCAATGGTGCAGCCCTTTGTTCAAATATGGGATGTACTGCTCCCATGACAGCTAGACCAAATACAACACTAAATCCGGCAGGTTGTGTGGCTAACCCAAGCACCGTGCCTTTAACTTTATCTTTAGTAAAAGTTGAAGACATTGGTAAGGCAAACGTGGCATTGTGTGGTAATTTAGCAAAAAATGGTTGTAATAACCTTGGGCAAGTTACCCCAGGTCCTTACAACCCATCAATTGAAAAATATGTATTTGAGGGCACTTTAAATTTAAGTATGCCATCCCTAAACAATAGCAACTGCGCGTATTGGGATGTGTTTTGGGAACTTTGCTGCCGCAATGATAATATTTGGAACTTAGCAGGTTCTGGAGGGCAGTCATTTAGAATTGGAGCAACTATTAATATATTTAATCGTTCACAAAACCCATGCAAAAACAATTCACCTGTATTTAAAGAGGAGCCCGTTGCCACATTATGCTCGGGACAAGAATATGTATTTAACATGGGAGCACTAGATGTTGATGATGACTCCCTAACTTATGAAATTTCACCCTCTATACAACAAGGAGGTGGTTTAGTGAACTACCAACCACCAGGCAGTGCCAATTATCCATTTCCCTTAAATTCTACCAAAGCTCCACATGTTAATTTCCCTCAACCAAATGGGCCTTATGTAGTAATAGATTCTGTTAATGGTGACATCAGCTTAAATGCATTGAATAATACTACAGGCTTTATATACGGAAACCTGAATGTACGAGTCAAGCAATGGTCTTATGATGCAAATGGAGTGCCCGTTTTAGTTGGTATTACACAGCGAGATTTACAATTGTATGTTTTTAACTGTCCCGGTAATAATCCACCTCGCCTAGCCACAATTCCGTCTGGGCCAAACAATAAACCCATTTATGATTATGCGGTTTGTGCAGGCGAACAGCTTTGTTTTACTGTAATAGCCAAAGATACAGATGTTTACCCACTTATTCCGAGGTATGACACCACCTTCATGAAATGGAACGAAGGTATAGTTAGGCCAGGTAAACTTACATTTCAGCCTACCTACCCTGTTGGGGCTGGCTTACCTCGTCCAAGAGAAGACTCTTGGCAATTTTGTTGGCAAACAGAAGAAAGTGATGGAAGAACATTACCTTATTATTTTACCGTTACAGGTGCTGATAAATTCTGTCCAAATGTTGGTCGCGTAACACGTTCTTTTAGTATACGGGTTTTACAAACACCAAAAGCAGATGGTGTGAAGCAAGATTTATTTTGTGGTAGATGGATATATCGGGTACGAAAAACGGAAGTTAAACAAACCTTCGCCTCAGCCTCTATGAGGATTGCTGTAAATCCTTTCGACTATAATTTTTCAGGAGGATTTAGATCAATACCTTTAAGAGCTCTTAATCCAGGACCTAACGCTACAGGACCAATAACCGATCCTAGGCCAATTTTTATTGATACATTTACTTATACCAGAGGTGGCAAGTACTTGGTACAGTTTACAGTTTCTACACCGGGTTTTACAGCAGGGCAGTTTTGTACAAAAGTATATACTGATACCATAACAGTAGATACGCCAGTGGTTGTAAATGTTAAAGATACTTTTACTTGTAAAGGCACAGTTATAAACCTAAAATCAGAGGGTAAATTCGGTGTAGCACCCTATACTTATACATGGTATCGCAACTCACGAACAAACGCACCTGTAAAAGGCCCAATACAAAACAATGGTAATAACTACGATGCACCAGATACTTCAAATACTAAATATATAGTAGAAATAAGAGACTTGCGGGGTTGTAGATTTTTTGATAGTACAGTTTTAGACATAAAACAACTGCCCATACCACGATTTAATCCTGATACTGCCCGTATATGTGCAGGTCAATCATTTACGCTAAATGCGGGGAACAATAATGGTAACATTGCTTCTTACACTTGGTTTAAAAATAACATTTTAGAAGCCAATGATTCGGTGCAATCTGTTGTTAAAAAAGATTCTGGAACTTATGTGCTACTTATGGTTGATACATTTGGTTGTAGAATGCGCGACACGTTTAATTTACGAGTGAATTTACCTATTGTGGCAAATGCGGGAACTGATACTTCTGTTTGTCCGAGAGATACTGTTGATTTAATAGCAAGGGGCGGATATAAATATAAATGGGATAGAATTGCAGGCCCAACTTTATTTAATGTACAAGCAAAAGGCTATTCGTCAACATACAGAGCGGCACCAAATGTTACAACAGATTATGTCGTAACCGCGTATTTTTCTTTTCCAGATACAGCCTCAAGCTACTTAGAGTGTAGCAACACCGATACGGTAAGGGTTATAGCAAGGCCGTTACCTAATTTATCGCCAACGCAACCTCAAAATCTTTGTAGAAGCGAGAAAGAATTAGTTTTGCCATTTAGATTGGTAACACCAGCCAACCAACAAGGTGGTACTGGTGGATGGGCTTTTGCTAACGCACCAGGATCATTATCTGTTACGGGTAATACTACTATGTTAAGAGTAGATAGCTTGCCTAACTTACCTAGGGATACATTTTACGGAACCATGCAAACACAAATTGCTGGAGCAAGTAGAAATTATTACCTCAAATATGCATACCGAGGACCCGCAGAACAAGGTGCTTGTTTAAGAGAAGACTCTACGTTAATTCGTGTTTTTTCATTGCCAAAAACATCGGCAGGTTCTGATACATCAGTATGTATTAATAGAGTTGGTACATATTCTTTAAAATTTGCAAATCATAAGCATAGTCCACAAGACCCATCAGGTAAAGTAGGTATTTGGTCTATTTCACAAGGAGCAGGTTTAGTTACAACAATAGAAAATGCCAATACAACCAGTTTCTCATACGATCCAAGGCTTCCAGGAGTTAACTCAGCTCCAACGCCAAATGTATTAAGATATACTTACACCATTAATTACAACTTACCTCTACCGTCAACCGGAGTGAAAAGTTGTGTAAACGTTGATTCAATGAATATGCTTGTTGTACCTACACCTGAAGTTGATGCTGGTACAAACTTTGCAATTTGTAAAAATGAACCCATTTTCCCGGTAGCTGCAAAATCTGGAGCAACCACAAATTCTACCATACCAGGTTCAACTTTTTGGAGTTTTGCACCAGGACAATTACCAAATAATATGAATAATGCTATTGTAAGTAAACTTAACTTCGATGCGCAAAATCCTATAGTACCAATTAATGGAGGTGTTTGGAAATTGTATTACACAGATGATGCAACGGGATGCTCTGCACGCGATAGTGTAAATATGGAAATCATAAAACTTCCAGAAGTGGAGATTACATACGCAACAGCAGGAACAAATGATTCCATTTGTAAAACAGCCTCTGGTATTCAGTTTTCAGGAACTGCTACACCAACAGGCGGTATTGGTGTGTATTCTGGAGTTGGCGTTACAGCATCGGGACTATTTAATGTGCAAGACCCAATTGTGACTCCACAAAATAGCTATACCGCATATTATAATTACTCAATAACAAAATTAAGTACCACTTGTACAGGATATGATTCTATCATAACTTTTGTACAACAACCACCATCATTATCTTTGGGAAATGTTTTGCCAAAATGTGATTATGATACCATTCCATTTGATTTATTAGCTAATATTTCGCCAACATTTTATGGTGTAAAATGGACACACGATGGAACTGGTACTTTTGATGATGATGCATCATTAACACCAAAATATAGATTTACAAAACCAGGCGATTCAGACAAACAATTTGTAATAGCAACGGCAAGTACAACAAATAACGGAGTGTGTGCAGCAACCACAGCAAATGTGCGTTTAGATATTAATCCTAAACCAAATCCTAATTACACTTGCGATAGTTGTATAGGTTGTGCTCCACTTACCTCATACTTAGCTGCCGAGGGCTCTGGTGTAGGAGGTAGTACATACAATTGGTACCTGATTAACGGAACCACTGAAACCCAATTTGCGCCTAGTGATTCTGCGATTGTTAGCTCACTTGCTACATATGGCAAAAGAACCATAAAACTAAAAGTAGTTACACCTGCTGGTTGTACGTCAGAGTTTATTGATACCATAACGGTATACGATGTTCCTAAAGCATCTTTCTATACCAATCCCGAGAGAACAACAATTGCTAAACCTGAGTTTGATTTTTTCAATACTTCTACTGTAGACGATAACCAAACCATGAAGTACAAATGGAATTTTGGACCTGATCCACAATTCTCAGGTTCAGGTAACGGACCAGACAGAATTCTTGACGAAAAAGATCCTCAAAATATAGCTTTTGATACTGTGTCATGCGATATACTAACATACTTAACTGTTACAACTACTCCAGGTGGTTGTGTTGATACAGCTATTAGACCAGTATGTATCGAACCAGACATTACTATATTCATACCATCTGCATTTAGGCCTGTGCCAGGCGCTAACTCTGCACCATGCGTAGATCCAACCTTCTCTGATTGTAATGACAAATTCCGCGTATATGCAGCAGGATTTAAAACAATTGAAGTATATGTGTTTAACCGTTGGGGACAACAGGTGTTCTCAACTATAAACCCTGATATTGGTTGGAATGGTTTAATAAGTAATACAGGAGCTGAATGCCCACAAGATGTTTACATTTACCAAATAAATGCAACCAGCTTTAATGGCAAAAAATATACCTACTCAGGATCTATTACGTTATTAAGATAAGTATAGATAGAAATATTAAATATTAAATCGCGCGGCCAAGGCCGCGCGATTTTTTTGCTATTAAAATAGAAATATCAAATTATCATTCAATTTTATATATTGCCTACATGAGGTTATTAACTTTATACGCAACAATATTGCTCTTACCTTTTGCATTAAAAGCACAAACAACTTTTAATGTAAATGGCCCCGTAAATCCATTGATGGAATATACGGCATATACACATGCAACTGTATTCATCAACCCAAACACCGTTTTAAATAATGCAACCATATTAGTAAAACAAGGAAAAGTTGAAAGCGTAACAACCGATGGAACAGTTCCTAAAAATGCCATTGAAGTAAACTTAAGAGGTAAAACAGTTTATCCTTCGTTTATTGATTTGTATAGTAATTATGGTGTAAACATGCCTCAACCAATAAAAAATAAAAGCTTTGGTGAGCAGTTTAATAGCAACAAAGCTGGAGCCTATGCTTGGAACGAGGCATTAAAACCTGAAGTAAACGCTGCTGCTTATTTTAACTACAACCAAAATGAAGCAAGCGAATTAAGAAGTAAAGGTTTTGCGGTAGTGTTAACAGGCTTACAAGACGGAATTTGTAGAGGAACAACATCACTTGTAACTACATCACAACAAGAACCACATTATAACATTTTAAAAAATAATGTGACTTCATCGTTCAGTTTTAGTAAAGGAACATCAGCACAACCTTACCCATCTTCGTTAATGGGAAGTGTCGCTCTTCTTCGTCAAACTTATTATGATGAAATTTGGTACAACAAACAAGAAAAGGAAAAAAACTTATCGTTGGTGGCATTTGGTAATTTAGTAAAATTGCCTGCAATTTTTGATGCAGGAAATAAACAAAACGTACTTCGTGCAGCGGTAATTGCAAAGGAGTTTAATGCAAATTATATCATAAAAACTAATGGTGATGATTACCAACGTTTGCAAGAAATTAAACAAAATAATTTTCCATTAATAGTTCCGGTTAATTTTCCTAAGGCCTACAAAATTAATGATGCATTTGATGCCGATCTTATATCAACAAGCGATTTAAAACATTGGGAATTGGCTCCTGCCAACTTGTACTTCTTATGGAAAAACAACATCAAATTTTGCATTACATCACAAGGATGTAAAGAACAAGAATTCTTAAATAATTTACGTAAAGCTGTAAGTTATGGCTTACCGAAAAACGAGGCATTAAAAGCACTTACGCAAACACCTGCATCTTTAATAGGTGCAAGCAATTTGGGCGAAATTAAAAAAGATGCATTGGCTAACTTTATCATTTGTAATGGTGATTTATTTGATGAGGAAACTGACATTTTAGAAATGGTTATTCAAGGAAAACGCCATACTATAAGTTATGGAAACAGCCTTAAGTTGGCTGATGAATATAAAATAAATAGCAATATTACCTTAATAATTAAAAAACAATTAGCCATAATAGATGCCGATACTTTTAAATTAAAAAATAGTTTACAAGGTGCCGTTGCTCACTTTATTTTAGATGGAAAATCGCTAATTACTTACCAAGCAAGTGCCACTTTGGTTGATAGCAGCAACTATCCGTACACCATCAAAAAACTTACCGGATTTACTAAGAATACAGATAAGAGTATTAGCTTATGGGACGCCAATGCCTCATCAAACCCTAACAAAAAGAAAGAAAATAACACCACCACAAAATTGTTGAGTGATAGTTTAATTTGGTTTCCGTTTAACGATTTTGGTAGTAATACATTAGCTAAACAACAAAAAGTACTATTTAAAAATGCTACTGTTTGGACCAATGAGGAACTAGGCATATCATCCCAAACAGATGTAATAATTGCTGATGGAAAAATTACTGCAGTAGGTAAAAATTTATCATGTAAAGATTGCGAAGTAATTGATGCCGCAGGCAAACATTTAACCAATGGTATAATTGATGAGCACTCTCACATTGCCATAACACATGGCGTTAACGAAGGTACACAAGCAGTTACCAGTGAAGTTAGAATTGGTGATGCTGTAAATGCAGATGATATTAATATTTACCGACAGCTTGCCGGTGGAGTTATTGCAGCGCAATTGCTACATGGTAGCGCAAATCCTATTGGCGGACAAAGTGCTTTGATTAAGTTACGTTGGGGTTTAGCTCCCGAAAAAATGAAGATAGAAAATGCACCAGGCTACATCAAATTTGCTTTAGGTGAAAACGTAAAACAAGCCAATTGGGGCGATGGTGCAACAACCCGTTATCCGCAAACGCGCATGGGTGTTGAGCAAGTTTTTGTTGATGCATTTACACGTGCTAAAGAGTACGAACAAAAACTTAAAACAGATAAAACCACACGCAAGGATTTAGAGTTAGATGCATTGGTTGAAATATTAAACAGTAAACGTTTTATTACTTGTCATAGCTACGTTCAAAGTGAAATAAATATGTTGATGCATGTAGCAGATACATTTGGATTTAGAGTAAATACATTTACACATATTTTAGAAGGTTATAAAGTAGCTGATAAAATGAAAAAACATGGTGTTAATGCCAGTACATTTGCCGATTGGTGGGCATATAAATATGAGGTTATTGATGCGATACCACATAATGCTGCAATACTTAACCGAATGGGTGTTACTGTTGCTGTGAATAGTGATGATGCCGAAATGGGAAGAAGACTTAACCAAGAGGCCGCCAAAATTATAAAATACGGCAATGTAAGTGAAGAAGAAGCATGGAAAATGGTTACACTTAACCCTGCTAAAATGTTGCGTATTGAGAACCGCACAGGAAGTATTAAAGCGGGTAAAGATGCTGATTTGGTTTTATGGAATAACAACCCACTTAGTATATACGCAAAACCTGAAATGACTTATGTAGACGGAATTTGTTATTACAGTTTAAGTAAAGACGAAAAACTCAGAAAACAAGTTTCGCAAACCAGAGCAAAACTAATTAGTGATATTTTACAAGCACAAAAAGATGGTGCCGAATCGCAAATACATATATCAGAACTTGAACCTAACTACCACTGCCAAGATGAAGAATAACATATTTACGACATTATTGCTTTTGATATCTTTTTCAAGTATTAAAGCACAACAAATACCAGTTATTATTGTGGGTGGAACCGTACATATTGGGAATGGTAAAATAATAAACAACGGATACGTAGCTTTTGATAGCGGTATGTTTGTTTTTGTTGATAGCGTGATGCGCAACAGTTACAAAAATGCCACGATTATTGATGCAAAAGGTAAACACATTTATCCAGGTTTGTTTCTATTAAATACCTATTTGGGTTTGAATGAAATTGATGCCGTTCGTGCCACTAGGGATTATCAAGAAACCGGAGAAATTAATCCTAATGTGCGTGCGTTAATTGCATATAATACTGATTCTAGGGTAGTGCCAACTGCCAAGTTTAATGGCATTACCTACTTGCAGGTTGTGCCGCAAGGCGGATTAGTTTCGGGTACATCATGTGTTGTAAAAACAGAAGCATACAATTGGGAGGATGCAGTTGTGAACGAAGACGGTATACATATGAATTGGCCAGAGGTAAACCATTATCAAAAAAATGAAGAGCAACAAAAACGTTTAGCTGATCAGCTTGTTAGTCTTAACACACTTATTGCTGAGGCAAGACAATATCAATACAAAAGCGTTACTAATAAAACAAACCTACGTTTACAGGCCATGCAGGCCATTATTAATCAAACTAGGGTATTGTATGTGCATGCTCAATCAGCTAAAGCAATTTTAGAAACTATTGAGTTTATCAAACAAAATCAACCCCTAAAAGCTGTTATTGTAACTGGCAGCAACGCGCATTTAGTTATTGATGAATTGAAAACAGCCAACATACCAGTTATTATAAATCTAATTCACAGCTTACCTAACAGAAATCACCACGATATTGACCAACCTTTTAAAACAGTAGCACAATTATTTAACAAAGGCGTAACAGTATCTATTGGATTTAGCGGAAGTTGGGAAAGCCGTAATGTAATGTACACAGCCGGAACTTGTGCTGCATATGGTATTAACAAAGAACAAGCGCTACAACTAATTACCGAAAATGCTGCTAAAATTACAGGTAACCAACAACAGTTAGGAACTATTGAAGCAGGTAAAAATGCCACTTTAATTATTAGCGAAGGTGATGTGTTAGATATGAAAGAAAGTAAACTTACCCATCTTTTTATAAATGGTGAAACTTGTGATTTAGAAAATTCTCAAACCGAACTTTATAAAAAATACAGCAAGCGATACGGAATTGAAGCTAAATAGGTTAATAATTTAACCTCATTAATCTTGTTGTTTCTCTTCTACTATTTACTTGTACAACGGCTGTATCTCTGGCTACAGCACCCGACATGTTTCTAGCTAATAGGTAATAGTTACCTTGTAGTAAATATCCAAAATCGGCAATACCTGAGTTATTGGTGTACACAAAATTTAGCGATAGGTTGTTTACCAAATCGTTATAGTTAGCATAAAGGTATACTATGGCATTATCTTCAAGGTTATTGTTAACGTTACGCACTTCTGCTTTTAATCTACCATTATACTCAGACGAATCTGTAGTTACAATTTGTTGCTGAGGTGTTGTATTATCGTTCTCGTTTTGGGTACAAGATGTCGCAACTGCTACAAACACCAAACCTATCAAAACAAAAATTGAATTTTTAGTGCACATATTTTTACATTTATTTTGTGCAAAATACAAAAACAATACCAATGAAACCAAATGAGGAAAATCCATGGCAAATTATAAATAAACAGGTGGCTTATGATAATGCTTGGATAACGGTAACGCACCATGAAGTAAGACATACATCGGGCAAAGAGGGAATTTATGGTATCATTCATTTTAAAAAATTGGCCTTGGGTGTTTTGGTATTAGATGAAAAAAATAATACCTGGATTGTTGGTCAGTACCGCTTACCACTTAACCAATATACTTGGGAAATTCCCGAGGGTGGCGGAGACATAGACGTTGATCCTTTGATTTCAATAAAAAGAGAATTGCTGGAAGAAACTGGTATTGTTGCTCAAGATTGGATACATATTCAAAGCATGCAATTGAGTAATTCGGCCTCAGATGAAATTGCACATTTGTATGTTGCTAAAAACCTAACTTACTATAAGGCCAACCCTGATGAAGATGAGACTTTACAACAACAAATGATTTCTTTTGATGAATTGTACAACTGGGTATGTGAAGGAAAAGTTACCGATGCGCTAACTGTTGCAGCAGTGTTAAAAGCTAGGTTAATGATGTTAGAAGGTAAGTTATAACTTAAGTTTCATCATGTAATCATCACACAAACTTTCGCCCAATTGAAACTGTCTGGTTTCAAAAACTTCGAAACCAACTTTTTTGTAGAAGTTAATAGCTCTTTCGTTTTCCTGCCAAACACCTAAAAACAAATACTCAAAGCCATTTTCTTTACTATGCTGTATGGCTTGTTGCATTAATAGTTTACCGGCACCACTACCAAAATATGACCCTAAAATGTAAATCTTCTCCAACTCAATACACTTCCCGCTCAAACCTTTATAAGTAGTATCATGAATAAGTTTTATGTAACCAATTACTTGTTCATCATCATAACATAAGTAATAAGCAATATTTGATTTGATAAGGTTTTGGGTAATGATATCAATATGGTAAGCTTTTATGATATAAGAGCGTATATCACTTTCTGTATTATAGGGCCTAAAGGTTTCATAAAAGGTATCTCCTCCTATTTTCGACAATATTTCGGCATGTTTTATATTTGCACTCTCTATACTAAAATCTGAATTAAGAGACATAAGATTTATAAATTAAACTAATTCTATAAAGAATAACTTGTGTAAATAATGATTACTAAATTTAGGTAATACGGCTTAAAAGAAATTAATATTAAGCTAAAATCTAACAAAAGTAAAGATCTTTCGATTAAACTAAAAAGAGTATGGAACATTTAGAATATATGCAAACATCTAATTTGACTGACAATTATAATTTAGTATTTAATCGACAAGCATGTAATTTTATGTAAACGTAACTTAATTTAGTACATAAGTAGGAATAAGTTTGAAATGTATAATTTTGCTTTAAATGTTTAAGATACTACAATTCCCATTATCAATATTAAATTGGTTTATTCCTAAGGTAAGTATGCATTTATCTGTAGAAAGAAAAACTTACTTTAAAAAAAATGTATTCAAAACTACGTTTAATAAAACTGCTTTAGTGTCATACTTAAGCGAACCTTTCATTAGCGGGCTTAAAAACAAACACACCAATCACCTTGAATGCACTTTTGCTGCCAAAATATTGAGCGAAATGGGCTTTAATGTTGATGTAATAGATTTTGATTACCATAAAAAAGTAGATTTCAAAGCATATGTGGTTATTTATGGATTTGGTCATCAATTTGAACAATCATTTTATGATTCAAGTTTTAACGGGAAACGAATTGTATATAGTCCTGGATGTAACACGGTATATTCAAATCTTGTATCATGCCTAAGATTAAAAGAACATGTGCGAAATGGGGGCTCCTTAAATCCCAATCTAGTAAGAACAACAGGAGAGGCATGGCCACTTCAAAAATACTTATCAGATGCGGTTATTTGCCTTGGTAATGAGTTTGTATTAAACACATATAAACAAGATTACGATCAAACATCTTACTACCGACTAAATTGCTTTCCGTTAGAATTAAATAACGAAATTGAAATAATTGAAAAAGACTTTAGCAAAGTGAAATATAATTTACTTTGGTTTGGTAGTCAAGGTAGCGTTCATAAAGGGCTAGATTTAACATTACGATTAATAGATCAACATAAAAATTTAAAATTATACATCAGAGGTTTAAACCTTAAAAATGAATATGAACTAATTAACCAATTTGAACATTTGATTGCACAAAATCGGTTGGATGTAAAACCATTTGTTGATATAAACACGGAAGAATTTAGTGAATTAATGCAAACATGTGGTGCCTTAATTTTCCCGAGCGCAAGCGAAGGTGGCGCAGCAGCGATATTAACTGTTATGAAACACGGAGGATTAATTCCCATTATAACCAAAGCCTGTGGACTAGATATTGATGACATTTCATTTATGGCAGATGAAACCACATATGATGCCATTAATAAACAACTTGAACGTTATTTAAATACAACGGATATAGAATTATTAGAGCTATCAAAAAGAACAAGACAAGAAGCAACCGAGCATTACAGTCAAGAATTATATCAAAACCACCTAAAGAAAATACTCAACAACATTTTACAATCGTAAAGCGATAGGTACATGTAAAGTTGATAGTTAATCAACTAATAAAAGCATCTTTAAGCAATCTTTTCAAGTATAGCAAAATGCCCTAACGTTTTATCTGGCACAGTTAGTTTGTAAAAACTTTGATTTTGCTCAAAAAACTCGTCAACAGCTGTTTTTGCTCCAGTTGAAAACCAATCATAATCATCAACCACCACAAAAGATCCCTTTTCCATCCTAGTATGTAAGAAATTTAGGGCAATTAATATGGGCTCATAAAAATCAAAATCTACATAAGCAAAGCAAACTTTTTCAGGTAGGTTTTTAAGGTGAATAGTTTGCTCAATAAACCCTGAAACAACCATGGTATTTTCTTTCGGAAACGAAATCTCTTTTAAACGTGACGATACCTGATCTATACCGCATGCCATTGTTCCCTTGTAAGCCTCCATTGAACCTAAACTAAAGATATCATCTTTTAATTGGTCTTTTTCGGTTGGCATTGGTAATCCTTCAAACGAATCAAATAACCAAAGATTTCTTTCCTTTAGTCCTCTAATTTCATTAGACATTAATGCAGATGTAGTACCTTGTGCAACACCAAACTCGCATATATCACCCGACACACTAAGTGATTTATTTAAGCATGATACAATACTTAATCCTTCGCTAATATTAGTACCTAAAAGTTTAGATAATAAGGCTACACGTTGAGGGTTTTCAGGGAGTTTATAACCATTATATTTCTCGAATAAATAAATGGATTCCTTTATTAAAGTTTGATATTTTTCTTGCAGTAAAGTTGGATTAGTGATATTGCTATTGTGTTTTATAATATCTATACCAAAGTTATTTACTAATCGTTTCAGGATTTTTATCATAATGGCAATTATACGAAATAAACTTAAATTATGTATGCGAGTATTGAACTTAAAGCACAAGTATGTTATTCTAGAAAAATTTCATCGTTTTAACAACAATAATGAAGTTGATGAAAAAAAATATCCTTAACTGAACCTCCACTTTAAATAGCGCCAAGTTTTAACTACTTTTTGCAATAGGTTGTTTTTAGGTTTAAGCGCTTGATCGTAAAAATATGCATCGGCATCGATATCCACTTTAACCTCTTTAGTATGCTTAATTTCGTTTAGCTCAAAAACTACTTGGTTTACTGTCCAAGATGTATCATTAGCACTACCATGCGTAGAGTTATCGGTATTGCCAATGTTAGTAACCAAGTTTACATTAGGAACTAAACTAAGTCCTTTTTGCTTTAAAATAGTTAGCCCCCATTGATAATCCCAAGTATTGAAAACATGTTTTTTACTAAACATAAAAATCTGTTGCCAATAGCGCTTTAGCCCCTTATGTGAGGTATAATAATCTAAGTTGAGTTCTTTATCTGATTGAATATTATCTAAATTAAAATCATAATGTTGCCAAGCCCTGCGCCATGAAGCCCAACCCCAAATAAAGCTGTGCATAGAAAAATAATAGGAAGCGTCTCCCCTAATAATACCTCGTTGGAAATTTGAACCACAAACTTGCATCACCCTTTCATCATCTTTGTAATGGTTGAGCATGGTTTTACAAAATCTGAAAAAATCGAATGATGGTAAACAGTCATCTTCCAATATGATTCCCATTTCCTCATGCTCAAAAAACCAAGTAATTGCTTCGTTAACTGCGGGTCCACAACCCAAATTATTATTTCTATACAAGGTCTTTAATTTGCAAGGCCAATCTATTTGATTAAAGATATCGCGTGTTTGTAAGGTTAGCAACTGATCTGTCGATTTATGAGCTCTTGCTCCATCAGCTGCAACATATAACCTTCCCGGCTTAACCTTTTTAACGGCATCAAAAACACGTTGGGTTTCGTCAGGTCTGTTAAACACCAACATCAATATAGGAACATCAAAAGAGTTGCTCATGCTAAAATTAGTAAGTTGGCAATAATACACAAAGCGCTTTAATTGCTAAAATATATCTATACGAATGTCGTTTGTGTGATACTTATTATTAATTTGCGCACTGTGCAAATTCCATTTTTAAATAAAATAAAATCACCACATATTAAAAAATATGCCGCCAATACGGGCTGGCTGTTTGCTGATAATTTCTTGAAACAAGTTATCAATATAATTGTGGGGGTTTTTCTTGCGCGATACTTAAACCCCGAGGGCCTTGGTAGTATTAGCTATGCATCAACATATATGCAACTGCTTAATCCTATTGCCATGCTCGGATTAAATGCAATTGCAATAAAAGAATTTGTAAACAACCACGAAAAAGCAAATACCATAATAGGCACAACCTTTTTTTTAAAATTAATATCGTCATTAACAGCCTTTGCCATACTTATTTTTTGTGCAATATTTTTAGAAAACCTGCCAGAAATGAGGTATTACATTATAATTGTGGGCCTTTCTTATCTGCTATACCCATTTCAAGTAATAGACTTTTATTTCCAATCTAACTTAAAATCCAAATACACCGTTTTATCACAACAGATAGCAACTGTAATAGCCGCTATACTTAAAGTTTTAGGAATGATAAATGGATATGCTATAGAATATTTTGTATGGATAATCCTCGGAGAGGTTTTCGTTTCTACTACCAGTCAGATAATTATATATAGACTCAAAATTATTTTACCTAAGTGGTCGTTTGATAAAGTGCTTGCAGTTAAAATGCTAAAGGAATCATTTCCTATCATTTTTACAGGCTTTTTTATTGTAATTTACATGAGAGTGGATCAACTCATGATTCAAAAAATGTTAGATACCAAATCTCTTGGTAATTTTACTGCAGCAATTAAATTAAGTGAAGCGTTTTATGTAGTACCAGGAATTATAGCAGGTTCTTTATTTCCAGCGATAATAAACGGGTTAAAAATTAGCAGAGAGGAATACTTAAATAGGATGCAAAGGTTGTATTCTGTTTTTACCCTTATTTGTATAGTGGTTTCTTTGGTTGTAGTTATCTTTGGTGATTTAATAGTTAGCATTCTTTATGGCGAAGCATACACACAAACTTCTGCTGTACTAAAAGTACATTTTTGTAACAGTGTTTTTGTATTTTTTGGAGTAGCATACAGCCAAGCATTTATTGTTGAAGGGATGCAGCGATTTACTACCATAAATACCATTTTTGGCGCTATTATCAATGTGTTATTAAATTTCTATTTTATCCCTAAAATTGGTATTGTGGGCTCAGCAATCGCCACATTTATTGCCCAATTTTATTCCGGTTTTCTCTGTTTACTGTTGTTTCCTAAAACAAGGGTGCATTTTAAACTCATGCTCAACTCATTTAACTTTATAAAAACAATACGTTTATATTCGACCAAAATTAGAACATTACAAGATGAATAGTTTGCTCTTATTTCTAGAAACATTTTTTACGAAAACCTACTTTTATAAAATCAATAAATTTCTTTACCTATTATCTGTTAAAGGAATGGGTATTGATAATAAGTTTACATTGGTTCACAAGGGCGATAAAATGCTAATGACAAAACTATTGAAGAAAACTGGTAAACAAATAGTTATTGATGTTGGGGCAAATGTTGGCAATTATGCAGAAGAGGTTTTAAGTTATAATCCCGATATTGATTTATATGCTTTTGAGCCACATCCTAAAACCTTTTTAACGTTACAGGAAAAAGCCAAAAAACATGGCTTTAAAACCATTAATAAAGGTTGTGCCAACACCATAGGGAAACTTAAGTTTTACGATTACGCAAATAATGATGGCTCAGAACACGCTACCCTATTAGAAGGAGTATTTTCAGATTTATACAATAATAACGAGACAATTGTGCACGAGGTTGATGTAACAACACTAGATGCATTTATATTAGAATATAATATTGAACATGTTGATTTACTTAAAATAGATACGGAAGGTTTTGAATACAGCGTAATGAGTGGATGCCTTGAAAGTATTAAAAACAACAAAATTAAGGCTATACATTTTGAGTTTAACAGCATGAATATCATCAGTAAAGTATTCATGAAAGACTTTATTAAAATACTGCCTCAATACTCTTTTTATAGGGTGTTACCAAACGGTTTGCTAAAGGTTGAGCAGCACAACATTTTACTTACAGAAATTTTCGGATTTCAAAATATAGTAGCTATAAACAATCAAACAAAATAACCATGAGTACTTGTAAAATTTGCAGTAGTAATATGCATCCATTGTTTATAGCCAAAGTACTTAATAAGTATGACGTGCAATATGAGCAATGTGAAAATTGCCATTTTATACAAACAGAAAAACCTTATTGGTTAAGTGAGGCTTACCAAAGCGCTATAAACAATAACGATACTGGAATTATATCGCGTAACGAGCGTTTTAGAGGTATAGTTAGCATACTTATTAGTTTTTTATTTAATAAAAATGAGAAATTTTTAGACTATGCTGGTGGTTACGGTATTTTTACACGCATGATGCGAGATGTAGGATTCGATTATTATTGGGTTGATGAATATGCCAAGAATTTAGTTTCAATCGGGTTTGAGCACAAAAAAGGAACAACTTATGAATCCATAACGGCCTTTGAAGTTTTTGAACACCTTGATAACCCAGAAGAAAAACTCATAGATATGTTATCTTACTCAGATAATATTATTTTCTCTACAGAACTTGTGCCAGATAATACACCAACAAAAGATTGGTGGTACTATGCCTTTAACCACGGACAACACATTGCTTTTTATCATAAAAATTCGTTGTTACACCTTGCACAAAAACATGGTTTACACCTTTCATCAAATGGTTCTAACTTTCATGTTTTGAGTAAAAAACAAATCAATCCATTGGTGTTTAAATTACTTTATAAAGGCAGTAAATTTGGTTTGTACTGGTTCGCCAAACTTGGACTTCAAACCAAAACCTTTACCGACCATAAATTAATGAGTTAATTTCATGCATATTTTGTTTGATGATGAGGTGTTTTTCAGGCAACGTTTTGGTGGTGTTTCGCGCATATTTGCCAAGCTTATTCAAGGTATTGAACAAAACCCCGAACACCAACTGATGTTTAATTGTAACTACTCTGAAAACGAATATTTATTGCAACTCAAACCCAACACAAATTCCTTTCTAAAACCTTATCAGTTTCCATTAAAAGGTAAATTAATAAGAGGTATTTACGGAGGGTATTCACATAAAAAAACCATTAACACTATTGGTAAAAAAAAGGCTGATGTTTTTCACCCAACCTTTTATGCCAACTACTACTTAGAAGCACTAACTCAGGCTAATTTACCTTTAGTGTTTACCGTGCATGATTTAATACACGAGCAAACACCAAACAATTCACACTACACACAAATGGCAAAAATGAAGGAAGAAAACCTGAAAATTGCCAATCAAATCATTGTGGTTTCTGAACATACCAAGAAAGATTTACTTCGTATTTATCCCTTTGTAAATCAAGAGCAAGTAAATATAATTCCATTGGCACAATCATTACCAGAGCAAGGTGTAAAGCCCAAAAAACTGCCCGATAATTATATCCTCTTTACAGGCGAACGTGGTGGATACAAAAACTTTATTTCATTATTAAATGCGTTTGCCGAGTTGTCAAAAATAAATCCAGATATGCATTTATATTGTGCTGGAAGTGCATCATTTAATAAAGATGAGTTAGCCCTTGCCCAAAAATTAAATGTAAATAATAAACTACACCATGCTAAACTCAGCGATTCTGAGTTGCGCTATGTATATCAACATGCTAAGTTATTCGTTTTCCCATCAACATACGAAGGTTTTGGCATTCCCATGCTAGAAGCATTTAATGCCGGAACTCCAGTTTTGGCTAATAATGCAACTAGTTTACCTGAAGTTGGTGGTGATGCCGCTTACTATGTTGATGCTACAGATGTAAAACAATTAACAATTGCCCTAAACGAAGTATTAACCAATACCAAACTACAGCAGGAATTGATTGAAAAAGGTAAAATCCGAGAACAACAATTCAACTGGCAAAATCACATCAGCCTCACATTGCAAGTTTATCAAAAGGCAGTAAAATGAAATTTCTACTGATAGATAATTACGATTCGTTTACACACATGCTTGCTGATTATATAAGGCAATGTAATGTGGTTTGCGATATTGTTCGTAACGATGATGTTAAGTTAAAGGACAGTAATTTCGTGAACATCTATCACGCACTGGTATTGTCTCCCGGACCGCAAACACCATTACATGCAGGTTGTTTAATGGAGGTAATTGATAAATACCATAAAACCAAACCAATATTAGGAGTTTGCTTGGGTCATCAAGCTATTGGAGAATATTTTGGTGCAACTTTACAAAAAGCCAAAATACCCAAACATGGAAAAGTTGATGTGGCCCAACACAAAAACCACAATTTATTTGTTGATGTTTCTGAGAGTTTTGAGATTACTAGGTATCATTCACTAATTTTAAACAACATCAAACCACCTTTACAAATTATTGCACACAGCGCAAATGGCGAAGTTATGGCACTGACTCATAACACATTGCCTATCGTTGGCATACAATTTCACCCCGAGTCGTGTTTAACAAAACAAGGCTTTACCCTTATAAAAAACTTTGTTCTAATGGTGCAACAAAGTTTAGGATAAGTTAATTTTCTTATATTTGGTTGCAATTCGTAATACATAAATGGATTTAACGATAAAACAAGAAGGTAATTTTAAGTATATTGAAGAAGGTGAAGGCGAGGTACTTCTGCTTTTACATGGATTATTTGGAGCGCTCAGTAATTGGAGAGAGGTTACAGAACACTTCTCCAAAAAATATAAGGTGGTAATTCCATTGATGCCAATTTTTGAAATGAATATTTTAAGCCTAAGTGTTGAGGGTTTAGCTAATTTTATCCACGAATTTATCGAATATAAAAAGTTTAAGTGTGTAAATCTTTTAGGCAATTCACTTGGCGGACATGTAGCCCTAGTGTATTTAAAAAAACATCCTGAAAATGTGAAAACATTGTTACTTACAGGAAGTAGTGGACTATATGAAAATGCTATGGGAGGAAATTATCCCAAAAAAGGTGATAAAGAGTTTATTCGAAAAAAAATAGAAATTACTTTTTACGACCCAAAAAATACCACTGATGAATTAGTGGATGAAGTTTTCGAAACAGTTAATGATCGAATGAAAGTTTTACGCATTTTAACCATGGCCAAATCAGCTATAAGACATAACATGCGAAAAGATATTCCAAATATCAAGATCCCTGTTTGTTTAATTTGGGGCAAAAATGATGTAATTACGCCTCCTAATGTTGGAGTAGAGTTTAATGAGTTATTACCAGACTCTGAGCTTCACTTTTTAGATAATTGCGGACATGTTCCAATGATGGAACACCCAACCGAATTCAATAAAATAGCAGAGGCATTCTACCTTAAAAAACTTGCTAAATAATGATAGCTGAAGAACTGATATCTGATCAAATAATTCCACTAAAATGTGGGGATTTATGCGATGCTGCGATCAGTTTTATGCACGATGCTAAAGTGGTGGAAATGCCCGTAGTAGAATCTGGTAAACTTTTGGGCTATTTACACATAAGCAAAGCTGAAAAAACACAGAACAAAACAGTTGGGCAGGTTATGGAAAATAAGCTCTTGTTCATTCCTACAAATACACATCTATTTGATATTACTCGCATCATGTATGATACCAATTCAACAACAATTGCAGTATGTGATGAGAACCAAAACTATATTGGCGCGATTTCCCTCGCAGATTTATTAAAAGCCTACTCAAAAAATACAGCAAACAGTTTGCCGGGTGCTATTATTACACTCGAAATATTTCCAAGAGATTACTCACTTACTGAAATTGCACGTATTACAGAAAGTAATGATTTTAAAATTACTGGACTATTTATCCGAAATTTAGAGAACAACAAACTTGAAGTTAGCTTAAAATTAAACTCCGTTGAAATAAAAACTGTACTTCACACTTTTGAACGATACAATTACAATATTAAATCTGTTCATCAATTAAGTGAAGTAGCTGATAACTTAAACCAAAGACTAGATTGGTTGATTAAATACATTAATACATAAAAACATGAAACTCGCTATATACGGCAGGGTTTATAAAAAGGAATACCAAAAACAGCTGCAAAACCTGTTTGATTACTTAAACCAAAACGAAATTAGTTTTCTGGTTGAGGAATCCTTTCTCATTCAATGCAAACAAGCCGAGATTAAGATAAAAGAAACAGATAGTTTTGATGGTTACGATATACTTAAGCAGTACGAGGTAGATTACATGATAAGTATTGGTGGAGATGGTACGATGCTTGACTGTCTCACATATATACGAGATCTTCAGATTCCTGTATTAGGAATAAATAGCGGACGTCTCGGTTTTTTGGCAAGTGTAAGTATGGACGAATCTCAAAAAGCTTTAGAAAACTTACGTAAAGGACATTTCCAAGTTGATAGCCGATCTGTACTCCAATTAGAATCAAACCAGCCACTTTTTGGTGGTGTAAAATATGCTTTAAATGATTTTGTAATTCACAAAAAGGATTCCTCTTCGATGATTATTATCCACTCATACATTAATGGTGAATTTTTAAATTCATATTGGAGTGATGGATTAATTATTTCTACCCCAACTGGCTCAACTGGTTATTCACTAAGTTGTGGAGGACCTATCCTTTATCCAACAAGCGCAAGCTTTGCAATTACACCAGTTGCTCCTCATAATTTAAATGTAAGACCTATAATTGTAAGCGACCAAAACGTATTGTCTTTCGAGATTGAGGGCCGAGCAACCAGCTACCTTGTCTCACTTGATTCTAGATCTGAATCTATAAACAGTAGCACACAACTTGCAGTTAGAAAAGCTGATTTTCAATTTCACCTCATTCGATTTAATGAAGAAAATTATTTAAACACATTGCGTAAAAAATTAATGTGGGGGGTTGACAATAGAAATGCCTAAATTGATTGCATTAAAAGGAATCAATCGCAATTGACTTGGAATTATAGTTTATTATAGTAGTTTTGCACCATCTTAAACCCTTTAGAATGAAAGTTCTCTTTAACATATCAACACTATTAATACTCTCCGCTACTATATGCGGAAACGTATCTGCACAAAAATTAGACGTTGGTCTACTTTTGGGCGGTGCCTATTATTATGGTGATGTTGTTAACGAACTTGAACCTACTACAATGCGCGCAGCAGTTGGAGGTTTTCTTCGCTACAGACTTGGCACCCGCTTTGCAATAAAAGCATACGGAGGATTTAATAAAGTATCTGGCGATGACCAATTAAGCGAGAGCAAATGGCAAAAAGAGCGCAATTGGACATTTGAAACCAATATTCTTGAAGGTTCATTATTATTAGAATGGAACTTAATAGAAGACCGTAACAGAGGTAGAAGGTTTGCAAATCCATTCATTCCATATTTATTTGGAGGTGTGGGTATGTTCAATTTCACCCCAAAAAGTGACTATAATGGTGAATTACAAAGCCTAGCACCACTTCAATTATCTGGTGTTGCATACACTCGAGACGCCATTTGTGTGCCATTTGGCCTCGGTGCCAGATACTACATTGCCCGTAAATTCCAAATAGGTTTAGAATTAGGAGTCCGTTATACAAATACCTCTTATATTGATGACATAGCCCCTGATAACGTATATCAAGACCCGAGTACAACACCATTCCCCACGCTAACCCAATATTATTACTCAAGGAGTTCAGCAAATAGAAACCCGGGTGATTTAAGAAGTAAAATGGGTAATGTAAAAGAAGGAACAGGATCTAACGGTTTAAATAAGTTTTTAGGTGCTAGCGATTTTTATGTTACTACAGGCTTAACGGCTTCGTATACAATTGGTGAGGCTAAAGGCGGAAGTTCTGGTGGAAGTCGAGGAAGAAACTATGGAAAATCCATTCGTTGTCCACGTTTTTACTAATCAGTCATTAAAACATAAGCCATTAATTAATAATAGCTTAAGATACAACATTTGTAAACATTTTGCGTTTTAAGGTATAAACCTATATTTGTTTTTTATGGGGGTTAATATGATTTCAAAATTCAAGTACATTCTATTATTTTCATCTACTCTTTTTGTTGTGTCAATGCATGCTCAAAACATTGAGTTTGGAGTATATGGAGGTGTTTCGAATTACATAGGTGATGTAAGTGAGCAAAAGATGCGTTTTGATCAGTATCATCCGAGTGCTGCAGTAATGGGAAGATATAATGTAAGCCAACGATTAGCCTTGAAAGGCATGATAGCCTATGGGAAAATCTCAGGAGCCGATTCTTTAGCCTCTAATGCCAAAAACAAGATGCGTAATACCAACTTTAATAGTGATATTTACGAGTTTTCTGTTCACGCTGAATATAATTTAGTTCCTAATAAATTATCAGATAGAGGAGGTAGACCCTTTGTTCCATATATATTTGGTGGAATTGGAATCTTCCACTTCAATCCTAAAACTTCATTCCAAGGTAACGAGTACGAATTACAACCACTAGGTACAGAAGGTCAAGGAACTACTCAATATAACAACTTAAAAAAATATGACCTAACCACGATTTGTTTACCTATGGGTGTGGGAATAAAAAAACGTGTCTCACGTAGTTTTGTTGTAGGCGTTGAAGCTGGATTTCGCTTTACATTTACCAAATATCTAGATGATATTGGAGGAAAATATGCTAATGCCAACGTAGTTTCTCGAGCATACGGACCAACAGCTGGAAGTTTGGCTAACAGAACAGCTGAAGTGGCAACTGATTATCCTAATTTGCCAATTGCCATTGAAGGTGATTTTAGAACAACACCAGGTATTATATTGGGTACCGACATGTATTTTTTAGCAGGATTTAGTATTTCTTATATTTTCCAGAACCCCGGCATATTATGCCCACGACTTTAAGCGTTATACTTATTAGTGAAGTTCAAATCTCTTTCTTCAGCGCTATTCTTTTTTATTAGTATTTCAACTTTTGCTCAGAAAGTTGAATTTGGAATACATGCAGGCCTTGCTAATTACACAGGTGATGTGGCTCAGCATATGATTCTGAGTGAAACCAAAATAGCAGGTGGAATTTTTGCACGCTTAAATTTCAACAACACTTGGGCTATAACAGCAATTGGAACTCAATTACGTGTAAGTGGAAGCGATGAAAACTTTAGCTATAACAAAGCCCGTAACATTAAATTTAGAACTGATGTTACGGAATTTGCTGGCCTAGTAGAATTTAACTACTTTAAATATGGAACAGGTGTTAGAGATAAACGATTTACCCCCTACTTATATTGGGGTTTAGGAGCAGCATTTTTTAACCCACAAGGATTTTACCAAAATGAATGGTATGATTTACAACAATACCAAACGGAAGGAAAAGCATACAATGGTATAGCACTTGTGATGCCTATGGGAATAGGAATAAAATGGATGCCTAATAAAAAGATGAGCCTAGAAGGAAGCTTAGGATTTAGAAAAACCTATACCGATTATTTAGATGATGTAAGTAATACCTATGTTGATCCAAGCAAGCAATTAAATGAAAAAGGCATAGTTGGAGCAGCCTTGGCAGATCCATCCTATAATTTGAACGAAGGTGCCTTTATAAACAAAGCAGGATACCAAAGGGGAAATCCTGATTTTAACGATTTTTACTTCGTTACCAACATTAGTGTAACTTATCGCATATTTACACGTATTAAGTGTGCGAGATTTTATTAAATTCGCTACCTTATATTTTTTAAACCTAAAATGAGCCTCAAAAGTAAGATTGACGCGCAGAGATTGCCAGAACACATTGCCATAATTATGGACGGTAATGGCCGTTGGGCTAAAGAGAAAGGCAAGTTTCGTATTTTTGGACACCAAAATGGAGTAAAATCGGTTAGAGAGGCTACTGAAGCTGCTGCCGAGTTAGGTGTTAAATATTTAACACTATATGCATTTTCTACAGAAAATTGGAATCGTCCACAATTAGAGGTTATAGCATTAATGGAATTGTTGGTTTCTACCATTAGAAAAGAAACCAATACCTTAATGAAAAATAATATTCGCTTACAAGCAATAGGCAACATGGATGATTTGCCACCAAAATGCTTTAAGGAACTAAAGGCGGCTATAGATGAAACGCAAAATAACACACGAATGACGCTTGTACTTGCGCTTAGTTACAGCGCCAAATGGGACATCACCAATGCCGTTAAAAGTATAGCACATAAAGTAAAAGAAGGAAAATTGCTACCGAGCGATATTACAGACCAAACAATAGATGAACATTTATCAACAAATGGAATTCCAAACCCAGCATTGATGATACGTACAAGTGGTGAACATCGTATTAGCAATTTTTTACTTTGGGAATTAGCCTATAGTGAATTTTATTTTACCGATACACTTTGGCCTGATTTTAACAAAGAACATTTATATGAGGCCATACTTAATTTCCAACAAAGAGAGAGGCGCTTCGGTAAAACAAGCGAGCAATTAGCCATTTAATGAAAGCATCAAAACATATTTTTCTAATACTTTTAAACGTACTTGTTGCATCAATTACTTTTGCACAAGATACTAGCTCCATTTCAAAGTCTAAAATGGGATACATTGATTATAGTTTCCCAAAAACATATGAAATTACAGGTGTATTGATTAGTGGAACGAATTACTATGATAAGAGCGTGCTACAAGTTCTATCTGGATTAGAAATTGGCCAAAAAATTAAAATCCCCGGAGACGACATCACAAAAGCAATTAATAATTTATGGAAGCAAAAGTTATTTGATGATGTAAAAATTAGTATCCTTGATATTACAGATGATAAAGTTTCACTTGAAATATCGTTAAGAGAAAAACCACGTTTATCTAACTTTACCATCAAAGGTCTTCGTAAAAGTAAAGCAACCAATTTACGTGATGAACTTACCATTAAATCTGGTCAAATTATTACGGATAACATGCTAAACTCTACCCGTAAACAAATTAAAAAATATTTTATTGATAAAGGTTTTTTAGATGCAGATGCAACATTTGAGATTATTCCTGATGATCCACGTAAAAACACATCAAAACTTCGTATAACGGTTAACCAAGGTGAAAAGATTAAAATAAATAATATTCAATTTTACGGCAATACTACAGTTCCATCAAAAAAACTGAAGAGTGCACTTAAAAAAACTAAAGAACGTAAACGCCTACTTTCAAAGTCTAGATACATTGAGAGTGAATATGAAGAAGATAAGAAGAAAATTATAGAAAAGTACCTAACTTTAGGATATCGTGATGTTGAAATAATTAAAGACAGTGTTTATCGCTTCGATAAAAAATCAATTAATATAAATATTACCCTTAACGAAGGAACCAAATACTATTATCGTGACATTAAATTTATTGGTAACAACAAATACACAAGCCAACAATTACACGAAATTCTAAAAATAAAACGTGGTGATGTATACAATCAAGCAATACTAGAATCTAGGTTAAACATGAGCCAAACCGAGTTAGATATCAGTACTTTATACATGGATGACGGATATTTATTTTTTAGAATTGAACCTGTTGAAGTATTGGTTGAAAGCGACTCCATTGACTTAGAGTTACGCATAAGTGAAGGACCACAAGCTCGAATTAATAAAGTTACGGTTGTGGGTAATACCAAAACCAGCGACCATGTAATTTTACGCGAATTGCGTACTAAACCAGGTCAATTATTCAGTCGTAGCGATATTACACGTAGTTTACGCGAGTTAGCTACTGTTGGTTATTTTAATCCTGAGGCGTTAAACGTAAATCCTGTTCCTCATCCAGAGAATGGTACCGTTGATATTGAATATAAAGTTGAAGAACGACCTAACGATCAAATTGAACTATCAGCTGGATGGGGTATGTTTAGTGTTGTGGGCACATTAGGTCTAACTCTTAATAATTTTTCTACCCGAAAAATGTTCGATTCTAAGGCATGGACTCCCGTACCCAGTGGCGATGGACAACGACTTAGTATACGTGCGCAAAGCAATGGTACTTTCTTTCAATCATATAGTGCATCATTTACTGAACCCTGGTTAGGTGGTAAAAAACCAAATGCGTTAACTGTTTCAATTTACCATTCTGTACAAAGTAATGGATACCGCAAAGGAGAGGCAATGCGCTCTGCCTTATTTACAACGGGAGGAAGTATAGGTATAGCCAAACGTTTAAAATGGCCTGATGATTATTTCGTGGCTCAATACTCATTAAATATGCAACGTTACAATAACATGTACGATGTATTTGGAAAAAGTTATATAGCTAGTGTGCCAGAAGGTATTTCGAACAGTTTCAGTTTTCGTTATGTATTATCACGTAACTCTACCAATCAAACCATCTATCCAAGTAGTGGTTCAAATATTTCATTATCTATACAAGCTACACCACCATATTCTGCATTTAATGGTGTTGATTATAAAACATTAGATCCATCAAAAAGGTATCGTCTACTTGAATTTCATAAATGGAAATTTGATGCAACTTTCTTTACTCCAATTGTTGGTAAGCTAGTTATCATGAGCCGCGCAAACTTTGGATTTATTGGCACATACAACCCAGCTGTTGGCATGACCCCATTTGAGCGTTTTTGGGTTGGTGGAGCAGGCTTGATGGGATGGAATTTAGATGGCCGCGAATTAGTTGCACTTAGAGGATATCAAGACAACTCTTTAACACCCATTAAGAGTGAAAGATACAATACTACGCTTGGAACAATTGAGCAACAAGTACGTGAAGGTGGAACTATTTACAATAGATATACCTTTGAATTACGATACCCTATATCTTTAAATCCACAAGCTACTGTATTCCCGCTTTTATTTGCAGAAGCAGGAGGCGCTTGGTTGAACTTTAAAGATTATAACCCTTTTCAAATTTATCGTTCGGTAGGTGCAGGTGTGCGTATTTTCTTACCTATGTTTGGTATGATTGGATTAGATTATGGTTATGGATTTGATGCACCAACATACTCTGTTGATGGCCAATACAACCGTGGTAATTTCCACTTCTTAATTGGACAACAATTCTAATCATATATAAAATAAACCAATGATGAAAAAGATTTTTTTGTTAATTTTATTGGCTGGCACTGCTTTTGTTAACACCAATGCACAACGTTTTGCTTACGTTGATACCGAATATATTTTAGATATGCTTCCTGAATACCGCTCGGCACAAAAACAGTTAGAGCAACTTTCTGCTGATTGGGAAAAAGAAATTGAAAAAAAACAGCTAGCTATCGATAAAATGTATCGCGATTTTACCGCTGAACAAGTTTTATTAACTGAAGAGTTAAGAAAAAAAAGAGAGCAAGAAATTAAAGATAAAGAAAAGGAATTACGTGACTATAGAAACCAAAAATTTGGTTACGAAGGTGAATTATTTAAAAAAAGACAAGAATTGATAAAACCTATACAAGATAAAGTTTTTGATGCCGTGCAAAAAGTTGCGAAACAAGGCGCTTTAGATTTTATATTTGCCAAAGGAAGCGAGATAATTATGTTGTATTCAAATGCCAAATACGATAAAAGTGATGAGGTATTAACTGAGCTAGGTGTAGCAGTAACTAAAAATAAAGACAACCAAAATTTGCAAAAGAAAGACAATAAATAAATACCATGAAAAAAACAATTATTACCTTGGCTATTGCTATAGCCACCTTTTTTGGCAACACAGCAGCCAATGCACAAAACAAATTTGCTTACATCGATTTTCAAGAACTAATGCGTATGATGCCTGAATACAAAAAGGCAACTACGGATATGGAAGCATTTAGCAAAACATTGCAAGATGAATTGAAAAAAATGAGCGATGAGTTTGAAACCAAATTGGCTGCTTACCAAAAAAATCAAGCAACAATGAGTGAAGCTATTAAAGATTTACGTGAGAAAGAATTACGTGATATGCAAAGTCGTATTCAAGAGTTTCAAGAAAATGCACAAGAAAACGCACGTAACAAAGAACAAGAGTTATTAAAGCCAATAATTGAAAAAGCTAAAACTACAATTAGTACTGTTGCAAAAGAAGGTGGTTACTCTTATGTATTTGATAGCAGCCCGGGAACACCATTGTTACACAAACCAGATGGTGATAACATTATGGGTGCCGTTAAAAAGAAACTAGGCATTATCTAATTATCTAGAATAATATTTAACAAAAAATCCCGATGGTATTTGCTATCGGGATTTTTTATGTAAGAAATAATCTGCTACTAATATTCCATATCCATTCCACCGCCATTACTATCTCCGCGTCTTTGGTTACTGCGTTTTCTGAAAAGAGATGCCTCCATCTCTCCAAATCTCCATGTTACACTTAAGCGCACAAAACGGGTTTCGCGTCTACGACTAATATTTTGTTCCATCACATTGCTTTCATAGAAAGTACCAAAGCGTCTGGTGTTAAAGACATCATTAACAACCAAGTTAAAACTTAGCTTTTTCATAATCTCCTTGTTTAAAGAAATGTCCAACGAGTATTGATCGAGCGTTTTGCCCTGCGGAATAATTCTTGGCGCTTCGTAATTACCATTTACTTGTACTGTGTATTGTTTAGGTAACTTATAACTTACCATACCTTTTGTATTCCAGCTAAAGCCGCTGTTTTGAATGGTAGTATTTCCAACATTAGCACTAATATCTGTATAAAAACCATTTAAGTTAATGGTAACATCAAGCTTCTTTTTTAAGAAGCTGATTTTGAAATTATTTTCCCAACCCATGTTATACATGGTATTCCCATTAATAAAGGTATTCAATAACACATCTGAAGTATCATTATACTTTTGAGCAAATTGTGTAATGGCCCCTTCTGTTTGTTTTATATATACAGATGTAAATAAATTACCATTTGTGAATATGCGATTATAATTTACTTCTGCCGAATTGATAAACTCAGGACGTAATAATGGGTTTCCTGTACGGTAATTCATTTTATCGGCAAACATAATAAATGGCATTACCTGCATAAATCCAGGTCGACTAATTTTACGCGTGAAATTTGTTTGAATTTCGTGTTTTTCACCAATGCGTTTTGTTAAATAAATACTTGGGAAAAATGCCTTGGCCAAATTCGACATTCCATCAGGATATAAATACGCAACCGATTGATTTTTTCCGAGTAATTCACCAATAAAACGAGTTTGCTCAAAACGTAAACCCACCATGTATCCAATACCCATCTGTTTAAACATACTTGAGTAAGTAGCGTAAGCAGCATTTACCATGTCACTAATTTTAAAGTTATTTGATAAGGTGGAGTCCATCAAAACCTCACCAGAGGCATTGTTACGGTATCCCACATTAAGTATTGAAAGATCTTCTTTATAATTACTCCGAATACCAAACTCCCATTTAGCCGTATCAGTAATAGGATTGGTAAAATCCAGCTGATAAGTAAAAATATTACTATTACCTGAACCTCTGTTTAACTGGAATTCTTGCGCTTTAATAGGTTGGCCATTGCTATAATAATTATTGGTAACAAAATCGCTGTTGGCTTTACGTTCACCGCGACTATAGGTAATATCAGTAGATAACTCCCTTCCTTTTCTCGGATAAGTTTTACGCAATTGTAATTGTGTGTTGTAGTTACCCCAAAGTGTATTACCAATGGTACTACGTGTACCATAGGTTAACGTTTTATTCGAAGCATCAAGATCAATGAACGACTGTGATTCATCAGATTCATATCCTCCACGCATCATGCCTTGGCTTAACGTTAAAGTAGTACGGTTAGTTATGCTGTAATCGTATGCAATGCGGCCACTTTGCATTAAATTCTCCATGGTTACTTCGTTTTCTTGATTATAAAAACCATTGGTTTCTCCATTGCTAATCAACCTACGATTGGTATATCCCCTAGTTGGGTTTTTAGATAAGTTTGCGTTGTATGAAATGCTAAAGTTACTTCTACCCTCTTTGATGTTCAAATTAACCATACCGTTGTATCTATTTGGAAAACCGGCTCCCAACGTTATTAATCCATTGTACCCAGGTTTGGTATTCTTTTTCAATACTATATTTAATATACCTCCTGATGTTGAAGCGTCATATTTTGCAGAGGGATTAGTTATCACTTCAATCCTATCAATTTGATCTGAAGGAATTTGTTCTAACGTTAAATTGGTTGGCCGACCATCCACAAAAATAGTAGGACTGCTATTTCTTAAAGTTACTCCACCATCTACATCTACAGACAAACCTGGAATGTTTTTTACAGCATCAATCCCTGTTCCTCCTCGGGCCGAAATATCTTTATCTACCGTATAAATTCTCCTATCAACTGTCATAATTACAGCAGCGCGCTCACCCTCTACTACTATTTCTTTTAAACTTTTTGCATCAACCTGTAACGTAATATTTCCTAAATCTTGCTCAATATTATTTGGGCTAATAGATACTTGTTGTGTTATTGTTTGATAACCAATAAATGTGATGCGCAAACGATATCGCCCCATGGGCAGCTTATCTAAGTTAAAATCACCATTTGCTTTGGCAAGAATACCACTGATGATGCTGTCTTTTTGCATAGCCAATAGGGTAACAGCAGCAAAGTCTACTGGTTGTTTTGATTTTGAATCTACCACCTTACCATACAAACGACCTATGGCTGGCATAGTTCGCATACCACCCATATTTGGGCGCTGAGCAAACGTTGATAATGATGATACTATTATTAGAAATAATGCTGAATAAATTTTTTGCATGCTAAATATTAACTATTTAATAAAAACTAAGACCGCAATACCAAACAAAAGTTTAATTAAACTGTAACTTTTGAAGTATGCTATATACAATCTGTTATAAGTAAAATGATTAAACCTTACTCCAAATCGGTACTCAACTTATAACGACAGATGCGATTGTTCTTTTTATCTGCCACAAATATGGTTCTGCGATTATAACATACACCACTTGGATCATTAAAACTAAATGGACCAGTATTAGTTCCATCACTGGCAAATCCACCAAACGAAACAATTATTTGTTTAGTGATTCCAGAGTTAGCAGGAGGATTAACTCCCTCGTAACCTTGTGGGGTGAAAACATATAGTGAATCCGTCTCGCTATCAACCACAAACATATACCCTAAATTATCAGGCGCTATGAAACAATCTTCTGGCTTTTTAAAACGATAACTTTCATATAAAAATCTATCCGCTTTGCTGTTATCAAACGATAAATATTGTGGCGATTCTGCATATTGAGTTCCCAATTCAGGGTCGTCATACACATTAATCATCAAAGTACGATACTCCACATTTTGAGATTTGCCTGCTTGTGTAATCAGAAAACTTTTAGATGTGCTCATTCCTTGTAAGCGTTGCGGAGGTGCGCTATACCCTGCTATGCTACTAATACCTATTGCCGATTTCAAACTTGAGTTATTAGGATTTAACCCAGTAGCAAAGCCTATGTTTTTACCTTCAGCATCGTAAACCAACACACCATTATCAGGCCTAACAAATGAGTTTACATCATTACGCGGCCCAATGCGTGTTAAGTATACCGTATTATCATGTAAAGTGGTTATCCCTGTATACTGAACAGCTTCGTCATCAGCTTGTCTATTTGCTGTTGCCCTTCGGGATTCATCATTTAAAGGATGAATAAGCGTATCAATAAACTGATAATTACCTGTTGCCGTATTTATTAAATGATAAACGGCTGCTCTATTACCTAACAAAGGATCATTTACACGACCCAAGACATATGTATGTAAACGCCTATCTTGGGTTACATCAGTTGCTCCAGGAATATTTATGATAAGTGCCAACTTACCTGTTTGATCCAAGATGTTTAGTCCTCTATCATCTACCACATATATCATTTCATCAAATCCAACATACACATCTACAGGATTCAAGAAATTATTAAAAAATGGATACTGTGGTACGTATCCAATTTTATTTGGTATCAAATCAGGATCTATTTTCCCTTGCTCAAAAATTTGCTTGGTTTGATCATCTTCCTTGGTGCCACAAGCGGCAAAAAATAACAACAGCATCAAACCTACGGCAACATTAAAAATCTTTTTCATACAAAAAGTGCTCACTATTTAATATTTAGTGCAATGGTTAAACGGTGTATATTTCCTAATCTCGATTTAGCTAAAAAACCATAATCTATAGTTAAACCACCAAAATTTCTGCGTAATTTCATTCCAATACCAGCTGAAGGTGCACGGTATGCTTCATCACTTGCAAACTCATAACCGCAGCGGCTATAAAACATGCGCTTAAAAGTATATTCTGCACCTAATGCATAGGTTTCATTATTATCTGTTGGATGGTTTAACTGCGCTGCAAGGGTTAGGTTGTGCTTATATCCTCTAATTGGATCAAATGCTGCACCTATTCTAAACATACCAGGAACGGTAACTGTGGTGAAGTTAGTAATATCCGTGGGGCCATTAAACTTTAAAATTTGCGCCTTACCATCAGGTTTTACATTAAACCCAAAATTACTAAAGTTAATACCGAAACGTGCATTTTTAATTCCCACATCATACTTCAATCCTAAATCAAACAAAACATTGTGAATGCTAATACCTGGAAAACCCTCGTTTGCATAACGCCCGTTAATTCCAAAACTGAAATTATTGGTTAATACTTTTGCGTAAGTAAGGCCTATATAATAATTGTTAATTGCAAATGTACGACCTGTTCCGTTTGGGTCAAACTCTGTGGTTTCTTGCATGGTGCCGTAATTCATGTTAAACACCTGAAAACCTAAATAAGAATGCTTACCAACGCGGCCTATAACACCAACATGATTGGCAGAAATATCTCCAAAATAACTTGTATGTGAGGTTTGAACATTAATCAAACCTGTATCAGTTTGTGTTATACCAGCTGGGTTCCAATACATGGCCGATACATCGTTTGCTATTGCAACATAGGCACCACCCATAGACATAGAACGAGCATCGGGTGCAATTTTTAAAAATTGCATTCCCGTACTACCACTTCGCGAATCGCCAAAGGAAGGGAGTATTTGTGCATGAGCTTTTCCTACAATAAGTAAAGCCGCTATATAAAAGTACTTTTTAATATGCATTGAATCAGGCAAATTAAATAGATTTTTTGCGAATTGCATTGTTAAATAATGATTATTTGGAAATGCCTATTAAATGGTAGAAGTTGCGTTGTAATTTACTGCAAATGAAATTAAATAACATCCATATAAAACTAGCTGGTTTATCTATACTTACAGGTTGCTTACTCACCTTATCATGGCCACCAATTGGCTTATTTCCATTAGTTTTTGTGGGCTTTGTTCCTTTGTTTTTTATTCATCATTTTATTATACAAAATAAAGTAAGCGCTGCTTGGGCATTTTTATATGGATTTAGTACCTTTCTATTATTTAATATTGGTACAACATGGTGGGTTTGGAATGCAAGTGCAGGTGGTGCAGTAATGGCTTTTATATTAAATAGTTTGTTAATGAATGTGCCATTTATGTTCCTACATCAATTGGCTAAAAAACACCAAACAAGTTTAAAATTATGGCCCTTTATTTGGGCTTGGCTTGCATTTGAATATTTCCATTTAAGATGGGATGCTACATGGCCATGGCTAACTTTAGGGAACGCATTTGCCCAAACCCCATGGCTAGTTCAGTGGTATGAATATACAGGAACCGTAGGTGGTTCGCTTTGGATTTTATGGGTCAATAAAAAACTATTTCAATGGCTTGTTCTTTACAAACCGTTAAGTAAACAACAACGTTTTAAAAGCGCATTTAACATTGCATTTTTAGGATTGTTTGCACCAGCATTTTTATCGTTTTATATATTGGATGAATACCAAAAGAAACAAAAATCTTATTCAGCAATTAAAGCTAACATTATGGTGGTTCAGCCAAATATAGATCCCTATAAAGAGAAATTTAACTCCATGAGCGATTATGAGCAAACTTTAAAGATGCTAACCATTGCCGACAAAAACATGGATTCTACTGTGCAGTTAATTGCATTTCCAGAAACAGCATTGGTTGGTAATTTAAATGAGCGCGATTTAGCCAATGAAGAAACCATAAAGCTGATTAGGCAATTTATGAGTAAATATCCAACCGTAAATATTATTACAGGAGCTGATAGTTACAAAGAGTATTTACAAGGCGAAAAGCCAAGTAATACAGCTCGCGAATATAATCTAGGACAATATTATGATGCATACAATGCAGCCTATTTTTTACAACCTAACACACCCGAAATTGATATTTACCATAAAAGTAAATTAGTACCTGGCGTAGAGCGTTTACCTTTTTCATCTGTATTAAAATATGTTGAACAATATGCTATTGATTTAGGTGGCACAACAGGAAGCTTGGGGGTTGATGAAGCACCACATAATTTTACAGCCAACACCATGCTAAAAGCTGCTCCAATCATTTGCTATGAAAGTGTTTTTGGCGAATACGTAACAGAATATGTAAAACGAGGAGCTACTTTTTTATGCATTATAACCAATGATGGATGGTGGGGTAACACTCCTGGCTACAAACAACATTTACAATATGCATCTCTTCGTGCAATTGAAACTAGAAGGTATGTTGTACGGAGTGCAAACACTGGTATATCAGCATTTTTTGATGACAAGGGGTACCTCTTACAAAAAACAAATTGGTGGGAGCCTAATGCTTTAAAGCAAAATATCAATTTGAATACAGATCAAACATTTTACGTTAAAAATGGAGATATGATTGGCGAATATGCCATCCTATTTACAGCTTACTTTTTACTTGGCTTGATAATTAAAAAGAAATCGACTTTTATGCCTTAAATCCTTTATTAATTATGGCATAAAAAGAGTCATAGATTTGAGTTGATGAAGCGATGATTTCTTTACCAAAAATGATATCATCGGTACCACTAAATGTTGATATTTTACCTCCTGCTTCTTTTACTAAAACTATTCCTCCTGCCACATCCCATGGGCTTAATCCATATTCAAAAAAACCATCAAATCTTCCACAAGCCACATAAGCTAAATCAACGGCTGCACTTCCCATTCTGCGCATACCTTGAGTTGTGCGCAAAAACTCTTGTAAGGTATTGAGGTATCGCTGCATTAATTCAAAATCATAATATGGAAATCCTGTAGCCATTAATGCTTTTGATAGTTCATTGTTTTGTTTAACACAAATTTTGTTCCCATTAAGGTATGCACCACCGTTTTCCCAAGCATAAAATATTTCATCTCTATTAAGCTCAAGCACCACTCCAATGATAGGAACTCCATGATGTAATAACGCAATACTTATACTATAAATAGGTAATTGGTGCACAAAGTTTGTAGTTCCATCTAATGGGTCGATTACCCACATGTATTCTTTTTGTGCTGTGGTGATGGTTTGTTCTTCTGTAATAAAACCCGCCTCTGGTAAAATGAGTTGTAAACCCGCTACTATTTTTTCTTCTGCAGTTTTATCAACGTATGAAACCAGTTGATTAAACGACTTTATTTCGACTGCATGATGGCTAAAAGTTTTTGCCTCTGATTGAATAAATTCACCTACAGTTTTGGCTAAGGCGCATACCTTTAAGGTTATATCTTGCAATTTCATAAACTATTAAGCCCTCTTAGTGTTATTAAATTAATGAATATAGCGGTTATATTAAAACGTATACTATTCATCTTCTTGTTTAGTTAAAACGTGCTTGTTATAGTTTCTCCATTTATCTAAAACAGCAGCAAAATCAGGTGGTAAATCTGCTTCAAAATACATATTTTGACCTGTACGCGGGTGTACAAACCCAAGCGAACGTGCATGCAAACCTTGACGAGGCATTAACTGAAAACAATTTTCTACAAACTGCTTATATTTAGTAAACGAGAGACCTTTTAAAATTCTATCTCCACCATAAGTATCATCACTAAATAAGTTATGTCCTATATGCTTCATGTGAACACGAATTTGGTGCGTACGACCTGTCTCTAATCTACATTCAATTAAAGATACATATTGCAAACGCTCTAAAACAGAGTAATGCGTTATGCTCCAACGTCCTTTTTCTTCATCATCATACATCATAAAAACGCGCCTATCTTTTGCGCTTCTTCCAATATATCCTGTTACTGTTCCATTGTCTTCGTTAAAATTACCCCAAGCTAAAGCAACATATCTGCGCTGAATACTGTGGTGAAAAAATTGTTTAGCCAAATGGGTCATGGCGATATCGTTTTTAGCAATAACCAATAAACCACTTGTGTTTTTATCAATGCGATGAACAAGTCCGGGGCGTATATTATTTTCTTTAGTGAAATTATTATCTCTTAAATAATAAGCCAATGCATTTACCAAAGTTCCACTAACATTATTATGACCTGGATGTACTACCATTCCTGCACGTTTATTTACAATCATCACATCCTCGTCTTCATAAATAATATCTAGAGGTATGTTTTCAGGAACTATCTCGGTATCTTTTGGTGGCTGAGGTAAAACAATACTAATTACATCTAATGGTTTTACCTTATAGCTGCTTTTAATCGGCTTTTCGTTAACCAAAATACTCCCCGCATCAGCGGCAGCTTGTAACTTGGTGCGGCTGGCGTTTTGAAGGCGTATCATCAAAAATTTATCAATACGCATCAAGGTCTGCCCCTTATCAACTACAATTCGGTGGTGCTCCCACAATTCCTGTTCATCACCACCATCGGTGTCGTCCAATTCTTCTTCAACCTGCTTTGGTAAGTCGGCTTCGTTTTTAAACTTATTATAATACATGTTCTATTTTATACAATATAGGTTTACTTGGACTGGCATCAGTTTGTAGTGAAGCAATTTGCAAGTTCAACAAATAAATATCATCCTCAATGTGATTTGGTATAAAGGCCATTTCTGTAATGGTAGAGTCCAAACGAGTCGCTTCTGGATAATTCCAAAATGCATGATGTGCTTCAAGGGCACCCGAATCTTCCTCCCTATCAACAGATGGCAAATCAATTACCAAATGTTTAATACCACTTTCTCTAAGAAATGTACAGAGTTCTGGCTGCAGATATGCAGGGTTATTACCAGAGTAATGTGCAACTAATTTATCATTATCATTAGGGAGAGTTCTGATAATTATGGCATCAATAAGCGGATGTAAAAATGGCTCAATATCTTTTAACATCAATACAAAATCACCATTCTTTGGCTGAGGCGTAACGGTGATTACTTGTGCTAAAAACATAAATTGTTTTAACACCTCGTTAATCGTAATTCGTTGCTTACTAATATGACCCACACACTCGGTATGTGTTCCATTTCCATGTGCATTTATTATTAGGTTTTCGCAATTTACACTACCACCCAAAGCCACACTACCCACAAAACCACCCGCTTTAAATGGCTGGAATGTGGGATGTTGAATTCCAAACGCATTTGGGTTTTGAGCTCCACTGTTCATAGAGATACTGATGTCTAATGGATTACCAAAGTTTACACTGAAATTCTGCTCTTTATACTCAATATTAGCGTGCATGTTTCGTTATGGTTTGAGATTGCAAATATCATCATATATTTGATTTATATCTATGGGTGTATACGAACAAAAGATAAGATGGAAAAGATTACTGTTTATTATGGCTTTGTGCATTGGCGCATTTAGTCTTTGGTATACCAATAAATTAGTACAAAAATTAGCTACCGAAGAAGAAAAAAAAGTATTGTTGTGGGCTAATGCTACCAAACAACTCATTAATTCCAACGAAAACACTGACATCAACTTTTTACTTGATATCATTAAAGATAACGAAACGATTCCGGTTATTTTGGTAGATGATAATGGAAACATTACCGCACATAGAAACCTAGATAGCGCTAAAGCAGAGGACAAAAAATACCTAGAGCAACAATTAGCCGAAATGAAGGCGCAAAGGGAACCCATTAAAATACTTTATGACGAACTGAATAAAAAATATAACTATTTATACTATAAAAACTCCATAATTTTAACTCAACTAAAACAATATCCCTATTATCAACTGAGTATAATTGCACTATTTATTTTGGTTGCTTATTTAGCATTTAGTTATTCACGAAAATCAGAGCAAAACCAAGTTTGGGTTGGTATGAGTAAAGAAACTGCACATCAATTAGGCACACCCATTTCGTCACTAAATGGCTGGATTAATTTAATGCGTGATGCCAATGAAGTAGGAAAAGAAGAGATATTACAAGAGTTTGAAAAAGACGTAAAACGATTAGAGTTAATTACAGAAAGATTTAGTAAAATTGGATCAGCACCCGTACTTAAGCCGAAAAATATTTTTGATGTGATGCAACGTGCGGTTGATTATCTGAGAACACGCTCATCAAGCCAAGTAAAATTTAGTGTAACCAGCAGTGATGAAGATGCATTGGCATTAGTTAATGTGCCTTTGTTTGATTGGGTTGTTGAAAATATTTGTAAAAATGCCATTGATGCTATGAGCGGTAAAGGCAATATTAATATACAAATAAGTACCGAAGCCGATAAGGTGTATATTGACATAGAAGATACTGGAAAAGGCATTACTCCATCAAAACAAAAAACGGTTTTTAAGCCTGGTTATACCACAAAAAAGCGTGGCTGGGGTTTAGGTTTATCATTGGCTAAACGGATTATAGAAGACTACCATAAAGGCAAAGTATTTGTTAAAGAATCGACCCTTGAAAAAGGCACTACATTTAGAATTGTGCTGCGTGGTGGTGGTGGGTTGTTAAGTTAAATCGTTCAAATCCTTTTGGTAGTCGTATTGTAAATCTTCATGTAATTTACTTAACTCCTTGTTTATTTTTTTTAGTTGAGCATCGTACAAATTCATCAATTGATTGCTTTCGTAAAGCAAGTTTTCGAGTTTACGCAAGTGCTGCAAAAAGTAAATTAATAATTCAATATTAGTTTGCGCAACACCACTGTATTTGGCATGCTTATTTACCCCACGTAATATTTTACGAATTGTTTTTTTAGCGTAGTACACATGCGATGTATTTAAATCCTTAAACTGCTCATCAATTTCTTGTTTTACTTGATTAATAAATTGTTGCTCATTAGCAGCCTCAAATAATAAATAATGTAACAGTTCTTTATTCTCCTTTTTATATTTGGCCAAACGCACACAAAGCTCTACCAACTGCGGATATGGCAAGGTTTGCATTTCTTTTTTTAACTGAGCTAATGTAGTTGTTTGCATAATATGTTTAAAGTAAAAAGCCTCCTGCTTTTCAACAGAAGGCTTTTATAAAAATACAATGAATTAAATAAATTTAGGATACTGAGTTGGGTTGTACTCATGCATCATATCCATAATGGCTTCGAAAATATCTTCGGCACTAGGCTTGCTAAAATAATCACCATCGGTGCCATAAGCAGGACGGTGAGCTTTAGCTGCAATAGTTAATGGTTTAGCATCAAGGTATTTATAAGCCTCTTGATCTTCCAATACTTGTTGCATCATGTAAGCCGATGCCCCACCCGGTACATCTTCATCAATAAATACCACTTTATTTGTTTTCTTAATTGATTCAACAATGTTGTGGTTGATATCAAATGGCAATAAAGTTTGTACATCAATTAACTCGCAATTGATACCAAACTCTTGCAATTGTTTAATAGCCTCTTCAATAACTCTTAATGTACTTCCGTAACTTACAATTGTAACATCACTACCGTCAATTAAAGTTTCTGTAACACCAAGTGGAATATTGTATTCGCCTAAGTTATCAGGCAACCGTTCTTTTAAACGATATCCATTTAAACACTCAATAATTAGTGCAGGCTCATCGCTTTGCAACATGGTATTGTAAAAACCTGCTGCTTGCACCATATTACGAGGCACCAATACATGCATACCACGAAGCGAATTAAGTATCATACCAATAGGTGAACCACTGTGCCAGATACCCTCTAAACGATGTCCGCGGGTACGAACAATTAAAGGTGCTTTTTGTCCGCCTTTGGTTCGGTACTGAAGCGTTGCTAAATCATCGCTTAATGGTTGCAAGCCATACAGTAAGTAATCTAAGTATTGAATTTCGGCAATTGGACGTAAACCACGTAATGCAGCTCCTATGCCTTGTCCAATAATAGTTAACTCACGAATACCTGTATCAAACACACGACTCTCACCGTGTTTTTCTTGTAATCCAGCAAAACCTTGGTTTACATCACCAATTTTGCCTACGTCTTCACCAAAAGCAAATACACGTGGATCGCGCGTTAAAGCTAAATCAAAAAACGCTTGCATGACTTCACGTCCATCCACTACTTTGCTATCATCACTAAAAATTGGTTTTACTTCATTTACCTTTAAAGCAGATTCAGCGCTTTCGCTAAATAGGTAACTATTATATCTTTCCGCGTTTATTTCTTTAAAATTAGCTTTAAATAGTATCAGCGCATTGCGCTCACTTGAATTGGTTGCATATGTTAGGCGCAATGCTTTATTTATAGCCACACCAATGTCTTTACGTACAGGCTCGCTGATGCTTAACAACTCGTTAGCAATTTTTGTAATTTCGTTTTTACCCGATACGTTTGCCAATTGTTCTAACAAGGCAACACCTTGTTTTACCTCATTTTTTATTGGAGATAGATAGGCCTCCCATGCAGCTTTTTTTGCATTATTTACATGCACTTTTGCCTCAGCTTCTAATGCCTCAATCTCATCAATTGATGCTATACTGTTGTCTATAATAAACTCACGAAATTTCTCTACGCAATCATACTGTTGTTCCCAATCTAAACGCTCTTTACTTTTGTAGCGCTCATGCGAACCTGAGGTTGAGTGGCCCTGAGGCTGAGTTAATTCTGTTACATGCACCAATACTGGCACGTGTTCTTCACGGGCAATTTTACTTGCTTTATCGTATGCAGCTACTAACTCGGCATAATTCCAACCTTTGGCCACAATAATTTCAAAGCCGTTACCTTTTTCATCGCGTTGAAACCCCTTTAGAATCTCAGAAATATTCTCTTTGGTAGTTTGATATTTTGCAGGAACTGAAATTCCATAACCATCATCCCAAACAGAAATTACCATTGGTATTTGTAACACACCTGCTGCATTTATTGCTTCAAAAAAGTGCCCCTCGCTAGAAGAGGCATTACCAATTGTACCCCATGCAACCTCATTACCGTTATCGCTAAAAAGGTTATCGCCAATAATTTTTGTATTTTGACGGTAATATTTACTGGCATGAGCTAAGCCAACTAAACGCAACATTTGTCCTGCTGTTGGTGATATATCACTAGATGAGTTTTTTTGGTTTTTTAATGCCTTCCATGTTCCGTCATCATTTAAACTGCGGGTGCCAAAGTGTCCATTCATCATACGTCCTGCACTAGCTGGTTCAGCTTCTACATCAGTGTGGGCATATAGTTGTGCGAAAAACTCTTGTACAGTATGTTGACCTATTGCCATCATAAAAGTTTGGTCGCGGTAATATCCGCTTCGAAAATCGCCATCTTGAAATGCTTTAGCCATAGCAAGTTGAGGCAATTCCTTGCCATCACCAAAAATACCAAACTTAGCTTTTCCAGTAAGCACCTCCTTACGACCCAATAAACTGGATTGGCGACTGCGATATGCTATTACATAATCATTTATAACTGAAGCTTTAAACTCTTCTGCATTAAATTTTGCTTGGTTAGATTTTCCCATACGGTTACATGTAATAAGTGGCCAAATATATAACCATTGAATGAGCCTACAAAATGACTTTGATAACTCACTATTTAAGTGTTAAGTTTATTTTAAGGGCAAAAGGTTTGCAATTACAAATAGCTTGTGTAAATTCGAGGTTCCATTTTGAGTGTTTCTCTTTTTGGAACAGTTTTTGAAAACTTAAAAGAAAATTTAAATAAAACAATATGAAAAAGTTAATAATTACCGCATTTGTAGCTGTTAGCGCTGCATTCGTTTCAAATTCTCAAACCGTTGCTCCGCAAAAACCGGTTGACAAAAATGTCCCTGTTATCACTTTCGAAAAAGAAACTCACGACTTTGGTGTAATTCCTCAAAGTGTGCCAGCTACATATACATTTGTGGTAACAAACACAGGTAAATCAGATTTAATTATTTTTAATGCTGCTGCTAGTTGTGGATGTACAACACCTGAATTTACAAAAGAGAAAATTGCTCCTGGTAAAAAAGGTTTTATAAAAGCAACATACAATGCCGCAAGCCCAGGTGCATTTATGAAAACCGTTACTGTAACCTCAAACGCAAGTCGCGATATGGTTACTTTAACTTTAAAAGGTGAAGTAAAAGGCGCTGCTGCTCCTGCAGCAACTCCCTCAAACTAATTAATTTTAATATTTTAAGACAAACCTGTAGGCATAATACCTACAGGTTATTTTATATCTGTACATGAAAAAAATATTCGCAACGCTGGTGGTATTGTTTATTGTTTTAGGTGTTAATGCCCAATCCAATGCAAATGATACCATGCCTGTAATTAAGTTTGAAAAAATTGAGCACAATTTTGGCAAAATAAAAGAAGGAACACTTGCAACTTATTCTTTTGTATTTGAAAACACTGGAAAAACTGCTTTAATTTTAAGCAATGTTCAAGCCAGTTGTGGTTGTACCACACCAGAATGGCCAAAAGAACCAATAATGGCAGGTAAAAAGGCTACCATAAAAGCTGCTTATAACTCTTACGGTAGGCCAGGTGCTTTTCACAAGGTTATTACGGTTAAGTCTAATGCTGGTGCTGATATTGTGCTGAGTATAAAGGGGGAGGTTTTAGTAAACACACCCGAACCTGTTTCTCCAGTTAGAAACAATAACTAGAAGAAAAAAACTATCGATATACACAAAACGCCTTGCACATTTTAGCAAGGCGTTTTGTTTTATGTATTAGAGTATTACTTTTGCTCACCTTTTAAAAAAAACATATTATTATGATTATAGGAGTTCCTAAAGAAATTAAGAATAACGAAAATCGCGTAGGTTTAACACCTGCAGGCGTTTCGGCATTGGTAAAAGCAGGTCACCAATTATTTGTTCAAGCTACAGCAGGCAATGGCAGTGGTATTAAAGATGAAGAATACGTAACTGCTGGTGCTACCATCTTACCAACCATAGAAGATGTATATGGAAAAGCTGAGATGATTATAAAAGTTAAAGAGCCAATTGAATTAGAATATCCTTTGATTAAAGAAGGTCAATTGTTATTTACTTACTTTCACTTTGCTTCGCACGAACCATTAACAACTGCAATGATTAAGAGTAAAGCGGTATGCGTAGCATACGAAACCGTTGAAAAAACTGATCGCAGCTTACCGTTATTAACTCCAATGAGTGAAGTAGCAGGCCGTATGAGTGTTCAAGAAGGTGCAAAATACTTAGAGAAGCCTATGGGTGGACGTGGTATTTTATTAGGTGGCGTTCCCGGAGTTCGTCCTGCATCTGTATTGGTTTTAGGTGGTGGTATTGTGGGAACACAAGCTGCTAAAATGGCTGCAGGTTTGGGCGCTGATGTTACATTAATGGATATTTCTTTACCCCGTTTACGTCAGTTAGATGATTTATTACCTGCCAATGTAAAAACGGTTTACTCAAACGAGTATAACATTCGCGAAGCGATTAAAACTTCTGATTTAATTGTAGGTGCAGTATTAATTCCAGGTGCAAAAGCTCCTTCGTTAATCACCAGAGATATGTTAAATACCATGCGTCCAGGTACAGTAATGGTTGATGTGGCTATTGATCAAGGTGGTTGCTTTGAAACATCTAAAGCTACTACACATCAAGATCCTATTTATGTAGTTGATAATGTAATACACTATTGCGTAGCTAATATGCCAGGTGCAGTTCCTTACACATCAACTTTAGCGCTAACCAACGCAACTTTACCATACGCTTTACAATTAGCAAATAAAGGTTGGAAAAAGGCTTGTGCTGATAACAAAGAATTGGAATTAGGTTTAAACGTTGTTGATGGAAAAGTGGTATACAAAGGAGTTGCTGATGCCTTTAACTTACCTTTTGTAAATGTAAATGAAGTTTTAAACTAAGTTTAGTTTAACAAAATAATAAAAAGCGACCTTGATTAACTTCAGGTCGCTTTTTTATTTTAAGAAGCACAGAATGTCCATTAAATGCGTGATTTAAATTTTAATTGAAGATTGATTGGTAAACATTAATTCAACATCTTGCAGCATGAATTTATTGAGAAAAATTGGTTTGTACATATTTATTTTAGGCTTAACTATCGCTCCAGTATTTGCACAAAATAACGCTGCAGATATTACCCAAAGCGTACTTACCTATTTTAAAACACAACAATTTGATAAAATTTATACCATCCAAGATGCAACAATGAGGCGTTACATGGATGCAAACCAACTTGAAGTAACCTGGAATAGTTTAATTGAAAACTATGATTCTTTGCAATATATTAACGAAACTATTATAACTCAAAAAGATTCGTTTAAAATTACTGAAACCAAAATTGATTTCGTTAAAAAGAGTTTTTTGTTCAAACTCACTATAAATAGTAAAGGCGAAATATCTGGGATGTATTTTTTAAATACCAAACTAAAGTACACCCCTCCCGATTACATTAATACACTTAATTTTATTGAAACAAAATTTGCTGTACCTGCGGAAAATATTATTAGTGAAGGGGTTTTAAGTTTACCCAAAGCACAACAAAATTTGCCATTAGTAATTATTGTTGGTGGCAGTGGAGGCACTGATAAAGATGGCACATTAGGCCCTAATAAACCATACAAGGATATTGCTTGGGCACTTGCAGCTAAAGGAATTGCAGTATATCGATACGATAAAAGAACAGCTAACCCTGCGAATTTAAAAGGCATTAAAAATCTAAATGACTTTTTATTATATGAAGAATATGTTGAAGACATAAAAAACATTGTGGCATGTTTTTCAGAAGACAAACGAATCAACCCAAAACAAATATTTATTGCTGGCCACAGCCAAGGCGGATTTATGTTGCCTTATTTTGCAAAGGCGTGCCCTAAGATTAAAGGTGTAATTAGCTTGGCTGGTAACTATAGCAATGTTGTTGATTTAATGGCTTATCAGTTTGAATATTTAAAACAGTTTTTGCCTGACAGTGCATCAACACAAGCCTATGATGTAATGATTAAAAAAGCTGAATACATGAAACGAAATATATCTTCAAACCAAATTAATAAAGACTCGATGATACTAGGTTTAACTATGCCTTATGTAAGAGATATGATGGCCAATGGACCAGGGAAATTACATACTGTTTTGGATAAAAAACCTGCTTTATTTATTCAGGGAGAAAGAGATTATCAAGTTCCCATGAGTGAATTTGAGTTTTGGAAAAAAGCCATGCAAAAAAGTTGTTGTTCTATTTTTATCTCGTACCCAAAATTAAACCACCTACTTATGGAAGGTGAAGGTATTTCGCAACCAACTGAATATAATAAACCCAACAATGTTCCAGAATATGTTGTAGACGAAATTGCCACTTGGGTTAAAAAGCAATACAAGTAATTTTTATCGTCCTTTATAATCGGTGCTTAATACCCTAAAAGTTGTTCTTCTGTTCTCTTGATGTTGGCCTTCATTACACTCAACTCCATCTGCACACTCATTAATTAATTTACTTTCTCCATAACCCACAGCAGTTAAACGTGGTTTTGCAATTCCCTTTTTAAGTAAATAATCAACGCAACTTTGTGCCCGCCTCTGACTAAGCTTGAGGTTATATGCTTCATCAGCCCTACTATCTGTATGCGAAGCCAGCTCGATGGTAATGGTGGGGTTGTTTTTCAAGATTAATACCATCGAATCTAACACGCGAGCAGCTTCTGGTCTAATATCAAACTTATCTAAATCATAATAAATTCCTTGTAAGGTAAACTCAACACCTTGATCAGGTATTGGATTTAAGTATAAAGTCAATTCAATGGTTGTATCAGCTTTAATATTTTGAGATGATACAGTAAGTGGTGTACTCTTGAAAAACTTTTCTTTGGCAGCGCTTAATTCTATATTTTGATTGAGGTCCAATTCTGACACAAAATTCCCATTAACATCCGTTTTAACCAATTTTATGGGCATGTTTGATGTAGCCGCAGATACTTCGGCATTAGCCAAAGGTGTATTATCCTCTTGATTAATTATTTTACCTTTTACTAGAAATACAAACGGCTTAACACTTAAGCTATATATATCATCATCGCCTAGTCCTCCTTCGCGGTTACTAGTAAAATATGCGAATGGTTTTTGTGGTTCAGTTTGATTACCCCAAAAATTAATTCCAAAATCGTCTGCTCCACTATTTATAGGACTTTTTAAATTAATGGCTTTTGTAAATCCACCAACAGAATCTATGGTATAAAATAAATCTAAACCACCCATACCAAAATGACCCTTACTGGCAAAATATATTTTCCCATCAGGGTGAATAGCGGGGAACATTTCGTCCTCTGTACTATTAACATTTGGACCTAAATTAACAGGAATGCCCCATTTGCCAGTTAATGGGTTATGGTTAATGTAATAAATATCTTTTTCGCCAATACTTCCGGGCATGTTACTTGCAAAATACAAACGTTTCATATCTGAAGTAAATGCGGGATGACCAACACTAAAACTATCACTACAAAATGGCAATACTTGTGCTGAACTCCACTGGTTATTTTGCTTATAGCTTACATATATTTTACAATTCATTCCTTTACCATCTAAGCCATTACATTGAGTAAAATACATGGTTGTATTAGTGCTATCAATCCAAGCTACACCCTCGTTATAATTGCTGTTAATTAAACCATTTGGTTTAGTAACAGTGCCAAATGAATTTTCATTGATATTGCTTTGAAAAATGTCTGCACACTTTTGTCCAGTCCATTCAAAAATAATATTTCCTGTAGCCTCTGTTCTTGATGAACTCCAATATATTTTTCCATCAGATAGAAAAGGAGCATAGTCGCTGTATACCGTGTTTAAAGATTTAACATTCTCTACCGAAAATTTTAACGGATTTAACTTCCAATCACCAGCAATTTTGCATGCTTCTACTTCGCGTTTTGCCTCAGCATCATTTGGCATTTCGAATAAATAATCGTTAAATTGTCTTGCAGCATCTCCATATCGCTCATAGTTTTTTAATAGCAAGCCATAAGAGTATAAAATTTTAGGATCAGGATATTTGGTATTTATTAATTTTTCATACCACTCAAAAGCTTGCTTAAAGTTATTACTCAGTCTATAACTCTCGGCTATTTTAAAATTTATCGTTGCTTGTTGTTCTTCGTCTTTAACTTTAGAGTAAATTTTTTTATAAGAGGTTGCTGCCGAATTATATTTTTTGTTCATAAATAGAACATCAGCTTTTTGTATCTCAATGTCAATAGGAGTTACAGTAGTTGTTTGTGCGATAGCATTTAAAAAAAAACAAAATAAAAACAAAAGTATGGATACACGCATATACTTTCAAAGCTAATAGAAAAACATGTAATATGTAACGTAAACTTATTGCTTTTATTATAAAAAAAGGACGACTCGTTAACAGAGTCGTCCTTAAAATGTAGTGTAATTGAGGTATAATTTGTTTGTTATTATATCCCGTTAATTGGTAAAATATTTTTATTAAACCAGCTTATTTGCACATACAATATATAATTTATTAATACAAAAACAACTTTTTAATTTAAAGTTCTTAAAAAAAGCCCACGAATTTCTTCGTGGGCTTTTTAGGTATAATTATTTTTGATGTTACCTTCTTGGTGTAGGTGTAGTTCCTGGTTTAGCTCCTGGTTTTGTTGTTCCAGGTTTTGCTTTAAGATCAACAGGTACTTCTTTAGGTTTAGGACGGTAGTCGTTACCTAATAATTTAACCGTTGTTCTACGATTCATTTGATGCTCTTCTTCAGTACATTGGCGTTTTACATAGCTACCTTCACAAGCACAATCATTAACTAATTTACTTTCGCCATAACCTTTTGCTACTAAACGAGCCGAGTCGATACCTTGACGAATAATATATGAAACGGCAGAATCTGCACGTCTTTGTGATAGATTTTCATTGTATGCAGAATCTGCACGACAATCCGTATGAGAACCTAATTCAATGCGTACCTTTGGATAACGATTTAAAGTAATTACTAATGAGTCTAATATTCTTGCAGCATCAGGACGAATACTAGCTTTATCCAAATCATAATAAATACCTTCTACTTTAATGGCATTTTCATAATCAAAAGGATTTAAATCTAAATCTTGAACCAAATCAGTAGATACATCTAAACCTTTTGTAGTTTGAAATGCAATCTTACTATCATAATAATCTTCGTGCGAACCATACAATTCAACATCTGATTTAGGCTTTAAATTTATTTTGTATGATCCTGCAGCATCTGTTTTAACAACAATTTTTCCAGTATCAACACTTGTAGTTAAAGTAATAAAAGTATTTGCAAGTATTTGCTTTGTTTTTACATCACGTGCAACACCACTTAATGTAAACACCAGAGGATCCATGTAAAAACGCCAAATATCATCTTGACCTTTTGTGCCTTCACGGTTACTAGCTAAATAACCACTTTCTTTATCTTTTGATAGTATAATTGAAAAGTCGTCACCACCTGAATTTATTGGTGATTTCATGTTTACAGGAGTACCCCAATCTGTTGTTGAGCCAGTAGTATAAAAAATATCCATAGCTCCTATACCTGTATGGCCGTTTGATGAAAAGTATAATGTTCCATCTTCATGTATAAATGGATAAACTTCATCTTTGTCTGTATTAACTGTTGGACCAAGGTTAACCGGATCACCCCAAGTTTTGCTGCGTTTACTATATGTTACAAACCAAATGTCTTTTCCTCCCTCGCCTCCAGGCATATCTGAAGAGAAATACATGATTTGATTATCTTTTGATAATGACGGGTGCCCACTATTGAATGAATCAGAGGAGAATTCTAATGGTTTAATCTCAGTCCACTCTTGCCCTGATAGCGTTGCTGTCCAAATACGGCAGAACTTTCCTTTTCCATCTTTGCCGTTACATTGTGTGAAATACATAATTCCACCTTTGTTATCAAAAGCAACAGTACCATCGTTATAGGGTGAGTTTACCTTATCTTTATCAACCAAAGTAGGTATTTCATATTTAATACTATTTGGATTTTTCTTATCTACTTTGTATACCACCTTATAAACATCCGTAAAAAAGTTTGCAGTCCAACCATATGCTTTATTGCTTGCACCTTTCTCCCTATCACTAGTAAAAAAGAGTTGGTCCTTTTTGTAGAACATTGGCGCAAAATCACTCCATTTACTGTTAATTGACTTAACGTTCTCAATCTTATAACGGGTTTTTTCGTTTTTCCATTTCAAAGCCAATTCACAACCACGAATTTTGCTGTCAACTTTAGTATCAGCTGGGGCAAGCTTTTTATAGTTATTATATTCAATAATTGCTTCAGAAAAACGGCCTTGAGACTTAATACTCTCGGCAAGTTTAAGCTGTGCATCAACATTTTTAGGATCAGCCTTCACTGTTTTTTTATACCAACCTTCAGCATTTTTCATGTCGTTGGCCATGTAATAACACTCTGCAGTTTGAAAGCATGATTCGTTTTTCTCGTCTTTGTTTTTAGTCTTGCTATACACAGCCTTGTAGTTTTCACCAGCTACTGCATACTCCTTTTTTGCTAAAGCCTCACGAGCGGCTTGCATCGAACCTTTTTTGGCTCCACACGACAACATTGTTGAGGTAAGTATAATGGCAAGAAAAGAGAAAATAATATTGCTTTTTTTCATTTTATAAATGTCGATTTTAAATACGCTTGCTAATATTTAGTGTAAAAAGTTTAAGCTAATATAACTACAAAATATTTAAAATATCAAGCGTATTTTAGAAACTAACTATAAATGCATGCCGATTTCTCTACTTAATAAAGAGTAACTCTCTGTATTTGGGCAACTTCCACAAATCATCTTCAATCATAAATTCTAAATCATCACTAGCATTTCTTATTACATCAAACAATGGTTTTACTTTATGACAGAATGCTAAAGCGCGTTTATGGGTATCCTCAATATGATGAGCCTTTTCTGTTTCTGATACTAACTTTTTTGTAAACTCATGAATGTTGTTAATGTGCTTTGATATGGTTTGCACCATTTCAAGCTGTGCACTATAAAGTGATTTTTGAACTCCTGCTGCTTTAAGACTAGATATACAAGCTGCTAATTTTGTTTGATACTCTACTGCGGCAGGAATAACATGCGAAGTGGCTAATTGAGCCATAACTTTTGCCTCAATATCAATTTTCTTTACATAACTCTCTTGCATGATATCGTAACGAGCATCTAGTTCACGCACATCAAAAACATTATTATCTGCAAATAACTTTTTTGATGCTGGGGTAATGTATGCGTTCAATGCTTCAGGCGTAGTTTTGATGTTACTCAATCCGCGTTTTTTTGCTTCTTTAACCCACACATCACCGTAACCATTTCCTTCAAAAAGAATCTTCTTGCTAGATGTGTAATACCCTTTCAGTATCTCTAATATGGCATCTTCCTTCTTTTTACCTTTTTTAATTTGAGCATCTACATCTGTTTTAAATAATTTTAATTGCTCAGCCATAATGGTATTTAAAACAATCATTGCATTGGCAGAGTTTGCAGAGGACCCAACAGCACGGAATTCAAATTTATTTCCGGTGAAAGCAAAAGGTGATGTTCTGTTTCTATCAGTATTATCTAATAAAATTTCTGGAATCTTTTGAATATCAATTGTTGTTTTTGAAGTTTTTAAGGCCGCCTTTGCTTTAGGTGATATCAAATCTTCTAACACACGCGTTAATTGTGTTCCGATAAATACAGACATGATTGCAGGCGGTGCCTCGTTAGCACCCAAACGGTGATCGTTAGAAGCTGATGCGATACTTGCACGTAATAAATCGGCATGGTTATGTACCGCCTTAATGGTATTAATAAAAAAAGTTAGAAACTGTAAATTAGTATGTGGCGTTTTACCTGGAGCCAATAAGTTAACACCAGTGTTTGTAATTAAACTCCAGTTGTTGTGTTTACCACTTCCGTTAACACCAGCAAATGGTTTTTCGTGTAACAATACTTTTAAACCATGTTTAACTGCTACCTTATCCATCACATCCATTAATAATTGGTTGTGATCAATGGCTAAGTTTACTTCTTCAAAATTTGGAGCACACTCAAACTGCCCCGGAGCAACTTCATTATGTCGGGTTTTTAAAGGAATTCCTAGCTTATAACATTCTACTTCAAACTCAACCATAAAATCTAATATTCGAGGGGGAACAGTCCCAAAATAATGGTCTTCCAATTGCTGTCCTTTTTCAGGCAAATGGCCAAGCAATGTGCGTCCTGTTAACATTAAATCTGGTCGTGCATTATAAAATGCGGCATCAACCAAAAAATATTCTTGCTCTATACCTAAGCTTGCTAATGCCTTTGTTACGTTTTTATCAAAGTAGCTCGAACACACATCAACTACAATATTTTCTACAGCATTTAGTGCCTTTAATAATGGTGCTTTATAATCTAATGCTTCACCTGTGTATGAAACAAAAATGGTAGGTATACACAATGTTTTACTGTTTTCACCTTCCATAATAAATGCAGGCGATGAAGGATCCCAAGCTGTATATCCACGAGCTTCAAAAGTATTTCTTAAGCCTCCGTTTGGAAAACTTGATGCATCAGGTTCTTGTTGAACCAATGCACTTCCTGCAAATTTTTCTATTGAGCGTCCATCTTCTGTGGGTTCAAAAAATGCATCATGTTTTTCGGCTGTTGAACCTGTTAATGGCTGAAACCAATGTGTATAATGGGTTACACCATGGGTCATGGCCCAATTTTTCATTCCAGATGCTACTTGATTAGCTACTTTACGATCAATTTTTTCGCCATGTTTAATTGCGCTACAAACCGCTTCATAAGCTTCTTTATCTAAAAAGTTTTTCATCGCTGCATCACTAAACACACGCGAATTATAATAATCAGAAACTACTGTTGATGGTATATTAACTTTTACACTGGTACGGTTAAGTACTGTTTCAATTGCTTTAAAGCGTAATGAAGACATATGATTGGTAATTAAAAATTTGTGGTACAAATAACTTAACAAGTCAGAAAATTAACACGTTACAAAAAGCAACTTAGCAACTACAACTTATAAAGTGTTGGAAATTAGGTTGGTTATTTTATTCAATTTTAAATTTTGTGTATTATAATGCATATCAATTTAAGTTTTATTGGTAAATAATTCCAGAATATGTATTTTATTGCATATTAATTATGAATTCATTAGAAATTTCAATAATAATTAGAAAAAAACGCGACCAAATGGGTATTACGCAGCAAGATTTGGCTGATAGAAGTGGCATACACCTACGCAGTATCAATAACATAGAGGGTGGAAAATCAAACCCATCATTAGATACGTTACTAAAAATTGCTGAGGTTTTGAAGCTAGAGGTGATTGTTAGGTCGCAATTATAAATTGCCAGTTTGGTTAATATCCATTTGGGTATGATTAATACCTCCTTTTCAAGTTTTTGTAATTTAACATATTTTAATTGTTGTAAAATACGATCATTACCTCTGGCTTCATTTTTTCTGAGTGAAATCAAATAAAAAACCGCCTTATCAAAAATTGAAAAGGCGGTTTTAAAAGTTATAGTTTACGGATTATTTAACTGTATCCATGTGGCAAATTAAATCTACCAATTTATTTGAATAACCCCATTCGTTATCATACCAACTAACCACTTTAACAAAGTTATCAGTTAACGAGATACCTGCTTTAGCATCAAAAATTGAGGTACGTGCATCACCTAAGAAATCTGTAGATACTACTTCATCTTCTGTGTAACCTAAAATACCTTTCAATTCATTCTCACTAGCTTTCTTCATTACCGCTTTAATTTCTTCGTAGGTTGCACCTTTGTTTAAACGACAAGTTAAATCTACCACAGAAACGTTTGCTGTAGGAACACGGAAACTCATACCAGTTAATTTACCCTTTAATTCTGGGATAACTAAACCTACAGCTTTAGCAGCACCAGTTGAAGAAGGAATGATATTTTGATATGCACCGCGGCCACCTCTCCAATCTTTTGCAGATGGGCTGTCAACGGTTTTTTGTGTTGCTGTAACAGCATGAACAGTTGTCATTAACCCTTCAACTATTCCAAAATTATCATTTAATACTTTGGCAATTGGGGCCAAGCAATTTGTTGTACAAGAAGCGTTTGATACCACCGCCATGTCGGCAGTATACTTATCAGTGTTAACACCCATTACAAACGTAGGTGTATCATCTTTTGCAGGAGCACTCATGATAACACGCTTAGCACCAGCTTTAATGTGTAAAGCAGCTTTATCTTTTTCTAAAAATAAACCTGTTGATTCAACAATATACTCTGCACCAACCTCGTCCCATTTTAGGTTTGACGGATCTTTTTCAGCTGTAACACGGATTTTTTTACCGTTTACTACCAACATACCACCTTCAACAGCAACATCGCCATTAAAACGACCATGTGTTGAATCGTATTTTAACATGTAGGCCATGTAATCAACTTCAATTAAATCGTTAATACCTACAATTTCTACTTTAGGGTTATTGATGGCTGCCCTGAAAACCAAACGACCGATACGGCCAAATCCATTGATTCCTATTTTCATGTTATGATGTTTAAGGATGTAATTAATTTAAAGTTTGGCAAAGGTATCCTTTGGATTTTTTTTTGCAAATTATTTTGCGTTTTAAAAAATGTACGTACATTTGCACTCCCGAAAACAACAAATGGTCCGTTGGTCAATCGGTTAAGACGCTTCCCTTTCACGGAAGAATGAGGGGTTCGATTCCCCTACGGACTACAAAGCAACCCTGTAAACCAATTGTTTATGGGGTTTTTTTATGCTCGGTTATACTTTTGGAGAATACATTCCCCTCTATCTTGACTATTTAGGCAATAATTGGAATCAAAAAAGAACAATTATACTAGTTTTAGATTAAATAATTTTTTCATTAAATAAAGTAAGTTTGATGTATAATTGAAACTTAAAAATCATTTAAACCTATTATTATAAAATCTGAATAGCCAAACTTTACAATATGAAACCAACCACGACAAATGTTTTTAAAAGAATTAAAAGGATAGTTTTTTCAATTTTTCTTTTATCTATTACTTCACAAAATTTTGCTCAAACTACTATTGATGAGAAAACTAAAGTTAAAAATTATGTAACCAATCAAATAAAAAATTCACTTGAATTCCCAAAACACTTCAAAACTGAAAAAATAACTATAGAATTAATCAGTAAAGGCAAACCAGCTAATATTCCTTTCGGCTCAAGTGAGGACATAGTTTCAATCGATAAAACGCCAAAATATTTCAAAATAAAAGTTGATACATTATTTGGAATCGGATTTCAAAAAAATAAACTAAATGAAATATTCAAATTGGCCCATGATTCGGAATACAATTACTATACTATATTTTATAAAAAATTCGACAATGTCCTTGATAGTTTTATTTATGAAGGGAGTAATGATATTGTATTGTATTCTAAAAAGTCGGTTATTACATACTTAGATAGTGAATACAGTGTAAATCTTTGGTATTGGGCAATGTCAAAAGGAGGGAAAATTAACCTATACAATGATAAAGGAACGGCCTATGTAAATAAAAAAGGTGTTGTAGTATCTTTTTATATTGATGAACCAATAGAAGAATAAATAATTGCTGAGAACAAAATTGATAGTATAGTTAATTTCGATAATTCTTCTGTTATTATGCTTTATTTTTTTAAAGCTTTCCCTCTTTAAGTATTACTATTCGTTGTATTTTATGGTGTAAGGTTCGTTTGATTATTCGCACATGTTAGGTATTATCGTTTAATTTTAGGTGATTTTCTCAAATAATAAATACATTCTAAAATCTCAATATTTTAGTTAACCCCTAATTCAACACCTCACCCTTGTTCATGGAAATACTATCAACTAACGTAATGAAATCCTCCATGCGTTTTATCACACGGGCACTAGGAGGTAATTTAAGTGCAGGATCTAGAAATTGTCCACCAGATAAGATTAACTGCGCATTACCCCAATAGTTAGAAATATCATCAATAAAACGCTGTTTATCTACGTTTATGTGTGCTGCAGTTAATTGTGTTAATACGTAATCTGGTTCATTATCAACAAAAGCATCTTTTAAATCAAGCAGTGGTACTTCTTGTCCAAGGTATAATACGTCTTGTCCGCGCGTTCGAAGAATATAATTTGCAAATAATAATCCTATTGAATGCTGCTCGTGTTCCGGTAAAAAAAGTAAAAATCGTTTTCTGTTTTCAGCATAACGTCCCACATTTCCATCAATTGCAACATATAATTTTTGGCGAATGATGTTTGAAGCAAAATGCTCGTGAGATGGGTGGATGGAGCCAATTTGCCAAAGCAAACCAACCTCGGCAAGAAAAGGGAATATTATATTAATAACAGTCTGCTCCAGACCTAATTGTATTACATTGGTGCTAATTACCTTATGAAATCCATACTCGTCAAAACTAAGCATGGCAGAAATCAATCCTTTTATGTGGGTATCATAATTTTCGGAGAAAAGAGCACTATCTTTTAAAATCGCTTCGGTAATCTCCTCCTTGCTCATGCGGGCAATCTCTGAAATCTTAATGCCCTGTCTGTTTAAAATACTAATGTTTAGGATGTGTTTTAAATCATCATCATCGTAGTACCTAATATTAGACTCCGTACGTTTAGGTACAATAATACCATATCGTTGCTCCCATATGCGCAACGTGTGGCTTTTTATGCCCGAAACAGCTTCAATATCTTTAATAGAAAATATTCCCAATGTTTAATGCCTCAGTTTTTGTTAACTATTTAACTATCTTACACAAACATAAATACACTAAAGATTGTTTTTAATTAAATACTAAAAATAAATAATGACTAAGGTAGTAATAGCAGGAGGAAGTGGGTTGGTTGGCAAGAGATTAACTCAAATGCTGATTGATAAAGGACATGAGGTAGCTTGGCTAACTCGAAAAAGCAAACCAAGCCTACTCATAAAGCAGTTTGAATGGGATGTAAAAAAGCAAACCATTGATAATGCCGTTTTTGATTTTGCTGAAGTAATTATCAATTTAGCGGGTGCAGGAGTTGCTGATAAAAAATGGACGGAAGCGTATAAAAAAGAAATATATGACAGTCGAATTTTAGCTACGCAGCTATTTGCCCATGCATTGGGTCAACATAAAAATACCGTAAACACATTTATTTCTGCTTCTGCAATAGGTATTTATGGCAACAATACCCAATTAAATACCCCAGAAAACAGTCCTGCAGCAAATACCTTTCTGGCTAAGGTATGCGAAGACTGGGAGACAGCAGTTAAGCCTATTGAAAATCTTGGTATAAGAACAGGAATTATTCGTGTTGGTGTAGTTTTAGCCAAAGATGGTGGATTTATAAAAGAAGTATCAACCCCTATTAACCTATTTTTTGGCGCTGCACTTGGTAGTGGTGAACAACAAACCAGCTGGATTCATATTGATGATTTGTGCCGTATGTTTATTGTTTTAGTTGAAAACAAAAGCCTAAGTGGTGTTTTTAATGGTGTTGCTCCAAACCCCGAAACCAACAAAAAACTTACCCAACTATTGGCCAAACAACTCGGCAAACCGCTTATTTTACCGAACGCTCCGGCATTTGTAATTAAACTTTTATTTGGTGAAATGGGCACCATGTTGTTGGGCAGTCAACATATCTCGGCACAAAAAATATTGGATAGCGGTTTTACTTTTCAGTTTCCTACAGCGCAAAAAGCCATGGCCGACTTGGTACAATAAATTGCAGTACAATTCGTAATTATACCGCATATTTGCAACACCTTGAAGCCAATAAAATACATACTTATACTAACAGCTATTTTTGTAAGCGGAATTTTTCACGCTTGCAGAATTGAAGATGAATTTACCACCGATCCTTCGGCAAAACTTCAGTTTTCGGTTGATACGATTTATTTTGATACGGTATTTACACAATTAGATTCGAGCGGTGTAAGGCCTATTTCCGTTACCCAACAAATTAGGGTTACAAACCCCAATAAAAATGCGGTTAAAACAAACATCCGTTTAAGTGGTAACTTTCCAAGTGTATTTAAGTTAAACATTGATGGCCAAAGTACAAACCAGGTTTATGGCAAAGAAATTTATGGCAAAGACAGCTTGATTATTTTTGTACAATGTTACATTCCGGCAGGTAGTCAAAACTTGCCATTTATTGTTACTGATCAAATTTTGTTTGAAACCAATGGCAATATTCAGGATGTGGATTTAGTAGCTTGGGGACAGGATGCAAATTATTTATTTAATGATGTGTTGGATTGTAACAGCGGAAACCTGCGCTGGACAGCTGATAAGCCATATGTAATATACGACAGCATATTAGTTCCAGAAGGTTGTGTATTGACAATTGATGCAGGTGCTAGAATTCACTCTTACAATAAATCGAGCATTTTAATAGCAGGTACTTTAATTGTAAATGGTACAGCAAATAATCCTGTAATATTTGAAGGCACCCGTTTAGATGGGGATTACAAAGAACTTAGCAACCAGTGGGCAGGTATTAGGTTTTTACCCAGAAGCAAAAACAATGTAATTACAGGAAGTATTATTAGAAATGGATTTATTGGTGTTGAGGTTGACTCGCAATCGGTTAACAGCAATCCTAATTTAACCATTACACAAAGCCACATTTATAACATGTCGGCTTTAGGTATAGTTGGGTATTCATCACATATTGTAGCAGCTAATAACATAATAAGTGATTGCGGACAGTTTGGTTTTTTTGGAGCTTTGGGTGGTAAATACCAATTGGTACATAATACCATTGCATCATATAATACCAAATTTAACAGACAAAACCCTATTTTGGTGTTTGATAATACACCTTATTTCGACCAACAAAACAATATTGTTGCGCGTTATAATTTGAGCTTTGAATTGGTAAACAATATTGTGTATGGAAGTTTAGAGGAAGAGTTTTTAATTAACTCTCACCCTCAGGGTTTGCCTATAACAACCCCCATTATTCAAAGTAATTTAATTAGAACCAAACAAAGCAGTTTAAATACCAACGGAAACGTAATAAACCGTGATCCTTTATTTGAAAACTTTATTATAAACGACTACCGATTAAAAGCCAACTCACCTGCAAAAAACACAGGTACACAAACCAATATTTTAGTTGATTTTAAAAACAACCCACGCAGCAATACACCAAGCATGGGATGTTGGGAGTAGTATCAATGCTTATGGTCTTCACCACTCAAGAATTCAAAAGTGGCAATCATTTCTTCTACTTCTTGTTTTTCTTGTTGTAAAGCGGGTAATGCTTTTAACTCGGTTTGAGCTGTAAATGTGTACAGCACTACTTTATCATATTTAGCAGTAGCCCAATAATAAACCGTAAAAGAACCACCGTTTATATCGTGCTCTTTTACAAAAGAAACAAAACGGTTATCACCCACAGCTATTAAAGCAGGATCAAAGTCTTTGTTTTGTTTATATACTTCTTCCAACATTTTTACCGCAGCACCTTCACCCTCAAACTCATTAGGCAAAAGCATAATGCGTAAAGCACCTTTTCCACCATTGTTGTTGTAAAAAATATAATGACCAGCTTCATCGGTTTCTTCAACCCAGTGGATGGGATAATCAAATGCAAAAAATCCGTACAGAGATACAAAACGTTTGGTGTTAATCATGGTGCAATTATAAAATGTAATGATTTATTAAAGACAAATGTTATTTGTTGAAACGTTTTTACCCAAAATTAATCTCAGTACTATCACCAATATTTAAGCTTTGTTTCATGCCTTTTAGCAATGCATCATTACCAATAACAGAACGGTCTAAAATTGCATATTCTATTTGTGCATAAGGGCCAATAATACTGTCTTTTAAAATAGCATAATTTAAAATAGCATGCTCGCCAACAGATACATTTGGACCTATAATTGAATTACTGATATTACAGTTTTCGCCAATAAAAACAGGCGGAATAATAATGGTATTTTCAAACTTATACTTTGATGTATCGTAACTTAAACGTTTTAATAAAGTGGCGTTTGTATCTAATAAAATTTCTTTCTTACCGCAATCAAACCAATTGTCAACGTCAACCGTAAGCATTTCAACTCCTGTTTCAATCATTCGCATCAAAGCATCTGTTAAATGATACTCATTTTGCGTGGTAATTTTTTCTTGTATGTTGTACTCAATGGCCTCAAATAACTTAGCCGATTCTTTTATGCGGTAAATGCCCACCAAAGCTAAATTACTTTTCGGGATTGTTGGTTTTTCAACTAACCTTTTAATTGTACCATTATCATTCATTTCGGCTACGCCAAACAAACGAGGGTCATCCACTTTCTTAACACACAGGGTGGTTTGAGGTTGGGCAATTAATTTACCAATATTTACATCGGCAATGGTATCACCCAAAACAATTAGTAACTCATCATTTTGTAATTGTTCTTTAGCAAGCCAAATGGCGTGTCCGGTTCCTTTTCCAGTGGTTTGAATAACAAAATGTGAATTAATGTTAGGGTAATTTTTGGTAATATAGTTTTCAATTTTATCACCCATATAACCAATAATAAAAACATATTCTTTTATACCCGCTTGTACAAGCGTATCTATAATATGTCCAATAATGGGCTTCCCAGCTATAGGAATTAAAGCCTTTGGTTGTGTATGGGTATGAGGACGAAGACGTGTACCAATACCTGCTACCGGAATTACTGCTTTCATTTGATTAGTTAAATATTGTAATTTCTATAAAAAGAAAGTGTCAAAGTTAGTGGTTTCACTTTTGCATTCAAGCAGAAATACTAAATTGCGCCTGCTAAAAGTAAAATAATGAAACGCGACACAATAATTTTTGATTTAATTAACGATGAATTAAACCGTCAAGAACACGGTATTGAGCTTATTGCTTCAGAAAATTTTGTTACCAAACAGGTAATGGAGGCAATGGGTAGCGTATTAACCAATAAATATGCCGAAGGCTTACCAGGAAAACGATATTATGGTGGCTGTGAAGTGGTTGATAAAGTAGAGCAATTGGCTATAGATAGGTTAAAAGAATTATTTGGAGCAGCTTGGGCAAACGTTCAGCCGCACAGTGGTGCGCAAGCCAATGCCGCTGTTATGCTAGCTTGTTTAAATCCTGGTGATGCTATTTTAGGGTTTGATTTATCTCATGGAGGACATTTAACACACGGATCATCTGTTAACTTTTCGGGTAAATTATATGCTCCAAACTTTTATGGTGTAGAAAAAGAAACCGGTTTAATAGATTATGATAAAGTAGCAGCTAAAGCACTTGAAGTAAAACCTAAATTGCTGATTTGTGGTGCATCTGCATATAGTCGTGATTGGGATTACGCACGCTTACGTAAAATTGCAGACAGTGTTGGAGCCTTATTGTTAGCTGATATTGCACATCCTGCTGGTATGATTGCTGCGGGCATATTAACCAATCCATTACCACATTGCCATATTGTAACATCTACAACACATAAAACATTGCGCGGTCCGCGTGGTGGAATTATTATGATGGGTAAAGATTTTGAAAATCCATGGGGACACAAAACGCCTAAAGGAGAAGTAAAAATGATGAGTGCACTATTGGATGCAGCTGTTTTCCCGGGCACACAAGGTGGGCCATTAGAACATGTTATTGCTGCTAAAGCCATTGCTTTTGGAGAGGCATTAACACAAGAGTATAAAGATTACATGAAACAAGTGCAGGTTAACGCGCAAGCTATGGCAAAAGCTTTGGTTGAAAAAGGGTACCAAATTATTAGTGGCGGAACAGAAAACCATTTAATGTTAATTGATTTACGAAATAAGAACATTAGTGGCAAAGCAGCGGAAAATGCGTTAGTAAAAGCAGACATTACATTAAACAAAAATATGGTTCCATTTGATGATAAATCGCCATTTGTTACCAGTGGTATACGTATTGGAACTGCTGCAATTACCACACGTGGTTTAAAAGAACAACACATGGCAGAGATTGTGGAGTTGATTGATGAAGTAATTATGAACCATGAGAACGAAGCTATATTAAGTAGCGTAAGTTCACGTGTTAAAGTAATGATGAAAAACTTCCCGTTATACAACTAATTATTTAAAATCAGATAATATAAAAAACGCGCGAAGTAAACCTTCGCGCGTTATTTAATTCTATTACAATATAAAATTGTTATCCTATTTTAAGGTACGTTTTACCTCCACAATTTCATATGCTTCTATCATATCTCCCACTCTAATATCATTAAAATTATTAAAGTTCAATCCGCACTCGTAACCATAAGCTACTTCTTTCATATCGTCTTTAAATCGTTTTAATGAAGCCAACTCACCTGTATGAATTACTACACCATCGCGTATGATTCGTACTTTAGAGTTACGGAATATTTTACCCTCGGTAACATAGCATCCTGCAACTGTACCCACTTTAGTAATTTTAAATACTTCACGTATTTCCACATTACCAGTAATTTTTTCCTCTTCTTTAGGAGCCAACATGCCTTCCATTGCATCTTTAATTTGTGCAATAGCATCATAAATAATACTGTATAAACGAATATCAATTGCTTCAACTTCGGCTAACTTACGTGCTTGTGGAGAAGGGCGAACCTGGAATCCGATTACGATTGCATCTGAAGCAGAAGCTAACAATACATCGCTCTCTGAAATTTGACCAACTCCTTTATAAATTACATTAATTGCAACTTCCTCGGTTGATAATTTAATTAACGAATCACTTAACGCTTCTACTGAACCATCAACGTCACCTTTAACAATAACTTTAAGTTCTTTAAAGTTACCAATAGCCAATCGTCTACCAATTTCATCAAGGGTAATGTGTTTTTGTGTGCGTATACCTTGTTCGCGTTGTAGTTGCGATCGTTTATTACTAATTTCTTTTGCTTCTTGTTCTGATTTGGTTACCAAAAACTTATCACCAGCTTGTGGTGCACCATCAAAACCTAATAATACAACAGGAGTTGAAGGACCTGCAATGGTCATTTTTTTACCACGCTCATCAAACATAGCCTTAACCTTACCACTATGTGTTCCAGCCAAAATAGGATCACCTATTCTTAGCGTACCAGATTGTACCATTACAGTTGTTGTAATACCGCGGCCTTTATCTAAAGTTGCCTCAATTACACTACCCACTGCGCGTTTATCAGGATTGGCTTTAAGATTTAACATTTCAGATTCTAGCAATACTTTTTCAAGTAAAGAATCAATGTTTAAACCTTTTTTGGCTGAAATTTCTTGACATTGATATTTACCTCCCCATTCTTCAACCAAAATATTCATTGCTGATAATTGTTCACGAATTTTATCAGCATTAGCACCATCACGGTCTATTTTGTTAATTGCAAATACTATTGGTACGCCTGCTGCCAAGGAATGGCTAATTGCCTCTTTGGTTTGTGGCATTACACTATCATCAGCTGCAATAACAATAATTACGATATCTGTTATTTTGGCACCACGTGCACGCATTGCTGTAAAAGCCTCGTGACCCGGAGTATCTAAGAAAGTTACATGTTTACCGTTAGCTAAAGTAACCTCATAAGCTCCAATATGCTGCGTAATACCACCTGCTTCACCAGCAATAACATTTGCTTTACGTATATAATCTAATAAAGATGTTTTACCATGATCTACGTGACCCATTACTGTTACAATTGGTGGACGAGAAACCAAATCCTCTTCAGCATCCACTTCCTCTTCAATGGTTTCAATTAAATCAGTGGTTACAAATTCTACTTCAAAACCAAACTCCTCAGCTACAATTGCAATCGTTTCAGCATCTAAACGCTGATTTATACTTACCATTAATCCTAACGACATACATGCCGAGATGATATTGGTAATAGGTAAATCCATCATTTGAGCCAACTCGTTGGCCGTTACAAATTCTGTTACCTTGATTTTCTTCTGTCCTTCAAGCTCCATCGCCACCTCTTCACGTCTATCGGCAGCAGCATCACGTTTTTGTTTACGGATTTTACTACGAACCTGGCCAATGTTTTGTTGGCCATTAATACGTGCTAAGGTTGCTTTTAATTTATCTTGAATTTCCTTATCGGTGATTTCCGCCTTTTCAGTTGGTTGCCCAGTACGTGGTTGAAAGTTTCCTTTTCCGCCTTTGTTAAAAGGTGGGCGTGGTGCATTGGGATTAGTTCCTGCAGGACCACGGTTGTTATTGCCTTGATAACCACCCCCAGGGCGGTTTCCACCACCTTGGTTATTTCCACCAGGACCACGGTTATTGTTTCCTTGATAACCACCACGATTTTGAGGTGGAGGATTAGTTCCTTCAACCTTTTTAATATCTATGTTGTCGCTTCCGCCAACAAAGTTTTTTCTGCGTCTTTTCTTTTTGTTTGTGTCATCACTACTTGCAACAGGCTGAGGCTTTTTAGGCTGTTCAACTGGAAGTTGAATTTTTCCCATAACCTTCAAACCAGAAAGTTTTTCGTAGTTTGGTTCGGTTACTTGAGCCTCATCGTTTTCAACTGAGGGTGCAACAGCTATTGTTTCAACATTATCCTCAATTATCTTTATTTCGTGAACTATTTCAGGCGTAGATTCGATTGGTTTTATAACCTCTTCTTTTTTAGTTTCCGCAGTAACTGTTTTTGCCTTTGATTTCTTATCTTCTATCTTTTTTTGTGCTTTCGGAGATGCGATTTTCTGCGGTGGTGTTTGTTCACTTTTTTTCTTTTTCTTGGTGTTAAAGTCTTCTAGATTAATTTTACCTAAAACTTTTAATCCCCCTTTTTCTTCGCTTGTATCAGTTTCTTTAATTTCAGCAACTTCTTCCTTTTTAGATTCAATTGTAGGAACAGGCTTTACATCTTCTATTAATGGTATTGAGTCTTCATTTTTAGGCTCAATTGGTTTTACTGAAGTAGTGGTTGGTGCTAACCCAGATTTAATTAAAATACCGTCATCATAATCTTCATCTTCAGTTAAAGATTCTTTCTTAACTGTGGGTTGAACAACTACTTCTTCTTTTTTAACTTTGGCTTTGATTAATGCTTTCGCATCATCTTTAACTTTTTTGTCCGACTGGAAAGCACCAAGTAACACTTGGTACATTTCACCAGTGATTTTGGTCGTAGGCTTATTTTCCACCATAAAACCTTTTTTGGCTAGGTGTTCAACTAGGGTTTGTATCCCTACGTTAAGCTCTTTTACTACTGCGTTTAAACGGACAGATTCTTTGTTTTCGCTCATCTAATGTTTTTAAAACTATACTTTTGGCGATGACGGATGCGCCAAAAAGCGCCTCAAATATAAGGCTATTGCCTGCATAAACCAAACAATCGTTTAGCTTATGCAGATATTAATCAATATTCTATTCAAATTCTGATTGCAATATCCTGCGAACCTCATTTACTGTCTCTTCTTCTAACTCAGTTCTACGAACTAAATCTGCAACTGTTAAATTAAGTACGCTACGAGCGGTATCACAACCAATATTTTTAAACTCGTCTAAAATCCAACCATCAATTTCATCTGCAAATTCGTCTAAATCAATATCACCTTCATCTTCATCACTTTCACGATAAACATCAATCTCCATGCCTGCTAGTTTACCAGCAAGTTTAATGTTATGACCTCCTTTACCAATTGCTAATGAAACTTGATCAGGTTTTAAATAAACAGCTGCTCTGCGACTTTCTTCGTCTAATTTAATTGATGAAACTTTAGCAGGGCTTAATGCGCGTTGGATAAGCAATTGTAAATTTGATGTGAAGTTAATTACGTCAATATTTTCGTTGCGTAACTCTCTTACAATACCGTGTATCCTCGATCCTTTCATACCTACGCATGCACCTACTGGATCAATTCTATCATCAAAGCTTTCAACTGCAACTTTGGCACGCTCACCTGGCTCACGAACTATTTTCTTTACTGCTATAATACCATCAATAATTTCAGGCACTTCCATCTCGAATAAACGTTCTAAGAAAACTGGCGCTATACGACTAAGTAATATACGTGGAGAGCCATTGTACATTTCCACTTTTAACACAACTGCTTTTATTGCATCACCTTTTTTGTAATGATCTGCAGGAATCATTTCTGTTTTTGGCAATAGCAGTTCGTTACCCTCGTCATCCAAAATCATGATTTCTTTTTTCCAAATTTGGTATACCTCTCCGCTAATTACCTCTCCAACTCTATCCTTATATTTACGGTATAATTCGTCTTTTTCAAGTTCAAGAATTTTACCCATTAAGGTTTGACGAGCCGCCAAAATAGCTCTACGCCCAAAACTTTCCAGGGTTACTTCCTCCGTAACCTCTTCACCAACCTCAAAATCGGGCTCGATTTTACGTGCTTCAGCAAGTGATATTTCTTTACGGATATCTTCTACTTCACCATCATGAACAATTTCACGGTTATGCCAGATTTCCAAATCCCCGCTGCTATCGTTAACAATTACACTAAAAGACTCATCACTGTTGTACTTCTTACGAAGCATGCTACGAAATACGTCTTCTAATACGCGCTGCATTGTTGCGCGATCTATGTTTTTAAATTCTTTAAACTCACTAAATGAGTCAATTAAGCCAGAACTATGCATAGTATTTATATTTAATATTTGTTTATTATTTAAATGATAAAATTACACTTGCTTCAACTATTTCAGCAAATGAAATTGTTTGTTCAGGTGCATTAATGTAACCTTTTTTCTTGTCTTTCAATGCTATAGTTATAGCATCTTCGGTTGCAGCAACTAATTTACCTGTCACTTCTGTTTCTGCTAGTAATTTTACCAACAACTCTCTGCCAACATGTTTTGGATATTGACGAAATTTTAGCAATGGTCTATCCGCTCCTGGTGATGAAACTTCTAAATAGTAAGGCTCTTCCCCATAATTTTGCTCATCAAGTTTGTCTGATAAATGGCGAGACAATTTTTGACAAGCAGGTATATCAACACCTTGATCACCATCGATTAATATACATATTTTGTCACTACCTATTTTGGTTTCTATATCAACCAAAAACAACTCTTGCGGCAAAAAAGCTTCTGTCCATTCTTTAATTTGCGATACAATCTCCATGTTCATTATTAGGTAAAAAGAGAGGGGACTTTTGGGGTCCCCTCATCAACTAATTTTCAATAAAGTATTGCAAATATAGGTTTGTTTTTTATATATGCAAACTTGCCCCTGATATATAACCAATTCCAACAGTGACATATTCAATAATAGCGAGGTATTATCCAAGGTAATTTAAAATGTATTTTAAAATTTCAATTTGATGGTTAGTGCCAATATTATAAATCCTGTTTAAAAACTATTTAACACAATTGCATAAATAGAATTTAAAACCAATTTTATGTAAAAGCCAAGCTAATAATATAATTTAAAGGCTTGATAAATTTATTGAATTACAGATTATTAACTGATGGCGTTAAATTAGTTTAATCATTAAAACATAAAATTAAAAACAAACAGATCAATTACAAGCTTGTTAAATTTAATTAATTTAAAGTTAATATTTAATCAAAACCAGACTAAATTTGGTTAATTAGCCACAGCACATATATTTGCTAACCTATATATTAACCGAATTAACGTAAAGCATGAATCGTTTTAACTTAGTAAATAACGTTTTAGGATGGATAACCTTCGTTATTGCACTGGTAACTTACACCTTGACATTAGAGCCAACCGTAAGCTTTTGGGATTGTGGTGAGTTCATCTCAGCATCTTTCAGATTACAAATTTGTCACCCACCAGGTGCACCATTATTTTTAATATTAGGGCGTTTGTTCTCATTATTTGCTGGTGGCGATGTAACACAGGTTGCATTTTGGGTAAATATGGTATCAGCTACTACAAGTGCCTTGTGCGTTATGTTTACCTTCTGGACAATTACACATCTAGGTCGTAAGTTAATTATTAAGTCGGGTGATGCATTAAGTGTACAACAGATTTTGGCTATAAGCGTATCAGGATTAGTTGGTGCTTTAGCATTAACTTGGAGTGATACATTTTGGTTTTCTGCCGTTGAAGCAGAAGTATACGCATCATCTAGTTTTTTTACTACATTAACGTTTTGGTGTATTTTAAAATGGGAAAACAATGCCGATGAAAAAGGCAGTGAACGCTGGTTGGTATTAATTGCTTATTTAATAGGATTAGCTATTGGCGTCCATTTATTGAGTATACTAGTTATACCTTCAATTGTTTACGTTTATTATTTCCGTAAAAACAAATTTACTCGTGGCGGATTTATTAAAGCCACTATGGTAGCTTTAGGAGCAATTGCTATTGTTCAATTTGGTATTATTCCGGGCATGCCATCATTAGCAACTAAATTTGATTACATATTTGTAAACTCTTTTGGTACAAGTTTTAATACTGGCGCATTTTTTATGCTTTTTGTTATTGCAGGTACTTTGGCTGCTGCAATACACTTCACACAAACCGAAAGCAAAACCAGTTTTTACATTGCTGCTGCATTATATGCCATCATGGTATTGGCCACATTCTCTCTTAACCCATCCGCATCAGGTATTATTTTCTGGGGCGCGATAACCGCATTGTTGTATTATTATGTTATTAAGAATAATGCTTCCAAAAGTGTAGTTAATGTTGCCATCTTAAGTGTAACATTTATTATTATAGGATACTCATCTTATGCAATGGTGTTAATACGCAGTAATGCAAAACCACCTATAAACATGAATGCTCCTGACAATCCGTTTAGTTTACTATCTTACTTAAACCGTGAGCAGTATGGTGAAAACCCGTTGGTATACGGACAGTATTTTTATGCTAAGGTAATTGACGAGAAAAAAGGTGCAATGACCTATGCAAAAGGAGACGGAAAATACGAAGAATCGGGCGAAAAAGTTGAGCGTATTTATGACCCTAAAGATTGTACTATTTTCCCGCGAATGTGGGCAGATAGACCCGATTATATTCAATCGTATCGCCAATGGGAAAATATACCTGAAGGTAAAAAAGCAACCTTTGCCAAAAACATTGATTTCTTGCTAAGTTACCAAATGGGCTTTATGTACTGGCGTTATTTTGCTTGGAATTTTATTGGCAGACAAAACGATGATCAAGGATTTGGTGATATTACTAGAGGTAACTGGATTAGTGGTGTGACATTTTTAGATGCTATGCGCTTAGGTCCTCAAGACAATATTCCTGATACTATTAAAAATAATAAAGCACGAAATACTTATTATTTCTTACCACTGTTATTAGGTTTGATTGGTTTGATTTATCATTTCAAAAAATCAAAAGAAGATGCAACTGTTGTATTAACCTTGTTCTTGTTTACAGGTGCATTTATTATTCTATACCTAAACTTCCCGGCTCACCAACCACGTGAACGCGATTATGCTTATGTTGGTTCATACCAAACCTTTATCATTTGGATTGGACTAGGTGTATTGGCATTAATTGATTGGTTAAGTAAAAAAATGAATGCTACTATGGCAACAGGTGTTGCTTCTATAGCAACTATAGCAGGTGTACCTGTATTGATGGCCTCACAAAACTGGGATGATCATGATCGTAGTAATCGTTTTGCAGCACTAGATTTTGCTTACGATTACCTAAACTCTTGTGCCCCAAATGCGGTGTTATTTACTAATGGAGACAATGATACTTACCCATTATGGTATGCTCAAAATGTTGAAGGCATTCGTAGTGATATTAGGGTAATTAACTTAAGTTTATTAAATACGGATTGGTATGCAGATGCTTTAAAAACTAAAATATATGACTCAGAACCGATACCATTTAGTATGGCTCCAAGTCAATACAAACAAGGTGTAAGAGATTATGTAATCTTCTATCAAAACCCAGAAGTGGAAAGACAATTTGGTATCAACCAAACCGATTTCTATCCTTTAAGCAGTATCATTAAGTTTATGACTGATGATACTGATCCTATGGCTAAGCTAAAATCAAACAGCGGTATGGAGTTTAGCTACTATCCAACCAAAAAATTCTATATACCTATTGATAAACAACATGTATTAAAGCAAGGTACAGTGCAAGCCAAAGATGCGAATATTATTGTTGATACCATGAAATGGGAAATTGGAAATGGTACTTTAATGAAAGCGGATTTGGTAGTGCTTGATATATTAGCAACCACCAATTGGACACGCCCTATTTATTTTGCCATTACTACTGGAAGTGATGTTTATTTAAACATGATGGATTATTTCCAATTAGAAGGTTTAACATACCGCATTGTACCTATTAAAAATACAGATCCAGTAGAAGGTGGAACATACGGACACATCAACACAGATATTTTATATACTAACCTGGTTGAGAAGTTTAAGTGGGGCAATATGGATAAAGAAGGTGTATATTTAGATGAAACCACTTTACGCCAAACACGTAATTTCCGTAATTTATTTTACCGTTTAGCAATGAAACTAGTAGCAGAAGGTGATAATACCCGTGCCATTAAAGCCATTGATCGTTGCATAGAAGTAATGCCTAAAAACACGGTTCCTTACGACATATTCATCATTCGTTTATCAGAGGCTTACTATGCAGCAGGAGCTCCAGAAAAAGCCAATACATTAATAAACGGCATGGTTAATCAAGCTATTGAAAAATACCAATACTATAGCAGATTTAAAGGTAGTAAGGCAAAAGGTGTAAGTACTGAGTTAGAAGAAAATACCAATATATTGATGTATGCGCAACAAGTAGCTCAATTTAACAAACAAGATGCATTGTTAAAAGATATACAAGCAAAATCTCAAAAGGTATTAGGAGCACAAATGCCTCCAATGCAGTAATTTATTCATTGACAGACTTAAGCAAGGCCGCCCTGTGGGCGGCCTTGCTGTTTTTACTGCAATCAAATGTTTAGTTAAATTAAACACTCCCACTTATCTTTGTGGGCATTTTTATTCCTCTAATTACATGAGTACAGCAGCAGTTATCGCATTACAAAAAAGAAGAACGTTCGGTATTATTAGTCATCCCGATGCGGGTAAAACCACTTTAACTGAAAAGTTTTTACTGTTTGGCGGTGCCATTCAAACAGCAGGAGCAGTAAAAAGTAATAGAATAAAAAAGGCTGCCACTTCAGATTTTATGGAAATAGAAAAGCAACGTGGTATATCAGTTGCAACTTCTGTAATGGGTTTTGACTACAAAGATTATAAGATTAACATTTTAGATACCCCAGGCCATAAAGACTTTGCCGAAGACACATACAGAACGTTAACAGCTGTAGATAGCGTAATATTGGTGGTAGATTGCGTAAAGGGTGTTGAGGACCAAACACGCAAATTAATGGAAGTTTGTAGAATGCGTAACACACCAGTTATTGTATTTATTAATAAATTAGATCGTGAGGGACAAGACCCATACGATTTATTAGAAGAGATTGAAAAAGAACTGAACATACATACCCGTCCACTTACATGGCCAATTGGTATTGGTAGCGATTTTAAGGGTGTATATAATTTATATGAAAAGAAACTCAATTTATTTCAACCTGATAAAACCAAAATATCAAAGGAGGTTATAAAAATTAATGACCTAAATAGCGAGGAGCTTGATGGAATTATTGGTAAAAGAAGTGCGGATAAATTGCGTGAAGATGCGGAGTTGATTGAAGGAGTATACGAGCCATTTAGTAGTGATTTGTACTTAGATGGTTATTTGGCTCCCGTTTTTTTTGGAAGTGCCATTAATAACTTTGGTATACAAGAGTTACTAGATACATTTATACAAATAGCACCAGAACCGCGCAGCCGATTTACTGAAGACCGCGAGGTAAAACCGGAAGAAAAAACCTTCTCGGGCTTTATATTTAAAATACATGCAAATCTTGACCCAAACCACCGCGATAGAATTGCTTTTTGCCGTATTGTATCTGGTAAATTTGAACGTAATAAATTTTATTACCATACGCGTTTAAATAAGAAGTTACGATTTAGTAACCCTACCAGTTTTATGGCTAATGATAAAAGCGTTATTGACGAGGCATATCCGGGTGATGTGGTTGGTTTATATGACAACGGCAACTTTAAAATTGGCGATACATTAAGCGAAGGTGAAAATATTTCATTTAAAGGCATTCCAAGTTTTTCACCAGAAATTTTTAAAGTACTTGAGAACAAAGATCCACTTAAAACCAAGCAACTTGAAAAGGGTATTTTACAACTAACCGATGAAGGTGTAGCGCAGCTGTTTACACAGCAACCTGGGAATGTACGCATTATTGGTACAGTGGGTGAGTTACAGTTTGAAGTAATTCAATTCCGTTTATTACATGAATACGGTGCATCTTGTGCCTTTACTCCTTTAAGTTATCAAAAAGCATGTTGGTTTACCAGCGATGATAAAGCCGAACTAGATCGTTTTAATGTAATTAAGCGATACAATATTGCAACAGATAAAGATGGTAGGCCAGTATTTTTTGCAGAAAGTATGTGGAGTTTAAAAATGACGCAAGATACTTTTCCAAAAATAAACTTCCATTTTACTTCTGAGTTTGATAAGTAGAACGACTTTATCTAGAAGTCAATTATAAATAACTTAACCACCACCTTTTATGGTGTATTTTATAACTGTAATAACGTTTGCATAACGGATATAAAATAACAACTACCAATATCCAAACTGCATAAACACCATATAAATTAAATCCCAAAACATCGGGCCTAAACCAAAATGGGCGCTGTATAATATCAGCTACAGTATAACCTTGAGCGAAAAACAAAGGGACTACGAGTAAGTGTATTGCATAAATGTGCACTATGTAAAAGAAAAATGGTACGCTACCAAATACTTTTAATTTATTAGTTATAATATTTTGTGTAGTTTCAAACCATGCTAGAAACAATAATGCTGGACCAAGCATCAGCAAAATGTACATTAATGAAGGAGGGTATTTGCTTACATCTAAAAAAGATAAAATAGTATTTGTTGTATTATTTTGAATTACAAAGGGAGTTGGATCACCATAACCATTAATTATGCGTAACACAAAAAATAAAACTAACATCCCAAAACCTGATATGAGTAAGATTTTTCTTCTTTGTATTGAATTGTAATTGCGTTTAAAAATAAAGGCTAATCCAAAACCTAAGCACATAATACCAAACCATGGTAATACACCATAAACAGTAACAATGCTGTAGTTTTCGGTAACCTGAAAACGTTTAAAACCACTGGTATGAAAAATGTTATAAAGAAAGCTATCTTGAAATGATGCGGGTAAAAAATCTAACACATTGTGTAAACCAATGATGGTAATACCTAACGCTAGTATTAAATTTTTATCTAACCTTACAACCAATGCTAGTAATACCATGCAGGCACCGATTGCCCATATTACTTGAAGTATAGACGCATTAAAATACGGATTGAACATCCATCCGAAATTTACAACAGTAAGTTCAATCAATATTAACCATGCTCCACGCTTTAATAAAAACAATTGCAGCTCTAGTGGAGATTTTTTACTGCCCGATAAGTATGCAGAAATACCTGCTAAAAAAATAAAAATGGGTGCACAAAAATGAGTTATCCATCGGGTAAAATACAAAGCAGGTGTAGTTGTATTTAAATCCATCGGGTCGTGAATAAAAGCATCATTATGAAAATAATCTCGCACATGATCAAGTGCCATAAGCACTATTACTAGGCCACGTAGCACATCAATAGATAAAATCCTATCGGTTGGGTTTTCTGTTTTCATAACAAAAAACGGAGGCTTAAAAACCTCCGTTATATTAACTTATTATTTAACATCAAATGCTTCATCAACTATTTGAAGTTGCTCCTTGGCATGTACTTTACTAAAACCTGTGGCTGGAGAAGCACTTGCTTTACGTGAAATTAATCGCAACTTAAAATTCTCTTCTCTACGTAATAAATATGTCCAGCTACCCATGTTTTTAGGCTCTTCTTGTACCCAGCAAAACTCTGCTCCACTGTATTTAGCAAAAACATCATCCATTTCCTTTTCAGGCATCGGATAAATTTGCTCTAAGCGAACAATAGCCACATCTTTTCTATTGTCTTTTTGTTGACGTTCTAACAAATCGAAGTAAATTTTACCACTGCAAAACAATACGCGCTTAACATCTTTTGCCTTTACGCTATCATCATCAATTAATTGTTGAAATCCAAGTTGAGTGAAATCTTCAAGCTTACTTACACAAGCTGGATGACGCAATAAACTCTTTGGTGTCATCACTACCAATGGCAAGCGTGTTGTGCGATGCAATTGTCTGCGTAATGCATGGAAATAATTTGCAGGTGTTGTGATGTTACAAACTTGTATATTCCAATTTGCACACAGTTGTAAAAAGCGTTCTAACCTTGCAGACGAATGCTCTGGTCCTTGTCCTTCATATCCATGAGGTAACATCATAACCAAACCACTGTATGTTTTCCATTTTGCTTCTGCGCTACTGATGTATTGATCAATAATAATTTGAGCACCATTTGCGAAATCACCAAACTGGGCTTCCCAAATCGTTAAATCATTAGGCGTAATCATACTAAATCCGTATTCAAAACCCAGTACTGCATACTCCGATAAAAGCGAATTGTAAAACTCAACATTGGCTTTTTTATCTTCACCTAAACTATCAAATATATTGTGCGATAATTCACTTTCTTCCTGTTTAATAATAGCATGTCGGTGCGAGAAAGTTCCACGTTCAACATCTTGCCCTGTCATTCGAACAGCATGACCCTCTTTAGCCAAAGTTGCGTATGCCATCAACTCGCCCATAGCCCAATCATAGTTATCGTTTTTGATCATATTTTTACGATCTTTAAACAACTTTTCTACTTTACTAAAGGCTTTAAAGCCCTCAGGTATATTGGTTATTTTATCTGCAAGTGATAGAAACAATTTTTTATCAATGGCAGTTTTAGGTTGATTCTCGAAATCTTTATCTGTAGCGCCATGAAAACCATCCCAAATCTCTTCAATAAATGAACGAACAGCTGGTTTTTCTGCCGCTTTGGCTTGTTCTAGTTTTTGCTGTAATAGACCACGGAATTCTTTTTCCATTTCCTTAGCCAAATCAGCCTCAACACTTCCAGCACTTAGTAATTTTTGATTGTAAATTTCACGTGGATTTGGATGCGCACCAATGGCTTTGTATAAAAGTGGTTGAGTAAAACGAGGTTCGTCACCTTCGTTATGGCCATATTTACGGTATCCTAATAAATCAATAAATACATCCGTGTTAAATTCTTGGCGGTATTCCATAGCCAACTTAACTGTATATACTACAGCTTCAACATCATCAGCATTAACATGGAAAACAGGGCTTAATGTGGTTTTAGCAACGTCTGTACAATATGTACTTGTACGAGCATCGTGGTAATTGGTAGTAAAGCCGATTTGGTTGTTGGTAACAATATGTATACTACCGCCAACATTGTATGCTTTCAAACCAGCCATTTGTACCATTTCGTATACAACACCTTGACCTGCAATAGAGGCATCACCATGAATTATAATCGGTGCTACTTTGTCTATATCACCTCCATGTTTTTTATCAAGTTTAGCACGAGCTAAACCCTTCACAACAGGGCCCACAGTTTCTAAATGAGAAGGATTTGGAGCTACACTTAAATTCACTTTTTTACCTGTAGAAGTAATAATCTCTGTGGCATAACCTAAATGGTATTTAACGTCACCTTCAAAAAGTGCTTCTTCTAGAGCATCACCTTCAAACTCTTTAAATATTTGTTCGTAGGTTTTATTTAAAATATTGGCCAATACATTTAAACGACCACGGTGAGCCATACCTAGAACAAATTCTTGCACACCCAATTCAGCACCATATTGAATAACAGAATCTAGCGCAGGAATAAGCGTTTCCAAGCCTTCTAAAGAAAATCGTTTTTGACCAACAAATTTGGTATGAATGAAATTCTCGAATATGGTTGCCTGATTTAACTTACCTAAGATATGACGCTTTTCGTCAATACTACATTTAGGCGTGTTACGAACAGATTCCATTTTTTTCTTAAGCCAATCTATTTTACGTGGTTCACGCACATACACAAATTCAGCACCTATACTTTGACAATATGTTTGCTCTAATAGCGTAATAATGTCTTTCAATTTTGCAACACCCAAACCAACCTCAAAACCTGCATTAAATGTCTTATCCATATCAGCAGGTTCCAAACCAAAGTTTTTAAAATCTAAAGTTGGTTCATACTTCCTACGTTCGCGAACAGGATTTGTTTTAGTAAATAAATGTCCACGAGAACGGTAACCTTGTATAAGATTTAAAACATTTATTTCTTTTAATGCATCTTGGCTTAAAGTAACACCTTTGGTATTGCCATCAAATTTTTGTTGACCTAATTCGAAGCCTTCAAAAAATTTCTTCCAGCCAAAATCTACCGATTCGTTGTTTGCTAAATATTGTTGATATAAATCTTCTATTGCATTTACATCAGCATTTGAAATATATGAGAATTTATCCATGACTGCGTTAAGAATTTTAGATGCGAATATATAGTTTCTAGGCACAAGTGCACAAATAATGCGTGGTGTATTTTAGCTTTAGAAATCAATATTTTAGGCAAGACCTAAATTTATTTTGTATCTATTTCAACATTTTTTTTGCAACAATTAGCTCATTAAGAAATAGATAGTGTAGTTAGCCAATAAAATCCATAATGAATATGTTATCTGATCTTGTAAATTAATTATTTGCGATTGCGCAACTATTTTTAGTTTTATTTCACGTTTCTTTTCCTAATTTTAACTTTTATTTGAAAAACTATGAGTTTAAAATATTACATACGTTTATTTACTTTTTTGTTGATTATCAGCATTAAAACCGAAGCTCAGACCATAACAAACTATGCTTTTAGTTCATCACAGAGTGTATACTTGCCGTTAACTGGCGCAAATACTCCATCGCTTACAGGTGGTGATTTTGACGAAGGATGGTACTCACGTATACCAATAGGTTTTGAGTTTTGGTTTATGGGTAACTTAATAACCGAAGTTCACGCTAGTACCAATGGTTTGCTATCTCTATCCACGATTCAGCCAACTGCAGCTGCGTCAAACAATAACCTTTCTACATTTTCTGGATCATTTAATAGGCCTATAATTGCTCCGCTTTGGGACAACTTAGATGTAGATACCTTGTCAGGAGCTTTATTTTCATACCTAACAACAGGAACGGCACCCAATAGAGTATTTACTGCAGAGTGGAAAAATGCAGAGTGGAATTGGTTTGCAAACGCAGCAACTATATCTTTCCAAGTTAGGTTATATGAATCGAGCGGAGTTATTGAATACATTTATAACCCAGAAACGGGAACATTATTTTCACCTTCAGCATCGATTGGTATAGGAGGGGCTGTAAATAATCAATTTCTTTCGCTAAGCAATAGTAGTGCAACACCTAACATTAGCAGCACAGTTTCTACTAATAACATTAATTCAAAACCATTATCAGGGCAACAATATACATTTACCCCTCCAATTCCCAGCAGTGTATCTAGTATTAACTTTAGCAATTTAACACCTACGTCAATTACTGTAAATTGGACAGCTGTAACTGGTGCAGTTAAATATGCCGTTTTCCAATCAATAGATAATGTAAATTTCACTTACAGCGGAAATAGTATTAGCAATAGTTTACTTGTAAACGGTTTATTTCCAAGCACAACATATTACTTCAAAGTATACAGTATTTCAGAGGGAGCATACGGAATAAATCCCGCTTCAGGATTTGCCACTACTCAAAATGGCGTGGTATCAGGGGTAATTAGTATACCGACTCAAGCAGCCTCAATTACTTCTGTTTTAGACTCTATAAAACAATATGGTATTGGAGGTCCAGTTACTATCGAATTACAGAATAGTTATTTGCCTACATTTGAGAGATTCCCAATTACATTAAGTGATACATTGGGCACATCAGCTAATGCACCATTGGTAATTAGGGCATCATCGGGTTCTACTAACGTAGAAATTTATTCATCCCAAAATAGTTTTGCAACCATACTATTTACAGGTGCTAGATTTATAACTATAGATGGTAGACCCGGAGGTTTGGGGGTTGATAGGGCATTAACCATTAGAGCGCCCAATAATGGAAATGCAATAGAAATCTATTCGTCTAACAACAATCAAACCAATGTAGAAATCAAATATTTAAACTTGAAGGCAGCAACTGGTGCTGTGAATATTCCAGCGTTATTAGAAATATACGGTTATAATAACAACCTATCATCAAACATCAATATTAATAACTGTTTTATAGGTGATTCAAATATTGTATCTAACATGGGAATCAGAATCTTTTCATTCAATCAATCAAATACACATAATAATATCATAACCGATAACATTATATTCAATACAGGCAGTAATTTTACCGGATATGGAATAAACATCACTGGAAACAATAACAATACTTGGTTTATAGAGCGTAATCAATTCTTCAATTTATTACCATTAAGTGGTGCATCATCTACACTAAACTATTATGCTATTTATGTTTCGGGGGCAAATGCTCATATTAAAAATAACTTTATAGGTGGATCAGAAATAAATTGCGGTGGTGCTGCTTTTGAGGTTGGTCCTGCTGCAAATAATAACTTGTATTATGGTATTTTCTTTGCTGGAACAACCAATCAATTTGCCAATATCCAAGGTAATACTATTGCTAACTTTTTTTGGCCAGGCACATCAGTTCAACCATGGACAGGCATATTCATACAAAGTGGGCGAGCCTTTATAGGTGATACTTTAGGAAATGTAATTGGTAACCCACTTAGTGGAAACACATCAATTTTTGTTCTTTCTCAAACCATACTTGGTTCACCTGTAGCATATGGAATAAGGACTATTACCAACGGAAACGTAATTATTAAGAATAATAATATTTCGGCCATTAATGCAACAGGTGTTAATGCTACTTTTCCGTGTGGAGTAAATGCCATAAATGTATCAAATACCACACAAGCAAATATAAGCGATAACATAATTGGAAGTACGACCTTTTCTAACTCGGTTCGAGCGGCATCTCCAAATGGATTTTACCCTCAAACTGCAATAGGTATCGTTGTTACATCCAACAATTTTGGCACGCTAAATATCACCAACAATACCATTGCAAATCTTGGCAACTCTAGCACATCAACTTCTTTACAAAATTATGCCTCTGCCATTTTCGTTACTGGAAATTTGTCAGCTAATATTAATAATAATAATATCAATAATATTTTTTCAGCAAGCGGTAATCCTTCGGCAAATGGAATTACTTCGCTTACGGGTATTTATTATAATACCACTTCAAGTGTATCAACTTCAATAAATAACAATCGTATTCACACACTCAGAACCACATCAACAAATACTCCAGCCTCATGTATTGGTATTAATGTGATTTCTACAAGTGGAAATACAATAAACGTGGATAGAAACTTTATACATAGTTTCAGTACAACATCTTCATCTTTACTAGCCAATATGTGTGCATTGTATTTGCAAGAAGGAATAATAAATGCGACTAATAATATGATTAGACTAGGCATTGATCATAACGGACAAAGCAATAATATGAGTAATCCAATTATTGGAATAAACAAAGTTACAAGTTACAATACCAGCATAATAAATAATAGTGTATACATTGGAGGAACTGCAACTGGTACAACAGCAATTAATACATACGCCTTTAGGAAATCCACTGATGGTTATGATGAAGTAAAGAATAATATTTTTATTAATCAACGTAGTAATTCAACTACAGGTGGTAAGCATTATGCTATGGGTTTTAATACTGTAAATAATGTTGCCTCTAACAACAATCTATTTCTGGCTTCTGGAAATAACGGAAGATTATTTCAACTTGGCTCTGTTGATTTTAATACTAGACTTTCTTGGTTTACATCAACATCATTAGATGATAACAGTGACAGTGCTCAAATGTATTTTATAAATCCAACAGGAAATGCCAATAATGTTGACTTACATATAAATGCAGGAATACCGACTAAGGTGGAAGGGAATGGGGCTACAACATTCCTAATTACAGATTTCGATGGAGATTCTCGTTTAGGTTTAACACCAAACGATATTGGTGCCGATGCAGGTAACTTCATCAAGTTAACAATTAATCCGGTTCCTGTAGAATGGCTTTGGATTAAAGGGGAGAAAAATAATCATGATGCCAATATTTCATGGAAGGTCTCATCACAACTAAACAACCAAATGTATTATGTTGAACGTTCTTTCGATGCTAAAGAGTTTACTGCCCTTCATAAAATTAATGGTGACGGAACATTATACATACCCAAAGAATATAGCTATACAGACAACGATGTATTCAGCGAGGCCAATATGGTTGTTTATTACAGGATTACTCAATTTGATTACAGTGGAAAGTTTAGTCACTCAAATGTTATAAGTGTCTCGAACTTTAAAACAATTAAAGAATCTACACAAATTTGGCCTAATCCTGCTAATGAAAAATTATTTATTAAACTACCAGCTGAAATAACCGGTAAAAGTGTTAATTTATCTATAACAGACATGAGCGGAATGTTGGTTTACAATCAAAAAACAGACTACGAAACTTTAATTGAATTGGATATAAAATCGTTAAAGCCTGGTATTTATTTTACTAGCGTAAAAATTGATGATGAAGTACCAACGAACAAAAAAATAATTATCGAATAATAAAATGGCTCCTATTAAGGAGCCATTTTACTTTTATCTGCCACAAAACTTTTTTAAATACATTAGCGCTTCTGTATAACCTAAGTTAACAGCTTCTTGTAGGTCAGCACAACCGCGTTCTTGTTGGTTAACTTCTAACTTACTCAAACCCCTCTTAAAATAAGCCAATTCGAAATCGGGACGTAATGCCAAACAAACATCGAAAGCATCAATAGCCTTAGCATAATTGCGCGATAAGTGATATACATTGCCTAGCCCAAACCAAGCGTGAACATTTTTTTCGTTACGCTGAATGATTCGCTCATAGATTTTCTCGGCATCCTTAAACCGCTTCAAGCCAATTAAAGCTAAGCCCCTATTTATAAACTGCTGTTCGTTATATTGTGTAATTTTTAGCGAGCTGTCTATATCGCCTAATGCTAAATAATACTGCTGCGTTTTTAAATATAAATTTCCTCTTGCCTGTAATGCCAATACAAATATCGAATCAATATTTAAAGCTTCCGTTAATGCGTTTATTCCATCATGATAACTTCCAATTTGTTGGTAAGTAAGCCCAAGATAATACCAATTCGTTTTGTCATCGGGTAACATTCGGCAAACATCCTCCCACTCGTATCTTGCCGATTTGTATTCTTTAGCATAATAATAACAAAGCGCTCGCTTTTTATAAATACGTTTATTTCCTTTTAATAAGAATAAACTCTCTGTGTAACGTTGAGCTGCATTGCCAAACAAACTCATTTCATAATAGGCATCACCACATAATTCTAAGGCTACAGTATCTTGTTGATGATATTTCAAGTAATCATCAAGTAAAACCACAATTGTTGCATAATTTTTCTGACCAAACAAATTGTTACATGTGTTTAATGTATCTTGTGCTTGCGTTTTTACTAATACCAATACGAAGCATAATACAATAAGGTAATTCAATTTATTCATCAAGCCTCTGTAGGTAGTGTAATTTGAAAGATACTTCCATTGCCTTCGGAACTGCTAACCGATATTGTTCCTTTATTTTGTTCAATAAACTCTTTGCATAATAGAAGACCTAATCCAGTACCTTTTTCATTTGCTGTTCCTAAGGTAGAAGGATTAATGTTTTTAGTAAATAATTGCTCAATAGCAGAAGCACTTATTCCAACTCCTGTATCAGTTACAAAAATTTGCACTTGTTTATCCAATTGTGTTGATGAAACTGTTATGTTTCCACCTGAATTTGTAAATTTAATAGCGTTTGAAATTAAGTTGCGAAGCACCAAATTAATCATATCTTCATCTGCAAACACCAGATGATTTTTTTGTACTTGATTAAGCAAATGGATTCCTTTTTGGTGGGCAGTTCCGCCTAATAGACCAAAGTTAGACTCAACCACTTGATTTACATTTAAGCGCTGAGGTTTAGCCTTAATACCATTAACTTGTGCTTGCGCCCAAATCAATAAATTTTCAAGTAAATCAATCGTATTTTCTACTGATGATGATATTTGTGAAGTGAGTTCGAAGGTGTCCTCATCTGATGTGTAATCTTTGTTTCCAACTAAATCGAAATAGAGTTTCATGGTTGTAAGGTTATTCCTTAAATCATGAGATATAATTGAAAAAAAACGATCCTTAACCATATTTAATTGCCCAAGCTCTTCTTTCTGTTTTGTAATTGCAACAGCAGTTTGCTCTAATTCCCGCTTCTGAATTTCTAAGCTTTTCGCAATATTTTTGTTTTGGGTGTATAAATAAATAAACACACTCAAACCAAGTAAAACAAGCAACAATAGTATTGCAATGTAGTTTTTGGTTTGTCTTTCTCTAAGCAATTCCGAGGCTAGAATCTCTTGTTCTTTTTGCTGCAATTCAATTTGTTTTTGATCTTTCTCACTTTCATAACGAAGCTGTAAGTCGGCCAAACGAGCTAATGCACTATCGTTATACAACGAATCTTTTATTTCTTTACTTAGGTTTTGAAAAGTGGTGGCCTTATCTAACTTACTGGTTAATTTATAAAGCCTAGAAAGGGTTTCGTAAGCCATCTCCAGTTCAATTCGAAGGTTTGATGATTTAGAAATTTGTTCAGCTTGTTTTGCAGAAAAAATGGCATTATCGTATAGCTTTTGTTGCTCGTAAGTTTGAGCTAAACCGTTGTAATTGGCTGCTTGCAAAGGCAACATATTTAGTTGCTTTGATATGATAAGGGATCGCTGATATTGAACTATTGCATCTTCGTAATTTTTTGACTCGTAGCTTATATTTCCGAGTTGAAGTAGTGTTGAAGCAACACCAGCCTTGTTATTCAACTCTTTGTACAACTTTAACGAACGAGTGAAATATTCTTTGGCCTTAACATAGTTAGCTTGTTTTACATACAAACTACCAACTTGATCATAGCTCATTAGGGTTTTAAACTTATCGCTAGAAGCCTCGTAAATACTTGTTGCCTTTAAGTTATATTCTAAAGCCTTGCTGAAATTATTTTGTTTAGCATAAATGGCCGACAAACCACTTAGCACATTTACCATACTGGTTTTATCATTTTGTGCCTCGTAAAACCTTAAAGCTTGAAGGTAATTATATAACGACTCACCTAAATTACCAATTATAAAATATGCGCCACCCAAAGCTGTTTGAGCTTTTGCTGTATTGGTTTCATTACCACTTTCAATACTAATTTGTAATGCATAACGATAACAATCAATGGCTTTATTCATATTACCAATACGGTAATACAAACTACCAAGATGTTGATTGATTTTACCACGCTCAATTTTATTATTTGATTTTTCGAGCGCCTGCTCTGCCCAATCTATAGACTTGGCAGGATTTGAATTGGCATACAGTTGTGATATTTTAAATTTTAATTCACTTTGTTTTGTATCATCAGCTTGCTGTATGGCAAGCATTAAACTATCTATTTGCTGCTGTGGTTGCGCTTTGGCAAACAGCATACAACAGCCAATTAGAATTATTAATGTGAACCGAAACACTCTTTATGTAATAAGATTTTCTGCTAATTTAAAGCCTGCACCGTGAATATTCACTATTTCTATGGTTTCGTCTTCTTTAATTAGCTTTCTAAGTTTGTTAATATATACATCCAAATTACGTGCTGTGTAGTAATCATCGCGGCCCCACACATTTAATAAAATGGCATTTCGACTCAACAAATTATTTTTATTGGTTATAAATAATTTAAGTAATTGAGCCTCTGTAGTGCTTATACGTTTATCAATACCTAGTACTTTTAGTTTATGATTGGTAAAATCTAAAACAACACCTCCTAATTCAAAAACCTCATCAATACTCGCCACTTTTTGAGGAGCGTATTGTGTGCGTTTTAAAATGGCTTTCATACGAGCAACTAATTCTTCTAAATTAAATGGTTTAGTAATGTACTCATCAGCACCATAATCAAAACCTTTTATTTTATCATCATGGGCCGAGTTAGCCGTTAAAAAAATAATTGGCACTACATCGTTTTTCTCTCTTATATGTTGAGCCAATTCAAATCCATTCATTTTAGGCATATTAACATCAAGTATGCAAAGGTCAAAGCGCTCGGTTTTAAAAGTATTCCAACCCTCTAATCCATCTTTGCATAGCTTAATAGTAAACCCTTTTGCTTTTAAGTTTTCTTTTAGCAAAATACCCAAAGCTTGCTCGTCTTCAACTATAAGTATATGTGGCTTTTCCATAATCAGGTTTTTAACAAATTTATTTAAAAACACGCTGCTAGTGCCAATTGATGGAGATAAGTATAGATTCAACTCTTAATATTTTACTAACAAGCTTATCAAATATACTAAATACCAATACATTCAAGCGATTAATAAAATTTTCTTAAATGTATTTAATACTTTAATTTTCGCCATGGATAAACACAACCATTTGTTAAAAACAAGCTTCTTGTTTTCTTTTATTTATTTACCCTTATTTCTTTTCGTTATCAGTCAAACGCATGATTTAAACTGGCTGCACACAGGTTTGTTTTTTGTTATACTACAGGTATTGATACATCCAGCAAACCAACTGCAAACTGCAAATGCCAACATGATATTTTCTGATAACAAATCTGACATATCCAAACAGGGAAAAAAACTTATTTCTACAAGTATGTCAATGAATAGTGTAGCGGTGGTTTTATCTATGCTTATCATATCACTTGAAGTTGGAGTGGGAGTACTTGTTTACTTGTTACTTTCTAAATTACACAACAACAATCCAATTAGGCTAAGAAAATACGCTATTATCTCAATACTCCTAACAATGTCTATGCAAGGTGTATTGCTATTTGTACTTACACAATACGCTACAGGTAAGCTTATGTTAATAACAAATGTATTTGCTATACAAGCATGTGCATTTTTTGTTGGATTTGTTTATCCGTTAACCCAAATACATACACATACTGATGACCTAAAAAGAGGTGATCTTACAATTAGCATTCGCCTTGGCCTTAAAGGTACTTTTGCACTAAGTTTAGTTATGTTTTTAATAGCAATTTCTTTTATGGGATTGCATTTTTATAATACCAGAAATGTATTTCATTTTTATTTATTTCTATTCTTTCTTTCACCAGTAGCAGCTTACTTTTTTTGGTGGCGTAAAAACACCAGACTCGAACCCTTGGTTGCTAATTATAGATTTACGCAGTTGTTTGTTATGATCAACACAATTTGTATGAGCTTATTCTCTTTGTTGCTTATTTATCTTAATCACTTGAACTAAACCTTTTATGGTTTATGTTGTTTGATTAACTATGAAACATTATGTAATAGTTGGCGCAAGCAGCGGCATCGGGTTTGAGTTGGCAAAAATATTAAGTACTTCAAATAACATTACTGCGCTTAGCAGAAGTGAAAAAGATGTAAACAACCTATCCAATACCACTTTTTATTCATTAGATATTAGTGAAGAGAACCCAAATTTCCCGGTTTTAGATAAGCCTATTGATGGGTTAATTTACTGCCCTGGAACCATCAATTTAAAGCCATTTCGCTCGTTAAGGTCAGAAGATTATTTAAATGAGTGGAATATTAATTTTTTAGGTGCAGTAAAAACAATCAAACATTTTTTACCGCAGTTACAACATGCTGAAAATTCTAGTATAGTTTTATTTAGTACAGTAGCCGTTCAAACAGGTATGGCTTTTCATGCCAGCATAGCAGCAGCAAAAGGTGCTGTAGAAGGTTTAACAAGAAGTTTAGCTGCAGAATTTGCTCCAAAAATTAGGATAAATGCCGTTGCGCCTTCACTAACCAATACCCCACTAGCAGATAAGTTAATTAATGCGGAAGCGAAACTTAAAAGTGCAGAAGATCGTCATCCATTAAAAAAAATAGGTACACCAAATGATATTGCCAACGCAGTACAATATTTGTTAAATGCCAATTGGGTAACCGGTCAAATTATTAGTGTTGATGGTGGAATGAGTGCCTTAAGATAGGATTTACAAAAAAGTAAAAGATTACAACGATAAGCTTAAAATGAAAATAACCCTTTCACTAGATGATATACTCCAACTGGAGAAACAACACCGCACTAATTTAATCAATTCGCTACCAGGTATACGTGCTGCTAATTTAATTGGCACATACAATAAAAATGGTGAAACTAATTTAGCTATTTTTAATTCTGTGATGCATATTGGTGCAAATCCTCCATTCATGGGTTTTATTATGCGACCTGTAAGTGTTGCTAGAGGCACGTATCAAAACATTATAGAAACAGGATTTTTCACCATCAACCAAGTACATGCTTCTATTTATAAACAGGCGCATCAAACTGCTGCCAGATATGATACTTCTGAATTTGATGCCACAGGATTAACACCAGAATATACACTAAATATAAAAGCACCTTATGTTAAAGAAAGTAAGGTAAAAATTGGATTGCGTTTTGTGGAAGAACAGCACATTAAAGTAAACGGAACCATTTTAATGATTGGTGAAATTCAAGAAGTTATTTTAGAAGAAAATTATTTAAATGAATCAAATATCATACAATTACAACAAACCGAAGCTATTGGTGTAAATGGTTTAGAAACGTATTATAGGTTAGAAAAAATAACTGAGCTTCCCTATGCAAAACCAGATGGTAATATTTTAAAGTAATTTAATTGCCGCATGAAAACATTACGTTTAATTTTAGGTGATCAACTTAATCATAACCACCCTTGGTTTAATAAAACTGATAAAAATATAGTGTATTGCCTTTTTGAAATGAGGCAAGAAACAGACTACGTTAAGCACCATATTCAAAAAATTGTTGGATTTTTTTCGGCTATGCGCAACTTTGCTTCCGAGTTATCAAAAGCTGGACACGAAGTTATTTATTATAAAATTAACGATAAAATAAATACCCAATCTTTGGTTGATAATCTGCAACAAATCATCCTCCAAAAAAATATTGGCAAATTTGAGTATCTATTACCTGATGAGTATAGATTAGATAAACAATTACAAGATTATTGCAAGCTTCTTACCATTCCATATTCGGTTACAGACACTGCACATTTTTTAAGTACACGCGATGAAGTAAAAAATTTATTTGAAGGCAAAAAACAAATTTTAATGGAAACCTTTTATAGGACCATGCGTAAACGTTATAACTTATTAATGGATGGCGAAAAACCTGTTGGTGGTAAATGGAATTACGATGAAGATAACCGCAAAAAATGGAAAGGTACGCCACCAGCACCACAGCATAATTTACTAAACATTGATGTAAGCGAGGTATTAAAAGATATTGAAAAAAGTGATGCAGCCTATTTTGGCAACATCAATGCTAAGGCTTTTACTTGGCCTGTTTCAAGGCAAGACGGTTTAACCTTATTAGACTATTTTGTAACAGAAAATTTACCCTATTTTGGGCATTTTCAAGATGCAATGAGTACCAAAGAAAACTACTTATTCCATTCTCGATTATCGTTTGCATTAAATATCAAACTTATTTCACCGATAGAGGTTGTTCAATGTGCCATTGCAAAGTGGCAGCAAAATCAATCTAAAATTACATTGCCCCAAATAGAAGGTTTTGTAAGGCAAATTATTGGATGGCGTGAGTATATGCGAGGTATTTATTGGTGGAAAATGCCTGAGTACGAAACAATGAATTACTTTAATCATCAAACCAAATTGCCACACTATTTTTGGGATGCGGATACCAAAATGAACTGCATAAAACACGCAGTACAAAATAGCCTAGATAATGCTTATGCCCATCACATACAACGACTAATGGTTACAGGGAATTTTGCTTTACTGGCAGGTATACATCCAACCGAATTGGACGAATGGTATTTAGGCATTTATATAGACGCGTTACAATGGGTTGAAATTACCAATACCAGAGGCATGAGTCAGTTTTCTGATGGAGGAATTGTAGGCAGTAAGCCATATGTATCATCAGCGAATTACATAGATAAAATGAGTGATTATTGCGGTAGTTGCCATTATAAAAAAACAGTAAAGTATGGAGAAAAAGCTTGTCCATTTAATAGTTTATACTGGCATTTTTACGAACGCAACCATCACTTATTAGGCAATAACAACCGTATTGGAATGATGTATAATGTATTGCACAGAATGAAACCAGATGAAAGAGAAAAACTGATTGAACAAGCAGAGACATATTTAAATGATTTGGAAAAACTATAGCTTTATAACTAAACTACATATCAATATTTGTCGCACTGCAACATCGTTAAGCATTGTTTATACACCAATTCTCCACAGATAATTTTTAATGCTGTCTAGTTTTTAAGAAGGCGTTAATGTCGCATTTATCAAGACTTTACATTCACTTAACATTTAATAAATCACCTTTAAAAGCAATATCCACGAAATGCAGAAAGCGCACCAACTTAAAAGTAATTGATGTGGCGTGTAGTTTTGGTGTTATGATATTGGTAAATAAACTAGAACCGGCAATAACTATTGAAAGTCATCATTACGATTGCTTTCATCAATATGCCGAACTACTTAAAATATACGATTTTATAGATTTGCCCGAGAACATTAAGCAAATTGAACAAAGTAATAGCGCGATCTTGCGCACATATTACGCCAATGCACTAGATCATAACTTGGTTGACATTAAAACTGTTAAATATATTGTTGAAGGAAAGATTAAACCTAAAGTACTTAATGAGAGAAGTATTGAACAATATATTAAAGCAGAAGATTGGTTGAACACACAATTAAATCAGCCTTTAAATATTGGTATGATAAATCAACTCCAAAAAATACTGATACTTGATTTATACAACAACCGTGATGATGTAAATTTATTTACAGTAAATGCTACTCGTGCAGCAGAAAGAATTAGCCCTAATTCAGAAATGGAATTAGAAAGCTTATTTGAATACATGAATAACGATACTGAAAACCATGCTTTGGTTCAGAGCTGGGTATTATATTTTAAATTGTTACAAATTAAATTGTTTAGTGAGGCAAAATCTAAAATTGCAACTTTATTGCAAAACTTTTGGTTAGCTAAGCACAACTTAACCATGAATGGTTTATTGAGTTTAGAACATGAGTTTTATACCAATAAAAACTATTATCAAGCGTATTTAGGTGAAACAAGGGATGTAGAAAAAATTGCGGCAACCGAGCAACAACAATTAGATTTTGGTATGATGTTGTTTGGCGGACAATTAGATCGATTAAAAACATTATTACGCTCATACTTCCGCCAACAAGTAGAGTTTGATAAATTAAATCCTCGTCAGAAAAATATTATGAACTACGTATTTGAACGTGGTTACAGGCTAAAAGAGTTTGATGATAGTGTTCTTAATCAGCGACAAAAATTGATTATGTACATTATACAGCATAAAGGGTTTATAAGCACCAAAGAATTGGTTACAGAATTTGATTGTAACCGCAAAACTATACAACGTGATTTTACCACCTTGCTAGAATTAAATTTAGTAAAAGTTATTGGTAAAGGGGCGGGCTTACGTTATGCAGTAAATGTTGCCGAGAGTAAAAACGATTTCTTATCGAAATACCAAAGTGAGCTTGTTGCCGAAGACACAGATGGCGTACCATACGATTTATAGTTTATTATTTAAGTAAAAGAAAAGGGAACATCCAAATTGGATATCCCCATTCTTTTTACCCAAACTTAGCAGGTTTGCTAAGCGATGAAAAGTTTATAATCGTCAATTTTATAAATTGTCGTACAAATTCAAAATCGGGGTAAATCCAACTAAATCAAATAGTGCACTTTTAAAAGCATCTATTGATTAATTTGGAACTAAAGTTCGTCTTCGTTGTAGAAGTAATCTTCGTTAGTTGGATAATCAGGCCAAACCTCTTCAATACTTTCAAAAGGTTCTCCATCATCTTCCATCTCTTGTAAGTTTTCAATTACTTCAAGTGGTGCCCCACTGCGAATTGCATAATCAATTAATTCGTCTTTTGTTGCAGGCCATGGTGCATCGTCAAGATATGAGGCTAATTCTAATGTCCAATACATAGTGGTATAATTTTATTTAAATGCGAATATAAAAAACTCTACTTTTAAAAAAAGTTATTTTTAGGTAAAGGTTAACCTACTAGTATATCAGGTATCTAAGCCTTATTTATTACCTTCTGCAAGGTTGATTTCTTGTCTAATTTACCACTTTCTAACTTTTCAAACTCATTTACAAAGAAAAACTGTTTGGGTGCTGCGTATTTTCCAAGCGTTTGTTTGCAGTGTTCAACCAATTGCTCAATTAACTCATCACTCAATTTTTCGCCCATCATTACTACCACAACTGTTTCACCAAATTTATCATCCGGTTTGCGGCAAACAAACATTGGTTTAGGTGGCATTTCAAGGTCGTTCATTTTTTCTATTATGGCATGCTCCACATCATAGCTAAAAATTTTAATACCACCACTGTTAATTACATCATCAATTCTACCAACCAATTCAAAGTGTGTATCATCAATTAAATTCACCACATCGTTGGTAAGTAACCATTGGTCGTCTGTTATTGGCGAACTAATGCACAAACATTTTCTTTCATCAGTTTTTATATGAACGCCATCTAAAACTTTGTAGTATTTATCCTTACCAATTCTTCTTAAAGCAATATGGCTTAAGGTTTCTGTCATGCCATACGTTTGCCACACTTCGCAAGTTAGTTTAGCCAAAGCTTGCAAAGTGTTTTCGTTGGCAGGAGCACCACCTAATAAAATATGTTTAAACCGATTTAATTTTAGTTGAATAGATTCATCTGTTTGAACCTCGAAAACCTGCATCGGTAAAAACGAAACAAAGGTATATGGGTGGTTTTCATCTATAATGTCTAATGGATTTGATGAAGGCGATACAATGGTAATATCACAGCCTAATTCCATGGCGCGAACCAACATCATCGCACCACCAATCATTTTACTGCTGATGCATAAATAAACATGTTCTGCTGCTGTTAATTGAATCGCTTTAATAGTGCCACTTGCGCTAAGAAGCATGTGCGCCCTGTCAGCAACTATGGCTTTAGGTGAACCAGTGCTACCCGAAGTGGTAAATGTAAAATGCGTTGTAACACTTAACCAGTCTTTGCAAAAGTTTAAGGTATATTTTAAATACTCATCTTCAATCGCAAAATTACCAGAACGAATTTCATCAAACGAAAAATAACCTTCAGGAGTGTAAATTTTTTGCATACTACAAATTTATATAACTGTGTACCAAAGATAACATCATATCAATTATAACCCCGTGCTTTTGCCCTCAGCTACCATTTTTAATCGTTCATTTTCAAACCACACTTCAAAACCAGCTGCTTTTTCTTCTTGCAAATTATCTAAATTAAAACGGGTAAATTTTATAGTTTTCCCTCTTTTAAGGAATAAAGTCTCGTAATAGGTGCAGACATTTTTAAGCATTGGTTCAGCATCGGGATTTTCATGCACATTAAATTCAACAACTTCGGGGGTAATATTTAAGTATTGCAACATGTTTTGTGTAAATGCAAACAACTCATCGCTATCTGTTTTAAAATTAATAACACCTCCAGGCTTTAGAATTTGTTTGTATAAACGTAAAAAACGGGTATGCGTTAAACGATTTTTGGCGCTGCGGTGACGTACAAATGGATCGGGGAAAGTTATCCAAATTTCGGATACTTCACCTGGAGCAAACAACTCGCTAATTCGGTGCATTAAGGCACGCATAAAACCCACGTTATTCATGTTATTTTCCAACGCTTTTTTAGCACCTACCCACATGCGGTTACTTTTAATATCAATACCAATAAAGTTTTTTTCAGGATGTTCTTGGGCTAATGCAACCGTATACTCTCCTTTACCACAACCTAATTCTAATACAATTGGGTTATTGTTTTTAAACACTTCTTGGTGCCATTTACCTTGTAATTCATAAGCAAAATCGAAAGTATGCGGATAGTCAGCAAACTCGGCAAAGCGCTTTAGTTTTTGTTTAGCCATTAATTTGGTAATTAATTTTAAAGGCGGCAAATGTAAGATAGCTTAATGATATCGCAAATTGATTTTTATGTTCTTATAGAACCCTTGCCAAATTCATTTAAATTCGCATCATGATGAATTTATATGCCTTGCAAACGGAAATTAATGGCAAAGAAAACACCATGCTTACTTTGCTTGATGCTGATACCATTGCACAAGTTAAAAATCAACGCGCTATTGTTGGTTTGCTTAAAAATCAAAAAGGACCTATTACCCACGAAAACATTTTGTACAATCCAACATTTATAGATTTTTTTCATAAAACCATGTTAGTATTTGCAGAGTTTGCTGCGGGCACTCATGCCATTAAATCAAACGGTTTTATGTATGTAGTTGATGAGCGTTGTAAAACTCCCGATAAACCTGAGCAAAAAGATATTATTGGTTCGTTTGAAGTACAGGCCGGTGTAGTACTTAAAGATACTTACATGGCCAATACCAATTATCAGTTTATTAGCGATGATGGCTTGTTTATGTTACCAGCCCAAATAGAACGTGTTTTATTTATGGCATTGGTGTAAGTTGCAGTATGGCATTAGTTACCTATTTAGATGTAGTCGACCTTTGGTTTAAGGTGAAAGAACGCGGGGCTGCATATGCAGCTAAAAAATTAGTAAGCGATACAGAAACACGTATTAAAAGCACCTGGAACGAAGACGATTTACCTGGAAGTAATTGGTGGCAGGTGGATGCCGTGAGGCAACGTTGGAATGAAATAATTACAGGCAGCAAAACAAAAATTTATCCTGATTATGTTGCCGAAAAATGGCTAAACAATAAAAGTAACTTAAACATGTTAAGCATAGGCTGCGGCACTGGTCAGCGAGAGTTAGAGTTTGCCGTACACACTAACTTTAATAAAATAGATGCCTTTGATATTGCACCCAAAGCCATTGAGGATGCGAACAAAACAGCTAAAGAACGTGGCATATACAACTGTAATTTTTTTGTAGGTGATGTTTACAACGACCAATGGCCTGAGGCATATTATGATGTTGTTTTATTTCATTCGTCATTACATCATTTTAAAAACATTGATGCCATTTTAAAAAAAGTAATAAATACACTTAAGCCAAATGGGGTTCTAATATTGAACGAGTATGTTGGTGCAAATCGTTTTCAATTTCCTTTATCCCGTAAAAAATTAGTGGGGAAAATTTATGAAACAGTAGTTCCTTCAAAATTTAAAATCCGTAAGAATTCATCCATTATAAAAAACAAGGTATACTTCCCTGGGTTCTTACGTATGGTCATCTCCGATCCATCAGAGGCTGCTGAATCTGAAACTATTTTACCTTTAATACAAAAGCACTTTACTTTATTGGAACAAAAAAACTACGGAGGAAACTTGCTAACTTTTATTCTAAAAGATATTGCGCATCATTTTAATAAACCCGAGGCACTGCCTACTTTACAAAAGCTATTTAATTTAGAAGATGAAATATTGAAACAAGAGCAACAAAGTGATTTTGTGTTTGCAGTATATCAAAAAAAGTAATTACCTCTATAATTTAGTAGCAACTACACCAACTGTTTTATATGCTTTTACTTCACCTTTAAGGTTAAATATTTCCAGGTAAAAAACATATAAACCAACAGGAGCTTTTTGTCCATCATCTGTTGTTCCATCCCAAGTATAAGTGCCGCTGGTACCCATAATATTATTCTTAATTAATTGTTTAACCAACTTACCCGCAGCGTTAAAAATAGTTAGTGTTCCAGTATATCCATTTTCATTTAACAGATAATTAATATTCATTACATCTTCATACCCATCACCATCAGGTGAAATGGTTTTAGGTTGTAATTCCATCACACTTTCGGTTCGTTCTGTTTTTAAATATTGTGAATTTTTATAAGTAGGTGTAGCATAGCCAATGCTTGCTGCTGCTGATGTCCAGTTAGTTCTTTCGTTTGCTGCACGCGCAACATCAATCCGTTCCAAACTCACCCCATCTTTATCATCTAATAAAGGCACATGCATTTTATCATCGTACACCAACTCATCTAAAACAGTACCTTGAGTATTTAATAAAATTATATTCCCAGCATCATCATTCATACTAGGTGTATTTGCCTTTATCATTTGCTCAGGGAACTTACAATAATATTGTTGTTGTAAAATTTGAAGATCAGAGGCAATAACAACATGCGAATTCGGATTAATTGTAAACCCTGTAGGGGCAATATTTTCTATTTGATTTATATTACCCTGCTCATCTCGTTTGGCCAATAACAAATCTTTTACATCAATTAACTTGTTGCTGCCATTATATAGCTCAACAAAATCTACTCCACCACTACGCGGGTTAAATAATACTTCATTTATAAAAAGTTGATTGCTATCAGCTAAATAAGCTAATCCGAATTCTGCACTTCGATAATCTTGGATAAAATTACCAGCACAATCTTTAACACTATCAATTAACAACTGATATGTTTTATCGCGCACAAATACACTGTTAAATTGCAAAATGGTACTTCCATAAAATGGATTATTACCACTAATATTAAAAGGATTAAAAGAAGCGTTAACTAAAAAACGATTGTTTAAAAAAGAAGTAGAATCCATGGCTTCATTAAAAAACAGTTCTACCTTATTTTCATCAGGCGCGTAAACACGCAATAACCTTGGCGGTATATTATCTACATTAAATCCCTTTACGCTATTTTTTTTTGATGGCGTACCCCCATTGCTACTTACACTTGCTTTCCAATTGTTAGATCCGCATGGATTATCTGCATCAACCAACTCTAAACTCCATCCACCATTAAGTTTTAATGCATCGTTAAACCAAGCAGAGGTATAATTTACAGAATGAATAACTTTACCCGATTCGTTAAACAAAGTTATCAAATCTGCATCATTACCTAATGATGGAAAACCTGATACACGCAAAACATTTACATCAAAAGGCAAAGCATGACTAGATGAATTGATGGTAATAAAACTATCTGGTAGTAATAAAAAATTAGGCAACGTTGCCCTACTTGAGCCATCAGCCAAAACCCAATTTTTTAAATTTATAATTTTATTACTTCTATTATACAACTCAACATATTCAGCATTGGGCAAGCCTTTAACCGGATCTGGATCGGCCATAATTTCGGTAATGAGCACATCATAATTTTGAGCTGTATCGGGCAAAACGTAATTAAAAGAAAATTGTAATGCAGTATCGTTAGCGCTGCAATCAATAATATTTGTAAGTGTTACCGTGTATTGTGTTTTGTTGGCAAACGCATTTTGTGTAGTGATGAGCAAAGTGTCTAAACCAAAAACTTGTATGTTATTAATGTCGATATTGGGTGAAAATCCAACACCAATTAAACCAATAGATGCGGTATCTAATGTTTCGGTAAAATGTATGCGAATGGTTTTATCATTAACCAATGTAAAGGTGTTGATACTTGGTGGCAAAACATCAGGCAAAATATTCCAAACAGAATTAATACCACCCGGAGTTCCTCCATTTACAGCTACTGATGAGGTATAGTTTTGTTTACCTTTGCACAATTGCTTCGGGCTTTTAAGTTCAATGGTCCAACCGCCATCATCTTTTATTGCATCTTCGTACCAACTTAAATCGTAATTAAGTTGGTGTATGGTTTGCGAATTGTTGTCTTTTAAAATAATATTATCGCTACTGTTGTTTAACGAAGGCATATTACTTACCCCAATGGTTTTCCCGTAAACACTTAATAATGGAACATTTGCAGTTGCACAAACTATAACAAAACTATCTATGCCAAGAATAAATTCGGGTAAGGTAGCAGTGCTTGAACCATCGCTTATCGTAAATCCTTTTAAATTTACCGTTACACCCGAGTTGTTGTAAAGTTCAATAAACTCTTGCTCAGGTAAGGATATTGGCGGTGATGGATCAGGAAAAAACTCAGTGATTAAAACATCATGCACTTGCGGTGCATAAAATAAAAATGAATGCGAAGACAAAACAATACCATTGCCTTCAATATCTTTAACACCCTTTATATCTAAAATATAATTTTGCTTTGTAACAAAATTTTGTCCGAAACTGACTTGCACCAATCGTGCATTTAAGCGTTGTATTTGTGTTGGATTTAAATTACCAGCTTGTAATACATAATTATTGGTTTGATTAGCGGAAGCACTATCAACTGCCTCGTTAAAAAAAACCAATATACTATTGGTCCCTTGCACGGTTATGCTATCCACATTGGGAGGAATGGTATCATAAATTGGTTCGCTTGCACTTACATCATCCAAATAAAAATTTTGGCTGTTGCCCGCTGTGTACCTCATCCACCAACCTAAGTATTTACAAGTGGTATGGGTATTGTCAAAAGCTGTTCCTTCTAATATAAAGTTTGTGCCACCAGTGGTATCACTATAAAGTTGCCAATTACCCAAGTTATCGCGAAATAATTTTATTCGAACCAGGTTATTTGTTTTACTTACGGTAGATGGCCTACCCGCAATGAGCCTAACTCGATTATTTCCGGTTTGTTTGTATAACGTAATGCTATCGGTATTTCCAGTAATACCGCCTAACTGAACGTAATAACCATTTAACTGCCCTTCTATATTTGAGGTATCACTCATCACATAAAAACGCGAAAAATTTTGCGTACTAGGGCTTAAAGCAAAACGAGTATAAAATTGCCATGTTACACTGTCTGATTGCAAATGAGATGTTACTAAATAAGCTTCGCTAGAAATGGTACCTTTTAGGCGTAATTGCCCAGAGGTTACCTGAAAAATACTATCATCGCCTAACCAATTCGGATTTTGTGTGTAGTTTCCATCAGTAAAGTTGTCAGCAACTTGGGCATTAGTTAAACCATAACAACCTAATAAAAGCAACGTTAAACAAATTTGTTTCATCATAGAAATATAAAAGTAAATAAAAATTATTGAAACTCGCAAAACACACCATATTAAATTGTTAATTTAGCAGCGAATATGGATGTAGCGAATTTTGAATTAGATGAGGCCACAAAAATGAAGTGGTATAAAATTGTATTTCAATTAAAAAAGCAGTTTGGTAAAAAGCCCGATATGAACGGAATTTTATTTTTAATTGGTATGAGGGAAAAAGGCACATCTAGTGTATTAGGTAAGGATGAAAGAATGGACCTTTTTCATATTGCTACATGTAAATTGTTAAGTTATGATGGATATTATAAGTATACACACATAGATGAAGATGGTTGGCCACATTATGATTTGGTGAAAAAACCAGCCTTTACCGATTTAATGAGTCAGGAAATGTTATTACGAAAATTAGTAGTTGCTTATTTTGATGAAAACGAACTTTACGAAGATTAATATGCTTAGTTATAAGCTATATATTGAATGAAATAATTAGGGAAGAAAAACATGATAAAAAGTGGATTGATAATAGGTTTGATGATTGTTTTAACGATAATAATATCTGCAACCACAAAACAACCAGAGCCGAAAACAAAATACGTTGAAATTATAACAAAATTTGGTGTAATGAAAGTGCTTTTATATGATGATACACCTTTGCACCGCGATAACTTTTTAAAATGGGTACGAGCAGGATTTTATGATAGCTTAACTTTTCATATGGTAACACCTGAGGGCACTGCTCAAGGTGGTGATATAAAATCTAAATATGCAACTGAAGATAGTGTAATTGGAGATAGCGATTTTGGCTATAGAATACCTGCTGAATTTAGACCACATCATTTTCATAAATACGGTGCACTATCTGCTGCCAGAGATATTAACCCAGAGTTTGCTTCTCACCCAACACAGTTTTTTTTAGTACGCGGTACAAATTACAATATCAAAGACTTGCAAAAAATGGAGGGTTACAAAAACCAAATGATTCGTACAAATATTTTCTATGCGTTAATGAATGCCGACTCTACTCAAAAACGCATTGCTGATTTTGGATTGCGTGGAGATAAAGAAGGTTTAAGGGCTTATACAAAAACTTTCCAAACCATAACCGACTCTATTTTTGCTATGCGTGCACCTTTTACTTTTACAAGCGAACAATTAAAAACCTATAATGCCCTTGGTGGCATTCCACCACTTGATAGCGGATATACAGTATTTGGTGAGGTAATATCGGGCTTGCATATTATTGATTCTATTTGCAATCAAAAAACCGCAAAAAATAAACGTCCGATTAAGGACATCAGAATGAAAATTAGAGAAGTGAAGAATTAATGTTTAGGAAGCACACCATACACTTTATTTTTTTGTTGCTAACTTATGCTGTAAATGCACAGCAGACCATGGTTACTGGTCGTGTTATCGAAAAAGGAACAAATGAAGCCATCCCTTTTGCTAGTGTAGCTTTTAAAGGAACAACAGTTGGCACAACTACTGATTTTGAAGGAAATTTCAAAATTCACACCGCTAAACAAGTTGATTCGCTTGTGGCCTCATTTATGGGATATAAATCGGTTGTTGTAAAAATAAAACCACACACAACACAACACATTACTATTCAACTTGAAGAAAATGTGCAACTAATGAATGAAGCAGTTATTAGGGTGAAGGTTAACCCCGCATTGCGCATAGTTAATCAAGCAGTAGCCAACCGAAAAACAAATGATTTTAGTCTGCTGAAAAGTTACGAGTACGATTGTTATAACAAAACCGATGTATCAATGAACAACATATCGGATAAATTAAAAAATAATAAATTATTACAGCCTTTAAAACAGTTATTTGATACAACCAACCAAATGAAAAATGAGGATGGAATATCAATACTTCCTATTTTTATAAGTGAAACAAAATCTAAATATTATTACCATGCCAATCCTTCTAAAACTAAGGAAGTGCTTATGGCAAATAACATCATGGGATTTGGCATTAACGAAGGAAGTTACATTGTGGATATGCTTGGAACTAGCTTGTTACAATTTAACTTCAATGAAAACTGGATGCGCTTTTTAGGTAAAGATTTTATTTCACCAATCTCATTAAATTGTCACAACTATTATTACTATACCTTACGTGATTCGGTTGATATTGATGGGATTAAATGCTACGAAATAAAACTACAATTAAAACGCGAATCTGATTTAGGTTTTTTAGGTACCATTTGGATTGCCGATTCTACTTTTGCCATACGTAGAATATTAGTCGAAATTTCACCAAATGCAAATCTGAACTTTATTGCACGTTTAAAAATTCAGCAAGAACAATTACCAACTATTACCGGTCACTGGATTCCTACCAAAACCAGGGCCATTGTTGAACTATCAAGATTTACAGAAAACACCAGCGGTTTTGTAGCCAAAATGTATCGGGCAAATTCTAACATTATTGTTAATCAACCCAAACCTGATAATTTTTATGATGTTGCTGTTGAAAGACAAAATGAAGATATTACAAAAGATACCAATTATTGGAACAACAATAGACCCGAAAAATATACTGCTACTGAACAACACATGTATAAAATGATTGATTCGGTAAAAAACCTACCTATTGTGCATACCTACACCGAAATTATTCAATTAATTACAGAGGGTTATTACCGCACACCTAAAGTGGATTTTGGCCCTTACGGTTTTTTATTAAACTACAACCAGGTAGAGGGATTTAGAACACGGATTGGGTTTAAAACCAATCAGTTTTTTTCTCGTAATTGGTATTACAGAGGTTATGTTGCTTATGGTTTTAAAGATAAACAGTGGAAATATGGATTAGGTATTGAAACCATCTTATCTCATAAAAAATGGTCTACAATTGGCATACATTACAAAAACGATAATGATATTTTAGGAGTCACAGATCCTTCATCTGCTCCCATGATTAATTTTGGTGCAGGTAACAACCCTGTTTTTGGCGCTCTTAACATGGCCTCACCCCTAACACGAATTAACCGCACTGTTGATTACCGCTTGGTATATTTAAAAAAATTAAATAGAGATTTTACAATAAGACTTAGCGCTCAAAACACCTACTTTAAACCTTTAGGTAATTTTAAGTTTGCTTATTTGATTGATGAAAATAAACCCGCTAGTAATGGTAACATTAGTGAAACATTTACCTATACAGCAGCTACCATTGATTTTAGATTTGCATACAAAGAAGTTTTAGTGAGTAAAGGAAACAATCGCATACGCGTTAAATTGGCAAAAGCTCCTGTTGCCACCCTTTCCTATACCCGAGGATTTAAAGGAATAGCAAATGGTAATTTTAACTTCGATAAAATTCAGCTAAACCTTAACCAACACATTACCACAGGCATTTTAGGTAATGCCGATTTTAGTATTACTGCTGGAAAAATATTTGGCCGTTTACCATATCCAATATTAGAGGTGATGAGAGGTAACACAACCATTATTGGAGCCGACAATAATTTTAACTTAATGAATTTGTACGAATTTGTTGCCGATGAGTATGCTCATTTTTGGTACATACAGCATTTTGAAGGGTTATTCTTTAATAGAATACCGTTACTAAAAAAATGGAAATTGCGTAACTATGCATTAATAAAAGGGGCCTATGGAATGTTAAGTGAGGCAAACAAAAACATACAGCCCACAACTAATATTTATGGTGTGAACTACCTACCCATTAATGAGTTTAAAAGCAATATACCATATGCAGAAGTTGGCTATGGAGTTGAAAACTTATTTAGATTTGTTACTTTGGGTATGGTGCATAGATTGACGTACCTGAACAATCCTGATGTAAGAAAATGGGGCATCAACTTGGGGTTGGTGTTTAAGTTTTAGGCTTCAAGCATAGCATTCCAATAAGCTTTGCCGTATGCTACTAATACTTCACTACCTGCTTTTATATTCCGTGTTGCTATAATAAACGCTCTGCCTTTAGATATTTTATATTGCGCATTATTACGCAAACCTTTTACACGACCCATACCTGCAGCATCATTTGCATATCTACCAAGTGCCCACAAACAGTATTCTGCATCAATACAATTCTTATCGTTTATATGAAAATAATATGCGCCTTTTTCTTTTCCTTTCTTATTCTCATTGCGCTCCTGGCATTGTTTCCAAGTTAAGCGCTCACCCTCGTATTCGGTTATTATTTCGCCTTTTTTAAAATCTTTTGCAACAAATAATCCCTTGCCTGCTTTGGGTATGGTTGATTTTTTAACGTATAGCATAAACAGTTGCGAAGATGCACTATTTAAAAATAAAGTAAATCAATTTTTTTCTGCAAATTGTTGATAGTTATCCTTTGTACTTCATCATTAAGTTTACTTCTTTTACAACTGTAAAACAAAACAATATGGATATCGTATCATACAATGTAAATGGCATTCGTGCTGCAATAGGCAAAGGACTTTTAAATTGGATGGAAAGTCGCAAGGCCGATGTATATTGTTTTCAGGAAACCAAAGCTGAAAAAAACCAAGTTGATTTAAGCTCGTTTGAACTTTTTGGATACAACAGCTATTGGTTTAGTGCACAAAAAAAAGGCTATAGTGGCGTAGCCATTTTTACCAAACATAAACCTAAAAATGTAGTGTATGGTTTTGGCAACGATAACTACGATGCAGAAGGCAGAATAATACAAGTAGATTTTGATGATTTAAGTGTAATAAGTGTTTACATCCCATCGGGTACAACAGGTGATGAACGCCAAGAATACAAAATGCAATGGTTAGATTTTTTTAATGCCCACATTAATAAAGTTATCCATGAACAACCTAACTTAGTGGTTTGTGGTGATTACAATATTTGTCATCAACCCATAGATATACATGACCCAATTAGTAATAAAAATAGCAGTGGTTTTTTACCAGAAGAGCGAGGTTGGTTAAGTAATTTTATTGATGGAGGTTTTATCGATAGTTTCCGTCATTTTAACAAAGCACCACATCAATACAGTTGGTGGACATACCGCGCTAATGCACGTGTAAATAATAAAGGTTGGCGTATTGATTATTGTATGGCTTTTTCTACGCTTGAACACCGCCTATTAGATGCGGGTATTCATCCTGATGTAATGCATTCTGACCATTGCCCAGTTTGGGTAAAACTAAAGTAATAGGCTACTGAATATTGGTAACAAATAATATGTTACCCTCTTGCCTTACAAAGTACTGTTTTAGTGCTCGTCTTGCAGCACCTTCAATTGGTGTACCTGTAGCTTGGTCAAACTTACTGTTACAACAGCCTTTCCAAAAAGGGTCGTATTGTCCGCACCGGTAAAATGAACTGGTGCTGTCCATGCTGATATAGCTACAAGCTTCTGTTGGATTATTCGGGCAAGTTCTATCAAATGCAACGTACTCGTTATAAATAGTACGGTAAATGATAATTCCCTTATTACCCCCTGGCTCATAAACAAAACCTTGTGGTATGGTTAATGGCGCATAAGATGGTAAACTTAAATTAATATTTAAATAAACCTGTATTGGGGTAAAAAAATCTTGATTATTTAAGTTGTTATCTTTGCAACCTTGGTTGGTATATAGCAACAACAAAATAATCCATGTAAGTTTATTCATAACTATAAAATCCTTTACCTGTTTTACGTCCATGATGTCCGGCATCTAACTTTTGTTGCTGTATACGGCTTGGTCTAAACTTTCCATCTTGGTGAAACAAATTATAAATAGATGTTGTAACTGAGAAATTAGTATCAACTCCAATTAAATCCATTAATTTAAACGGACCCATTTTAAACCCGCTACTTTCCATCAAAGCATCAATAGTATCAAAATCGGCAATACGTTCTTCGGCAATTTTTAGTCCCTCAACATAATAATGACGTGCCACACGATTTACAATAAAACCAGGAGCATCGGCTGCCATAACACATGTTTTACCCATGCCTTCAATTAATTGTTTACATTGATTTGCAATAGATAAATTTGTTTCAACACCACAAATAATTTCCACCAATTTCATAATTGAAGCAGGGTTAAAAAAATGTATACCCAAAAAACGTTTTGGGTTAGGCACTTTAGCTGCAATTTGTGTTACAGGTATACTTGATGTATTGGTAGCCAAAATGGTTTCGGAACTATTAACCGCTGCCACCTCATTAAAAAATTGTTGTTTAATGTCTAAACGCTCTATAATAGCCTCAATAATTAAATCAGCTTTAAGTTGTGTTACTTGATTTATGTATTGAATTCGAGAAATAATTTCAGCTTTTTTATCACTGGTTATTTTTTGTTTTTGCACCAACGATTCCAAACTTTTTTCAATACCTGCTTTTGCTTTGTCAAGCATATTTTCGTTTACATCAAACAAAATGGTTTGATAACCGTGAGTAGCGGATACTTGTGCAATTCCAGCACCCATTGTTCCAGCTCCTGCAATACCAATGGTTTTAATTTCCATGCATCAAATATACATTTTTAAAGTTTGTGTTGATATTTATACCTTTGAAACATGATAATTTATAATGTAACCATAAACATAGAAAACGATATTCAAGATACTTGGGTAACTTGGATGAAAGAAACGCACATACCACAAGTAATGGCCACAGGTTTTTTCACAACGTTTAGCTTTAACAAATTATTGAGCAGGCAAGAAGATGAAACAGGAACAACCTACGTAATACAGTATGCTACGCCTAGCATGCAACATTACGATGAATACCAAGCCAACCATGCACCAGACTTACAAGCTGAAACCAAACGTTTATTTGAAGGGAAATTTGTTGCCTTTAGAACTTTAATGGAGAAAGTTTAATGAAAAAGATTGCCTTCTCTGTATTTACTCTACTCTACAGTATTACAATCTACTCACAAGTTGATACCAGCTATTTTTACTACAATATTTTTGGAAATGCCACCGAAAAAGGAGCTGCTGATTTATATACAACTCAAAAGGTATACTGGCAAAATGCGTGGTTTATAAACGACTATTATACCAATGGAAAACCCAAGAGCAAAATGCAATTTAAAGATGCTGCATATACAATAGCACAAGATACATTATACGAATATCACGAAAACGGACAATTAGCAGAAAAAGGATCCTACAACAATGGATATAAAGTTGGTGTTTGGTTAAGTTGGTTTGATGATGGCAAACCCAACAGTAAATGCACTTATAAAGACGATAGCACATCCAAATGTGTTTACTATCATTATAATGGTGAGGTAAGTGCTGTTGTAGAATACAAATATGATAGCATTATTCTTAAAGCGCGTATGTGGGATTCAACAGGTGTGCCGTCAGCAAACGAATACTTAATTATTGCACCAACACTATTCGGTTTTGAAGATGGTTGGAAAAGATTCCTAACAGAAAACATGAAATTTCCAGAAGATGAAGATGGAAAACGCATAAAAGCCAATGTTTCGTTTTGGATAAAAATAGATCGATTAGGCAAAGTACATTGGGGAGATGTTATAGGATTTTCCCATCCATACTTAGCACTGGAATTAGAGAGATTGATTAATAAAATGCCACTATGGAAACCTGCTATAAATCAAAATCGACCAGTTGATTACATTTTAAATCTTAACCTTTCTTTTAATTCAGGGAACTAGGCCTCTTCGTCTTTTTTCTTAATCTCGTTAAACAATTGCTCCATCTTAAATACGTAATCCAAACTGTCGTCAATTAAAAACTGAAGCTCGGGGATAACGCGAACTTGTTTGCGGATACGGGCTGCCAACTCTCGTCTAATGGGAACTTTTTGCAAATCAACTACACGCAAAAGTTCGTCTTTATTTTTTTCGTTAAAAAAACTGAGGTATACTTTGGCAAAACTTAAATCGGGCGATACCGTAACATTGCTAATGGTAATAAAAGCATTGTTAAACATCTCAGAACGGTTTTGTGTAAACACATCTGCCAATTCTTTTTGTATTAATCTCCCAAATTTTTCTTGTCTGATACTCATGCTACAAATATGCGCAATTTATAGCTGCAATAAAAATGCTTATCGCTACAGTTTTCTATTCAGCCTATAACTTAAATACACCGAGTAACTGAACTCTATCAAGCTATTGCGCACATCGTAATATGGCTCAAACCTAACGTTTAAGTATAAATCAGGAGCAACTGTTTTACCGTAAATAAACCTAACAAAAAATAGCTCACGCATTTTTTCGGTATATCCGGGCTTATCCAACGAAACCGATTGGTACAATGTTGTTCCCCTATCGGCAATAAAACCATTGCCCAACCAATAAGTAGGGTTGATGCTGAAACCATTTTTTGCCACAATTACATGGGCCAAAAATCCGTTTCCGTTACGGTATGGATAAAATCCGCTGTTGGTATTTTCTTGGTATAAAACAGCGTAAGCTTCCGTTTTAAAACTATAATTATTCGTAGTACTAAATTGATATGATAAACCAGCTGTACCATTAAACTGCATCACCATATTGGATGTATCTTTATCAATTTGTCCGCCACGGTGGTGTGCCGTAAATTGTAAAATCGGTTTGAGTAAATGATGTGTTTTGGTTGGTGCAACTTCTATTCCATTTGGGTTTAATGCTTTTGTTTCGTTTGTTTTGGTTTGATACAAAACCAAGTGTGCATTTAAACCTGCAGTAAATTGTTCTTTATGCTGTGAACCTCTATCAATAAAACGTTCCCAATTAATCCATGTATCAAGCCAAACATTTTTGGTGTTGAGTTTAAATTGTGCACCATTTTCAATCCATCTTAAAATTGCAGAATTGATGTCAAACAAAGGCTCTATTAATTGATGTGCAAGCGCACCTTCTAGCGTTCCGAAAATAAATGTACATTGGTTGTTTTTGCTTTTTAACTTTACACTAAACGTAGGTAAGACATAAGTTAAATTTGGAACAGCACCAAAATCTTGCTGTAAAAAAACACCCGCTTGTAAAGTAGTTTGTGCATTGGGTTGATAGGATAAACGCGTATGAAGTTGCGAACCAAACAAGGTACGTCCAAACTCAATGTTGTTGAAGTATTCGGTATTGCGCAGGTAATTAAAATTAGTTACCGTTAAACCCAACTTACCGCTATCATTAGGGTTAATATATATTTCATCACTTAAAGCTGAGTTGTTTATTTGAGCAAAAAGTGTTGCATGCAACAACATCAAACCCAAGACAAAGCTTAACTTTATGTGCAGATGAAATTTTTTCATCTTACAAATCCATAGCTGTTGCTACCAACTCAGCAATATCTTTTACTTCAATTTCTTGCTCTTTGTTATGGTGTTTAACTCCATCGCGCAACATGGTCATACAAAACGGACAAGCTGCAGCAACCACATTTGATTGGGTTTCCAACATATCATCGGCACGTTCAATGTTTACTTCTTTTTTTCCATTTTCAGCATCTTTAAACATTTGTGCACCACCTGCACCGCAACATAAGCCGTTGGCTTTACTGCGTTTCATTTCTATTAAAGCGCCATCTAATTTTTCAATTACTTCGCGTGGTGCTTCGTAAATATTATTAGCACGACCCAAGTAACAGCTATCGTGGTAAGTAATACGTTGGCCTTTAAATGCACCACCTTTAATGGCAATTTTACCATCGTTTAAAAGTTGGTTAATTAAAGTGGTATGATGCAATACCTCGTAGTTACCGCCCAGTTCAGGGTATTCGTTTTTAAGTGTATTAAAACAGTGTGGACAACCCGTAACAATCTTTTTTACACCATACATATTTAGTGTAGTGATATTTTGCATGGCCATCATTTGAAACAAAAACTCGTTACCCGCACGTTTTGCTGGATCACCAGTACAAGCTTCTTCGGTACCTAAAATGGCAAAGTTTATTTGCGCTGCATGCAATATTTTAGCTACTGCTTTGGTTATTTTCTGCGCACGTTCATCAAAGCTACCTGCACAACCTACCCAAAATAATATCTCAGTTTCTTCTCCTGCCGCAATCATATCGGCCATTGTACGTACCCTAAATTCGCTCATATTCTCGGTTTATTTTCAGCAAGGCAATTTAGTAAAACTATTTAAATTCTTGCAAGTTTGGTTTAATTGACACAAAGCCCTAGTTCATTTATCTATTACTAACAATTGACATAAGTGACTGATAAAAATATTTCAATAAACACCATTTTTAATTTGGCATACAAATTAAAAACAAATGAAAAAATCTAACTGTAATTATCATCACTATTCATAGAAACTTTTTATAAAATTTAGTGTGAATAACAATTTAAGGTTTTAGTGGTATTATTTATTCAATAATTTGTTCTTTTTTGTAATAAAAAGGAACTATTTTGTATAATATTGATTAGCTTTGTGTATATTTATTGTTTATAAATTTGATATTCAAACTTTTATATAAAAAAGCAAGAAAATCTTTCATTTAGAATTATTTTATTTTAGTTTCAATAACACTTTGAATATAATAACTTTGCATAAATTGCTTGATTATGAATTATAGTATACCCAATAGGATTTTGTTCTCCTTGTTTGTTGTCATTTTAACGCTAAGCGCTAAAGTGGTTAATGGGCAGTGCCCTACTGCAGTTTCTATAACAGCTCCCGCCAATAAGTTTTGCCCAGGAGGTAATGTTACACTAACCGCAAACGTTACTGGTGGTTCAGGAAATTTCACCTATTTGTGGAGGAACCTTGGTACCGTAGTTGCAGGCAGCGGAAGCACACTTAATATAACTACTCCAGGTTTTTATACAGTAAGGGTTACTGATAATACAAACATTTGTTCAAGAACATCAGCAGGATTTGCTGTAAGTGTTTCTCCTACTGCGGGTTTAGTTATTTCGGGCCCACTAAGTTTTTGTACTGGTAACAACGTTTTATTTACAGTTGATAGCGCAGCAAACTATACTTTTCAATGGAAAGAGAGTGGCGTAAATATATTTGGATCAACATTAAGCAACTTTACTGCAACTACAAGCGGGAACTATTCGGTTGAAGTAACTGACAATAGTTTGGCATGCAGTCTTATTTCAGACACACAAACAGTAACTGTTTATCCAACAACGGTTGCAGGAACCATAGCTGCACCTTCTGCAATTTGTGCAGGAGTAACTGCACCAGCATTAACATTAACGGGTTATACAGGAAGCATTATTCGTTGGGAATCTTCTTTAAATGGTACTATTTGGAGTACTATAGCGAATACTACTGATACATACAATCCAGGCACTCCATCACAAACCACACAATATAGAGCCGTAGTTCAAAGTGGAACATGCGCAGCTGCAACATCAAATACAGTTACATTAACTGTTCATCCATTACCTAATGCTACAATAACACCAAGCGGTTCATTGGCATTGTGTAGTGGCGGCTCAGTTACATTGAGTAATAGCAATGGCGTTTCTTATGTATGGAGAGAAGGTGGAGCTCCAATTGGAGGTGCAACTAGCAATTCACTTGTGGTAAATACTGCAGGAAGTTATACAGTAACCGTTACAGATGGTAATACTTGTTCGGCAACAACTGCAAGTCCATCCGTAGTTACTGTTGACCCAATAACAGTTCCTGGATCTGTTTCAGGAGGTACTACTGTATGCGAAGGAAGTACATCTGGTTTATTAACCTTAAGTGGAAACACTGGAAGTATTTTACGTTGGGAAAGTTCTGTAAATAGTGGAGCTACCTGGAGTACAATTGCCAATACTAATTCAACATACACATCAGGAGCTTTAGCAAATAACACACTTTTTAGAGCAATCGTTCAAAGTGGTGCTTGCGCACTTGATAGTTCAACATCAACAACTGTTACTGTTGATCCTTCAACAGTTGGAGGAACTGTAAGTGGTGGAACAACAATTTGTGAAGGTTTAACATCAGGTACTTTAACATTAGCAGGACATACAGGTAATATTGTACGTTGGGAATCATCAGCAACAGTTGGATTTGGTTCGCCAACTACAATTGCAAATACAAGTAATACTTTTGTATCGGGTGCTTTAACAACATCAACATATTATAGGGCAGTTATAAAAAGTGGCGTTTGTAATGAGCAAAACTCAACACATACTTTAGTTACCGTAATAAATGCTCCAGTAATTACATCTCAGCCTATTGCTGCATCTCGTTGTGTTGGTTCATCAGTTACATTTAGTGTTAGTGCTACAGGAGCCACAGGCTACCAATGGCGTAAAAATAGTGTGAATATTCCTTCAGCAAACGATAGCACATTTACCATTGCAAGTGTAAGCGTTACAGATGATGATGATTATGATGTTGTCTTATCGAATGCTTGTTTACCTAATACTACTTCTAATACAATACATTTAACAGTTAATCCACTTCCAACTGCTACTATAACACCTGGAGGTCCAACTACCTTTTGTAGCGGTGGTAGTGTTAATTTAAGTGCACCATTAGGTAATTCATACCAATGGAAAAAAAATGGCATAAACGAATCAACCAGCAACCCTTTTAACGCAACAACCGCTGGCAATTATACCGTTGTTGTTACAGATGGTAATGGATGTATAGCTACGTCAGCAGCAACTGTTGTTACTGTTAATGCTTTACCAGATGCGAGCATCACCCAAAGCGGACCAACCAGCTTTTGTACAGGCGGTAGTGTTACCTTATCAAATACCAATGGTACTAGTTACCAATGGAAAAAAAATAATTTAGATACGGCCGTAACCACATCATCTTTTGTAGTTAATACTTCAGGTGATTACACGGTTCAGGTTACAGATGGTAATGGTTGTGTGGCCTTAACCGCAACAGCAATAACTGTTACGGTTGATGCACCTACTATTCCAGGAACTGTATCAGGTGGCACAAACATTTGCTCAGGAAATACATCAAGTGTATTAACCTTAAGCGGAAACAATGGAAGTGTAATAGGTTGGGTAAGTGCGGTGTCGCCATTTAGTTCATGGAATACCATTGCTAACACCAATGCAACATATACCTCTGGAGCATTA
>JAIXWD010000014.1 GCA_027482225.1 Bacteroidota bacterium
CTGCAGCTTTTTTAGGTGCTGCTTTTTTAGGTGCTGCTTTTTTAGGAGCGGCTTTCTTAGCTGCAGCTTTTTTAGGTGCTGCTTTTTTAGGTGCTGCTTTTTTAGGAGCGGCTTTCTTTGGAGCAGCAGATTTTGCTGGTGCTGCTTTTTTAGTTTTCTTAGTTGCCATGTTTTAAAAATTTATTTGATTGATTACATGAACAAATTTATATGAGTGTTTATACATTCCAAATACATGCACACAATCAGTTACTAAAAATAGTCACGTTGTTTTGTTGATAACCATAATTTTCTTCATCAAAGTATTGGTTTATCGGGCATTTTTAAGAGATATTAGTTACATTTATCACACATAAAATTGTTAGTCACAACATATTCACAAACAAATTTTAAAATCATTACTTGAAATAAAATTTAAAAATAATAATGTGCTTTAATCCCTGTTAACTACAGTAAATATAAGCATCTTCGTGTATTATATAAATTATATAATATCACATTAAACAAATAACATATTACATAATGCAACAACTACTACATTAACATAAAAATACTTTTCGTGTATATTTTTTTTTACACTTGATTCAGATTGTTTATATATCGACTTCAAAAACACAAACTTTAAAAGGCATATATTTTTCAATAGTTACAAACCAATTTATATTTTAATATTTTTAAAAAAAAGATCCTAAATATTCAATGTGGTTATTCACACTTTTTTTTATTTAATAAAAAAAATATTTTACCTATTAACCAAAAAACACAAACAGTAACTATTATTGAAACACTAATTGAAAAACAATATGCGTGCAGAAATCATCACAATTGGAGATGAGATTTTAATAGGCCAAATCATAGATACGAACTCGAGTTGGCTTGGCCAAGAACTAAGTAAAATGGGCATACAAGTTGTACATCGCACTTCAGTATCTGATAATGCGCAGGCCATCATAAATGCATTAAACAGTGCCAAACTTAGAGCAGATGTTATTATTACCACAGGTGGATTAGGTCCTACTAAAGATGATATTACTAAACATACTTTTACTAATTACTTTAATACTGAACTTATTTTAAACCAAGAAGTATTAACATGGGTACGAGATATTTTTAAACGAAGAAAATTACCTATGGTTGATAGTAATAATGCGCAAGCAATGGTACCCAAAAATTGTGAGGTACTTTTTAACAGAAGTGGAACAGCTCCAGGAATGTGGTTTGATGAGGAAGGGAAAATTTTCATCAGTATGCCAGGGGTACCTTTTGAAATGAAAGTAATTTTTGAAGAGCAGTGTATCCCTCGCTTACACAAACGTTTTTCTTTACCTGTAATCATTCACCGTACCATTTTAACTTGTAACATAGGCGAGAGTTTTTTAGCTCAAAAAATTGAAACAATTGAAAATAATTTACCTCCACATATTAAATTAGCATACCTACCTTCTGTTGGTATGGTGAGGTTGCGACTTAGTGGTACACATTCACATTATGCAACTTTAAAAGAAGAAATAGATGAAATTATAGCTACATTATATAGCACTATAGCTGAACATATTTATGGCGAAGAAAATGATTCGTTAGAACATGTTGTTGGTGTATTATTAAAATCATTAAACATGACTTTATCAACTGCAGAAAGTTGTACTGGTGGATATATATCACACCTTATTACTTCTATACCCGGAAGCTCATCATATTATATGGGAAGCATAATTAGCTACTCGAACGAAGTGAAGATAAATGAACTTGGCGTATCATCACAAATATTAAATACCAATGGTGCAGTTAGCGAAGCTTGTATAATACAAATGGCAGAAGGGGTAAGAAAAAAATTAAACACTGATTATGCAATTGCCACAAGTGGAATTGCAGGACCAGATGGAGGCACCCCTGATAAACCAGTTGGAACTGTTTGGATAGCAGTAAGCGGAAAAAAGGGAACTATTGCAAAACAATTTAACATGGGAGACCATCGCGAAAGAACTATTCATAGAAGTGCTATACAAGGATTGGATATGTTACGAAAAATGTTGCTCGAAGATATTTAAGCAAAAAAGTTAGTTAGCAGAATATAGCAAAGGTATTCCACTAATTAGCCTTACCTTTGCATGAAGTAAGATTACATATTAATTTTACTTTGTATATAACATGACATTTGACGAATTAAATTTAATTGATCCCATTTTAATAGCACTTAAAGAAGAAGGCTATACCAATCCAACTCCTATACAAGCGCAAGCTATTCCATCATTATTACAAGGAAAAGATTTATTAGGTTGTGCCCAAACCGGTACAGGTAAAACAGCAGCATTTGCAATTCCTATTTTACAATTATTGTATAACAATCGTGAACAAGAACGAAAACGCAAACTAATATCGACACTAGTACTTACCCCAACTAGAGAGTTAGCAATACAAATTGGTGATAGTTTCGAATCATATGGCAAATACACTGGACTTAAACACACCGTAATTTTTGGTGGTGTTTCTCAACATGGCCAAACCAATGCATTAAAACACGGTTTTGATATTCTAATTGCAACTCCTGGTAGGTTATTGGATTTGATGCAGCAAGGCTTTGTAGACCTAAACCATATTAAGTTATTTGTTTTAGATGAAGCAGATCGTATGCTTGATATGGGTTTTGTTCATGATGTAAAACGTGTACTTGCTAAACTACCCAAACAAAAACAATCATTGTTTTTTTCGGCAACTATGCCACCCGAAATTGTTAAGTTAGCCAACACCATTTTACACAATCCTGTAAAAGTTGAAGTAACACCAGTATCATCAACAGCAGAAAAAGTAACGCAACAATTGTACTATATTGACAAGACGAATAAAAAATCTCTGTTAATTGATTTACTCAAAAAGAAAGACATGCATAGTGTTTTGATTTTTGCACGTACCAAACATGGCGCAGATAGGATTGCAAAAGATTTAACCAAACAAGGTTTTAAAACTGCTGCCATACATGGAGACAAATCTCAAAATGCTCGTCAAAATGCATTGAACGATTTTAAAAATGGAGTAATCAGAAGTTTGGTTGCAACAGATATTGCTGCACGAGGAATTGATATTGATAATTTAAGCCACGTGATAAATTATGAAATACCAAATCAAGCTGAAACATATGTGCATCGTATTGGGCGAACCGGGCGTGCTGCAGCAAGTGGAATTGCAATTAGTTTTTGTGATGCTGAAGAGCGAGAATACATCCGAGATATTGAAAAATTAATTGGGCAAAAAATACCTATAATTGAAAAACATCCTTACCCGATGCAAAATTTCACTCCTGCCCCAAAAAACACAAATGACAGAAGGCATCAAAAAAAGGGTGAACACCAAACAAAATCGAAAGCCACCAATAACAATAATAGTGGACGAAAATTTAAAGGTAATGTTTCAAAAAGCGAAAACAGACCGCAAGGCGATAAAAAGTATAGCGGCAAACCTAAGTATAACTCCAATTAATATTAAACAACTAAAAGGAATTTAAAATCGGGCATTTTAAAGCATAAAGTCTTATGCAATAAACGGCTTCATAAAATATATTTGATAAGTTTAATAATCATTGGCATAAGTCGGGCAAAAAATTAAATTTGCCCAAACATTTATTGGTGCAAAATTAGCAAACAGCACATTTTCAAAGAAATAGTACTAGGTTAATTTTCCCTAATGCATAAACTGACTAAATATTATGTCTGAATTTCAATTGGTGATGCCCAAAATGGGCGAAAGTATTGCGGAAGCAACTATTATCCGCTGGATTAAAAATGAAGGCGAGATGATCGCTGCAGATGAAACCGTATTAGAAATAGCTACAGATAAAGTAGATTCTGAGGTACCTTCACCTAAGGGTGGTAAACTAATAAAACGTTTATTTAATGAAGGAGATGTTGTACCTGTTGGCGCTACCATTGCAATTATAGCATTAGAAGGTGGAGCAACAGCAACTCCATTATCCCCTGCAACTGAAGTAAAAACTGCAGTGGTAGAGGTTGAAAAAACCATTGTTGCTGCCATTGACACCACAAGTACACCTAAACCAAATAATGCCGGAGGTGCCCGCTTTTACAGTCCTTTAGTTTTAAACATTGCTAAAGAAGAAAATGTGAGCATGGCCGAAATGGAAAATATTGAAGGCACTGGAAATGAAGGTCGAGTTACAAAACATGATATTTTAGCGTATTTACAAAACCGCAATAGTGCAACTGTATCAGCCCCGATAAAAAATACCACAACAGTTCCTACTCCTGCTGCACAACCAGCTACACAAGCTACATCGGCACCTGCATTTAAGGCTCCAAAAGTAACTTTAATGCCAGGTGATGAAATTTTAGAGATGGATCGCATGCGCAAAATCATTGCCGAAAACATGGTAATGAGTAAGCATGTATCTCCACACGTAACTTCATTTGTTGAGGCCGATGTAACCAACATGGTTAAATGGAGAGATAAAGCCAAGAAAGTATACGAAAAACGAGAAGGAGAAAAAATTACTTTTACACCTATGTTTATTGAGTGTGTTGTTAAAGCCATCAAAGACTATCCGATGATTAACATTGCAGTTGATGGAACAAACATTGTAAAACGTAAACAAATTAATATTGGAATGGCAGCCGCTTTACCAAGTGGTAACTTGATAGTACCAGTTATTAAAAACTCCGACAACATGAACCTGATTGGATTAACCAAAACGGTTAACGATTTGGCTAATCGTGCACGTACAAATAAATTATCTCCTGATGAGATATCAGGAGGAACATTTACCTTAACCAATGTAGGTGGATTTGGAAACGTAATGGGAACTCCTATAATTAGTCAACCTCAAGTAGCTATTATGGCAACAGGTACCATCAAAAAGAAACCTGCTGTATTAGAAACTGAAATGGGTGATGTTATTGCCATTCGTCATATTATGTTCTTATCCTTAAGTTATGATCACCGTGTGGTTGATGGTTCGTTAGGTGGCTCTTTCTTGCGCAGGGTGGCGGACTATATGGAACAATGGGATATTAACAGAGAAATCTAAATTATAAAATACCATTTTACAAAAAGAGCCACTTACCCAAAAGTAAGTGGCTCTTTTTATGTATGTTTATATTAATCTCCGCATCTTTCATATTAAACTTTTCTTCCATTACGATATGATTTTATTTATCTCAATAATTGGACAACAGTTAAAAAAATCATCACTAGGCCTTTCCCGTTTAATGAACTGTTCGAAATAATTAAACTGTCCAAAATATTTAAAAATCTAGCCTTATAAAGTTATTCTGATAGAATTCATAGTTGCTAAATTTTTAGCTGATTGGATATAATCATACAACAATTATCACAAGGATCAAGAGATGAAAAGTTACATTAAAAGTAACTCACAAAAACATTACCTTAAAAACTTACAATTATAAGAAAGTTGCTATTGTTATATTACGTTACAATAAATTAAACTGGTTTATAAGTAAATAAAAAAAATGCTCCCAAAAAGTTAAACCTTTTGGGAGCAAATAAAAGTGAGAAATTCCTAACGTAAAATGTAAATACTAATTATGCATTTTGTGTTGCCTTAGGTGCAGCATTTAAAATTTCTACATCAACACCGGCAGCATATTGTTCGAAATTTTTAACGAACATGTTTGCTAATTTATTTGCTTGTGCATCGTAAGCTAATTTATCAGCCCAAGTATTACGTGGGTTTAATAACTCAATAGGTACATTAGGACAAGCAGTTGGCATGGCATAACCAAATACTGCGTGGTTTTCGTATGCTACGTTGTTTAATTCACCATTTAAAGCAGCAGTAATCATAGCACGGGTATATGATAATTTCATACGAGAGCCTGTACCATAAGCACCACCTGTCCATCCGGTATTAATTAACCATACGTTTATATTTGGATTAGCTTTTAATTTCTCGCCTAGCATTTTGGCGTACTTACCAGGATGTAACGGTAAGAATACACGACCAAAGCAAGCTGAGAAAGTAGCTTGAGGCTCAGTAACACCAGCTTCAGTTCCTGCAACTTTAGCAGTGTAACCACTAATAAAGCTATACATGGCTTGTCCGGCATTTAATTTAGATATTGGAGGTAATACACCAAAAGCATCAGCAGTTAAGAAGAAAATATTTTCAGGAGTTTTACCAACTGAAGGCACTGCAATATTATCAATTAAGTTTATTGGATATGCAGCACGGGTATTTTCTGTAACAGAAATGTTGGTATAATCAACCGTTGTAGTTTCTGGATAAAAGCGGGTATTTTCTAATAACGAACCAAACTGAATGGCATCAAAAATTTGAGGCTCTTTTTCTTTGGTTAAATCAACACATTTAGCGTAGCAACCTCCTTCAAAGTTAAATACGCTGTTATCGGCCCAACCATGTTCATCATCACCAATTAATTTACGCTCTGGATCGGCAGATAAAGTTGTTTTTCCTGTACCTGATAAACCAAAGAATATGGCAGTATCTCCATCTTTACCAATATTAGCTGAACAATGCATTGACAACACGCCCTTTTCTTCAGGTAAAATATAATTCAACACTGTAAAGATACCTTTTTTCATTTCGCCTGTGTAGGCACTACCACCTATTAAAATAATTTTACGGGTAAAATCAATCATGGTAAAGTTATGCTGACGAGTTCCGTCTTCATTAGCAACAGCCTTAAAGCTAGGAGCATTGATGATTAACCACTCTGGAGCAAAATCTTTTAAATCTTCTGCTGTAGGTCGTAAAAACAAGTTGTTGCAAAACAGATTGTGATAAGCTGTTTCGTTAAAAACACGAATATTTAAACGATATTTTGGGTCTGCGCATGCATAAGCATCGCGGGTGTATATGTTTTTTCCTTCAAAATGCTTAATTACTTTGTTTAATAAAGCATCAAATTTTGCAGGCTCAAACTTTTGGTTTACTTCTCCCCACCAAACCGTATTTTCTGTTTTAGCATCAGCCACACAAAATTTATCTTTTGGAGAGCGTCCTGTAAATTCACCGGTGTCGGCCATTAATGCACCAGTATCAGTTAATACACCTTCACCATTTTTAATGGCGTGTTGCACCAATTGTGCAGGTGTTAAATTCTGGAAAGTTTGGCCAGCATTGGCCAATATCTTTTCAACTATTGAATTGGTTGTCATATTTAAGATTAATCAAATGCGAAGTGGGAACAAAAATAACGTTTCCTATAAGAGGAAAAAATATAAATTTAATTAAATGTAAATCAAAGGCTAATTTTACATTACCCCTGTTAATTATTGATTAAAATCATGTAGTAAAAATCAAAACCATCTTATAGCTACCTAAACGGCTAAAGTAGGAATGTCAAAAAAATATAAATATAATGACTTAAAATACTGCAGTTTAGATTATTTCCAGAACCTTTTTAATTGTATTTTCAATAACTAAATCTGGATTATGGCTAAAGGTGTGATTAACTCTATTGGCCAATATAGCATTAACAGAGATGGCTTGATGGCCTAACAATGTGGCCATACCATATATAGCAGCGGTTTCCATCTCGAAATTTGTAACTCGTAGTCCGTTAACCTCAATATTTGTTAAGCGTTTAATCAAATCTTCATATTTAGCCTCTGCCCTGAGCATACGACCTTGCGGTGCATAAAAGCCGCAACAAGTAGCTGTAATACCTGAATTAAAATACTTGCCAAAATGCGAAAATAATTCACCGGGAGCCTTAAATAAATATGGATTAACAAATAGCAATTCTAATTGCTCATCAATGGTATTAAGCATGTTTGAAATCTCATCATTTTCTTCATAATCATAAAACTGCATTAAACTATCAAGACCTAGACCATATGAAGAAATAAGGGTATCATCTACATTCAATTCATTATGTAATGAGCCACTTGTTCCAATGCGAATAAGTTCTAATGATATAGGCATAGCTTTAACCTCACGTGTTTTTAAATTGATGTTGGCTAAGGCATCCAATTCGTTCAAAACGATATCTATATTATCTGTACCAATACCAGTTGATACAACAGAAATGCGTTTGCTACCAATGTAACCCGTATGTGTAATAAACTCCCGCTTACTCTTTTTTACCTCAATTTTATCAAAGTGCTTTGATACTTCCGCAACCCGATTTTGATCGCCAACTAAAATTATGGTTTCAGCTAACTCTTCTGGTAATAAGTGTAAATGGTATACACTACCATCATTATTTAATACTAATTCGCTTTCGGGTATTAATGTGCTCATGTATAAATATCATTTAATGTATTGACCAATATCATAATCTAAATAGAAATGCGGTCTTACATTCGTATTGCAATTTGCAATTTGCAATTTACACTTTAAACATTATGCAAACAACCCAGAAGAATACTATTCTTGTTCCATTAGATTTTAGCGATGTAGCTATGCATGCATTAGACCATGCAATCGATGTAGCAAAACATTTTAACAATAATTTAGCTTTATTATATGTTATTGAAGAAGGTATACTAAGCGGATTGTTGGGTAAAAACGAAAAACAAGAACAATTGATAAAAGAAGCTGCCACTGCAAGGATGGAAAAATTATCAATTGACATAAAAACACAGCATGGTATTGATAGTAGTACAAATGTTCGTTTGGGTAAAATTTACAAGGTGATTACTGAGGTCGTTGAGGAGTTAAAATGCGATAGCGTAATCATGGGATCTCATGGTGCATCAGGTTTAGGTCAACTCATAGGAAGCAATTCTTCACGTACCATTATGCACAGTAAGGTACCAGTAATTGTGGTAAAATCGGCACAAACTTCGAATATTTATAAAAGCATTGTTTTCCCTTTAGATTTAGCAATTGAATCACGCCAAAAGGTTAAATGGGCTATTCACTTGGGCAAATCATATGGCTCAACCATTAGATTGTTCAGTTTTAAAAACAATGACGCATTACTGGATGCTAAAATTGAAGGAGCCCTTCACCAAATAGAGAATATGTTGAAAGATAATGGTGTAAATTACACCACGTACATCAAAGAAAAACTAGAGGGAAACTTTGCTGACGAGACCCTTGATTACGCAGAAAGTATTGATGCCGACTTATTGATGATTATGACTCAAACAGAAGATAAAGACCTTAATGAGTTGGTATTTGGAACATATGCGCAACAAATTGTAAACACATCACAACGTATCCCAGTAATGTGTATTAACCCAAATAAAACAGGTCTGATTTTAGGTTGGGGATATTAATTACTAAACCTAATTTTAAAAGGGGGTATTCTAAGCCTCTTTTTGTATGCCATTTTTTTTTACTATTTTTAATAACTCATTGATTTTAGTGTGTAATTCGCGTATCTCCTGCTCGGCTTTTAAATTAATGTTGTAATCATTTTTAGCCCTTAATCTGTCTTTAGCTTCTTGTCTATTCTGACTCATCATAATAATTGGAGCTTGAACTGCTGCAATACAACTCAATATTAAATTTAACAAAATAAACGGATAGTTATCAAATCTTGCAGTAGTATAGGCAATTGTGTTTAATACAACCCAAGCCAAAATAAATGCAAAGAAGGAAATTATAAAAGTCCAACTTCCTCCAAACTCGGCTATTTTATCGGCAATTCGTTCTCCTAATGTCAAACTGCTTTGGTAGTTATCCTCCAATTCATCAGCCGATAACTCAACCAAATATTCTGATTCTTGAGGTGGCTCTAATTGAAGTAAGTGATTGATAGCCTCCGCATCAACAAACCCTTTTCTATCCCATTTATGACCTTGCTTTTTTATAATTCTCACTACCTGAGGGCTGATAGCCTTGGCAGGTAACATATTTTGTGCATTACCTGATCGACCACTTATTTGACAAACATATTCGTGATGCGTGTTCATAGCTATTTAAAATTATCAGTCTAAATTAAACTTTATTTCAAGTAAATACATCATTAGTTTTAAATTCGCACACTTATTAAGATTATGACAGACAACAAAATTATATTTTCGATGGCTGGGGTTAGCAAAACTTTCCCTCCACAAAAACAAGTATTAAAAAACATTTACCTATCATTTTTTTATGGAGCTAAGATTGGCGTTTTAGGTTTGAATGGGTCAGGTAAATCAAGCCTTTTAAAAATCATTGCTGGTATTGATAAAAGCTTTCAAGGTGAAGTTGTATTTGACAGTAAAAACTATAAAATAGGATTCTTAGAGCAAGAACCTAACCTTGATGAAACTAAAACAGTTATTGAAGTTGTTAAAGAAGGTGTGGCTGAAATAATGGCTCTTCTTGATGAATACAATGCGGTGAATGAGTCTATGGGTGAGCCTGAGAATTATGAAGACGGTGACAAAATGGAAAAGTTAATGAACCGATCGGCTGAGTTGCAAGACAAAATTGATGCAGCCAATGCATGGGAAATTGATACCACATTAGAAAAAGCTATGGATGCTTTACGTTGCCCCGATCCAGAAACTCCAGTTAATATTTTAAGTGGTGGGGAACGCAGACGTGTAGCTTTATGCCGTTTAATTCTAAGCAATCCTGATATCTTATTATTAGATGAGCCAACCAACCACTTAGATGCAGAATCGGTTGATTGGTTAGAACAATTCTTAAAAAACTTTCCGGGAACTGTTATAGCAGTGACACATGATCGTTATTTCTTAGATAATGTTGCTGGATGGATTTTAGAGCTTGACCGTGGTGAGGGAATTCCCTGGAAAGGTAATTACAGCAGCTGGTTAGATCAAAAAGCCAATCGATTAAAAGCAGAAGAGAAGGCAGATAGTAAACGTGCAAAAGCATTAGAACGTGAATTAGATTGGGTTCGCCAAGGTGCCAAAGGAAGACAAGCTAAACAAAAAGCTAGGTTAGGTGCTTACGATAAATTATTAAACGAAGAAACAAAAGAAAAAGAACAGCAACTAGAGTTATTCATACCTGCTGGCCCTCGTTTGGGTGATATGGTTATTGAAGCCAAAAACGTAAGTAAAGCTTATGGTGATAAATTACTGTACGATAACTTAAACTTTAATTTACCTCGTGGTGGTATTGTTGGTGTAATAGGACCAAATGGTGCAGGTAAAACTACATTGTTTAAAATGATGATGGGACTTGAAGAACCTACTAGTGGTGATTTTAAGGTAGGCGAAACAGTGCAAGTTGCTTATGTTGATCAAAGTCATAAAGATTTATTACCTGAAAAAAGTGTATTTGAAGTAATTAGTGGTGGAACAGAAACCATGATTGTTGGCGGCAAGCAAGTAAATGCCAGAGCATACATTAGCAAATTTAATTTTGGCGGTAACGATCAAAGTAAAAAAGTTGGTGTATTAAGTGGTGGAGAACGTAATCGTGTACATTTGGCCATGACATTAAAAGAGGGTGGCAACGTGTTATTATTGGATGAGCCAACAAATGATATTGACGTTAATACATTACGTGCTTTAGAAGAGGCGATTGAAAATTATGCAGGATGTGTAGTAGTGATATCCCATGATAGGTGGTTTATTGATAGAATTGCCACACATATATTGGCCTTTGAAGGTAATTCGCAAGTTGTGTTTTATGAAGGAGCATATAGCGACTATGAAGAGAATAAGCGCCAGCGTATGGGTAATGTTCAACCAACTCGAGTTAGGTACAAGAAAATAATTTAACGTCTAAATTTAGACTTAAAAAATAAGCCACTATACATTTTTGTATGGTGGCATTTTTTATGCTTTTTTTTATTTCAAAACAAAACATATATTGGTATAATTATAGGCTAAACTAATGCTAAGTTTCTGGGAATCAAATTCACTTATAAACTACCAATACATTATTGTAGGTGCTGGTATAACTGGTTTAAGTACGGCTTGTGCCATAAAAGAAAAAAATCCAACAGCTACTGTACTTGTAATTGAAAAAGGGATATTACCTACAGGTGCAAGTACAAAAAATGCAGGATTTGCATGCATTGGTTCTTATACAGAAAATTGGGCCGACTATGTACGACTAGGTGAAGAGAAATTTTTGCAACTAATTGAAGACCGATGGATCGGCTTGTCCCTATTAAGAAAGAGATTAGGTGATGAGCATATCGAATATATAAACCATGGTGGTTTTGAATTAATGATGAATGAAAACGGAGCAGAGGGAAATAAAGTTGCCAAACTTAACGAGCTACTAATACCGCTTTTTAAAAAACAAGTATTTTATATTGTTCCACAATTTATCAATCAGTTTGGGTTTAATGCAGATATGGTAAGTGATATGGTTTTTAACCCATTTGAAGGACAAATTGACACAGGAAAAATGATGAACACCTTGTTAAATTACGCAGGAATTTTGCAAGTAAGAGTATTTACAGGTACTGATGTAAAACATATTGATGATACTCCAACCGGTGCTAAAGTTTACTGCGAAAATAATGGTCAGCAAATTACTTTCCATGCAGAAAAAGTAGCTATTTGTACCAATGCATTTACCAAACAATTTTTACCAGATGAAGAAATAACCCCTGGACGAGGACAGGTATTGTGCACAGCACCTATTGATGACTTAAAGTTTACGGGTACTTTTCATTTTAATGAAGGATATTACTACTTTAGAAATTATGGTAAAAGAGTGATTTTTGGTGGTGGTAGAAATATTGATTTTGAAACCGAAACAACAACACAACTTGATACAAACCAACGCATACAAAATCATTTAAATTATTTCCTAGAAGAGATGATATTACCCAATACGCCATACACTATAGAGCAACAATGGAGTGGCATTATGGCCTTTAACGAACAAAAAACACCACTTATAAAACGCATTAATCAACACATGGTAGTAGGTGCAAGATTAAACGGAATGGGTGTGGCTCTTGCCAGTAAAATAGCCGATACGTTAGCAAATTTAATGACAAAATAACAACCTAATTATGGCAAACAAATTAACCCTATTATTAGCTCTGCATTTTATATTTGGTTTATCACTAAAAGCACAAACAGTTGTATACAAAGCCGAATTAGAATTACATCCCGACAATAAAAACAAAAGTGGATGTATACTCTCTATTCAAGATATACACCAAAATTTTGACATGAATAACAATATAAAATGGGAGTTTAACATACAAGAATTTACACCTAAAGTTGATGCTGAACAATACCTTGCCACAGTTATTAAAAAAGAATGGTCAATAACATTAATACACAAACAAAGCAACGAAAAATTGCAAGCGCAAAGTTTAACTAATGAAGAGTCTATAATAAATGCGGAGTGTTTATTTAATGGAATTATTATGCCTATTGATATTTTTATTCATAAGCGAAAAAGTGCTCATTCATCATTCTATAATGAACTTTCATTTTCCTTAACAGGACATCAAGTTGGAGCAAATTCTGATGATGTTTTTTTCTTTGTAATGAAGCTAACTCCTCAATAAATATTTAAAATTTCATACAATGAAAAAGCCATCGAGAAAATAACCGATGGCTTTTTTATATCATTATAAAAAAACTTAATTAGCTTAATTATCCTTATGTAATTTACTGTTTCGTTTACCATATCCAAAGTAAACCAACAAACCAAATACCATCCAAATTACAGCAACCTTAAGTGTTTGAAAATCTAACGCCACTATCATACCAGTGCAAACCAAAACACCTAAAATAGGAATTAAAGGGACTAATGGCGTTTTGAATGGACGTTCAATTTCAGGTGATTTGACACGCATAATCCAAACACCCGCACTTACTAGTACAAATGCAAAGAGAGTCCCAAAACTGGTTAAATCTCCTGCTACACTTCCAGGCACAAAAGCAGCAAATAGTCCAACAAAAATAAATAAGATAATATTGGCCTTGTATGGAGTTTTAAATTTAGGATGCAATTCGCTAAATGCCTTTGGCATTAAACCATCATTGCTCATACTAAAAAATACACGGCTTTGGCCCATTAACATTACCAATATAACCGAACTAAAACCAGCTAAAATAGCCACTGTTACACTTGTGCCCAACCACTCATAACCAACCATGTAATTTTTAATGGTGTAAGCAACAGAAGCCTCTTTACCACTTGTTTTAAACTCTTGCCAATTGGTAACACCGGTTAACACGTGGCCAAATAAAATATATAAAATGGTACAAATTACCAATGAGCCTAATATACCAATTGGCATATCACGTTTCGGATTTTTAGCTTCTTGAGCTGCTGTACTAACTGCATCAAAACCAATAAAGGCAAAAAACACAATAGCAGCACCACCAACTACGCCACCCCAACCCCACTTAAAAAAACCTTCATGGCCAGGTGTACCTTCAGGTATAAGATATGGCATGTGATTTTCGGGCTTAATGAATTGCCAACCTATTGCTATAAACAATAATACTATAGCTACTTTAATAAATACGATAATAGCGTTGAACATGGCACTTTCCTGTGTACCTTTTATCAAAACCAAGGTAATTATAAAAAGAATAGCCAACGCAGGTAGGTTTACATAACCATTAGTTATTGACACCAATCCAACTAAATTTTGGGGTAACATAGCAAACTGCTCATCACTTAAAATTAATGTGCCATTTTTAATCATTGATGCTAGCTCTGGTTTAAAAGCTACAATTTGAGCAACGTTGTTAGAAGCAACTTGATGTATACTCTCGAAAGGGCTATGACACCATTCGTATGGTATTGCCCCTCCAAGCAAATTATTTAAGTATTCACTCCAAGCAATACTAACAGTTGCAGCACCTAATGCATATTCCATCATTAAAGCCCAACCAATTATCCATGCTACCAATTCGCCCATAGTTACATAACTGTAAGCGTATGCACTACCTGCAATCGGAATCATGGCAGCAAACTCTGCATAACAAATGCCTGCAAATGCGCAACCAATTGCGGCAACAATAAAAGATAAAGTTACTGCCGGACCAGATGCTTCGGCAGCAGCGGCTGCTGTTCGTACAAATAATCCTGCACCAATAATTGCCCCAACACCTAAACCTATTAAATTACCAGCGCCTAAAGTACGCTTCAATTGGTGCCCTTCAGACTCCTTCAATAAATGGTCAATATTTTTTCGAGAAAATGATCCCATACTGTTATTATTTACTTATTAAGAGACGGCTAATATAACTATGTTTTGCTCATTGCAAAACACAATTTATACCTCGTGAGGATAAAAAAGAAATGTTTGATTTTTAGTTAGCGATTTTTAAAGAATCCGGAGTAATACCTCCTTCAATAATTCATCATGAGAGGTAGAGGCATTATTTAGACCTTTACTTTTTAAGTCGTACTCATGTATTATTCTGATACAACGCTCCAGTTCATCTGTACTGTACCTAGTTGCTGCATTCATGTAATCTTTTGCTTGATAGTAGTTTAAGCCAAATTTACGTTGTAATTGCGCTTGATCTTTAATGTTACTTTGCTTCACCATATAGGTTTTACTAAAGAAACTATTCATGTTAATTAAAGCTGCAATTATGCTAAAATCCTTATTTTTACCCATATGATGAGCAATGTGCATGGCCCTTCCACTGTTTTTGAGTGCCACAGCTCCCATTAATTCAAAAATATTAAACTCTTTACTTATCCCAATTTTTAATTCAACATCAGTATCAGTAATTTGGGTATCGCCATCCTTATTAATCATTAATTTTTCTAACTCGTTGGCAATTTTACCTAAATCACTACCTAAACTATCTGCAATTAAACCTGCACTACGCATACTGATACTAAACCCTTTTAATTTTAAATAACGCTCTATCCATGCGGGTAATTCATTATCATATAGTTTTTTAGATTCGAAAACTACATGTTTACTGAGTGTTTTGTATACACGTGTACGTTTATCTAGCTTATCTTTTTTATAACAAATGATTAAAATGGTACTTGGTACAGGGTTTTCAAAATAAGCTTCAAAATCTTCTAAACTTTTTAAGTTTTGCGCTTCTTTAACAATAATAACCTGGTAATCGGCCATCATTGGAAAACGTTTTGCATGATTAATAATGGTTGCAACGTCACTATCTTTACCGTATAACACCACTTGATTAAACCCTTTCTCCCCTTCGTTTAAAATGTTTTGCTCAGCATAATGGCTTAATTCATCAATGTAATAGTGCTCTGCTCCAAACAAAAAATATACTGGTGCAAATTTTCTTGCTTTAAGTCCTAATAGTATTTTATTAAAATCTGAGCTATTTTCGGCAGCCATTTACTTAGTATTGAATTATTAATGCAGCTAAACTTTCCTACATACAATTTTAAGGTTAAAAAGGTTGAAAACAGAAATTATATTTTCGACATTATTCGGAAAAAGTATGTGCTGTTAACACCAGAAGAATGGGTAAGGCAACATTTGGTGCATTATTTATTGGATCAATGCGGTTGTACAACCTCACTAATGGCTGTGGAAAAAGGTTTAACAGTAAATGGACTACAAAAAAGGTTTGATGTGTTGGTTTATGATAATACCGGTAAAGCTATTTTACTTGTAGAGTGTAAAGCGCCTGATATCCAACTATCTGAAAGCACATTTTTACAAGCTGCAGTTTATAACAAATCTTTGGGCGTAAGCAGGTTAGTTATTACTAATGGCTTAGAGTTAAGATATTGCGAATACAACAACAACTTTACAGGCTATCAAATTACCAACGATATTCCAAAATATCCGTTTACGTAAAAAAAGATAAGCGATTATAAATGCCCAATTATATTTACAAAATAAATTACATACACCATGATTAGCAATCACGAAATAGATTATCGCATTTTAGGCAACGAAATGCAATGCGTTGAAATTGAACTTGACCCTCAAGAAACAGTAGTTGCCGAGCCTGGCAGCTTTATGATGATGGATAACGGAATTGAAATGCAAACAATTTTTGGAGATGGAGCCCAACAACAAAGTGGCATTTTAGGAAAATTATTTTCGGCTGGCAAACGATTATTAACTGGCGAGAATTTATTTATGACGGCATACACCAATATTGGTCAAGGTAAAAAACAAGTGAGTTTTGCATCGCCCTACCCAGGTAGAATTATCCCATTAGATTTATACCACTTAGGGGGTAAAATTATTTGTCAAAAAGATTCGTTTTTATGCGCAGCAAAAGGTGTTAGTGTAGGAATTGAGTTTCAACGTAAATTAGGTACAGGATTGTTTGGCGGGGAGGGTTTTATTATGCAAAAGCTAGAAGGTGATGGATTGGCTTTTGTACATAGCGGAGGCCATGTAATTGAACGTAATTTACTACCAGGCGAATTGCTTAAGGTTGATACTGGATGCATTGTAGCGTTTACGCATGATGTAAATTACGATATACAATTTGTGGGTGGAATTAAAAATACTTTATTCGGTGGAGAGGGCGTATTTTATGCATCTTTATCGGGCCCTGGTAAAGTTTGGATTCAAACATTACCAATAAGCCGCCTAGCTGGTAGATTAATGTCGTACGCCACATTTAATAGAAAAGAAGAAGGCAGTGTGCTTGGTGGCTTAGGAAATCTATTAGATGGTGATGGCAGATGGTAATTAGAATTTTATAAAAATAAAAGTGGTGTGCAATATACTTTTGTACACCACTTTTTTGGATTGGTTATTTCATAGAAAAGTTTCTTCCAATACTCACACCGAACCAACTCTCATACTTTCCATCACGAATAAAAGGTGTGTAGCTCATCCTAAAACATACTTTATTGGTTTCAATCACCCTAAATCCTATAACTGCTGTTGGAACAATTTCTCGCTCATTTACACTTTTATTGATCAACGTAAATCCAATTCCAAGCTCTATCTTTTCTTTTCGTTCTCTACTTCCCAAAAGAAATGACGTAGTAAATGGTGATAAAACTGCTCCCTTATCCATATCAATTTTATTTAGCAAACGGCCATCAGAAAAACTATATGCCACACCTACCCTACCAACCCAACCTAATGAGGTACTTTTGTATAGTATTTTTTCATAGTTTAATGAATAAAAAAATGCTGCACCACCCAAATCTACATACCAGTTGTTTAAACCATCAGGTTCGCGATAGGGTTTCTCTTGTGCAAGAATTTTTAATGGAATAATACATATACTTAACCATAAACAAATAGTAACTTTGGTGATGTAGTTGTGCATGAAATTAATACTAAATAAGCTTTTGCAATATTATCAAATATTTTGCAACCTTAGCCTAGATGTTATGGGTGGGGTTATTTGTAATATGCTTGCTTTAACATTCTGCTTTAACATCAACGCCCCAAAAGCTTGGTATATTGCTTTACCATTAGGCACATGGCTCATTTATTTGGTTGATCATATAGTGGATGTAATGCGAACTAATAAGGATTATCCCACACCAAGACATCAATTTATTAAAAAGTACCTTAATAAAATAATTACCTTAAGTGTTTTCATTTTGCTTCTCATCATTGCCACTAGCCTCTTATTTTTTGATGAGCAATTAATAACCATTGGTTTTATAATGATAGGTGTAATTATTGTTCACTTATTATTGACCAAACAAAATCCGCAATCAAAAAGTATTATTAATAATAAAGAGTTTGGTGTTGCATTTATATATGCTACTTCTATTTTTTTTTATCCATTGTTTAACTGTTTTTTAACACTTTGGTTTGATTCAATGTTTTACCTCTTCATCTTTTTCTTGTTAATAACTTACCAAAGTTTATTGCTTTGCTCTATAATAGAATACCCAATTGATGTGCTGATGAACAATAGTAGTTTTATCAGAACAATGGGACTGCAGAAAGGCATAGTTGTTTTTCAAGGCATCACCTTTTCTGCTTTAATTTTATTGTTATTTATCATTATTAGGCTAAATTTTTACAACCCTGTCCTACCAGCATTTTATTTTTTGATACTTGCCGGTAATTACCTTATTTACCAGAACAGAGATAAACTACAGCAACACTTCATGTACCGTAAAATTGCTGAGCTACTTTTTTGGTTGCCTGCTTTAGCGTTGTTGTATTGAAGTAATTTTTTACCACGAAGTTCACAACGTTTATTCAAAAGGTACACAAGGTATTTCCATTAGCAGAAAACTTAGAATAAGATAGAAACGTTGAGCGTTGTATACTTAATTTAAGAACAACAAGCTTCATATTACACCCATTTTGGTTGGGGTATGCATAGGGATTTGAAGGGTACATTTTTTACAGCTAACCACTGTTAGCGTTAACTCTCTTGCAGCAGACAAATGATGTGGTTTTAGTGTTTCGCTTGTAATCGCTGTGGTTTTATAACCATAGTTGTTGTTCAACAGAAACTCGCTGTGATTAAATTAACAAAAAACCGCTTTAAAATTTCTTCTAAAGCGGTTTTAAAATTATTAAAGATTGTTTTTTATTTCTTTCTAATTGGTTTTTTAATATCAACACCACGTGCTTTCGTCATTTCTTCTAATTTCTGTTGAAATTTACTTTGGGTAACTGGCTTCTTTTTATTCTCCTGAATTTGTGCGTGCATTTTAGCATCATCAACAAAAGCTCTAATTAACAACTGTTGACCGATGGTAAACAAATTACTTACAAAATAGTAATAGTTTAAACCTGCTGCAAAACTGTTTAGCATAAACAAGAAAATTACTGGCATAAAATAACTCATCCATTTCATTTGCCCAGTCATACCACTTTGCTCGTTATTATATACCGCATATACAACAGATGAAATTGTCATGAGCAATGCAAACAAACTTACATGGCTTCCGTAACCTGGGATACTAAATCCGAAATCCAAAACGCTATCATAAGTACTTAAATCTGGTGCCCATAAAAACGCTTGTTGACGTAATTCGAATGCACTAGGAAAAAACTGAAACATGGCAACCAATATTGGCATTTGCAACAATACAGGAACACAACCACCTAAAGGATTAACACCTGCTTGGCGATACATTTTCATGTTCTCTTGTTGTATTTTGGTCATGTCATCGCCAAACTTTTCTTTAATTTCATCCAACTCTGGTTTTAACACACGCATTTTTGCGGTTGACAAATACGACTTGTAAACCAATGGGAACAAGATGGTTTTAACAATCAACGTTAATAAGAAAATTATTAAACCAAAACTACTGATGTATTGACTTAAGAAATAAAATACGTTTACCGTTAAATATTTATTTACCCAACGGAAAATACCCCAACCCATTGGCACAATGCGCTCCAATTGGCTTTCGTCTAACTTAGCCAACGTTTTATAATGGTTAGGACCAAAATAAAACTTCATATCAAAAGATTCATTTGGCGTATGGTTATAAGGCACTACTAAACTAGCAGTAAGTTGCTTTATGTATTGTTTAGTAGCATCATTTTTAGTTTCAACTTTTGCACTTATAAATTCTTTTTCTGCAATTAAACTTGCGTTGAAATATTGCTGCTTAAATGATACCCATTTTACTGGAGTAGTTAAATCAACTGTTTCTTCTTTGGTTTCCGAAATATAATCAGGCTCTTCAGCTGTAGTTTTGTAATAAACAGTGGTGGTGCGGTGTTCGGCATCAAATGTTTTTTCTTGCTGACGAATTTTAGCCGACCAATTCATATCAATAAATTTAGCTGTAGCTGCAATGCTTTTATCCATTCCAACCAAGTTTAACTTGTAGCTAACCATATTGGTTTTATCGCTAAAAGTATAATACTGCTCAATGTATTGGTTTGCACCAATTTCTAATTTCATGCTCAACCCCTTACCATCAGCATCAGGTTGTGGGGTAAAATACAAATCACTGGTATTAATTAGTTTGCCATCTTTGGTTTTAAAGCTGTAGTTTAATTCCTCATTTGTACCATCAAATAATACAAGTTCAGTAGCATCATATTTTTTATGATTTTTAAGTACCACCTTTTTTAAAGCTCCACCTTTGTTACTAAAGGTTAGTAGCATATCGTTATTTTCTATGGTTGTAAACGATTCTTTACCAACGGCAGCAGTTGCAAATGTGCCATAAGATGCTTTAATAGTCGAACTATCGTTAGCTTGTATACTATCTGCTTTTGCTTTTAACGCCAATTGCGCTTTAGCCTCATTATCTTTTTGTTGTTGAACCTGTAGAATCGAATCTTTTTGTTGTTGCAACGTTTTAAGTTCGGCATCACTAGGTTGATTAATCCAGGCAAAAGTTACCAAGATTACAAAAATTAAGCCCAGGCCTATAATTGAATTTCTATCCATTGTAATTAATTGTGCTTCTTTAAACAGCGTGCAAAAGTACTAATTTTTAAGTAGCTACCACACAAATACCCTTTGTTTGGCTGTTTTTTAGATGAAGTGCTATTTTACAGCAACTTAAGCACTTTATTTAAGCATACTTGAGTCATACTACATACAATTATCTTAGCTTTGCGGCATGTTAGGATTAAAATTAGTTACCGACCCTCGTTGGGCAAATGCAGCAGAAAAATCGTTAGAAGAAATTTTGATTGACCATGCATACTGTGAGCAAAAAGCGGCCACAACAGGAATATCGCTAATTGTGCAATACCCCGAGTTTGAGAAAATGGTAAAAACTTGCACCGCCATAGTTGCCGAAGAATGGGGACATTTTAGAAAAGTACTAAAAGAGTTAGATAAACGTGGGTTTAAATTTGGACCACAACGTAAAGATGCCTATGTAAATGAGTTGATGAAACTAATAACACGTGGTGGCGATAGAAACGAACAAGTAGCAGAACGTTTGTTGTTATTGGCCATGATTGAAGCACGCAGTTGTGAGCGTTTCAGGGTGTTATCATTAAACATGAGCGACCATGATTTACGTGAATTTTACCACGAGTTTATGGTAAGTGAAGCCGGACATTACGTAACTTTTATTGATTTGGCCAAAGAATACAAAGGCGAAGCATACGTAAAAAAACGCTGGCAAGAAATTTTAGATGGCGAAGCGGAGATCATTAAAAATATGACCCCGAGTGGGGAAAGGATACATTAGTTGGTTGGTATGAACATTTGGTATTTACTCATTCATTATTAATGAGAGAGCAACCATTTTATTGTTTGCTCAGTATCCATAATAGACCATGAATGTGGATTTCTTTTACCTGTAAGTTTTCTATATCCTATACCTGATGTTATAACAAGTTGTGCTTTACTGTTACCTAATAATCTCAATGAGTTAATTACAAGTGAACAGTCTAATGTATTAAGATCATACATACTTCTATTTCGTTCTTCCATTTGCCATATCATGTCCGGTTCAGATATTAGCATGATTGGGCAGTTCAACAACGTCTTAATATTTGTTTGGTTGGTGTCACTATAAGAATAAGGTGAAATCCTTTGAAACGGTTTATTGTCAATTTGGGGAGTACTTTGAAATTCGTACTGTAGTCTTTTGATAAAGTAATCTGCCTCGCGTTTAGAAATTTCTACATTACTGTTTCTAACTGTGTATTCTAAACTATAATACATTTTTTCGAAATCAAGAGGAGGGTCAACTGCAAAAATGGCGCTCGGCTTGATTAAATCAGTTCTTGAGTATGCCCTTTCTGCATATTTAACAACTCCTGAACCTCCAAGAGAAAAACCTCCTAAATAAAATGGTTGATTGGTTAGTTTATAACGTTTTTGAAGATTAGGTATTAGTTCATCAAGATATGCTTGTGATAAACTATCAATAAAAAATGTTTGTGTACCATATTGTAAGCTTGCAAATATGGTTACTAAACCTTCCTTATTCGCTTTAGTTGCAATGTCTGTTTCATTAGAAGCAATTTGAGGTGTTTCTCCAAACGAAGTTAAAAGAAGTAAAAGTCCTTTGGGCTGACCTAACGGTTTAAATGCGATATAATAATTTGTTGAGAAATCCTTTGGACTTAAGTAAACTACTTCTCTTGATTGTCCGAATGAACAAACTGAAGTAAGAAAAGTAATTAATAGTATGATTAAATTTTTCAAGTTGGTTTACTTTTATAGTTACGTTAAAATGAATTTAAAAAGCAATATAATTTTCTTCCATGATCAAACCAAAACCTCCAACACGAAAAAAGCCGAACATTGCTGCTCGGCATTTTGCTTAATATTATGAATTGCTGTAATCCATTGCGGCTTTTACAAACCGCACAAACAACGGATGTGGTGTAAGTACCGTACTCTTGTATTCCGGGTGAAACTGCACACCCACAAAATACGGATGATCTTTTATTTCTACAATCTCGGCCAACTTGGTAACTGGGTTAATACCTGTTATGCTCATTCCTGCTTTTTCAAACTCTTTGGCAAACTTGTTATTAAACTCATAACGGTGGCGATGACGCTCGGTTATTTTTATTTTCTCGTAGGCTTTGTAAGCCTTACTGTCTTTAATTATTTCGCATACATAAGAACCCAAACGCATGGTTCCGCCTTTAGCAGTAATTTTCTTTTGCTCAGGCATCATATCAATAACAGGATGCTTGGTTCTGGCATTCATCTCTGTACTATGGGCATCTTTGTATCCCAATACATGACGGGCAAATTCTATTACACAGGTTTGCATGCCTAAACAAATTCCGAAAAATGGTACTTTGTTTTCACGTACATATTTAACTGCAGCAATCTTCCCGTCAATACCTCTATCACCAAAACCAGGGGCAACCAACACGCCATCCAAATGCCCTAATTTATTTTTAGCATTTTCATCAGTTATTAATTCGCTATGTATGTATTCTAATTTTACTTTACACTCTTTACTTGCACCTGCATGTATAAAGGCTTCGGCAATACTTTTGTAAGCATCAGGCAACTCAACATATTTACCAACTAATCCAATTTTAACTTCGTGTTTAGGATTTTTATGGCGGGTTAAAAAGTTTAACCAACTATCCATGTTGGGTTCATTCTTAGCGGAAAGTTTAAGTTTGTTTAAAACCGTTTTGTCTAACTTTTCTTTAAGCATGGCCATAGGCACATCGTATATAGTTTGCAAATCCAACGCTTCGATAACCGAGTTTGGCGTTACGTTACAGAACAATGCAATTTTCTTTTTAATGTCTTTATTAATTGGATGCTCCGAGCGGCACACCAATACATCAGGTTGTATTCCCGATTCCAACAACAATTTTACAGAGTGCTGGGTAGGTTTGGTTTTTAACTCGTGTGCTGCACTTAAATAAGGCAACAACGTCAAATGCACCACCATACAATCTTCTGGTTTTAATTCCCATTTTAATTGACGAACAGCTTCAATATATGGCAACGATTCAATATCACCAACGGTTCCACCAAGCTCAGTGATAATAATTTCGTATTTACCCTTATCACCAATAAGCTTCATTCTACGCTTAATTTCATCAGTAATATGAGGAATTACCTGAACGGTTTTACCCAGATAAGCACCTTCACGCTCTTTTTCAATTACGTATTGGTAAATACGTCCGGTGGTAACATTATTTTCTTGAGAGGTAGGTACATTTAAAAAACGCTCATAATGACCTAAATCTAAATCAGTTTCTGCACCATCATCAGTAACAAAACACTCACCGTGCTCGTATGGATTTAATGTTCCTGGATCCACGTTAATGTATGGATCAAACTTTTGAATAGTAACAGAGTAGCCACGTGCTTGAAGCAATTTGGCCAATGAAGCGGCAATAATTCCTTTCCCTAAAGAAGAAGTTACACCACCGGTAACGAAAATATATTTTGGATTGTGCGTCATGTTTTTACTGCGAGTTAAAAGCAAAAGCTGGCTTTCAGTTATTGGGTGCGAGGCACTTAACTTGCAAACCATATAGCATTTTTAACTATATGGGATACAAAAGTAACAAATAATTAGTTGCTAAAAAGTATTTAGTTCGTTACCGTTCAAAGTATTTTTCAACACAAACGTGGGTAAGTAGCTAAGCGCTGTTTGGATAGCACTATACAAAAGCATAAAAGGCAACTTACTGAATAAATTTAGCTAAAACTTTAGCCAAATCATCTGGTGAATCTATGGCAATTGTTTCCATATCGGTTTCCTTCAATATTATTTTATACCCATTTTCAACCCAACGCAATTGCTCTAAACTCTCCGCTTGCTCAAGATTGCTAACACTCAATTGGGTTATTTCGGCCAAAATTTGTTTCCTGTAACCATAAATACCAACATGTTTAAAATAGTTAATTTCTATACCTGGATTTCTGCGATAAGGTATAGGTGAACGAGAAAAATAAATGGCTTGGTTAAATTTATTGGCAATCACTTTAACCACGTTGGGGTTACGTAATTCATCTTCGCCACTAATTTTTTTAATGAGGGTAGCTATTTGGGTTGATTCATCAATAAAAGCAGACGCTAATAACTCAATTTGTTTTGGATCTATAAAGGGTTCATCACCTTGTATATTAATTACGGCATCACATTTACCATCGTATTTCATTACCACTTCGGCACATCGATCTGTACCACTTTGGTGTGTAACAGCTGTCATCATTACTTTCCCACCAAATGCAACAACATGGTCTGCAATACGCTGGTCGTCTGTCGCTACAATCACATCACTTAATACAGAAGTTTTTACGCACTGCTCATACACCCTTTGTATCATGCTTTTACCAACAATATCTATAAGTGGTTTACCCGGAAATCGAGTTGATGCATAACGTGCAGGTATTACTCCAATAATGTGTATCATAATGTTTGATGCTAAAAATGCTTTTCAAAAATAGCTGAAAAAAACGGAAGTCAATTATATTCGCACATGCATGTTTTTTATCAACCCAATTTAAATCAAAACCAACTTTCACTTAGCGAAGACGAATCGAAACACTGTGTGCGTGTTTTGCGTTTAAAAAAAGGTGATGAAGTGGATTTAGCCGATGGCAAAGGAACGCATGCGAAAGCTTTAATTATTGATGATCACCCTAAAAAATGTGTATTACAAATAACACAAAGCACCCTGCACACGCAAGCTGAATCGAGTGGCCGAAATTATTACTTACATATGGTGGTGGCTCCTACCAAAAATTTTGATCGCATGGAATGGTTTATAGAAAAAGCCACCGAAGCCGGCATTGATGAAATTACTTTTGTTGAAACCGCAAACAGTGAACGTGCAAAAGTAAATTTAGAACGATGCGAAAAAATTGCAGTTAGTGCCATGAAACAAAGTAAACAATGGTATTTACCTAAAATAAATGCACTACAAAAATTTACTGATGTAATAAAACAAGTTTTACCGGGCGATAAATTAATGGCTTGGTGTGAGGTTGATTCTACCGCACTCATCAACCAAAAAATAAGCCAACTAACAAGTAACCACATTACCATTTTAATAGGACCAGAAGGTGATTTTACAGAAGCTGAAGTAAAGATTGCACAACAACATCATTTTATTCCTATATCTCTTGGCAAAACTATACTACGTACCGAAACCGCTGCGTTGTATGCTTGTTTCACTGTTAAGGCAATCCTAACTAAGTAATTATATTCGTACCATGTTAAAAAAGCTAACATTTATCTTTTTAGTTGCTCTCACTTTTGCATTTGCACCACCCACCATAAAAATGGGTAAATTAAAATACAATGGTGGTGGAGATTGGTATGCTAATAAAACTTCATTGCCAAATTTAATCAGGTTTTGTAATCAAAATATAGGAACAAACTTTACCCCCGAAGAAGATGTGGTAGAGGCAGGAAGCCCAGATTTATTAAATTATCCTTTTGTACACTTAACAGGGCATGGTAATATTGTGTTAAGTAATGCAGAAGCCGACAACCTACGTAACTACTTAGTTGCAGGTGGTTTTTTACATGCAGATGATAACTACGGCATGGACAAATTTTTCAGGCGTGAAATGAAGAAAGTTTTTCCTGAATTAGACTTTATAGAGTTGCCGTTTAACCATCCAATTTATCATCAGAAGTTTAATTTCAATAATGGTTTACCTAAAGTGCACGAGCACGATGGAAAACCTGCTCAAGGTTTTGGATTGATTTATAAGGGCCGCTTGGTGTGTTTTTACAGTTACGAGTGCGATTTAGGCAATGGATGGGAAGATGCAGATGTGCACAATGACCCTGAAGTGGTAAGACAAAAGGCTTTACAAATGGGGGCTAATATTATACAGTATGTTTTTGCGAAGGGCAACTAAGTTTACCTTTTCATAAAACGTTTACGGCTAATACCTTTTTCTTGGGTAAATATTTCTATGATATAAATACCTCTTTGAAGTTCTTGAACTGAAATAGGTGAATTGTTACTGGTTTGGAATGATGAAACCAAATTGCCATACATGTTATATATATTAACCTGCATACTGATGGATGCATCGTTATCAATAAGCAATACATCTTCAACCGGATTAGGATAAACTGCAAAATTATCGTTGATGGATTGATGCATCAAACCAACTAAATTTAAACTATCCATTGCTTCATGTAACAAAGTAGTTAAACCTAACTTAGCAACAGATACAAAGTAAGGAATATTCATGGTGGCAAGCGAATCACTTGGGCGATGCCAATGGGGATTCATTAAAGGACCATCATAAATTTCGTTAATACCAACTGCAGTTAAATTGTTTTGCCAAAAAGCCCCATGATCTGTATTGGGGTTACCCGGATTCATTAATTTGGGTTTAAGTGGCACATTGTACAAATTCATAATATTAATTACACGTTGAGCCAGTTCAATAGAATGGCCCGATGATGCAGTATGTATTTCAACTACACTGTCGTTATTTAAACTCCATCCAATCATATCGTGGTTTATGTATCCAACGAGTTTATTCATGTAATCTGGTGCAGAATATTTGCTACCCACTAAATTTTGCTCTTCTTCATCCCAAAAAGCTAAATGCAAAGAAACCGGAAATTGATATTGGGCACATACCCTTGCAGCCTCTAGTAAAGCTGCTGTTCCACTCGCATTATCATCAGCACCCGGATAAAAAACTGTAATATCAGGATTAGCAGTTCCAACAGCATCAAAATGTGCGCCCATCATCATTACTCTGTCTGTTCTTCGACCAGGAATTTTTGCGATAATATTTTTACCGGTTGAACTGAAAATAACCTCATCAAAAGCTACACCCCAACTGGTTAATTTTTGTTTAATAAATTCTTCTGTTTGGGTATTACCTGTTGTACCTCTGTATCTGGTTTTAATAATATCTGAATCAATAGGGAGCAAACCAGTAAGTTGTTTTACATAAGTAACCAGGGAGTCTTGATTAACCTGTTGAGCGATTTGTTGCACAATAGCATGTTGGGCAAAAACATTACTTGCAATTAAAAATACGACTACAAAAACCAGCTTTTTCATGATACTAAGATACATTTATGTTGATTAAAGATGCATACTAAACTTATTTAAGTTTTTGTAACTCTTTGTTCGATTTTACTTTGATACTCTCGTGATACTCCGCTTTGGTATACAATTCAACCCTACTAAAATGCGATTTTGCTATTTGGCCAAACCCCATTTTTTGATAAATATACCCCATGTGCAAACAAGCATAAGGAGCAAAATAATATGTAGTATTTAAGGGTGCATTTTTAATAACATAATTATAATAATCTATAGCTTTGTTGTATTTGTTTTGTTCATGCAAAATGCGGGCATAGCGGTAATTGTATTCCAATTTTTGATAATCTGTTTTAAGTTGATCAGGATTACGTTGTTTAATAGTTTCTTCTGCCCGCTGAAAATATCCACCATCAAACAATAAACGAGCTTTTAAAATTACCAAATCATTCGTAAATCCTAATTCAGATTCACGCAAAATATTTTTATCTTCTTCACTATTGGCGGTGCCGTATCTTTTACTCAGTTCACGATAAATTTTAAACTTATCCAAATCGTTTTTTAATAAATAATACCAGCTAATTCTTCGGTATGCATCTTTCATATACAACTTGCCTTTGTAAAAAGAAACAAAACGCTTTAAACTTTGCTCGGCATTATCATCTAGTCTATTTAGCTTAAACACACCCAAGTAATAATCCAAAGCATAAAATGGCTCGTAATCTGAAAATTTAGGTCGATGCTGAAGTACTTGAATGGCCTCATCGTTATTTCCCGTTTTACTCGCAGTATATGCCCTTAAATATACACTCAACAAATTGCTATTATGATCCATTGTATGTTCGTTACAAAATGCCCATGCTTTTTGCTTATCACCAAAATTGAGCATAAACAACGTGTAATAAAACTCAGTATTTTGTTTATCAAGAATAAACTCTTGATGGGTATCACCTCTGAAATAACGTTGTAACAATTGCATTCCGTTATCAAAATCACCACTTAAACCAGTTACACCTAATACCCATTTATAGTTATTAGGAATGGTTCCTAATAAAGTCCTGAACATTCCCACTGTTTTCATACTTGGTTTAAAATCAGGGTATTTTTCAAAATTTTCTTTAGCCAATTGGTAGGCAATTCTAAAATCAAGCATTGCGCCCAAATACTCTTGATTAAAACTTTTCATAAATCCCCATTGTAAATACATTTCACTTTGGGCATACAAATAATACGGAGAGCTCGTAGAGATTTTACGAACAGCTTTTAATCGTGCATCTTTAAACTGTTCTATTTTTTTAAAATCGCTATAATCCTGAGAAGTTATTGTACGATAATAATCAATATAGTTTTCTAAAAAAGGAATAGCAACATTATCAGGGTGAAGTTTTTTTTCGGCCGATAACATTTGCTTGGCTTTATTTAACCTTAAGGCTGCAATATGTTTTTGTGCTTCTATGCAAACAGGCGAAAAGTAGAAATGATGTTGTGTATCAGCTTCAACAAATTGACATAAAAAAAGGAGCACCAAGGTAAAAACCAAACGTGCTCCTTTAATACATATCATAGTATAAAAACTATAATAATAATTTACAAAGTAATTTCTTCTGCTAGTTGCGGGTCAACCAAAACACGGCCACAATGTTCGCAAACCAAAATCTTTTTGCGTTGACGAATATCCGCTTGACGCTGAGGTGGTATTTTAGAGAAACAACCGCCACAAGAATTACGTTCAATGATAGCAATACCAATACCATTTTTAACATTTGCGCGAATACCGTTGTAACCATTTAACAAACGCTCTTCAATGCCTTTCACAGCCTTGTCGCGCATGTCAATTAAACCCTTTTCTTCTTTTTCGGTTTCATCAACAATGGTATCTAATTCGCCTTTTTTATTCTTAAGGTCAACCTTACGGCCATCTAATTCTGCCAATAAAGCTTCTTTAGTAACTTTCTTCTGCTCAATATCAAATTGTAAATTTTTAATACGTTTCTCAGCAGCTTGAACTTCTAAACCAGCAATTTCAATTTCTTTGTTTAAAGCATCGAACTCACGGTTATTTTTTACGTTCTCTAACTGTTTTTCGTATTTTTTAATGTTGGCTTTGGCATCCATTATTTGGGTTTTATTAGCCGAAATAGATGCCTCCATTTGTTTTACTTCTGCCTCCAAATTTTCGCTGCGTGTTTCTAAACCAGCTAATTCATCTTCCAAATCTGCAACTTCCATTGGCAATTCGCCACGTACCGATCTTAATTTGTCTATTTTCGAGTCGATAACCTGAAGCTTGTATAGTGCTTGAAGTTTCTGTTCTACGGTTAACTCTGTGTTAGCAGCCATAATTTAATTATAATAGTTTATTGGATTCGTGTTAATCTCTGATAAAATGACCGCGAAAGTAGGGAATTTTTTTAAAATTTCATCAGCTAATAAGTTAATTGTGAAAATTTCACTCTCATAATGACCAATATCTGCAATCATTAAGCGACTTTCAGCATCAAAAAATTCGTGGTACTTGAAATCTCCCGTTACAAATGCATCAGCATGAGCACCAATTGCATTTCTGAGCAAAAAGCTACCTGATCCACCACAAACAGCCACCTTTTTTACTTTATTAGAGTAAGGTGTAAACCTAATTACATTTAGGTTCATGGCTATTTTTAGGTGTTTTAAAAATGCTTCTGTTGATAATGCTTCAGTTAATTCCCCTATCATTCCGCTACCTATGGTAGCATTGGAATTTAAAATAGCATATACATCATATGCCACTTCCTCGTATGGATGGGCTGTGAGCATGGCCGATATAACATTATTCAATTTGATATCATCAACCAAAACCTCTAGCTTAAATTCAGGTTCTTGGTGTTGTTTACCCACCTCACCCACAAAAGCATTACTTTTTTCGTTGCCTTTAAATGTACCCATACCAGTTGAGTAAAAACTGCATTCGCTGTAATTACCAATATTACCCGCACCTTCATTAAACATAGCTTCTTGCACCACTTGCAAATGCGTTTGTGGTATAAATACACTCACCTTTTTTAGTGTGTTGGTTTTAGGAACCAAAATTTTGGTATTTATCAACCCTAACTTTTCGCAAATCTTGGCATTTACACCATGTTGCACGTTATCTAAGTTGGTATGAATGGCATAAATCGCTATATCGTTTTTAATGGCTTTGATAACGGTACGTTCCACATAGTTTTTACCGTTAAGATTTTTTAATCCTCCAAAAATAATGGGATGATGCGCTACAATTAAATTACAACCTTTGGTAATGGCTTCATCAACCACAGCTTCAGTGCAATCCAAAGTCACGAGAATTTTGGTAAGTTCCCAATCTGCACTGCCTGTAAGTAATCCGCAGTTGTCGTAACTTTCCTGATAAATAGGAGGAGCCAATTGCTCCAAATATTGTATAAGTTGTTTTATGGTGCCCATTTTAATTGCAATTTACATTTTTTCTGTTTCCAACTTCCACATCATAATGGTTCTATCATCACTACCGGTTAAAAGCGTATCTTCATCCATCCAATGGCATTTATTTACGCTGCTCAAATGTCCATCCAATTTCGCTTTATCAATTACTTTTAACAATTGAAATTTTTCTGTAGCCCAAATTTTAATGGTTTTATCCATGCTTACTGTAGCAAATAATTTTCCGCTTGGGTTAAAATCAATTTGATTAATGTGTAACTTGTGTGCAGCCACATCTAAATCTAATCGGTAATTTTCATTTATCACCCAACTGCGCAACATCACGTCTCTTCCTCCGCTTAATAACTCCTTACCGTCTTTAGTAAAAGCAACTGTAAATACAGAGTTAGTATGTGCATCAAGGGTGTTTAACAAACTAAAATCGGCCAACTGATACATGCGTATTTTATGATCGCTATAACCTACAGCTAAAATATTTTGTGCGGTATGATAGGCCAAACTACGCGCACTTTTGGTACTTTCTTGATGGTGGTGTAATAATGTTAAAGCGGGCAAACTCCATACTTTTAAAGCACCGTCACCACCGCAAGTTATCAGTTCGTTGTTTACTATTTTAATATCAAAAATACCTAAGCTGTGCGCCTCAATATTTCTAATTTCTTTTCCAGCAATTAAATCAACCACATGCAAATTGCCACTGGCCGCACCACAAAAAAGTAAGTTACGCTGTGCATCCAAACATAGGGCATAAACCGGCCTGTTAACTTGCACTAAAAGTTTTCCATCACCTTTAGTTTCGGTATCCCAAAGCACCACATAACCATCGTTTCCACCACTGTAAAATTGTTTTGGGTTGATGGCATTACACAACGAATAAATTGGACCATTATGTCCGCTAAAATGTGCTACTTTCGTAACGTTAATTACTCTCATGGCAATAGTTAAAACTTTTACTCCGGGCGAAAATACCTTTTTATTGGTTTGGAAAATTACCGAAGATGCTGAAACCTTAAATAATTATTTACACAACATTAGCGATCATCAAACCACTACACCAAAAACAAACCTGCATTGGCTTGCCAGTCGTGCTGCATTAAGCACACACTTTGGCTTAGATGCTGTTATTGTGATTAACAAAGATATTTATAACCGACCAAGTATGACAGTTAACGGTGAAAAATATCATTTATCCATTACACACAGCAGTAACTACGCAGCTGTTTTGTTTAGTATTTTAAGAAATGTGGCGCTTGATTTGGAAAAAGTTGATGCGCGTGTTGGGCGCGTTGCTCACAAGTTTATTAATAGTGCCGAAGAAGAAATGTTGCAACAAACCAAAAACCTAATTCACGATCAAACCTTAATTTGGAGTGCTAAAGAAACACTTTATAAGTTTTACGGACAAAAAGAGTTAGACTTTAAAAAACACATGACTATTTTTACCCAACAACCTGAATTAAGAGGCTGTTTACACATAAATACACCCATTTTTTACAAAATGTATGATGAATTGTTGGATGGTTTTATTTTAACCTATATGATCGAATAAATTAAATTAACATAATGTATTTTTTAGATTAGTCTAAATTTATATTTTTGCCAATATAATTATGAAAACTAAATTATGTTGGTTAATGATATGGATTTTGTTTGCGTTTAATGCCCAGGCGCAACAAACCATCATTAAAGGTAAAATAATGCATGGCCAAGAAGCTGTTGGTTTTGCCAATATTGGTATAAAAGGAACCACGCAAGGTGCAGTTGCCAATACCAATGGAGAATACAGTTTAAAACTAAACAATGAAAGTACATACACTTTGGTTATTTCTGCTTTAGGATATGAAACCGTATACAAGCGAGTAGTTACCAAAAACAATGAAAATATTTTATTAAATATAAACTTAGATGTTTCTCAAACAGCATTAAGTGAAGTTACGGTTACAGGCACTTTAAAAGAAGTAAGTAAGTTAAACAGCCCAGTTCCAGTTGAAATATATTCACCCAAGTTTTTTCAAAAAAATGTTTCTAATAATTTGTTTGATGCACTATCAATGGTAAACGGAGTGCAACCTACGATGAACTGCAATGTGTGCAACACAGGCGATATTCACATTAATGGAATGGAAGGCCCGTACACATTAATATTGATTGATGGCATGCCTATAGTAAGTTCGTTGAGTACGGTTTATGGCATGATGGGTATACCCAATAGTATGATTGATAGAATTGAAATTGTAAAAGGACCAGCAAGCACATTATACGGAAGTGAAGCTGTTGCAGGAGTTATTAATATCATTACAAAAAATCCTAAAAAAGCACCGCTATTGTCTTTCGATCAATTTGCTACAAGTTATGGTGAGTATAATACAGATGCATCTATAAAATGGGGCAATAAAAAAGTATCATCATTGCTTAGTGCAAACTATTTTAACTTTAACAACCGGATTGATAAAAACAAGGATGGGTTTACCGATGTGACGTTACAAAACCGTATTTCGGTATTTAATAAATATGCCTTTACCCGAAAAAATAACAGAGAGGCAAACTTAGCTGCGCGTTTATTTTACGAGGACCGTTGGGGTGGACAAACACAATGGCAAAGAAAGTTTAGAGGTGGTGATAGTGTTTATGGTGAAAGTATTTTTACCCAACGTGCTGAATTAATTGGCAATTATGAATTACCAACAACACAAAAAATAAAGTTGATGTATAGTTACAATTACCATCATCAAAACTCATACTACGGAATAACAGCATACTTGGCCAAGCAGCACGTTGGTTTTGCGCAATTGGTGCATAACCGCAAAATGGGTTTAAGGCATGATGTAATGATGGGCGCAGGATTACGTTACACTTATTATGATGATAACACACCTGCTACTGCTGATATAAGTTTAAACAACAAACCATCGATAATTTATTTACCCGGAATTTTTGTTCAAGATGAGGTTGCATTATCATCAACCCAAACTATATTGTTGGGTGCACGATACGATTACTACAAACAACATGGTTCTATTTTTTCGCCAAGGGTTAACTATAAAATTCAACCCAATAAATTTAACACATTGCGTTTAAGTATTGGCAATGGATTTAGGGTGGTGAATTTATTTACAGAAGATCATGCTGCATTAACGGGTGCAAGACAAGTGGTGATACAATCGGCATTAAAGCCAGAACAAAGTTGGAACGGAAACTTAAACTATACCCGTTTTATTAGCAAAGGAAAAGGATTTGCAAACATTGATGCTTCTGCATTTTACACATACTTTAGTAACCGTATTATTGCCGATTACGATACCGACCCAAACAAAATTATTTACGATAATTTAGATGGTTATGCAGTAAGTAGAGGATTGAGTTTAAACACCGACATTACATTTGGTTTTCCATTAAAGTTAAATATTGGTGCAACTTGGATGAATGTTTTTAAAACAGAAAAAGACAGCAACAACATCAACCAAAAAACAGAGCAAATACATGCGCCAAAATTTAGTGGAACGTTTCAATTAAGTTATACTTTCCGCAAAACTAATTTAACTGTGGACTATACCGGACAAGTATATAGCCCCATGCGTTTACCAGTTTTGCCTAATGATTTCAGACCAGAATATTCGCCATGGTTTACTTTACAAAATGTACAACTCACCAAAAAGATTAAAAACAATTGGCAAGTATATTTAGGTATAAAAAACGTATTTAACTTTATGCCGCAAAACCCCATTATGCGTACCTTCGATCCGTTTGATAAACGCGTAAACGAAAACAACCCGAATGGCTACACATTCGACCCAAGTTATAACTATGCCCCATTACAAGCCCGAAGGGTAATTTTAGGGGTGCGGTATTTGTTGTTTTAGTTTGCATCAAAATGGATGAAATAAAAAAAGCCTTCGAAAATTCCGAAGGCTTCATGTTGTTATGAAAGTATTTTTATTTACCTGTTGATTTAAGCGGAATCAATTTAATCATTCCAATTGCAGCAAATAATTTGATGAATGGATAAACAGGATCAAACTCCCACCATTTAGCAGCGAAGTTAGGACGAGCACCTGCGTGGTGATGATTGTTTTGGAATAATTCACCCAACATTAAAAAGTCGATAATTAAAGTATTTTTAGAGTGATCTTTTTCGTCATCAAAATTACGATACCCGTATTTATGGCCTGCCCAATTAACTACAGCACCCTGAATAGGCGCAATTAAAAAATGTATTGGCAACAATAAATATTGCCAAGGCGAAGTGGCAAATTGTACATAAAATGCAATGTACAATGCAGCAAAACCTAAACGAGAAAACCAGCTATCAGCAATTTTATCAATTACTGGGTAAATTGGATAGTTTTTATCAAACTTCTCTTCTATTTGTAAAGTACCACGTAAAACACCATTGTAAACACCACGTGTGTGCCACATCATGGTAAATACTTCTTTAAAAAATTGTGGTGTATGCGGGTCTTTTTCGGTATCGCTGTATGCATGGTGCATACGATGTAAAATAGCGTAGGCACGCGCATTTAAATAAGAGGTTCCTTGTGATACCCATGAAAAAACGTACCAAAATTTTTCCCAAAAAGGATTCATGGTAAACATTTTGTGTGCTGAATAGCGATGTAAATAAAACGTTTGGCAAAACAAAGAGATGTACCAATGTGCAATTAAAAATACGATGATGATCATTTATAGTTTATAAAAATTCAAGGGGCGAACATATCTATTTGTAGGTATTACGCCAAATGTTTTGTGTCATTTTAACCTTGCTTGTACTTAATTCGGGTTTCGGCTTTTCTCAACTCCCTATCAATAATCAACTTAGCCAATTCAGGAGCAATAAGTTTGGGGTCGTTTTGTGCAAAAGCAGCTTTGGTATCTTTTTCAAATACATCAACCCTATAAAGCACCTGTAGCAACAACTCCATTTTGTGCAACAACAAATAAACAATTAACTCGGTTAAACGCTCGTGTAATTGCTCATACGAAAAAGACCTAGTTATGCTTTCATCTTCAAAATACTCACCCAACTTTTGTGCTGAGTTTTGAACCAACAAAGGTAAATTATCATTATTCATTCCAGTTGCTGTTTAATTGATTAAAGTATACATTTAACGAGTCATTGGATTTGATTTTATAATGATGTTTACTAACGTAATCTTGAACATTTTTTATTCTGCTATCCAAATCAGGGTGTGTGCTGATGAGCTCGTTTACTTGCAAACCATTACTTTCTTTTTTGAGTAACTCAAACAAATCAATCATGCCTTGGTTACTGATGTTATTTTGTTCTAAAATTTTCAATCCATGATTATCCGCTTCGGTTTCCAAATCGCGGTTATAACTTAAGTTTCTTAGTTCATGTGCATTTTCAATCAATACACCTCCTACTCCACTCATGTCACCAAAAATAATCGATAGAAATAAGTACCCCGATAAGGTTCTGAATAAATTTCTTGTAGCGTGTTTTAGTTCAACATGCGAGTACTCGTGTGCCAATAATGCTGCCAATTCCTCGGGCGATTTCATATTATTTAAAATGGCATCATACACCACAATACCACCACCCGGCATGGCAAATGCGTTGATTACGTTTGATTTTACAACCGTAATTTTTGTTGGGTAGCTTTTATCTATTTTAAGTTGGTTGAAAAACTGGTTGATAAGCAGTGTTTTTGATGAGTCTATTTCTTCGCCTTCTAAAACAGAAGCGTACATTTTTTGTCCTAATTCAATCTCATAATCTTTAGGAAAAACCTTTGCGCCATAGGTAGCAATAGCTGGCAATAACCAAACATACGAAGTCCATAAAACCAATAGTAACAACAGTAACGAAATTGACACAACACCCACAGCCGAGATGTTTAAACGTTGCGCAAAAGTGCGCGGATAAGCTTTTTTGTATCTTTTAATAAAATCTTGATCGGTAATATCTAATTGCTGGGCAGGAAACGCATCGCCATAACGCAAACTTAACAGTCCGTTTTTTAGTTCGTGCTCCGCCACATGTTGTTTTTGCCAAGTTATTTTAGTCAGTTCGCCAGTATCTTTTAAAAACTGAATAACCCAAACATCATCGTGCCACAACACATCAACTTGTTGCGGTTTACCTGAGTATCCATCAAAATACCTTGCTTTATATACCAGTTCCATAATTGTAATGGTACAATATTAAGCTAATAGCATCAATAATACCTTGCATACAAAAAGCAAACAGTTATTAGATTCGGCTATAATCTATTAATCATAAACTATTTTTTAGAGAGATTAAACAACAAATCAAAACTGTCTTTACTTTGTGCAGTAACCTCCAGTAAATACACTAACTTATCTCCCCTTTTTTCTAAAATAGTTGGTCCCGAAAAACCAACATTGGTATGATTGATTAAATCAAGCGAATCGAAATAAATTTTGTTGCTTTTTATGGGTGTACTTTTGTTGTTGGTTATGATGTACAAACCCGGGATAAATTGCAGCGAGTCCATTTCGTTTTTCACCATTCTTCGGCACGACTCACAACCGGTGTAGGTTGAATAAAAAAGAATTCGTTCACCATCTTTTATGGTTTCAAAATCTACATATTGCGCCAATATTTCTTGTGCCCCCACAAATCGGTAATCTTTGTTTTTGTTGCACGAAAACAAAAACAAAACACAAATCAAAAAATAGATTTTATTCCAATTCATATTCGTGTAAAATAAGTTTGTTTTTAGTATCTAAATCATCAGGAGCCACCACCAATGCAAATCCTTTGCGTGTTGGGATGGTACGAGTAAAAAGATACTTCATTGGTTCACATAAAATCTCGTACTTAACTTTTGGCTTATCATCCGACACAACTATACTCCATGTGTTGGCAAATGGGATTTTATTTACCACACCTTCTTGAGAATGATAGTTACTCCTGTAAAGTTCTTTTCGAATTGGATTATAAACTAAGGCCATAAAAGTACTGCCTTCCAAACCATATCTGTACTCATCATCTGATAATTTTAACGAATCCAAATCAGGCATTTTCACAAAATAATTGCTGTTCATATTAACCTTCTGCACATTTTTATTTTGTACATAATAAATCTCAGGAGATTGACTAAACGAATAATAAGCCCGCTTGGGGGTAACACATATAACAACGTATGATAAATCAATATTTAGCGAATTTTCATAACCTTTCGGATAGTTCATTTGCATCATTTTTATATACATCGAATCGCCTTCAAACTTTACAAGTGCATCAACAGGATTATTAAAAAATGCTTTTAATAAATGAGCCTTAACTAGCACATCAGTACCCATTATGTTTACATGTAGGCCGTCAGGCTCAACATTTAAATAATTACCCAATCCCATTTCACCAACTGGCAAAAAATAAAAGTGATAACCATTAGGATTATTTAAAGGTTGAGTTGCTATACCATATGGATATATTAATGCAAAAAAGGTGTCGTTATGAACAGCATAATCATCTATTTTACCAATACTTTTGCTCAACCTATATGTTTGGGTAACCTTAGCAGAATCAAAATCATAAACACACAAGACACCTGTTTTTTCGCGGTGGGTAAAGTAGGTTGCATTCCTATTTTCCACTTGCTTAAAAATGGTTTTATGAATATTTACTTCGTTAATGGGTAAAAGATGTTCTTTGTATACTTTAGGAAGGGAGATTTCTTTGTTTTTGGTGCAAGCAAAAAGAAAAAACAAACTTAATAACAATAGGCTTTTGCGATATTCCATCTTTATTGATTATTAAATTAAAGCAGGAATATAACTATTCCCGCTTTAATGGCTACTAATCTACAACAACTATGTCATCTTCAATTATAAATTCAAAAACATACTTAGGTTCTTGCTCGTTTGTTACACTAGCATCCTTTACTAATAAAAATTTATGTCCGCTTATTGGGTTAGTTTCTTCTTCAAAGTAATAATTACCAGATTTAAGATCGTTCAATGCAGATGAGTATGCTGCATCAAGTAAACCCGGCATAAACGAGTGCCAATAAGTTCCACTAAAATAACGACCAACAACAGTGGCACCACCAGATATGCAAGTTGTGATATCAGCATATTTAGTTGGTGTTATAACAACATCATCAAAGCATGACTCTTTTGGAGCTGCGCAGTCCTTAGTACTTTTATAGAATTTCCGGTGTATCCCCCAACCCTGCGGTGAGGTGGCTGCTGAAGTTGCTTTTGAATTAGATTTAGATTGTTTCACAGTAGGTGATTGTAACATTTCCGAGCTGTCGTCCTTTTGACAAGAGGTTAATGAAATTAAAGCTGTAACTCCTAGCATTAATAATTTACTTTTCATTCTTTTTGCGGTTTATAAATCAAAACCTGCTGAAAACTTTAAGTTAAAAATAAAATAATTATTTAAATTACCAATAACCTTTAAGCGCTGTGGGGTGGTTGGTTAATTTGTAATACAAGGTTCAAGCAAAAAACCATGGTAAACAATAGAACATATTCTAACCTAAAAGAAAAATAGAATATATTCTATTGATAAAGTCATAACAATTTTGCATAATTGATGTAGCCAATTTATGAAATCAATAACCATTATAGACGATAGCCATATGGATGTTGCACTAATTAGTTCATGGCTAATTAGCGACAACTATTATCATATCAGTAATCAATTTAACAGCGGTGTTGACGCTATCAATCAAATACAGGAAATAACCTCAGATTATTGTATAATTGATGTTCGAATGCCGATATTAAACGGATTCGATACTTGTACACTATTGTTGGAGAAAGAATACAAGGGTAAGATTGTGATTGTGAGTCATGCATACAGCAAGGATTATCTTTTTTGCAGCCAAAAAGCTGGTTCACACGCTTATTGTCGCAAAGCCAAAGAAACAATATTAACCACTTTAGGTAAATTAGTAGAATACGACAATTGCTTTAACTGCTCTGACCATGAAATTTGGGAAAACAATACTCATGAAAAAAATCTTCATGAAAAAGATAACGACAAGAGAATGTTTCTGTTGAATCCAGTCCAAAAGAAAATATTGCTTTACAGCGCAAAGGGTTACACAGCCGCTGAAATTGGTATAAAAATGAGCTTTAAAAAACACACAATTGATCAGTATCGTTATGATATGCTGCAACAACTTGGCTTCAAAAATATCACCCAAGCAGTTGCTTGGGCTCTGGCAAATCATATTATTAATCATAGCGAGATAGTAACACAACAGTAGTCTAGATATCAAGGGAGTCAACATTTCAAAGGTTCACCATACCCGTTTAATGAGTCAAAAATTACAGAATGACTTTTAGCTTTGAAACTACAACACGACTTCCTAATTTTTCCGAGAAACTTGTTTTATGAAAATACCTTTATAAAAATCTGCCACATTTTCAATCAAAAATACATAACCGCAATTAAGTATAGTCTGGTAATAAATGGCCTTTCAAATTAGAATGGTTATAAATCACATCACTCCAAAAACAAGCGCATGAAAACCAATACTTTATTAGCAAATTATATTTTTACAAAAAGTGGCAATAGGCCTATATTATTTGTAAATTGCGGCCCAATTTAGTGTTGCACTTTAATAAATAACTCAAATAATATGTTCGATTTAGAAATGATTAAAGCAGTTTACGCTCGTATGGATGAGCGCATTGCTGCTGCACGTAAAGTGGTAAATCGCCCACTTACTTTAACCGAAAAAATATTATACAGCCACTTAACAGCAGGTAATGCAGCTGCAGCTTACAACCGTGGTAAAGATTATGTAGATTTTAATCCTGATCGTGTTGCGATGCAAGATGCTACCGCACAAATGGCCCTATTACAGTTTATGCAAGCTGGCAGGCCAAAAGTGGCTGTGCCTTCAACAGTACATTGCGATCACTTAATTACCGCAAAATCGGGTGCTGCAGATGATTTAGCTTTTGCCAATAAAGAAAGTAAAGAAGTTTACGATTTCCTTGCTTCGGTATCTAACAAATACGGTATCGGATTTTGGAAGCCAGGTGCAGGTATTATTCACCAAGTAGTTTTAGAAAACTATGCATTTCCGGGTGGTATGATGATTGGAACCGACTCGCACACTGTTAACGCAGGTGGTTTGGGTATGGTTGCCATTGGTGTTGGTGGAGCTGATGCTTGCGATGTAATGGCAGGTTTACCTTGGGAACTAAAATTCCCTAAATTGATTGGTGTAAAACTTACAGGAAAATTAAACGGTTGGGCTTCGGCTAAAGATGTGATTTTAAAAGTTGCAGGTATCTTAACAGTAAAAGGTGGTACTGGTGCAATTGTTGAATATTTTGGTGATGGTGCCACCAGCTTAAGCTGTACAGGTAAAGGTACCATTTGTAACATGGGTGCAGAGATTGGTGCAACTACATCAACATTCGGTTATGATGAGAGCATGGAGCGTTATTTACGCGCTACTGGTCGTGCTGAAGTTGCTGATGCTGCCAACGCAATCAAACATCACTTAACTGCTGATGCTGAAGTATATGCAAACCCTGAAGCATACTTCGATCAAATCATTGAAATTAACTTAGATACTTTAGAGCCACACTTAAACGGTCCGTTTACTCCGGATTTGGCTACTCCTATCAGCAAAATGAAAGACGAAGCTGTTAAAAACAGCTGGCCTTTAACTGTGGAGTGGGGTTTGATTGGCTCATGTACCAACTCATCATACGAAGATTTAGCTCGTGCGGCATCTATTGCAAAACAAGCTGTTGAAAAAGGTTTAAAAACCAAAGCACAATTTGGTATTAACCCTGGCTCAGAGCAAGTGCGTTATACTGCCGATAGAGATGGTTTATTAAAAACTTTCACCGATTTAAATGCAAAAATATTTACCAATGCTTGCGGACCATGCATTGGTATGTGGGACAGAGAAGGTGCTGAAAAAGCAGAAAAGAACACCATCGTTCACTCGTTTAACCGCAACTTTGCAAAACGTGCTGATGGTAACCCTAACACGTTTGCATTTGTAACTTCACCTGAAATGGTCGCTGCAATTGCCATATCTGGTGATTTAGGTTTCAACCCAATTACTGATACTTTAATTAACAATAAAGGCGAAGCTGTAAAATTAGATCCTCCAACAGGTGATGAATTACCAGCTAAAGGTTTTGCTGTTGAAGATGCGGGTTACCAAGCACCGGCTGTTGATGGTTCGGGTGTTACTGTTGCTGTTTCTCCAACATCAGATCGTTTACAATTATTAGATCCGTTTGCTGCTTGGGAAGGCACTAACTTAACAGGTTTAAAGCTGTTAATAAAAGCCAAAGGTAAATGTACTACCGATCATATTTCAATGGCTGGTCCATGGTTAAAATACCGTGGTCACTTAGATAACATTTCAAACAACATGTTAATTGGTGCGGTTAACTTCTTTAACGAAAAAACCGATTCAGTAAAAAATCAATTAACTGGTGAATACCAAGCTGTACCTAAAGTACAACGTGCATACAAAGCACAAGGTATTGGCAGTATAGTTGTGGGTGATGAAAACTACGGTGAAGGTTCAAGCCGCGAGCATGCTGCAATGGAGCCTCGTCATTTAGGTGTACGTGCTGTATTGGTAAAATCGTTTGCCCGTATTCACGAAACGAACTTGAAAAAACAAGGTATGTTAGCTTTAACTTTTGCAGATAAAGAAGACTACAACAAAATTCAAGAAGATGATGTAGTAGATATTTTAGGATTGACAGAATTTGCACCAAATACACCATTAACATTGGTGTTAACACACAAAGATGGTAGCAAAGAAAACATCACTGTTAATCATACATACAACGAACAACAAATTGAGTGGTTTAAAGCCGGTGGTGCATTAAACATTATTAGAGCAAGCGTAGGTAAATAACCAACAATCACATTACTTTATACAAAGCGTCCCGAATGTTAACTTGGGGACGTTTTTTTTATTGGGTTGATGACCTATATTGTGTTATGAAAAAACCATTATCAGTGTTCCTGTTGTTTGTTCTAACAACATCAACACTGCAGCTAGTAGCCCAAACAAATTCAGATTCTATTTATCGAAAGGTAGATGTTAAACCACAATTTACTGGTGGTTTACAAGCCTTAGAAAATTTCATTGCTACTCAAACTAAATACCCACAAGAGGCATTAAACAAAAAACAAGAAGGCATTATTGAAGTAAATATAGTGGTATTAAAAGATGGGAAAATAAGCAATACCAACTGCACCAATAATAAATACCCGGAGTTGTGTAATGAAGTAAAAAGAGTAATTGCCTTAATGCCCAAATGGACACCAGCAAAAGTAAAAGGACAAGCTGTAAATACGTATCATAAAATTGCCATTGGTTTTAAGTTATACAACAAACAAATTACACACGTAATTATTCCTGATGAAATGAATTTGGGTTTAGAAAACATAAATAATGAAAATCTCATAGTTGAAGGAGATCCTAATGGTGCTGATTCAAAATTATTGATTGAATATGAAAGGCGGTCAGATGAGGACATTTTGACTTTTGCAGAACAAATGCCGGAATTTAAAGGCGATTTAAGCGAATACCTATCGAAAAATATTTCATACCCAAAGATTGCTGCAGAAAATAATATTGAAGGGAAAGTTATCGCACAATTTATTGTTGAACAAGATGGAAGTATCTCCAATGCATCTGTTTTAAGAAAAATGGGATGGGGAATGGACGAAGAGGCCATAAGAGTAATTCGCAAGATGCCCAATTGGAAACCTGGAAAACAAAACGGAAAACCGGTAAGGATTAGATATACTTTGCCTGTAAACTTCAAACTTAAATAACTATGAATCTTAAAGACATTCCATTTGCTAAATTACTTGAGTTGAAAGAAAGTCAAGGTGAATTTTTATTTGAACTTATTGATGACACTAATTACACCAATCATTTAGGAACAGTTGCTGCAGCTGCACAATTTTCTCTTGCAGAGTTTACCTCAGGGCAGTGGCTTTTAAATACTTTTCCCAATATTGCTCCAAATGTAATTCCTATGCTTCGGAAATCGGAAGTAAAATTTAAAAAGCCTGCATATGGTAGAATAAGGGCTAAGGCCAACGTAAACCGAGAGACCCAAGAAGAATTTTTACATGTATTTAATAATCATGAGCGTGGTTTAATTAAAATTAACATTGTTCTTGTTAACGACAATAATGAAGAAGTAATGAACGGAATATATGAATGGTTTATTCAGTTAAAAAAATAGAAATCATGAGATTAACCACTACTTCATCAACCCAAAGAGTTACGTTAATAGAAAATAATTTACTTAAATTATACTTAGTTTCCTTTTTTGTATTTTGGGCCTATACCCTATTTTTTACAGCCGATTTGGCAAATTGGATGATTGAAAATATATTCACCCTAATAGGTTTAACAACCATCATATTAACCTACAAAAAATTTAAATTTAGTGATTTAAGTTATACCTTAATTTTTATATACATCATGCTACACATTTATGGTGCAATGTATACCTATTCCGAAAACCCATTAGGATTTTGGATAAAAGATGTGTTTAATTTAGAAAGGAATCACTACGACAGAATTGTGCATTTTAGTTATGGATTTTTATTGGGTTACCCGTTACGAGATTATTTTAAAAACTGGTTTAATTGGCCAAATTGGGTTTGTTGGGTTTTACCTGTTGAAATTACCATGAGTTTAAGTGGCGCTTACGAGATAATTGAATGGCTTGTTGCTGATGTATTTTTTAAAGCACAAGGTACAGCATATTTAGGCACACAGGGTGATGTTTGGGATTCGCAAAAAGACATGGCATTGGCATTGATAGGTGCGGTATTGGTGATGTTAATTGCTGCATTTTCGAAGAAATTACTGCGTAAATAGATTGCCAAGACCATGCGCACAAAAAAGGCCATGAGCAATGCTCACGGCCTTATATTTTATACAATAGAATTACTTTTTATTTTGAATTTTTACTTCTGCTAATTTTACTGCCTCATATAAATTTACAATTCCGCCAGATACACAAAGGTCATTCATTTTAACTTTTTTCTTAGTACCTGGTATTAAAACTTTACCTTTTACCTTAATAGCTGATTGCATTATAATTTCCTTAACCTCTGCAGCAGATAAGGCAGGATAATAACTGCGTAATACTGCAGCAACACCAGCTGTAACTGGACTTGCCATACTGGTACCGTTAAAACTTTCATATTTGTTATCAGGTATACACGAATTTATGTCAACACCAGGAGCAAATACATCAACACTTTGTTTGCCATAATTACTAAAGTCTGCTGGAATTAATTTTTTGTTTTTCCAGCTAGATGCACCAACTTCAATCCAATTAGAGGCATTGTAATTAGTAACTTTATCATTAGGATAGTTGTTCTCAATTTCCAAGTTTTTATGGTCGTTGCCAGCTGCATGCACCAACAATACATCTTTTGATAGTGCATATAAAACTGCTTCATCAACCACATTTTTATATGGAGAAAATGCTTTACCAAAACTCATATTAATTACTTTAGCTCCATTATCAACAGCATAACGAATGGCATTGGCAACATCTTTATCACGTTCATCACCATCTGGTACTACACGTAAAACCATAATTTCAGCTTGATCAGAAACACCCTTTATACCTAGCCCATTATTTCTATCAGCTGCAATAATACCTGCAACATGTGTTCCATGTTCACCATTTGGTTCACTCACTTTATTGTTACCATAAAATCTTTCGGTTGCTACCTCATAATTATCACCAACAATATTGCGCGAATCAAAATCTAAGTTATAATGGTAATCAACAAACTTACTAATTTGCTCTTTTGCTCCTTGTAGGCCTTTACTAAACTTACTAATTACCACATAGTTTTTCTTGCTTGCAGAAAACGATTTACTGATGCTGTTATGAGCCATAGACTCATTCATATCAACAGGTTTATATGATTTAAATTCTGCCATACTCAAAGAGTCTTTACCAAGGTTAGTTGATAATGATGTAACTCCTTTTTCTAGAGAAGTATAAATGTTATTATACATGGCATACTCGCTGTAACCTTTTGTATAAGTGGCCTTTACTTTTTTATAAAAAGCATAATTATCTTTTTCTACTCCATCTAAACTATTGGTATCTACTTTTTCGTAACGAGCCTTGAGTTGTTTATATAAACGAGTTACCTCCAAATTATCTTCAGCTACATTCTGTTGTTGTCCACCAATAAAATTCCAACCGTTTATATCATCTACATATCCGTTGTTGTCATCATCAATTTTATTATTGGGTATTTCACGCATGTTTATCCAAATCAATCTTTTTAAGTCCTCATGAACAACATCAGTACCTCCATCAATAACTGCTACAATAACCTTTTGGCTACTTTTTCCAGCTAATAATTCGTTGTAAGTTCTTTCGGTACTTACGCCATTTACTTTATTTATTTTCGGGTCGAGATTAAACCAATTTGCTGGGGCAGCATTTTGTCCATAAACAAGAATGCTTTGGGCTGCAAGGGTTATTATTATGATGCTTTTTTTCATATCTTTAATAATTTCAATTATAATAATTTAATCAAATATAAATTTAAGGTTTATGTAATAAGTATATGATTACATAAAAGGTTAAATTCCATTATAAAATGTCTAGAATAAGTTGAGGCGGCCTACCAATAACTGCCTTATTACCTTTAACTACAATTGGACGTTCTATAAGAATTGGATACTTTACCATTAATTCAATGCATTGTGCATCCGATAATTCTTTATTTTTAAATTCCTTAAAAACTTCTTCTTTCACCCTTATTATTTGTATGGGTTTTAGGTTAAGTATGGTTAGTAAGTTTTTGATATCTTTTTCTGTTGGGGTATCTTTAAGGTATTCAATAATTTTAACATCTTGATTTTGTTCTTTTAACAAAATCAAAGCCTCTCTACTTTTGCCACATCTGGGGTTATGAAATATTACAGTTTTCATTTGGTATAAAATAAAGCTGTTCATAATAGAAATGTAAGAAATAAACAGCCCCTTATAAAAAGCGAAACCCCGGATTTCTCCGGGGCTCACCCTAGCCTATGAAACAAATTGCACCTCTACTCAAAGATGCAATATTTTAAATCAATTTATTTGCGTTTATTAACTAAAAAAACGAATAACAAAGATATAATTAATAATTAGTCTTTCAAACAATCGTTAATATTTTTAATGAATGTTATGACCTAAAAAATACATTTTTTTCAACAATACTTAATTAAATTTTACAACATTATTTCACTTCACGTTTAGCTTTTAGCTTTAACTTCAAACCTTCAGATAGGTATAACATAACTGGTACTAAAATTAGTGTTAAGAATGTTGCAAATGCCAATCCAAATATCATGGTCCATGATAATGGACCCCAAAATGCAACACTGTCTCCACCAAAAAATATTTTAGGATTACCAGTTGATATTAACGAAGCAAAGTCGATGTTTAAACCTACCGCCAAAGGTACCAAACCTAACATGGTTGCAGTTGCTGTTAGTAAAACTGGAGTCATACGTGTACGACCAGCATCAATAATAGCCTCTCTTAATGGGACACCGTCTTTTATCAAAATCTCAGTAAACTCAACCAATAAAATACCATTCCGCACTACAATACCAGCCAAAGCAATAATACCTACACCGGTCATCATTACCGAAATTTCCATATTGAAAATGGTAAAGCCTAAAAACACACCAATCAAACTTAAGAGGATTTCACTTAAAATGATTATTGGTTTTGATATTGAGTTGAACTGAGTTACCAAAATCAAGAAGATTAAACCAAATGAAATTAAAAGTGCGGCACCTAAGAAAGCACCTGTTTCTGCCTGCTCTTCTTGCTCGCCTCCCATTTTTGCAGTAACGCCTGTTGGGAAGTCGTATCTTTTAATTGCCTTCGCCATTTTACCAACAATATCATTTGCATTATAACCGCTTAATACATTTGATGAAAGTGTAACAATAGGTTGGTCATCAAGACGCTTAATACCACCAAAAGTATTACCATATTTTACAGATGCTACAGATGATAATGGTATTTGACGAATTTGACCGCCCATATTCATATCACGATAAGTAATCTTTAAATTCATGATGGCGTCTATGCTATTTCTTTGATTTTCTTTGTAACGCACTTGAATAGGGTACTCATCATTTGCATCTTTAAATTTACTAACCTCTTTACCAAATATAGCCGTACGTAATTCGCCTCCAATTTGCGCTGTACTAATACCCTCGCGATTTGCACGCTCTCTGTCAATTACCACCATTAATTCTGGCTTATTACTTTGCACATCTGATTTTAACTCTTCTACCCCCGGAAAAGCAAGCGAATCAAGATATCGTTTTATGTCGGCACTCACCTGCGTTAGCTGGTAAATATCATCGCCTTTAATTTCAATAGCAATAGGTTTACCTGTTGGTGGTCCACTACTTTCTTGGTCAACAATTACCTCTGCACCAGGAATACCTTTGGTTGCTTCACGCACTAAATCTAAATATTTAGCTGTTGATTCTCCATTACGTTTACCAAACTCTACAAAAGCTACTGTTACTTTACCTAAGTGTGGTGTAGGACTAAAATTATATTCGAACTGCGAAGGATCATTTGCACCAACAGCTACGTTTGAAATGATAGACTCTACAATTGGATTATCGTTACCCACAACCTTAGTAACTCGTTCTTCTATAATTTGTGTGATAGAATCAGTGTAAGCAGCAGATGTACCTGTAGGTAAAGTAATGTAAGTATAAATAAAGTTTGGATCGGCTTTAGGAAAAAATACGACTTTAGGTTTTACGATAGCTACCAACAAAAATGTAAAAATAAATAACCCAAAAGTACCTACCAACAACCAAATTGGTCTGCGTTTTTGTAAACACCAATCAATAAATTCTTTGTAAAAATCCTGGAAACGAGGCCAAATATTTTCTTGGAATTTTTGAATCCATTTCCATAATACAAATCGATTTAAAGAGTATAAACCAAACATGATAACAGCAAAATTACCTAAACCAATATTACCTGATAGGTATGATAACAATGCAATAACACCAAACACTATCGCAGTAATTTTATAGCCTTTTTTATTCTCGCGGTTCTTTTGCTCTTCCTCATGTGTTTTCATAAAATCAACTGCAAAAACCGGATTGATGATATATGCCACAACTAAAGAAGCCAACAAAGTAACAATTAAAGTAATAGGTAAATAGAACATAAATTTACCTATTACACCTTGCCAAAATGCAAGCGGTATAAATGGGGCAAGGGTTGTCATTGTTCCTGATAATACTGGTAAAAACACTTCCCCTGCTGCAAGTTTAGCAGCCTTTTTAATAGGCATTTTCCCATTTGCAAAAATACGGTGTGTATTTTCAACTACCACAATGGCATCATCAACAACAATACCTAAAGCTAATAAGAAAGAGAATAATACGATAAAATTTAACTTAAATCCGATAGCAGGAAAAACCATAAATGCAACCGCACATGATAATGGAACCGACATGGCAACGAAAATGGCGTTTGTTGTTCCCATAAAGAACATTAGAATTACCGTTACCAATATAAAACCAATTATGATGGTATTAATCAAATCGTGTAGGGTAACGCGTGTTTTTTCTGATTGATCACCAGTGATAGTTACTTTTAAATCGGGAGGAAATTTCTCTTTACTTAGTTTGTCTGATATGTCTCTAATTTTATCAGATGCAGAAATCAAGTTTTCTCCACTACGTTTAATTACGTTTAAACTAATTACGTTTTTACCTTCTAAGCGCGCGTAGCTTTCTTTCTCTTCGTATGCGTCTTTGATCTCTGCAATATCTTTTAAATAAACCACAGCTCCTGTTGAGCCACGCACAACAATATCACCAATTTTACTGGGATCTTTATATTCACCTTTTACACTAATAGCCCGCTTCAAACCATCCATATCAATCAAACCGCTACTAATGGTCATGTTTTCATATTTAACCGCATTTTCAATATCCATAAATGTGATATTGGCAACTTGCGCTTTGTACATATCAACATTAATTTGAATTTCACGCTCTAGTGCACCAACAAGTTTGGCTTCACTAATTTCCTTTAAACCTTCTATCTCATCTTGTAAATCTTCTGCATAACGTTTTAATTTATCAAGAGGATAATCACCACTAACGTGTACTTGCATAATTGGCATTTGTGATACATCTATATCACGCACCTGTGGATCTTCAGGTAAGTTATTAGGTAAATCGTTCTTCGCTTTATCTACCGCATCTTTTACCCGCTGCAAAGCCAAATCAACATTTTGATCGGTATTAAATTCAACATTAATTACTGAAAAATCCTGAACTGAATTACTTTTAACTTTCTTTACACCAACAATGGTTTTAATCTGCTTTTCGATTTGTTTGGTTACCAACTGCTCCATATCCGTAGGTGATGTACCGGGATAGATGGTAGTAATTAGAATACTTGGAAACTTAACCTCAGGAAACTGTTCCTTAGGAAGTTTATTATATGAAAACAATCCAGCAAGTGTGATGATAATAGTAATAATATAAATACTTGTTTTATTATCAATACTCCAGCTAGATGGTTTAAACTCTTTATTTGTATCATGCATAATACTAACTTTTATTGCTTATTTACTTTGGTAAAACACTAAAATTTAATTGCTTGTCCATCTGTTAAATCTTGAAAACCTGTGGTAATTAAATGGTCTCCTTCATTTAATCCGCTTAAAATTTCGGCACTTGTACCATAAGTTTTACCAACTGTTATTGTAACTTTTTTGGCTATGGTTTCATTCTTCAGGTTTTTGGTTGATATGTATACTAATTTCTCTCCATCTATTTCTTGGATTGTATTAATTGGAACAACCAATGCATTTTTGTTTTCATAGTCAACAATTTTTAACTCTGCAACCATATTGGGATGTAAATCATTATCATTTGGCAAAGCTACTTCTACATTAAATGTACGTGTTAATGCATTAATTGATTTTGATGAATAAGTTACAGTTGCTTTAACTGATTTATTAATATCAGGGAAATTAATTAATACTGAATTTCCTTGCTTCACAATATTTGCATACGACTCAGATAAATCTGCTTTAATTTTTAAAGCAGCAGGATTAACCACACTAACTGCAGGTAATCCAGGGGCAACACCTTGGCCAACTTTAATACTCACTAAATCAACCGTACCACTGTATTCTGACTTGATTAAATACATAACCAAATTTTCTTTTGCAGAAGCAATTTGTTTTTCAATACTTTCTTTTTGATTTTTAGCTTGCAAAAACTCTATTTCGCTACCTACTTTTTGCTCCCACAATGTCTTTCGTTTTTCGTAAACTGTGTTAGCCAATTCTAATCCTTTTCTTAATGTTTCAATTTGAGCTTTTACCACATCTGCATCCAACTCAACCAACACTTGACCAGCAGAAACTTTATCGCCAGCTTTTACATTAACACGTTTAACTACAGCTGGTAGCTTGGCACTGTAAGTAATATTTTCGTCACCATCAACACGGCCCTGCACATCAACTGCATGTAAAAATACTTGTTTGGTTACTGCAGCTACTGCCACAATTTTTATACGGCTATTCTCTGCATTTGTAGTATCTCCCATTGTTGCTATTTCTTCTTGTAACGAGGCAATTTGGGAGGCAATTTCTGTTTGTTGCGTTTTTAATTTTTCAAGTTCTGCTTTCTTGGATTCAATATTATTTTCACCACCGCAAGATGCCAACAAAGCAACTACACCTGTTGCTAATAAAATTGTTTTTATGTTATTCATATGTGTTGTTATTATTATTTATTTAAATCTCCTAAGGCTTTACGTAAATCAAGTTGTGCAACAAAATAATCGTACATGGTATTTAAGTATGATGCACGAGCATTTTCTAAATCTTTTTGAGCATTTGTTAGTTCTAAACTTGATGTTAAACCGTTTTTAAACTTTAATTCAGTTCTATTATAAATGTCTTGAGCAAGATCTAGGTTCTTTTTTTGCACTACTAATTGCTTTGCAGAAAGGTCAAATGCAGTTCTGGCAATAAATACTTCCTGCTCTATTAAATTACTTAGCATCTTTTTATCGTTCTCGGCTTTTTTAATGTTTATGGATGCTTGTTGAATTTGAGCTGATTTCTTAAATCCATCAAAAATCGGAATATTAAGATTTAAACCCCATAATGAACCTCCAAACCATTCTTTACCTAATTCGTTAAAGTTTTGACCGAAAGAGTTTTGTTGGGTTGAAAACACACCAACTAAACTTGGTGCATAGCCAAATTGGTATCTTCTTTTATCTAATGTATTTAAAGCAATAGATTGATTAACTAATTGATATTCTAACCTGTTATTGTAATCTACTTTTGAAGATAAAACAGTAGTTTTTGATGACTCGTACATCTTCGTTAAATCATCAGTTAACTCAATATTTTCGTTAAAATCTAAACCCAATTGAATTTTAAGAACCATCATCAATGATTTTTGTTGATCGATTAATTTATCACGTTGTATTTCTAGAGATGAGTATTGTAAGTTAACCTTATCAAAATCAACCCTATCTAAAAAACCATTTTGAACCAACTTTTCTAAATCGTACTTAGTTTTACCCAAAGCATCCATGTTGGCATTTAGCATGTTTAATGAGGTTTGTGCAAGCAAGATTCCGTAATAGGTTTTACTAACTGCAACTTCTGTTTCTGCTTCAGTGCGTTTAAGATTAATTTTAGCCAATTGAACATATTCCTTTGATGCTTTAACTCCCATTAAAAATCCACCATCGAAAAGTAACTGGGTTGCTGCAATACTTCCTGTAGCCGAAAATGGAATTCCAAAACGAATAATTTGACGCTGTCCACCAAATTCTATTACACTAGATGGCACTACGATGTAATTATTGAAACCACCACTTGCATTCACATTTGGTAATCCAGATGCTAAAACCTCTTTTACTTTTTTCTCAGCAGCCAATACATCAAGTGCACTATTTTTTAGTGTACCGTTATACTTTTTAGCGTGTGCAACTGCGTCTTGTAAAGAAAACTTTTTTGTCTCGCTTTGTTGTTGTGCACTTGTGATAAATGCAGTCCAAAAGAACAGCATAAATAAATTAGTGTATTTCATTGTCTTAAATATGTTCATTGTCTTATTAATTTTTTGTAGCTGATAATTTTTCATCTAATAACTCAATACCTTTGGCAGTACAAATACTGCGTAAATGGTATTTTACAATTTCTAAATGCATCACCTTAATGTCCATTTCCTCTTTATCATAATTATCTGGATTGATTAAAAAACTAACCAAATAAATATAAATCCTACTCACTACCTCTGCATCCAAATCCTTTCGGTATAATCCTTTTTTAATTCCAAACAAAATGTTATCATGTATCAATTTTCTTATAAAACTTATCCTGTCGGCCTCCAGTTTATCCCAAGCACTTTTAAAATACTTTTTTAAATCAAACATGCTGCTGGGGTTTATATGCCTGATGGCGGAATTAATTTGATCAGAAATTTGTAGCAATACACTTATCGCATCCAATTCCTTGTTATCAACCACATTACTACATAGCATGTTCATGTTAGCCAAATAATGCGCCACGCATTGGTTAACCAAATCATTTTTATCTGTAAAAAACTGATAAAGTGTTTTCTTAGATACACCCAGTTCTCGCGCAACGTCATCCATGGTTATGCTTTTAAAACCATAACGCATAAAAAGCTGCTCAGCTTCTGTTAAAATTTTATCTTTAATTTCAGTCATTTTAAAAAAAATCGGATGCGAAGATACTTTATTTTTTTACTTTGGAAACTAATTTTACATTAAAAGTTTCCAAAACTTAAAATGTTTATTGGGTATTAATTTTATTGATAAAAAAACCAATAATTGTATAATATACTTGTTATATTTCAATCAAAGTGGCTAATTGCAAGCTGTATTTAAAGGTTAATAGACTTAAAACATGAACAAACCTTATTTAGTAGGTATTACAGGAGGTAGCGCTAGTGGTAAAACAAGTTTTTTGCGTGAAATCGGTAATTTATTTGGCCCAAATGAAGTATGTATTCTCTCACAGGACAACTATTATAGGCCTGCTAAAGAGCAAGCAAAAGATGAAAACGGTCATATAAACTATGATCTTCCAGATTGTATTGATTTGGACGCATTCAAAGATGATATTATTAAATTATCTCTAGGTAAAACCGTTAGAAGAAGAGAATACCGTTTTCAACACGAGGAGCAAATGGGCGATTGGCTTGAATTTGAATCAGCTCCTATAGTAATAATAGAGGGGTTATTTATATTTTATAGAGAGGATATATCGTCTCACTTTAACCTGAAACTTTTTATAGAAGCAAACGAGTATTTACAATTGCAGCGAAGGTTAAAGCGAGATACTTTAGAAAGGAATATTCCGGCTGATTTTGTTCAATACCAATGGAATAACCATGTTATGCCCGCTTTTAGGAAATACCTTGAGCCTTATAAAGAGCAAGCAGATATTATCATTATCAACAATGCGCATTTTAACAACAGTTTAAAAGTTGTTGAAGACCATTTCAGGTGGAAATTAAATAACCAACCAAGTAGCATAAACCCTTAAACTAACTGTTAATCAATACTTAAATTGTTTTTTAATAAAGGTTGTAAAAATATGACTGAGCGGTTATATTTGCCCACTTCGCAATATTACAAATACGAGCAAATTAAATTATAACACTAACATAGAAAGATGAAAAGTAAAGGCGCAATTAAGTTATTCGCAATCGCACTTACAGTGGTATGTTTATTCCAGTTATCATTTACCTGGTTTACCTACCGTGCAGAACAAGCGGCAAAAGAGTTTGCCAATGGCGATGTTGTTAAAGAAAGAGCATATTTAGATTCTATTGCTCGCGAGCCATTAGTAAACTTGGGCTTTAAAAAATTTACCTACTTAGAGTGTAAAGAGCGTGAGTTAAACTTAGGCTTAGACTTACAAGGCGGTATGAACGTAACGTTAGAAGTTTCGATAGGAGATTTGATTAAATCATTATCAAACAACAATACTGATGCTACATTTAACAAAGCCATTGATGTAACAAACGAAAAAATCAAAACTAGTCAAAAAGATTACGTTACATTATTTGGTGAAACATACGCTGAATTAGCTCCTGAGGGAAAATTAGCTGCTGTATTTGCAAATCAAACCAACAAAGAAAAAGTAAAACCTTCATCAACAAATGCTGAAGTTATTTCTTACATCAGAGAGGAAGCAAATCAAGCAATAGATCGTTCGTTCCAAATTTTGCGTGCACGTATCGATAAATTTGGTGTAACACAGCCTAATATTCAAAAATTAGAAGGTAGCGGCCGTATTTTGGTTGAGCTACCTGGTGTTGATAATCCAGTTCGCGTGCGTAAATTATTACAAGGATCTGCTAAATTAGAGTTCTACGAAACGTTTACTAATCCTGAAGCATTTAAATATTTATCTGATGCAAATACCGTTCTTGCAAAAGCAAATGGATCAGGATCTGCATCAACAGAGGTTGATAGCAATAGTACAGATACAACACAAAAAAGCAGTGCATTAGCTGGATTATCTAGTTCTAAGAAATCATCAGATACCACTGCAAGCGCAGGTGCTGATTCAACCCAAAAGAAAATTGAAAACTTTACTAAAGAAAACCCATTATTTGCTGTGCTACGTCCTAACGCTGACGAAAAAGGAATGTTAGCTGAACGCGGTTCTATTTGCGGTATGTCTTCAATTAGAGATACTGCAAAAGTAAATGCATTATTAGATCGTGCAGAAGTTCGTAATTCATTACCTAATAACATAAAATTTTTATGGGAAAGTAAAGCCATTGGCGACAATGGTGATGTAGTAATGTTACATGCCGTGAAAACATCAATGAATGGTGGTGCACAATTAGAAGGCGATAAAGTAATTGATGCACGCAGAGACATTGGACAGAACGGAGAAATAGAAGTAAGCATGAGCATGAACGCTGATGGTGCTCGCATTTGGAAAAACTTAACCAAAGCAAACATCGGTCGTTCTATTGCAATTGTATTAGACGATTTAGTTTATTCATCGCCAAACGTACAAAATGAAATTCCAAATGGCCGTTCTTCAATTAATGGTAACTTTACCAGCGAAGAGGCAGGCGATTTAGCAAATATTTTAAAAGCAGGTAAATTACCTGCCCCTACTCGAATTGTTGAAGAAGCAGTAGTAGGTCCAACTTTAGGTGCTGAAAGTATCAACCAAGGTTTGTGGAGTATGGTAATAGCAACCATTGTAATTTTAATATTCATGGTGGTATATTATGGCAATAGCGGTTACATAGCCGATATCGCGGTATTGGCAAACGTGTTTTTTATCATAGGTGTGTTAGCCAGCTTAGGTGCGGCACTAACATTACCCGGAATTGCCGGTATCGTGTTAACCATTGGTATGGCAGTAGATGCAAACGTGTTAATTAACGAACGTATAAAAGAAGAATTGGCTCATAACTCACGTAGTTTGAAAAATGCAGTTGCTGATGGGTATGCTCATGCTGCATCTTCAATTATAGATGCAAACTTAACAACCTTATTGGCAGGTTTTGTTTTGTATAGTTTTGGTACAGGACCAGTTCAAGGATTTGCCATTACTTTAATTATTGGTATTTTATCTTCTATGTTTACCGCTGTGTTGTTGTCTCGTGTCATTACAGAGTGGCAATTAGAAAAAGGTAAAATAATTAATTATGTTACTGGATTCTCAAAAGGTTTATTCCAAAACTTAAATTACAACTTTGTTGGTAACCGCTCTAAGTTCTACATCTTTTCTAGTGTATTAATTTTAGCAGGTTTGATTTCTATATTCACCAAAGGATTTACCCTAGGTGTTGATTTTAAAGGTGGATGGACTTATGTGGTGGAGTTTGATAAATCAGTTGGCCAAAATGAAATTCGTGAAAAGTTAACAGCTCCTTTTGGAAATGCACCAGAAGTTAAAACTTATGGCAGCGATACCAAATATAAAATTACGACCACCTATTTAATTAACGAAACAGGTGCAAACACAAGTGAAATTGTAGAATCAAAATTAAATGAAGGTTTAACAGCATTAGGCGTAACTAGTAAAATATTAAGTTCTGCCAAAGTGGGACCAACCATAGCAAATGATATTAAGGTAGCCTCTTTCTGGGCAGCAATTATAGCCTTGTTAGGTATTGGTTTGTATGTATTGATTCGCTTCCGCAAATGGCAATATGCTTTGGGAGCAATTATCGCATTAGCACATGACGTATTGATGATGTTAGGTTTATACTCAATTTTTGATGGCATCTTGCCATTCCCAATGGAAGTAGATCAAAACTTTATTGCAGCCATATTAACCATTATTGGTTTCTCTATTAATGATACGGTGGTTGTGTTCGATCGTATTCGCGAAAACTTAGCTGAAAACAAAACCGAAAAACAAGGTATTGTAATTAATAATGCGCTTAATATTACCTTAAGCCGTACAATCATTACATCATTAACCGTGTTTATGGTTGCAGTGGTACTGTTTATATTTGGTGGTGAAGTTATTAAAGGCTTTACCTTTGCTTTATTGGTTGGTATCTTGTTTGGTACTTACTCTTCTATTGCAATTGCTACACCTATTGTAATTGATTTCGATAAAAAAAATAAGGCTGAATAATACTTAGCTCAATAATAAATTCATTTAAAAGCCCCGCAAATTGCGGGGCTTTTTGTTTTTGTTCACTATGCTATACAACAGCTTTTATTTGCGAATAACTCGCATGTGCTAAACCCAATATTTAGTTGAATTTTGCATTTTAAATTTTAAGTGCAAGCATGAAAAAAATAATTATAATAACCTTAGCCATATCGGCTATCTTTTTTAGCAAAAATGTTTTCGGCCAAATCGATGAGCCTAAATCTATTTACAAAAAGCCAAAAACGTTTAAAGAAAAATCATATAATTTCTTTACATCTAAACGCTTAAAAAAATCGTTAAACCAACGCGATTCGTTGAACGACTTAACTGTGGCATTTAATAAGGACACCACACAACGTGGTATAGAGTATCGCTACCTAGATTCGTTATATAAAGCTTTAACAGCTAAGTATAATGATTGTACTGCAAAAAACAACGACCTTAAAGCACAGTATGCGGAGCTTAATGCCAAGTACAACGATTTAATGAAAAAGAGCTTGAATGATGCTGAACGCTTTAATAACGCACTTAAAATTAAAGCCGAAGAACTGGAAGCCAGAGAAAAACGTTTAGCAGAATTACAAGCGATTATTAATAAGCAAGATTCGTTATTAAATGCGCTAAATAACACGGTTAAACGTGCATTATTGGCCTTTAAATCTGATGAGATTAGTGTTGAAATGAAGAATGGTAAAGTGTATGTTTCTCTTAGTGATAAATTATTATTTAAATCGGGAAGTGCAGCCATTGAAGAAAAAGGCTTAGACGCGATTAAAACATTAGCAGATGTATTAAACAAAAATGCAGATATTGATGTGTTAATCGAAGGACACACTGATAATATTCCTATTAAAACAACTAAGTACGAAGACAATTGGGCATTAAGTGCTGATAGGGCTCTAAGTATTGTACGTTTATTAAGCAATGAACACGGTGTTAATCCTAAGCGATTAGAAGCAGCTGGAAGAGCAGAGTTTTACCCTAAGGCAAGCAACGAAACAGTTGAAGGCCGAGCTAAAAACCGCAGAACAGAAATTATCCTTTCTCCAAAATTGGATGAATTGTATAAATTGATTGAGAAAAACAGAAGATAATTTTCTTCTTTTCTCAACACAACAAAAAAGACTTGATGAACCATGTTTTATCAAGTCTTTTTTATTTCATACAATAACCAATTAAGTACGCCTAATACAAGGTTTTTAAATGCGGCTTAATTGGCCTATTTTTGATGCATGAATACGGTTAATGAGATGATTAATAAAGCACAATATTATATTGATTTAGAAGATCAATTTGGAGCACACAACTATCACCCAATTCCAGTAGTGATAGAACGTGGTGAAGGAATATATATGTATGATGTAAATGGTAAACAATACTTCGACTTCCTTTCTGCATATAGTGCAGTAAACCAAGGTCATTGCCATCCACGCATTATCAAAGCTTTAACAGAACAAGCACAAAAACTCACGTTAACCAGTCGTGCTTTTCATAATAACTTATTAGGCGAGTACGAAAAATACATCACCAACTATTTTGGTTACGACAAAGTATTGCCAATGAATACAGGTGTTGAAGGTGGTGAAACAGCTTTAAAATTAGCCAGACGATGGGGCTATACAGTAAAAGGGATTGCCGAAAATCAAGCACATATTTTATTTGTAGAAGGCAACTTTTGGGGACGTACCATGGCTGCTATTTCATCAAGCAACGACCCGAGTAGTTTTTTAAACTTTGGACCATTTATGCCAGGATTTAGTTTGATTCCATACAATGATTTAACTGCTTTAGAAAATGCATTTAAAGCAAATCCTAATATTTCTGCATTTATGTTTGAGCCCATACAAGGTGAGGCAGGCGTTGTAGTTCCGGATGACGGATACATAGCAGGTATAAGAGCTCTGTGTGATAAGTACAAGGTATTGATGATTGCAGATGAAGTGCAAACTGGGTTATGCCGCACAGGTAAAATGTTGGCTTGCGATTATGCAGGTGTTAAACCCGATTTAGTTATTTTAGGAAAAGCCCTTTCGGGTGGTGTATTACCCGTATCGGTTGTATTGGCAAATAACGAAGTGATGCTTACCATAAAACCTGGCGAACATGGAAGTACATACGGTGGTAATCCACTGGCTTGTGCAGTAGCTATGGAAGCGTTAAAAGTATTGGTTGATGAAAAACTTGCCGAGAATGCATTTAACATGGGCGAAATTTTCCGTAACCGTATGAAACATCTTCAAACCAAAACCTACTTAATTGAATTGGTAAGGGGAAAAGGATTATTAAATGCCATTGTAATTAAACCTTTTGGTGATGGAAAAACAGCTTATGATGTATGCTTAGCCATGAAAGAAAATGGCTTATTGGCAAAACAAACCCATGGAGATATTATAAGATTTGCACCACCGTTAACCATTAACGAAAAGCAACTTAACGAAGCTTGCGATATTATTGAAAAAACAATTTTAGCTTTAGCATAATTACATTTAGCATCATGCATCATTACATTACCGAGCAACTAACATTAGCCGATATACAAAGTATTTTAAAAGAAGATAAAAAGCTTGCTTTATCTCAGGAAGCATCCAATCGCATAAAAAAATGCAGGGCTTATTTGGACGAAAAAATGAGTAAAAAAGATGCTGTTTTTTATGGTGTCAATACTGGTTTTGGCTCTTTGTGCAATACACAAATTTCGCATGATGAATTAACACAATTACAAGAAAACTTGTTGTTGTCTCATGCATGCGGAATCGGAGATGTAGTGCCAAGAGAAGTGGTAAAATTGATGTTGTTGTTAAAAGTGCAATCGTTGAGTTACGGCCACAGTGGTGTTCAACTGTTAACTGTAGAGCGTTTAATCTCATTTTTTAACAATGATATTTTACCGGTAGTATACCAACAAGGTTCTTTGGGTGCAAGTGGTGATTTAGCACCATTAGCACATTTATGTTTACCGCTTTTAGGCAAAGGTGAAGTATGGAAAAATACAGATGGAAACTGGAAAGCGGTTGCCAGTATCGATGTGTTAAACCATCACCAAATTACGCCAATTGAATTACAGTCTAAAGAAGGTTTAGCCTTAATTAATGGTACACAATTTATGTTGGCTTATGCAGTACACAATATTATAAGTGCCCAACAACTATACACTAATGCCAATAAAGTAGCCGCTGTTTCTATTGATGCGTTTGATGCTAAATTGGAACCGTTTTCACATCAATTGCATGATGTACGTGCACACAAAGGTCAGATTGAAACAGCCAAACAAATTAGAGAACTGTTAGCAGAAAGTGAAATTATAAAACAACCAAAAGTACAAGTACAAGACCCATATGCATTCCGTTGTATACCACAAGTACATGGTGCCAGTTTCGATACCTTTCAATACGTGTCATCTGTAGTTGAGACAGAAATGAATTCGGTGACAGACAATCCGAACATTTTTGTTGAAGATGATTTGATTTTATCGGGCGGTAATTTTCACGGACAACCATTGGCTTTGGTATTGGATTTTTTAGCCATAGCCGTTGCCGAGTTAGGCAGCATCAGCGAGCGAAGAACATATCAATTAATATCGGGCTTACGTAATTTACCTGCATTTTTAACAGCTAATCCGGGGTTAAATTCAGGAATGATGATTCCGCAATACACCGCTGCAAGTATTGTAAGCCAAAGTAAACAGTTATGTACCCCTGCAAGTGTTGATAGCATTGTTAGTAGCAACGGACAAGAAGACCACGTAAGCATGGGAGCAAATGCTGCCACAAAGTGTTTTAAAGTGATTGAGAATACTCAACGTGTATTGGCCATAGAATTACTAAATGCAGCACAAGCACTGGAATTCCGTAGACCTTTAAAATCATCAAATGCAGTTGAACAACTTGTAGCTGATTACAGAAAAGTTGTAACTTACAACACCGTTGATAGAGCTTTGTATTTGGATATTGAGGCTTCTGTTCAATTCATTCAACAGCATTAACTTATCAAATCATATTCATAAAAAATCCCCGACTGAAAAAATTCATTCGGGGATTTTATTTATTTAGTGATTTTAATTAATAGTTCAACAAAGCTTCTAGTTTAACAGCTACCTTATCTGCATTAGGTAACATCTCGGCTTCAAGTCCCATGTTTAATGGTACTGCCGGAATATTTCTAGCACCAATGGTAAACACAGGTGCATCTAAATATTTAAAACAATCTTGTGAAATTCGTCCTGCCAAACTTTCGGCAAACGAATTTAATAACGCCTCCTCAGTAACAATTAAACATTTACCATGACGTTTAACAGCGGCTTGTATGTATTCTTCATCTAATGGTTGAAGCGTGCGCAAATCAACTACTTCTACCCTTCCTTCAAAACGTTTTGCAGCAGCTAAACTCCAATATACGCCCATACCCCAAGTGATGATGCAGCAACTTTCGCCATTTTCCATGGCTTCATCACTTGCCTGTAAAACCGTGTTGGCTTTACCTAATGGTAAAATATAGTCTTCATCAGGCTCTATGCAACGTGCTAATTCTGTACCCGGATTTTTACTCCAATACAAACCTTTATGTTCTAACATAATTACCGGATTGCCATCGTAGTAGGCTGCTTTCATCAAACCTTTCATATCTGCAGCGTTACTTGGGTAGGCAATTTTTATTCCTTTAAGGGTAAGTAAAGTTGACTCAATACTTCCACTATGATAAGGACCACCACCACCATAAGCACCAATTGGAATACGTATAATTGCACTTACAGGATACTTACCCATGGTTAGGTATGATGATTTGGTGATTTCGCAAACCAATTGATTTACACCTGTCCACACATAATCGGCAAACTGAATTTCAACAATTGGTTTTACACCAACCGCACTCATACCTACTGTTGAACCAACAATATATGCTTCTTGAATTGGTGTATTAAATACTCGATCGTTACCGTATTTTACTGCTAAAGTTGCAGCTTCTCTAAACACACCACCTAATCTTGCACCCACATCTTGTCCGTAAAACATACATTCAGGATGTTTGGTCATTAACTCATCTACTGCATGTAAAGCGGCATCAACCATAACACTTGGTTCTTTGCCTTCAGGTATGCGGTTACCCAATTCTTCGGTAGCTCCACTTGGTGCAAAAATATGTTCTTCTACAGTTGATGGATCCGGGTCTTCACTTTCTACTGCTTGTTTAAATTGTTGTTCAACTTTATAGGTAGCATCTTTTTCTATCTCCAACAATTCATCTTCACTTACACCAATTTCAAGCAATAATTTTTTAAGTTTTGGATGAGGATCATCTTTACTATGAGTGGTCAAATCGTCATCAGTTCTGTACCATTCTTTACGCACACCACTGGTATGGTGACCCAACAATGGCACTTTTGCATGAACCAATATTGGCTTACGGTTGTTGCGCACATAATCTATTGCCTCAGCAAAACCTTTGTAACTTTCAACAAAATCGCTACCATTTAAACGCATACGTTTTAGGCCTTTAAAACCTGCTGCATACTCGTATGCATCCATGGCACGCATTTCATCACCACTGGCACTTATTCCCCAATCGTTATCCTGTACCAAATAAATAATAGGCAACTGCTTGAGTACAGCCATTTGAAATGCCTCTGCAACTTCTCCTTCGGTAATAGAACCATCTCCAAAACTACATACCACCACCGGGTATTCGCCTTTTTTATTAAGTCGCTGACTTTCTTTATAAGCAATACCATGCGCCATACCTGTAGCAGGAATTGCTTGCATACCGGTAGCACTACTTTGATGTGGTATTTTCGGAAAGTCATCACGGTTTAAACTTGGATGTGCGTAATAGGTTCTTCCTCCCGAAAAAGGATCTTCGGCCTTACCCAATAACTGCAACATCAACTCGTACGGACTTAAACCCATGCCCAAAAGCATTGATTCGTCACGGTAGTATGGAGAGCAGTAATCGTAAGGTTGTAATTGCATACCTACCGCTAACTGAATGGCTTCATGACCGCGTGAGGTAGAGTGTACATATTTGCAAATAGGCCTGTTAATGTCATATATATCAGCCATAGCACGTGCTTCGCACATGTGCATGTAGGCTTCTAAAAGTATGTCTTTTTTTACCATGATTGAATCGCAAGTTTACACATTAAGGCATAAAAATACTAATTGATTTGGGCTGAATTTGGAGTACCGCAGGAATAATAGACAGGATATGAACAATTACTCCTTTGGAAGAATAATCATTAACTTTTATTGTTTAGTTAGAATTTGTATCTTATAATAAAGATTTTCCTTTTTCTATATCATACAATGTTGTTACCCTTAACTCATAATATGCCTGCCAATAGGTTGCAATTGCATTTAAATAAATTTGTTTTGTTTGCAATTGCTGGTTTTGTGCAAGCAATAAATCTGTATAGGTTATTTTACCAACTTGGTATTTATTAGAACTGATTTCATACCTACGCTTTGCTATGCTATCTGTAAATTGGGCATTATTAATTTGTTGTAATGCTAAATTATAAGCTTGCAATTGACTCATTATATCATTGGTGATGCGCTGTTCTAATTGTTGTATTTGTAGTAACTGATTCTTTAATTGATAGTCTGCAATTTTAAAACTGGCAGTATTTGCGCCCGAACTAAACAATGGTACTGCAACACCTATTGTAGCATTTTGTTGGGTTAGCAGGTTTTGATAGGCATCATTTAAAATAGGTGCCGATTGATTGCTACCGTATCCTGCTATTAAGTTTAAACTTGGTATGCGACTTAATTTAGCCCGTTGCAATACAGCTTCGTTTTGTAACTGAGCTAATTTTTGCTGTTCATACTCGGGACTATTGTTTTTGAATGAAGCTATTAATTGCGTTAATGTACTTTCTGTAATTGAATTAACTGCACTATTATTTGGTTTGCTTTCCACCAATTTAAGTTCTGATGCTGGTATAGCCAGTAAGTTACAAAACTTAATTTTCAATAAGTCATAATTCGATTTTACTTGTTGCAGTTTTGTGTTTGTATTGAGTTGTTCCAATTGTATTTGCAAGTATTCTTCTTCACCAATTTTACCCAATTTTAGTTTTAGGCTTGCAGCTTGCAATAAACTATCGGTATTGATTTTATTAGCTTGTAAAAGGATAAGTTGCTGTTGGCTTTGCAACAATGCATGAAATTGATTGCTTACTTCCAAAGCCAATTCTTCTTGTTGTTTGATAAAAACTTTTGATCCAATTAATTTAGTTATGCGTGCAGTTTTTAGATTAAAAGCCGTTTCATTAAACCGAAACAAAGGTTGATTTAAACCCAAAACAAAAGGCTGAGTATTGTAGTTGGTGGTGCGAGCTCCGCTTAGCCTATCAAACCGATTGATATTGCTGCTTGCGGTAAAGGTGCCACCTGTGGCTGCAATTTTTTGGCTAAGACTAACACCCATTGTACTAAAAGCTTGCTCTACAGTTGTAAACTTAATGGTACCATCTGGTTGGGTAACACTGGTAATGCTGTTATTGTAGCCCGGCAAGTTGGCATTGAGGTTTATTTGCGGAAACAATTGTGCCCGCTGCAAGCGATAGGTTTGGTTAGCTATTTCGTAATTGTTGTTGTTGAGCTGCGCATTGATGCTGTTTTGCTGGGCAAGTTGTATGGCTTGTTTTAGCGAGAGGGTTTGTTGGGCAATTGCTAAATCCCAACTATACAACAAGAATAACCCAAGTAAAACAAACCTCACTACTTTTCTTTTTTAATTAACTCTTGCATACCATAATATTCAATGGCTTTTTGTTTAAGTGGGTTTGTACTCCATTCTTCCCACTCTGCCGTATATGGGTTGTAACCACATTTTAATGGTTTGCTATAAATGTCTTCAGGGTTTTCTATATATGCTCTGCAATCGGTGCAGATGTAGCGGAACTCACAATCTTTACACACGTGTATTTTATCTTTATTTATAAACCATAAATCCTTAAACCCGGGCTTTTCAATTGCTTCTGCTAGGGTAGTATCTTTTATATTACCATAGCTTTTAGCCATACTGGGGCAATTTTTAATTTCTCCGTTCACATCTATACTTATTTTTCTGTTTAGGCAGGTGTTGTGTTGCTGGGATTCGGTGAAGAGTGGGACGTTTGCATGTAAATATTGAAGTGATACTTGACCACAAGATAATGGATAGAAGATCTTCTGTTTGATAAGATAAACACTATTCATGGTCCCCTCCTTTAGAACTTTTGATTGGGGGGCATTATATATTATTAAGGCACCTAGTCGATTTTCTAGCCACAAGACATTATCAAAATGCATTAAATAATCAATCTCAATGAAATTACTAGTGATATTTATGCAAGAAAATTTAGATTCAGATACATAGTTTGATAGATGCTCAAGAATTTTTTCGAACTCGAGTTCATTATTTACGTTAAGAATCAATTCTAAATATTTACATCCAATTTTTTGCAGTTCGGCAAAAGTGATTTGTAAACTTAAAATATTATTGATATCCAAATGAATCACAACATTGGTTATGATTGACGGAGATTCACAATTCATGTCTATTTTGGGGAATTTAACTACGTTGCTTTCTGTTGTAAATTGAATTAAATCATATTTCGTTAAAAAATTAAGATAATCATAAATTACATCTTCATTTTCAGATCCGTAATGATTCAAAATACTTCCTAAATCCAATTTTTCAAATTCTGTTAAAAGGTCATATAAATCATTAGGTATTGGAAAATAAATCTCCCTCTGCAAATCACTAATAATGCTATTTTTATACCCCTTAGTAGGAATACAATTACTAAACAGTTTCGGGATTTTTGTTAACGGATAATTTTCCATAATCAATTAATCTTAATATTGGCTTATTATATGGATTCACAATTTTGTATCTTGTGTTGTAATGCTTACTAGTTGTTAAATAAATAAGTTTAGCATTTTCTGTTTTGTCTAATTTAGGTTTCATGGTTTCCTGCGACTTTATTTAAATGTAAAGCAATATCTTTCTCAATATGGTAATTTAGTGGCCAAGTCATGGGTGAAAACATTCCAACAGGATTTACCTCTAAAAAGTAGTATTTATCACTTTCGGTAAATATCAAATCAATAGAGCCTGTATTTAGATTTAAATCACACATTAATTGATGTAATTTATCTTCAATGTATTTTGGTAATGTGTAGGGTACACATCTATTTGGGGTTGTGTAGTTGTAATTTCTAAAATCAATACGAGTGAGTTCGTCTAACTGCGAAAAAATTGCCATAGAATAACAACTACCAAAAAAGTAAAAACACCTAATTTCATATTGTTTTGTAAGACATTCTTGAAATAACGAGGGTGAAAATCTTTTTTTACACTTTTTATTTCTGACTCTTCTACCAATTTAGTATAACAACTTCCATATTTTTGATCAAATAAACTAGCCGAGTCTATGGCTTTATTAATAATTTGGCCACTATGCTTGTTATAAAAATGTATTAAACTTTCACGCTCTTGAGTAATAATTGTATCAGGAATATTTATGCCTGATTTTTTTGCAGTATATAAATTATATAGCTTATTGGTAAAATTATCTTGGTATCTATTTACCGCATTAGTTTCTAGTATACGATTTAAAAATACATTCAAATAATTTAATTCTTGTTGGTGTATACTGGATACAGCGCCATTGTGTGTGTTTACTTTAATAGGAAGGCTTTTTCTGTTCCAATAAACCTTAAACATGGATAAATCTACCGGGTTGGTTTTAATAATAAAACAATCATTAGATAGCTCAATGGTTTCAAAATTTAGTTCTGTTTGATTTTCATTTATCAGTTTATAGCTTGCTTTATAATAATCAAGCCAATCTATAATCCTTTCAAGCGATGGGTCTACTTCTTCAATATTAATAAGAATCATTTTTCAAAGAAAATCTTGTTTTTTTTCAACCACTTAATGTATTCCTCTGGTAGCTTATGTCCATTTATTAAAGCCGTTTGCCATAAAGGTGGTAGGCCAATAGCGTTACGCCTTTCGTCTACATGTTCATAATCATCAGGTGTTTGTATATACCATGTATCATCAGATGCAGTTGATACTAATGTTCCAAAGTTTTGATGAAATTCCATCACACCCTTTTCGGGATTATATTTATGGTTATGTAAATAATCGGTAAGCATTGCATATTCAATGGGTGGAATTTTGCCACTTATTAACGCAGAATCTAAAATAGTTTTTGCAACATCATTATGCCTTAGCATAAAATAGAGAAGAGAAGTTGAATACTCCCCTATATCGTAGCTATCTGGGAAATTATGTTTTTTAATTAACGATAATATAAAGGGGGTTACAATGGCTGAATCGTATTGTTTAGCTAACACAAAATTTTCTTTAAACGATTTACCATTAATTGCACTAAGTTGATTTCTAAATAGTAAATCATTTAAAAACAAGTGTTCTACATCGAATAAATCTCTCTTATGATTTAGGTTTTTAGCAAAAAACAACAAATAGCAACTATCTTCATTAATACTAATTTTGGGGCAGGTTAGGCTGAACTTAGCAAGTTTCAGGTCATTTAAAATATGATTATAGTATACCCCAAAATTAATTATCATCTCCTTAATAATTTGCTCTATCTCATCTTTACGATTTAAGCCAACGTAGCACTTTAATTTAGCCAAATATGCTGCATAATATGGCCTTGTATAAGCTATTTTATTTAACTCGTTAAGTGCTTGTGTATATTCCTTTTTATAAACATGGTACTCTGCTGAATTTATTAAACTATATTTTAATGCAAGTTGATTTGGCAACTTAACCGGAACTTCAGATTTAGCTTGGCTAATATTTATTGATATAAAAGCCAACATAATTAATAAATATTTCATAATTTCAATTTTAAATTATACTAGATGATTAGTTTTAATCATCTAGTATTTAATAGTAAAACAAGCAGTCGATAGCTTACATTGATGATGCGGTTATAGGTGCTATAACTGTCGAGGTATTGTAATTATTGTTACTGCCAATATCCGCAACTGGTTTACAGCTGTCGCTTAAAGTCCACATAGGCAGCTCATCCCAAACCCAGCCCTCCTTCGTCATATGACCAAGTCTATTATCCGAATACCAGTTTGTTACTGCTTTTTTTAAATCGGGGTAATAAACAGTTCTACTTTCACATGTGCCAACTCTTTCACCACCGCTAATTGAAGCAAGGTTTAAAATTTTACAAGATTCAATTTCTTTGAATAACGTCTCATCCATTCTTTCTAATTTTTTCATAATTTTTGCGGTTTATCAATCAAAACCTGCTGAAAACTTTAGGTTAAAAATAAGTAATTAAAAGTATTTACCATTTTACCTTTATGCGCAATAGGTTTAGAGGTAAATGTTATTTATACAATGCTAAAAACAATATTTTAAATAAGTAGTAATAAAACTACTACTTATACTGTAGTATAATTACTAAAATGGTGTAGATATAATTCTATTCTTTTATTCCTTTACTGTATTTAACTATGCGGTGTATTAAATCAAAGTTATTGCCACATAAATAATGGTAAATTAGTTAACTAAAATTATAGTGTGTTGTTTATATGTGCCAATAAACCAACGGCATTAATTAATTTAGAAACATAATCATAAATATTTTGCTGCACCTCAATTTTAAAATTGTACTAAAGCTAAAAACCATTGCAGTTGCAAATCATAAAAACTAATATAGCCTCTTATAAAACTTGAACCTAACATAGAAGTATGATTTTCCCTTATTACCACCAATTAGGTTTAAAAGATTGCGGCCCTGCTTGCATAAAAATGGTAGCCCAATACTTTGGGCGCAATTATAATATAGACTACCTGCGCGAAAAGAGCCATATCATAAAAACAGGTGTAAGCATGTTGGGTATAAGTGAGGCGGCAGAAGCCATTGGTTTTAAATCTATAGGTGTAAAAATAGATATTGAAAAGCTTAAAGAAGTAGCACAAAGTCACCCCAGTATTTTGCATTGGGACAATAACCATTTTGTGGTGTTGTATGATTATAAGCGCAAGTGGTTTGGTGAAAATAAGTTATTCATTGCCGACCCTGCAAAAGAGTTATTGCAGCTTACTGAACAGGAGCTAATAGAACATTGGGCAATTGCTTCAAACCAAAATGCTGTTCTCGATACGCACATAGGTGCTACTCGAACTGACGATAACATCAAACATCAAACATCAAACCTAGCTCAAGGTTACGCATTAGTATTAGAACCAACCCCCGAGTTTTTTAGCAGAGAGCAAAACGATGGGGAACAAAAAAAATTGGGTATTAATTACTTGCTACATTATTTTAAACCCTATAAAAGTTATTTTATGCAATTAGCTATGGGCATGTTATTGAGTAGTATTATAACTCTTGCAAGCCCTATGCTAACCCAGGCCATGATTGATAAGGGTGTAAATATGCACAACCAAAGCATGGTTCAATTAGTACTTATTGCACAATTGGCCGTTTTTGTTGGTGGTATACTTATTCAATTTATTCAAACCAAAATATTAATGCATTTGGGTACACGAATAAATGTGGGTATGGTTTCTGATTTTTTTTATAAGCTGTTTAATCTTCCTGTATCATTTTTTGATAGCCATGTAACAGGGGATATCATGCAACGTATTGGTGATCATAAACGCGTTGAAGGTTTACTCACTGTAAGTTCATTAGGCACCATATTTTCACTGCTTAATATGTCAATATTGGTAGTTATGTTAGGTGGTTATCATCCGGGTATTCTGAATATTTTTTCTATTGGTGCAGTGTTGGGTTTGGGTTGGACGTACTTATTTTTAGCTTGGCGAAAAAAGGTAGATTATAAAATGTTCCATTTGGGTAGTAAAGAAAACAGCAAGGTAATAGAGATGTTGGAGGGTATACAAGAAATTAAAATAAACAATAGTGCCAAGCAGCATCGTTGGCAATGGGAAGAAATACAAGCAAACTTGTACAAACAAAAAATTGTAAACTTAAATGTAGGTCAATTTCAAAGTATAGGCGGTAGTATATTGGGGCAAGCTACTAGTATTCTTATTAGTTTTACATCAGCTACAGCAGTAATTAATGGCGATTTAAGTTTGGGTGGTATGTTTGCCATTAACATGATTATAGGGCAATTGAACTCTCCTATTCAACAACTATACGGCTTAGTAAATTCTTTGCAACAAGCCCGAATAGGTATGGATAGAATTGGCGATGTAGTATTACAAAAAGATGAAACAGATACCACACTTAATTTATTAAATGATATACCTAAACAAGAACCAATTATTTTAGAAAATGTAAGTTTTGTTTATGGAAGTGAGCGTTTATCTCCAGTACTTGATGAAATTAGTTTTACAATTCCTGCCGGAAAAATAACGGCTATAGTTGGTGCAAGTGGTAGCGGCAAAACAACATTGCTAAAATTACTTATGAAATTTTATGAACCGAAAAAGGGAAATATATTTTTAGGGTCTACTCATTTTAAAAACCTTCATCACGGACATTGGCGAGACACCTGTGGTGTAGTAATGCAAGATGGCCGACTATTTAATACGATTATAGCCGAGAACATAGCTTCGGGATTGGAGGTTGACATGAGTGCCATAATTAGGGCTGGCAAAATTGCAAATATTGATGATTTTATATCCACTTTACCCAATGGATATTTAACGGAAATAGGCAATGATGGTACTCAAGTAAGTATGGGTCAAAGGCAACGTATATTGTTAGCACGTGCAGTGTACAAAAATCCAAGTTATCTTTTTTTAGATGAGGCTACAAGTAGCTTAGATGCCAACAATGAACGTAAGATAATGGACAATTTAAATGCATTTTTTGAGGGAAGAACAGTAGTAGTAATAGCTCATAGGTTAAGTACCGTGCAACATGCCGACCAAATTATTGTGATGGAAAATGGCAAAATAATGGAAACAGGTAATCATCAGTCTTTAACTTCACAAAGAGGGAAATACTATGAACTAGTTAAAAATCAATTAGAGTTGGGGAATTAAAATGAGCGAAGAAAGACTATATCAACGGAACGAGAATATAAACTATCTACTTAATCGGAGACTGAGTTTCATGTTGCGTTATGGCATGACTTTTCTTTTCGTAATTGGCATTATGGTTATTGGGGTTTTATATTTCATCAAAGCTCCAGATACCCTTGAGGGGCAATTTAAACTAAGCAGTAGTAATCCGCCAAAAGGATTAGTTGCTAAAGTCAACGGACGCATTATTAAAAAATTAGTCAATGATGAGTCTATTGTAAATAAAGGCGATGTATTAATTGTGCTAGAAAGTGTAGCAGATGAAAAGGAAGTTGCTTTACTTGAAAAAAGTTTAGTTTACGTGCAACTATTGTGTGATAGTAATAAACTGGACAGTCTTAAATATATAGGTACGGAGTTGTCTCAAAACCTAGGAGAACTGCAACAAGTATATGAGCAATTTAAGAAGAGTAATAATGAACTCTATTTAGCGCTAACCTGTGGCCAATATTTGCAGGAAAAAAGTATCATCAACAAACGATTATTAAATTTAAAACTTACACGTGCTAACCTAGAAAATCAGAAGCTAATTTACGAGAGGGAGTATACACTTGCTAGTGAAGCATGGCAGGCAGACTCTACTCTAAATCAACAGCGCAGTATTACAAAAACAGAATTACGCAACACAGAATCGGCACGTTTACAGCGGAAGTTAAGTTTAAGTAATTTACAGCAAGGGATATTAAATAATGAAACGGCAATAAATGACATTGAGCAACAATTATTAGTTTTAGAGAAAACTATTACTCAGCAAAAAAATCTATTTACACAAGCATACGCTGTTCTTAAATCAGCCATTTCCGATTGGAATTCTAAGTATTTATTTGTTGCTCCTTTTTCGGGTAAAGTTTCTTTTCCTAAAAATATTTACGAAGGATTAAATGTTAGAGCTGGAGATCCCGTTTTGTATATCATTCCAGATAGCAGTGATTGGATTTTCGAGGTGCTTGTTACGCAGCAAAATTTTGGTAAGATTAAAGTTGGGCAGCAGGCGATTCTTAAATTTGACAGCTATAATTTTGAGGAATTCGGTGTTATTAAAGGTGTTGTTAGTTCAGTTTCAAACGTACCTCAGGAAGTTCAGGCAAAGGAAGGAATTCAAAACCTTTTTTTAGTCCAAGTGTCAATTAGTAAGAGTCTTTCCACCACCTACCATAAAACAATAACTCCCAAATATGGATTAAGTGGAATAGCAACAATTGCATTAGATGATAAAAGCGTGTTGGAAAAGTTGTTTGTAGATAAACTAAAAGGATTGTTTGTAAATCAATAACAAACTGGACATGTTGGTGGACGAGATGATTTTTCAAGCAGGAAACCATCAGCCCAAATTTTAACCTTATTATTATGCACTTTAGTTATATTCGCTAACATGATACAGGAAAAAAAATCCCCATTTCCGTTTAAAAAAATTGCAGTAGCAATTGGTTTTACTCCAAGGATTGAAGCGGTTTTAGCCGAATCGTACAGATTACAACAATTATTTGGTGGTGATTTAATATTCATTCATATAGGAGAAAAAAGCTTACAACAAGAACAATACCTAAAACACTTATTACATAGGTTTGCATTAGACGGGCCCAACAATAAATTAATTTGGGAACAAGGCGATCCAGTTGACCAAATAATTAGCATCTGCGAAAATGAACAAGTTGATTTATTAGTTGCAGGTGCGTTAGTAAAAGAGAGTGTATTAAAATATATATTAGGTGGAATAGCACGTAACCTTTGTCGTAAGGCCAAATGCAGCGTACTGATGTTGCGTGAACCTGATATTGTATCAAAACCTATTAAACACATTGTGGTTGAAGGTAGCGATCACCCCAAAACTGAAACCACCATAGAAACAGCTATAAATGTTGCCAAAGCAACCCATGCCGAACATGTTTATGTGATTCAAGAAGAAGATGCAGGTAAAATGGCATTAATCAGAAGCGAATCAATTAACAGCAATGAGAGTGAGACGCGCAAAGAACAAGTGGTGAGTGAAGAGGTAAACCGACTAAATGAAATATTAGCATGTACAGATTGTGGTACTTTACAAGTTACCACCGAACGCTTAGAAGGAAAACCTGGTTATGTGATAACCAAATTTGCTCGAGAACACCATGCTGATTTGTTGGTACTAAATTCACCAGATACAAAATTGAATATAATTGATCGTGTATTTCCTCATGATATAGAATTTGCGCTTGCTGATTTACCATGCGATTTGTTAATTGTACATTCAACAAAACCTGAAATAGAATAAAAACCGGCTAGCCCAAATAAATGACACACTCAGAAATCATAAATTTATTTCTCGCTTTAGGCATTATGTTGCTTTTGGGGAGGATTATTGGTGAGTTTTTTAGAAAATTAAAAATGCCTCTGGTGGTTGGTGAGTTGGTGGCAGGTATCATTCTTGGACCAAGCCTTCTCGGAAAGTTTTTACCTGAAGCCAACCAATTGGTTTTTACAACTAATGGCAACCTAGGCATGGTTATCAATGGAATAGGTTCTATTTCTGTAGTTATGCTCTTGTTTGTTGCTGGTATGGAAGTAGAGTTATCTGTGATTAGACAACAAGGTAAAACAGCTTTTAAAACAAGTTTTGTTGGACTAATAATACCCTTAGTTTTAGGTTTTGGAACAGCATATTTTTATCACGACATGCTAGGAGGAACTGCTGGTAAGGATGTTGTAGTATTTGCATTATTTATGGGAACAGCTATGGCTATTTCAGCATTACCAATTATTGCTCGTACACTAATGGATTTAAATTTATTTAAAACCAAAGTGGGTATGATTATTATAGCTGCAGCAATGTTTGATGATTTAATTGGATGGATTTTGTTTAGTGTTGTTCTTGGCATGATTAATACAGGTTCCGATCCTTTCCATTTTTTATACACCCTAGGATATACTTTGCTATATGCAATATTGATGTTAACAGGTGGAAGAATTATTATTAACAAAACTTTACCTTGGGCTCAACGTAATTTAAGTTGGCCAGGTGGTGTATTAGCTTTCTCTCTTGGTTTGGCATTTTTGGGAGCTGCATTTACCGAGAAAATAGGAATTCACGCTATTTTCGGAGCTTTTATTGCAGGCATAGCCGTAGGTGATTCTGTTCATTTTACAGAGAAAGCAAGAGATATTATACACCAATTTGTAACCAATATTTTTGCGCCATTATTTTTTGTTGCTATTGGTTTTAAAATTGATTTTATTCAGAATTTCGATTTACAAATAGTAAGTATTGTATTGATTCTTGCCATTGTTTGCAAACTTTTGGGAGCCGGATTGGGTGCGTATTGGGGCGGTTTAACTGCAAAAGAAAGTATGGCAGTTGGCTTTGGTATGAATGCACGTGGAGCTATGGAAATTGTATTAGGTCTATTGGCCTTACAAGCAGGTGTAATAACTGCACCACTATTTGTAGCCTTAGTTATTATGGCTGTAGTAACTAGTATCATGGCTGGACCAATGTTGCAATATTTCTTAACAGGTGAAATGAAAGTAGCCACAGGTTTAAAGGAAATTATTCCGTTTATTGACGAAGAAAAAGCTTCCTAATTATTTAGTCAACTATCTTGTTTCATCATTATTATTATATTGCGCTAAAGCATTATTAATAAAACAGGATGAAAAAATTACTTATTACCTTCATATCATTAAGTACAATAGTTTCGGCACAAAATACTTACCGAAGCTACTTTAAAGACCAAACAACCTACCGCGAGCATGCCTTAGACATTACTCGCATGAAAGTGGAAGTAAGTTTTGATACCCAAAAAAGTTTAGTTAAAGGTAAAGTAACCCATAGTTTTATCGTGTTACAAAAACAGGTTGATTCAGTATTTTTTGATGCACCTGGAATCAATATCAAATCGGCTTTAATGGGAATACAAAACCTACCTTTTAATACAACCGATAAAGGTGTTTGGGTTAAACCAAACAAACCATTGCAATGGGATCAAACCAATACCATTACATTTGAATACGAAGCCACACCACGTAAAGGTATTTATTTTATTGGCTGGAATGTTCCTGAAAATCCGATAAAAAATCCTTTTGCAATTCGTAAACAAATATGGACCCAAGGACAAGGTATTGATAACCGCTATTGGATACCCATGTATGATGATATGAATGATAAATTTATTACGGAAACGGTAGTAACATTTGAAAATGGTTATGAGGTATTATCAAACGGTACTCTACTTAAAAAAACTGCCAATAAAAACAATACAACTACTTGGCACTACAGCATGACTAAACCACACGCTGGTTATTTGTTAATGCTTGGTATTGGTATATACAATATTAAAAAAACGAAGAGTGCACGAGGTGTTCCTATGAATTTATATTACTACCCTGAATATGTCGATAGAGCTGAACCTACATACCGCTATAGCGAAATGATGGTTGACTTTTTAGAGCAAGAAACGGGTGTAAATTATCCATGGGAAAGTTACTCGCAAATTATGGTGCAAGACTTTTTATATGGTGCTATGGAAAACACCACAGCAACAATTTTTGGTGATTTTTTTAATGTGGATGAACGTGCTTACTTAGATAGAAATTATGTAGGCGTAAATTGTCATGAATTAACCCACCAGTGGTTTGGAGATTATATTACAGCGCGTGATGTTCGTGATACCTGGTTGCAAGAAAGCTGGGCTACCTATTATCCAAAAATGTTAACCAAAAAGTTATTTGGTGATGATGCATACAATTGGCAACGTAGAGGAGAGCAAAACTCCGCAATTGAAGCTACTAAAAAAGATAAATACCCCATTCGTTACACTGGTGCGGGCACCGCAAGGGTTTACCCTAAAGGGTCTAATGTTATTAGTATGTTAAGCTATGTTTTGGGTGATGAGCAGTGGAAACGTGCATTAAATCATTATTTAAAAACACATGCATACGGTAATGTAGAAACCAACGATTTACAGCAAGCTATTCAAGATAAATTGGGTATAGATATGAGTTGGTTTTTCGACCAATGGGTGTTGCGTGGTGGCGAGCCACAATACACCGTACATTACGAAGATTTAATGGACAAAGATGGCAGCCGCCATACAGAAATAGCAGTAGAGCAAACACACCAACGAGATGAAGTTGTTGGTTTATTTAAAATGCCGATTGCGTTTGAGGTACATTATGCTGACGGAAGTTTCGAACGTGTGTTAGAGATGATTCAGGAACAATTTGAAGTAGTAAAAATTCCGAATCCTAACAAAAAAGAAATTGCGTTTGTATTGTTCGATCCAAATAGCATGGTGATGAAAACAACTCACTTTAAAAAGACCTATAACGAGTTAAAAGCTCAAGTAACTAAAGCTCCAAACATGTTAGATAGATATGATGCATTAGTAGCTTTAAAGGACTATGATGTAGAGAAAAAACGTGAACTGTTAATGGAAGTTTTCAGAAACGAAAAATTCCATGCCATGAAAAGTGAAGTAATAACACAACTGATAAATGATGAAGTAACCAACTACCAACTTTTAAGTGTATTTAACGATAAGGAGCCCCAAGCTAAATTAACTTTTATAAAAGCTTATACCGGTAACAATACTTTTTGTTTAAGCGCTATTTCCAAAGCCTTAACAGACAATAGCTACGATGTGGTGCAAGCTGCTATCGAAAAAATTTGTAAGCTAGATGCCGTAAATGTGAAAATATATTTACCCATAGTAAAAGATGTTTATGGCATGAACAACAGTGTAAATATTAAATACCATGAGCTGTGTGTAAGCAATAACATTGATGCTAATGAGAATATGAAAGCGTTAATTAATTATGCAAGCAACCAATGGGAATTTAGAACACGTAACAATGCTTTTGCATCTATTAAAGCTAGCGGTGTGTATAGTGCATCCTTAATCCCACATTTGTTTGATGCCATGTTAAATACAAATAGTCGCCTTGCCGGACCAGCTGCTGAGTTAACTAATTTCTTGGCCACTAAAACTACAAACTTAAATGACATGCAAGCTTGTTTCACTGCTGCAAATTACACTAAAGCACAAAAAGATATTTTAATGAAATATGTAACGGGATTGAAATAGTTAACGTATTGTATTAACAGAATATTTAGAGCAAATAAGCCTCACATGATTGTGGGGCTTTTTTGTTGGTTAAGAAAAGTCTAAAATAACTAGTTTATGGACGAAGTTTTTCTTCGCTTATCACCCCAAATTTGGGTGTATAGAGAAAGTTTGCAGCCTAAGGTGATGTTATTTTTATATGGCTAATGATAAAAATTTAGATCGATTAATTTAATTAAACACTTTTTACCAAGTTGGTGTTAATGTGTTTGAATTTAAAACCGTCAGACGCATTTCGCATCAGTACTGTTGAATATAATTTTACTATAACACTCAGAGGTCTGACGCTTTTAAGCGTTCTGACCTCTGACCTCCCCAAATCCGAAAGCGTTGCTATGTTACCTCAAAAAATGAAATTGGCTATGCGCTATTCTTCGAAAGTAAATTAACAAAACCTTCTGTTAAAAAACCTCAGGAGAAGCATAGCGCAATCCCGAGTGAAATGAAGCATAACCTCGGAAGAACGCCCAAAAAAGTTTGTCAAAAACGCCTTCGCAAAATTTATTCCATAAAAAAGCCCCGCATTGCTGCGAGGCTTATTTATGTATTACCTAAACCTTATTATTTAATGATCACTAAACGATAAGTCTTGCTAAATTTATCGGTAGTAATATTTGCAAAGTATATACCTGCATTTACTTCCGATGTTTCAATAGTTATACTATTGTTACCACTGGTTAAGTATTGAGTTGGAATTGCTTTTACAAGTCTTCCGCTCATATCATATAAATCAATAGCAACATTTGTATTTTCAGTTAAATCAAACGATACGTTGGTGATGTTTGATGTTGGATTTGGATACAAGGTTACGTTACGAATTGCTGAGACATTTTCTTCAATACCTACTGGAATTACATTTAGTACTTTACTAATGGTATCGACACCTGCAGTACCCGTAGCAATTAAAGTAACCGTGTAAGTTCCACTAGCAGGGAAATTGAACACCGGATTTTTAACTGTTGAAGTGTCTGATGATGAAGATGTAACCCCAAAATCCCAACTGTAATTAGTTACAAATCCTTTTTCGTCAGTAGTATTATTGAAAGTAAACTCACGTGATCCAATTGTTGCGCTTTGCACATAAGTAAAATCAGCAACAGGATTAGATGAAACATCGTTTACAACCACATTTACACTAAAGGTAGCTTTACCACATGGACTAAATGCTGTTAGTATGGCATTATAAGTTCCGTTTGATGGATAAACAAATGAAGGGTTAGCTGCAACGCTAGTATCAGTTGTTGAGTTGGTAACACCAAAGTTCCAAAGATAAGCTACTGCATTTGAAGAAGTGTTTGTAAAGTTAACTGTTCTACCAGTTCCATTTGTTGCTGTAAATCCAGCTAAAGCACCTGGTTTATTGTAAGGAGCAGATGTATATCCTTCTGATTGTGGGTCGTAATTTGACCAGCAATCTGTCCAGTTGCTATCAGGATTAGAACCTAAAGCACCTCTATATGAGGTTTGTTTGAAGAAAGGATCATTTAAACGATTTGCTGTAAAACTAGCTCCCGATAATGCAATTGAACTTGGAGCTGGAACAAAGTTAGGATTAGTATAGTTAAAAGGATTTCCCAATACACCATTTGCTGATGTTAATGTATCACAACCATTAGCAACAATGCTAGCCCTAACAGATGAAGCATTAGCAGAACTATTGTTAATAGCTCTTAAGTTACCGGCTAAAACATTGTTACGGAACATCATAGAGTCATTGGCAAATTTTTGTCCTGTACGGGTACCATCTACAAACAATCCATCAGGGAAGCCCATAATAACAGAGTTAAATATAGAGGTTGATGAGTTTCTGCGAATACGAGCACCATTTTGGAATGAGTTTGAAGTACTTAATGCTGTTCCTTTAGCTAATGGACCAACTATGGTAACATTAGAGAAAGTTGGATCGGTATATGGTTTTGCTTCTGTTCCCGTTCCATCATTGTCTGATTCAAAACCATTTGTAGTTGGACCACTTCCAATATCATATAAGTTAGAATCACGTAAAACAATGGCATTTTGTACTTTACCAGAGAATCCAAAATCAACATCTAAATCATCATCTACGTTACGGAAAGAAATTAAGTTTCTACCATTTACAGTACCGCCAAACCACTCAAATCCATCATCATCAGCAAAAGACACTTGAATATTTTCTAGTACAGTTGCTGAACCTAATCCACCCATAGTTAAACCATTTATTTCGTTACCTGGGGTAATTACTGTTCCTCCATATTCTAAACGAACATATCTTAAGGTACCAGCGTTATGAGTATCATCATTACCACCATATAAACCATCGCCATTTGCATTATCAATATCACCTTCAATTGCATTTTGAATACCTGGTTCATTAGCAGCAACTGCACTACCAGGACAAGCTGAACAATCTGTAGGACGATTAACTTTAGCTTTACCTAAAATGATTAAACCACCCCAATCGCCTTTAGCACGTTGGCCAGCAGCTTTTGCCGAAGTGAAAATAATAGGTTGGTTTTTAGTTCCATTTGCCTCGATTTTACCATTACGGGTAATGATTAGAGATGCTTTATCAGCACCACCTTTAATAATGGTACCTGATTGAATGTTTAATGTTGCATTGTTTTTAACAAAAACATAACCGTTTAAGGTATATATCGTGTCACGGAACAAAGTAGTGTTTGTTGTAATTTCACCTGACAACGCTTTTACTGGAGAATTAATACCAGTTACTACAATTTGTTTGATTGCTTGAGCTACACAACCATTAGCACTTGTTACAACTAGTTTTACCTGAAAAGTTCCGTTTGTAGTATATTGTCTAGTTGGGTTAGCAACGGTTGAAGTTCCTCCATCGCCAAAAGACCAGCTATAAGTTGAAGCATTAGTAGTAGAGTTTAAGAAAGATACTGAACCATTTGAACCCAATGATGAACTGAAGTCAACAGTTGGTAATACGTTTACTGTTGCTGCTACTGATGTTCTTGTTGCTGTTGTACAACCGTTTGCTGTTGCATCTATGAAGTAAGTTGTAGTTGCAGTAATACTTGGTGTAGTATAAGATACGCCTGTTGCTATTGATGTTCCCCCTGTTAAGGTTGGATACCAGTTAATCGTACCTGCACTCGCTGTTGCACCTAATACTACTGTTCCTGAACCACAACGGCTCGCTGGTGTACTTGCTGTAATGGTTGGAACTGCATTTACCGTCATTACCGATGCTGCACTTGTTGCAGTTGGTGTAGAGATACATGCTGCATTTGATGTTAACACCACCGAGATGCTATCATTGGTTACCAAAGTGGCAGATGTAAATGTAGGTAAGTTTGTGCCCACGTTAACACCGTTTCTTATCCATTGGTAACTTGGTGATGATCCTCCGTTGGTTGCATTTGCTGTAAAGGTTACACTTGTTCCGTTACAAATAGTTGTTCCAGGGTTAGCAGATATTACTACTGTTGGCGTTACTGTTGAACTGGTTAATGTTATGCTGTTACTGTTTGAGGTAACATTTACTAAACATGGGGTTGCGTTTGATGTCATCACTACTGAAACTGAGTCTCCGTTTAATGCGCCACTTAATACATAGGTGTTTGTTCCCGTTCCAACATTTGCACCATTTCTTATCCATTGGTAAGTTGGCAATGAGCCACCATTGGTTGGAGTAGCAGTAAATGTTATTGGAGCTGAACCGCATATTGCAGTGGTATTTGATGAAATACTTACAGATGATGTTAAGTTCGAATTAACTGTTGCTGCTACTGATGTTCTTGTTGCTGTGGTACAACCATTCGCAGTTGCATCTACAAAGTAATTAGTATTTGCTGCTATACTTGGTGTGGTAAACGATGTACCTGTTGCTATTGATGTTCCGCCTGTTGCACCTGCATACCAGTTGATAGTACCTGCACTTGCTGTTGCGCCTAATACCACTGTTCCTGTTCCACAACGACTTGCTGGTGTGCTTGCTGTAATGGTTGGAATTGCATTTACTGTTGCTGTTACTGATGTTCTTGTTGCTGTTGTGCAACCATTAGCTGTTGCATCAACATAATAAGTAGTTGTTGCTGTTATACTTGGTGTAGTAAAAAATGCTCCTGTTGAAACACTTGTTCCGCCTGTTAATGCAGTGTACCAGTTAATTGTACCTGCACTCGCTGTTGCGCCTAATACTGCTGTTCCTGTTCCGCAAATAGCAGCAGGTGTGTTTGCTGTAATAGTTGGGATTGCGTTTACAATAACAGCTACTGCTGTTGAAGTATCGCTACATCCACTTGCGTTTCTTACTAATACACGGTAACTACCTGAGGCTGTTGCGGTGTATGAAGCGTTGGTTGCTGTTGCAATTGGTGCATTGTTGTTTAACCATTGATAAGTTAATCCTGTTCCTGTATTTGCATTAATTATTACGCTTCCTCCTGAACAAAATGTAGTAGTAGTTGCTGCAGTAGCAGTTGCTGTTGGTAATGGAGCAATTGTAACTGTGATACTATCTGTTTTTTTACAACCTGTTGCATTGTCTGTTATTGTTACAATATATGTTCTAGTTGTATTAGTATTTACAATAGGACGAGCAATTGTTGTGCTACTTAAACCCACAGTTGGTAACCATGAATAGCTGTAGCCAACTCCTAAATCTGTGCCAATTGTTACTGTTCTACCAATACAAATGGTTGTATCGTTACCTGCATTAACAACAGGAACGAAATTGTTTAGTGGAGCTACATCGTAATTGGCTGCATTTGGGTTAAAGTTACACCAGCATTTTGTCCAATCATCGGTACCCATAGCACCACGGAATGTAGTTGGTGTAAAGTAAGAATCAGCAATACGAGGAGCAGTAAATGAAGCACCAGATAAAGCAATTGAACCAGTAGCTGGTAAGAAATTTGGATTGGTGTAATTAAAAGCATTGGTTAACACGCCATTGGCAGAAAATACAGAATCAGTACCTTGACTAAAAATGCTAGATCTAACAGTAGCAGCGTTAGCTGAAGAGTTGTTTATAGCTCTTAAGTTACCCGCTAAGATATTGTTGCGGAACATCATTGAGTCAGTGGCAAATTTTTGTCCAGTACGGGTACCATCTATAAATAATCCATCAGGGAAGCCCATAATAATGGAGTTAAATATAGAGGTTGATGAGTTCCTGCGGATACGTGCACCATTTTGGAATGAATTTGATGTACTTAGTGCAGTTCCATTAGCTAATGGGCCAACTACAGTAACATTAGAAAATGTTGGGTCGGTAAATGGTTTTGCTTCTGTTCCTGATCCATCATTGTCTGATTCAAAACCATTTGTAGTTGGACCAGTTCCAATATCATATAAGTTAGAATCGCGCAATACAATGGCATATTGTACTTTACCTTTGTAACCAAAATCTACGTCTAGGTCATCATCTACATTGCGGTTAGAAACTAACCATTTTGCATTTACACTACCACCAAACCACTCAAAACCATCATCATCTGCAAATGAAACCTGAACATTTTCAATGGTAGTAGATGAACCTAAACCACCCATGGTTAATCCATTGATTTCGTTACCTGGTGTAATTACAGTTCCAGCAAATTCAATACGCACAAATTTTAAAATACCTGCATCGTGAGTACTATCAGTACCTCCGTATAAGCCATCACCAATTGCATTATCAATATCACCTTCAATTGCATTTTGAATACCTGCCTCATTAGCAGCAATTGCAGAACCTGGACAAGTTGAGCAATCAGTAGGACGATTAAGTATAGCTTTACCTAAAATTACCACACCACCCCAATCACCTTTGGCACGTTGGCCGGCAAGTTTTTCTGAAGTAAATACTATTGGTTGGTTAGCTGTACCGTTGGCGTTAATTTTTCCATTTCGGGTAATTATCAATGTAGATTTGTTTCCGAATTTTCCTTTAACAATGGTACCAGGTTGAATGGTAAGAGTTGCATTGTTTTTAACAAAAACATAACCATCTAATGTATAAATGGTATCGTTGAAGAATGTAACATTACTAGTAATACTACCAGAAATGGTCCTTACCTTTTGCGCAAATGCTGCACTTAAAGTAAAAACCAACGTAATCAATAATAAGTTGAGTTTTTTCATATACATAAATTTTCTTCAAATTTAAATGAAGTGTATTTAGTAATACTTACTTTAATATTAATTAAAGGTTAAGATTCAGCGTGCATGATTTTCAATTAGTGGTGAAATGAAAATAAAATAACTAACGAAAATGAAATATGATCAATAAATAACAACGACCAATATAAACAAATAAAGCCCTTTAAAGGGCTTTATTTGTTTAAAAAAATCAGGTGTCATTTAGAACTTATAACTGGCTCCAATGCTAACATTGTATCCATTAGTAAAGCGATAAACAGTGTTGTCAAAATTTGCTTTTACTGATGCTGGAATATTTGAGTCTATGCGTTGTTTAATACTGATATCATCAAATTTTCCGTTTTTGTTGTTGTCTTGATAAAATATTAAATCTTGAGCCAATAAATCACCAATAGTGAATTTGGCCTCTAAACCTTTGTAAATTTTACGTGCAATTGAAAGGTCAACTACAGTTCTTGGATTTTCCCATAAATCGGGAATTAAGCCATTTTTTTCTCTTACAAATGCAATCCGTCTTCCAACTCGATTAACAAATAAGGCAACCGACAAACCACTATTTGGATTATAGTATTGTATACTTGAATTGATAATGCTTGGGGATTGCCCCTGCAATGGACGGGTTCCTATACCTGCTGCTGCGGCAGATCCTTCAATTTTAACCTCTGAAAAAATACGTGCATAATTCATGGTGAAAATAAAGTTTCTAAACAATAATTTGGTGCCCAATAATTTATCCAAAAAATCAAAGTTTTTTCTGATTTCAACCTCTAAGCCATAATTGGTTGCATTTGCATCACTTGTGTAAGATAGCAAAGGATCACTTCCTGGCAATTCATTTAAACTTTCTATAGCATTGGTAAATTCTTTATAAAACAATGATCCAGAAATCAATTGCCCTTCTCCTGGGAAATACTCAAACCTAAAGTCATAATTATTAATTCTTGTGCGCGCCAAATTTGGTCTACCACTAACAGTAGTATTTAGGTTAAAATCATAAAACGCAAAAGGAGCTAGTTCCCTAAATTCAGGTCTGGCCAAACTTCTGAAACCAGATAAACGTAAATTTACTTTTTCTGTTAACTCATAAGTGAGGTTTATCGAAGGAAGAAAATCGTTGAATGTGGTATCAATAGTTAATGGTTTTGGTGGTGATTGATTTAACTCAAACGTATTTAATATTTGTTGGTATGATTCAAAACGAGCACCATAAACTACCCTAAGCCTGCTGAACATACGTTGATCAAACATTACATAAGCTGCCTTTAGGTTAGACTCAGCTGAATACACATCTTGAGGTCGAAAATCTTCGTCAATATATAACGTATCATTTAACTTGTTTTTACTAAACAAGGTATCAATATTGCCTTGTATAAATTTTTGGTAATTATACGCACTATTGGGATCGCTAACAAAACGTAAACGATAACCAAATGCACGTGCTTGAAAATCTCTTTTACGTTGTTGAATAAATCCACCAACCTTAACCACTGTTTTTATTTTTTTTCCTGTTAAAAAATTGACAGGTAATTGAAAATCTGCTCCGGCACTTTTGATGTTTTCATCTAAAGTAGAAAAGAACCTACCCGTTTGGGTAATATCAATACTATTTGATATTTGAGCACCATAAGGAGTGTACTCACCAGTTGAAGGATCTATTAATGTTGAACGCGTAGAGAACCTTCTAAAATCTGGAATATCTCTTTTAATTTTATTGTAGTTCAACACCCATTTTACTTTTAGCTTCGATATAGTTAAAAAGTGTTCACCTATTAATTGAGATGTAAGTAATTGGTTTTGTTGATAAGATAAATAATTATTCTTAACCAATGGAACTTGTTCATCTAGATAACTATCAATCCCGGTTCTTATTTGAGCAACATTTTCTGTATTAATGGTGTATGCATTTTTAAAACTAAACTTATGATTTCCGCCTAGCTTTAAACCAAAGTTAGCCATAGCGCCTGTTAGCAATTCATGTTTAGTTGTTTCATCAGTATAAGATGATAACAATTGGTTTTCATCCCCAATCATGGGTTTATTAAATCTATTTCTATCTACAGAGGTGTTTCGGTAACTATTATTGTATGAGCCAGATAAGATATATCCAAACTCATTTTTCTTAGCAAACTTAAACATGTTACCACCAGCAATTTGTAATGAGTAATTTAATGGAAGTGATGATATGCGGTTAGTACTCCAATTATCTTGAAATTTTTGACTTGCCGCTGCTTTTTCAGCTATAGTTTGGGTATGGTAAAATCCACGTCCTGCAATATCTGTTGGAACTTTGCGCGTTCCATCATCAAGACCAAGCAAATCAGTTTTGCCAGTTGTTGCAGATTGTATTCCACTTTTTCCAGTAGTTATACTATTAATACTGGTTCCAAAACCCACTGAGACGAATTTTTTTTCTGGAATATCTTTGGTATTGATGGTGATTAAACCTCCGGTAAAATCACCAGGCAAATCTGGTGAACCTGATTTGGTAATCACCATATTGTCAACCATGTTTGAAGGAATAATATCAAACGAAAATGCTTTACGATCAGATTCAGTACTAGGAAGGGGTGCGCCATTAATATATGCTGAATTATAACGGTCATTCAAACCACGTATGATAGCAAATTTGTTATCTTGTATTGATGTTCCACTGATGCGTTTCATAGCATCACTAGTAGTGTTATCTGGTGATTTTTTGATTACATCAGCAGAAATACCATCAGAAACTGTAACTGAATTTTTTTGTTGAATTAATAATGCACTAGCACTTTCTTTTTTCAATTGACCTTGTACTACAACTTCGCTCAACTCTTTAGAAGATGCTTCCATCGAAACATTGATAGTTGATGTTTCACTTCCTTTGACTTCAATGCCTACCAATTGTTTCTTAATATAACCCACATAACTTACATTTAAGTTGTAAGTACCTGGTTTAAGATTTGCTATGGTAAATTTACCTTCTAAGTCGGTTGAAGCACCAAAGGAAGTTCCTTCAACACTAACTGAAACGCCTATTAGCTCTTCCCCATTTTTTTTATCGATTACTTTTCCAGTAATTTTTCCGGTTTGCGCAAATGCTGTTAGTCCGATGGTTAAGGCTAAAACAGTTGTAATTAATTTTTGTAAAGTGATTTTCATTTGTTAAGGTGTGTGAAAACGTGGACAAAAGTACCCTACGTTTGGTTCCAACCCGTTAAACAAAAGTTATCCTTGAGTTAATATAGTATCAATTATATGTTAAGTAAACGTTAATACCTAGAAAATCCGCACTTGGCGGGTTTTCTGAAAATCCTAATTTTTTTTAGGTTATCCCATATTATTCGTTTGAAATACAAACATAATAATCGATGTAAGAAAATCAAACTTTTGGGTATCCGCTACACTTCACACAAAAGATGATTTTCTATACCGAGGCTTCGGTACGGGATTACCCCAACTTTTACCAATTGCATTTATTTTAATAAATAGCAATGGTTAATGCCGATGAACCTAAACATATTCTATAATTAGTACTATTTTACAAGGCATAATGCAGATAGTTCGGCTCATACTTAGCCTTCTACTGCATAAATTGGGTAAATTATTTAATAACACCTAATTCTTTACCCACTTTGGTAAATGCCGCTATTGCCTTTTCAATATGAAGTGGCTCATGTGCTGCAGAAAGTTGTACACGAATACGTGCTAAGTTTTTAGGCACAACGGGGTAAAAGAATCCCGTTACATAAATACCTTCATCTAATAATTTAGCAGCCATTTCCTGAGCTAATTTTGCATCATATAACATAACAGGAACTATGGCACTGGCGCCACCGCGTAAATCAAATCCAGCAGCTTGCATGCCAATTTTAAACTGATTAACATTCGCCTCTAACTTATCGCGCAATGCAGTGCTTTCATTTAATAATTTAAATACTTCAATACTTGCACCAACAATTGCTGGGGCCAATGAGTTACTAAATAAATATGGGCGAGAGCGCTGACGTAACAACTCAATAATTTCTTTTTTACCTGTTGTATAACCACCCATAGCGCCACCTAAAGCTTTACCTAATGTTCCGGTAATGATATCTACACGGCCCATAACATTGCACAACTCAGGTACGCCTCTTCCCGTTTTACCAATAAATCCTGCACTGTGGCACTCATCTGTCATTACCAATGCATCGTATTTGTCGGCCAAATCACAAATTTTATCCATTTGTGCCACGTAACCATCCATACTAAACACCCCATCGGTTACAATAATTTTAAACCTTGCACCTTTTTCGTTAGCAGCAATTAATTGCGCTTCCAAATCAGCCATGTCGTTATTTTTATAGCGATAACGTTGTGCTTTACACAAACGCACCCCATCTATAATACTGGCATGGTTTAACTCATCACTTATAATGGCATCAGCTTCCTGAAACAATGGTTCAAAAACACCACCATTTGCATCAAAAGCTGCGGCATATAAAATGGTATCTTCAGTGCCATAAAAATCGGCAATGGTTTTCTCTAATTCTTTATGAATATCTTGTGTACCACAAATAAAACGCACACTACTCATACCAAAACCATGTGTTTCTAAAGCCTTTTTAGCAGCTTCTTTAACACGTGGATGCGATGATAAACCCAAGTAATTATTGGCGCAAAAATTTAATACACTTTGACCAGTATTTAAAGTAATTTCTGCACCCTGTTCAGAAACAATAATGCGCTCGCTTTTATATAATCCAGCAGCTTTAATATCAGCTAATTCTTGTTGTAAGTGTTGTTGTAATTTACCGTACATAGGTTTTATTCTTAATTTTAATGTAATATTTATTTAGGTTGATAGGCAAATTGAGCTGCACACCAATTATTTTTTACCAAGTGTTTTTTTAAATGTAAACCAAGTGGTTCGGTAGCATTTTTTAAATCACTTAAATCAGATTCATAAAAACCACTAATTAATAAAAACGCACCTGGTTTCATATGTTTTACAATGGTAGTAAAACTACTTAGCAAAATGTTTTTATTGATATTCGCTAGCACACCATCAAAGGTTTCTGTATCTTTTATTACCGATAAAGTTCCTAGTCTGAATTCAAAATTAATCAAGTTGTTTAAGTTTTTATTCTCGGTAATGTTATCAATACACCATTCATCAATATCATTTCCAATAATTTGGGCGGCACCTAGTTTTAATGCCATTAAACCAAGCACTCCTGTACCACATCCGTAATCAAATATTTGTTTATTGGTAAAATCTTGTTCAAGCATTAACTCTAAAACCAATTGAGTGGTTTCATGGTGGCCAGTACCAAAAGTATTTTTGGGTTGTATGGTAATGGTATGAGCATAATCCATTTTTATATCGTGAAACGGTGCACGAACTAAAATCTTATCAGCAACAACAATTTGCTCGTAAGAAGCTTCCCACTGTGCATTCCAATTTTGTGGTTCGATTATGCTGTGCGGAACATCATTTGGGTTGATACCATATTTTAAAAGCAAATCATTATACATTAATGGATTATGCAGTGATTGAGGAATATAAGCAGAAAAACCTTCGTCAGTTTCAATAAATCCTTCGTACTCCAATTCAGCCAATTCTGCAACAAGCAATTCTCTGGTATCTTCGTCACAAATTATAGCAAATTCAAAATAGGCTTCCATAAGGCAAATATGCACAAAAAGTATAGGTATAAAAAGACCCGTTTTGCAAAGAGCGGCTAAATTCCTTTTTCTAAATTAGTTACAATAATTTTTGGTATGCGCGCATCCATCTATCAGGAATTTCATCGTTTAATGCAGCTTGATAATCGCTGTAACTGCATGGTACCATAAACATTCCTTTTTGATTTGAGCGTTCTTTCGGGTAAGGCACTTCCATCCACCAACGCTCATTGTAAATGTTTTTATAGAATACAATCTCGTAATCACCTGCTTTAAATGTAGTACGGTAAATCATGTAATCTTTACTTTCAATTGTTGGGTAATCATACTTACGGTTATAAAAACCATCAATAAAATACCATAACATTTGCGAAACCAATTTGCTACCACAAGCATTGGTATCGTGAAATGCGTTTAAATCATAGAAACCAATGCTGGTTAAATCGTTACCCATACCTGCATAACGTGAAATCTGGCAAGCCTCTTCGCCATAAAATCCATTAGGATTCATATCAATACTTGAAGCAACATCAGCAGCCTTAACACTGTTTAAACTAAAAACCATCATATCAGCATTACGTGCCAATGGTTCTGTGTCTTGCATTTTGGCCCTTACTTGGCCTAGCCTAAACACATCAAAATTCATTTTATCAAATGCATCTAAACTTTCTTGCTCTACAAAATAAGCTTGGTTACCTATGTGGATGATGTTGAATAAAAAGTTAGGTTGATGGGTAATGGTTTTATATAAATAATTAGCATATTCAGGATTAGATTCATTTTGCTTCAAATCAATTGTAGCATCAGCTACCAAAACATTTAAATTAGGATTAAACCCTTGGTATGAGGTAAACTGCGCATAAGCCAAATCGCTAGGGCCACCTAAAATAATGGTTACAATTTTGCGTTCGTGTAGTTCTTTTAAACATTCATTTAGTGCAAACATGGTATCACTTACACTACTTCCTGGTTCAATATTACCTAAGTCGGCAATTTTTACTTCATATTTAGGTTGAACCAACTTATATAGTTGTTTCCTTACCTCATCAGGAGTTAAACTTAAACCAGCATGTGAAGACCTTAATCGTTCTTCTTTTACACCTATTATGGCTATTCGAACATCGTCCAGATCAGGAAATTTTTTAGTGTAGATATCAATTACATTAACCAAACTTTTAGGAGAAGTTTCAGTTATATTGGCAAATACCGATTGCGGAATCGGACTTAAGAAGTCGCTTAATTGCATGATGTATATTTAATGGTCGCAAAATACCTTATTTTCGTCCGCAGGTAATAAACATTTCCACACTTTGATAGCAGTTAGCGGAGCAACAGGATTTTTAGGTGCGCACCTTGTTTGCAGGCTTTTGAAAAAGGGCTTGCAAGTAAGGGCATTAAAAAGGTCGGACAGTAATATGGCCGAGTTTGAATACATATACTCATTATTATTTATAAATAATGATGCCAAACAAAACCTAACTTGGTTTGAAGCAGATTTGTTGGACACCCCAGCTCTTGAAAGTGTGCTTCATGGTGTTGATGAAGTATACCACTGCGCAGCCATGGTATCTTTTAGCCAAAAAGACAAGGATATCATGATGCAAGCTAACGTTCAGGGAACTGCTAATATGGTAAATTTAAGTTTAATCCATGGCGTTAAAAAGTTTGCTTTCATCAGTTCAATTGCAGCACTTGGACGCGAAAAAAGCGGTGTGCATGTTACAGAAAAATCTAAATGGGTTGAATCTAAACTAAACAGCAATTATGCCGTTAGTAAATACAAAGCTGAGATGGAAGTTTGGCGAGCATCCATGGAAGGTTTAAACGTAGTTATTGTGAATCCTGGGGTTATTTTAGGTAGTGGTAATTGGCAAAAAGGCTCTTGCGCATTGTTTAATATGGCTTACAAAGGAATGCCGTTTTATACCCATGGCGTAAATGGTTATGTAGATGTATTGGATGTTGCCGATGCAACCATTCAATTAATGGATAATAATATTTTTGCAGAGCGTTTTATTTTGGTAAGCGAAAACACCAGTATTAAATATTTTTTAGATGAAACAGCAACCCAATTAAACAAAAAGAAACCAAGTATTGAGGTAAATAAAATCTTAGCAGAGATGGCATTGATAGGTTCAGCAATTGCAGCTTTTTTTACAGGAAAAAAGCCAAATTTAACTAAAGAAACCTCTCGCGCATCCCTTAATAAATATTATTACAGCAACCAAAAAATTAAAGATAAAATAGGGTTTGAATTTATACCGATAAAGCAAACTATAGCACAAACCTGCAATCATTTATTACAACAAAAAAAAACATCATGAGATTATTTTTAACCACAGTTGCTGCGGCAACTTTAACACTAACAGCTTGCAACAATAGCAACAATTCGGCTAGCAACGATTCAATTAAAAATCTAGAAAAATTGTACAAAAACAGCTATAATTTAAAAGACATACCTACTGCAATTACTGCTGTACAATTAATTTTAATTATCGATAGTACAAACACTTTGAGGGACTCGTTACCAAGTATGTACTTGGCTGAACAAAATATTGATGCATGTTTAACCACTACTGAAGATGCTTTAAAACGTTACCCAGAAAGTGAAGAATACGCCAAATATAAAATGTTGTGTTTAGAACAAGTTGGTAAAGCCGATGAATTATTTACACTAGCAAATAATTTATACAACAAAACAGGCAAAGCGGAATATGTATACAAAATTGCATCGGTGCAATTGGTTACTGGAGAGTTTGACGCTGCCAATAAAACCATCAGTAACATGATGGAAAAATATAAAAACACCAAAGACAGTGTGGATATTTTTATTGACCAAGGCCAAAGCCAAAGGGTGCCAATTATTGCTGCCTGCTGGAACATGAAGGGTTACCTGTATATACAGACACAAAAATACCAACAAGCAGGTGAGGCATACCAAAAAGCCATTCAAATATTCCCTGATTTTGTAATGGCACGCAGAAACCTACAACAATTAATACAAGGTGCACAACAGCAACGCTAAAATTTATTACAACTTTTTACAAAATACCTATACAACTAATCATGTTGTATAGGTATTTTTTTTGTGTATATAAAACCTTGAAAATTCATAACTATCTAAGGGCTTGTTTAAATAGTATAATGCGGACTTAAGGGAATAAATTATGAATTAAACCCTTATAAGTGGAGGAACTTATTAGGCTGTTAAAGGCCAATACACAATCTATTATTCTTTAAACACACAATTATCAGATCCAATTATTGTATTAACATTCAAAAAAAAATATTTTTATATTTAGATATTTTATATCTTGAACCATAATTCAAACAATTACATAAGATGAAACACAACTACACTACACCCATTTTTAAAGGCAGAACACGTAAGTTGCTACTGCTTTTCAGTTTGCTCTTTTGGCTGTTGCCAGTGCAGGCTCAAATAGTATTAAATTCCACTTCTGGAACAACATCAGGCAACTACACTACACTTAAAGCTGCCATCGATAACATTAATAATGGTACGCACACTGGCGTTATTTTTATTACCGTGCATGGTAATACCACAGAAACTGCAGGTAGCGTTTTATTTGAAAGCGGAAATGGGGGTTCATCATATTCATTGGTGGTAATCCGTCCAGCTGATACAGCAACCGTAAATAAAACCATTGACTTGGGTTTATCGGGTTCAGTATTACTAGAGTTAAACGGAGCCGACAATGTATTTATTGACGGAAGACCATTAAGCCAAGGCACGGCCAGGTTATTAACATTTACTCATTCAAACCCAAATGCCAGTGCAACTTCTGGTGTAATCCGTTTAATTAATGGTGCTTCTTTTGTTCAAATCTCACACTTAAATTCTAGTTGTTTAACTACCGCTGCTACAACAGCAAGTATTAATATCAGTTTATCAACCTCTTTAGCTACAACTGGTAACAGAAATATTGCTATTGATAATTGCCTCATAACAGGTGGTGTTCAAGGTATAAATATGACAGGTACTTTGGCCAATTTCATGGATAGTATTTTCATTGTTAAAAATACCATTTTAAACGCACAAGGGTCTAGTGTTATAGTAAATGCAGTAAAAACACTTCAAATAGATTCAAATGTTATAACACATAATTCTGCATTTACAGGTTGGAATGTATTTGGTTTAAACATCAACCCAAATGTAAGTGGAGCCAATTATTTAATTTCAAGAAACAACATTAATAACTTACAAACTGCAAGTGCAGCGCAAATGGCGGGTATACTAGTTAGTCCGGGAACTGCAGGCTTAACTGTTGCTCCAGTTGTAAATTTAATTAACAACAATGTTTCGTTATTAGCCACCAATGCAGGTCTAACCTTTGCACGTGCAATGCAATTTCAAGGAGCAAATCCTGCAGTTGTAAATTGTTACCACAATACTTTCCGCCTTGGTGGAAGTGGTGCAGGTACTACAGGAAACCCTGCATCAATAGCTGTTGCAAAAAGTAATAATTCAACCGCAGGTACTTTTGTGTTTACAAATAACATTTGTATTAATACCAGAATTGGAGCTGCTAACCCACATGTCGGATATTGGAACAGCCAGGCGACTGCTGGTATAAATACAACTGATTACAACACCATTCATGGACCTGTTTTTAGTGCCATTGCCAATGGATTTTACCAAGGCACAATTGGTGCATACCGAACTGCTTCACTTCCCAACGAACAAAACTCATCTTTTGGCTTAATCGACTTTAACAATAATTTTGATCCAATTGTTAATCTAAACGGACCAAATACATCAGGTGTAAAACTATCAGGAACACCAATAGTTTCTGTACCAATTGATATGTATGGAACAGCAAGAAGTACCGTTAGACCATATAGAGGTGCATTTGAATCATTAACTCAAATTGACACATTTGATATACAAACGGTTATATTGTATACTTATGGTAAAATACCTATTGGAACAGATGATACAATAAGGGTTTTAGTAAGAAACCAAGGTACTGGTGCTGTAACAAATCATCCAATAAACTTAACCAGTACAAAAAATGGTTATTTGGGTGCAGTAAATGTGAGCTTACCTCCAGCTGGTGAAGCCATCATTAACATGGTGCCATATACTCCATTTCTTTTAGGCTTCGACACCTTGAGGGCATACCCAAATCCTGATCAAAAAAGAAGCAACGATACTTCGTTATGGGTTAGAGAAAATACATTAAATGCCTTGAGTTACAGCCGTCCATTTACTGCACAAACAGGTAATGTTGGCACAAATCCTGAAGGCGAAATTGTTGCTAAATTCTATACACCTGTGCCAAATTTCGTGAATCAGGTAAATGTTAATTTTACAAACAATTTCTTTAACGGACCATTTCCTTTTCAAGTTGTCATGTATGAAGATTCAGGTTCTAATCTTGGTCCTAAAAGAGTTCCATTTTGGGTATCTGCAACACAAAATACAGTGAATGGTGTATTTAACTTATCTATTCCTTCTGTGCCGGTTAGCGGTTCTTTTTACATAGGAGTTCGTCAAACCACAGCAAATAATATTGGTTTTGCATTTCAAAACGAAAACCCTATTCGTAACCAAACTTTTTACTTCCGTCAAGGTGTGGGTTTCCAAACTTTAGCATGGAACGATTTTGCAGTAAACCCTAATAACCAATTTAGGTTTATGATTGAACCACGATTAACCATTAATGATGATTTAGGTGTTGTTGATTTATTTGCACCTGGAGCAGGATGTGTTAACCTTGGCAATCAACCAGTATCAGTTCAAGTTCAAAATTTGGGGTTATTAAATCAATCATTTGCTACCGACACGCTGCGTATTTTAGGAAGAGTAATTAAACCTTCTGGCAATACCATTTCATTCGGGCCGATATTGGTTACTAGTGGAAGCTTAGTTGCAGGTAATACCTTAAACGTTACTGTTATTCCTTCATTTAATTTCGACTCTGCAGGTGCATACACATTCACCGCATGGACACGTTTTGGACCTGATGGAAATGCAATAAACGATACCTTACCACCATTAGTGCGTAATGTTTTTGCTATAAGCAATGCACCAATTGTGCAAGACTTTAACGCCACTACATTCCCAACAACATGGAGTACCAACCGCTTTTTTATTAGTCCTACTAACGGTGTAAACAATACCAATTCAATTAGAGTAGGTATTGATAACTCTAGCCCTTTTGCAGCAAACGCGTTTATACAATCTCCACGTATTGGTGGCATTACTGCTAATAGTGTATTACGATTTGATTACCGCATATTAAATGATATTGGAGGTACTCCAGCAACATTAATTAACATAGATAGTATTAAAATAATGGTATCTACAAATTGCGGAAATACATTTACCCAATTGGCTTTAATTAACGGTAGCAATCATGTTAGCTCTGCTAACCTAGAACGTTACAATGTATCTTTAGGTAGCTTTACCGGTAATGATATTATTGTTAAAATTGTTTACGACTGGTTTGGAACTACCAATGATGTAATTGTAGATATGGATAACATACGCATAGTTGATGGACAAAACGATGTGGGTGTAACTTTAGTTAGCAATCCTTGTCGCTCAATAATAGCTGGCAGTGCTGCAATTAATCCGGTGGTAACTATTCGTAACTTTGGTAGTGGTTCACAAAATAATGTACCTGTTGGTATTTCAATTACCGGACCATCAACATACAACAGTACATCTACATCTGGCACCGTTGCCGCAAGTAGCAATGGTGTTGTTTCTTTTTTAAGCACCTTTAATCCAAGTGTTGCAGGTACTTACACACTAAGGGCTTGGACTGCATTAGCAACAGATGGTGATAGATCAAACGATACATTGGTATATACTTTTAATGTAACCAATTTAAACTTAGGTATTGCATCAGTTAACGCAGTGCAGTTCAACGCAAGTTCATCACTAAAGGTTAGAAATGCACCAAACCTAAATCCAACAAGTGCAATTACAATTGAAGCTTGGATAAACAGAACAACAACTGCCACATGGAGAACCATTGTATCAAAAGATTCTTTATTTGGCATTTATCAATATGGTTTTGCGGTTAATGCAAATCATAAATTAGAGTTTATATTAAATACAACAAGTGGATTACATCAGTTTACTTCAGTTGATAGTGTTCCATTAGGTTTGAATCACGTGGCTGCCACATTTAATGGAAGTAATTTCCGCTTTTACGTAAATGGAAATATTTTTACTGATACAACTGTTGCTACCGGAACTATTATTCCTGGAAACTTTGATTTAACAATTGGTAATGAAGGAGATGCTACTACTGCATTTTTAGGTACAATTGATGAATTGAAAATATGGAATACAGCCCGTTCGGCCAATGACATTCGTTTGAACATGCACACCAGGTTAGCAAACACGCCAAGCATTAATTTAGCCGCTTACTATCGCTTTGATGAAGGAACAGGAAATACCTTTACTACAGATGCATCAGGTAATTGTAATACAGCTGTATTTAGTGTGATACCTCCTACTTGGTCTGCTATTCAGTTCCCATTAGGTACACCGGTAGTGGGTACTCAAACCGTACCTTTTGATGGTACATTTGCGCTTGGTTCAACAGGACTTAATATGGTATACAGTGGTATGTTTGGAACTGATACCGTTTATGCACACAAATTTAATGGACTACCTATTGGAATTAGTCCTGTTACAAATCCGGGTGGAGTTACCAACATACACCCAGGATATTGGATGTTGTACCGTTATGGTAATGGAACAACCACATCAACCAATTTACAATTTAACTTGGGTGCAGGTAATTTAAATTCTAATGTAAATGCAGCCGACTTACGTTTATTCTCACGTGGACGTGTAAACTTTGCAGGTTGGTTATTGGCTAATAACTTAGCTACAAGTGCAGTATTTAATACCCAAACAGTAACCTTTGCTCAATCGCAAAGTATTTATGGCAACCAATTAATGGTAGGTGCAAATAACAATCCATTACCGGTTGAGTTGCTATTCATTAATGCAAAAGCAAACAAATTAGATGCAATAGTTCGTTGGTCAACTGCATCAGAATATAACAGCCGTGGTTTTGCCATTGAGCGTTCTTTTGATGGTACAACATTTACAGAAATTGATTTTGTAAAAGGTGCAGGCAACAGCAAATCAACTTTACAATACAGCTACCAAGATGTAGATGTATTTACCCAAACACCTTTGGTTTACTACAGGTTAAAACAAGTTGATGTGGATGGCTCATATACATACAGCGAAGTAGTAAGTGTAAAACAAGCTGCATCAAACACCGAACAAGTTGTGGTATACCCTAACCCAATTATTAGAGATGTTACTGTTGAGTTAGAAACTTTAAAAGCAGGTAAAGCAGAAATTATGATTACCGATATTACCGGTAAAATAATTGATAAAACTACTGTTGAAGTAAACCAAGGATTTAACAAATACACACTAAACCAAACACAAGGTTTAACCCACGGATTGTACATGATTACCATTGTACAAAACGGACAAACCATTTACAACAACAAGTTTGTAAAGGCGAATTAAGATTAAAATTTTAGAGAATATAAAACGGGCGAACCACATTTTTGTGGTTCGCCTTTTTTTGTTTTAATGATTAATTAGTAGAAACTTAACATACTTTTTACGTTAATAGAAGGGTGGCCCATTAGGTTTGCATACCGAAATGGAGATACAAAACAGAAAGTCGTTTATTAAAACACTTGGTATTTTAACAGCCGGAACATTTGTTAACCCCTTATTGGCTGAAGGTAAAAACAACATTACAAGCCAAAATTTAAGCTCAACCGCATCAAAGAAAAAGCGGGTACTAAGGGTAGCCCACCTAACAGATATCCATATAAAACCTGATAAAATTGCAGAACAAGGTCTTGCTGAAGCATTGAATCAGGTAAATACAATGGCCGATAAACCAGATTTTATTATAAACGGTGGAGATACAATTATGAATGCTGGTGCCATTTCTAAACCATTGGTAAAAGAACAATGGGCTTGTTTTCACAAACTAAATCTAGCTTATAATAAAATACCTATGCACCACTGTATAGGCAACCACGATTTGTTTGGATGGGCGCTACCGGGTACCAATAAAAATGATGGAAAAAAATGGGCATTAGATGAATACCAATTATCAAATCCTTATTATTCTTTTTTAAAAAATGGTTGGAAGTTTATCATTTTAGATAGTATACACCCAAGAAAAAGTGTCCCGGGATATTTTGGAAAATTGGATGAAGAACAATTAAATTGGCTTGAGAACGAACTTGCCCAAGCCAAAGACAAAAATATATGTGTAGTAACTCACATCCCAATCTTGGCAGTTTGTACATTATTTGATAGCAGTAAATTACACCACAACAGTTGGTTTGTACCAGATAATACTTTACATGCAGATGCATATCAACTGAGGGATTTATTTTTTAAATATAAAAACGTTAAAGCTTGCCTGAGCGGACACATCCATTTAATTGATTATGTTAATTACTTGGGAACAGATTATTATTGCAATGGTGCCGTTTCTGGAGCATGGTGGAAAGGTGATCACCAACAATTTTCTCCATCTTTCATTATAATGAACTTTTATGATGATGGAACTTCGGAAAGAGAAATACACTATTACAATTGGAAAATGGCCTAGTTTATTAAATTTCGTATGCTTCTATCTGTTTGTTAGCTTAAAGGTATTCCTTCAAATTTATTGTTGCTGTATAATTTTGGTTTACATAATTTAAAAGACAAAATACAAATAGCCCCCACTAAATATCTATATTTTTGGGAGCATTCCACCACCTGGTCCCAAAACTTCGGGACGAACCAGGCACCTGGATTTTTCAAACAAAAAAGCCCCAACTTGCGTTGAGGCTATTTAGTGGGCCCACCTGGAATCGAACCAGGCACCTACTGATTATGAGTCAGTTGCTCTAACCGAATGAGCTATAGGCCCAAGATTTAAATTGCTATAAATCTATTTCCTTTTAAAGGAATGCAAACATATATTTTTGTATCTTGTTATACAAGTATCAAATGACAAAAATTACAACAATTATTTTCGACCTTGGGGGTGTGATACTTAACTTAGATCAGGACCGAACTTTACGTGCATTTAAAAGGTTAGGCGTTGATTTGGAGGACATCAATGAAATGTCGACTATATTTTCTGATTTTGAAGTGGGTAAAATAAATGCCAATGATTTTAGACAAGCCATTATGACCCACCTAAAAGGTAATGCTACTAAAAGTGAAATTGATTCAGCATGGAATGCCATGTTGTTAGACCTTCCTACTGAAAGGTTAACCTACTTGAAATTTCTACGAAAAAACTTTAATGTGCACTTGCTTAGCAACACAAACTCCATTCATATTGATGCGTTTAATAAATATTTACTTGATGAACACCCAAATTTAGATTGGTACGCCCAGTTTGATAAAGTTTATTACAGCTACGAAATTGGATTAAGAAAACCTAATAAAGACATTTATGAATTTGTAATTCAAGAAAACAATTTAAAGCCTCACGAATGTTTATTTATTGACGATTTAAAAGCCAACTTAAATGGTGCTGGTCATGTGGGTATGCACACCATTTGGGCAAAAAATCCTTTAGACGAAAATATGTTGATGGAAATACGAAGCTTGGTGGCAGATTTTACTGCCAGCATGAACTAGGCTTTTGTATCGGTTTGAGGTGTTTCTTCCTTTGCACCACGTTTGTAAATAATCAACCCATTTAAAAAATTACGTAAAATTTGGTCGCCCATGGGTTTAAAATTAGGGTGATCCTCGCTGCGAAAAAACGCAGTTAACTCTGTTGTTGTTACCTTAAAATCAACCAACTTTAAAATCTCTACAATATGCTCGTTACGCAAATGAAGCGCAACGCGTAATTTTTTTATAATGTCGTTATTGCTCATCGTTTTATTTTTTGACCTTATCGTTCATTAACAACTTGACGTAAAACAGTGGATTGCGCAACTTAGCTCGCAAATCTAAGTCTTCAAACATACAACTAATGGTTTCGCGAAGTGCTTTGTTTTTGTGTGCTTTGTTTACCACAAAATTAAATAACCAAGGGAACTTAACCAGCTTTTGCATGGTATGACTCAGTTTTAACTCATCCCATTGGCGGGCGTAAAAAGCATCGTCATATTGTTTTAAAAATGCAGCATCAAACCTGTTTTGTTTTACTGCCTCAGCAATTTGGGTAGCAGCCATCATACCGCTATACAATGCGTTTCCAATACCTTCACCCGTAAATGGATCAATCAACGAACCGGCATCACCTACCAATAAAAAACCTGCACCACTAACTGGTCTTTTTTTACTACCCAATGGTAAACCCCAGCCTTGAATTTTACCGTGCAACTTCGCATTTTTAAATCGGGCACTAATTGCAGGATTATTTTCAATGGCCTTAAGCATATCAGCTTTAAGGTTTACTTTTCGCTTGCTTACCTCGCTGCTTAACATACCAGCCCCAATATTGGCCATGCCATTGGGTAAAGGAAAAATCCAGAAGTAACCTGGAAGCATTTCAGGTAAAAAATGTAATTCAATAAAGTTTTGCGAATGCATGCCTTCAACTCCCTCGTAATAAGCACGGATTCCAGCACAATAGTGGTCGTTTTCTTTTTTATTAGGTGATAATTTTTTCGAAACTACGCTCCTATCTCCTTCTGCACCTACCAGTAGTTTTATGTTTTTTAATATTTGGGTTGAGTTGTCTTTAACGATGGTAACGTCAAACAAATCTTTGTTTCTGGTAATATCGGTAACCTCTGTTCCATCTAACACAGTAGCATAGTTTCTATCTAAACGTTTAAACAACTCGTTGTCAAAATCAATGCGTTTACTGATAAAGCCAGGAGGGTATTTCTCCTTACTCATGTCTTGTTTAAAAGGAATATCAATAGCCTTACCATTTGGAGCAACAAACTTCACTCCCCAACTCTCTATAAACTGTTCCTTTTGTTTATCAAAGGCAGGAATAATAGAAGGGTCCAATTGATTAAGCACGTATACCGTTTTGCCACTCAATGCATCGCCACACACTTTATCGCGCGGAAAAACAGCCTTATCTATGATGGTATGAGGTATTTTGTGTTTTGATAAAAACAAAGAAGTAGCGCATCCACCAGGACCCGCTCCTATGATTACAATTGAACTTGCGTTTAATTCCATGAACTGCAATGATAACAAATACAGCACTAAACTTTGCATACCAAGTTGCAGTAATTATTCAATAGGTTAGAAAATATTACACATAACCACCACCTTCAATTTTTTAACGCAGAGGGTTGTGAACAGACTTACGATAATTTGAGTGTAGTCGCTCACAAAATTGAGAGAACGCAGTACAAAGCTTTCGGCATAAGGGAGTCATGAGGTCAGGACGCTTAAAAGCGTCAGACCTCAGGGAGTTTTAGTAAAATTATAATCAACCGTACTGACGCTTAATGCGTCTGACGGTTTTCTCCATTTGTAAATTAATGTTTAAACTAAGCAATCTTTTGGGGTTATTGCAGCATAGGATTTGTAATAGGGCAATCATTTCGAGAAGTGGAATTTTCAGGTAATTAATTTTTACTCACTCCTATTCTCGATACAACCCGAGTACTCGGGTCACTCGAACAGGCTGAAACTTTGCAAAACAAACTGCTGTACACTTCCGCGTTTTATTTGAGCCAATTAAATTGCGAAGCAACCTCAGCGTACCCAGCTATCCTGCGTTTAAACTTTATGAGCGCTTTCCGCGAGCAACCGGTCATTAAACAGCTTATCAACCTGTTAACCAATCAAGCCAAAACCAACAAAGATATTGTCAGTTTTTTAACCAATTAATTCATAAATTTTCCTTAAGCCAGTAATAGTATAGGCATACCTTCTAGAGGTTATAATCAACATCTTCAATCTAAAACCAAAGTACATCAGGCAATTACATTTTTAACATCAACCCAAACCAATAAAACAAAACCAAATCGCTTAGCAAAGTTTAAGCGCCAATATGGCAATGGCTTGATTTTTGGTTAATTTCGCTGCACATGAAAGTTGAATTTAATCAATTACCCGATCATGCCCGAGTTTGGGTTTACGCAGCATCAAACCCCTTATCACCTAGCGAAAAGTCAGTGATACAAGCAGATGCAGATAAGTTTACCGAACAATGGACTGCACATCAAATGCCACTTAAAGCATCGTTCAGTATTTTGAATGACCTGTTTTTAGTATTTGCAGTAGATATTGCCCACCACGATATTAGTGGCTGTGGTATAGATAAATCAGTGCACTTGGTGCAGCAATGGGAACAACAATTAAATATCCCTTTGTTTAATCGTTTACAACTTGAGTTTGAATTAAACGGTAAAATTGAAGTAGCAACTAAAGCCAGAGTGGCAGAATTATTAAGTAACGGAACAATATCAGCACAAACTGTGTTTTATAACAAAGCAGTTTTACATGTGGGTGAGTTGCGCGCCAATTTCCGTATTCCATTAAAAGATAATTGGATCTACAAACAAATATCCAAACAAACGGCTTAATGTTGGTTAAAACACAAAATGTAAGTAATCTTGCTTAATATTACAGATAATAAAAATAACACAAGAATATAAATGGCTGATATCGAACCAAACAACCAAAGTCCACAGGAACCAACCCCAGGACCACGTAAACCTAAAGTACCTCAAATGCCCAAGTTTAATTTTTATTGGATATACGGGATTATTTTTGCCGTATTTCTTGGCATACAACTCATGCCACATGATGTTGCACTAAAAACCACATGGTTTCGTGTGCAAAGCGACATGATTATGGCAAATAGTGTAGAAAAAATAACCATTGTTAATGAAAAACGTGCAGAGGTTACATTAAAAAAAGAAGCCCTTAATGGTGAAAAATTTAAAGACCTAAAAGATCGCAGCCTTTTTGGAGAAGATATTGGTCCGCACTATTATTTTGAAATTGGTGATGTAACACAATTTCGTGCAGATTTAAAAGATGCGGAATTGGAATACGCTAAACGTAATCCTGGTCTTAACATACAAATACCAGTTGAATACACAACACAACACAATTATTTTGGCGATATATTAGGATGGATTTTACCATTTTTATTGTTGCTAGGGTTATGGATGTTTTTGATGCGCAAAATGGGCAGTGGTGGTGCAGGAGGAGGACAATTGTTTAACATTGGAAAATCTAAAGCAACACTTTTTGATAAAGAAAGCCTGGTAAAGATTACATTTAAAGATGTTGCGGGATTAGATGAAGCCAAAGTGGAAATTATGGAAATTGTTGATTTCCTTAAAAATCCCAAAAAATATACCAACCTAGGAGGTAAAATCCCTAAAGGCGCTTTATTGGTTGGCCCTCCGGGTACAGGTAAAACCTTATTGGCAAAAGCCGTTGCAGGCGAAGCCGGTGTGCCTTTTTTCTCATTATCAGGTTCTGATTTTGTGGAGATGTTTGTTGGTGTTGGAGCAAGTCGCGTACGCGATTTATTCCGCCAAGCAAAAGAAAAAGCACCTTGCATTATTTTCATTGATGAGATAGATGCCGTTGGCCGAGCACGTGGTCGTAATATGGTACAAGGTGGTAATGATGAACGTGAGAATACCTTAAACCAATTATTAACCGAAATGGATGGTTTCTCTACCGATTCAGGTGTGATTATTTTAGCCGCAACCAACCGTCCTGATATTTTAGATGCAGCATTGTTGCGTCCGGGTCGTTTTGATAGACAAATTTCAATTGACAAACCAGACTTAGCAGGTCGTGCGGAAATATTTAAAGTGCATTTAAAACCACTAAAATTAAATGCAGATGTAAGTGCAGATCGCTTATCAACCCAAACTGCTGGTTTTGCGGGTGCAGAAATTGCCAACGTGTGTAACGAAGCTGCGCTAATAGCTGCACGTAAAAACAAAACTGAAATCGACATGCAAGATTTTCAGGATGCAGTTGATCGTGTAATTGGGGGATTGGAAAAGAAGAATAAAATTATTTCGCCTGAAGAAAAAGAAATTATTGCTTACCACGAAAGTGGACACGCCATTGTTGGTTGGTTCTTAAAGGATCTTGACCCGTTAGTAAAAGTTAGTATTGTACCTCGTGGTGTTGCAGCATTAGGTTATGCGCAATACTTGCCAAAAGACCAATACCTATATACCACCGAACAAATGGAAAACATGATGTGCATGACCTTAGGTGGACGTGTAGCAGAAGACATTGTATTTGGAAGAGTAAGTACGGGAGCACAAAATGATTTGGAACGTATTACACGTATGGCTTACGCTATGGTTACCATTTATGGTATGAATAGTAATGTAGGTAATGTAAGTTTCCACGACCCAAATAACGAGTATGGATTTACAAAACCATACAGCGATAAAACAGCTGAGATGATTGATGTTGAAGTACGCAAACAAATTGATGCTTGCTATCAAAAAACCAAAGTATTACTGCTCGAAAAACGTGATAAATTAGAAGAGCTATCGCAAATTTTATTGAAACGTGAAATTTTATTCCAACACGATTTGGAAGAAATTTTAGGCAAACGTCCGTTTGATGCAGTGAAGGAAGAAACTCCTTTAGAAATAACAGCAGCAGAAGAAACACACGAAAAACTAGATACAGAAACACACGAATAGTACGTTTCATAACAAATATAAAATCCCTCCATAGCGAAAGCTGTTGGGGGATTTTTTGTTTAGTGATTTACAATAAAAATAAAAATGTTGGAGCGATAATAGTTTTGGGGCTTACCATAAAGCACACACAACACAAGCAAAACACAAAAATTATAGCCGAATATAGTTTCAAAATATTAGCCTTATTACAATATCATATAAATTTTAGTAAGTTTGAGTTTCGCTAACAAGCAAGTTAACATCATTTAGAAAGAAAGATATTTTTTCAAAATAGTTGAATGAGCCTTTCAATTATGTCAGAATAAAAATTACGCTACCATAATACATCATAACTAAAACTAAGCGATAAGTTTACACCTGAAAAATGGTTTCTTGCTTAAATTCTTTTAGCATGTATGATATTAAAAAATCTTAAGAGTAAAAACCTCAAAAAACAAATGAAAAAAAATATACTAATTGGAATAATGTTAATTATAGGACTCTATTCCTTAAACGTTAATGCGCAATCAAACAAGTGTGCAACTATGCAACATCTTCAAAAGAGTCTCACTAAAGACCCTACTTTAAAACTTAGAATGATTGAAAGCGAAAAAGCAATAAACCAATGGATTTCAAATCATGCACGAAATAAGAAATCGAATCGTGGAGTAATAGTTATCCCTACAGTTGTTCATGTAATTTGGAAAGAGACAATTGAAAACGTGAATGATGACCAAATTTTATCTCAAATTAAAGTCTTGAATGAGGACTTTAGATTAATGAACGCTGATAGTTTAAACGACAAACATCCATTTTGGCCATTTACAATTGATGCGGATATTGAATTTTGTCTTGCAAAACAAGACCCTAATGGAAATCCTACAAATGGCATTACAAGAACGCAAACAACAGTAACCGCGTGGGATGATAACAATTCAGATAATATTAAATCCACTGCTAATGGTGGTCGAGATAATTGGGATCCAACAAAGTACCTAAATATTTATGTAGTAAACCTTGATGGAACGACTTTAGGTTTTGCTACATTTCCAGACGAACTCACAACTCAACCCAATTTAGATGGAGTAGTAATTCGATATGAAGCATTTGGTACAGAAGGAACAGCAGGATCAGGGAATTTTCCTTCAAATGATGGAGGTAGAACCGGAACCCATGAAGTAGGGCATTGGCTCAACCTCAGACATATTTGGGCCGACACGATATGTGGTAATGACTTTGTAGCAGATACTGAACCAGCAGAAGAAGCAAATTATGAATGTCCTACATTTCCTCATAAACCAAACAATAAATGCGGTTCAGGCTCAAACGGTGAAATGTACATGAATTACATGGACTATGTTGATGATAAATGCATGCACATGTTTACAGCAGGACAATCAGACAGAATGCATGCGGCTTTAAATGGACCTCGTTCTTTACTAATTACTTCAAATGGTTGTCAATTACCAACTACTTTAAATGAATTAAATTTTTTAAACTCAGTTGCTATATATCCTAATCCTAATAATGGACAATTTACTTTGTCAATAAATTTAAAAAATAATAGTGTTGTAAGTGCATCATTAATCAATTTAGTTGGAGTAACCGTTAAAGAATTTGGTATTATTTCAGGAGAGATATCAAATATTGACGTTACTAATTTTTCAACAGGGGCTTATTATTTAAAAGTAAGTAATTCAACAACATCAATAATAAAAAAAGTTTTTATTACTAAATAACAATAGATAGAAGCGGGGCTTGGCTCCCGCTTCTATCCATAACAGAAATTATGAATAAATTATTTATAGGAGTTTTATTGAGTTTATTCTTTTCTTGTAAAGGAACAAAGACCATTACCCATGATGAAAATAATCAAAAAAAAGAGCATTCATCGGATAATATTTATCGCTTTAATATTTCATTTATCAGTATTGGTTCCGGGATAGATGGTAAAGCAAGACAAGATTTTTTAAACTTTATTAGCGAATATGAGACCAAAAATAATATTCAACTTGAAATGGAAACAGTTAAATGGGGTCGAGAAGGAGAAACAGACTATTGTACAAAATTGTCTCAATTAAATTCAGACGAGCAAGTTAAATTTATTTCATCTATCAAAGAATTAACAAAAACATCTAAACTTGTTCGCTATTCCGAAAACACAACATGTAAAAAAAGAAACTAACAAGATTTTTGACGAAAGCTAACTTGATGCTAACAGACTTTTAACTCAAGTAGCGAAAAGTGATTTCCCATTCAAGTAGTTATCTTTAACTTGGCTTAACTAAATTCACTTCGCATTAACCACCTTTGGCAAACGAGCGTTATATAAGTAGTATTTATGTTTGAAATAATAAATGTAAACTCATAATTAATTATGATTAATAAAAATTTAATTGAAATCTCGATTGCAACAAGTATCGATAGGCAGAAAATTTATCAACTACGCCACGAAGTATATGCCTTAGAGTTAATGCAGCACCCACATAACGATAGAATGATGATTGAAGATAAGCTAGATGACTTCAACACATATATTATTGCCAAAATAAATACAGAAATAGTTGGTTTCATTAGTATTACTCCACCTAATAAAAACGATTATTCTATCGATAAATATTTCACTCGAATGGAAATTCCTTTCGCAGTAGATTTAGGAACATACGAAATACGATTATTAACAGTACTCAAAGAATTTCGAGGTAAGCATATAGCATTAGCTCTCATGTGGGCCGCTTTTCGATTAATTCAGTCTTTAGGTGGTATAAATATTATGGCCATAGGGCGATCTGAGGTGTTGGACTTGTATTTAAAATTAGGATTTAAGGCTACGAATAAGGAAGTTAAAGCTGGTGAAGTTTCGTTTACACTAATCCATGCAAATGTGAGGGAATTGAATGATTTCATTGAAAATAATTTCAAAAACACCTTCACCAAAATAAAAAAGCAATGTGACTGGAAATTGGCAATAGATTTTTTTAAACCTGCTAATTGCTATCATGGAGGTGCTTTTTTTGATGCCATTGGAAACGAATTTGATGACCTCAATAGAAGAAAAAATATAATTAATGCTGACGTATTAGATGCTTGGTTTGATCCTGCTCCAAAGTTAATTTCAGAAATAGAAAATCAATTATCATGGATTTGTAAAACTTCTCCTCCAACTGATTGTACTGGTATGTCCAATGGCATAGCCAAATCACGAGGGCTAAAATCCTGTAACGTTCTTCCAGGTGCTGGCTCTTCTGATTTAATTTTTCTTGCTTTTAGAGAGTGGTTATTGCCAGAATCACATGTATTGATTCTTGATCCAACTTATGGTGAATATGTCCATGTTCTAGAAAATATTATTGGATGTAAGGTTGATCGCATCAACTTGCTAAAAGCCAATAATTATATATTGGATCTAGAAAAGCTTATAGACCTAGCAAAAAATAATTACGACTTAATTGTCATTGTTAATCCAAATAGCCCTACAGGTCAGCATATTCCGAGGATTAAACTCGAGAATGCTTTAAGCCAAATCAGCCCTACTACTCGTATTTGGATAGATGAAACCTATATCGAATATTGTGGTAGAGATCAATCTTTAGAGAAATATGCTGTTAGTACAAGTAATGTTATTGTTTGTAAATCGATGTCTAAGGTATATGCATTAAGCGGACTTCGCTCTGCATATTTATGTGCCTCTCCTTTTCAACTTGAAAAATTAAGGTCTATATCTCCTCCATGGGCAGTAAGTCTTCCATCTCAAATTGCAGCATTGATTGCATTAAAAGAGGATAGTTATTATGAAAAATGCTATGAGCAGACCCACATACTGAGAGAAGAGTTCTGTAGAGAATTGCTGAAATTTAACTCTTTTGAGGTTTTACAAAGTAAAGCCAATTTTGTGCTATGTTTTCTCCCTGAAAATGGGCCTAGCGCTGAAACTGTTGTTTCTAAATGCAAGGAAATGGGACTATTTATAAGGGATGTATCAAATATGGGAAATAATTTTAATAAACATACAATCAGAATTGCGATTAAAGATAAAGAAACAAATCAAAAGATGATAGAAATTATTAAGCAAGTGCTAGATGATCAAAGAAAATAATATAACGCTAACAAGGGCTCAGCAAAAGTAGCATACAAGTGCTCCGCTGATAAGTTTTTAGGTAATCATTTCATAGCTATCGAGAATTATACACTCAAAAAATCGCGACTTTACAAAGTTTGTTGTTTGAAAAATCTTGACTTTAACCAAATCTAAAGTGTTAAAAAAATAATCCCTACAATCAAATATCCCTGCACTCCATCATCAACAAATCACCTTCGGTGTGCTCTATTATTACTAAACCATCTTGTGCTGCGCTATTGCTACTGCTGGTGCGGTAGCCTAAAGTTAATACATCGTTTTGTAAGTTATAATTTAACCCTTGTGTGTTAACGCCACTTACCACACCAACCGGTATTATTGATAACACAGTATCTTTTACGTACCACTTTTGGTAACGTTTGGGTAATTGAAAAATCTTTGAATAATCATCGTGCAATACAATATTAATTTGTTGCTTGTAACGCACCATGTCGGTTATGTTACTTAAGTTATGATCGGCCCTGCGACCTGTTGCCCATATAATATTTACGGCATCAAAATTTCGTGCAATTAAAAACTCAATCCCCTTTTGTAAGTCGGTTTTATTTTGGTCGGGTGTATGAACAATTTCTATTTTTTGTTGTGCTTGTATTTGTTCTACCGAATGGTTCTTACTATCAAAATCGCCTAGTAAAACATCAATTTTAATACCCAATTCCAGCACACGGTTTATGGCACCATCAAGCACCACAACAAACGGACTCCATTCCAACAATTGCCCAAGCAACTCATTCGAGCAGCTTTCGCCATTAGCTATAATTAATGCAGGCTCTTGCCCTTCTCTTATTATGTGGTGTGATGACATCGGTAATAAAAGTTATCTTACAACTACATCAGTAATTAACTGCATTCCGGCTTCTTTGTTTACCAACTCTACAATTTTAAAACGTTGGTAATTTAACTCTTGGCGTAAAGCAGCTGATTCTATTTGAATATTAAGTTTACCATCAAAAAAATAAATCTTTTTGGTTTGCCCAGCTATCAACTTACCTACAATACTTTCCCATTTATTTATCACATTAACCTCAGCCAATTTCCCATCCATGTTTTCACTTCTCAAAAAATCTCCAATGGCTTCTTTTAAGGTTTGATCATTGTCTTTTTTCTTCATCATAACCATACAAAACTAATGATACTGTTCACTAATCTTAAATTATTTAGCGTAAAGTTTAAAACTAATTAGTGGGGGCGCCAAGGTTGCTTCGCAATTTTATTGGCTAACAAAAGGTTTAAACGCAGAGTCGCGGAGGACGCTGAGGTTGTTTGCAATTTTATTGGCTAACAGAACACACGGAAGGGCTCAGAAGGTTTAAACGCAAAGTCACAGCCTGTTCGAGTTCGCTTGGGGCTGGTTGTGCTAGAATGCGAGTATCGAGAACAGGAGTGATAAGAATAATTAACTTTGACAATCCTTTTCTCGATACGATTATGCCAACGCCAAACCTTGTAAACAATCACTCGAACAGGCTTTAACTAACAAACCTGTCAACTAATAACCAATTAACCAACAACTATTCCAACTCACTAATCTTCCCCGCATCAACCATAAAATATTTAACATCCACCTCGGGCATGGTATTAAACACCAATTGCAGTCGATCCAAATGGGTATCAGTAATTAATATTTGACCAAACTCACCATTGGCTATCATTTGCAGAAGGGTATTTAATCGCTGCTCATCCAATTTTTCAAAAATATCATCTAGCAATAAAAGTGGTTTCACCGTTGTTCTGTTTTTTAAATAATGATACTGAGCCAGTTTTAACGAAATAATAAATGATTTTTGCTGACCCTGAGAACCAAACTTTTTAATCGCATAACCATTTATACAAAACTCCAATTCATCTTTGTGTATGCCTTTGGTGGTGCGCTGCGCTGCAAAATCACGTTGGGTATTTTCAATTAATAATTGTTCAAAATCATTGGCTAGTAAATCACTTTGGTAGTTGATACTGACCTCCTCGCTGGCATTTGCTATTTGCTTATAAAAATTGTTAAATACAGGAACAAATTCAACCAAAAACTGCTTACGATATTGATGTATGGCATTACCATGCTTTATCAATAATGCGTTATACGTTTCCAACAACGTTTGGTCAATTTGACCATGCTCTGCAAAAACCCTTAACTGCTTATTGCGTTGCTCCAAAACCCGATTATACAACAACACATCATTCAGGTACATTTTATTTAATTGGGCTATCATGCCGTCTAAGAACTTTCTTCGTTCTTCACTGCCTTCATGCAATAACATAATGTCATTTGGCGTAATCATTACCAAAGGATAATGTCCAATATGGTCACTAAATTTTTTTACCTCATTATTATTTATTTTTAGCACTTTCTTGCCTTTTTCAAAAAACAGAAAAGCATTTTCAACTAAATCATTTCTATTATAAGTAGCCGTGATGCTAAAATAATTTTCGTCATGCAACACATGTTGCAAATCGCTAGGGTTGAAATAACTTTTGGTAAAGGATAGATAATAAACGGCATCAAGTACATTGGTTTTACCAGCCCCATTTTTACCTACAAAGCAATTTACCTGTGCATGAAGGTTAATTTTTGCCGAGGTGTAGTTTTTAAACTGCTGTAAATGGAGCGTTTTGATAGCAAGCATGACATGCGAATATACTTTTGAAGGTTGATTTTTGATAAAATATAAATAACATGCTCATTATCAATATCTAGACAAACGCTTTGCACAATGCCGAAATTTATTAGTTTTGCAGTTCTTCGCAACAATATGGTAAAGACAAAATTTACGAAAGAAACATACGAAAGCTGGTACGAGCAAATGCTGCTTATGCGCAGATTTGAGGAAAAATCAGCACAACTATATGGTCAGCAAAAAATAAAGGGCTTTTGCCATTTGTACATTGGTCAAGAAGCTGTAGTTGCAGGTACCGTAAGTGCCACACGTAAAGACGACAGACACATTACTGCTTACCGCGATCACGCGCATGCAATAGCTTTGGGTATTCCTTCACGCGAGGTAATGGCTGAGTTATTTGGTAAAGTTACGGGTTGCAGTAAAGGTAAAGGTGGTAGCATGCACATGTTTAGTAAAGAGCATAACTTCTTTGGCGGACATGGTATCGTTGGCGGACAAATTCCGCTTGGCGCTGGTATTGCACTAGCTGATCAATATAGAGGTGGGGACCAAGTTACTATCTGTAGTTTTGGCGATGGTGCTGCTCGTCAGGGTGCATTACACGAAACATTTAACATGGCCATGTTGTGGAAACTGCCAGTTATTTTTATAGTTGAAAACAACGGTTATGCAATGGGTACTTCGGTTGAACGTACAACCAATGTATTAGATATGAGTGTAATTGGTGCTGGCTATGCCATGCCAAGTTTTGTAGTTGATGGTATGAAACCAGAAACAGTGCACGAAGCAATTGCTGAGGCTGTTGAACGTGCGCGTAAAGGAGATGGCCCAACCTACTTAGAAATACGCACCTACCGTTACCGCGGACATAGTATGAGTGACCCTGCAAAGTACCGTACCAAAGAAGAGGTAGAGGATTACAAAAAGAAAGACCCATTAGAAGTAGTTAAAACCACCATGCTAAAAAATAAATTTGCCGATGAGAAGTGGTTTGATGAAATGGAAACTAAAATTGAAGCCATTATAAACGATTCGGTAGAGTTTGCAGAAAATTCAGCATGGCCTGAACCTGAAGCTTTATGGGAAGATGTGTATGTTCAATCAGATTATCCTTTTATTAGAGAATAATTTTTGTATACTTGAAGCCAAGTGAATTTATTACCCGATTATTTAAAATATGACAAACAAGAAGAACGATAATTTAGATTTAGATGCAGCTTTAGCCAACACAACGCATAAGGTTGAAGACATCTACACCAAAAATAAAAAGAATATTAACACGGCCCTATTAATACTGGTTGTTGCTGTTGCAGGATATTTTGGTTTGAAAAAATTCTATTTTGAACCACGCGAGCAAGAAGCGCAAGTAGAAATGTTTAAAGCACAACAGCTATTTGAGGTAGACTCTTTTAACCTTGCATTAAAAGGCAATGGCACAATTAAAGGTTTTGCTGATTTAGCTGACGAATACAGCGGAACAAAAGCTGGTAACTTATCGCATTATTATGCGGGCATTTGTATGCTACGCACAGGCGACTTTACAGGTGCAATTGATATGTTAGAAGGATTTAGTTCTGATAATGCATTGGTTGGCCCTTTAGCTGCCGGATTATTGGGTGACGCCTACGTTGAAAATGGTGATATTGAAAAAGGTGCCAAACAATACCTTAAAGCTGCACGCATGAGTAAAAATAAGCTTACCTCTCCTGTATTCTTTAAAAAGGCTGGTATAGCTTTTGAAGAATTAAAAAACTATAGTGATGCTGCAGAAGCTTATAGCAACATTAAAAATGAATATCCTGATGCGCAAGAAGCAACAGATATTGATAAATACATTGCAAGAGCTACTGCGTTAAAAGCTGAAAACTAATTCATATATTATACATTAAAAAGCCGATTCACTATGTGTTTCGGCTTTTTTGATTTATACCAAAGGTACCCTTTGAGGTATGTGCTCAAATCCTTACATTCGCAACCATGTCAACTCAACTAAAAAACTTATCGGTTACCAACTTAGAACCCAATAAAATTTTTAAGAAATTTACTATTGGAATTGTAGTTGCCGAGTGGAATCCCGAAATAACAAATGCCCTTCTTAAAGGAGCATATGCGCATTTAGTAGATATGGGTGTTAAAGAAAAAAACATCACCGTATACCACGTTCCCGGAAGCTTTGAGTTGCCATTGGGCGCACAATTTTTAGCATCACAAAAACATGTTGATGCAGTAATTACCTTGGGTTGTGTTATACAAGGTGAAACACGACATTTTGATTTTATTTGTGATGCCTGTGCAAACGGTGTTACCAATGTTGGATTAAACTATAATAAGCCTGTAATTTTTGGTGTACTTACTCCAAACAACCAACAACAAGCAATTGATAGAGCAGGTGGACAACAAGGAAATAAAGGAATTGAAGCTGCAGAAACCGCACTTAAAATGTTGGTATTAAAAAACAACATCGACCTGTAAAAACACAATAACTTAACTTTACACAAACACGTTCAACAACTACTTTTGTTAAATTGATACCTGAAAAAAATATGCAATTTTTAAAACATATTTCACTTTTTTTATTGATAGCTACAACAGTAGTTTCATGTAAAAAAGATTTTGAAGGAGAACGCACAGATTTAGGAGCACCTGAAACATTTATGGTTGTTGACAGCATTTACCGCAGTGGCGATAGCAGGTATACCACCACAGTTGAAGCACACTGGTGGGGAAGTGTAAAAACTGGTTTTATTAAAGGTTATGAAGTTAGTATTGATAACATGCAAACTTGGAGCTTTACAGATAAACAAATTGGAACATTTTTGTTGAGTCTCCCTTCCGGATCGGATACTGCTGATATACGAATTTTTGTTCGCGCAGTAGACAATAATGGTAAAGTTGATCCAACACCTGCAGGTACCACTTACCCGGTAAAAAATAGTGCTCCCAATATTAATTTCGACTTTAGTACAGGTCAGAAAACAGTGGCATTTCCTGCTTTCCGCTACAGTTGGATTTTAAAAGATGTTGATGGACTTGCTGATATTAGTATTGTTGAAATCGCATTAAACGATACCGTTAAAAATAAAGTTCAAGTGCCTTCAAGCGTTAACGCCTCCACTTTTGTTGGCGAAAAAGTGAATGGCGTATTCACAGGTAATTTCTTATTGTATACTAACAATCAAACCAACCCATATAGCCAAAAATTATCAGGTGGATTGATGAATGATACCAACATCATTTATATACGCTGCAAAGATCGCACAGGATCTCAATCGGCATGGATAAGTGCCAAGATCTATATTCGCGAACCTAAAAACAGGTTGTTATTTATTAACGATTATATAAGTAATAAAAATGCAATTACTGCCTTTTATACCAATCGAATCAATAATCTTGGAAGCAATTTTGCAAACTACGATATAGTTACTTCATTGGTAGATGAATTTCCTTCAGATGAATTTACCACTTCTAAAACATTCGATTTTTTCAACCGTATTGTATGGGCAACTGAAGATCCAACTCGAAGTTTAGGTACTGCACAAAATGCATCTATCTCTTTCTTTAATAATGGAGGTAAGATTTTTATGATATTAGAAATTCCTAATGATGTGGCATTAAATGCATCTTTCTTTAGCTTTACCCCAATTGAAAGATTGGTGGATAATCCTGGTCGATCGTTTCGTATGGCAACAGGCGACCAAATAATTAGTTATACCAATTGGCCTAAATTAAAAGCAACAGGTATTATCACTTATCCTCGTCCATTTTATACCTATACCTCGTCATCAGGTTTATATACTTATGATAGTTTAGCAAGTGCGCAGTTGCGTTCTTTTGGACCAGGCGGTGCACCAGCATGGACAGGCCCAAGCAATGTAATGGCTAAACGCATCAATACACAATTAAATAAAACAGATATTGTTACTTTAACAGCCCCATTGCACTTGCTTAATGGTAATAATAATGTAGATTCATTCTTTCAAAAAGTAGTGCTTTCTGAATTGGAATTTTAACCTCCTAACCATTTGAAAAACATCATCATTTTTGCTTCAGGCAGCGGAACAAATGCTCAAAATATTTGTGAGCAATTTGCCGATAACCCCAACATTAAGGTGGCTGCTTTGTTTTGCAATAATCCGGATGCCATGGTGATAAAACGCATGAATCAATTTAATATTCCTGTGCATGTATTTAACCGAGAAACTTTCAAAAATGAGCAAGAATTTTCTAAACTGCTTAATCAATACCAACCCAGCTTACTTGTTTTAGCAGGATTTTTGTGGTTAATACCCGAATATTTGGTTAAACAATACCCAAATAAAATCATCAATATTCACCCCGCATTATTACCCAAATTTGGCGGTAAAGGCATGTATGGACATCATGTTCACGAAGCTGTTTTGGAAACCAAAGAAAAAGAGCATGGCATAACCATACATTTTGTAAATGAAAAATATGATGATGGTGCTATAATTTTTCAAGCAAAGTTTGATGTAAAACCCGCGTTTACTTTAACAGATATCCAATCATACATAGCTGTATTGGAGATGCGCCACTATCCCGAGGCCATTAAGCGCGTGTTGGGCGAATACTAAGAAACAAATGCTGTTTTTGGGGATTTCAATTGAATAATATGCAATACTGCTTTACTATCCTCAAATAGCTATATTCGCAACTTTATGCGAAAAAGAAAATTCATTCCTTATACCATCGAGCAATTAGAAATTATTAATGCTGGTAGCGAAGGAAAAAGTATAGCCCGACATAACGATAAGGTAATTATGGTTGATCATGCAGTACCAGGAGATGTGGTTGATGTTAGGGTTAACAGCAACAAAAAATCATTTAGTTTTGCTACCATACAAAATATTGTAAAACCTAGCATAGATAGGGTTGATACCTTTTGCTCGCATTTTGGATTATGCGGAGGTTGCAAATGGCAACAAATGAGTTACCCTGCACAATTACGTTTTAAACAACAACAAGTTCTTGATGCATTCGAACGCATTGGTAAATTTCCATTTCCTGAGCTAAGGCCAGTTATTGGCAGCGAAAACATAACCTATTATCGTAATAAATGCGAGTTTAGTTTTATTGATAGAAAATGGGTAAACACCATGGAAGAACTTGATGCCATGAGCGAAGATGAACGCAAAGGTTTAGGTTATCATATTCCTGGAAGGTTTGATAAAATTTTTGATGTGGAGCATTGTTACCTGCAGCATCCTTTAGCCAACGAAATTAGAAACGCTGTTCGTGATTTTGCAAAAAGTAACAGCTACGAATTTTTTAATCCATACAATCAAGAAGGTTTTTTACGTAACATCATTTTACGCAACAACATTGCAGGCGAGTGGATGGTAATACTTTGTTTAAAAAAGGAAGACCAAGAAAAACGTGAAGCGATATTAAATCACATTAAAGAAAAGTTTCCTCAAATTTCAGCATTGTTATACATCATCAACCCTAAAATGAATGATACCATTTATGATTTGGAAGTAAATGTATATAGCGGTACAGACCATTTAATTGAAACGCTAGAAGATCTTAAGTTTAAAATTGGCCCAAAATCTTTTTTTCAAACCAATACTTTACAAACACAAGCATTATATGGCAAAACCCGCGAACTAGCCAAACTTACAGGAAATGAAAATGTATATGATTTATATACAGGCGTAGGATCAATTGCCTTGTTTGTTTCTAAATTAGCCAAACAAGTGGTGGGCATAGAAAATGTGGAAGCAGCAATAGAAGATGCAAAAATTAACGCAGCGTTAAATAATATTACCAATACACATTTTTATGCTGGTGATATGAAAGACATACTAAATGATGAATTGATTGCTAAACATGGTAAGCCTGATGTAATTATAACCGACCCTCCAAGAGCTGGAATGCATCCTGATGTGATTGCCAAATTATTAGAATTAGCTGCACCAAAAATTGTGTATGTAAGTTGTAATCCTGCAACTCAAGCACGTGATATTGCTATGATGCAAGAGATATACGAAGTAACATGCGTGCAGCCAGTAGATATGTTCCCGCATACGCACCATGTTGAAAATATTGCGTTGTTAGAAATAAAAAAATAATGCTGATATGGATAAGGAAATGACAGTAAACCTAGAATTGTTAAAAGATGATTTAGCTTTTTACAATGATATGCTGAAAGAAGTTTCGGCAGATATTTTACACGAAGGTTTTAGCAAGTATCCGATTTTTATAGCGCACCAAGAACCTATTAAAATTGGTGATATGATTATAGATGCCACTGAATACTCGCGCTCATTTAACATCAGTGCCACAGTACTTGAAGATTTATTAGAAAAAAATATTGTTACTAAAGAACGTGAGGAAAGTTTTAAAGCTGCATTTAAAGATGCTGCCCAATTTATGTGCGTATTATTGGTAACTGATAAGGGCGCAAATTTTGTATTTGTTTCTTTTAAAGCAAAATAAATAATCATGTATCAACCCAAGGTAGCCGTTGTCATTATTCATTGGAATCGCAAGAACTTACTAGAACAGTTCTTACCTTTTTTAGTGAAATCTACCTACAGTAATTTAGAGATTGTTGTTGCAGACAATAACTCCGATGACGATTCAATTGCTTTCGTACAAATAAACTACCCCAATATTACCATTGTAAAAAACGATGACAACTTTGGTTATGCAGGTGGATACAACCATGCGCTGAAACATGTTACAGCAGATTATTTTGTTTTACTAAATAATGATATTGAAGTAACACCAAATTGGATTGAACCAGTAATAGAGGCAATGGAAAAAGATAAAAACATTGCAGCAGCTCAACCCAAAATGTTGGATTACAATAACCGAAATAAATTTGAATATGCCGGTGCAGGTGGTGGCTATATGGATATGTTGGGTTATGCATTTTGCAGAGGTAGAATATTTGATTATTTAGAGGAAGACCAAGGCCAATACAACGATACCCACGCTGCATTTTGGGCAACAGGAGCATGCATGTTTGTGCGAGCCAATGTATTTAAAAAGTTGCATGGTTTTGACGAACACTTTTTTGCCCATATGGAAGAAATTGATTTGTGTTGGCGAATGCAACTTGACGGATACTCATTGGTTACTGTTCCGAAATCGGTGGTATACCATGTTGGTGGTGGTACTTTAAATAAACAAAGTCCGCAAAAAACATACTTAAACTTTAGAAACAACTTAATTATGCTTACTAAAAACTTACCTGTAAGTACGCTAATTTGGTTAATACCTGTACGTTCAACATTAGACTTATTAAGCTCTATATTTTTTATAATGAATGGTTTACCAAAATACAGTTTGGCCATTCATAAGGCACACTCCGATTACTTTTTCAAGTTTAGAAAATGGTGGAAACTGCGCAAAATCAATACCACATTCAAGCCATTTAACCAGCTACACGGAGTATATATGGGAAGTATTGTGGCCGATCATTTTATTAAAAAGGTGAAATATTTTAGTGAATTACAAAAAAATAAATTCACAAATTAGTATCGCATTATTTTCACTACTACACTAAACTATTTATTGCCAATTCGTAACTTTTTAAACCAAAGCCACTAATAATACCAACACAATGTTTGCTTATTAAAGAAACATGACGGTATTCTTCTCTGGCAAATATATTACTGATGTGCACTTCTAATACAGGTGTTGTTATAGCGGCTACGGCATCGGCCAATGCAACAGATGTATGTGTGTAGCCACCCGCATTTAAAATAATACCATCGTAACTAAATCCTACTTCATGTAGTTTATTAATCAACTCACCCTCTACATTACTTTGGTAATAACTTAGTTCAATTTGCGGAAACGCTTTTTCTAAGTCGGTAAAATAACTTTCAAAAGAAGTTTGCCCATATAACTCAGGCTCGCGCTTACCCAGTAAATTTAAGTTAGGACCGTTAATTATTATTATTTTCATGTAGTGCAATAATCAAACAAAAATAGCATAAATAAATATTAGCCACAGATTGTAAGGATTAATTTATTCTAGCATACTAGACTTACCCACACATGAGCAAAAATATCTGCTGTTATTCATCAGATAATGTTCAATATTTGAATATTATAAATGGTAAACTGGAATCCATACATTAAAGGTTTTAAAGCATATTTGCAGTTGGAAAAATCGCTATCAAAAAATAGCATTGAGGCTTACCAACGCGACATGGAAAAGCTGATTCAGTTTTTTAATGCCAAGGGTTTGGTCCCACAACCAGCAGATGTTAACTTAGCAACCCTTCGCGAGTTCTTAAGATGGATAACCGAATTGGGCATGAGCACAACCAGTCAAGCACGAATTTTAAGCGGAATAAAAGCCTTTTACAATTACCTTTTAATGGAGGATTTAATTACTAAAAATCCTGCTGAGTTACTGGAATCACCAAAGCTAAAAAGAAAATTACCAGAGGTACTTGATGTACATGAAATTGATTTGATGGTTGAACAAATTGACCACAGCAAACCTGAAGGGATGCGCAACAAAGCCATTATAGAAACCATGTTTAGTTGTGGTTTACGTGTAAGCGAATTGGTAGGGTTAAAGTTTGCAGATATTTCATATTCAGATGAATTTGTGCGTGTAATTGGCAAAGGTAATAAGGAAAGATTGATACCTATTGGAAGCATTGCACTTAAAGCCATTAAACTATATAAAGAAACAGTACGCTCGCACATTACTCCCCAAACCGGACATACAGATACTGTGTTTTTAAACGGCCGTGGAAAAGGATTGAGTAGGATAATGATATTTTATATCATAAAAGATTTAGCCAAGCGTGCCGGAATTCATAAAAACATTTCGCCACATACCATGCGGCATTCATTTGCTACTTGTTTGGTAGAGGCTGGGGCCGATTTACGTGCGGTACAACAAATGCTTGGTCATGAAAGTATTACCACCACCGAAATTTATACCCACATCGACAGGGCATACTTACATGATGTAATAACGCAGTTTCATCCAAGAAGTTAGATGTTGTCATTCTGCGCTGAGACTCCAGATAAAGTGAGGAGTTGGTGATTAGATGTTCAGCCTCTTTGGGTTTAACTTGGGCTGATATTTGCCCAGCATACTCGAATTAGCATTGACTAATCAACCAATAACCCAACAACGGATAACTATTCAAGCTATCTCCCCTACCTATCATAAAATTTGTTAAATTCGCCTCCATTAAATAATTAAACAATACAAGAATGAAATACGTAGCTTTAAACGATTTGCACGTTTCTTTAGGAGCAAAAATGATTGAATTTGCAGGTTACAACATGCCTGTTTTATACAATAACTTAATTCAAGAACATAACGCGGTACGTAATAGTATTGGTGTTTTTGATGTAAGCCACATGGGTGAGTTTTTACTTAAGGGAGAAAAAGCGTTAGACCTGGTTCAGTTAGTTACGAGCAACGATGCCTCGGTTTTAGTTGATGGTAAAATACAATACAGTTGTCTACCAAACGATAAGGGTGGCATTGTTGACGACCTGTTAGTATATCGTGTTTCGGCAACTGAGTTTTATTTGGTTGTTAATGCATCAAACATTGAAAAAGATTGGAATTGGATTAGCAAACACAATACGTTTGGTGTTGAGATGACTAACCTTAGCGAAGGCACAAGTTTATTGGCCGTACAAGGACCAAATGCCATTAAAGCTCTACAAAAGTTAACTGATGTTAACCTTAGCGAAATGGAATATTACACTTTTAAATATGGTACACTCGCAGGTATAAGTCATGTATTAATATCTAACACAGGTTATACTGGCGCAGGGGGATTTGAATTATATGTTCCCAATGCTGAAGCAAGTAAATTATGGGATGCAATTTTTAATGCAGGTGCCGAATTTGATATTAAACCTGCAGGTTTAGGTGCCCGCGATACCTTACGTTTAGAAAAAGGATTCTGCTTATATGGCAATGATATTAACGATGAAACTTCTCCTATTGAAGCAGGTTTAGGCTGGATTACTAAATTCACCAAATCATTTATTATGGCCGAACACCACAAAGCAATTAAAGACAATAAGCCTACTAAAAAGCTAGTTGGTTTTGAAATGTTGGAACGTGGTGGAATTCCTCGTCAGCACCACATCATTAAAGATGCTAATGGAAATGTAATTGGAGAGGTTACTTCAGGTACACAATCTCCTACACTTAGTAAAGCTATAGGTATGGGATATGTAGATGCAGCTCATAGCAAAGTTGATACTGAAATTTTTATTGAGATTCGTGATAAACAAATTAAAGCAAAGGTGGTAAAAACACCTTTCTTATAAAATTTATTAGTTTATAAGCTTATGCGTTTTATTGTTTTGATGGTATGTTTAACAATAGGTAAACTAGGTATAACACAAAGTTTACCCAAAAAATATGCTGCAATTATAACTGGAACTAGCGAAGCTGATGTGATAAAAATTTTGGGCGAACCCAAAAAAATTGAATCCTTTTCTACAGTAAAAAATAACACTTACGATACCAGTTACTATTGGAAATATGATGGTGACATCACCATCATATTTACCAATCATGCGGTAGAAACCATAGAGCCTAAATGGGAAAACGTATTAAAACGTATTCAACAAAAGGCAAACAAAAAAGACGAAAACGGCATAACCATTATTACCAATCGTGAATAAAGAAATTGAAGTTGTACTTACACCTGCCCTTTTACCTTTATACCAAGTAACAGGCAAAACAGTTGTTGTTATTGATATTTTACGTGCCACAAGCAGCATGTGTGTGGCTTTTAAAACAGGGGTAAATAAAATTCTTCCTGTATCAACTCCTGAAGAGTGTAGCTTATTTAAAGATTTTGATTTTTTATGTGCTGCTGAAAGAAATGCCGTTAAACTTCCAGGTTTTGATATGGGTAATTCTCCTTTCGAATTTCAAAATCCATTGATTAAAGATAGAAACATTGCTTTTACAACCACCAATGGAACCAAAGCCATTAAACAAAGTAAAGAGCAAGGAGCAGCTCAAATTGTTGTAGGTAGTTTTTTAAATTTAGATGTTATATGCAATTGGTTATTAAATCAACCAAACGACATTATTTTATTATGTGCGGGATGGAAAGATAAAGTTAATTTGGAAGATACTTTGTTTGCCGGAGCAGTAATTGCACAACTTAAAAACAACATCACCTTACATTGCGATTCAGGCTTAATGGCCGAACAACTTTATATTTCCATGAAGGATAGTTTAGAAGTTGATGTTCGTAAGTCATCACATGCGCAACGCTTTAAAGCATTACATGCGGCAGAAGATGATGTACAATTCTGTTTGCAATTAAACTCAGCCCCTGTATTGCCTATTATGCGAGGGGAGTACTTAGTTAACATGCAAACACAAACAGCTTAAAGTGTATGAATGAAAATCGTTTTGTATATCGATTCATTCAATACTATGCCATATGGTTTATTTTGGCTTTAGCCTTATTACTTCGTTTATTCAAAATTAACGACATGGCCTTAACCAACGATGAGTTAAGTGCCCTTTCAAGATGTAATTACAATTCGTTAAAAGATTTAATAAATATTGGTGTGGTTGAACTAGATATGCACCCACCATTGGTTCAAATATTTATTTATTACTACACCAAATTATTTGGACTAAACCCGGTAGTTTATAAACTTCCATTTATTGCCATGGGTATGTTTACCCTTTGGGTAACTTACAATCTAATCACACAGTTATTCAATAAACACAACGCTTTGTTGGTAGTGTTGTTTATGGCTACCTCTCAATACTTCTTGGTACATAGCCAAACAGCTCGTATGTATGCCCCCGGATTATTGTTTACTTTGTTATTTATATCTACGTTATTTAACACATCAAACCAAAACAAAAAATTTATATGGGCCGCAGTGTATTTATTTTTAGTAGCCAATACACATTACATGGCATTGATTACTTGTGCATTTGCTGGTATTATTTATTTGATACTTTATAAACATGATGTAAAAAAATGGCTATTCAGTTTTGCTGCAGCTGCAACATTATTTGCAATAGAATTTCCCTTGTTGTTACCACAGTTTCAACAAGGCGGATTAAGCTGGTTAGGTGTGCCTGATAAAAACTATATTTATTATTATTTACAATATGTAGCTCAGTACACCACACCTATTTTATATTTTATTTTTACAGGTTTGATTGCTGCATTAATTGGGATATTTTTAAAAAAAGAAATACAAAAAAAGCACCTTACTTTTTCTTTGTTATTGTTTTTAACATCATTTGCATTCACTTATTTATACTCTCAATGGCGTGCACCCATCATGCAATATTCAGTGTTGCTTTTTGGTATTGTATTTTTACTTGCAGCAGCATTTTATGTTTTCAGTAAATTACATCAAACATTATTTATATTGGTTTTTGTTGGGTTGATGTTGATGAATACTTATGCATTAATAAATACACGCAAACATTACACGGTATTTTATCACCAAGCATACAAAGCAGCAGTGATGGCCATAAAACCATATACACAAAACGAAACAACAGCCTTTTTAGCAGGTAACCGTAAATACTATTTTGATTATTATTTTAATCGTGAAAACATGCAACCATATGTGGTATCAGCAAAAATTGACACCTTGGGTTATGCGTACTTCTACAACTGGTTATTGCAAAACCAACCCGATACTTTAATCATTGCTCATGGTGGTGCTATTCCATACGAATATGCAAGTATTGCATCTTTATTTTACAATTATAAATTATTTGAAGAATACCAATCGTTGAGTGAAACATTTGTATTTAGCAATAGAAAAAAAAACCTATATCCTGATTCGTTTCCTGTAATCGTTTCAGCTGAAAAAACTCGTGCAAACGAAACTATTTTTGAATTTAATAACGCACACAAAGTTGTTGAATTGGAAGTTTGGAGTTGGATTAAAACCACAGATTCATTAACAAACCCAATACTAGAAGTTACCTTAACAAACAATAAAAATGAAGTATTGTATTATGGCACAACCAGCTTAGATAAATTCAAAAACACATCAAACCAAATTGCACCAATAATTTTACGTCCGCGTATTGAGTTGCTAGAAAATACCACATCAATACTAATTGTTAAAGCTGCTATTTTAAATGAAGGTAAACATACTTTTAAATGCACGCCATTAAAGGTAAGTGCTAAAAAAGGAAATGGAATAATTTACAGTACACTTGCTCCGGTGTTAGATTAAATACTACTTCAACTTTTCGTTTTCTTTATGTCTGGTCGCATCGCGTTTGGTTTTCTTATCCAAATTTTTTTGCAACGCAGCTGTTAAATCTATTCCTGTTTGATTAGCCAAACAAATCAACACAAACAATACATCAGCCATTTCATCGCCTAAATCAACATCTTTATCGCTGGCTTTAAAACTTTGTTCACCATATTGTCGAGCCATAATACGGGCCACCTCACCTACCTCTTCCATTAACATAGCAGTATTGGTTAACTCATTAAAATAACGAACACCGGTTGTTTTAATCCATTCGTCAACTGTTTTTTGTGCTTCTTCTATGGTCATCGTATATGTTTTTAATTATTTGTTCAACACAATTTTAATGGGTTTTGCATCACCCAACTTTATAAAATAAATCCCTGTTTGTAGGTTAACTAAATCTAACTCATTATTTACAGTTGGTTCAATTAACGATTCAAAAACCAACTCACCTAGTACATTATAAACTAATGCAACTTGTTTGGTTTTGTTTGAGCTAATAATATTCAATTTTCTATTGGTTGGATTAGGGTATACTGAAAATGAAATAAGATTTACCTTATCTATACCTACTTTAGCAATGCTAAGTATGCTTGATAATACAGAACGCTGCGTATTATCTTTACAATACGCACCTTCTTTAAGTTTAGCTTCAATTTGGTAATCCACTGCCAAAAAATTATTCAATAACGAATCAACAAATTGATTTTGCGTGGCACTTAATGTGGCAATTTTAATAGGTGCTAGATCAAGTGGTTTACGCCAAACTATTACACTATCGGCAACAGCAAATCCATTAACCTCGTAATTATTCCAATACAGCATATTGTTGTTTTTGCGCAGCAACATGGTGTTGTATGATTTACTGCTATCCAATACCGACTCGATGTTGCAATAATTGGTTGCAGTAATTTTGTATTTGTAAGCATAGTTACTTGGAAATGTATGGCTGCTATCTATAAATCTTGTTGCATTGCTATCATTAATGCTTGTAATTTTTTGATACAGATTTAACGAATCATACGAGCGGTAAATCTGATAACTTTTTACCTCTACACCTTGTTCCTTTTGCCATTGAAGTATGACATTACGATTTGTTAAAGAATCGTAAGTTACAAGGCATAACTGTTGCACAACAGGTTGCTTTACTTTTACATCAACATTTTTTGTAACCACACATCCTGCTTTTTTGGTTTTAACTTGTAACATTAATGTGGTATCCAAAGTAGCATTAAAAGTGGTATTCACTTGAGTAGAATCGGCAAATACTGCACCTCTCCAAATTGCATAATAATCAGGACCACTTACTGTTGCGTTTAACTGATTTATTCCTGGACATACATTGATTTGATTGGGCAAACCAATTTGATTAGATGGTTGAATTGTGATATTTGCCGAAACCAAATTACCTTGAACATACGAACTATCTGGCCATAAAAATTGTATTTGTGCGTTGCTATCGGCTACATATAAAAAACCATAATCAGCTAGAGGAGCGCTTGCACCACAATTGTTTTTGGGATACCAGTTTACAATGGAATTATAAGTTAGGTTGCTATTTACTTGTTTAATTTCAAAATCGTAAGCCCTTCCAAATCCAAAACGAGCATTAGGCTTGAGTAAAACGGTATCGCCAACGCAAACATAAAAAGTATCAATATTGGTTTGCCAATTAAAGTAATTTGAAAACGCATTAGGATCACCACCCAAACATGTTGTTATCTTTTTAGAGTAAACCATGTATACATCATTTTTTAACAAGGGTAAAATACCGTAAGAATAAATGTAATTAGCCTTATTCCAGCACTGACTGGCTTTGTATTTTATTGCTGCTGTACCGTATTCATCAATCGCTGCCATCATGGTTAATGAATCATCGCCCATATTATTAAAATCAACAGCAACCATAATATCATCATTTTTGGTATTAAATGTTTTAGGTAATCCACTAAAAGTAAATGTGGCCCAATTAAAATTCCCACCATTAGGGTCGGGTAAAAGATTTACACCATTTAAACTATAAGTTTCTTGATATACCACAGTTGATGGTGCTTTTTTTAACCTTCGTTTACAAAAAATAGTGTAGGCAGACGAATCATTATTACAAATAGGTGCACCATCGGCCTTAATTAATTTAATGGTAATAGATCCAGCTGAGCCAACTACTTGTAACTTACTTAAAGCAAGTGCTACTCCATAACAAGTATATGTTTGAAGCGCAATATTGGTATCGCACACACCAACTGCCGATGCAATTTGTTCAATATCGGAGGTTACGGGTAAACCAACACTTAATACACGCGTTAAAAAGTTAGAATTATGCAATCCATCGGTATATAACTTATCCGTTGGGTAAACCCATTGGGCATTTATATTATGGTTGATGGCAAATACCACCGAAATGATAAAGGCTAATTTTTTCATGGTTTTTGTTTTTATGATTTAACGGAAGCCAAACCCTTGCTTGTTCTTGGTGTTTATCGAAAGTAACCAAGATAGACTAAAATAACAATATAGAAAGAAGTACCTAAGAGTGAAATATCTACATTTTGGAAATGTCCTAAAAAACTAGACTTGCTGTAGCATAAAGTAATCACATCCCAAAAGATGACCTTGTTAAACAACAAAAATGCACTGATTAACAACATTATACAAATATAAATATCGTAAAAACAAGTTTGGCACTGTTTTTATATAATAGAAGTACATAACACTTTTTTCATTGATAAAATCAAAAAAGCCGGCAGTGATATTGATTACCACTGCCGGCTTATTTTTTATGGCTATTTAGCAACGTCAATTCGATAATACTCCCCTACTTTTCTTCTGGGTTTGGTTGGCCAAAAAGCACTTTCTACTAGAGCATTCCCAGAACCAATTATTATACTTGCTGGTATTATCCAAAGCAAACTTTGGGCATAGGTATTGGTATTATTTATTATAAATTCAACGGTTGGAACTACCTCTAATACAGTAACAAATAACATTGTAGTACCTCTCGTGTATATGTATTTACCTTCTTTTCTAATACCTACAATTTTATTTAAAGGCATTTGATAAAATTTGGATTGCATTTCCTCAACCATACCAAGCCTGTATGTAAACATGTTATCATCTACACTCACTAAAGTGGCATGAATACCTCTTACTTTACCTGATGAATCTAAAAACGAAAAAGTAAATGGATCTCCAGGAAGAATTATTTTAACCTTGTTGTTTTTAATTTTTGTGAGTTGGATGCCATTTTGGGCATCAACACTAAATGCAAATAAAAGTAGTAGGCTTATTCCAAGAAAATATTTCATACAGTAGCTATTACTTAATTACCATCTAAGATTTGAGCAATTTCATCTAAATTAGGTGTTACAATAATTTCTATACGTCTGTTTTTTCTCCGAGCTTCGGCTGTTGGAGCAGCATCTATAGGCCAATACTCTGCTCTACCTGCTGCAATAAATCGCTCAGGTGCAACTTTACCTGCTTTACTCATCCATCTAATAACGGATGTTGCACGTAATACACTAATATCCCAATTGTCTTTATAGGTTTGTCCTTTATAGGCTATTTTATCCGTATGCCCTTCTACTGTCATAATGGTAGTTGGGTCTTGGTTTAACACATTAGCAATTTCTAACAACGCATTTCTACCTTCAGGGTTTACATCTACTTTACCCGATTGAAACAACAACCGCTCATCAAGAGAGATGTATACTTTACCTCCAACCACATGTACATCCACTCCTTTATCTTTAAAACCTAATAAAGCTTGTTGTAGGCGATTACGCGTGACACGCATGATAGAATCTTTACGGAATAATACCGATTCGAGTTCGGCAATTTTACTTGCTGATAAGGTAAGTTTACTTGATTGCGCAGTAAGCTCCTCGCGCAAACGTTTTCTTTCTGCTTCTAATCGTGCTTTATCAGCATCGCTTTTATTCATACCCGATCTACAAACCGAATCGATATAAGCTGAGTCTCTTCTTATTCTGTCTACTTCAGAAAGTAAAGCATAAATGCGTTTATCACAATTGTTATTTTTACCTTTTAATAATTGATACTGGCTATCAGTATAAACCCACAGTGCATACATGTCGTTGTATTTACGTTTTGATACACAAGAAGCGAGGGTAAAAATGGCTAAACAAGAAAGAATTATTTTGATTCGCATAACTAGGATTGGTTATTATATCAAAGATAATTTTTTATGCTAAAATGAAAAGAGAAATAAAGCGATAGAAAATGTAAATCGCTAAAGTGCTGTTTTACCGATTTAATATAGGTAACAGAAAACAATCATCAAAAAAAATCTAACGAAGTAAACCACACAGATTTTTAACGATACCTTACATATCGTATGTATTAAACTAATATCTCTTCGCCTTGTGCGTTTATAAAACGGTACTCGCCAAAATGCATAGCATTAATCGGTCTGATGCGAATCCAACGTTTGTAAGTCCAAAGCCATTTAAAGCGAATAGATCCTAAGAAACCTTTGGTGAAATAAGCATATAAATAAGGATGAACTTCAATGGTAATTGAACCTTTCATGTTCATATTTTGAAGGAAATATTTCAACCTATTTTCTATCTCATCTGCAATTACAATACTATTGGTTATTTCACCTGTACCATCGCAAGTAGGACATTTTTCGGTTGTAACAACTGTCATTTCTGGGCGTACACGCTGGCGCGTAATTTGAATTAACCCAAAAGGACTCATAGGCAAAATTTTGTGCTTTGCCCTGTCTGTTTTCATTTCGCCTTTTAAACGTTCGTATACCAAACGTTTATTACCCGCAGTTTTCTGATCAATAAAATCAACTACAATGATACCACCCATATCACGCAACCTTAGTTGACGGGCAATTTCTGCTGCTGCTTCTAAATTAACCTTAAGCGCATTTTCATCTTGATTAATGTCTTTTCCGGTAATACTACCACTGTTTACATCAATAACATGTAAAGCTTCGGTGTGCTCAATAATTAAATATGAGCCACCCATAAAGTTTATTTCTTTTCCGAACGAACTTTTGATTTGTTTATCGATTCCATAGTGTTCAAAAATTGATTGTTTACCAGAGTATAACTTCACAATTTTTTCTAGCTCAGGCGCTTTCTTTTCTATGTATGTTTTAATCGACTTTAGTAAAAAAGCATCACTTACATAAATACCTGTAAAATCATCATTTAACAAATCGCGTACTAAAGTTAAAGTACGTTCGCTTTCGCCAAGAATTTTTTGACCAGGAACAGCTGTTTTTAATTGGGCACATAAATGCTCCCAACGTTTCATCAAATCCTTTAAATCATTTTCCAGTTCTTCTACGCTTTGGCCTTCTGCAACGGTGCGCACTATAACCCCAAAATTGGCAGGCTTAATGCTTTGAACCAATTTTTTTAAACGAAGTCGCTCTTCTGTTTTAACAATTTTTTTGGAAATAGAAACAACCCCATCAAAAGGCATAAGCACAACGTAACGCCCTGCAAGAGAAAGCTGGGAAGTTAAACGCGGACCTTTATTAGAGATGGGTTCTTTGGTAACCTGCACCACAACTTGTTGTAGTCGTTGCAATGCTTGGTTAATTTTTCCCGTTTTTTCAATATCGGGTTCATTCAATTTGGCTTCTGGCCAAACATTAGCGTGAGGATTATTGCGTAAAGTTTTGGTATGTTTTACCAACGACTTTACCTGAGGGCCAAGATCAAGGTAATGTAGAAATGCATCCTTCTCGTGCCCAACATCAACAAAAGCAGCATTAAGGCCTGGCATCAGTTTATTTACTGTGCCAAGATAAACATCACCAACAGCGAAACTATTATCCGCTTTTTCATGATGCAACTCAATGAGTTTTTTGTCTCTTAGTAGCGCAATTTCAACCCCACCATTTGCATGACTATTAATTACTAGTTCGTAGCTCACAATTTTTTACACGTGTGTTTAAAAACAGCAAACCGCCCAGCAAGGAACGGTTTACCATTAAGATCTTTTGAATAAAAAAGATATTTGTATTACAGCGTTTAAGAAAATTTATTTTTTCTTATGTCTATTTTTACGAAGTCTTTTTTTACGCTTGTGCGTTGCGATCTTATGTCTTTTTCTTTTCTTTCCGCTTGGCATAGTGTTACAATTTATTTAGTTTATTAATTATTTGGTCTATTTCCTTTTTAGCCTCTTTATCGGTTACTAAGGTTTTACACGTTTCGTAGGTTTTGATGGCTTTGGCCACATTACCACTTTTTGCATAAACTTCACCTAAGTAAAAATAGTACTCCGGGTTAAAGGGTTCAAGTTTAATCAATTTTTCGAAACGTTCTTGCGCTTTTTCAAATTGGTTGCTTTGAATAGAAAGCATACCTAAAGTAAAAATAGCTTGAACGTTGTTTGAATCGGTTGCAACAACCTCTTTTAAAAGGCTTACACCTTTCATTACATCGTTGTCTCCTTGTATAATACAAACAGCTAAAGCGCTTTTGGCTTGTAAGTTAGCAGGATTTAATTCCAATACTTTTGTGTAAGCCTCTTTTGCTTTACCAATTGCATGTGTACCTAAAAGACTATCGCTTGCGAAATTGGCTACATTGTAAAATTTACTTCCCGCAGCAAACCAAGTAATTTCGTTATTTTCTAATTGAGCCAACTGAAGTGTGTAATAAGCACTTAAGTAGGTTACCTTTAACGAATCCCAAAGGTTAGCTAACTGAAGTAAATTTTCTTTGTTTTTTTTATCCGACTCAAGCAACTCAACCTGTTTTGATTGTTCAGGGGTAAGTTTAGCTTTTTGTTCCTTTAAGAAACCATCAGCATCAAACTGTTCACTTAATACAGAAACACCTTTTGAGCTGTTTTGCCCAAAAGGAGTTTTGTAGCCCATAACAAATAAAGTAGCTTTAACTACCAATGCGATGGAAACAAGTAAAATTTGCTTGCTGTTAAATTTCATTAAGCTTTAGCGGCTAATTTAGCTGCTTTGGTTTTAACCGTTTCGCTTTTCTTAACTTTATCTACAAAAGTCTTAGCCGGTTTAAAACTTGGGATGAAATGCTCATCAATTACCATTGCGGTGTTTTTGCTGATGTTACGCGCAATTTTTTTAGCTCTCTTTTTAATTACAAAGCTGCCAAAACCGCGGAAATAAACATTCTTGCCCTCAGTCATAGAGGTTCTTACTACTTTAAAGAAAGATTCTACTGCTTCTTGCACGTGTGCTTTCTCAATTCCTGTTTTGGTTGCGATTTCTGCAATTACTTCTGCTTTTGTCATTTTCTACGGTTTTTAACAATTAATAACTTTAGAGTCAAATGTTTGGCTTTGCCCCTCATTTGGCAAAGCGGGTTGCAAAGGTATGAATTTCAAAACAAAATGCACTAATTGATGTAAAAAAATATCTGTGGTGTATTTTCGCACTACAAATATGACTCAATTACAACCTTTAATTAAATGGTATTTAACCAATAAACGCGAGCTTCCTTGGCGCGATACACAAAACCCTTATTACATTTGGTTATCGGAAATCATATTGCAGCAAACACGTGTAGAACAAGGCTTACCATATTACAACAAATTTATTGCTAACTATCCTACCCTACTAAAACTTGCGCATGCCATCGATAATGAGGTGATGAAACTATGGCAAGGTTTGGGTTACTACAACCGTGCGGCCAACATGCTTAAAACAGCGCGTATTATAGCTAATGAATATCATGGTGAATTTCCTAAAACTTATGACGAACTTATTACACTTAAAGGCATAGGACCATACACCGCAGCTGCCATCGCTTCATTTGCATTTAATGAAGCCCATGCTGTTGTTGATGGCAACGTATACCGCGTATTATCAAGGCTATTTGCAATTGATGAACCTATAAATGGTGCAAAAGGCAAAAAAATATTTGCCGAACTAGCGCAAGAATTACTAAATACCAATGCACCTGCAACACATAACCAAGCCATAATGGAACTGGGGGCAATGGTTTGCAAGCCCAAACAAGCATTGTGCGAACATTGTGTGTTGCGAATTCAATGCGAGGCATACAAACAAAATAAGGTTTATGATTTCCCAGTTAAAGAAAAAAAACGTAAACCAATTGCCCGTTACCTAAACTACTTTTACATAGAAGACAGCAAAGGAAATACCTATTTACGCCAACGTAACAATGATGGAATATGGAACAACCTATTTGAATTCCCATTGGTTGAATCTGAAACGGAAGTTAGTGCACAAGACCTATTGCAACACCCAAAAACCAAAGAACTTTTAAATAAACTGCCTAACGAATTAGTACCCATGTTTTCTGCCAAACACCAACTTACACATCAAACCTTGTATGCAGTTTTTTGGCGTGTAAGTGGAAAACAAATAAAACCCTTAGCAGATAAAGGCTATGTGCAGGTATCACCAAATGATATCCATAATTTTGCGGTGCCCCGCTTGCTTGAGCGTTTTTTGAATACTATATTGCCTTAACAAACAATTATATTCTTTACTACTATGAGTGTAAACAAAGTTATTTTAATTGGCAACCTTGGACGCGACCCTGAGCAACCACGTGTGCTTGGACAAAACAATACCAGACGTGTATTAACCATAAGTTTGGCTACCAGTGAAAGTTACACCGACAGCAAAACAGGTGAAAGAAGAACAGATACCGAATGGCACCGTGTGGAGTTGTGGGATAACCTTGCAGACATTGCTCATAAATACCTTAAAAAGGGCTCTACAGTTTATGTTGAAGGGAAAATTAGAACAGAAAAATGGACCGACCAACAAGGAATTGATCGCAGTGGCATAAAAATAAGAGCGAATAACATAACTTTGTTGGGTTCACGTAATAACTCAAATGGAAATGATGGTGCACAAAACCATCAACCACAAGAGCAAAACGCAACAAACACACCTACTACATCAGGTGAAGAGAATAATGTAAATGGAATGGACGATTTGCCATTTTAATACATTGTATGTTTAACTTAATAAATATAAATTGGAAAGTAGTTTAACTTCAGAACCTCCGGTCAATACTGTTTTAAGTATTATTAATATAACACTTACCACTGCCGATGTGGCTACCATCTTTATAAGCATAACTGTGGTGGTGGCACTTATTGTTTGCTCGGCAATCATTTCTAGCTCAGAAAACGCTTTCTTCAGTTTATCTAAATTACAAATTGAAGAATTAACAGAGGAGGAATCACGCACTTCAAAATACATTGATTACTTAATCAATCACCCCAAACATTTACTGGCCACCATACTTATATCAAACACTTTTGTAAACATTGCCATTGTTATGGTATCAACTGTAGTAATAGGTTTGTTGTTTGATTTTAGTACAAACCCCTTGTTTGGGTTTATGATTGAAATTGTACTGGTTACTTTTATATTGGTTCTGTTTGGCGAAGTAATGCCTAAAATATTTGCATCACAAAACAACATGCGTGTTGCACGATTTGTGGCCATACCCATGTACTCTTTAAGTAAGGTGCTTAAACCTTTTGTGTTTTTATTGGTAAAATCAACTTCTATTATTGATAAACGTGTTACCAAAAAAGGCCATATACTTTCGGTTGATGAGCTAACACATGCCATTGAAATTACCAACGAAGAAGAAACACCTCGTGAAGAAAAAATCATCCTAAAATCTATTGTAAATTTTGGCAACATAAACGTAAAACAAATTATGCGCCAAAGGCCCGATATTACAGCCATTAAATCGGATACTCCATTTAAACAATTGTTGATGAAAATTAACGATTGGGGTTACTCGCGTGTGCCAGTTTATACAGATAATTTAGATAACATTAATGGTGTGCTGTATATTAAAGATTTGCTGCCTCACATGCACAATGCCGATGATTTTAACTGGCTTACTTTAATACGCAAACCATACTTTGTACCAGAGAGCAAAAAAATTGACGATTTATTAAAAGAGTTCCAAAGTAAACGTGTGCATTTGGCAGTGGTGGTTGATGAGTTTGGCGGCACACAAGGTATAGTTACCATGGAAGATATTTTGGAAGAAATATTTGGTGAAATTAACGATGAGTTTGATGAAGACGAAGTATTTTACTCGCGCTTAAATGACCATACTTTTGTGTTTGAAGCTAAGATAGCCATAAACGACATGTGTAAGTTTATGGAAGTAGAAACTGAAGTATTTGATGATGCCCGACAAGATGCGGACACCCTTGGTGGCATGTTGCTGGAGCTGCAAGAAGAAATGCCAAAACAAGGTGATGAAATTGTGTATGCCGATTTTAAATTTGTAATTGAATCGGCTGATAAAAGAAGAATTAAAAGGGTGAAAGTAGAAGTACTTAACCCGCAAAACCAAGCCTAAACATATGAGAATATTATTGCTGTTAACCGTTGTTGTTTTAGGTATTGGATGCGGTGAAGAGTACACCCCAAAACCACGCGGATTTCAGCGTTTTGAATTCCCACAAAAACAGTATAAAACCCACCACAACGATTGTGGATTTAGCTGCGAAATTCCAGACTATGCTACCGTGCTTCCCGACTTTAGCACCGAAAATAAAAAGTGTTGGTTTAATGTATACTACCAACCATACAATGCTACTTTACACATTAGTTTTGATCAAGTAAAAAACCCGCGTGAGTTAGATCAACTTGCAGAAGATGCACGTACCTTGGTATATAAGCATACCGTAAAAGCAGATGAAATTTACGAAACGTACATAGAAAACGACAGGCTGCATGGTATGGTGTATGAACTAAGCGGCAATACTGCAAGTAGTTTTCAGTTTTATGTAACCGATAGTGTAAAAAATTACATGCGTGGTGCACTTTATTTTAATGAGCGCACCAATGTAGATAGCGTATCGCCTGTGCTTACCTATTTAAAAAAGGACATCTTACATATGATAGAAACCTTAAAGTGGGAAAAGTAGCGTAATAGTTATGGGTCGACAGGTTGATCAGTCAAAGCTTATTCGAATTGCTATGAGAACTGGGGTTGTTTCGAAACTTAGTTCAGCGGAGCTAAAATAGGATTTACTTCAACATTTCACTTTTTCATATGATATATCCAACGGATATCCTTTGCAGCAATCATTTTATTTATCCCTAATTTCATTTTGTTAATATATTGCCTGTTTGTAGTACCTAAAAAATTGGTTATACATAATTTGTAAGCGGATTACTTTTTCAAATCCAAGTTTAGCCTATTTCATATTGTTACTTAATATCTTCCCATTACTTCATTTACATTCCATTAATATTACTTTTACTACACTTTATATAATTTTTATGTTTTAATAAAAACAATTGGCTTATTTCGTCATGTATTTAAACCCTAACCTCATATGTATACCATTAGCCCAAATTCCATTCATTTATTATTAAATAGTACGAAAGTATTAACCGTTTATAAGCGAATAAACATTCGCACTATTGGTTGTATTGCACTATTAGGCGAAATAGAAGGGGTTTGAGTTTCGTATATATTTAAGTTAGTGGTAATGCTAAAAAAGACAAACAAATAGAAACCTATGATAAGTTTACAGACAGGTAAGCCGTTAGATATTTATCTTCCAAATATTTATAGATATATGGACAAACAGTTTATTGACCTATTTTTTGAAAAAGGGATTTTAAGACTAAGTTCATTTAAAAAATTCAAAGAGTACCTAGACGAAATTCGAGGGGACAAAAATGAAGGCAATGGAAGTGTGACAGGAACCACCGACAAATCAGGTTTTCAGTTTCACGTTATGTCAAATGTAGGAAGTGACGCATATATTCTTTGCGGAAGTATTATTGACTCTGATTCTATAAGGAAAACCTTCGAAACGGACACTTGCTTTAGAATTGTAAAACCACTTGACTTTTCAGTTGCAGTTTCTAATGCAATTTTAGGCTTCAAGCAATCTTTTCAAGGGTTTTGTAATTATAGAGAACATAGAATGATTAAAAAATTGATTCCGGGTATGGACATAAATGACTTCACGGGGCCAGAAGGAACAATTATTATTGGCGGACAAAAAGGGATTGAAAGAACAGACCAGATTTTAGGTAATGGTATTGACCTAATGTTTTTAAAAGAGAAAAAGTATCAAGACCAATGTGAATATCGTTTTGTTTGGACAATTAACTCTCAATTTTATTCAATGTCTGACTTTATTGATATTGAATGTAAAGAAGCAGTACAATTTTGTGAGAGAGTAGAACAAGATTAATATGGCTAAAAAAGAAGCACATACCACTAACAGCACCTACACGCAAGGCGGGGTTTCATCTCCGCTTGACAGTTTTGAGGTAATAGAAAGTTCAGTTATCCGAACAAACTTTAGTGCTAAAAAGCCCGCCCTGCGTGTAGCTGCAAACCGTTATGCCTTATGCGTATACAGAGACAAATAAAACTATAAACTTTGACAGCAGTAGCAGGAATTTTAAATAAACAAGGCGTTGCAATTGCAGCTGATAGCGCAGTAACTGTTAATGGACCAAATCACAGAAAGGTATACAATTCAGCAAATAAAATTTTCACCCTTTCTAAATATCATCCTGTTGGCATAGCAATATACAATAGTGCCCAAATTATGGGAATACCTTGGGAAATTTTAATAAAAGAATACCGAAAAAAATTAGGAGATAGAAGCTTTGAGAAATTATCGGATTACAAAACAGACTTTTTTTCTTGGCTTGAGTTCAATAAATATTTATAAATTTGAAACATAATGAATTCATTTAAATTTAATTTCCCAACTTTTGATACAGAGGAATTTAATGAAATTATTCTTGAAGTTCCTTTAATCGCAATTGATGAAAATCAAAATACAAAGGTTTCAGATGACAGACTAATGTCCGCTTCAGTGAACGAAATGGCGACACTAATTGTTTCTGAAATGATGGCGACAGTTAAACAAGATCTTTCATTTATCAATCGCACGAAGGCATAACAAGACCTACCCAAAAGTGTCGGTTTAGTGGTTTAATCAAATTCAGTGCATCTATCAAAGTTTGTTCTTGGTTGATATTAAAGTGCTCCCCAGTTCCCGCTATCCGTTCAAGCTAACAGTCTGCCCCAATTTTTCTGGGTGCCTTCAGTGTGGAGCAAAACTACTTAACAAATAAACTTAAAATTGATGCGTTAATTTCTGTAAACTTTAACCGTTTAATGTAAGCTAAATGATTTAAGTTTTATACCTATCATAAAAAGCCAGTATACGGTCTATACCTCCATTACTTCACGCTTTTAAAATCGCTGAGCTTTTTAAGTGCACGGCCAAAGCTATAGTTTTGGATGTAAACCATATTTTTATCTCCGTTTACAAAAGCAAAATACTTATCTGTATCGTAAGTTAATTCTTTGCCTTCATCGTTGTAACGGCTTTTGGTTTTTTTATCAATGCCCTTAATGTGTAATTTTAACGCTTGGGTTTTTCCTGCTTTGTTCTCTACTTTAATGGTACAAAAGGCATCTCCATTAAAAATAGAATCGTGCTGTGCTGCAGTAAAATTATCATCATACGCCTCTGCAAATAATTGCGTAAAACTACCTGCATAATATTTTAAAAATTTGGCATCTGCTTGTACCACATTGCCTGTAGCATCTTTTAAAACTGGAGTAGCAGCAGTGTTATCTAAACTAAAAGATTCTGTTGGGGTTAAGGGGTAATCAATAGTTACTTTAGCTAACTCATCCAACTTGGTATCAAAAATTAATTTGCTTTTCCATTTAACCGGATTGGTTGGAAAACGTGGTGTTAAGTATCCCACAAAACCAGGAATATGCGTAACAAAAGGAGATTCTGCTCCATCTATCATCATAAATGTACCTGATTGGTCTAAGGTCATTTGTCCCACATAAATGGTTTTTAATAAATCATCACCGTCATAAAACTCCACCTTAATACCCGCAGCTGTTAACTCTTTTATCACCGTATTAAATTCGTTAGTTGAAAGTGGGTTGCGCATTTTTATATCGTGCATGGTTTGCAACAACAAGTTAATCTTGGTTTTATCAGCAGCTACGTTGTTATCTACCAACCAAGAACCGTCTGCCACTTTGGTAAGCAATACCTTACCACCTCGCGGATCAGCCAAAAATATTTTTGTAATGCTCATTGTATCTGTAATGGCAAAATCAGAACCGTTACCGGTGTATGATTTCCATGGCTTACGTACCACTATAAAATAAATTGCTGCAGCAGCTACAATTAATACCAATAATATTTTAATCTGTTTATTCATGCTTTAAACTACTTAATATTATAACGTGTATTTACGTTTACGAATCATTTTATTTACCAATCCAAAAATCAACATAATGGCAATAGGTATAAACAAGTTTACCAATTGCCATTTTAAACGTTCGGTTTTAAGTCTACCTTTATCCAACAAGCGCAATTTTATTTCTTTTGCGCGTACTTCAATTATTCCACTATCATCACACAAATAATCCATACAGTTTAATAAAAAACGTTTGTTGCCAAATTGTTGATTGGTATACCTATCGTAGCCCAATGGAAAAATTTCTCCAGTACTTTCTTTGCGTTGGTTGCGTATCACATCACCATCAGAAACCACAATCATTTTACCATTTTCAATAAATGGTTTATAAGGTAACGCATCGGTTTTGGCACCTGGCCTGTATTGAAACAATGAAACAAACTTACCTTCAAGCAATACAGCCAAGGGAACATTTCCGGTATTAAACATAGTAGGATCAGGTTGTGTGCGGGCCATATTTAAATCAACCTTAACCGGAGCACCAACAGTACGCGAATATGGCGATGAGGTTAACAAAATGGTTTTCTTAATGTCTTTGTTTGATGTGGTATCAATGCTACTTGCAAATTGAAAAAACACGGGGTCAATTCCTTTAACAATAATGTGCGGATTTTGCTGCGATGGGGCCGCTACTGGAAAAAACATCCATGGCAACAACTTTTGTTGCGGTGTACCATTGCGCAGTGTACTTAAAATAGGTATGGCATTACATTGTAAATCTTGAACCATATTTGGGTTAACGCGTACGCCCCATTTAAACAACATGTCGTTTACGTTTAAGTCATAACTGCCCGTCATAAACATGGCATTTCTGCCCATGCTATCCATGTCGGCAATTTGCGATTCTAATAGCCATAAAATTTTACCACCATGCATCACAAATTGATCTAACAAAAACTTTTCGTACTCGCTATACTGAATGGTAGGTTTGGCAATAATTAACGCATCGTTTTTCATTAAACTTTGCGGTGTTTGCAAAGCCAATGGAATACGGGTTACAGCATAAAACTCTTTTAATTCTTGCGAGGCATCTGCCACATCCCAACGTCCTAACTCCCCATGGTCATCAATAAAAGCAATTTGCTTCACTTTGGTTTCCACACATTTCCTAAGCACGTTTGCAATTTCGTACTCCATCAATTCAATCGATTCGTTAATTACCTCTTCAGGACCTTGACCAAATTGTGCTTTTAATAAATTTACAGGAAACTCTTTGCCTTTGTAATAGAATACAGCTCCAGGTACAATTAACTTTTGGGTTGATTCATCGTCCTTTTTAATTTGCACATTGGTGGGTTGCAAACCCTTTTCGCCCAACTCCCTTAAAATTTCATTGGCTTTTTTGGCATCAGCATTTTCAAATGGGTCAATAAATTCGTATTGCATTTTACCGTTTGTGTATGCCGAAAATTCGTCCAACATTTCTTTGGTTGATTGACGCAACCTTTTGAAACCTGCAGGGAAATCTCCTTCAAGGTAAACCTTAACAAACAACACATCATCCACCTTAGTTGCTAATTTCTTGCTACTTTCCGATAACGAATAACGGTTTTCGGAAGTTAAATCAATCCTAAAAAAGTAATTGGTTAATATGAGGTTTAACAAAATAAGTAAGCCTAATACTAAACCTAACTCTGTTAACGATTGAAGTTTAAAATTTCTTTTTTTCATGTGTAACGCTTAGCGTTTATATAAAAAATTACAATACTTAAATTACCACTTACGTGAACCAAATATGGTTTTGGTAGACCATAAAAATGCGGTGATTACACTTAAAAAGTATAACACATCACGGCTATCTAATACACCACGGCTCATCGAGTCGTAATGCGCTTTTATACCCAATGATGCTAAAATACTATCATACGTACCGAGCAAATTAAAATTGGCAAGCATATCAAACAAAGCATAAAAACAGTAGCACAAAAACATACTTACTATAAACGATACAATTTGATTATCGGTAATGGCGGATGCAAAAATACCAATGGCTACAAAACTGCTTGCTAAAAAAAACAAACCAATGTATGAACCCCAAGTTGCACCCATATCAATATTGCCTTTTGGTGCACCCAATTGGTAAACGGTATAAAAATACAAGAGTGTAGGTATAAGTGAAAACAATACCAATACCACACCGGCAAAATATTTACCTAAAATAATTTGTGTATCGTTTAATGGTTTTGTGGTGATGATTTCTATGGTGCCACTCTTTTTTTCTTCGCTAAAACTACGCATGGTAATAGCCGATATTAAAAAGATAAATACCCATGGAGCCATGCCAAATAAGGTATCCATATTGGCATAACCCATATCAAAAATATTGTACTCGGGCAGCACCCACATAAACAATCCAATCGCAATTAAAAACACGGTAATTACCACGTAAGCAATAAGCGAGCTAAGGAACGACCTAATTTCTTTTTTAAGTATTGTAAACATGTAAGCGATTATTTATTGGTCAACTTTTGGAAAACAGATTCTAATGAGTCTTCTTCCAAACTCATTGATAACAGAATCCATCCTTGTTTTGATGATAAGGTAGAAACATGCTCACGTACATCAGATGAACATTTTAATAAATACTTTTTACCTTTTAGTTTTACAGCTGTTACACCTTCAATATTTTTTAAAGCCAAGTCATCAACCTCCTCTTTAAACTCAACAACAATTGTTAAATCGTTTTTGCTTTGTTGCTGCAGGGCAGATATTTTATCATCCGCAACTATTTTGCCGTGGTTAATAATAATTACACGGTTACACATGCTCTCTACTTCTTGCATAATGTGGGTAGATAGCAAAACGGTTTTATCCTTCCCAATTTCTTTTATTAGCTCACGAATTTCAACCACCTGATTGGGATCTAAACCTGAAGTTGGCTCATCCAATATTAATACTTTAGGATTATGCAACATGGCTTGGGCTAGTCCAACACGTTGTTTGTAGCCTTTGCTTAATTGACCAATTTTCTTTTTACACTCTAGGCTTAAACCAACACGATCAATCATCTCATTAACCAGTTTTTTAGCATTTTTACCTAACCCTTGTACTTCGGCACTAAACATGAGGTATTCTTTCACAAACATATCAGTGTAAAGCGGATTTAACTCTGGCAGATAACCAATGTGTTTTTTTACCTCCATGGTCTGGGTTGATACATCAAAACCACAAACTTTGGCTATACCGCTTGTTTGAGGAATGTATCCCGTTAAAATTTTCATGGTGGTTGATTTACCGGCACCGTTCGGACCTAAAAAACCCAATATTTCACCTTGCTTGGCCTCGAACGAAATTTCGTCAAGCGCACGTTGCGTTCCGTAAATTTTGGTAAGTTTCTCTACTTGTATACTCATCGAATAAAATGAAAGTCAGCGAAAATAGGGAAAAGGTTGTTAAGCAACACAATTAAAAAAGGCCTGCATTGCAGGCCTTTTTGTTAGTTAATTAATATTTTATGGTAGATATAACCTTCATCTGTTTGCACCCTAAGGAAATAAATACCTGGCGATAAACCATATTTTTGGGTAGACAGGCGATAACCATTTGTTTGTAACTCTATATCTTCTTGCTTAACAGCTATAAAATGGCCAGTGCTATTCATTAAAGCAAAGGATAAAATTTCTCTTTGGGTATCAATAAATAACTCATCATGAGTTGGATTAGGATATATGTTGTATGCCAATTTTAAGTATTCTTTTTGAACTCCTGTTGTAACACCAATGCTTAAAGCATTTTTCAAGGTAAGTGAGCCACCCGAAGGGAATTCTTGCAACAACAAATCGTAACTACCAACTAAATTTAAGTTATTAGGTATACTTAATATAGTTCTAATTAAGTTAGGTGCAAGTACCGTTGTATTAGTTCCCGTAAGTTGGGTTGCTCCATTAAAAAACGAAGGAACAAATGTGCCTGATGCTTGCGTGAAATTAACGTTAACTCCTGTTATGGTTAAATTGAGCGTTTCGCCTATCGCCATAGCATTAGGGCTAACTGCCACAATTTGCGGTGCACCTCCACCCTGGTAAACTAATAAACCCAAACCAGGGTTATACAACTTACCCTCTTGCGCAACATCAATATAAAAAGGATAATAACCTGTATTTAAGTTTTGCCCAACAGTTATGTTGGTTAGCAAAGTTGTATCATTAATTACATTAACATTATTTACAATAATATTTGATGCCTGCGTAAAAAAAGATGCTTGCACTTGTGTTGCCTGTGTAAAATTAGTTCCATCACCTGTTATGGTTAAGTCTAAAGTTTGGCCAAGGATTGCGGTAGCAGGCGTATAGCTTTTTATTTTTGGTATTTTACCCGAAGCATTAACAACGGTAAATCCTGATCGCTTAGATACAAAAGGCATATTTACACCAGATACTGCTACATCACAAAATTGATAATTGGCATTTTGTGGAATAGTAATATTGGCTATTAAATGTGTGTTACTTAATACAGCTGTGTAGTTCGATTTTATAGCAGTAGCAGAATTAAATATGGTAACGGTAATATTTGATCCTTGGGCAAAACTAGTTTGGCTACCAGTAATTTGAAGGTTGAGGGTTTGTCCTCGCTGGCCTTGATTTGGCGAAATATTCGTAATGGTGGGTGTTTGTGCAAAAGCAAAAACAGTCATCACGAAAAAAGAAAAAATAGTACTAATTGTTTTCATATGTGTTGGTTTTGGTTAACACAAAAATAATGTAAATAGATTTAAAACCTATTCATAAAAGTAACTGATGGGTTTATTATAAGCACCTTTCAACTTTTGTTTAATCAACACATCGTTTTGTAAAAATTCGTTTAAACGTTGTTGTTGTGTAGCATTAAGTTTACTTTTTTCTTCATTTAAGTATGCCTTAGCAATTGCTGTTGCAAAAGTGATGTATTGCAAATTTTGCTCATCATATTTAAAAGTGGCAATTACTTTCCATGCATCTTTATATCTTCCTACATTGTAATATGCACCTGCCAAAGTGCTTATTCCATCCGAAAAATTAGGTGAGATTGTATTTGCTAGCTCTAACAATGGCAAACCCTTTTGGTAATTTTGTTCTTTGGTATAACAAACACCCAAATTATTTAATACATGAATTTGGTATGGGTTAGTTTGATAGGCCTCTTCGAAGTATATTTTAGCCATTGATAAATCACCCGAACTAAAATATGCTACACCGGTATACCAACTAACAGGAATAGAAAAATAATCCATGTTTAACATGCTGTTGTTGGCTTTAACAGAAGTATTTATTAATGCATTCCAATTTTGAGTTTGATGGGCTTTATACATTTTATGCAATTGCAATTCACTACTCCAACGCAACTTTAAAACGTATAAATTAAACATAGCAACTAAAACCAACCCCACAAAAAATAACCTATTAGGCACAATCCTAATTTTACCATATTGTGCATTGGCCAATGCCATTGAAGCAACAATTAAAAAAATCAAACTATGTTCAGCGCGTTCTAAAGGAAAATCAACCAAAGCCACTACCAGGTAGCTCACTACAAAAGCTGCGAGAATATTGGTATCAAAAAAGGCATCTTTAGATTTAATTTTTAGGAGGGTAATAAGTAGTATAACAAAAATTAAAACATAAGTTATTCCACCCACAAAACCTGTTTCGCATAATACCCATAAAAAATCATTGTGCGGTCGTTGAAATGTGGTTAATCCTTCTGTTACGCGGTAGTTAAATTCGTAAAACTTTTGTACGCCATATTTAGGAAGCATAATTTGCCAATTTCCAGCACCTACACCCATGGGATATTCTTTAAACATCTCCCAACTATTTTGCCATAAAGCAGCACGCTCTTTAAAACTTTCGGTACGTGTAATTACAGAAAATTTATCCCTAAATAGATAAATACTTCCGCTAAACAATAGCATAGATATCAATAGTAAAACAGGCCATAGCAATTTATTGCTTTGTCTCTGTTTGGTATAAGTTTTAAATAAAATAATTGCATAAAAAATAATACCAATTACCAGTGCCAGTAAAGCAGCACGTGTTTGTAGTAATAGTATTATTACAAGTACCAATAAAACAAGTAAACCCAAGAGTGCTTTAAGAGTTGTTTTGGTTTGATTTTTTATGGCAATGACCAAAAATGGTAGGGTAAATAGCAGGTATGACGACAGTAAATTTTTGTGGCCAAATGTTGCATTGATTTTATACACGTTATCACTTTCCCATAACATGATGTGTAGCTTGTTTAATAGATACATATCTTTTAAAACCAAGATGACAGATAACACACAAGCTGTTACCATACCATATACTACATATTTAAATTGTATAATACGATTAGCATATAAAAAATAAGTGGTAACAACAACAGCAGCATAAAGTGAAATTTTAGTGGCAACAAAAACTGCTTCAGTTTGATTGGTGGCATTTAAAACGGAGTACCAATAAACCGCAGTAAGTAAAGCAAATGGCATCAAAACCAATAAGTAATAATTTGTATGTAGGTTTTTATGACTTATTAATAAATAAATTGAAGCTATTAGAACATACAAACTCATTAAAGCAAGTCGTGGAATTAAATTAGGATCTACTCCTGAATCATTATAAACAAGAGGCATGATGGCCATAAGCACCGTCAAAAAATAGTTCATCCATTTAATTGGTATAGCAGAATTTGTTTTCATTTTTAATATCTATCAAAGCTAAAATAATATTTAGCATTCAACCCAAAAACGCCAATGTCGCATTTCCCAAAAACTACATTTTAGATGATTTAGCTATAAACATCACTAAAAAACCAAAATTCAACCCACTTTTCAGCAAAAAATATAAGTAATTGTTTTACAATCAATTGTGTTGATATAAAAGTAATGAAAAGACAGAAATTCAGATAACTTTTCCACAAAAGTGGGGGAAAGTGGAGAAAAGTGGATTTTTTAATTTAGTTTAGCGCTGTCTTAAAAAAGAAAATTTTGTCGCAGCTACACGGAGAATATGAATGTAAACTGGATGCCAAGGGTAGGTTAATAGTACCTGCTGGCCTCAAAAAACAGTTGCCAGAAGCAGCCAAAGACACCTTTTTTATAAATCGTGGATTTGAAAAATGCTGTGTATTATATCCGCGTAACGAATGGAATACCATTGCTACAGAAATAAATAAACTAAGCGATTACATTAAAAAGGAGCGCGAGTTTAAGCGCTACTTCTTACGCGGAGCAAGCCAACTTGAAATGGATAGTGCAAGTCGTTTATTGGTACCTAAAAACATGTTGGAGTATGCAGGAATAACATCAAACGAAGTGGTGTTATTAGCATATGGAAATAAAATAGAGCTGTGGGGTAAAGCAGCATACCAACAGATGTTAGATAACGAGCCGGAAGACTTTAGCGCATTAGCTGAAGAGGTAATGAGTAAACGCGAAAGGAGGAACGATGAATAATATAGGTTATCATGTTCCGGTAATGCTACAAGCTTGTCTTGATGGATTAAATATTAAACCCGATGGTATTTATGTTGATGTAACTTTTGGTGGTGGCGGACATAGCAGGGCCATTTTAGAGCGCCTCGGCCCAAAGGGTATTTTAATTGCATTTGACCAAGACGAAGACGCCAAGAGCAACTTACCCAATGATGAGCGATTAATTTTTATTGATCAGAATTTCGAGTTCATTAAAAATCATATTCAATACCAAAACTTATTACCAGTTGATGGCTTGTTAGCCGATTTAGGTGTTTCATCACACCAATTTGATGTGGATGAACGCGGTTTTAGTTACCGCTTTGATGATGCAGTATTAGACATGCGCATGGATAGAAACACTGGTAAAAGTGCAGCAGATTTTATAAATACGGCAACAGAATCAGAAATAGCCGATGCCTTCTATTACTATGGTGAATTAAACCAAGCACGTAGCATGGCCAAGCAAATTATAGTTGGTAGACAAGGTAAAACTATACAAACCGTTGCTGATTTAAAAGGCATACTCAATCCATTTGCTCCTAAGTTTAAAGATTATAAGTTCTGGAGCCAGGTGTTTCAGGCATTACGTATTGAAGTAAATAGGGAGCTAGAAGTATTAAAAAGCTTACTAAACCAATGTGCTGATGTTATTAAACCAGGTGGACGGTTAGTAGTTATGAGCTACCATAGTTTAGAAGACAGATTGGTAAAGAACTATATAAACAGCGGAAATTTTAAGGGTGATCTAGAAAAGGATTTTTTCGGCAATCCAATTAAACCATTTAGTGCATTGAGCAAAAAAGCAAACACTGCTTCAGCTAATGAGTTGGAAGAAAACACCAGGTCAAGAAGCGCTAAATTAAGAATTGCAGAAAGAAACCCTAATAACTAAAAAAGTGAAACCATTATAAATATGGCAAACAGGATTATAACTGAAACGGAAGATGAACAAGAGGAGTTAGTTCAGGAAGAAAAGCCTAAGGAAGCTTCGAAACTGACAAGCGCCATGCAAAAAATGGCCGACTTCGATTTTAACATTTCTAAGGAGTGGATGACGAGACAAATTCCATTTGCGCTATTTATTATCATGCTTCTGTTAATACATATATACAATGTACATACAACAGAGCGAATAATTAGAAAAACAGATACACTAAACAAAGAAATAAAAGAGTTACGCTCAGAGTATATTACCATTTTAAGCGATTTGATGAGTGAAAGTAAACAATCAACAGTAGCAAAAAAACTAGATACACTTGGCATAAAAGAACTGATATCACCACCTATAAAAATTACGTATTAACAGATAAAGTGGATGAGTAAGGATTAAATAAAACAAAAATTAAACCAATAAAAAACTAAACAAGTAGTGGCAGCCAATAATAGAAAAGTTATATTAATACGTACTTATACCGCATTTGCTTTTATGTGTGTATTTGCAGCCGCTATTATTACTTTTCTGTTTAAAATACAATTTAAAGAACGTCAACATTGGGTTGATTTAAGCGAAAACTTAAGTACCACCATTCAAACCATTGAGCCAGCACGAGGCAGTATTTTCGCCATAGATGGAAGTTTATTAGCAACATCATTACCCATTTATGATTTACGTTTAGATGGTAAAGCTCCTGGATTTACAAAAGGTGATGTTTTTGAAAACAATGTTGATTCTTTAGCACTCATGCTGTCACAATTATTTAAAGACAGAAGCAAAGCCGAATACAAAAGAATATTAACAAGTGTAAAAAAACGTAAAGACCGTTACTACTTGCTTAAACGAAAAGTAAGTTATCCTGAAATGAAAGCGGTGAAAGAGTTTCCAATTTTCAGATTAAGCAAACACAATAAGTATGAAGGTGGTTTAACAATTGAAGAAAAAAATAAAAGAGAAAAACCTTTCGAATATTTAGCAGAAAGAACGATAGGCTATAACATGTCGGGTATTAAACCCGTAGGTATAGAAGGTGCCTTTAATAAAGATTTAAGCGGAAAAGAAGGTAAACGTGTGATGCAACGCATTGCTGGAGGAACTTGGATACCAGTTAATGATGAAGAACAAATTGAAGCACGTAATGGAAATGACATTCACACCACCATTGATGTAAATATACAAGATGTGGCAACCCACGCATTAATGCGCACCTTGGTGGCAAATGATGCCGAATGGGGAACGGCTGTATTAATGGAAGTAAGCACAGGTGAAATTAGAGCCATTGCAAATCTAACACGCGTATCAGAAGGTAAATACAGCGAAAAATACAACTATGCAGTTGGCGAAAGTTTAGAGCCTGGATCAACATTTAAGTTGGCCAGTTCATTGGCTTTATTAGAAGATAAGAAAGTACAAATGACCGATCTATTTGATACTGAAAATGGCGAAAAAAGATACTTCGAAAATGCAGTAATGTATGATAGTGAAAAAGGAGGACATGGAGTGGTTACTTTCCAACATGCATTCGAAATTTCATCTAATGTAGCGATATCAAAAGCCATATATCAAAATTACAAAAGTAATCCTGTGCAGTTCTATAATCATTTAGAGAAACTACATTTTACCAATCCATTAGGCCTACAAATTACTGGAGAAGGTAAACCACGCATCAAACACCCTAAAGATAAAGATTGGTATGGAACAACATTACCATGGAGTAGCATAGGATACGAAATAAAGGTTACTCCATTACAAATGTTAACTTTTTATAATGCTGTTGCCAATAACGGTAAAATGGTAAAACCACTATTTGTAAAAAGAATAACCAATACCGGAAAAATAATTAAGGAGTATAAAACTCAGATAATAGAAAAAAAAATAGCATCACCAGAAACCATAAAGAACTTACGTATTATGATGGAAGGTGTGATTGAAAGAGGAACTGGTAGCAAACTTAAAAATCCTAATTACACCATAGGAGGTAAAACAGGTACAGCACTTGTAGCAGATGGCAGAAAAGGATACGCACAAACAATATATCGTGCTTCGTTTTGTGGATACTTCCCTGCAAACAACCCTCAGTACACTTGTATAGTGATGGTAAATGCCCCAAGTAAAGGTATTTATTATGGTGGTGCAGTTGCAGGGCCAGTATTTAAAGAAATAGCCGATAAAGTTTATGCCAATAGCCACAACTTACATGGTGATATTAAATTGGTTTTAACTCAAACAAATCCTAATCCTACAATTATAAAAGGCGCACACAAGCAACAATTACAAACCGCATTAAACACTTTAGGCAAAGAAACCAAACGTAGTGATTCGATAGAAGAAAACGGAAGTGAATGGGCACAAGCAACGATACTAAATAACAAGGCCAAAGTAACTCCACGTATTATAAATAAAAACATGATGCCTGATGTGGTAGGAATGGGCTTAAAAGATGCTGTTTACTTACTTGAGAATAATGGATTACAAGTACAAGCAGAAGGTTATGGAAAAGTAAAAGCACAATCAATACCAGCAGGAACAACACTATCAAAAGGAACTAAAGTAACAATTAAATTAGGTTAATAGTAAATGAAAACCTTACAACAACTAATACAAGCCATCCCTAATGTTCAAGTAATTGGCAACACAGGGGTAATAATACAACACTTAACCTACGACTCTCGTCAGGTTGTTGTGGGCTCAGTGTTTTTTGCTATAGCAGGTACTCAAGTTGATGGACATAAATACATTAATGATGTTATAGAAAAAGGAGCGGTAGCAATTGTTTGCGAGAATTTACCAGCAATCATAAATGATGCTATTACCTACATTAAAATTAACAATACAAGTGAGGTTATGGGATTAATGGCTTGCGCATTTTATAACCATCCATCAGAAAAAATTAAGTTAACAGCCATAACTGGTACCAACGGAAAAACTACTGTTGCTACTTTGTTATTCAAATTGTTTCGCTCTTTCGGTCATCATGTTGGATTGCTCTCAACGGTACAAAATCAAATCAACGAAACAATCATTCCATCAACACATACAACTCCTGATAGCATTAGAATAAATGAGCTATTGGCACACATGGTTGAGCAAGGTTGTGAGTATGCTTTTATGGAAGCAAGTTCACATGCAATAGATCAAAACAGAATAAAAGGATTACACTTTGCAGGTACTGTATTTACCAATATTACCCACGATCATTTGGATTATCATGGCACATTTGCTAACTATATAAACGCCAAGAAAAAATTATTTGATGATGTAAATGATGATGCCTTTGCACTAACCAATAAAGATGATAAAAATGGTTTGGTCATGCTTCAAAACACCCAAGCTACCCGTTATACCTATAGCTTAAAATCGATGGCAGATTTTAAAGCCAAAATTATAGAAAGTGATTTTACAGGTATGCTTTTAAATATTGATGAACAAGAAGCCTGGTTTAGGTTAGTTGGTAACTTTAATGCATATAATCTTATAGCAGTATACGGTACTGCATTTTTATTAGGAAAAGAAAAGCTTGAAATAATAAAACACCTGAGCAACGTTGAAGCCGTTAAAGGAAGATTTGAATATGTAAGAAGTAATGATGGGGTGATTGCCATTATAGATTACGCACACACACCTGATGCACTTAAAAATATTTTAGATACGATTAATGAAATACGATCACAAAACGAACAACTGATAACTGTTGTTGGATGCGGTGGGAATAGAGATACAACTAAACGACCTATTATGGCAGATATATCATCTGAGTTTAGTAACAAAGTAATATTTACCAGCGATAACCCACGTGATGAAAATCCAGAAACCATTCTTGATGAAATGCAAAAAGGTGTTAAGCCTTTGCATTATAAAAAAACACTTCGGATAGCAGATAGAAAGGAAGCCATTAAAGCAGCAGTTGCATCCGCTAATAAAGGCGATATCATTCTAATAGCAGGTAAAGGTCACGAAGATTATCAAGAAATAAAAGGCGTTAAGCATCATTTTGATGACAAAGAAACCGTACTCGAATTATTTGAATTAATGAGATAAAAAATATGTTATACTACTTATTCGACTATTTAGATAAACATTTTGATTTTCCCGGAGCAGGAATGTTTCAATACATTTCATTCAGGGCTGCTTTGGCAATCATCTTGTCGTTAATTATAACCACAGTGTTTGGTCGCAGATTAATTAACATGTTACGTAACCTGCAAGTAGCAGAAACAGTTCGTAACTTGGGGTTAGCAGGCGAAAGTCAAAAACAAGGTACACCCACCATGGGCGGATTAATCATTCTTGGTGCAATTTTACTACCAACATTATTATTTGCTCGTTTAACAAATGTATACATCATACTTATGCTTATTTCAACTGTATGGTTAGGCTTGGTAGGCTTTTTAGATGATTACATTAAAGTATTTAAGAAAAATAAAGAAGGGTTAGCAGGTAGATTTAAGGTATTAGGACAAGTTGGATTGGGTGTAATTGTAGCCACTACACTTTATTACAACAATCATGTTAAAACTAGAAACTTTTATCACCCAAGTGAGGTAACAACAACATTTATTCAAGAGCATAACCTACAACCAACCATCGTTGATAACCAAATGATGTTGGCAGAAGATATACATTCTACAACCACAACAATACCATTTTTAAAATCTGCCTATTTTGATTATGCCGACTTGTTAAAATTTTTAGGAGAAAGCTACAAAGACTACAATTTTCTGATATACCTACTTGTTGTTATTTTTATCATAACAGCAGTTTCTAATGGTGCAAATATAACTGATGGCATTGATGGTTTAGCAGCAGGTACCTCGGCTATTATAGGTGTAACATTAGGGATATTAGCATATGTTTCGGGTAATATGGTATTTAGTAAATACCTAAATATTATGTACATACCCCACTTGGGCGAAATGGTAATATTTGCTGGAGCTTTTGTAGGTGCATGTGTAGGATTTTTATGGTACAACAGCTACCCTGCACAAGTTTTTATGGGCGATACAGGTAGCTTAGCATTAGGTGGAATTATCGCATCGTTTAGTTTAATGATTCGTAAAGAATTATTGATTCCAATTTTATGTGGAATATTTCTAATTGAAAATTTATCTGTAATACTTCAAGTATATTATTTCAAATACCAAAAAAGGAAACATGGTATTGAATATGCTCGGGAACACAGGTTGTTCAAAATGTCACCATTGCATCATCATTATCAAAAAGATGGATACCACGAAGCAAAAATTGTAACCCGCTTTTGGATCATAGGAATTTTATTGGCCATCATCACAGTAATTACATTAAAAGTAAGATAGTAATATCATAATGAAACGAATAGTAATATTAGGTAGTGGCGAAAGCGGAACAGGTGCAGCAATGCTTGCTAAAAAGCAAGGACTTGATGTATTCGTTTCTGACAAAGGCCATATTCCTGACAACTTTAAACAAGAGTTGAATGCTATTGGTGTACCATTTGAAGAAGGCTATCACACAATCGAATTGATATTAAATGCTAATGAAATTATTAAAAGTCCGGGAATACCTGATGATACTAGTTTATTAATTGAAGCAAGACAAAAAGGAATTGCCATTATTAACGAATTAGAATTTGCTGCTAGGTATACACAAGCCAAAATTATTGGCATTACTGGAACTAATGGTAAAACAACTACAACAAAATTGGTATATCATTTATTGAAAAATGCCGGATTAGATGTAGCAGTTGGAGGTAATATTGGTATAAGCTTAGCACGTTTACTAACCGAACGCGATTACCAATACCTTGTTTTAGAAATTAGTAGTTTTCAATTAGATAACATGTACAGCTTTAAAGCTGATATCGCGGTGTTATGCAACATTACTCCCGATCATTTAGACCGTTATCAGTACAACCTACAAAATTATGTTGATGCCAAGTTTCGCATCACACAAAATCAAACTGACAAAGACGTATTTATTTATTGTGCCGAGGATGAAGTGACTTTAAATAATATCAATAAACACAATATCAATGCTAAACAAATTCCATTTGCCTATGACAAAGATTTGGCAATTGGAGCACATGTAATAAACGGTCAAATCATATCAAACATTTCAACAGAAAATTTAAATCCATTTACTATGTATATTAATGAACTAGCACTTAAAGGTCGCCACAATGCCTACAATTCAATGGCTGCCGCCATTATTGGCCAAGTACTAAACATTCGTAAGGAGACTATCCGCGAAAGTTTAATCAGTTTTCAACATGTAGAACACCGCCTTGAGAGTGTAACTACAAGCGGAGGTATTGAGTACATCAACGACTCTAAAGCAACCAACGTTAACTCAACGTGGTACGCATTAGAAAGTATGGAAAAACCTACCGTTTGGATTGCTGGTGGTGTAGATAAGGGCAATGACTATTCTTTGCTAAAAGAAATGGTTAAAGAAAAGGTACGCATTATTGTTTGCTTAGGTTTAGATAATAGAAAACTACATGAAGCTTTTGGTGCAGATGTAGATATGATTATCAATACAACCAGTATGAGTGAAGCAGTGCACGTAGCAAAACAAATGGCCAAAAAGGGAGAAGCAGTATTGCTATCACCGGCATGTGCATCATTTGATTTATTTAAAAACTACGAAGACAGAGGACGTCAATTTAAAAAAGCTGTTCGCGATTTATAATTGATTAACAAAATAATTTAGAATGACAACTTGGGAAAAAATTCGTCCACGCGGTGATATGTTTATGTGGATGGTCATCTTTATCCTCTCATTTTGGGGATTGTTGGCCATATACAGCAGCACAGGTGCACTCGCCTATAAAAAGAATGGTGGTGCAGTAGAAATTTATCTGCTCCAGCAATCAGGATTATTAGCCGGTGGGTTTTTCATCATGTTTATTGTTCACTCTATTCATTATAAATATTTCATCAGCTTATCAAAACTTGCTATTTGGATAACATACCCCTTATTAATATACACCTTAATTTTTGGCATTGAAATTAATGGTGCACGTAGATGGATAAATTTGTTCGGGGTAACATTTCAAGCTTCAGATTTTGCCAAACTCGCAATAGTGATGTTTGTAACAAGAGAGCTAGCAAGAAAGCAAGACACCATTGATGATTTTAAAAAAACATTCTTACCTATACTTGGTCATATAACAGCTATTTGTATACTTATTGCTCCCGAAAACTTAAGTACAGCAATGGTATTATTTGCTACTTGTTTCTTAATATTATTTATTGGTAGAGTAAAAATAAAACACCTTGCACTCATTACAGGAGTGGTTATGGTTGCTGGTATTTTATTTTTTACATTACTATTTGTTGCGCCCGAAAATGCATTAAAAGGTAGAATGCTCACTTGGAAAAACCGAGTAGAATCATTTGGCAAAAACGAAATAGATGCTGATAAAACATATCAAAACGACCATGCTAAAATAGCCATAGCTACAGGAGGTATTTTTGGTAAATTACCTGGTAATAGTATAGAAAGAAACTTTCTCCCTGAGGCATACTCTGATTTTATTTACGCAATAATTGCAGAGGAATACGGATTAATTGGGGCTTTAATTATGCTCATGTTGTATATGTTTTTTTTATACAGAGCAATTCGTATTGTGTTACGCAGCCCTAAGGCATTTGGTGCATTAATTGCCGTTGGATTAAGTTTTTCATTGGTACTTCAAGCATTAATAAACATGGCTGTTGCGGTTAACTTATTTCCTGTAACCGGATTAACATTACCTTTAATAAGTAAAGGTGGAACATCCATATTATTAACGTCTGTTGCATTTGGTGTTATTATGAGTGTAAGCAGATACATAGAGGAAGATGAACCTGAAGGTAAAGAAGATTTGATGATGGATTCAACACAAACTACCATACAAAAACAATAGTTATGATAGATGTAAACAAAAAATATAAAGTGGTAATAAGCGGAGGTGGTACAGGTGGACACATCTATCCTGCTGTTGCAGTTGCACAAGGTTTGCAACGTAAATTAACAAATGTAGAAATTTTGTTTGTTGGTGCTGAAAACCGAATGGAAATGGAAAAAGTTCCAAAAGCGGGTTACAAAATTATTGGTTTATGGATCAGTGGATTTCAACGCAGTTTAAGTCCTAAGAATTTACTGTTCCCGTTTAAAGTTATTAGTAGTGTTATAAAAAGTTTGTCTATAATTAAAACATTTAAACCCGATGTGGCTATTGGATTTGGGGGTTATGCGAGTGGTGCCATGCTTTATGCAGCAACCATCAAAAAATTACCAACGGTTATACACGAACAAAATTCTTATGCAGGTATAACCAATAAGATTTTAAAAAATAGGGTGGATACGATATGTGTGGCTTACGATAATATGAACAAGTTTTTTCCTGAAAGAAAATTGGTAAAAACAGGTAACCCTATTCGTCAGGATTTAATGCAGGTTGACGGTTTGCGTGCAGAAGCTTATGCTCATTTTAATTTATCGCCCAACTTAAAAACAGTTTTAGTAATAGGTGGTAGTTTAGGCGCAAGAACCATTAACCAAAGTATTTTAAGTAACCTGAATAAATTTAGTGAAAACAATGTGCAGTTATTATGGCAAACAGGTAAAAACTTTGCTGAAGCAAACCAAGTAAATCAAACAGGAGTTAATGTACAACAGTTTATTTATGAAATGAATTTGGCTTATGCCATTGCCGATGTGGTAATTTCAAGAGCGGGAGCATTAAGTATTGCTGAATTGGCACAAGTTAAAAAGCCTGTAATATTAGTTCCTTCGCCTAACGTAGCCGAGGACCATCAAACCAAAAATGCAATGGCATTGGTTGAACGTGAAGCTGCAATACTTATTAAGGATAGTGATGCCAAACAAATTTTAGTTGACGAATGTATTGCTCTGGTTAAAAATGAAGCCAAACAAGTACAACTAAAAAATAACATTGCAACATTTTCTATGCCAGATGCTGCTGATAGAATTGTAACAGAAATATTGCGTGTAATTGAAGAACGTTAAAAAATAAAAAATGAACTTTAAAGACATTAAACAAGTATATTTTTTGGGAATTGGAGGTATTGGTATGAGTGCCATTGCCAGATATTTTAACACCCAAAATATACCTGTAATGGGATACGACAAAACCGAAACTGAATTAACAAAATCGTTAATTAAAGAAGGTATTGAAGTTCATTATAAAGATTTAGGAAGCGATTTGGTAAACTTTGGGTTTAACAAAAACAATGTATTGGTAATATTAACGCCAGCAATTCCTAAAAACCATGAAGAGTACAATTGGTTTTTACAAAATGAGTTTACCATTTTAAAACGCTCACAGGTATTGGGTGTAATTACTTATAACTACAAAACAGCAGGTATTGCGGGTACACATGGAAAAACAACCACCTCTGCCCTACTTGCCCATATTTTAAAACAAAGTAAAGTTGATTGCGCAGCTTTTTTAGGAGGCATATCAACCAACTACAACAGCAATTTATTACTACATTATAAAACCAACAATACAACATCAACCCAAAACCAATTAATGGTAGTTGAAGCTGATGAGTTTGATAGGTCGTTTTTAACACTACATCCAAGTATTGGAGTTATCACATCTACAGATGCTGATCACCTTGATATATATGGCGAACATGATGCATTAAAAAAATCTTTTACAGATTATGCTGCTCAAGTGCGTGATGTGTTATTTATAAAAAAAGAATTGGAATTATACAGCGAATTACTTCATAAGGAGCATTCCAATCGCGTAAAATCATACAGCATTACACAGCAAGCAGATGTGTTTGCAGATAATATAACCATTGAAGGTGATACCTATTATTTTGATTTGCACAACGGGGATATTCATTTATTAAAACTTAACCTTGGCATACCTGGTTTGCATAATGTAGAAAATGCAGTTGCAGCATCGGCTGTTGCATTGCATGCAGGTGTAAGTAGTGATGAATTGAGAGCAGCCTTGGCATCATTTAAAGGAGTTAAACGCAGGTTCGAATACATTATTAAGCAACCTGATTTAGTATACATTGATGATTATGCGCATCACCCAACTGAACTAGAAGCTATTATTGGTTCAGTTAAAAAAATGTACGCTGGCAAAAAAGTACTGGCAATATTTCAACCCCATTTATATAGTCGTACACGCGATTTTGTAGATGGATTTGCATCAAGTCTATCTATGGCAGATGAGGTAATATTATTGGACATTTATCCTGCCAGAGAATTGCCTATGCCTGGAGTAACCTCAAAAATAATTTTTGATAAAATAACCAACCATAATAAAACCATTTGTAATAAAGAAGAATTACTATCCATTATCAAAACAAAAAATATAGAGGTAATACTAACACTTGGAGCAGGTGATATTGATACTTTAATTGAACCCATTAAAAATTATTTAAACACAATTAACTAGTTACCTGAATGGCATTTGATAAACATAAATTTTTAAGCAAGGCAAAAAAAATTGGCTACATCACACTATGGCTGTTGTTGGTTGCTGGACTTTTTGTGAGTGTTGCGTTTATCAATAAACAAGAGAAAGAAAAAACCTGTACAGAAATTAACGTACACATAGAACCAACCGAAGCAGCAAATTTTATAGACAGAGAAATGGTGTTAAAAACCATTAGAAAAGATGGAAATGAAAAAAAAATTATAGGTGTTGCAATAAACAACATTGGGATACCTTGGTTAGAAAATAAACTACGCATTAACCCAATGGTAAAAACAGCAGAAGTGTATACAGATATGAACGGTAGGTTAAATATCCACATACAACAACGCAGGCCAATACTAAGGGTATTGAATGCATTTGGAGAGGGATTTTATTTGGATGAAGATGGCCTTAAAATGCCGTTATCGCCTGATTATACTGCACATGTACCAATTGCCAACGGATACATTTTTGAACACGGAAACGGAAGAGATACTGCCCAAACCGAAACGTTACGTCAACTGTTTAAGATAGCCACATATGTTGATAAAGATACTTTTTGGAACGCACAGATAGAACAGATATTTGTTACAGCTGAAAGTGAGTTTACACTTATTCCGAACATAGGTGATCAAACCATAGATTTTGGCGATGCTACAGATACTGAAGATAAGTTTAATAGATTAATGCTCTTTTACAAAGAGGCGATGAATCGAGTAGGCTGGGAAACGTATAGTAGCATTACAGTAAAATATAAGAATCAAATTGTTTGTAAAAAGAAAAATAACCCATAGCTGCCATGGCGCAATTAAATAAAGTAATAGTAGGATTAGACATTGGAACCACAAAAGTGTGTGCAATTATTGGAGCCAAAAATGAATTTGGTAAAGTAGAAATATTGGGCATGGGCAAAGCCGACTCACTTGGTGTTATTAGAGGTGAAGTGCGCAATATTGATAAAACGGTAAAAGCAATTCGCGAGGCAATTGATAAAGCCAAAGCAAGCATGCAGGATAGTAATGTTCGCATAGAAATTAACTCGGTGCATGTAGGTATTGCCGGACAACACATTAAAAGCAAACAACACCGCAATACCATCAGTAGGAATAATCCAGAAGATGAAATTATTTTAGAAGAGGTAATTAATTTTATAAAGGAAACTGAAAAATTAGCATTGCCTCCTGGTGATAAAATCATACACGTACTACCACAAGAATATCAAGTAGATGATATTACAGATGTAATAGATCCAGTTGGTATGGCTGGTGTTAGATTGGCTGCAAACTTCCACATCATTACCGGACATGTTGAGGCGATAAAAAACATCAATAAAAGTGTTCATCGTGCAGGTTTAGATGTGGCCGATTTAATTCTTGAGCCACTATCTTCAGCAGAATCAGTTCTTACTCCTGAAGAAATGGAAGCAGGTATTTGTTTGGTTGATATTGGAGGTGGAACAACTGATGTTGCTATTTTTAAAAATGGTATCATCAGACATACTGCAGTAATTCCTTTTGGTGGTAACATCATTACCGAAGATGTGGTTGAAGGATGCCAAGTGTTGCGTAACCAAGCCGAATTACTTAAAGTAAAATTTGGCTCAGCAGTAGCAGAAGAAAATAAAGAAAATGAAATCGTTTGTATTCCTGGTTTTCATGGTCGCCAACCTAAAGAGGTTTCGATAAAAAACTTAGCCATGGTTATACAAGCACGTGTAGAGGAAATATTTGAATCGGTAGTTTATCAAATAAAAAGTTCAGGTTACGAACGTAAACTTAACGCAGGTATTGTTATTACCGGAGGTGGATCGCAATTAAAAGATTTGAGCAAATTGGTTGAATATGTAACCGGATTAGATACACGCATTGGTTATCCAAACGAGCACATCGCTAAATCAATTGTTGATGAAATTAAGAGTCCGATGTATGCCACAGCAGTAGGCTTGGTGCTTAAAGGATTAAACGAAGGATACGAAATAAATGTAGAAACAACAACAGAAGATACCCAAACCGTTATTACTACTCAACCACCTAAAACAGGAGGTTTTTTAAACAAATGGTTAGAAAAAGGCAGAGAATGGTTGAATAGTAACGATATAGATGATTTTTAATTTAAAACCCAGTAAAAATAAACCGATATGAACGCTTTAAAATTTGATCTTCCAAAAGATAAATCAAGTATTATAAAAGTACTTGGTGTAGGCGGAGGAGGAGGAAATGCCGTTAATCACATGTTTAACCAAGGCATTAAAGGGGTTGATTTTGTTATTTGTAATACCGATTTACAAGCATTGGAAGCAAGCCCTATTCCAAATAAAATTCAACTTGGTGCAAGTTTAACCGCAGGACTTGGTGCTGGTGCCGACCCTGAAAAAGGGCATAACAGCGCCATGGAAGCCATTGAAGATATTATTGAAGTATTGGGTGTAAATACCAAAATGCTTTTTGTTACGGCAGGTATGGGTGGTGGAACAGGAACTGGTGCAGCTCCCGTAATTGCAAAAGCAGCTCGCGAACTAGATATTTTAACTGTAGGTATTGTTACAACACCTTTTAATTTTGAAGGTAAGAAACGTAAAATACATGCCGAGGAAGGTATTGAACAATTAAAACGTAGTGTTGATTGCTTACTTATTATTAATAATGATAAGATAAAAGAGATGTACGGTAATTTACCTATTCGCACAGCTTTTAGTCATGCAAACGATATACTTACCATTGCAGCAAAAGGTATAGCAGAAATTATCACTTATCCTGGATACATTAATGTGGATTTTGAAGATGTTAAAACCGTAATGCGCAACAGCGGTGTGGCTTTAATGGGTAGCGCAAGTGCTGAAGGTGATAACAGAGCAATGGATGCTGTGCAAGGCGCATTGGCTTCACCATTGTTAAACGATAACCAAATTCTTGGAGCCAAAAATATTTTATTAAATATTTCATTTGGTTCTAATGAAGTGTTGATGGATGAAATTGATATCATTTCAAACTTTATACAAGAACAAGCTGGGTTAAATGCCGATGTAATTTTTGGAACTTCTATTGATGAAACTTTAGGAGATAAGTTAGCTGTTACCATTATTTGTACAGGATTTGAAAGCAGAGAAAATAAAATTACCTACGCACAAAATATAGAGGCTAAAGTACCAACAAAACATGTGTTGTATGATGCACCATCAAAACCACAAATGATTGTTGCCAATCCTTTAGCTGATTTAGTTAAAACTGTAGAACCTACTATTGAACCAGAAGCAGAAATAAAGATGGAACCAATAGTTGATGTGATTAATGAACCCATTGCAACCATAAATACAGTTGAAGAAACACCAGCAGTTGAAGACGAGATGGTACGTTTTGTTCTAGAAGATGAAGTAGCCGAAATTGCCAATATTGAACAAGATATTACAGAAGAAATTGAAATGCCTTTGGCCGAAATGGAGGTTGAAATGCCAGAAGCAGAAACACCTCAGGAGCCTTTTTTAAAAACCATAGCACCTTTAATAAATGAAATAGATTTACCTGAACTAAATGATGAGTTGATGGAAACACCTTCAGCAGATTACATTAATTTTGTTGATGAAGTTGAAGAATCTATGACCTTTAATGCAGCAGACGACTTTGATTTTGAATTAAAAGAAGAAGTTAATGCCACAACAGTTGATCAAGAGGATAGAATTAACAAAAGCATCGCTCGATTAAAAAAGATAAAGGAATTAAACTTACAAATTAATACACCTGTTGGTTTAAGAGATTTAGAAAAAGAGCCTGCTTATGTACGCAGACAAAAGAAGTTAAATGATGTACCACACTCATCAGAAAATGCGGTATCGCGTTTAAGTTTATTTGATGATGGTACCAACAATGGCATACGCACAAACAATAGTTTTTTACATGATAATGTAGATTAGTAATTGTTTGTTAAACATAAAAATCCCCAAACTGAACATGCAGTTTGGGGATTTTTTATGCGTGTATTAAGACCCTGTTTTTCTCATTCTTTTTCTACCTTTTACGTAATTGTGAATAGCATCTTGGGTGGTATACCAAACCCTACCCTCTTTGTAAGTATCAATTTCGCCCCTGCGGGCAAGCAAACTAATATACTCTTGGCTGTATCCGTAAGCAACCAAACCCTCATTTACAATGTTACTAATGGGTTTGTAATCGTCTGCGTAGTTATCCAAATTACTTAAATAAATATCTATACTTCTTTCCATTGCTTGGCAAACCAATAAAAATAGTTTTTGGTAATCACCTTCATTGGCTTTATTCAATGCAGCATAATATTTCTTTCTATCGTTTCGTAAAATAATGGCAGGCGGAAATCCATGTTTCATCATCAATAAATTAAAAAGCAAACGCACACTCCTGCCATTGCCATCAAAAAATGGGTGAATCCAAACAAACCTATGATGAAAAACTGCAGCCCTTATGATCGGGTGTAAACCACCTGATTCTTCATTCACCCAACGCATCAAATCGTGAATATAATCATACACTTTAAGTGCATTTGGTGATGTATAGTTTGCACCCGTTATTCTTACACCATCATTACGAAAACGACCTGCAAAATCTTTTTCAATTTTATCTAGCACCAAAGCATGTGTATGTAAAATATCATGCTCATTAATCTTGTAATTAGGCTTAACAATAGATTCGATATAATCAACAGCATCATGGTGGTTAACCGACTCAAAATGCTCACGTAAGGGTTTACCCTTTACAGTAATACCATCTTGTAAAACAAGTTTGGTTTCCTGAAGCGTTAATGTATTTCCCTCTATGCTGTTGCTGTTGTATGTCCACTCCATAGCAAGTTCATCTTTAATTCGGTTAAGTGCAGCAGCAGAGAGTGGCCTCGACTGATTGAGCTTCGCCAATTTATCATCAAGCCTTTGCAATAGGTGGGTTATACTTTCATCTATTACTATATTTTTCCATTCCATTTTTCAAATATCGGTATTTATCATAAAATACCTATCCGATATTTAAAAATTTAAAGCATGGTGTTTAACAAAAGCGGCAAACACATTTAAAAATAGGTTAACACATGAAGAAAATTATTGCACTTTTAATACATATTTTATTATCAATAGCATATACAAAAAAACGACTTTTACTACTTTTTAATAAGCTAACCTAGATATAACCGTTTAATAACGTTTACCGAACCCAATAGTAGCTTAGATTTGTGTACAATAAAACAGTACAATTAAAAATGTGCTAAAAATTATTTTAAAAGTAAATTACACTAAACCAACACACAGCAAAAAAAATAAAGCTAATATAAAATTTATGCTTAAAATATATATTGCTTAAAATTAGGTTACTATGATTTAAAGGTTATTGATAAAAACTACAACAACGATTGTAGGTAAAATCTATATTTATTAAGGTTCGACTGTAAATCAGGTATAATAAACCAATTATAAAATAACACTTGTTTCTAAAAAAATTATTGTTTAAAACAATAGATAAAGAGATAACAGATATGAGAAGATCATTACTTACATGCAAGTTTGGCAAAAATACAGGCCAGCCGTTTAACCTTCTAACGACTCAAGTTAAACATAACGTGAAACTGTATACATTACCTAATTTTTGGAGCAGGTACAGGATGCTTGCCATGATGATGCTTATGCTGTCCGCAAAGATAAATGCACAGGTGAGTGTGACCAATCCAGGGAATACAACTCCGGCTATGAGTGCTACTTATACAACTCTAGCTTTAGCTATAGCTGATGTAAACAATAGAACAGCAATTTCGGGTCCTGTTACAATTACATTAACCGCTAATCAAACTGCGCCAGCAGGTGGTTATTCTATAACCAATACTTCAATCACTGGAGGTTCTAATACCAACAGGTTTATTTTGAATGGTGGTGGAAATACCATTACAGCGCCTGCAACACAAGTTTCGGGTAGTTTAAATGATGCCATTTTCAAAATCATTGGTGCAGATTTTATTAACATACAGAATTTTACAATGCAGGAAAATGCCGCGAATACTACAACTACGGCCGCATCAAATAATATGACGGAATTTGGTGTAGCGTTGTTTTATTCTACCACAACTAATGGTGCACAGAACAATACCATTCAAAATAATACAATTACCTTAAATCGTACTTACCAAAATACATTCGGTATTTACAGTAACACAAGACATTCAGCAACAAATATTAGTTCAACAGCAGAAGTTACTTCAGCAGCTGGTGCAAACAGTAATAACAAGTTTTATGGTAACACCATAAGTAACGTTAATATGGGGATTGCTCTAATTGGTGCTGCTGCTACCGCTGTTCATGATTTAAACAACGATATTGGAGGTAGTTCCTCAACAACTGGTAATACAATTACCAATTGGGGTGGAGCAGGTGCATCTAGTGGTTATATTTCTAATTCAGGAACTAGTTATTGTATTTTTGTTAATCATCAAGATGGTGAAAATGTTTCATACAATACAATTACAAGTGCAGCATTGTCTGGAACGGCTGTTACTACTGTAGGTATTCGTAAAGATTACACTACAACATCTCCAGCAGGAACATTTACTTCAAGTATTACTAATAATACAATTACACTTAATAGTGGTTTTACTAGTGGAATTTTACAATGTATCTTGTCTCAAGGTATAACTACAGTAACATTAAGCACCGCTACTATAAATATTAATAATAATACCATTTTAAATTGTACTGTTACAGGTACTGCATCTTCTACTTCAATTGAAGGTATTGTTAACTCATCAGCGTCAGGTGTGCTAAGTATAAGCAATAATATTTTTAGAGGTAATACTTCTAGCGCTACTACTGGTGGTTTTACAGCTATATCGAATACTGGTCAAGTTGTTACTACTACAAACATTAATAATAACCAAGTTGGTAATGCTAGCGATAATGCTATCACATTTAGTGCAGCTACTAGTGGTGCTGTTAATGGTATATCAAATTGGGGAGGACTCTCTACATGTACTACCACAATACAAGGTAATGATTTCAGAGGTATAGTGCATTCAGTTGCTGGAACTTCTGCCCATACTTATATTACGCAAAGAGTTGCAGTTTCTTCTGCCAATGTTAATGGAAATACATTCACTAATTTATCTGTTAATACTACAGGAGCAGTTGTGTTTGTTGATCATGGATACGCAATACCTGCGACTGGTCAGTTGGTAATCAATAACAATTCAATTGTTACAGCATTTACAAGATTGTCAGCAGGAAGTATAACAATTACTACTTCTAATGCATCGTCTGGAACGGGATCAGTTTGTAATTACACCAATAACAACTTTTCTAATATAATTGTGCCTGATAATGCTTCTGGTAATATCATTGGTTTTAATAATACCGATGGAGGAACTGGTTCAACAAAAACCATCACAGGAAATACGTTCAATAATTGGCATGGTGGTACAACAGGTACAACAGGTACATCAGGTAGTATTAACTGTATGAATATCACTTATTGGAATGGAGTTTCATCTTTATCTAATAATACTATTACTAATATAACAGGAAGAAGTTCCATAACTGGTGTAACTATAGGTTCTGCAGCGAATAATGCTACATCTATAGCGGTTAGTAGTAACACTATTAATAACTTAGCGTCTATAGGAACTGGAGGTTCAGTAACGGGTATTTCTTGTGCTAATACTTCTACTACTATTAATATTAATGGGAATGTTATTAACACCTTGTCATCGACAGGTAGTACTACTTTTACAGGTATTGTATCAGGTATTATTATTTCCGGTGCTACAACAACCAACGTATTTGCAAATAAGATTTATAATCTTTCGGGAAATAATGCTTCTACTACTGTAAATGGTTTATCTATTTCTTCAGGTACAACAATAAACGCATATAATAATCTTATTGCTGATTTACGCGCAACTGCAGCAAATGCTGCCAACCCAATCGTTGGTTTAAACATTAGTGGCGGTACAACCGTAAACGCTTCTTTTAATTCAGTATACTTAAATGCAAGTAGTTCAGGCACTCTCTTCGGATCAAGCGCTGTTTCTGTTTCTACTACCCCAACAGTAACATTAAGAAATAACATTTTTGTTAACTTATCTTCGGTAACAGGTGCAGGTCTTGCAGTTGCGCACCGCAGATCAAGTGCTACTTTGACTACTTATTCTTCATCATCGAATAACAACTTGTTCTTTACGAACTCTACTTATTATACAGATGGTCTTACTCCGCAAGCTACATTTGCTGCCTATAAAACAGCAATGGCAACTCGCGATCAGGCTTCTGTTTCCGAAAACCCATCGTTTCAGAGCACATCGGGTTCAAGTGCTGATTTCTTGAAATACAATACAGGAATTGTAACTCAAATCGAAAGTGGTGGTATTTCCGTTTCGGGTATTACAACCGATTTTTCGGGAACAACTCGTAACGTTTCTACACCTGATATTGGTGCTTGGGAGTTAAATGGTGTTGCTGCACCTTCAATTAGTTACACGGTTATTCCTAATACGCTATGCACCAATGGCCCTACATTATCTGTAACAATAACTCATGCAAGCGGTGTAAATACAACAGCAGGCTCTGCTCCGCGCTTGTATTATAAGAAGTCAACAGATAACAATACATACGCAGGAAACACTTCTACAAACAACGGTTGGAAATTTGTGGAATCTGCTTCCAGTAGTTCTCCATTCTCTTTCACCATAGACGGCTCTTTATTGCGGTCAGCAGTGGCAGCAGGAGATGTAATTCAGTATTTTGTAGTGGCGCAGGACAATGCAGGCACGCCCAATGTAGGCTTGAATAGCGGAATTTTTGCTGCAGCTCCTTCAAGTGTGGCACTTACATCTGCTGCTTTCCCGTTAACAGGAACAATCAATAGCTATACTATAGGTACTGCCATACCAACCAGTGTAACCATTGGCGCATCAGGAACCTACACCAGCATTACCGGTACGGGTGGGCTATTTGCCGCCATTAACGCAGGCGGTTTAAGTGGCAATACAGTTGCAAATATTATTGGTGCCTCTGTTACAGAAACTGGAGCTATAGTATTAAATGAGGTATTGTATGGATGTACTCCCAATGCTACCCTCACCATTAAACCACAAACCACTGCCACATTAACGGGCACATCTAGTGGAGCATTAATTAGGCTTAATGGTGCAGACAATATTATTATTGATGGCAGCAACAATGGAACTAATTCAAGAAATTTAACCATTACAAACACAAATGCAGGAACATCTTCTGCAGTGATATGGCTTCAGTCTAGTGGAACAAATGGCGCAACATCAAACACCATCAAAAATTGTAACATAGTAGGTAATGCTCCAACAACTACGTTAATGGGTATTGGTAGTGGAGGTTCAAGTATCAGTGCTACTTCTCTGGGAACTAATAATAACAACAACACGTTTGAGAATAATAATATCAGTAAAGTACAATATGCAATATACTCACAAGGTAATTCCGCTGGTACAAAAAATTCAGGCAATATTATTACCCAGAATTTAATTAACACAGCTTCCCCAAATCAAGTATCAAAATCTGGTATTTTAGCTGGATTTGAGAACAACATAACAATTAGCAATAACAATATCTCAAATATCTCAGGTGTTAGTAGTAGTTACGCATGGGCAATTAATTTAGGTGCTTTAACCTCTATTACTACCACAGCCCCTTCTACAGGAAATGAGGTTACCAATGCCACTGTGTCCGCTAATGTGATTGGTTCCATCAGAGCAGCAAGCACTTACGGAGCAGGTGGTATCATTATTTCGCCCTCTACTTCAGGTATTAATTTGATTGCCAATAACATGATATTCGATGTTGCAGCAAATGGAACGACAGGTGATTGTGGTATTGGCATTATGGTTGCTGGAGGCATTGGATCTACTTCAAGAGTTTACCATAACTCTGTATCAATGTCAGCAACTTTAACAAGTGGAAATGGTCCAAACATTGCTTTAGCTGTTAGTAACAATCCGGTTATTGATATTAGAAATAATGTACTTGCAAGTACGGGTAGTACAGGCACTGGTCCAAATAGAGCTATTGCATTAAGTTATTCAACATATACCAACCTAACCTCAAACTATAACAACCTGTTTGTATCTGGAGGAGGCACAACAGCAGGTGTTGGTGCTATTGGTGGCTGGGCAGGAACTGCTCAAGTTGCATTGTCTAACTGGCAATCAACAACATCTAAGGATGCCAACTCAATCAGCAGCAACCCACTCTTCACATCAAATACCAACTTGATACCTACCAATGGATCACCACTTGTAAATGCCGGAACACCAATTGCAGGCATTACCACAGATTATAGAGGAGCCACCAGAAATAATACCACACCTACTATTGGTGCCATAGAAATTGCAAATTGTACAGCTCCTGTTGCACAACCAACTTCTATGTTATTTAGCGCTATTGGCACAGGTCAAATGACCATTAGTTTTACTCCAGTTGCAGGTACAGGTATCAGGCATCTTGTAGTTCGCTATCCTAATGCAGCAACGCCAACCAACCCTTCAAATGGTACAACTTACGCTTTAGGTGCAACATTAGGAAGCGGAACAGTAGTCTCATCTGGTTCAAACACAAGCAGAGTAGTTACTGGTTTGTCTCCAAATACAACATACGACTATTATGTGTATTCATTTAATGATACCATTTGCTTGAACGGACCAACATACAATACGAATAGCCCATTATCTGGTAGTCAATCTACAAATCCTTGTCCAACACTTAATGCAACCGTTACCATTGGCCAAACAGGCGCTGATTATTCAAGCCTTACCGATGCATTATTAATTTTAAGTGGATGCGGAATTACCCAACCAACCACACTTGAACTTCAACCTGATTATATAAGTACAGGAGAAACCTTTCCTATAACATTTGGCAATATTACTGGAGCAAACAGCACAAATACCATCACCATTCGTCCTGCAGCAGCTGTTTCAGCACCATTATTAATTACCAGCAACAACGCTACTGGAACCATTTTACACAACCAGAGCAGTTTCTTTGTATTTGATGGCAGGCCTGGTGGTACAGGTACCAGTAAAATGCTTACCATTGAAAATACCTCAAGCAGTGGTTATGCATTAAATTACCAAAACGAATCATCGAATAATACACTCAGGTATTTATTAATTGAAAGTGCCAATACAGGCACAACATCAGGTACAATTGTGTTCTCAACCACAACAGGTGCCAATGGCAATGACAACAACACCATTGAATATTGCGATATTTATTCATTTGATGCGGCAACAGCTACACCAACCAATGCCATATATGCGGCAGGCTCAACAGGCACCGCGGCAGCAAATAACAATAACATCACTATTTCAAATAATAATATTTATGATTTTTACAGCTCAACCAGCACCACGCAAATTTCTGGTATCAACATATCTTCAGGAAACAGTGATTGGACCATATCTAATAACAGTTTCTACCAAACCCAGTCAAGAACTACATTTGGCTCTGGGGTAACTTTTAATGCCATTCTTATCGCTAACAGTTCAGGAAATAACTTTGTTATTACGGGCAATAATATTGGTGGAACTCAACCATTGTGTGGTGGAACCCCGCTAACATTAAATACCACTGCCACTTTGGTTTTCAGAGCCATTCAGTTAACAGCAGGTGCAACAACAGCTACATCAATTCAAGAGAACACCATAAGAAATATTGCTATCACAACGGCTAGTACATCTACCACACAGTCTGCTATCTCGCTGGTAACAGGTTCATTTAATTGCGGTAACATTACAGGTAATACAATTGGTAGCCAGACTACAACGGGTAGTATAACATTTACTCAAAGTACAACTTCAACTGCAGTGATATTTTCTGGTATTTTGGCAGGAACAGGAACACCTGGTGCTATAAATATTTCAAATAACCTTATAGGTGGAATTGCAGTTTCAAACTCTTCAACTGGTGCAATAAGTTTAAGAGGAATTTCTGTTCAAGGTGCCGCTACTAGTTATACCATTACCAATAATACAATTGGTAGTACAACACTACCATCCAGTCTATCTAATTCAACCAATTCTTCTATATTGGGGATTTTTTCTGCTTCTACATCTTTAACAAATAACATTTCTAATAATACTATTGCCAACCTTACAAATTCAAGCACTGGTTCAAGTGCTCAGGTAGTAGGCTTATCTCTACCTGGATCATCAGGAGGTATATTTTCTGCTACAGGGAATACAGTTCGCGACTTAACTAACTCAGGTGCAAATATCGGAACTGCGGCCTCAGCTTCTGTAATCGGAATCTCCCACACTGCATTTTCAAGTTCAGGCCAAGTGATTTCACAAAACACCATTTTCTCATTAAGTAATATAGGTTCAGGCACAAGTGTTACAGGAATACACTACAACGGGCCAACTACAGGTACCAATGAGGTTAAATCAAATCTTGTTCACTCCCTTTCTGCTGCTACTGCTGGTTCAACTATTTCAGGATTAGAAATTGCAGATGCAGGAAACGCTTTGGTTTATAACAATATGGTAAGGTTTGGAATAGATGCTGCAGGAAATGACCTCACAACAAATACCATCATCAATGGTATTCGTCAAACCAATGCAACCTCTAACCATGGCATCTATTTTAATAGTATTTATTTGGGTGGTGCCGGGGTATCAACAGGTGCCAATAACTCATTTGCCATTCATTCTAGTGCATCAGCTGGCACAAGATTGATTCGTAATAATATTTTTGCAAACCTGCGTGCTAATGGCTCAGGTACAGGCAAACATTACAGCATTAGAATATCCGGCTTAACAGGATTGACAATAAACAATAATGATTACTGGACAGGAAGTAATTTTCTGGCATTAAATAGTGCAACTGATGTTACAACCTTTAGTGGATGGCAAACAGCCACCTCACAAGATGCAGGTTCGGTATCAAACGATCCTAACTTTGTTAATGCAACGGGTAATACTGCTGCATTAGATCTTCATATTAACAACTCAACATCATCTGTTTTAGAGTCAGGTGGTATAAACATTTCTGGGATAACAACCGACAGAGATGGTCATTCAAGACCAGGTCCAACGGGGTCAACCAATGGAGGCGCAATTTCATCAGATATTGGTGCCGATGAATTTGACGGCATACCAGGTTATACTTGCTCTTCATTCCCATCGCTAACAGCTGTTACAACTAATGCAACAGTATGTAACAACACAGCAACATTAAGTATTACAGGCTCAATTGCGGGAACAGGTATTACATACCAATGGCAATCTTCGGCTACGCAAAGCGGCACATACACCAATATTGCAGATGCTACCGGGGCAACGTATAACGTTCCAAACAATAGTGTTTCTAATTTATGGTATTTGTGCCAGGTTACCTGTGCAAACGGCCCAACAACCGCCACAACTTCATCAGTAAATGTGGATGTACAAGCCTGTAATTATACGGTTACTCGAAACACCGCTATTACCTATAATTCAATAATATCTACTGGAACAACCTATACTTCATTAAGTGATGCTGATGATGGAATCACCAATGTGGTATCACTTTCTGGTACTACTTTTAAATATAGAGGTGCCGCAGTTACGGGCTTTAGGTCTACCTCAAATGGTTGGATGACATTTAATACTTCAAGTACAAGCACCCAATACGATAACAATTTAGGATCTACTGATTTTAACGTGCTTGCTCCTTTTTGGGATGATTTGGTTATCAGAGGGCAAAGCATTGCTAACAAGGATGCGAGCATGCGTTACCAAATTATCGGCACCTTAGGTTCAGGGACAGCTGATATTGTGATTGAGTGGGCTGAGATGGAAAGATTTAACTATGGCGACCCAAATGTTAATTTCCAAGTGGTATTGCATGAAGCGGATAACAGTATTGATTTTAATTACGGCAACTTCCAAATGTTTAATGGAGCGAGTAACCCATCAACCCAAACCTGGACCTATTCTGTCGGCTTAAACGGTTCCACTCCTGCAACTGCTTCAACCGATCAGCGTATTATCTTACAAGCTGAAAATAGCAGTTTCTTTAGTTCTAACTTACAAAACAGTTTAGGTTATTCAACACTTTGCAATTCTCAATACCGCTTTGTGCCTAGTGTAGCATTAAGTGCAGGTACTGCTCCTACTTCAGGCTCATTTACAGCATCCACTTTTGCACCGGCAAATAATGAAGTAGCAGGGGCTGTAACCGTTGCAGTAAACTCATCCCCTTGTACCAATTATTGTGGCAATATTTACTCAAGTAAAAATGCAACTGCTTCCAGCAGTATTAGTGTATGCTCGGCTTCAACACCAGGCACTCCTGATGATGATGTATTTTTTAGCTTTACCACTACAACGGCAAGTAATTACCGTATTTCGGTTGACCCATCTGCAGGATATAATGCAGTGGTGCAAATATTAGATGGATCACTTACACCCGTAAGTTGTGTGAATGATGCAGGAGCTGGATTGTCGGAACTGATAGCGTCAGCTGCATTAAATCCTTCGAGTTTATACTACTTAAGAATATATGATGCAGCCACTGGCTCAAGCAATAATGGAGAATTTGCCATTTGCGTGAGTGAGGTGATATCGCCTCCAGCCAACGATAATCCTTCGGGTGCAATTGTGCTTACTACAAGTGGTACATGTACATCCACTTCATCAACCTTGCCTGCTACTTTATCGGCAACGGGTACAAATGGTATAACAACATGTTCAGCTGCAACTCCTGGTACGCCTGATGATGATATTTGGTATACATTTACAACCAATTCTATTCCCGGAACAACATATGCTATATCGGCTACAGGAGTGAGTACATACAATGCCGTATTGCAACTTTTTAGTGGCACTGCAAGTAGCCTTACAAGTGTGGATTGTGCGAATGCAACCGGAAATGGCGGAACTGAAACCATCAATGCTGGAGCATTGACAACCAATACAACTTACTTTTTCAGGGTATACCATTCAGGCTCAGGTGCTGCAAATGGCAATGTGTCTGTTTGTGTAGTTCATACAATACCAACATGTTTAACCTCTGTTTCAGCAAGTGTTGGTGATTATATTTGGCAAGGACAATCAACTAGTTTTACAACAGCAAATAACTGGCTAATCTATGATGGTCCATCATCTTATTCAGTTGCCTCAACAGCACCTTCAGCAGTTAATATTTTTATTCCTTCTTCAACTTGCTTTGCAAATCAACCAACATTAAGTAGTTCTCCATCTGCTGTAAATAATTTAACAATAAACAGCGGTGCTACTTTAAGCTTGGGTAATAATACCTTAACTGTTAATGGTAACCTTACTTCAAACGGAACTATCAATATAGGTAACAGCACGTTAGTTTTTAGTGGTACAGCTGCTCAAAATGTTAGTATTAGTGAAACATTATTTAACCTAACATTAAACAACAGTAATGGTTTAATATTGGGTCAGAACTTAACAGTTTCTAATAATTTAAATCTAACAGCAGGCACCTTAAATATTGATACAAGAAGCTTAACTCTTAATGGAAGCATTAGCCGCACATCAGGAAATATTAATGCAAGCAACGCAACTGCTAATTTAACCTTTAGTGGGTCATCGGCTCAAAGCATTCCGGCTTCTACCTTTACAGGTAACATCAACAACTTAATATTAAATAATAGCAGCGGTTTAATCACAAATCAGAACCTAACCTTTGCAGGCACACTTACCCTAACTGCTGGAGTATTTGATGCAAATAATATGGTTACATTTAACAATAACGCATCATTAATCCATAATGGAGGAAGCATAATTAACTACAGTTTGCCAACAGATTTAAATAACTTCACGCCTATAACAGGAACCACAACGCTAAGCGGTAACTTAAGCTTAAGTGGCAACTTAAATATTGGAAGTAATATTTTAGACATTGGATCTAATACACTTACGGTTAATGGAGGTATTACCAGAACCACAGGTGCCATTAAAACCAATTTAGGTACTTTAATTTTAGGTGGCACCACGTCATCAACCCTACACTTCGACCAAACAACTGATGGTGTTACCAATAAACTAAAAGATTTAACCATAAACAGAACAGGAGCTACAGTAACCTTAGGCAATAAATTACAAATTGCAGATAACGGTACTGTAACGGTAACTGCAGGTACACTTGCTACAGGAGGCAACTTGTTGCTTACCTCAACACTCAGCGGTACAGGCCGAATTGCAGAATTAACTGTTGGTGCAAGTGTAACAGGTAACGTAGAAATACAAAGATATATGGTTGGAGGCGCAACTAGTCAGCGCGGATGGAGGTACATGAGTTCACCTGTTGCAAGTGCTACTTATGCGCAATTAATAGATGATATTTTTATTACCGGCCCTGGAGGTACTACCAATGGATTTGACATGGGAGGCACTAACTCATCTGTGATGTATTACGAAGAAAGTACAGCTAGGGGATGGAAAAGTATAAGCTCGCCAAACAATACTTGGACTGCAGGAAAAGGAGCCATTGTATTTTTTAGAGGCGACAGAACACAAACTACCTCGTTAACCAATACCTTAGTAGCACCAAATAGTTTTGCACTTGATTATTTGGGGAACATAAATTCAGGTAATTATACCGTAAACCTAGATTATGATAATACTGTTGGAATTCCAGATAACCAAGGATGGAATTTAATTGGCAATCCATATCCAAGCCAAATTGATTGGAATAATGTAAGTAAAACCATTGGTGTAAGTAGCCATTATTACTTAATCAATCCGAACACAAAAAATTACGTGAGTGCAAATACTGGTATTATAGCAGTGGGGCAAGGATTTTTTGTTCAAGTTAATGCAGGCTCACAATCGGTAACGTTTGAAGAGAATGATAAAACAAGTTCTACAGGAACGGCATATTTTAAAACGGCTGTCAATCCGTTAACTATTAAGATGAATATGGATAGCATTCAACATGATGTGGCCAACATCTATTTTGAAAACAATGCAAATAAAAATTATTTGTTTGTTGAAGACGCCATTAAATTAAAAAATTCGGTTTATAATTTGAGCATCATAACACCAAATAACTTTGAAGTTCAAAATAACCATGTGCCATTTTTAGGTAGCACCGGAACTGATACCTTTGAGTTGAAAGTGACATCAACTATCAATTCAAGCTACAACTTATCGTTTACTAATTTTAACCAAATACCTTCAAACAAAGCAATTGTATTGGTTGATAAATTAAACAACAGCATAACTAACTTAAGACTCACTCCAAACTACACATTTACGATAAACAACAGTATCAGCGCTAGTTTCGGTAAGAGATTTCTACTAATAATTACTGATCAATTAAATGCATTACCAGTTAAATTAATTGCTTTTAGTGGAAATAACAGAGGCAAGCACAATGAGTTACTTTGGACAACCAGCAACGAAAAGAACATGGTTAGTTATGATGTACAACGTTCAACAGATGGTATCAATTTTGAAACCATTGGGCTTATTAAACCAAGTAATGTTAGCACCACCAGCAATTACCTATTTGATGACTATACGTTTAAAAACCAAACTAATTTTTACCGTTTAAAGATGGTAGATTCAAAAACAATTGAATACTCAAACACCATTGTAATTTCAAATGAATTAAAAACTAACGCCATTAGTTTGGTAAATGTGTTCCCTAATCCAGCCAACAAAACAATAAACATCAGTATACCTCAAGGTGCTGTTGCAGGTTTGGTTAAGATTTTGGATATACATGGCAAAATAGTGCTTGAAACCACAGAACATGAAGGCATTGATATTAGCATGTTAAATACAGGTATTTACATGATTAATACAGAAATAAATAATGAATCAGTATCATTAAAATTTGTAAAAACACCATAAATTATAAAACACATTAACGCAAGTGAGAAACGATATGAAATAAAACAAGGTAAATGTAAAAAATATATACCTAGCGGTGTACATTTAAAGATAAAATGTAACTTATTACAGTAAAAGTATCACTTTAATTCCAATTTCAAATGCTGAAAAAAGAAAAAAATATGGATATTTTTAATAAAAAAAGCCACTTATCATATAAATAAAGCTATATATACCTATTTTTTAATTCTTGTATTAAAATTATATAAAATTAATAAACACATTAAAAAAAATTAATATGTTTGTGTCAAATAAACATGACCATGCAAATACAATTTAAAAACCAAAAAATAGCACTTTTGTTATGTTTTTTATTTCACATAATAGGCGTTAATGCATACGGTCAAATCTCTATAGTTACATTAGGGACTGCCAATACACAAAATTTTAACGGTTTAATCAATTCGGGGACTAACCAATCGCCATTATCAGGTTGGGAAATTGCTGAGCCTCCATCAGGCGATGATTTATATGATGCAGGTGATGGATCGGCAACTTCTTCGGGTATTTACAGCTTTGGAACAGGTACAAATACAGATAGAGCATGGGGCTCATTAACAGCAAGTCTTTCAGAACCCATGATTATAGGTGTAAAATACACCAATAATACACTACAAAATATATCAAGCATTGCCATACAATATACGGGTGAACAATGGCGATTAGGTAGTGTTGGACATAGCGATAAGCTTAATTTTGAATACAGTACCAATGCAACGAGTATAACCGACAATGGTGCTAATTGGATTCCAGTAAACAGTTTAGATTTTATATCTCCAACAACAACAGGTACTTCAGGAGCTTTAGACGGAAATGCTTTAGCAAACAGAACAACTTTATCAGCCAATATTGCAGTTAATGTTTTAGCTGGAACAGGATTTATTTTTATTAGATGGAGAGATCAACATCTTGGAGTAAATGACCATGCATTAGCCATTGACGACTTAAGTTTAACAGCATTCGCAAATATTACAACAGGAACTTATTCAGAGTTTATTGTAGATGGAACAATGACACTTGGTGGCGATATTAATATAAACGGCAGTACAACTTTTATAAATTCAAGTTCGAAAATAGACATCGGAGCCAATACACTAACCATATCAGGTGATGTTGTTGGTACACCATTATTTAAAGGGGGAGTAAACGCCAATTTAAATATTAGTGGAAGTGGTACAATTGGCACCATCAACTTCGATCAAACAGTGCCAGGAAGTACTAATCTGTTAAAAAATATGACCTTAAATAGATTAGGTGCAACGGTAACATTAGGTAGCGCATTAAATATTTCAGATTTAGATGGAAGCGTAAACTTAACATCAGGTTCTTTGGCTACAGCAGGAAATTTAACCCTATTATCATCATTTTCAGGTACAGCTAGAATTGGTACTATAACAAATGGCGTGTCTGACCTTAGCGGTAATGTTAACGCGCAAAGGCACATGCAAGGTACAGCGGTAGATTATAGAGGCTGGAGAACAATGGGGCCCATTACTAGTAATTTTGCGGTTAACCAATTAACAGATGACATCTTTGTTACAGGACCAGGTGGAGCGAGTAATGGTTTTGATGCAAGTGGTAGCAATTCATCGGTAATGTATTATGAAGAAGATTTTAACGTTATTGGGGGAAGAGGTTGGAAATCAATTGCAAATACAGCAGCAACTTTTAGTGCAGGCCAAGGTATGTTGGTATTTTTTAGAGGTGATAGAACACAAACGTCATCACTTACAAACACACTTATAGTGCCCAACAGCACAGTGATAGATGTTGTTGGACCAATTAATAAAGGTGATGTTTTGGTTAATTTAAAGTACAATGATGATAGTAACATAGCAACTGAAGACGGATGGAATTTTGTTTCTAATCCATACCCAAGCCAAATAAATTGGGGTGGTGTAACCAAAGGCGTTTCTGTTGATAATAATGTTGCCATTCTAAATCCGCTTACTAATGGTTATGTAACATTAGGGCTAACCGACTTCATTCCTAGTCACCAAGGATTTTTTGTAAAAACCAATGCCACGTCTCAATCCATTACTTTTCTAGAAAGTGCTAAAGTAACCAACGGTACTACACCATATTTTAAAACACAGCAAAAACCTTTTGCTATAAAAATGTTTGAGGATAGCGTTAAGTATGATATTGCTCTTTTAAAATTTGAACCTGCTGCCGCAAAGAATTATGTATTTAAAGAAGATGCATTAAAAATGACCAATAGCAGAATAAATTTAGGTTTTGTAACCCCCAACAACAGAATAGTTCAAATAAATACCATACCTAATTTACCTACTAATAATACTGATACATTTATTATCAAAACCTCATCAAGTAAAAATGGTACACATTGGTTAACCTTTGAGGATAAAGCTATTTTACCAGCTAACAAAAGTGTAATTTTGGTTGACGCATACAACAATAACATCATTGATGTAAAAACAACATCAACCTATGCTTTTAACATTGACAATACGTTGGCTGCAACATATGGTAATCGTTTTAAATTAATCATTACCGACCAATTCAATGCATTACCAGTAAAATTAACTTCATTTATTGGCGAGAATCAAGGTAAGTATAGCATACTAAGTTGGACGTCTGTAGCCGAGAAAAATCTGATTAACTATGAAGTTGAAAAAAGTATTGATGGAAAAACATTTGAAACCATTGGCTTAATTAAAGCAACTAATAGCAACACTAAAACAGACTATTCTTTTTCTGATTATACTAATTCAGCTGCAAACATTATTTATTACCGTCTAAAAATTAATGAACAAAAAGGAATTGTTAATTACTCGCAAATAGTAGCTATTCAAAATAACAGTATAATTGAACCAGTTTTGAGTGTTTATCCTAATCCGGCTAATCAATTTATCAATATCAACTTGCCTGAAAATAATAACTTAAGGGAAGTGCTTTTTTATGATATTAATGGTAAGCTAATGATGACAAGCTCAAAGGCTAAAAATATTGATGTGGCTGAATTAAATGCGGGGGTGTATACCATCCAAGTTAAAACAGACAAACTTGACCAAAGAATTAAATTTATTAAGCAGTAGCGTAATATTAAAAATTAACTATTAATAATAACATAACCGTAATTAAACTAAGAATGTATAACCTACTGTTTATAAAATATAAAAGCTAGATGAAAGTCTATAAAACAATTAAGTTCATTATACTCTTTTTGTTGTTAGTTATTGCTGATAATGCAATTGCTCAGTATTCGGGTGAATACGATTACAATGAAGATGAATATGATGGTAGCTACGAATACAATCATTACAACAATAATATCTATGAAAGATATTCAGAGGATGAATACCGCAAGAGACAAGAACGTTTTTATAGAAAAAGCTATGAAGAAGAAGATTTGTACAACGGAGGATACCGTAGGAAAAATTATTCTTCTTCAGATGGTTATTACAATGGCAATGGATTAGGTATAGGAGGATTAAATGGAAAGTCATCCTCAAGATTTGGAGGAAATAACCTACCCACACCTACAAAGCCTAAAGATAGAGATTTAGAAAATAAAGAAATTGGAATTATAGATGGCATTGACAAAATGGGCCAAGACGGAAAAGGAGGAGTAAGTAATTCCGACAATCCTGGACAAGGACGTGGTGAAATAGATCCAAAAGACGACAAAAAAACCGAGGATGCACCACCACCACCTGATGAGCCAGATATCCCAGTTGACACAGCCATCCCTTTACTTATTTCGGGTGGAATAATGTTAGCAAGATTCAAATTGAAAAAAACAAAAAACGCGTTAGTATAACTAACGCGTTTTTTTTATTGATTATTAATGAGCTGCCAAAAATCTGTAAGGTTATTTGAGGGTAAACCACAAGATTTATCAATACATCTGTAAAAATGAACCAACTCAGTAATATGTTTATCAGCCAATAAAGGAATGGTAGACTTGGAATTAATTACCACTGCCAATTTATTTGGTAAGTATTGTTTATGTAAATCAAATAGGAAATCAGCAGCAGTTTTTCCAACACAAACCAGTTGATTAAATCCATAGTATTTAAATAAAATTACTTGCAACCAATTACTGTATCCCATTGGATGTTTTTCTATTTTGGATTGTACGCCTAATATCATTCGCTCGCAAATCTCGTGGTAGTTATCCTCATCAAACAAGTAACCAATTTGCATTAAACATTTGGCTAAGATTGAATTTGAAGAAGAAATCACATCATCATTTACATCTATTTTTCGGGCAACAAGTTGACTATCTTGGTGAGATTTAAAATAGAATAATCCCTTTTCTTTATCATAAAACTGTTCGATGCATGTATCTAGTATTTGTTTCGCAAATAGCAAATACTTTTCTTCACTACTTGCTTCAAACAAACGAATTAATGCCTCTATTGTAGTTGCATAATCTTCGGCAAATGCTTTGATGGTTGTATTTCCATTTTTGTGTATCCTATACAAAGTTTCATGCTGCCAAATCTCCGTCATTATAAAATCGGCAGCAGTTTTAGCACTTAACAAATAGCCTAAATCACCAAATAGCAAATAAGCATCCGAGTAGGCTTTTATCATTAATGCATTCCATGAGGTAATCATCTTATCATCCAAACCTGGCCTTATGCGTTTTATTCTCGCATCAAGTAAAAGCTGATTACAATTTTCAATTATTAACTCAATATCTGAAATATATTTACCTGTTAACTTTTCAAGCTCTTCATCAGTTCGTGTTTTATACAAAATGTTGGTTCCATCATCCCAATTTCCGTATGCATCAATACTAAAATATAAACCATACAAAGGGGCATCATCACCTAAAAGTTCTTGTATTTCCTTATAAGTCCATGTATAAAACTTCCCTTCTACTCCTTCACTATCGGCATCTAAAGCACTATAAAAATAACCTTGTTCGTGAGTTAATTCACGCTTTATAAATTGTAAAGTTTGATGAATGGTTTTTGCATACAATTGTTTTCCTGTAACCTGATAGGCTTGCGCATATAAACTTATAAGTTGAGCATTATCGTAAAGCATTTTTTCAAAGTGGGGTACTTTCCAATAACTATCCGTACTATACCTACAAAAGCCACCGCCAACTTGATCATATATACCACCTTCAGCCATTTTATCGAGTGTGGTAACAACACCTTCTAACAGCGAAAGGTCTTTAGTATAATGGTATTGATTTAAAAACAACTCCCAGTTATTGGGCATAGGAAATTTAGGTGCCCATGAATAGCCACCATATTGAATATCGAAGTTTTGCTTCCAGTTATTTATTATTTCTTTGACCTTACTTTTGCTTATAAGCTTAGCATCAATTTCTTGAAAAAACACATCTAATTTTCTGATACCTGCAGTTAACTCTGTAGCATATTGCATGGCCTCTTCTGTTTTGTGCTCATAAAAATCAGCCAAAGATTTTAACACCCGCTCCCACTCCTGCTTTGGGAAATAAGTACCACCATGTATGGGCCTGCCATCGGGTAAAGTAAAACAATTTAATGGCCAACCTCCCCTTCCGGTTAATAACTGTACCGCATCCATGTATACTTGATCAATATCTGGCCTTTCCTCCCTATCTACTTTTATACATACAAAATGTTCGTTCATTATAGCAGCGGTATCTTCTTTTTCAAAACATTCACGCTCCATTACATGGCACCAATGACAAGCAGAATACCCAATACTTACCAAAACCAACTTATGCTCTCTTTTAGCCTTATCAAAAGCTTCATCACCCCACTCATACCAATCAACAGGATTATGAGCATGCTGCAACAAGTATGGACTTGAAGCATTGATTAATTTATTGGTGTATTTTTTATTTCCCATCGTGGCAAAGCTAAGTATTGAAAAAATATTATTTATATTTGATTTGTATATAGTAATTAAACCCAAAAGCCCTATGCTAATTAAAACATACGGAAGTGCAGTTCATGGCGTTAATGCCGTAACCATTACAATTGAAGTTAATGTTTCCAATCAAGGTGTTGGCTATAGTTTGGTAGGATTACCCGATAATGCCGTTAAAGAAGGTCATCACAGAATAGAAACTGCTGTAAAAAATATGGGCTTAAAAATGCCACGCTTACGTGTGGTTATTAATATGGCACCTGCAGATATTCGTAAAGAAGGCTCTTCATATGATTTACCCATTGCATTAGGCTATTTGGCAGGTTCAGAACAAATGCTTGGAGAAAATTTAAGCAAGTATATTATTATGGGTGAACTTGCTTTAGATGGATCTTTAAAACCAATTAAAGGAGCTTTACCTATTGCCATACAAGCACGCAAAGAAGGGTTTGAAGGTTTTATTTTACCAAAAGAAAATGCACGTGAAGCGGCCATTGTAAATAACTTAAAAGTTTATGGCGTAGATAATATAAAAGAGGTGATTGATTTTTTTAATAATGAAGGAAATCTTACACAATTTGAAATAGATACACGTGCTGAGTTTGAAAACAACTTGCATAAAAACGAAAATGATTTCTCGGATGTACGCGGACAAGAGAATATAAAAAGAGCCCTAGAGATAGCAGCAGCAGGTGGACATAATGTAATACTTATTGGTCCACCAGGTGCAGGAAAAACAATGCTTGCAAAACGTTTACCTAGCATACTTCCACCACTCACTTTACACGAAGCATTGGAAACAACTAAAATACATTCGGTTGCTGGAAGATTAAACAAAGAAACATCATTACTTTATCAAAGACCTTTTAGAAGTCCACATCATACCATTTCTGATATTGCCTTAGTAGGTGGCGGAAATAATCCGCAACCAGGTGAAATTAGTTTAGCCCATCATGGTGTACTTTTTTTGGATGAATTACCAGAATTTAAACGCACTGTTTTAGAAGTAATGCGCCAACCATTAGAGGAAAGAAGAATAACCATTTCTCGTGCTAAATTTTCTATAGAATACCCATCTAGTTTTATGTTAATTGCTTCCATGAACCCTTGCCCGTGTGGTTACTTTAATCACCCCGAAAAAGAATGTGTTTGCGGACCTGGAATGGTTCAAAAATATTTAAGTAAGGTATCAGGACCACTACTAGATAGAATTGACATACACATAGAAGTAACGCCAGTTGATTTTGAACAGTTAACTGATACCAGAAAAGCAGAAAAAAGTGAACTTATACGCGAGCGTGTAATACGGGCGCGAGAAATACAAACGGAACGATTTACCGAAAATGAAGGAATACATAGCAATGCCATGATGAGTAGTACAAAAGTTAGAGAGGTTTGTCAAATAAATTCTGCAGGACAAACACTTTTAAAAACAGCCATGAATAGACTACAATTATCGGCAAGGGCTTATGACAGGATTTTAAAGGTTGCTCGCACAATTGCAGATTTAGATGCGAGTGTTGAAATTAAAATTGAACATCTAGCCGAAGCCATTCAGTACCGCAGTTTAGATAGGGAAAGTTGGGGTGCAAATTAGCACTAACCAATATGCAACTCAATGCAAGGATCCCAAAATACTTCTTTAAATTTAACTACTTCATCATTAATAACTGCTACTCCATCTTGTGCTAATAATTCTTGCATACGGGTGGGTGTTTCAAAATGGAATTTTCCAGTTAGTATGCCATTTCTATTTACAACACGCTGTGCAGGAACATCTGGTAAAGCATGAGCAGCATTCATGGCATATCCAACCATACGGCTACTTTTAGCCGTGCCCAAGTATTTGGCAATTGCACCATAACTGGTTACCCTTCCTTTTGGTATAAGTTTAACCACTTCATACACATCATTAAAGAAGGTACTGTGTTTGGTTATTGGCGTTTTTTGCATAGGCAATTATAATTAATGTCAGTTAGCCAATCAACACTAAATGATTTGAATTAAACCCTTAAATTCGCCCCATGAGTTTTTTAACTAAAGTTAAATTTAGCAACGTGAACAACCTAAGTGATGCACGTTATGCAGCAGCTGTTGGTATAGAGTATATAGGTTTTTGTTTTGATAATTCTAACCCTAATTACATTGCACCAATCAAGGCAAAAGAAATGATTGATTGGATTACGGGTAGTCATATTGTAGCCGAATTTGGCAATCAATCTATTGACGAAATAAAAGATATTAGTGAGCTATTACAAGTTGATGCCGTTGAAGTAAATAACACAATTTTACCCGATGAACTTCCTCAAATTGGCAAAGCCATTATTAAAAAAATAGATGTAAACGCATATTCTGAAGAACAACTTGCAAATGAATTGGCGGCCTACGCAAAGTATTGTGATGCATTTCATGTTTATGCATCAACCCAACCCGAAAATTACGATTGTGAGCAATTGGTTGATTTATGTAAAAGCTACCAAATCATTTGGGGTTTAGCCATTTCAACTCAAACTGTTATAAACACCATCCATTCATTTAATCCCTTTGCCATCCATGTGTCTGGAGGTTCAGAAGAAAAGGTAGGTATAAAAGATTTTGATGACTTGAATGAATTATTGGAAATAATTACCTTAGAAGAATAATTATTTAAACCTGATGCACATTACAGAAATAAGTATTGGCACTTTTGAGCACCGCTTATTATTAGCCTTTGTTTTAGGAACAATTATTGGCTTTGAAAGGCAATGGCGGCATAAATTGGCGGGTGTAAAAACCAATGCCTTAGTTGCGGGTGGTGCGGCTTTATTTATACTGTTATCAGAGAAAATTGTTGGCGATACTTCGTCTGCTTCTCGTATTGCAGCAAACATTGTAACTGGTGTTGGTTTTTTGGGAGCAGGTGTAATGATGCGAAATGGAAATAACATTAAAGGCATAAATACAGCTGCAACAATTTGGTGCTCATCAGCAATTGGTTCACTTGCAGGAATAGGTTATTGGTACGAAAGTTTAATAGGTACTGCTTTTGTTGTTATTGGTAATGTTCTATTAAGACCTATTGGCGATAAAATTGATCATCGCATCAATCAAATTACGGAATCTGGAAATTCATATTTACTTAATATTACATTACAACAAGGTGCAATGGCCTTTATTAAACACAGCTTATTAGATGGTGTTGCAGCAGAATCAACCCTACATATTACAGCTATTCAAACCAAAGGAAATACAGAAATTATTGCAGATATACATTCGCTTGATAGACGACAAACAGACATAGAAAATATAGTAAATAAGCTTTCGTCATTAAATGAAATTACAGCCATAAAATGGGAGGAAGTAAAACCCGTAATTTAATATGGCTGCAACCAATGAAAAAAATAGGTATAGGGTAATTGGTGTCATGTCGGGCACTTCGCTTGATGGAATAGACATTGCTTATTGCGAGTTTAATTTCATAGCAGAAAAATGGCAATACAAAATTGTAACTGCTGAAACCATACCATACAACAAAACATGGTTAACTAGGTTAAAAGAGTTGCACAAACAACCTGCTTTTGTATTTCCTAAAACTGATGCATTTTATGGCAAATATATTGGGCAGCTTATTAATACTTTCATTACTAAACATCAACTTCAAATTGATTTTATTGCAAGCCACGGACACACCATTTTTCATCAACCCGATAAAGGATATACGGCACAAATTGGAAACGGGGCAAATATTTATGCTGAAACAGGCATAACAACCATTAATGATTTTAGAGTTGTTGATGTGGCTATGGGCGGACAAGGCGCTCCTTTGGTACCAATTGGAGATGAGTTACTTTTTAATGAATTTGATGGTTGCCTTAATTTAGGTGGATTTAGCAACATTAGTTTTAAAAAAGAAAAACAGCGGGTGGCCTTTGATATAAGTCCTTGTAATATGATAATGAATCCCATTGCTAATTTATTGGGCCTTGATTATGATGATGAAGGTAAACTGGCTGCTCAAGGAGAAATTAATGACCAACTTTTAAACCAATTAAACGCATTGCCTTTTTATATAAAAATGCCACCAAAATCATTGGGCATAGAGTGGGTAACCGAACATTTTTGGCCCGTGGTTAAGCAGTACCCAATACCCCCTATTGATTTATTAGCCACACTAAACAAGCACATTGTACAACAAATAGTTATTATCATTAAGGCAAATAATTTAAAAAAAATATTAACTACAGGTGGAGGGGCGTTTAATAAATTGATGATTGATGATATAAATGCACAAACACAAAACGCACTGATCATTCCAGATAATCTATTAGTAAACTACAAAGAGGCATTAATCTTCGGATTTTTAGGTGTTTTAAGATTAATAAAAACCAACAACAGTTTAACACACATTACAGGCGCTTCAAAAGACAGTATAGGTGGTTGCATTTGGGGATAATAGTATAATTTGGGTTAAGCAAATAGACCATTTGTGTATCAAAACCTGATTTTTGTTTTTACCCTAATTATTTAAAATACCCGTTGTAAATTGCAGCCCATTAGAGCAAAATAAAAATATGTCAACACAAATAGAAAAACTGATTAAACGATACGAGGAGAAACAACCTGAAATTGTTTTTGAATGGAAAGATAGCGAAACCGATGCCGAAGGTTGGGTGGTAATAAACTCGCTACGCGGTGGTGCAGCAGGTGGCGGAACTCGTATGCGTAAAGGTTTAAATAAACATGAAGTTACCTCCCTGGCCAAAACCATGGAGATTAAATTTACCGTTGCAGGACCTGCTATAGGTGGGGCAAAATCGGGTATTAACTTCGACCCAGCTGACCCACGCAAAAAAGGTGTACTGGAGCGCTGGTATAAAGCAGTAATGCCATTACTAAAAAACTATTATGGTACAGGTGGCGATTTAAATGTAGATGAAATACATGAGGTAATTCCTATTACAGAAGAGTATGGATTGTTGCATCCACAAGAAGGTGTGGTAAATGGTCATTTAAAATTGGACGAAACTGAAAAACAAAAGCGTATAAACAACTTACGTAATGGTGTTTCTAAAGTATTGGATGATGCCCGTTTTTCGCCCGACACCAACAAAACATATTTGGTAGCAGATATGATTACGGGTTGGGGTGTGGCTGAAGCGGTCCGTCATTTCTATGATTTCTGGGGACCAAACTTTGCATACAAACGTGCCATCATACAAGGTTGGGGTAACGTGGCAGCAGCTGCAGCCTATTACTTATCTCAAATGGATGTAATGATTGTGGGCATTATTGATCGTGAAGGCGGTTTGTTAAACAACCAAGGTTTTAGTAAAGACCAAATTAAGCAGTTGTTTATTGAGCGTGATGGCAATAAATTATCTCAAGCTACTTGTCAAAAAATGGGATTAGAGTTTATGCCTTACAATGAAATTGACCAGAAAATTTGGAGTATTGGAGCCGATATTTTTATTCCTGCTGCAGCATCGCGTATGCTAACCCAAGAGCAATTAGATACCATGGTTGAAAACGACCTTGATGTAATTTCTTGTGGTGCTAATGTACCTTTTGCCGATAGCGAAATTTTCTTAGGACCAATAGGTAACAATGCAGACGACCGCGTAGCTGTTATCCCCGATTTTATTGCTAACTGCGGCATGGCACGTACGTTTGCTTATTGCATGAGTGAAAACTTTGAACTGAATGATGAAGCTATTTTTAAAGATGCTTCCGTTACCATTCGCCAAGCATTAATGCGCTTAAATCAATTTAATCCTAAACGCAATGGTTTATTGAAAAAAGGATTAGAAATGAGTATGGTTAATTTGGTGAAGTAATTTATTTAAGGCTGTTGGTTGTGGTAACTTTTGAATTAGAAACTCAACTTATTATTGCGAATAAGCTAAGTTATGTTTCGAAGGAGAGATTAGAAACAGAACTACTTGCCATAAATGAACTTCAACGGAAAATAAACAGCCTAATCACTAAAATAAAATCAAACATATAAAGGCATCCGGCTAAATGCTAAGAGCCAAATGCTAAAAGCTAATCCACATATGACTTTTCAAAATACACTGGCATTTGCCCAAAAACTAGACCAAGAAGATAACCTGGCTCATTTCCGCAATGAGTTTTATATGCCTAAAAAAGATGGTAAACCCATGATTTATTTATGTGGTAATTCACTTGGACTTCAACCCAAAAGCGCACGTGCTGCTATAGAACAGGAGTTAAATGATTGGGCAGAGCTAGGTGTAGAAGGACATTTTGCAGGTAAAAACCCATGGATGTACTACCATCATTTTTTAACTGAAAAAGCGGCCAAAGTAGTTGGTGCAAAACCAAGCGAAGTGGTAATTATGAATAACCTAACTGCCAACTTACATTTAATGATGGTAAGCTTTTATCGTCCTACCAAAACCCGCTATAAAATCATGATGGAAGGTACTGCTTTTCCTAGCGATCAATACGCAATGGAAACTCAAGCACGCTTTCATGGTTTAAATCCGGATGATGCCATTATTGAACTAAAACCACGCGAAGGCGAATACACATTACGCACAGAAGATATCATTGCTAAAATTAACGAACACAAAGATGACCTAGCCATTGTAATGATGGGCGGTGTAAACTATTATACCGGGCAAGCTTATAATATGGAAGCCATAACTAAAGCTGGTCATGCAGTTGGTGCTAACGTTGGTTTTGATTGTGCACATGCTGCAGGTAATCTAAACTTAAAACTACACGATTGGGATGTAGATTTTGCAGTGTGGTGTACCTATAAATATTTAAACTCAGGCCCTGGTGGTACTAGTGGTGTATTTGTGCATGAACGCCATGGTAACAACCCAGAACTGGTGCGCTTTGCAGGTTGGTGGGGGCATGATGAGAAAGAGCGCTTCCAGATGAAAAAAGGATTTAAACCCATGGAAGGCGCAGCAGGATGGCAATTGAGTAACGCACAAATTTTTCCGATGGCCATACATAAAGCTTCTTTAGCATTATTTGACCAAGCAGGTATTGAAAATTTAAGAGCCAAAAGCGAAACTTTAACCGGCTATTTAGAGTTTATATTGAGTAATTATAGCGATTTTTTAACCATCATTACACCAAAAACAACAGCGGATAGAGGTTGCCAACTTTCTATTATTGTAAAAGAAAACGGTAAAAAATTGTTCGATTATTTGGAAGCAAATGGAATTATGCCCGATTGGCGTGAACCCAATGTAATACGCATGAGTCCGGTACCCATGTACAATTCATTTGAAGATGTATACCAAATAGGTGAAGTATTAAAAACATATTTTAAAAATTAAGTACATACTGAATGCTCATATCATTCAATATTTAACTTTCTTACTTTAAACATATTCGTTCTAAAAAAAATTACGATGACACAAAAAATTACCATCATAGGCGGAGGTTTAGCCGGAAGTTTAGCAGCCATTTACATGGCAAAGCGCGGATTTGAAGTAAATTTATTTGAACGCAGATCAGACATGCGTAAAGCGACCGCCTATCAAGGGCGTTCTATTAATTTGGCTTTGAGTACGCGAGGTTTACATGCCTTAGAAAAAATAGGTTTAGATAAAGACATTTTAGCCGATGCCATTCCCATGTATGGAAGAATGATGCACAGTAAAACAGGTGAGTTAAGCTATCATCCCTATGGCAAATCAGGACAAGCCATTAACTCCGTTTCGCGTGGTAGGTTAAACCTAAAACTGATAGAATTAGCAGATGAATTGACAAATATTAACATCTATTTTAATAGCAAATGCATAGACGTTGATGTGAATAAAGCAACTGCAACTTTTGAGTTGGAAGATGGTTCGCTTAAAACCATTACAAGCGATCGGATCTTAGGAACTGATGGTGCATTTGCAGCATCAAGAGGTAAATTACAAACCAGCGAACGTTTTAATTACTCGCAGCATTACCTACATGTTGGATATAAAGAATTAGAAATTCCAGCAGGCGAAAACGGTAAGTTTATGATGGAGAAAAATGCACTTCATATTTGGCCTAGGGGCAGTTTTATGATGATTGCTTTACCCAACCCAAAAGGTGATTTTACATGCACCCTTTTTATGCCTTACGAGGTATTCGATTCCATAAAAACCAATGACGATGTAACTAAATTCTTTAATGAAGAATTTGCGGATACGGTGCCTATGATGCCAACATTAGAGGAAGATTACATGAAGAACCCAACATCTAATTTGGTAACTGTACGCTGTTATCCTTGGGTAAAAGGAGATAAACTGGCCTTAGCAGGTGATGCAGCTCATGCCATAGTTCCCTTCTACGGCCAAGGAATGAATTGCAGCTTTGAGGATATTGTGGTGTTAGACAATATGATTGAAAAATATGGGGATGATTGGAATACCATTTTTGATGAGTACCAAAAAGAACGTAAACCCAATGCAGATGCTATTGCCGATTTAGCCGTACAAAATTATTATGAAATGGCTGATAAAGTAGGCGATAAACATTTCCTTCATAAAAAACACATTGAGCACGATTTAACCGAATTGTATCCTGATAAATTTAAATCGCAATACGAACTCACCACATTTAGCCTAAGTGGCTATAAATATGCATGGGACCAAGGACAAAAAAATGATGTATTACTGGAGAAAATTATAGCCGATGGGGCAGAAGAAAAAATGAAAGACCCAGCCTACATGGAACAACTGTGGCATTTGATTGCTTAGATAATTTTACTCTATATTAAAAACTAAAGCCACCTGAGATGAATCAGGTGGCTTTTTGTTTATAACTGAAAATTGGGGGTTATTCTTTTACAAAATTCACATGCTCCATATTTTATTTATATCACATTACTTATACTAAATATTGTAAAATTGTTAAAAATAATCAAGCATCATTTTAAAAATACCTTACAGGTCTTACCCTATAACTTTCAAATACAGCACAACCACAAACACCAACATTTGGGGCAAACATTGGAGCCAATGCACCTGCAAAATTCTGCATAACACTTGAAGACCAATAACCTGTTGTTTGAGGACCAGAAGTATAAAAATTGCCTTTATTGTTACTGGCTAAGTTTGATTTTAATGCTAACAAATCATCCCTTGAAGGCAAAAACCAATCGTTATAAACTCCATCTTTATAGTTTTTAGCTGCTTTAGCAGCGTTAAAGTTTGCATTAATAATGATACCTACAGCCAAAATTGTATCTGTATTGTTTTTACCTTTACCTATTAAATTTGAAATATTTTGAAAAAATTGTGAATAAGCTCCTGGACCCCAATCGTATAATACAGGCAAATCGTTTGGTGCAGCAATAATACCATGTGTTTCACCAGCTACATAACCAATATCTCCCGGTTTAAAAATGTATCCTACAATACCTCCACCAAATGTATCGCCTAAAACCAAACTGAACTGAACGTTTAAATTTATACTGCAAGATTTACCCCCAATATTGATGGGGAAAGTAGCAACACCAGAACCGTTTGGAGTACCTGAAATTTGATACACCAAGGTATCTTGTCCAACCGAAAAATTCCCTGATGATAACGTTGCTGTTAAACCCGGAACACCTGTCGATGTTGTTACTTGTCCGCTATGCACTCCTCCATTACCTCCTGAGTATGGTATTTTTAATTTTACCCCATTTGCTGAAACGCCAGAAGAAAGTGAACCAACTTGCATGGCAGCATTACAACTAAGTGTAGTAATTTTTCCGGGGCATATTCCTCCATTTGTCCAAATTGGTTTGCCATCGCACATTGTTAATACTTGCCCTTGTGTACCAATTGATGAAATAGATTCGGCTGTTTTAGCATGCAACGCATAAGGCACGCTTAACAACTGACTGGTGCCAGCTATGGTATAATTGGTTCCACCAGTTGGGTCGGTTTCTGTTTTAATAAAAAAGGGGCCATTTGCCCAATCAATATTATTAAAAGTACCGTTTTGAGCGGTACCTCCACCAATTTCAATACTCACCAAACCATTTACATTTGTTGTTGGTGTATGGGTTTCGGTATAAACAGCTGAACCTGTGGTACCGCCTTGCAATATGCTAATACGAAATCCTACTATTTGGTTTGAAACCAAAACACCTGAAGCGTTTCTTACAACCGCTTGGTAACTTATTTTATTGGGCGATTGGCTAAATAGATTTAATGCAATAAATACTGCAGTAAAAAAGGTAAATACTTTTTTCATGGAACTACTTTTTTATAATTTTAAACGATTGCACTTGTTGGTTTTGCTGATTATAAACATGCAAAAAATACGTTGCGGATGCCAATAACGTGGTGTTAACTTGGGTTTGCTGGGTAGCTATATTTCCCAGCAATAAAAGCTTGCCTTGCATATCTATTAGTTGGTAGGTTAACTTTTCATTTTTAAACTCGTTAACCACTAATGTTAAATCGTTGGTTGTTGGATTTGGATAAGCAACCAATGAAATCTTAGATGCAGATTCGTTTAAACCAACGTTTTTAATATCATAGGTTTGTTGAACACCCATAGAGATACTTACAGAGGTATCTTTTATTGTGGTGTAAACCACTTGCCCAATACTAAATGCAACACTCCCTCCACTACCAGTGGCACTGCCACCTGCAGCGTTAATAGAATTTTGTGCTGTGCATACATTTGTTGTAATCTGTATGGCAGAAATAATTAGTGCTATCCGAAAGATGTAACTCATATAAATGATATAAACGATTTGATAAATAGTAAAATATTAATATGCCCTTACGGCTCTTACGCGCAATTGACTGCCTCTCCAGGTAGTTCCGCTACCTAAACCGTAATTAACAGAAATATCAGGAAAAATTGCATTCCATGCATCAAAGCCAGCTGCAGAACTACTCCAATAATTTTGTTCTGGTACAAAACCTCCTAAATTATTTAAATGCAAATTAATGTACATTAAATACAACTCATCTATAGATGGTAAAAACCAATCATTTTGCCCTCCCAAAACAAGGTTATCACACAGTTTTGCGGCATTATTTTTGGGTTGATTACAACCCGCAACAATTAAGCTTGTGTTGGTTTCACCGCTGCCTACTATTTTTAATGTGCCAGAAATTTGATTAGTGGTTGAATCGCAACCCCATTGCATACCTGTACTTTGGTCACTTGGTGCGGCCATAAGGTAACGCCAACCACCTACATTATTCCCTTTATCAAAAAACACCTTACCGCCCCCTGGGCCTGTTTGACCAACAGGCAATGTGGTGAAGGAATCTATAATACCACCTATAGTACCTATACCAGTTATGTCAACGTAAGCATAATAATAATAAACTGTATTAGGTTTAAGTAATTCGTCATTAAGGCTTAAACTTGTTGTTTTACTAAAACTTCCATTACCAAAACTTCCGGTATGGTTTAAAGTTGTGTTTAATTGATCACGTGAAATACCAATTTTTATCCCCCTTGATAAAATTGAATTGGTATCTATATTTGTAATATTTCCGCCAAAAGTAGCCGAGTTTGAAGTAATACCTGTAACCGGGCTCGTTGTAACAACATTTAAAGTAGTAAAAGTAACTTGATTGCCATAGGCAATCGTATTGTTTTCTGCAATAGCAAATGAGCGAACAAAGTATTGTCTGTTTTGAGCTAATAATAACAGTGAGGGGATAATAATCGAATCACTATTGAATGACCCAACACCGTCTCCTGCTATAAATCCATATAAAATTGGTACGTTATCATTCATTCCATTAAACCAACTGTTGGGTGTAAAATTAATATTATTCAAAGAAAGAGAAGGATTAGCAACGGATGATAGAACAAATCCACGTGCAATTAGTTTATTTCCATTTGTATTGGTAACGGAACCGCTGAATTTAGCAAAAAAAGGTGTAATATTGGTTACCGCTTGCGTGGTTACTGTTGGTGGAGTTAGGTTTAACGTGGTAAACGTAACTTGGTTACCATACTTTGTAATGTTATTTTCAGTAATGGCATAAGCACGGGCATAATAGGTGGTACTGGGTTGTAAAAAATAATTATCACTGGCAGACATGGTAGTTGTTATGTTGAATAAACCGGTGTCTTTACCTATGTTAATTGTACGCGAAGGCAAATAAATAGTAGGATTGGGTGTTATAGAATACACTATACCTCTTTCTATAACAACACTGCCATTCGCATTGGTAACCCTACCACTGTATGTAGCACTATTTGAAGTAATTCCTGAAACTGGATTGGTTACTATGCTTGGTATAGGCAAGTTTGAACTTGAGCTACTAGCTATGGGTAATTTCACAAAACCTCCTTTAGAAAGAAATAGGGTATCATTACTGATGGTTAAGATCTGCAATTCGTTTGTTGCACTGGTATCTGCATCATAATGATTCGGTAATTTCACATGACCTCCGTTAGAAAGAAATAAAGTATCTTTACTGATGGTTAATGTCTGCAATTCGTTTGTTGCACTGGTATCTGCATCATAATGATTCGGTAATTTCACATGACCTCCGTTAGAAAGAAATAAGGTATCTTTACTAATGGTCAATGTCTGCAATTCGTTTGTTGCGCTCGTATCTGCATCATAATGATTAAGCACATTAGAGGCCGTTTTAGCATGCATGGCATAAGGCACACTTAACAACTGACTGGTTCCAGTAATGGTATAGTTAGCTCCACCCGATGGGTCAATTTCTGTTTTAACAAAATACAGGTCACCAGCCCAATTAATAGTAGAAAAATTACCTACTTGAGATGAACCACCGCCTATTTCAAAACTAATTAAACCATTTGCATTGGTCTTAGGTTGGTGCGTTTCAGAAAACACAACAGCTCCTGCCGATGAACCTTTTAAAATGCTCATTTTAACTCCCACAACTTGGTCTATTACCAAAGCATTGTTACTATTTCTAACAACAGCTTGATAACTAATTCTGTTTGGCGCTTGAGCAAATGCTACTGTTACGATAAATGTAAATAGCACCGTACATAAAATCTTTTTCATTGATTATTTTTTTAAATTATTGCAATAAAATCTTCCTAGTTGTAACCACGTTGCCTTGAGTATCTAATACTCGTACAAAATAAATTCCTTTACCTGTCCAAGTACTTAAGTCAATGTTAAATTGAGCTTGAGTAATGGCACTGCTAAATACTTGCTGACCTAGACTGTTTTCTATTTTTATGCTGTAACCTGCCATAACCGTATAGTTACCATTATCAATGGTAATGCGATCTTTCGCAGGGTTAGGATAAATCAATAAGGTATTAGTTGTGTTTGGCGTTGGCAAGCCAACGGTAGTTTTAATAATTAATGTGTCTGTTACTGTGGTTAAAATGGTATCAGTAACTTTAGTTAAACAAGTATCAGCAACTTTAAGGTATACCACCTTTGACGTATCTGCACAACCAGTAGAATTTACTAATGCGCGAAAAGCCTGGTTGTGATTAGATACTGATACATTGTTAACCCCTAAGGTATTTGTATTAACCCCATTATAATAGCTATTAGCAGGCACATTCATCCATCCAATGTTTAATGGATTGGTCTGCCATTGATAAGTACTACCTGTTTTACTTGTAGTAGTAAATTGAGCATTTAAACCTAGACCAACGTTTGCATTTGTTGGCTGATTTGTGATGATGCTATCACCGCATCCACGATATAAATTTGTAATTTCTTGTGCGGTAAGGGCTCGGTTCCAAACTCCAATTTCATCCATTTGACCATTGAAATAGCTATAAGTGGCATTTGAGGACCAAGGCTTTCCAAATGAAAGATTTGATGAATTTGAACCTATTGATGAATATTGATTATATGTCATAAATAAAACACCATTTAAGTATGTTTTTGTAGTGGTCAAATCTGTAGTAAAACACAAATTATTCCAAGCATTAAGTTGTATTTGAGCAAATGGTATATTACTTCCTTGCGAGGATTGATTAGCGGAAACACCATATCTATAATTAAATGTGTTTACTGAAGTATAATTTGATAGAAATATTTGAAAATAGGAATTAGCTTGACCATTAGACGATGTCTTACTTATAATGTAATGTTCTTTACCATCATTAGGAAAAGTAGTTATTTTGAACCAAAAAGAAATTGTTTGACCATTAGGATAATTAGATATTGATGAAGATGACGGCACATCAATGTAATTTGAAACACCATCAAAAGTATAGGCTTTATTTGGCTGTCCAAATCTATCATTAACTAAAGTTGCACCATTCACCAATCCATTATTCCCATTTCCACTCACATCATTTGCATTGCCATTAAATGGCCAAAAACCAACTAAACCATTTGTTGGCACATAACTTGGTACTTGAGCCATTGTTGCATTGGCAAATCCAATAATTGCAATTAAAGCATAAAGAACTTTTTTCATATTTATTTAATGTATTTGTGTTTTTTTATTAAAAAATTTGTGCCCAAAATATAAATTCAAGGTTTCTACACTTGATTAAAAAGACGCCCAAACGTAATCGTACATACTGCAACCAAACTTCAGTTGCCTGTTTATATAAAATGGTTAAATCATTTTACATCATGGTGTTAATTTTATCATTCCATTTAAAATCCAACACCCCAACTCCATCAAAAAAATACCTCATTTTATTTCTATCATATTTAATGGGTGCATGCAATTCATCTTTCATAAACTTGATGATATGGAATAACATACGCTCTGAAATCCCCAGTTTATCTGCCATATAACGAGGTGTGCCAGATCGACCTGAGGCAATCAAGTCATTTACTTTAATTATTTTTTTAATATCCATACCCACTCATACTGAAACAAGGTTTCAGTATTAAAATTTACATTTATGACGATCAGTGCGATTCCTTTTCTCCTATTGCCTGAAACTATTTATTGATATACTTTGTGATGGAAATACATGGCATTAGAAAAAGTTAAACAGTTAAACGAAACAAGTCTTTGGGAGTTATATGCAGCTGGAAATAACAATGCATTAGCTACCTTATATACTTTGCATCAGAAACACCTTTTGCTTATTGCCTATAAATACCTCAGATGCGAAACAAACGCAGAGGATATAGTTGCCGATTTATTTGAAAAATTACTGGCCATGAATACTGCCGAACGTAAAACGATTACAGCCGTGCTCATCCATAATCCACTAGCATACCTCACCGTTGCCATTAAAAACAAAAGCATTGATTATTTAAAAATTAAACACAACAGGGAGAATATTATAATTAATATTCGTTATTGGTTTACATCAACAGAAAAAAATACAGCTTACAAACAGTTTACGCATGATGCATTGGAGTTAATGCTCACGAGGCTCGAACCACGTGAACGTGAAATTATGCAATTGCATTTGGCAGGTTATCGTAATGAAGAAATAGCCAATAAACTAAACCTAAGCTACAATAATGTAAAAAATAACATCTATGAAGCTCGGGTAAAACTGAAACGCATTTGGAAAACTATCATGTAATTATTTTGAATAATGAATCATCTTATAAATAATACTACCATTACAGAAATAATGGCCCTTGAAAGTACTTGCTCACAAGAAGAGAAGCAAGCAATGATGAGGAGGATTGAGCTACACAAAGATGAGCATGAATACTTGGATGGTGCTTGGTTATTTTTACAAGATCACAATAATGATTTTACTGCATTAAAAAAGTTTTTAGCATCAACTACAGTATTAAATTATACCGAAACAAATAAACATGATCGAACGCTAAAATATGCGGGTGCAGCTGCTATTTTATTGGTTCTTATTTTAGGAAAATTATCCTACAATAAATGGATTTATCAAACCACTTTAATAGAATTCGTATTTGCAGATAACAGTATTGCTGTATTCGCAACAAGTACAAATAATGCATTACAAAAAGATGCCCTAATAAATGCTTATAAAACAGAAAATATAAAACAGGGTATCGAAATTTTTGAAAAATTAGATTCAAATAACCACACGGATACATTAAGTTATATAGCGGGACTACTCTACTTAAACAATAAAGAATATTCTAAATCTATAGCACAGTTTAAGCGTATTCATACAACTAGTATGTACCGAAACAAAGCCATGTATTTTATGTCTATTGATTTAATTTATTTAAATAAAAAAGAAGAAGCAAAAGTCATGTTAAGAAGCATTCAAACTGAAGATGATGAATACCTTTCTGCCAAAACAACTAGTTTACTGAACGAAGTACTTATTTGGAAATAAGCAGTAGGATACTATCAATATAAACAAAAGCGTAGCACCTAATAAATAAAAAATAACATACGGATTTTGCGCAGATAATACCAATGGACTTAAATTCCCTTCAACAACCAAAGGAGCCCAAAATATAGGGCTATACTCCTCATCTAAACGATTAATAGACCAATACTTTTTTTTCGCTTCATAAAGGGCGTCATCCTTATGCATTCCCTCATTTAAAAACTGGTAAAAATAGGTGAGTATCTCAGCCGAACTTTTATCATCTAATTTGCTTAATCCGTATACACAAGATTTAGCTCCTGCCCGAAAAAAATAATACGGAAAGTTAAGATTCGCCTCAGATACATAATCATCTCCTCGTCCGGTCTCACATAAAGCAAGTACCACCAAATTAGCATTTAATTTTGTTCTTGTAATTTCTAACACATTTAGTTTCTCTAATTTACCTTGATGATTGGTAAGTAGCAAATGATTTTGAGAAATATCACTGTGACTAGCCACATAACTATGCCCAGCCAAATGAATAACACTTGCTTGAGGAGCATTAAATTGGTAATAACTAACACTAGATTGATTACCTAAATAACAATTGAAATAAAATTGTTTTAAAGATGAAGTTTGGTTGGATAAAAAAGGGAGCTCTGTTACTGCAGCATATTGATAGTTTGGACAAAATGCTATAGGTGCGTTTGTACTATTTACTTGTTGGGCTAAATACTCTTTTAGCGAGTATGATAGCTGGTAGTTAAATTTATACTTCTTAAATAAATATGGCTGACTTTTATAAGTATGATGAATGGTATCTGTTATTAAAGACTCGAAATTGATATTACCTGTTTTAACGGATGGGATAATGGTTACATCGTTAATCTGAGGGTGTAAAAAGCTTGCAATAGGCTTGAAAATTAACTGATAAAGCTTGAAAGAATTATTCTTATAGAAAGAAAACGATGACTTATCATATTCAAATAGATTCATTTTACTTTTAAAATCGAAAAAAACATCATCTCCTAAATCAATTAAATGAAAGGTATCTTTTAAAAAAAGCAGGGCATAATTACCACTAGCATAATTATTAAAATATTGAACAATGGATTGATTATTTGTAAGTGCTGACTGAACTTGTTTGATACTTTTAATAGAAAAATTAGGTCTTGATGAGATTTTAGTAAAGCTTAATAATGAATTTAATTTACTCCGTTCGGTATAGTAAAAAAACGAATCTGCATCACCTCTATTGCCACTTATTTTATACAAGTAAAAGTAGTTTGTAGCCAATAAATTGATAGGAGAATTGCTGTAGATGAATTTTAAAACACCTATATCTTTATTGGTGTTTTTATTAACCCATAATTCCCACTCAGGTATTAATGAGCGCAACAGTTTATTCTCCTTCATTTTTATCGCTTTCATTTCATGATTACTAAAAACATGTGATAAAATTGAAGCGCGTCTATTTAATGCAAACAAGTAATCAGTGAGGTTAGATAATGAATGCTCCATGCTTTTACTGTATAAACTCACCGATTTATTATAATCAGCATAAGCCAACTTATAATCCCCCACCATACTATTGGCTAGACCTTTTAAGCAGTTAATCATGCCACGTTCACCATAATTTGATGGAAAATTATTCTCTAAAATATCAATAGCTTGATTATATGCATGCATAGCAGCCTTGTAATAAGGGAATTTCTGTTTTACATCCAATCGCTTATTATTAAGAAAATCCTGGTTGTAATTGGCAAAACTTCTGTGCAATTCAACCATCCTAAAAATACTAATGCCAGGTTGGTTATAAAATAGTTGATAAGCTGTATCAAAGTAATATTTTACCACGCCACGCGCATTATTTCGCTCCGCAGATGCCTTTGCTAAAAAAAGCGAATAGGCCTCGATACGATTCATTTCAGGTTTATAAACATGATACAAACTCAATGCAGAATCAGCATATGGAACTGCCTTGTGTGCCATGGCATTAAAATGAAAATACTTGGAATAGTTTCGGTATACCTCAGCCTGATAGGCGTTTGATTTAACTAAACGCACTTTGAGCAGTATTTGCGCTGAGTCTGTATAATATTTAAAGTACTCTATGTTTTTTGTTTGATAGTTAATCTCTGCCAATAACATCAATTTTTTATACCTAATTGAAGGGATATTTTCGTCATTGATAACATATATTGTTTCTAGTGCCCTATCATATTTGCCATCAAAAATATATTGCTCACATATTTTAATTGAATTTGCAAAAAGTGATGTCAGGTTAATTAGAAAAACAAATGTCAAAAATATTATTTTACACATGGAGAATTAATTTAACCAATAAAGTAATGATAAAGGTATAGAAAAAATAAGAAGCGAAATTAACATAAATTTTAGATACGTTACTTATCAATTATGCCATGCATTTATAGACTTCCATTACTTTGAAATATAATCGTTAGAATAAAAACCTACTCCCAAAAACTGAATTATAAAAAGTATCCTCCTATTAAAAATTAATTAAAACTATACCCATTATTAATAATCCCAGCATATGGATGAATTACAACAAAATTCACGACTTTTGTTTTTGACAATAACATCACATGAATACTAAATTAAAACACATTACCTACATACTGGCTATAACTAGCATACTTTTTACAACACCTGTATTTGCTAAAAAACCGCGTCCTAAAAAAGGAAAGGCGCCTATTGCAAATGATCGTGTTGACATTCAAAAACTACTACAAGCACAACAAAAATCGTGGAATGAAGGCAAAATTGAAGCCTACATGCAAGGATATTGGAACAACGATTCGTTAACCTTCGTGGGCAAGCGTGGGGTTACAAGAGGCTGGAAAAACACCTTAGCCAACTACAAAAAATCTTACCCCGATAAAAACGCAATGGGTAAACTGGATCTGCAAATTTTAAACATAAAACTACTTGGTAAAGATCTAGCTTTTGTTGTTGGCAAATGGGATTTAAAAAGAAATGCAGGTGATGTAGGCGGACACTTCACTTTACTTATGCGTAAACTTAAAGGCAAATGGTTTATTGTGGCAGACCACAGCAGTTAACTATTCTTTAATTGCAGCACGGAAACGTTTTACATCATATGCGGCAAACAAACCCAAAGCACCTCCGTTTATGTTAGTAGGCAAGTTAGCAGGTGGCGTACTAAACGGTCCTCCAGCATTGCCTCTATTACTTAATGCTTGATAATATCTATTTACTGGCTCATCAATAGAACGGAAAATTAACAATGCAGTATCATTGGGTTGTAAGCGTAAAAATGGCAATTCAAAAACAAAAGGTTCATTAATTATAGAGTTTCTGTTATCAAACAATATCCTTACATCAAATAGCGAATCTTTACCTTCTGTATCTTCTGTATTTGTAAATCCAAAACGGAAATAGGTATACTTGGTTCTTGCTCTATTATCCTTTGCTAAGTATGCAACAGCATAACCTTCCTCAATAAACCCTGAAGCAGGTTTAAAATAAGAAACTACCGTGTCTATTTCAAACATAGGTTCTAGTGTCGAGCTTGATGTGTATGTTTTTCCTTGGTGTGTTATCTTTAAGTTATAAATAGACCCTATTGTACCAACATATCCTGAAGAGGCTTTGTATACACCGTTACCAATATGGTTAAATGAAATACCATTTACATCAACCACAGCATCTGTAACTAATGGTGTTGCATTAGTATTATCAAAATACCCTAACGATTTGGTAAGTCTAACATAAGAACTATCAACTTCAGTTGTAATTTGACCTTCCACAACAATTTTCTCGGTATTATCAGGCACATCAATGTCTATCACTTCATCACATGATGTAAACATTAACCCTAATAGTAAACTGCTTATTAATACAATTCTATTTTTCATGGCCCTAATTAAAATTTAAAGTTATAGGTAACTGATGGAACAAAAGTGAATAAATGCGTTCTCACAGCTTCATTTTTGCCTGTTAATTCATTTGTTCTAAACGATATACTGTATGGATTTTTACGTCCATAAGCATTGTAAACAGAGAAAACCCAACTGCCTTCAAACTTTCTTTTTGAAAACACCCAAAGAGGTCTAGCTTCTGTTTTCTTCTGATTTAAAGTTAAGGATAAATCCATGCGATGATAAGCAGGAACACGTGCACTATTTCTTGCGCCATATTCAATGATCTTATTACCCTCAAACTCAAAATAAGCAACAGCAGGCGTATACGTATCGCCTGTAGCATATATAAAATTAGCCGACATGCTTATACGTTTTGTAAACTCATGACTAAGCACAAAAGTTAAATAATGCCTTCTATCAAACCTGAAATTATACCACTCGTTGTTGTTCACCCCATCCACTTTTCTTTCCGATTTTGAAAGAGTGTAACTTAACCAGCCAGTTGTTTTACCACGTTGTTTGCGTAATAACAACTCAATACCATAAGCCCTACCAATGCCTGGTAATACCTGCGATTCTATAGCCTCATTAAACTGTACATCTGCATCATCCTTTAACTCCACCGTGTTATTCATGAGCTTATAATACACCTCGGCTGATGCTTCAATGGCATTTTCACTAAAGTTACGGAAATACCCCAATGCCACCTGATCGGCCATTTGTGGTTTGATGTACTTATCAGATGGCGTCCAAAATTCAGCACCTATACTTGCATTGGTTGTTTGTATTAAATGCATGTATTGAAACATGCGGTTATACGAACCCTTAACTGAGCTACTTGCATTAATAACATAAGTTAAAGCCAAACGTGGCTCCAAGCCAAAGTAAGTATTGTACACTTTGTTCCAATCATGGTTTGTGGTATCAATAATGGTTGATGTATTGATAAATCCATTACTAAAAAATGTTGGTGTGCCTCCAGCATAAATTAACTCACGACCTTTACCTACATTTTGGAACATAGACAAACGCGCACCATATTCGGTTGATAAACGGTTGTTAATTTTTAAAGCATGACTAATGTATACTCCGTAATCTAGTGCACGTTTTGCAGGTAACACATCCTTTAAGATAATAGATTCTGATGTAATGGGATTAACTTCTCCGGGAGAGTATGTATGATGTGTAGCTGCGAACCCAAACTTAATGCTGTTTTTAGGATTAGCGTAATAACTAAAATCTTGCTTTACACCAAAATCAGTAATGTAATTTAATCGTGATAAATTTAAATTAGGCGAAATATTAAAATCAACATTATAATTATACCGACTAAAAATTAAACTGGTGTTTGAAAACATACGTGAGCTAAAAATATGGTTCCAACGCAGAGTAGCCGTTTGGTTTCCCCAACCTAAACCAAATAAACTTCCTGTACCCAAATTATCTCTACCAATGTAACCAGACAAAAACAACTTGTTCTTTTCATTTAAAACAAAGTTTGTTTTAATATTTAAATCGCCAAAATAAGCAGTCAAATCTTTAGTTTGCTCTGTTAATGGGAAAAACACATCAAAATAACTTCTCCTACCCGAAATCATAAATGAACTTTTATCTTTTTGAATCGGTCCTTCTATCGTTAAACGAGATGACAATATACCTATACCACCACTTGCGCTAAATTGTTTAGAGTTACCATCTTTCATACGCACATCCAAAACAGAAGCCAATCGGCCACCATAATTGGCAGGTATACCCCCTTTATAAATTTCAAAGTCTTTTATCGCATCACCATTAAACACAGAAAAGAAACCTACCACATGAGATGGATTATAAACCACGGCCTCATCTAACTGCACCAAGTTGTGATCCACATTACCACCACGCACAATAAACAAAGTATTACCATCACCTGCTGCTTGCACACCAGGTAATAATTGTATGGCTTTTATAATATCAACTTCACCTAATAATATCGGAATTTTTTTTACCTCTTTAATATCCATTTTAACCACACTCATTTTTGTTGATTCCACATTAGATGAGTTTGGTCTATCTGTAGTTACTGTAAGTTCATTTAACTCGCGTTTATCTTCTGCTAACTCAACTTTTAAAGTTATATCCCCTTTGGTTAAATCAACGGTTTTGGTTTGGGTAGCATAACCAACATAGGAATACACAATGGTGTATTTGCCCTCAGGAAGATTTAATGAGTAATACCCATATGTATTAGTAGCTACACCTATTTTTAACTCACTAACAGATATAGAAACGCCTATTAGGTCTTCACCATTTTTGGCATCTTTAACCGTACCACTTAAGGTGTTTTTGGGGGTTTGGGCATTAATAGTTGTTGCTGACAGCAAAAACAGACTTAACAATGTAACTAGATTTTTCACGGGTGCGAAAGTAATACAACAAACTCCAATAAAAGTATCTTTAGATTAAAAAACGAAGAATTTTAGGTAAACGGATTATAAAACGTGTAAAAGGAAAATAATCAATTTGGTTTCTACTTTTACAACCAATTAGAGATACTCATCATGACATCATCCATGGTATATAAATGCAACATTTTAAATGGTTATGGGGCCAATTTATTTAACTTACTCTGCTTTTTACCGTATAGTAAATAGATAAATAAACCCAATAATAACCACAACATAAACGCAGCCCAATTGGTAAAATTTAACTGGGTCATTAAATAAAAATTAGAAACCATACCTAAAACGGGAATGGTGCTAAAACGTTTTAAAAATGTAAGCACACTTAATACCAAAAACAATAACCAAAAAGCAAGAGTTGGCCAATTTTCTCGCAAACCAACATGCATAAATGTTTGTGTGTTATCAAACACAATAAATAGATATAAACTAACCAAACATAAAATAGGCACCAATAACCTACCGTTAATATAAGGAACTTTAAACCCAACATGGAACTCGTTGCTGTGCGATTCCATTCTTATTACTCCTGCATTTACAATAACAAATGCAAACAGGGTTCCAATACTTGATAAATCTGTAACCTCTTTTAAGTTTAAAAACAAAGCCGGAACGGCAACAAACAACCCTGTAACTATGGTGCTAAATGCGGGTGTTTTAAACTTGGGATGGATGTTACTAAAACGCTTGGGCAAAAGTCCATCCCTACTCATGCTCATCCAAATGCGTGGTTGCCCATTTTGGAAAACCAATAACACACTGGCCATTGCTATTACAGCGCTTACTGCAACTATGCCACTCATCCAATTTACATGCAACAATTCAAAAACGTGTGCCAACGGATCGCCAACAGCCAATTCTTTATAGCTCACCATACCTGTTAATGATAATGAAATGAGCATGTATAATATGGTACAAATAGTTAATGATGCGATCATGGCTTTAGGCAAATCACGTTTGGGATCTTTACACTCTTCGGCAGTGGTTGCCAATGCATCAAAACCAATATATGCAAAAAATACCGATGCTACACCTTGTAAAACACCTTTAAAACCATTTGGTGCAAACGGACTCCAATTATCGGGATTCACATAAAATGCCCCAACAATTATGACCAATACAATTACAATTAATTTTAAGCCTACAAAATAATTTCCTACGGTTTTGGTTTCGTGCACCCCACGATAAATAAGTGCAGTAATAGCGAATACAATTCCCAATGCAGGTAAATCACAAATCAATTTCAAGCCAAAAATTTCGGGTGCACTTTGCCATGCCAATTGTTGCTGTTGCAGGTAATGTGTTATGGTTTGGTTTGATGCCAAAAGCGATGTAGCTTCTACAAAACCATTTTTAGCACTTAAATAATCCATGGTTAAATACTCTGGTATATGCCAACCAATACCATCCATTAAACCAGTAAAATAATCACTCCAACTTATGGCTACTACAATATTACCAATGGCATATTCTACAATTAAAGCCCAGCCTATAATCCATGCTACAATCTCACCAAACGATGCATAAGCGTATGTGTAAGCACTACCAGAAATGGGAATACTACTTGCAAACTCAGCATAACTTAATGCAGAAAACGAACATGCAATGGCAATAAAAACAAACAGTAAAATAACAGCAGGACCACCACTTGCACTTGCATTACCAATTGTGCTAAATATACCTGCGCCAATAATGGCTGCTATACCTAATGAGGTTAAATCACGAAGACTTAATGTTTTCTTGAGTTTGTGCTCGCTATTTTGATTAGCCTCCGCTTCGCCTGCAATTTGTGCTATGGTTTTTCTTCTGAATAAAGGATTGCTCACAATAAAATTATTTAGAGCAATATATATTTTTTGAAAACAGTTTACACAGAATTATTTTTTAGCTATGGTTGGGTGATGGCTGCACTTACCGCTTTCACAGCTATGACCCTTAGCACTTCTAAAAAGTGTTCGTACTAAATAAACAGCTGCACCCAATAAAATGGCTATTACTATAATCAGTTGCGCATCCATGTTACATAATTTTTATTCGCATCGTAAATTGATATCACGATGCGATTGATACCTTAATTGCTTGCTACTCCAATTTTTCGCGGAGCGTAATTTGCCGCCATATCAGCAATAGCCTTTATATGATCAGGAGTTGTACCGCAACAGCCACCCAATATATTTACTAACCCTTCCTTACAAAACTCTTCAACTTGCTTGGCCATTGCAGCCGGACTCTCATCATACTGACCCATTTCGTTTGGTAAACCTGCATTAGGATATGCACTTACATAAAACGGTGCATTGGTTGAAAGTACTTGTAGATAAGGACGAAGGGCACTGGCACCCAAAGCACAATTTAAACCTACACTTAATAATGGGGCATGTTGCATGGAGATTAAAAACGCCTCTGTTGTTTGACCACTCAAGGTACGCCCCGAGGCATCGGTAATTGTGCCACTAACCATTACAGGATAACTTTTCCCAGTTTCTTCCATGTACTCATCAATAGCATATAATGCGGCTTTTGCATTTAGGGTATCAAATATGGTTTCAACCAAAATAATATCAACTCCACCTGCCACTAAACCTTTAACTTGTTCTTTGTATGCTGCAACCAACTCATCAAAAGTAACACCTCTGTAACCAGGGTCGTTTACATCAGGACTTAATGATGCTGTGCGGTTTGTTGGACCCATAGCACCAGCTACAAAGCGTGGCTTATCGGGATTTTTTGCCGTGTATTCATCAGCTACCTCTTTAGCTATTTTAGCCGATTCAAAGTTTATTTTCCAAACCACATCAGCACCCAATTCGTAATCAGCTTGCGCAATGGTAGTTCCACTAAAAGTATTCGTTTCAATAATATCAGCTCCTGCATCAAAATATTGTGCATGTATGGCTTTAATTACATCAGGGCGCGTAAATGAAAGCAAATCATTGTTCCCTTTTAATGGTTTAATATGATTAGCTAAAGACTCATCTCTAAAATCTTTTTCGTCTAATTTATAACGCTGAATCATGGTACCCATAGCACCATCTAAAATTAAAATACGTTTATTTAATAGTTCTTTTATATTCATAATAAGACCACAAATGTAAAGTTTTTAGAGGTTTTATTATACATCAACCAAAACATGACATTTAATTGTTTTGGTAAAATATAGCTAACTGTCAATTATTTGCCTATCTTTGCGCCTCATTTAACAAAATATCGTACTTTGACAACATTTAACGACCTGGGCTTAAACGCGTCCGTTTTAAGCGCCATCTCGGAGCTGGGTTTTGAAAATCCTACCCCCATTCAGGAAAAGTCCATTCCTGTTTTTTTAGAAAACGAAAGAGACATTTTAGGATTAGCTCAAACCGGTACTGGTAAAACAGCCGCATTCGGCTTACCTTTATTGCAACTAGTAGATTTTAACGCCAAACAAACACAGGCTTTAATTATTTGCCCAACTCGCGAACTTTGCATGCAAATTAGTCGCGATTTAACCACTTACAGCAAGCACATGCAAGGTGTTCGTATCGTATCAGTATACGGTGGAGCCAGCATCAACGGCCAGATTGAAGATTTACGCAGAGGAGCACAAATTATTGTAGCCACCCCTGGACGACTAATTGATTTAATGAGCCGCAGGGCTGTTAATATCAAAACTATTAGCTACGTTGTGCTTGATGAAGCCGATGAAATGCTAAACATGGGTTTTAGAGAAGATATTGAAGGTATCCTATCTGTTACTCCAGATGAAAAACGTGTTTGCTTATTTAGTGCTACCATGCCTAAAGAAATTCGTAGCATCGCTAATCAATACATGAAAAACCCTGTAGAGATTAGTGTAGGTAAAGCGAACTCAAGCAACGCAAACATTTCACATGAGTACGCTGTAGTGCATGCCAAAGATAAATATGCTGCATTTAAACGCATCTTAGATTTTAACAACGAAAGTTTTTACGGAATTATATTCTGTACAACTAAACACGAAACACAAGATATAAGCGATAAGTTAATTCGTGATGGCTACAACGCAGATTGCTTACACGGTGATTTGAGTCAAGGTCAACGCGAAAAAGTAATGAGTCGCTTCCGTCATAAAGCAATTAAAATTTTATTAGCAACAGACGTGGCTGCTCGTGGTATTGATGTGAGTGATTTAACTCACGTAATTCATTATCATTTACCTGATGATATCGAAAACTATACACATCGCAGTGGTCGTACAGCTCGTGCAGGTAAATTAGGTACATCTATAGCATTATTAAACGTAAGAGAATTTTATCGTTTACGTGAAATTGAAAAGCTAACCAACATTAAATTTAACCGCGTTATGATTCCTTCAGCAATGGAAGTTCGCGATAAAAAATTGTTGGCGTTTATTGATACCATTAACTCAACAGAAATTGAAGAATCGTTTTTTGATGATGTAGTTGAAAAGCACTTGAAGCCAATTTTAGAATTGGATAAAACAGAGTTAATGAAAAAAATGCTTTCGTTAGAACTTCGCAGATTTAGTGCAGAATACATGAATGGCCCTGACTTAAATGTGGCTGAACGTGGTGCTGCTGGATCAAGAGCAGAAGGTGGATCTAACGAAACTTACGGTGCATCTCGTGGCACACGCTTATTTGTAAGCATTGGCCAAAAAGATGGTTTAAATGTGGGTTCATTAAAAGATTTTGTTTCAAACGTTACCGAAATACCAAACGCAAACATTTACCGTGTTGATGTAAAAGGAGTTTATTCTTTTATTAACGTTGATGCTGAACAAGTAGAAAAAGTAATGACTACCTTACATGGCAGCGAATATAAAGGACGCCAAGTACGTGTAGAAGTTAGCGGAAACGAAAGCGCTGGTGGACGTACACGCAGTGGTGGTGATAGAGGTTCACGTGGTGGATACGGAGGAGATAGAGGCGGAAGAAGTTATGGTGGTGGTGATAGAGGTTCACGTGGCGGATACGGAGGAGATAGAGGTAGTGACAGAGGTGGCAGAAGTTACGGTGGCGACAGAGATGGCGGTTCACGTGGAGGATACTCAGGTGGTGGCGACAGAAGACGTAGCGAAGGTTCACGTGGTGGCGATAGCGGCTTTAGTGGCGCACGCAGACGTACCGAAGGTAGCGGCAGAAGAAGAGATTTCTAATTTATTATATTCATAATTAAAATCCCCAAACTGAAATTTCGGTTTGGGGATTTTTTATGGGTTAGATTAAATTCCTAAATTGATTTGAATAGCGATTAAAAATGGATATCCATAGAAAAATCGATAGTAAATCATACAGAAGACTGACTAAATTCAACAATATTTTAACGATGCTTAAGAAAAATCATCCCCTAAAAATAGTCGAATTCAAACGGTTATTTCCGATTAATATTTGTTAACTGAGTTTTCAAAAATTAAATTCGATTGAATAAAACAATATTATATTAACAATTCAAAACAATTCAAAACAATTCAATTCGTAAGTTTAATCTGCTTATCATTTGCACTAATTATTGGTTGCACTAAATCTGAGTTTGAGAAAAAACAGATAAAACCAAAAATTAATGAAAACAAAATCCAAACTTCAAAAATTGAACTATCAAGCATTGAATCACTTGAGAATGAAATCATTCAATTTAATCAACGAATTATCGATTTTAATGTAAATATTGATAGCTTACAGTTCTATTATTTTAACGGTAATACCGATCGGATTAACAGTTTACTAGGATATGACAATATAACTGTTAACCAAAAACTAATTTTTTATACTAATTTAGCACAACGATTGGCATCAGATTATTCTTTAGTTTATCCCTCTAATATTAGCATGCCTTTGAGTAACTCTATGTTTGAAAAACTAAAAACAATGAAAACGAATCAAATAGCTGATGTATTTGCTCCCAAGGTTGGAGGACACCGTCCAACTGTTTGCAGACAACCTGCATATTCTGCTTGTCTTGCTGCTGCTTTTATTGGTGGAATTGGAACTTCTGGAATACTTGGATCTATTGGATGCTATTTATGCTACTGCGATCTTTGCACTGGATCTAATGTTGATAAGTTCTGTGGGGCATCCGAAATTGGGCAACCAAGTGTTAAAAATTAATTGAAATGAATGAGTTATTAGCAATTGGTACAGCATTATTATTAATAATACTGACCACCTTACCAAAAACTAAAAAGTTAATCGACAAGCATAAAATATTACTAAAAGTAATATTTATCGTGTTATGTATTGTTTTATATTTTTTGTCCGAAAACAAAGATAAACCTTATACTTACATTGTCCTTTTGGGTATTATTGGCTATGTCACCTATGAAATTTACAAGCTCAATAAACAAAAAAAAGAGGCTAATTAAATTTAGTCTCGCTTTTTTATTGCCCAAACCGCTCGCGCCATAGTTGGTTGAATGATTTATCGGCAAGCACTGGAAACTGTCTTCTTTCTCCCCAAGCAGATTTGAAAAATGATTTTAACATGAATCCTTTAATGGAAACACCTTTGTTCATGTTCTTGCGGCTTAGCATGATTTTTTTCCAACTGTACCACATCAGCTTTTCGCTATTTTTTACCTCACCTTGTTGCACACTGTCTTTTCTATTCCGCAACAAGTGGTTATGGATATCAATTTTAACTGGGCACACATCGGTGCATTTACCACAAATGGGGCTTGCAAAACTCAAGTGTTTAAACTCTTCTACTCCATTTTGGTGTTGCGCCCAAACCGAGCCAATTGGACCAGTATTGGTGCTACCATAAGCATGGCCACCTATGTTTTGAAACACCGGGCATACATTTAAACAAGCACCACAACGAATGCAGCCCAAAGCTTGTCGTTGTTCGTGTTGAACTAAAATGCTACTCCTGCCATTATCAACTAAAACCACATAAAATTCTTTTGGGCCATCCATATCATCTGCAACCCTCGGACCAACCAACGAATTGTAAGTTGTTATTTTTTGTCCGGTGCCATAGGTCCCTAATAAACTAAAAAACAATTCGGCATCATTTATAGATGGAATTACTTTTTCTATACCTGCAACCACAATATGCACTTGCGGCATGGATAAACACAAACGTGCATTACCTTCATTTTCGGTAACGCCAACCATACCCGAATCAGCAATTAAGAAATTTGCTCCGGTAATGCCTATTGTAGCTTTTAAGAATTTACCACGCACCTCGGCTGCAACATCCGCTGCAATATCTTCAGGATCGGCTTCTATTGATGTACCTATTTTTGCATTAAGTAATTCGGTTATCTCTAATTTTGTTTTGTGCATGGCAGGAGTAACCATATGATAGGGCTGTTCGTTAGCTGCATCAACAATATATTCCCCTAAATCAGTTTCAGAAACCTCAACTCCATTTGCACGCAAATGCGCATTTAACCCAATTTCTTCGGTTATCATGCTTTTGCCTTTAACCACTAATTTAGCATTGTGCTTATTAATAATGGTTGTGATTTCTGTTAATGCACCTTTAGCATCATCGGCCCAAAGTACTTTACCACCTTTACGTATTACGTTAGATTCAAATTCAATTAGATATTTATCAAGATTTTCAATTACTTTCCATTTAAAGTAAGCAGCACGTTCACGTGCTAACTCTAAATTGGCAAACTGTTTTTTAGCACTAACAAAAGCAGCCTCGTATTTGTGCACATTAACATGCATACGGCTGCGGTGTTCGCGATCAAACGCAAACTTTTCTGATAGTTCTAAAAATTCATCTTGCTTACGCATTGGATCAAAGTAAATGTTTTTTTTAATTAATCAGTCAACAGCATATTGTCGATAAGCCTCACATTTGAACACCAGCATGCAATAATTACTGCATAATGTATTTCGGGCCTTGCTTTTTCGTGTTGCTCCATGGTGTTTGTATCTACTAAAGCAAGGTATTCTAATTTTAACTTGGGGTGATTTAACCATTGTGCTTTGGCAATACTTATTGCTTCACTTGCCACAACACCCATCAATACTTGTTGCTTCACAAATACAAGGGCTTCATATAATCGAATTGCTAAAGCTCTTTCTTCATCTTTAAGCCTTACATTTCTTGAGCTCATCGCCAATCCACTAGGTTCACGTTTGGTAGGCACAATGTTCATTTTAATGTTGTAAAATCGATTACCAATTAAGTGTTTTACCACCATACATTGTTGCAAGTCTTTTTGTCCAAAAAATACTTCATCGGGCTTTACTGCATCAAATAATTTACTTACAATCGTAATCACGCCATCAAAATGCCCTGGTCTTAGTGCACCCTCAAAACTATTAGTAACAGCACCAAAATTGTATTTATCTGCAACTACATGATTACCATACATTTCAGTACTAGAGGGTAAAAAAAGTACATCACACTTGTTTTGTGTAAGTTTAATAATATCCAGTTCGATGGTACTTGGGTATTTTTCAAAATCTTCGGTATTATTAAATTGAGTAGGATTAACATAAATGGTACAAACTGTATAACAACCATTTGTTTTTGAAGCTGCTATTAAATCTAAATGTCCTTGATGAATTGCACCCATAGTTGGAACAAACCCAACCTTACCAAATTTTGGGCGATTCTCTGATAAATGATCTTGTAACAGCTTAATGGATTTAAATACAAACATGTAGATCGCTAATTATGTGTGGTTTATAGAATAATTCAAAATAAACTGGGCGGTATATTAGTAATTTTCTATATATTTTATATATTTTTGTAAACTTTTTTAAGCACATCCATCATGGCAAAGAAGAAAATTTTGTTCATTTCATCTGAAATGAGCCCCTATTTAAAAGTGAGTACAGTTGCGGAGTTAGCCAGACGATTACCTCAGGCCATTCAGGAGAAAGACAACGAAATCAGGGTATTAATGCCCAGATATGGTTGTATCAACGAACGTAGAAACAGGTTACACGAAGTTGTAAGGCTATCAGGTATTAACATTACGATAGACGACAATGATAATCCACTAACCATCAAAGTTGCTTCATTGCCAGAAGCCAAAATGCAGGTTTATTTTTTAGACAACGAAGACTATTTTCATCGCAAGTTCGTTTACACAGACGAAAACAACGATTTTTTTGGCGACAATGATGAACGTACCATCTTCTTTTGTAAGGGTGCTTTAGAAACAGTGAAAAAATTAGGTTGGCAACCAGATATTATTCATTGCCAAGGATGGATGACAGGTTTAATACCATTGTACTTAAAAACGATTTATAAAGACGAGCCCGTTTTTAAAAATGCAAAAGTGGTTTTCAGTGTATTCGAAAATCAATTTGAGTGCAGTTTAGGTAAGGACTTTGCCCGTAAAGCAAGTCTAAATACCATTGATAACAAGCAAATGTCTTCATTGGATTCATCGTGTACAGGCCTATATAAATCAGCTATTACATATGCTGATGCTGTAATAAAATGTAGCAGTGAAATAGATCCTGAAGTTGCTAGTTTTATTAAAAAGCAAAAAGGCAAAGTAGTTCTGGATCACAACGAACAAGAAGGATACGTAGAAGACTATATTAAATTGTATGATAATTTATTGGAGAGACAGAACTAAATATTTTGCATACTTGCTGTTATCGGCAGTTGTTCTTTTAAATTTTTCATGCAAAAAAGAAAATAACGAAGTAGGCTCTGATGTAATTGGTAACCGAAGTGGATTTGACGTGCAAGTTACTGATACATTCGAGGTGATTACATATAGCAGTCCTGCAGATAGCGTTGACACTCGATTTCTTACTTACTACATGCTTGGTCAAATAAATGACCCTATTTTAGGTGTTACTAAGGCTAACATTGTAACTCAATTTTTATATCCTGTAGCAGGTTTTACTTTTGGTAGTCAAACCATTGATTCTGTAGTACTACAAATTCGCTACGCAGGGTCATCTGCCATTTATGGAAACAATACAGCCCAGAACATTAAGGTGTATGAAGTTAATGAAGATTTACCTACTTCCTTATCTGAGTATTTTTATTCCAATAGAAATTACCAAGTATCACCCACCGAACTTGGGTCTTACAGTGGTAAGTTTAATTTAACAGATAGTGTTATTGAGTTTGTTGCTGGTAAACGACTAAGCTTTGCACCACAACTGCGCATAAAACTAACTGATCCAGCTTTTATCAATAAATTGAAATCTACACCTGTTGATTCATTTACTTCAGCCAGTAATTTCAAATCTACTTTTAAGGGATTAATGATTTCTGCTGAACAAGCCGCAATGGCTCCAGGAGATGGCGCTATCGCATATTTTAACATGAGGACTGATAACCCGCAAACGGCATTGGTGGTATATTGTAGAAATGATACAACTCAGGTTAAATACGTATTTCCTATTTCAGGTACTGCAGAAGTTAAAACGAACCAATACAAGCATAGTAATTTACCTGCCACATTGCAAGCTGCAAATAACGGAACACATCAAAATACCTGTTATGTTAAACCTGCTGCTGGCATTAAAACAAGAATATTAATTCCTAGTCTATCTAAAATAGCTAGCGATAAACCCATAGCTGTAAATAGTGCTCGCATAACTTTTACAGTTAAAGATACCCAAAACTATTCAGTACCTGCCAGATTAAACTTATGGGATGCAGATGAGTTTGGTAGAAGAAAAAACATAGCCGACTTCAGCGAATCTGCAACCTATTATGGCGGAACATATGATGCCTCTAAAGGAACATATACATTTAATATTAACCGTCATGTGCAAAATTTGCTGAATTCGTACAACAAAAACAAAGTAGATATAAACTACGGATTAAACTTGTTTGTACCTGAGGATTTTAATATAGCCGCAAATAGGGCTATATTAGATACAGAAAGAAGTATTCCTGGACAACAAAAAGTGAAACTTATACTTACTTACACTGTTATAAAATAGTAACGTGATTATTGTATTAAAAAAAAATAGTGTAGAAACTGATAAGTTGGCTTTGGTTAATTATTTAACCGATCATCACATAGCACATCACATAGTTCCACAACAACAAATTGTGGTAATTACTAAACTACCTAACAAACATGATTTACCTGATTTTGCTTGTATTGAGAGTACCCATGAAATTAATACCCCTTATAAACTTGCTTCTAAAATCTGGAAAGAATCAACTAGTTTTAACATTGGAGGTAATAGTGTAGGTGATGGTATTTTTAACATCATGGCTGGACCATGTTCTGTTGAAAACGAAGACCAGATATTTTCTACTGCAGAATTTTTAAGTAAATTAGGTGTTAAATTTTTACGTGGTGGTGCCTACAAACCACGTACCTCTCCATATAGTTTTAGAGGTCTTGGTAAAACTGGACTTCAGCTATTACGTAAAGCAGCCGACAAATACAACATGATTGTTGTTACCGAAATACTAGACTATAGCTTACTTGATGAGGTTATGGATTATGCAGATGTTTTACAAGTTGGAAGCAGAAATATGCATAACTTCTATCTGCTTGACCAATTGGGTAAAATAAACAAACCTATTTTACTTAAAAGAGGTTTTCAAGGTAAAACAGTAGAATGGCTGCTTGCTGCTGAATATATTTTGAGTGGAGGTAATAATCAAGTTATTTTATGCGAAAGGGGTATACGAAGTTTTGATCCAAGCAGCAGAAATATATTAGACCTAGGTATAGTTTCGCTAATAAAAGAATTAAGTCATTTACCAATAATTGTTGATCCTAGCCATGGTACTGGAAATGCTTTAAGAGTTAAGCCAGCAAGTTTAGCTGCCGCTGCCATTGGCGCTGATGGTATTTTAGTGGAAGTGCATCCTCATCCCGAAAAAGCATTAAGCGATAGCGAACAAGCACTCTCGTTTGAAGATTTTGAAAAACTGCTAACTGAAACGCAAAACCTGCTAAAGGCATTGGGAAAACAATCAGATACAGAAAGTATACCTTTGAAAACCGAAAGTTTGTAGTAAATTTGAGTTAATATGTGTGGAATAGTAGCTTACATAGGTCACCGCGAGGCCTACCCGATTATTATTAAAGGTTTAAAACGCTTGGAATACCGTGGATATGATAGCGCTGGCGTGGCCCTTTTAACACCTGAAAAAGCATTAAATATTTATAAAAAAAGTGGCAAGGTAGCTGACCTTGAAAATGAAAGTGCAGGAAAAGACCTTCATGCAAATACTGGCATGGGCCATACCAGATGGGCGACTCATGGTGCACCTACCGATATAAATGCACATCCACATTTGTCTCAAAGTGGTGAATTTGCGATTATACATAATGGAATTATTGAAAACTATCATTCGCTTAAAATTGCGTTGATGGAACGCGGACATACTTTTAAAAGTGAAACCGATACAGAAGTATTGATTCATTTAATTGAGGAAGTACATCAGAATAATAATGTTAGCTTTGAAGAAGCAGTGCGCATGTCGTTAACACAGGTAGTTGGCGCTTATGCAATTGTTATATTATCTAAATCTAACCCCAAATACTTAATTGGTGCCCGCAAAGGCAGCCCAATGGTGGTTGGCATAGGAGAAAACGAGCATTTTATAGCAAGCGATGCAACGCCCATTGTTGAATACACCCGCAACGTAGTTTATCTTAATGATGGAGAATTAGTGATTATTGACAATAATAACCTAACTGTTAAAACCATTGACAATACCATTAAAACACCATATATACAGGAACTTGAAATTAATTTAGAAAGTATAGAAAAAGGCGGTTTCGAGCATTTTATGCTTAAAGAAATTTACGAGCAGCCACGTTCAATTTTAGATTCATTCCGAGGAAGAACACACATTAATGATGGTGCCATAACTATGGCAGGGGTTGATAAATTTGAAGACAAGTTAAAAAATGTTAAACGAATTATCATTGTTGGATGTGGAACCAGTTGGCATGCAGGGTTAGTTGGGGAATATTTATTCGAAGATTTTGCACGAATTCCTGTTGAGGTAGAATACGCATCTGAATTCAGATACCGTAATCCAGTATTAGACGAAACAGATTTTGTAATAGCCATATCTCAAAGCGGTGAAACAGCCGATACATTAGCTGCGCTTGAACTTGCAAAAAGCAAAGGTGCAACCATATTTGGGGTATGTAACGTGGTAGGTTCATCAATTCCTCGCTTTACTGATGCAGGAGCTTACACGCACGCAGGACCAGAAATAGGTGTCGCTTCTACCAAAGCATTTACTGCTCAGGTAACTGCACTTATATTAATGGCACTATCTGTTGCTAAAAAACGTGGCTCAATAAGCACACAAAGATTAAGAGAATTGCTTATTGAACTTGAAACAATTCCTGCCAAAGTAGAAACTGCCTTAAAACTTAATGATAGCATTAAAAAAATTGCTGCTTTGTTTCAGCATTCAACTAATGCATTGTACTTAGGTCGTGGATATGGTTTCCCTATTGCTTTAGAAGGCGCCTTAAAACTAAAGGAAATAAGCTACATACATGCTGAGGGTTATCCAGCCGCAGAAATGAAGCATGGACCGATTGCACTTATTGATGAAGAAATGCCAGTTGTTATTATAGCCACACAGCATAGTAATTATGAAAAAGTAATCAGTAATATTCAAGAAGTTAGAGCGCGTAAAGGACGTGTAATTGCTATTGCAACAGAAGGTGACGAGCACATCAGACAACATGCGGATCACGTAATTTATATTCCACATTGCGAAGAGGCTATGTTACCTTTAATAGCAAGTGTACCACTTCAATTATTGTCGTACCACATTGCCGTAATGCGTGGATGTAATGTAGATCAGCCAAGAAACTTAGCAAAATCGGTAACTGTGGAATAAGTTAAATAAAATTTAAACTATATATTTAAAAAGCCAGACATGTAAACATGTCTGGCTTTTTTACTCCCTTAACTTAGCGTAAAACAACATTATTTTTTATTGAAAAGCTGTTCAGCATGTCTATTTACATAATACAACCAAACAGTTAAACAGAACCTTATAAGATTTAAATAGGCGTTTTACCCTCCTATTTAAAAAACTTATTATTGAGGCATTTAATTACACAATATCAACTGCATAAATTGCCATTAATGGAATAACAATTCCATTATCAATCCACGCAGAAGTTGCATCTACTCCCTGTACCAATGTTTGAATACGTTTGTATCCTGAGGGCGTTTTTAACACAATATTTGCTTTACGGCCTGAAACTTTTGAAAGAGTAGCTGCTTTATCCAAAGCAACTCGCCTAACACGTTTGTCTTCTTCACGGGTTAATACATCATAGTCGAATATTTTTATACCCTCGGCTGATGGTATTAGCTCAATTTCACGAATATTAATTACATTTTGCATATTAAAATAATTGTGTGCACAAAATTATGCTCTGCGCACATGGTTGAAGGTGTTTAAAGAGCTGCTTCGTATCTGCGACTTACTTCATCCCAATTAATGATGCTCCAAAATGCTGAACAATAATCTGGTCTACGGTTTTGGTAATGCAAATAATAAGCATGTTCCCAAACATCTAAACCCAAAATTGGCGTACCGTTACAATCTGTAACTACATCCATTAATGGGTTATCTTGATTGGGGGTTGAACAAATTTTTAGTTTATCACCTTCAACACATAACCAAGCCCATCCACTTCCAAAACGAGTTGTTGCAGCTTTGTTAAAATCTTCTTTCAATTTTTCCATTCCACCTAAATCTACTTCAATTGCAGCTTGTAACCTAGCAGAAGGTTTTGATCCTTTGTTTCCTAAAATTGACCAGAACAACGAATGGTTAAAATGTCCGCCACCATTGTTACGAACGGCCATTGGATATTTGCTGATGTTTTTGCAAATTTCTTCAATTGAAAGTTTCTCCGCATCGGTACCTGCAATTGCTGCATTTAAATTTGTTACGTATGCATTGTGGTGTTTAGAGTGGTGGATTTCCATGGTACGCGCATCGATATGCGGCTCAAGAGCTGTGTACTCGTATGGTAATTTTGGTAATTCGAATGCCATATGATTTTATAATTAAGTTGTTAAAATTTGAGTAGCGAAAATAGTGCTATTTGTAATTAAACAGCTAACAAATTATTTAGATTGTTACGAGCTATAATATTTTTATCTAATTAAGAGAATTACTTGGCATCAAAATAACTAACGTTTACTTTTAAAAAAAGACTTCATCAACTCAGCACAATTGGTTTCTAATATACCACCTACTACTTCTGTTTTTGGATGATAAATATTACCCAATTTACTGCATCCACGCTTATCATCTGTAGCGCCAAAAACAACCTTACTTATTTGGCTCCAAAACAAAGCGCCACCACACATTACACAAGGTTCAAGGGTAACGTACAATGTACAATCAACCAAATATTTTGCCCCTAAGTAGTTGGCAGCTGCGGTAATGGCTTGCATTTCTGCATGGGCCGTTACATCATTTAGTTGCTCGGTTAAATTATGCCCTTTACCAATTATTTTGTTGTTGCTTACTACAATAGCCCCTACTGGAACCTCGCCCAAATCATAGGCTTTTTGGGCCTCTTTTAGAGCTAATTGCATAAAATACTCGTCCGAAAATAACTCTGCCATAATTAAGGTGGCAACTTACGTATTTACCCAAAATTAAATGCTATTGTAGGCTTGCTTTTTATTATTTTCGCACCTTATTTAGATTTAAAGTAACACAACATGCTACGTACACATACTTGCGGTGAATTAAGATTAAGCAACAACAACGAAACAATAACTTTAACTGGCTGGGTACAAAAAAGTCGGGATTTAGGAGGTATGACTTTTGTTGATTTGCGAGATAGGTATGGAATTACACAGCTAGCCTTTAATATGGATACTAATGCTGATTTGTGCACACGCGCCCGCAAGTTGGGAAGAGAGTTTGTATTAAAAGTTATTGGTACGGTTAAAGAACGTGAAAGCAAAAATTTAAATATGCCAACAGGCGAAATTGAAATTAGTGTAACTGATTTTGACGTATTGAATGAATCCATCACACCACCTTTTACAATAGAAGAAAATACGGATGGTGGAGATGATATTAGAATGAAATACCGCTATTTAGATTTGCGCAGGGCCAGTGTAAGAGCAAACTTACAGTTGCGCCATAAAGTAGCCCAACAGACACGTGCATTTTTAGATACACAAGATTTTATTGAAGTTGAAACTCCAGTATTAATTAAATCAACTCCTGAAGGTGCTCGAGATTTTGTAGTACCAAGCCGCATGAATCCTGGTGAGTTTTATGCCTTGCCACAATCGCCACAAACATTTAAGCAATTGTTAATGGTAAGTGGTTTTGATCGTTACTATCAAATTGTAAAGTGTTTTCGTGATGAAGATTTACGTGCAGATCGCCAACCAGAGTTTACACAAATAGATTGTGAAATGAGTTTTGTGGAGCAGGAAGACATTTTAAATATGTTTGAAGGCTTAGTAAAACACCTGTTTAAAAACGTTAAAGGAATTGATATCGAATCGTTGCCACGCATGACATACGCTGATGCCATGAAATATTACGGTAGCGATAAACCAGATACGCGTTTTGAGATGAAGTTTGTAGAAGTAAATGATGTGGTAAAAGGCAAAAACTTCCCTGTATTTGATAATGCCGAGTTGGTTGTTGGTATATGCGCAAAAGGTTGTGCTGAATATACGCGCAAACAATTGGATGAATTAACAGAATTTGTTAAACGCCCCCAAATTGGTGCAACAGGCTTAGTTTATGCACGTGTAAACGCAGACGGAACTATAAAATCATCGGTAGATAAATTTTATGATGAGGCGGCTTTAAAACTTTGGGCCGAGAAATTTAACGCACAACCGGGCGACTTAATTTTATTATTAGCCGGACAAGTCGATAAAACCCGCAAAGCATTAAACGAATTACGTTTAGAAATGGGTACACGTTTAGGTTTGCGCGATAAAAATACTTTCTCGTGTTTATGGGTGGTTGATTTCCCGTTGTTAGAATTTAACGAAGAAGAGAACCGCTACTTTGCCATGCATCATCCGTTCACTTCACCAAAACCAGAGGACATTCAATTATTAAATAGTTTTGAAACCTTAGTCCAAGTGCGTGCAAACGCTTATGATATGGTAATTAATGGGGTTGAAGTTGGTGGTGGTAGTGTGCGTATTTTTAACAAAGATTTACAAGCACGTATGTTTGAAGTGCTTGGCTTTACAGCAGAGGAAGCCCAACACCAATTTGGATTTTTGATGGATGCTTTTCAATATGGAGCACCACCACATGCTGGTATTGCATTTGGATTTGATAGGTTATGTTCATTATTTGGTGGAGCAGATTCAATACGTGATTTTATTGCCTTCCCTAAAAACAATAGTGGCAGAGATACGATGATTGATGCACCAAGCAACATTGATGAGAAGCAGATGAAAGAGTTGGGTATTAGAATTACTGTATAAATGGAGCTTATAAAATTAGTAATCTTATAGTAACAAAAGCTGAAATTCGAACAGTATAGTGCTATGTAAGATTATATTTTATAAAATAAAGTGAAATACAAAAATCTTATTAACAAGCATTTACTAGTTAAATAATTTGTCAAATTTTAAAAGATCAATTATTTTTTATTGAAAAAATTCATGGTACGTTCAAGGCCAGTTTGCGCAAAGGATTCGATTGAATCTATACTGTGTTTAACAAGTTCAGGAAGTAGTTTTTGTTCTTCCTCATTAAACTTTCCTAATACAAAATCTACTTGTTGGCCTTTGGCATAATTACTACCAATACCAAAGCGCAAACGTGGGTAGTTTTGAGTTTGTAATAACTCGTTTATATTTTTTAATCCATTGTGTCCTGCATCACTTCCGTTTGCCCGAATACGAATTTTTCCAAAATCAATGGCCAAGTCATCAACCAAAACAAAAATTTGGCTGACATCAATCTTTAGTTCTTGCATCCAATACCTAACAGCTTTACCACTTAAATTCATGTAGGTAGTTGGCTTAATAAGGTGCAATTGTTTTCCTTTAACAGATATCATACAATAATCAGCATATCTATCAGGTGTAAATGTTTTGCCGTGCTTTTTGGCCAACGCATCTAAAATATCAAACCCAATATTATGGCGCGTATTTGCATATTCACTTCCAATGTTCCCTAAGCCAACAATTAAAAACTTCATGGTGCAAGTATAATAATATTGAGTGTTTAGTTTTGAAGAATGTATATCCGTTATTTTATCAGTAAATATTATGATTACGGAATACTCTGACATTTATAATTTTTTTCTTCAAAGCATTTAAATTTTGACAACAATAAGTGGCTTTCATTTTAAAATCCCTTTGAAATAAAAATTGCTCTTCTTTTGGGTTGGCACCCAAACTGCCTTCACTTTTTTCTTGATAAAAAAGTAAACAAAAAATCAAGGCTTACGACAATTTTACAACAATCTACTGAGTTCGTTGTTTCCGCGCAATCCAAGCCACTGCGTTTCGGGATTGCTAACAATGGCCAACGCACAAACGCTCTCATTGATTGTTAAATAAAATTCTCTTAGGCCGGTAGAATCCTTCATGCATTATTCAATATAAAAGCGTTTCCCATTTAATTATATTAAACTGGTAAGTTTACGAATCTTACAATTTGTAAAGGGTTATTGGGATAAAGTGATGATTGAAAAAACAATGCAAAAAAAATCCCGCACCAAAACTGATGCAGGATTTTAAAGTAGTTATAGAAATAAAATTACTTCTTTTTAGCCGTTTCTGCAGTAGCAGCGCTTTGTGCAGCACGAGTAGTTTTAACTGAAACAATTGGGTTATTCGGAGATTCAAGGATGGCAAATTCTTGAGCAGGAATATCTGCTACTTTGATTGATTTACCTATTTCTAAGTTATCAATGTTGATTTCAACGTAATCTGGTAATTTAGAAGGTAATGTTTTAACACGTAATTTTTGTGATTTAACTACCAATTTACCACCCGCACGAACACCAACTGAATTTCCAATAAACTTAACCGGAATTCTTACCTCCACTTCTTTATCTTCGCTTATAGCTAAGAAATCAGCATGAAGAATAGAATCATTTACCGGATGATATTGAATATCTTTCAATATCGCTTTGTAAATTTTTCCATCAATGTCAAGTTGCACTTTGTAAGTGTTAGGAGTGTACACTAAGTTTTTAAAATCTTCAGAGTACATTGAGAAATTTACATTCTCGTTTCCGCCATACAATACACACGGCACTTTACCCTCGTTTCGAAGTAATTTGGTAGTTGATTTACCTACTCCGTCCCGCAAATAACCAAACATGGCAAGTGTTTTCATTTTGTTTTTGTTTTGTTTTTTGCAAAACTTCGGTCAATTCGCAGGACCTCTGTCTTACATTTATATTATTTATTTAAGCGAATTACTTAGTTGCTGTGTTAAACAGTGAACTGATACTTCCAAACTCCGTTACATTATGAATGGCGTCTGCAAATAACCCACCTATACTTAACACTTTTATCTTACTGCTTTCCCTTTTCAGTGGTATGGTATCACAAACCACTAATTCATCAATCACACTATTTTCGAGCGTATCGTAAGCATTACCTGATAATACAGGATGCGTACACATTGCTCTAACACTTAATGCTCCTTTTTCTTTAAGCATTTGTGCCGATTTGGCTAATGTATTACCCGTGTCAATAATATCATCAATCAAAATCACATCTTTACCAGCTACATCACCAATAAGTGTCATAGATGCTATTTCATTGGCACGTTTACGCTCTTTATCGCAAATAACCATATCTAAGTTTAACGCTCTGGCAAAGGTTCTGGTTCTGTTTGATGAACCCATATCAGGCGAGGCTAAAATAAGATTACTTTCATTAAGGTTGCGAATATAAGGAATAAAAACCACAGATGAATCTAAATGATCAACCGGAATTTCAAAAAAACCTTGAATTTGGGGTGCATGTAAGTCCATGGTCATTACACGACTTACTCCCACGGCCTTTAACAAGTCGGCAGCTACTTTACTGCCAATACTTACACGCGGCTTATCTTTACGATCCTGACGCGCCATACCAAAATAAGGGATAACGGCTGTTATGTAATGAGCTGAGGCACGTTTAGCGGCATCAATCATCAACAACAACTCCAATAAATTATCGGCATTTGGAAAAGTTGATTGAATGAAAAACACATCGCAACCGCGAACACTTTCGTTGATACTTGGTTGAATTTCACCATCACTAAACTGTGATACGGTAATATCTCCCAGCGGTTTGCCATAAGCTTTTGCAATTTTTTCGGCTACAAATAAGGAATTGCGGCCTGAGAAGAGTTTTACCTCATTACGTGGTGACGACATGGTACTTTAGTTATTAGTTACAATTGGACCGTTGTTTTAAAAAAAATGTCGGGTTTCTTTTGAAAAAACCCGACACTTATCTCTCTTTATGTTGTCCGACTAGGTCTCGAACCTAGACTCTTCTGAACCAAAATCAGACGTGTTGCCAATTACACCATCGGACAATTTTTGTGGGTGCAAATATACTCCTTGCTCAAAACTGTGCAACACTTTTTACACTTTTTTACGTAAATTCATAAAAATACCATTTACGCACTTAAGATCAAGCATTTTAGTTTTCTATTTTTAAGGTTTCTTCCTCACTTAACAACCACATTAAAGTGCTTATTGCAGCTGCTCCAAGTTCCAGTTCACGTTTATTTACTTTATCAAAAGTATCTACTTCGGTATGGTGGTAGTCAAAATACCTTTGCGAATCTGGCACATATCCAATTAAAATGGTTCCTTGTTTTTTTAATGGACCAATATCAACCCCACCCCAACCTTGGCGAATTTCGTCTATACTATAGGGTTTATACAGCGGTTCCCATTTTTTAAAATTTTTAACCGCGTTGGTATCATCAACCCCAAAAGCGCGAGGGGTAAAACCTCCCGCATCACTCTCAATGGCTGCAATATGTTTTTGGTTGACATCTAAAGCAGCCACACGAGCGTACTCTAACCCACCCCTAACTCCGTTCTCTTCATTCATAAATAACACCGCCCGCAGGGTACGATTTGGTTTTAAACCAAGTGTTTTAATTAATCGTAGTGCTTCAATACTTTGCACACAACCTGCCCCGTCATCATGAGCACCCTGGCCATTATCCCAACTATCTAAATGCCCACCTGCAATTATAATATCGTTAGGCTTTCCTGACCCTTTTATTTCGCCAATAACATTGTACGAGGGTGCATCAGGCAAAGTTTGGCAATTCAATTTCAGAAACATCCTTACTTGTCCTTCTGATTTTAATTTTATTATGTTGCTTAGCGCATCGGCACCTTTTGTACTTATAGCGCAAGCGGGAATTTTAGGTAAAGAATCATTGTATTTTGTCATTCCTGTGTGCGGAAAATCATCATTAGCTAAGGTAAGCGAACGAACTACTGCGCCAACTGCACCATAACGAGCCGCCTCGGCAGGACCAGAACCTCTTTGATCGTTTGCACCACCATAAGCAGCACCTGTATGAATATGGGTAGGGTCCATCGGTCGGTTAAAGAATACAATTTTACCCTTAATGCGCTCTTTACCCAGTTCTTTTAGCTCTGCAATACTTCTTACCTCTATTACCTCTGCATCAATTCCATTTAATGGTGTAGCAACACTGCCACCTAAAGCACAAATACGGACATCAAATTTTTGTCGGCCTTTAGCAATAAATGCTTCCTCTTTTGCTCCTCTAATCCAATGCGGCACCATAACAGGTTGCAAGTAAACGGTATCAAAGCCATAACTTTTCATTTTATTAAACATGTATTGCACTGCTTGCTCTGCTTGCGGAGAACCGCTTAATCTACCACCAATTTGATTGCACAAATAGTCGAGCGTTTGGTAGCATTGTCCATTTGTTAAAACCTCATCATATACACGCCTAAAAGTTTCTTTATGGTTTAACGTTTGACCAAAAGCCAAAATCGATAAATGTATACATGCTAATAAATATAATGTCTTTTTCATTAGTGCGTATTTACTGTTTTATAAATTGAATACAATTTTGATTTAGTGCATCTTTTACCTCAACCCAATATAACCCTGAATTTAAACTGCTAACATCTAAATTATTATTTTTAAGTGTGGTTGATATTTGAACCCTTCCCAATGCATCAAAAACCAGTACATTACTAGATGGGTTTACGCCATTAATTTGAATTTGCTGACTAGCAGGATTTGGATATAACTGAACATTGGATTGGTTAAATAGCTGTTCATTTAAACCAACAATTGTTACATCTTTTGCTGCGGTACCTCTGTTAATAATCCAATTATTGGGGTCGATTGCAATTGCACTTACCATTTTATTTATTGGCAACTTAAACCATACTTGTTTTTGATTATGCATTATACGCAGCGTAGTATCGCCACCAGCATAAGTAATTTTATACTCAACAGGTGTATTAAATAATGGAGTTGTACTGCTTACAGTTTGGTTCGATACAAGGTACAAAGTATCGTTTAATTGATTCCATGAAACATTAAATGTTGGATAACCTTGACCATAAAACCATTGGTTAAAAACTTGGGTAAAGTCTTTGCTGCTTTGTTGTTCTAATAATGTTTTAAAATCTGCAGTGTTTGCTGTACCAAAAGCAAATTGTTGCTGATACCTTTTTAAAATTGCAAAAAATAGGGAGTCGTTATTTAGTTCGTAGCGTAAAATATGAACAAACGCACCCGCCTTGTTGTATGTTAATCTTGACGAAAACATGCGACTTACATTTGTGGTGTCTTCAAACCAAATACTGCCATCTGTTTGAGACATTACCGTGTTGTGCACTGCAATCATATCTGCAGGAGCTTCGCTTGGACTAAGTAATTCAAGGGCTAGGTATTCGCAATAGGTTGCGAAACCTTCATTTAACCAAATATCTTTCCAAGTTTTACAAGTAACATGATCGCCAAACCATTGGTGACCGATCTCATGCGCAACAATACTAAAGTTAATGATGCCAATACTCGTCATGGTTTGATGTTCCATACCACCACTAAAAGGTGCCATAGCATGGCCATATTTTTCTTTCCAAAACGGATATTTTCCGAACCAATTTGAGAAACCTTCTATCATGGGAGCAGTTTTATCTAATTCGGGTTTAAAAGTAGTAAGCGTTGCAGGATTATCATAAATATAATCCTGAATCAACATGGAATCGCCATCAATGTGCGCATAAGTATTGTATTCTACATACTTAGCAACTGCTATGGATATTAAATAATAATCAACAGCGAGTTTTGATTGCCATTGGTAACGAACTTTATTCCCTGATAGATTAACAACATCTTTTATTACACCAATTGCGCCCACTTTATTTTCATTGCTTGTGGTAACATAAGTATAAACCGAATCTATTTTATCTTGCAAAGCTTGTTTGCATGGAAACCACTCATATGCCGAATATGGCTGACTTAAACTCCATGTAGCTTGATTTCCCCAACGTGTTGAAGTACCCGTTGTAAAGCCAGAACCAATTGCCGCACCTGCCGCAACAAGCGCATCTCCATGATAATAAATTGTTACATCTATTAAATTATCTTTTTGTATTGATTGAGGTAACAAAACATACGCAAAATTTGATTGATGCTGCACCGTTAATTGAACCCCTGAAGAGTTAACTACAGAGTCGATGGTGTGGTTACTATGCAATTCAAAACCAAAAGTATCTAGAGCATTAACAACAACTTTGGCTATGGTACGCACATTTCCGCTTATGATGGTGCTGTTTCTTTCAATATTTAAATTGAGGTGATGAAACTTTACATCATAATTATTCATTAAAGATAATTGTTGTGAAGTGGCAGCCTTACCGTAAGATTTTTGAAAGTATTTTTGTTTATGTGTTGCACAAAAATGCTCTTGTGCATAGGTTGAGGCAAATGCCATTAAACCCAAGATTAAAAGTAGTTTTTTCAATTGTTTAGCTATTAATTATAGAAAGACCCATTTTTTAGGTAAATAGTTTTAAGCATTGGACAAATCTTGTAGCGTTCGTCATGGGTATCTTCATACACTGCTTTCAATGTTTCATAAACATGTTTAATACCAATTCTATCGGCCCACTCAAATGGACCAAAAGGATAATTAGTTCCTAGTTTCATACTTATATCAATGTCTTGCATGCTTGCTGTACCTTCTTGCAGGGTATAACAAGCCTCGTTAATAATCATCATGATGATGCGTGGAGTAACCATACCCACACGATCTTGAACCAATTTATATTCCCAACCCAAATTGGCCATAATTTGTTGCAATGCCTTCTCATCTGTTGTATTTAATAACGACACCTCTGCTAAACTACGGTTAATAAAAGTTGGCAAGTCATTTATACCAATTAATGTACACAATATTTCTCTACCGTATATGTTTGCAGCAGCGGCCAACTGCATTTTAACTGCACCAACAAAAACAGGAATATTTTTAAGTGGGGCGTAATATTTTAGCGAATTTGAATGTTCATCAACACTTAAATCAAATATCATATCAAAAACACTTAGATCAATTTGGGGATAATCTGAGCCTTGAATTTCTGTAACTTCTGCCGCAGTTAATTTTTGTTTTAACTCGTTGGTTACTATTTTTTCTCCACGTAATAAAATCTTCATGGGTAGTATGTATTATTGAAAACAAATTTAACACGCAAACTCATATGGAAAAGAAAATAATTACAAGTTCGAACTCTCCCACCCCAATTGGCCCATACAGCCCAGGTGTTATGGTTGGAAATACTTTGTATACCAGCGGACAAGTTGCTAAAGATGCAGTAACAGGTGAAATGATACAACATGATATTTCTGCAGAAACTAAAAAGGTGATGGAAAACGTATTGGCTATTTTAAAATCTGCCGGAATGGATTTTGGGGATGTGGTTAAAACAACCATTTACTGTACAGATTTAGGAAACTTTGCTGCCATTAACGAAGCTTATGGTAGTTTTTTTACGGGAAATTTCCCTGCCCGCGAAACGGTACAAGTTTCTAAGTTACCGCTAAATGCTAATGTAGAAATTAGCGTAGTGGCAATAAAATTATAATAAATAGAGAGGCTTTCAAGCTTTTGAAAGTCTCTTTATTTGCGTTTAAAAATAGGCACATTACTACATGCCTCACCATACATGATGCTTTTTACATATGGAGTAAGTTTGTGTGTAATTTCTACATAAGCACTAACAGGTACAGGTACATCACTACAACCTTTAATTATTACACGCGTATTTGTATAATCAATGGGATTTATTTTTTGCAAAGCATCTTGATATAGAATAGTATTTAACACATCAATATTTCCAAATACATAACGATTAGCATAAGGCTCAATATTAACAGCTAACAACATGTATGCCCAAGTAGGTACAATGGCATCTGAGCTACAAACAAATGCAACATTTTTATCTACGTATTGCGTCCAATCATGGTTTTTAACCTGCTCCCTAAAATCTTTTTCTTTCAAAATCATTTCCATAAAAAGCCATGGTTTGATATCAAACACAATACGCTGTCTATTATCAAAATAATCTTCAAGATTTAAGGTAATTAAACTACTACTTGCAACTTTATTTTCTATCGGTTCAATATTTTGTTCAGGAATCATAAAACAAAGTTAAAAAATAATGAGGGTAATAAAACTTACAGGCTCTAAGATAATAATTAAGTTTTTGGGGGCGTATTTTAAATTGACTAGTAAGGTACCTAACTTACTTTAGTATTTTTATATGCGAAATGCAGGCCTTTAATTTCATGCACACGCACACCAAACGCTTCATTTAAAAATATAAAAGCCCTTTGCAAAACATTACAAAGGGCTTAATTAGTTATGCTAAAAGTTTACTCCAATTAACTTCTGATGCCAAAATTTCTCTGATTTTAGCAATAGGAATTCGTTCTTGCACCATGGTATCTCTGTATCGAATAGTAACGGTTTGATTTTCCAAAGATTCATGATCAACTGTGATGCAAAATGGCGTACCAAGTGCATCTTGCCTGCGGTAGCGTTTACCAATAGCATCTTTTTCTTCGTAAAAGCAGTTGTAGTCAAATTTCAATTCATCAATAATTTTACGTGCTACTTCTGGTAAACCATCTTTTTTAGTTAGTGGGAAAATAGCCACTTTATAAGGAGCTAAAATTGCAGGCAAGCTCAACACAACACGTGTGTCTATTTTGTCACCTTCACCAACTTCTTCTTCTTTGTATGATGCGCATAAAATAGATAAAAACAAGCGATCTAAACCAACTGAAGTTTCTACAACGTATGGAATATAGTTACCGTATGCTTTACCATTTTCGTCTAATTCGGCATCAAAATATTGCATTTTTTTACCCGATAATTCCTGATGATTCTTTAAATCAAAATCAGTTCGCGAGTGTATGCCTTCTAACTCTTTAAATCCAAAAGGGTAATTAAATTCAATATCAACGGCATCATCAGCATAATGGGCCATCTTTACATGGTTATGAAAACGATAGTTGTTATCACCCAACCCTAATTTTTTATGCCATTTTATACGTGTTTCTTTCCAATACTCGTACCATTGTTTTTGTGTGCCCGGACGAACGAAAAATTGCATTTCCATTTGTTCGAACTCGCGCATACGCATAATAAATTGACGGGCTATAATTTCATTTCTAAATGCTTTACCAATTTGTGCAATACCAAAGGGAATTTTCATCCTTCCCGTTTTTTGTACATTTAAAAAATTCACAAAAATACCTTGTGCTGTTTCGGGGCGTAAATATATTTTATCAGCATCTTCGGCCATCGCACCCATTTCGGTACTAAACATTAAATTAAATTGGCGTACATCTGTCCAGTTTCTAGTTCCACTTATTGGGCAAGCAATCTCATATTGCTCAATCAATGATTTAAACCCTGCCAAATCATTATCAAGTGTAACTTTATCAAGCGCAGCTTGTAACTCATCAGCCTTATTCGTTTTACCTTCTTTTTCGTATTTGGTAATTTTATCTTCCAATAATTGATCGGCACGGTAACGTTTTTTACTATCCTTGTTATCAATCATTGGGTCGCTAAAACCATCAATATGTCCGCTGGCTTTCCATGTTTTAGGATGCATAAAAATTGCGGCATCAATACCTACAATATTTTCGTGCATTTGTACCATGGCTTTCCACCAATATTGGCGTAAATTATTTTTTAATTCAACACCATTTTGGCCGTAATCATATACTGCTCCAAGTCCATCATAAATCTCACTACTAGGAAAAACAAAGCCATATTCTTTAGCATGGCTTACAACTTTTTTAAATATTTCTTCACTCATAATCAGCCGCAAATTAAGGGCTTTAAACAGTTTTTAAAAATTAAAGATAAAGAGCTGCTTATCAATAACAAAGACAGGTACAAAAAACATACATTACCCTTAATGCTGAAATAATAAGCCACTGATTACCGTTTATACTTAACTGCTATTAAATTGCATATTAAATAAACTAAGATTGGTTACCGTATTAACAACACAATACACCGAAAGGTTACAATACATTTTAACTGAACTATTGGGTAATCGCCTTGGTATAAGTTATGCTGTTACCACAAATATTAACGACTTTAATGCTTTTACTGGTGTTAAAATAAACTACACTTCAACCCAACAAGAAAATAGCCTACAAATTATACCTATAGATTTATTGTTTGAGCATAATATAAATAAACAAAATATTGATGTTACAAATGATGAAATGTGGCATACAATTTTATGGCCAAATAAAACAAGTGAAATACCATTTGATGTATTTGCTGCATCATTTTATTTACTAAGCAGGTATGAGGAATACGAACACTCAAAAAGAGATGAACATGGACGATTTGAAGCGAAGAATAGCATTGCGTTTAAATATGATTTCATGCAATTTCCTTTGATAGATCACTGGTGTGAGATGCTAAAAAAGGAATTAAAAGCAATTAATCCAAGCATTGAATTTAAACAGCACCAGTTTAAAACCATTACAACTGTTGATATTGATTTTGCCTATTTGTACCATGGTTTAAATATAAAAAGATGGATGGGCAAACTAGTTAAATCTGTGCTAAGATTTGACTTGAACGCAATACTAATTCAAGTTAAATCAACCCTAAATGCGAAACATGATCCATATAATACATATCAATTTATTAGAGAAAATGTAAGAGGTAAACTAGGTTATTTTATTTTGATGAGCAATAATGGAGGCTACGATAAAAACATAAAAGTTAATGGAAAAGCATTTAAAAAGCTTGTAAAAGAACTCTATCAAAATTCTGATTTTATAGGAATACATCCATCCTATGCATCGAACCAAAACTTTAATATGTTGCTTGAAGAACAGAGAAAATTAAGTGATATCATTGAGCAAAAAATTGATCGAAGCCGACAACATTTTTTAAAGTTAACCTTACCACAAACGTATAGTAATTTAATTGATGCTAACATTGGCGAGGACTATACAATGGCCTATGCAGAACAAATAGGCTTTAGGGCAAGTACTTGTAAGCCTTTTCGATTTTTCGATTTAGAGGCAAATCAATTAACTAAACTCGAATGCTACCCAACTTGTTTTATGGATACCACCGCTATTCAGTACCTAAAATATAGTGCACAACAAATAGAAGAAGTTAATAAAAAGTTATTGAATACAGCCAAAAATTACAACGGACTTTATGTAACCTTGTGGCACAATAATACATTTGTATCACCCCATGTAAAGCAAACATTTTGTAATCTGTTAGAAAAAATTGAAATTAATTAAATTTTTTAAGCACGAAGAAATAGATAAAACTAAGTGGGATGAATGCATAAAAAATGCAAACAACAGTCTAATATATGGCTACAGTTGGTATTTAGATATTGCTGCTCCCGCTTGGAATGCAATTGTTTTAGGTGATTACCATGCAGTGATGCCCCTTCCTACTCTTAAAAAGTTTTATACTATAGCTTATCAACCATTTTTTACGCAACAACTAGGTATATTTATTGGAACTGGTTACGAATTGCAAGCAGGTATAATAGATTTTTTTCAAGCTATTCCGAAAGATTACAAATACATTAATATTTGTTTGAACGAGAAGAATGATAGTGGCGCGAAAGTAAATTTTCAACTTAAGAGACGTAATAATTATTTGCTCTATCTTCATCAATCATATGAGCAATTATATAAAGGTTTTAGCGACCACAACAAACGATACATAAACAAATCGAAAAAAAATAACTTAAAGGTAAGTGAAACCAATCACGAACAAATTGTTAAATTTTATATAGAAAATAAAGCAAACGATACCGAAAAAGTAAGCATAGAAGACTATAACCGATTGAATAAGATACTTGATGAAGCGAATAAACGAGGATATGTAATTTGCAAACAAGTGAAAGATGAAGAAGGAAATTGTCTTGCTTGTGTAGCTTTTTATATTCATCAAAACCGTATGATATATCAAATAGGCACTTCAAATAATGTAGGTCGTGATTTAAGAGCAATGTACTTTTTATTTGATAGTCTTATTGAAGAGTACAGCGAAAAGAATATGGTTCTGGATTTTGAAGGTTCGGATATTGAGGGCGTGGGTAGATTTTTTAGAGGATTTGGCGCACTCTTAGTTCCTTACCACAGATTAATAGCTAACCGATTACCTTGGCCATTAAACTTGTTAAAAAAATAACACTATTTCTATTGATATTGTATATACTTGTGTTATCAACTTAAAAATACCACAAGGTGAAATTTGCAGCTATAGATATTGGAAGTAATGCAGTTAGACTTCAGATTGCACGCCTAAACGACAACCCCATAGAGCCGTTTAAAAAAGTAGAATTTGTTCGCATACCAATTAGGTTGGGTGATGATGCTTTTAATAGAGGAAAAATTAGCAAAGAGAAACGACAAATGTTTTACAAAGCTATGCAATCCTTTAAGTTAATGATGGAGGTATTTGGCGTACATAGTTACATGGCATGTGCTACTAGTGCAATGCGCGAAGCTAAAAACGGAAAAAAAATAGTTGAAAAAGTTGCCGAAAATTTTGATTTAAACATTGATATAATTGATGGTAAACGTGAGTCGGAGTTAATTCTAAAATCGATAACACGTTACTTAAAACCCGATCGCAATTACCTGACAATAGATGTAGGCGGTGGAAGTACAGAGATGACTGTAATACAAAATTTAAAAGCATACGATAGTGCAAGTTTTGATGTAGGCACGGTAAGGTTATTAGACAATGCCATTAAAAAAGAAAATTGGAATGCATTAGAATCTTATGTAAAGGATCATATTAAAGCAATTGAACATTCGCGTGCAATTGCAACCAGTGGAACGATTAATAAAATAGCCAACATTATAAATCCAACTTTAACTGAACCTTCTATTACCATTGATGAGCTAGATAAATTTTATCACACCATCAAAAAAATGAGCATTACAGAACTTATAGAAACTTATAAATTAAACCCAGATAGAGCTGATGTAATGGAACACTCGGCATACTTATACCTTAAAATACTAAAGTGGGCTAATATAGAGAAACTGTTTGCACCAAGTGCAGGTTTAAAAGATGGAATATTGTATGAGCTATTAGAAAAAAGCGAGTACTAGAATAAGTCGGTTAGTTTAAAATCCAACAACTTATATAAGCCATAGCTAAGCAGTGTCCAGGCTAAAAAACTAAAAAACATATACCTTTTAATTTTCCATTTATTTTCTTCGAAAGAAGCAGCCAGAATTGTACCTACTGGAACAGATAATAAAACTGGAGTAAGTATTACGATACCTAAAATTTCGTACTTAATGATAAACTTTAAAAGTTTCCTACGGTTTTTCCCAACAGGCTTATGAACCTTTGGCTGAGGCGGTCTTATTTTGTGATATAGAAACAAAATACCATCCCACAAGTATAAGTATACAACAACGCCTAACATACCACCACCAACAGTACATAATAGGGTTTCGATAAAATTTAATTGTGTACCTATTGCGGTAAATACTCCAAACAAGTATTTAACTGCACTGGTTAAAATTACTGCAATATATTTAGCCAACAGTTCTTTCATGGTATTAGCAAATATAGGGGTTTAGCGCTTTAGTCTTTAGTTAAATCTAACTTTCTAACTGCAGCAATTGCTTTACGCACATTTCCATAAGTTTTTAAAAGTAAAGTTGCTTTAGGTTCATCTACTTTTAAATCATCCATAATCATTTTTGCGCCACGTTTAATAAGTTTATTATTGGTAGGCGTCATATCCACCATTTTATTTCCTTTAACCCTGCCTAATTTAATCATTAGGCTCGTGCTTATCATATTTAATACTAATTTTTGTGCAGTGCCACTCTTCATTCTGGTGCTACCTGTTACAAACTCTGGACCTACTACAACCTCAACAGGAAATTGTGCTGCTTCAGCAACTTTACTGCCTTTGTTACAAACTACACATCCTGTTAAAACACCTGCTTTATTAGCCTCTTTTAATGCACTAACAACATATGGTGTACTACCACTTGCGGCAATTCCTATCAATACATCTTTTTTCGAAATTTTATATGCTTTTAAATCTTTCCAACCTTGTTTTTCATCATCTTCGGCAAATTCTACAGCTTTACGTATGGCCATATCTCCACCTGCAATTAAACCTATAACCAAACCAAACGGAACACCAAATGTTGGTGGACATTCACTTGCATCAACAATACCTAAACGGCCACTTGTTCCCGCTCCAATATAAAATAATCGACCACCATTTTTCATACGCTCGTATGCTGCATCAACCAAGCTTTTAATTTTAGGTATGGCTTTATTTACAGCTATAGGAACACTTTTATCTTCTAAGTTAATATTAGTAAGCAACTCCTTAGTATTCATTTTTTCTAAATGATTGTACTTTGAACTTTGTTCCGTGGTGCGTTTATCTGCTTTAATAGCAACCTTCTTAACGACTTTTTTAGCAGTTTTTTTTGCCGGTTTGTCTGATGTTTTTTTTGTGGCCATAACTTTATCACTTAATTATATTAAACAAAAATCAACCACAAAAACCTTTTTTGCATTGGTGTGGTTGTTATCTTTGAATCTTATTACGAAGAACATACATGAACAAATCAATTTGGCAACCATTTATATACGCATTGTTAATAGTTGTGGGTATAATATTGGGCATATGGCTAAAACCAAATACAGAAGGAGGGCAATTTTTATTTAAAAGTAAAAACAAAATCGGTCAAATACTTAGTATTATTAATGAAGCATATGTTGATACAGTTGATTTAGATAGCCTTGAAGATATAGCAATTGAAGAACTATTAACCCAACTTGATCCGCACAGTGTTTATATTCCTGCAAAAGATTTACAGCAAGCAAACGAAGGTTTAGAAGGTAATTTTGAAGGTGTGGGTATTGAATTTAGTATTTTCGATGATACAATTATGGTGGCAAATGTGTTAAAGGATGGCCCAGCATCGAAAGTTGGTATTTTACCTGGCGATAGAATTATAAAAGTAGATACATCAAACGTGGCTGGTATTGGCATTAAAAACGAACAAGTATTTAAATTATTAAGAGGAGCAGCGGGCACTAAAGTACAGGTGCAGTTATTTAGACCAGACGGAAAACGTAAAATAAGTTATAGCATATTGCGAGGGCAAATTCCAATTTACAGTATTGATGCTGCTTTAATGTTAAATAACCAAACAGGATACATTAAAATTGAGCGCTTTGCTGCTAATACACACCAAGAGTTTTTAGAGGCCCTTGAAAAACTTCAAGCCCAACAATTAAAAAACCTAATACTAGATTTACGTGGCAATCTTGGAGGATATTTAAGCGCTGCTACAGAAATCACAGATGAATTTTTGGATGATAAAAAGTTAATTGTTTATACCGAAGGGCGCACACAAAGGCGCTTTGAATACAGGGCTGAGAACCCTGGTAATTATGAAAGCGGTAAATTAATTATTTTGATAGATGAAGGCAGTGCAAGTGCAAGTGAAATAGTGAGTGGCGCAATACAAGATTGGGACCGTGGCGTGGTTTTAGGAAGAAGGAGTTTTGGCAAAGGATTGGTGCAAGAACCATTTAAGTTAAATGATGGTTCTGCCATACGATTAACGGTATCGCGTTATTACACACCAGCTGGACGTTGTATACAAAAAGATTATACAAATGGTTTAGCCGCCTACGAGCATGAAATAAGTAATAGGTATGAAGATGGAGAAGTAAGCGATGAAACAAAATTGAAAATTAAAGACAGTACAACATACAAAACCACAAATGGTCGAAAGGTATATGGTGGTGGAGGTATTACTCCCGATGTTTTTGTAGCCGTTGATACCAGTTATATCAACCAATTTTATGGTGCATTATTTGAACAAAGTTTATTAAGTAGGTTTACCTACAATTACATGGATGCAAACCGAAAGAAGTTAACATCAACTTATCAAAATGCAAGTACATTTAATGCATCATTTCATTTGAATGATCTTTTATGGAATACGTTTATTTCTTACATCAAAGAAAACAGTAGAGGTGATTTTACAGATCAAGAAATTAAGCAATCTGAAAAACAGGTAAGACATTTATTAAAGGCCATGATTGCGCGACAAATTTGGCGCGATGAAGGTTATTTTACGGTATTGAGTAGTGAAGACAAAATGATTAGAAAAGCAATAGAAACTTTTTCATACAACTACGATAAATTACTTCATCCTTAAAACAAAAATGTCACACCAAAATTTGATGTGGCATTTTTATTTACATTTAAATCTATTACATAATTGCAGTTTCAACTTTTGCAATAAGTGCATCAGCATCGGCATGATTTTTATCTAAAATTTGTTTAGCTCGCGATTTAATATCTTCAGCAAACGCACGGTCTTTTAATCCTTGCGCATTTACCAATACATTAAAATAAGCACCACGCACAGCAGTTTTAACACATAACACACCTACACCCGCATCGGTAATACTATTAGGATTTCCTTGTTCAACCATAGCGGATAACATAGGTAAAATACTATAGGCTGTTTCCATTACTTTAAATGGAATTTCGCAAGCATATTTAGTAGCATCTTCTATGGCTTGTGTTCTTCCTTTTTTCTCCTCATCGGTTCCTTTTGGTAAACCAAACGCATTCATAATTTTATTAAATGCATTGGTATCTTCATCAACCAATGTCAATAAAGTATCTTTTACTTGTTGACCTTGTGCAGCAAAATCACTAAACAAGTTAATTTTGTCTTCCCAACCACGTTTACCCGCACTTAAGTTGGCCACCATAGTACCCAAAGCAGCACCTAAACTTCCTACATAAGCGCTAATACTTCCTCCACCAGGTGCTGGACTTTCACTTGCAGTTTCATCGGCAAATGCACGTAAATCCATACGGATTAAACGTTCGTTTTCTGCTTTACGTAATTTATATTCAATTATTTTTTTCTCTGGAACAAAAGGAACCAACTCATCTAAACCTAAACTTTTAACAGCAATATGAATCAACTCTTGCTCGCTTACGCCAATACTTCTATTTTGTTTTTGCAGGTAATGTTTTCCAGCGTCAAGCATAGCGCTTAAAGGAATCAAGCCAACTAATTCGCTGCCGGTTACGCGTAAACCTCTGCTTTGCGCACTCCGACAAACCTCATCAAAAGCTTGGTGTACCGATGTTGTTTTGTAGTTTGTTAGGTTCATAGAAATTTGAGCAACGTTATACTCTTCAATAAACCAACCAATAGCTTTTACAGCTTTTAAAGTACCCGGAATACGTATATCATTTCCATCTGCATCTTTTAATACTTTTCCTGTAACCTTATCACCCTCGCGTTTTACACGCCCTGCCTCGCGCACGTCAAAAGCAACACTATTGGCCAAACGTACTGATTTTGTATTAAGATTTACATTGTAAGCTATTAAAAAATCGCGGGCACCTATAACTGTGGCACCACACTTAGCATTAAACTTAGCAGGACCAAAATCAGGTTTCCACTCTGGTAATTTAATTTTATCAAAAAAACCTTCGTACTCACCTGCACGAATAACTGATAGGTTATTACGCGACTTGTTTGGCTGAGCAGATTCATATAAATAAACTGGAATTTCCAACTCCTCTCCTACACGTTTACCCAATTTCTGAGCGTATAAAATGGTTTCTTCCATGGTTATTCCACTTACTGGAATTAATGGACAAACATCAGTAGCACCCATACGTGGATGTTCACCTTTGTGTTTACTCATATCGATTAATTCGGCCGCTTTTTTAATAGCTAAATATGCGGCTTCAATTACCGCATCAGGTTGGCCCACAAAAGTTACTACAGTTCTGTTCGTTGCTTTGCCTGGATCAACATCTAACAACATTACACCATCTACCAATTCTATCTGGTCAGTTATTTGTTTGATGATTCCTAAATCAACACCCTCGCTAAAATTAGGAACACACTCGATTAATGCATTTTTATTCATAAGTAAAAAGTATGCTAAATGAAGCAGCAAATAAACAACTAAAAACGAAAAAAGCCCCGGGAATTTCCCGAGGCTTCTTCTAATAATTATTAGATTTTATTGTTTAATCAACTTAGTAACATGATTTAATCCAGAAGCACTAACACGCACAAAGTATACTCCTTGCGACAATGGTGCTAATCCGTCTAATGTTAATGTTTGATTACCATCTACAATTGTTTTATCAAATGACATAATTAATCTGCCGCTGATATCCATAACTTGGATACTTGCATTACCTGCATTTGCGCCATTAATATCAATAGATAGTTTGTCGCTAAATGGATTAGGATAAGTTACAATTGCTGTAGATAAATCGTTGTTGTTTTCAACAATTACAACTTGGCTGTATTCAAATTTACCATCGTTATCCAATTGTTTTAAGCGGTAATACAATTTATTTACTCCAGTTATAGCAAAAGCGTTGGCATCTTGAAGCGTATAGTTGTTGTTTACACTCGAGTTGCCTGATCCTTTTACGAAACCAACAAACTCAAACATTTTTCCATCTACACTGCGTTCAACATTAAACCCACGGTTGTTTACTTCACTTGCAGTTATCCATTTAACCAATACATCTTCGTTTATTTTAGTAGCTTTTAAGCTAACTAACTTAACCGGAGTTGTTGTGGTACTACTGCTTATTGCATTAGCGAATCTAACGTGCATGTATTTACCATTGTACTCATACACATCAAATGTGTAACCAGTTAATGCAGTTAAGCCCGTTACATTTACACTTGTTCCAGAACCCATGTATACAATAAAGTTACCTGTACCTGTAGTATTAGTAGACCCAAACACAGCACTTGCTGCATATAAAGTATTATTGGTTGGCGCCACAGCTAATGCTGAAGATAAGCGAGCTACAATCATTCTTCCCTGACCGTTACCTGCTGTGCAAGTAACATTTGCACTTGTTGCACTTGGCGTTACTGAAACATTACTGGCTGCAGTAGTTGGAGTAACTACATCAACAATCTGTATATCGTCAATGGCCCAGCCTTCGTCAACCACTCCATCTGCCCAAAAACGGAAACGAATTTTTACATTACTTTGGCCTAGCGCACCAGTTAAAGGAACAGCTGATTCAATCCAACCATTCGTTTGTGACGCGTATGATGTAGTGATATCAGAGAAGATATTAGCACCTAAACTTCCAAATCCTTGAGCATCATTATACCAAGCATACCCTATTGCTGTGTTAAAATTGGTACCTGAACCCAGCGTATTATGAAGTCTGGTCCATGCACCATTATTTATTGATATTTCAACAACACCTCCATCATAACCGGGATCATTATCAACATCTAATTTATGACGGAAACGTAAAACAGGGGTATTGGTTGATGAAGTGAAATCAAATTGAGGAGATACTATGGCACAATCTTCAGTACCTAAGTAGCTACCAACTAAACGGGTTGTCCAGGCATTTGCTCCTGAATAAGCTCCATTAAGGAAAGTTTTTGCAGGTGATCCTAATTGCCAAGCATTTGTTCCAGTACCTATTGCTGTTGAACTCCAACCCGTATTACCTACACCATCAAAATTTTGATTGTATGGTAAAGTATTAACGATAGGAGAAGTAGTGAAACTATCTTGAATACTATATGCTGTACCTACACTATTTACTGCATAAGCACGGTAATAATATTTAGTTGAATGCACCAATCCTGCAGGGTTTATTGTAAATACGCCTAAAGCTACTAACGGATTTGTAGTAGAATCGATAACGCCAAAACTACCGCGTGAAGGATTTGCTGATGTGGCATAAACTATACCACTTGCGGTTACAGCAGAACCACCATCTGAGGTAATATTACCTCCAAACGTAGCCGTTGTTGTTGTTACGTTTGTTGCCGCAACCTTTAACACTGTAGCAATTACTGCAGAACCAGGCGTAGTAAACGTGCTATCTGCACCATAAGAAGTGCCTACCGCATTAACTGCATAAGCACGGTAATAGTATGTAGTAGAAGGTAATAAGCCAGTAATGTTTAAGCTGAATGTGCCATTACCAATTACAGGATTAGTTGTTGAATCTGTAACACCTGCTGTAGCACGTGTAGGGTTTGGCGAAAAGCCAACAACCACACCACTTGCAGTTACCGCATTACCACCATTATTAGTAATGTTACCTGCCAAGGTTGCGTTTGATGTTGTAATATTCGTTTTGGTTCCTGTTAATACAATTGGGGCTGTAGGAACAAATACTTCAATATTATCAATAGCCCAACCTTCATCAGTAAATGCATCTACAACAAAACGGAAACGTATTCTAACATTAGATTGTCCAGCTGCTCCGGTTAATGATGTTACTGAAGTAATCCAACC
>JAIXWD010000006.1 GCA_027482225.1 Bacteroidota bacterium
AGCTTACCAATTAACAGAATTAAACGAGTTGAGCTCAGGTATGTACTTTGTACGCATCATTACAGCAAGTGGTAATAGTTATACCATCAAAACAATAAAGAGATAAGTTAGTGCACTAAGCAATAAAACAAAAAGCCGCTCCATGGAGCGGCTTTTTTTATGTTAGTACAACAAAGCGTCACCGCCTGATCGTTTGAGCCCCGAGCTCTCGGGTTATCGAAAGTAGGAGGCGGGTATGAAATTAATGTGAACAATCCCTTCTCGATATGCCTCGATATGAAATTGTAATATTAGAATTGGATGAGATTTTCATTTACTAAACATGATTTTTTAATTATTACCAAACACAAAATTAAAACGTTATCGCCAACCATAATTTTAACGAAACAAAAAACCATATAAAAATTAAACCCGGCCTAGGGATGGAAGTAGTTACCTTGTAACTCGCACAGCCCGACTATGAAGTAACTTGGGCAGCCATTACGCTGGGTTTACTTCATAGGAAGCCCCAAATTAATCTGCTGCTGATATCCGGTTAAGTTTATTGGTGAGAATTTTTGTTACCTCACTACCAATTTTTGTTTAAAAATTGCGTCTCCCATTTCTGCAAAAATGAGGTATAAGCCATGTGGTAATTGCGTGCAATTAAAATAGGTTTCTTGATTGGAAGCAATTGTAGCTGTTACTAATTTTTCACCTGTTGAATGATAAAGGTGCCAAGTTATCGGTTGGTTAATTTTATTTTTTAACGTAAAGCTTGTGGTCACGGGGTTAGGATAAACCTGAATAAAATGGTCGTTCAATGCATAGTTATTTATTGCGGTTTGTTTGCTAATGGTTACTTGAAACTGCATGGTATCTCCAATACAATTTATGGTGTCGGTTTCTATTGCTTTAATCATCCCAGTAGTTATTTCATTTGGCCACTCAATAGTAACACTATCGGCTTGAGTAGTTAAAAGGGTACCGTTTGTAACTACCCAATTAAAGTGAGATGTTGGACTTGCATTTTTTATGCGATAGGTATTTATAGATGAAGTTAATACTTCTTTTGCGCCTGTAATTGTAGTTGCAGATGGGTAATTGATACGAACAAAAACTGCTGCTGAGGTATCGCATCTGCCTCCCGAAATGACGAGGCGTTTGTACCAATAGGTTACTGTTTCTGAGGGTGGTGAATAGGTTAAGTTGGTATTTACACCTGGTGCAATAGTGTAACCGCTGATTGCCGATTTTTTAGAGCGAAACCATAGGTAACTATATACGCCCGAACCCCCATTAGGTAATGTCCCGATTAGCGTATCAGGAACCTGATTTTTACAAATAGTTTGGGAGTTATAAACTACATTGGCTTGAATGGGTGGTAAGCTATTAGCAATTTTACAAATTACATTTCCGTTACCACTATAAGTAAAATAAATATTTCCTTGATGATCGCAGGCTACTGAATGAGGGAAAAATACAGATGACTTTAATGCTGAATCGAGTTTGTATTCTAAATCATTTTGTCCGTTTCCAGCAACAGTACTTATCTTTTGTGTTAGTGCATCAATTCTTCTAATACGATTATTCCAAGCATCAGAAAAATATAAGTTACCTGAGGCATCCGTTGCCAAACCTCTTACATTATTTAATAAGGCATATTTTGCGCTATCACCATCACCAGAATAACCAGATTGATTATTTAAATTACCGGCTATGGTATTGATAAGACCTGTTTTTGCGTCAATTTTTCTGATGCGGTGCATATTGGCTAAATAAATATTTCCTTCTGCATCCACTGTCATTGGTCCGCCTAGATCAAGTGCTGTTTGTAAAGCAGGTGCATTTTCTGTTGTTTCCCCAAATGTTCCTTTTCCGGCTACTGTACTTATAATGTATGTGTTTGTGTTGATTTTTCTGATCCTGTTATTATTCACATCGCATACATAAATATTGCCCATTAGATCAGCACCTAAATTACCTGTATGGTAAAAAAGTGCTTTTAGGGCACTATCCCCATCGCCCGAAAAACCAACTTGATTAAATGGATATCCTTTACCTGCATAATGCGTGATGATACCTGTTTGGTTGTTTATTTTCTTTATTCTGCCCAATTCAGATAAGAAAACATGACCATTGATATCTGTAGTAACACCACCAATATCATTCCATAAATACGTGTATGGTCCTGGAACGTTATCAAGTAAAGAATCTATTCTAACCGTATACCCTTTTCCGGCTATGGTTATCAGTTTTTTATCTGCACCATTTACCATACGTATTCTGTTGTTGTATGAATCAGAAAAAATTAGATTACCATAACCATCAAACCTTAGGTGTTGCGGAGTTGAAATTAACGATTGGTTGGCTAATCCACTATCTCCATCAAAACTTGAATAACCGTTACCTGCAATCGTTGAAATGATTTTGCTGTTACTATCTACTTTTCGTAAAAGCGCATTGCCTGCATCAACAATGAGTAAGTTTCCTAAATTATCTATTTTAACATCTGTAGGATAAAGAAGTTTGGCCTGAGTAGCAGGAATACTCTCTGCTGTATTTTGAAGTGGAAAGGAGCCAGCATAAGTATTTATAATAGTAGTTAGTATGTTGATTTTTCTGATGCGGCTATTGCCACCATCGCAAACAAATAATTGGCCATGCATATCTAACGCAATACCATTTAATCCACTAAATACGGCCCTAAAAGCAGAGTCGTTTTCGCCTGCATAACCGTCCATACCTGTGCCTGCAAACGAATAAATTTTACCTGTACTTAAATTTACACGTTTAATTTTATCGTGTCCAGCATCTGCTATATAAAGGGTATTTGTTTTACTGTCTAAAGCCAACCCTTTGGGTTCATACAAGCCATCTGTTACGTCTAAATCGCCAAAATCTTCAGCTATCCCATTTCCTGCAACTCTAGAAATAAGTCCTGTTGTACTACTTATTTTTCTAACCTGGTTGTTCCCCATATCACTAAAATAAATATTGCCTAAACTATCTAGTATAATAGGTCCTGGAGAACTTAATTTTGCATTAATCGCTAAAACAGTACTATCTGTATAGCCCACTACCCCTTTACCGGCAATGGTTTGTATAACGCCAGTGTTGGCATCAATTTTCCTTATTCGGTGGTTTTCTGTATCAGATAGGTAAAGATTACCCGAAGAGTCTAAAGCAATAAAACACATGCTTCCAATGCGTGCTTGTGTTGCTGGGCCATCATCTCCTGTATATCCTTTTTTTTGCGTTCCTGCAAAAGTTGTAATAATGCCATTGCTAATTTTTCTAATTCTAAAATCATAAGAATCGTAAACATAAATATCTCCATTTTTATGGCAAGCTACTGTGTTTGGATTTACCGAAGTTGACTTAGCGTTACGATAGTCTCCTTTACTTCCTCCAGCATATATTTCTATTAGTTGTGCATTTGCTTGTTGGGATAAACAAATGATACCAAGTAATGTATAAACAAAATGGAATGTTATTTTCATGTGATTCGAAGATAAGTTTATTTGATAAGTTGAACACAAATTCCTAAAAATTGAGCTAACCTTACCTGTTGGTCTTTTTATGTGTTGTGCACTATACCCCCAAGTACCGAATCCTTTTGGGATGGTGATTTAATTGTAGTAAAAAAACTATTTTCGCCCAAAATTCTTTTATAGAGTAATTATGGCAAACAGACGAGAATTACGCGCAGCAACAGGTAATACATTAAGCTGCAAAGGATGGGTACAAGAAGCGGCCTTGCGCATGTTACACAATAATTTAGATCCTGAAGTGGCTGAAAGACCTGAGGATTTGGTAGTGTATGGCGGTATTGGTAAAGCGGCCCGCAACTGGGAAAGTTTTGATTTAATTGTAAAGGCTTTACAAGATTTAGAGGAAGACGAAACATTATTGGTACAAAGTGGTAAACCGGTGGGTATTTTACCTACACACAAGGATGCACCACGTGTTATTATATCGAACAGTATGTTGGTGCCTAAGTGGGCCAATTGGGAAACTTTCCACGAGTTGGATAAAAAGGGTTTGATGATGTACGGCCAAATGACTGCAGGTAGCTGGATTTACATTGGTTCGCAGGGTATTGTGCAAGGTACTTATGAAACGTTTGCCGAGGCTGCTCGTCAGCATTTTGGCGGTACGCTTAAAGGTACTTTATCTGTTACTGCCGGTTTGGGTGGTATGGGTGGCGCACAACCTTTGGCGGTTACCATGTGTGATGGTGTTTGCCTTGCTGCCGAAATGGTAGAATGGCGTATTAAAAAACGTATTGAAACACGTTACTTAGATGTAATGAGCCGTGATATTGACCAGGCGATTGATATGGCTTTGAAAGCGAAGGCTGAGGGCAGGCGTTTATCTATTGGTGTATTATGTAATGTAATTGATTTATTGGAGCGTTTAATTGAACGTAACATTACGCCTGATTTGTTAACGGATCAAACATCGGCACACGACCCATTGAATGGTTATTACCCTGAAGGCATAGCTGAAGAGGTGGCAGATAGAATGCGTAAAACGGAGCCTGGAAAGTATGTAGAAAAATCGTTGGATACCATGGCACACCATGTAAAGTTGATGATTGAATTGCAAAAGCGTGGTGCTATTACGTTTGATTACGGTAACAATTTACGAGGACAAGCAAAAGACCAGCGCCATGTAGAAAATGCATTTGCGTTTCCGGGTTTTGTTCCTGCATATATTCGTCCGTTGTTTTGCGAAGGTAAAGGTCCTTTCCGTTGGGTAGCACTAAGTGGCGACCCTAATGATATTTATGTAACCGACCAAGTGATGAAAGAATTGTTTCCTGAAAACACTTCGTTGCACCGTTGGTTAGATATGGCTAAAGAGCGCATTGCTTTCCAAGGGTTACCTGCACGTATTTGCTGGATTGGTCAGGGCGATAGAGAAAAAGCTGCGTTAGCATTTAATGAATTGGTGCGCACTGGTAAAGTAAAAGGTCCGATTGTAATTGGCCGCGACCATTTAGATACTGGTTCGGTAGCATCTCCTAACCGAGAAACAGAAGCGATGAAAGATGGTAGTGATGCCGTGGCCGATTGGCCAATATTAAATTCGTTGATTAATACTGCGGGTGGTGCAAGTTGGGTATCTATACACCACGGTGGTGGAGTAGGTATGGGTTACAGTATACATGCAGGTATGGTAATAGTGGCCGATGGTACAGAAGATGCCGCACGCAGGTTAAAACGTGTGTTGCACAACGATCCAGCAATGGGTGTAATTAGGCATGCTGATGCAGGTTATGATATTGCGATTGATACTGCGCGTAAACACAGATTAGATATTAAAGAGCGTTTGAAAGATAAACCTGAAAAATCAGCGTTTTAATTCCCTGTCAGCGTTTAAAAAACCTAATTGTGGTTAAATAAAAGTAAAATCCCGCTCAGTTTCTGAGCGGGATTTTTTTTGGTTTGATTACATCACACTCATCATACCTAATAAACCACCGGTGTGTATGGCTAAAATCTTACTTTTTTTCGGGTAATAATTTCCTGCAATCAGTTTACTTAAGGCTAACATCATTTTTGCGGTATACACTTGGTCTAATAAAATACCAGTATGTTGTGCAAAGTGTTGCATAAATTCCAATAACTCGGAATCGGTTTTGGCATAACCACCACAACTAAAATTATGGTGTACTTTAATATCAAACCCAGCCAATGCTGCAATTTCTTGGTTCATTGCTTCAGCACCTTTTAGTACACAAATTCCTTCTGCAATAATGTTTTTAGGTTGTGCACCTTTTGCTAGTCCAGCCAATGTAGTGCCTGTGCCAACAGCACAAATGGTATGCGTAAACCCATCGGCATCATCTAAAATATGTGTACATCCTTTAGTTGCTAATTCACCCTTTCCACCCTCATCAATAAAGTAAGTATTTACATGTTGTTGTGCAAACTCATAGTATAAATCCAGTTTGTTTTTATATGCCTCGCGTGATACGAAAATTAAATGCATGCCATACAACTTACATAAGTTAAGCATGTGGTTGTTTACTTCTTCGCCCCGAACAAAACCTGTTGTTTTAAAGTTATACATGGCGCCTGCACAAGCCAATGCAACTAAATGATTGCTAAACGCGCCACCAAAACTCACCAAATGACGGCTATTTTTTTGTTGTGCATCATCCAAAACATAAAATAATTTACGCCACTTATTACCCGATACAAAAGGATGTAACATGTCGTCACGTTTTATGTAAACGGTTACACCATTGGCATTAAAATCGGGTAAGTTAATATGTTGTATAGGAGGATTAAATGGCAATTCCATCATCATCGTATGCGTAGCTTTTGTCCAACCGAAATGGTATTATCAATCATGTTATTTAACTTCCTGATATCTTCAACCAATACATTATATTTACGTGCAATACTGTATAAGTTTTCTTTCTCTAATACCTCGTGATATATTGGTTCTGTAGAGTTTAAATCGGGTTCCTTGTAATCGGTTTTCTCTCCATTTAAAGGAACAACCACCAATTCGTCACCCACACGTAAGGTGTCGCTTGTAAGTTCGTTTAAAGCCCTTAGTTCAATCACAGATGTATTGTATTTGCGTGCAATACTGTATAATGTTTCACCTTGTTTAACCATATGATAGCCCGGAACTACAGCTTCTTCATTTTCGTTAATTGCAGGTTGATTTGGGTTAATAATTAATCTCGCTCCTTCAAAAATATCTTCATTATGCAAGTGGTTAATTTCCATAATACCTTCTACTCGCACATTATATTTTTTTGCGATATGGAACAATGTTTCTCCTTTTTGTACGGTATGAAAAAATGCCATATCGTTTTTATTGTCGGTGATGTTTATGGCAAATTCATCTTCAGGTAAAACCGGCCTGCTGGTAGAAACATTTTTTCTTGCGTCATCGTAAATTAAGTTGTTGTATGTGCTATCAACATTAGCAATACTGCTTACCCTAAGCGCAGGTGTTTTGTGGTTTAATCCGCGTAACGAAAGTTGCTCTCCAGCCTCAGGTTCTTGACCTTCTTTCATGTTGTTACGCGAATAAAGTTTACTTAGTTTGATGCCAAAACGTTGCGATATCATGCGCATGTTATCACCAGTTGACACGGTATAATGTTCAACACTTCCATTATAATTTTTTGGCTTGATGTATATGGTATCACCAGCTTTTATAACGGCATCTTTAGGTAAATCATTGTATTTATATATCTGCCATACACGCATACCATTTTCTAAAGCAATGCTTGCATAACTGTCTTTTGGTTTTGCCACCAATACTGGAATACCATTTATGATAAGTTGTGTGTGCGATGCTGCAAAAACGTTTTGGTCTTCTTTAATTTTAAAATTTTCTTTCTCTGTAGGTTTTATTTGATCGAAACGTTGCAGGTTATGGCGTTCTATTAAACTAATTAACAAGTTCGGATAGTTCGGATTAGTAGCGTATCCTGCACGTTTCAATCCCTCGGCCCAACCTTTGTAATCAGTTTGTTCCAAATCAAATAAAAAGGCATATCGTTGGCCTTTCATTAAAAAATCTGAGTGATCGCGATAACTGTCTTCTGCGGTTGGATATTTTCTGAAACATTCTTGCGCTTCATCGTCATCTTCTTTTATAGATTCTCCAGTCCAATCTTTTTTGCATTTAATACCAAAGTGATTGTTAGCTACCAATGCAAGTCTGCTATTTCCGTTTCCACTTTCAAGTAAACCCTGAGCAAGAGTAATACTTGCGGGTATACGACTGCGATGCATTTCGGCAATGGCAACAGCACTGTATTTATCTAAGTATTGCTCTACTGTTAATTTAAATGGAAAGTCTTTTGTTGGAACGGGTTGTGCATTAATCGTGTTACCTCCAAAAAGAGCTAACAGCATTAAACCAATAAATACATTAACATGCCTCATGCAACAAATTTAACTTTACCCTTATTGCTATTGTTATTTGTTTTAAGTTGATTACCCACAGGTGTATGTGGTTTTGGGCAATTGGTTTGTATTTGATTAGAAGTTTAAGTTTAAAATAAACTTATCTGGTTTTAACGCAGAGGTATGCAAATAGTCATACGAATATTTAAGCATGGTCGATTTGAACTTTTGATGTTTGCAGCGCAAAGTCTTCTAAATTGGGGAGTGTTAAATTAATCAGAACAATTAATGTATAGACGATTCAGTCACTTCGAGTGATTACTGCTAAGGTTATGCTGTGGAGTAATCGTATCGAGAAGTGGAATGGTAAAATGATATGTTGTTCATCAGTCCTATTCTCGATACACGCACTCACCCACAGACAGACTAAAGCGCAATCAGACGCTGTGGTCTGTTCTTTAAACTTGAACAGGCTATTAATAATGCAGTTAGCTCGATGAGGCTCTGATTTTTTGAAGTCTAATATCTTTGCGTATCAAACTCTTTTACCTCAGAAGCGGTATACTTTGCTCTCTAAAACCTCAGCGAAAAACTCCTATCCCTCTGCGGTATAAAGAAAGCGCAAAGGGTTGTGAATAGTCCTGCGAATATTTGTGCATTGTTGCTTAAAAGGAGCGCAACGCCTGCGGCATTGGGGAGAATTTTATTCATAGAAATTTATTTGCCATGTGAAAGGAAATCTATCGTCTTCCTTTGAAGGAAGATAAGAGATGGATGTTTGAGGTAAATTAGCAAAGCCGAACAGCGTTTATTAAATTACGAATGATGCATAATGAATAACAAAGCTTTAACTAAATCTCCTCAACAATTCAATCAATACATAAGCTACTGCTAAATTGTTAGATAAGATTTTCTTAAAATAAAGGTGCTTTCATATTAAATCTTAAATTTGTGTGTTAGTTTAAATCAGCTTTACACCGCGCATTTATGATAAAAAAAGCATCGCTTAATTGGATAAGCATTTTATTACTGTTTGGATTAAACAATTTAATTTGGGCGCAGAACTCGCCAACATCATTGAGTAAAACGCCTGAGTGGAGCATTAGTGTTGATAAAAAAGATATCAAAGTTGGGGATGAGATTACGGTTACTTTTACCAGTATTATCGAAAAGGATTGGTACATGTACAGTAACGATTTTGACCCTAACTTAGGTCCCATAGCAGCTGAGTTTACTTGGGGAAAACACACATCTTACCAACTTGTAGGCAAACCGACTCCATTAGGTGCACACAAACATTACGAAGAGGTTTGGAAAGGTGATGTTTCTGTGTTTAAAAAGAAGGCTGTATTTAAACAGAAAATTAAAATATTAAGCGATAAACCTATTATAAAAGGTTCAATATACTTCCAAGAGTGTAATGAAATTAGCGGGATATGCATGCCACCTTTTGATGTAGCTTTTGATGTGAAAGTAAATGTGCAATCATCAGCAGAAATTGCGGCAATTCCATCAACCCAAACTACAGAAAATATTGACACTACAAGTAATGCTAATATTCAAGTTGAAACATCATCAATTTCAACTGATACAAACAATCAAACCAATAATACAGAGAATGCAGTGGAAACTGCACCGCCAGCAACTACAAGTTTTTTTAGCTTTTTATTGATTGCGTTTTTGGGCGGATTAATTGCAGTAGCCACGCCTTGTGTGTTTCCGATGTTGCCTATGACAGTAAGTTTCTTTACTAAAAAGAGCGAAACCCGTGCACAAGGTATTTCTCGTGCATTTACTTTTGGTTTATCTATTGTCGGAATATACGCATCATTAGGGTTAATATTCGCTTTCTTTGGTTTAGGTCCTGATTTCGGAAATTGGTTAAGCACTCATTGGTTACCAAATATTTTGTTCTTCATCATTTTTATGGTGTTTGCTGCATCATTCTTAGGCCTGTTCGAAATTACTTTACCACATGGTATGGTAAATAAAATAGATAGTAAAAGCAGCATGAGCAGTTTAGGTGGTATCTTTTTTATGGCCTTCACTTTGGTGTTGGTTTCATTTAGCTGCACTGGGCCTATTGTCGGTAGTTTATTGATTGAAGCAGTTGGTGGTAAATTTTTAAAACCATTATTAGGTATGGCTTCATTTGGTGCTGGTTTAGCTTTGCCATTTACCTTGTTTGCTATTTTCCCAAGTTTCCTTCAAAATCTTCCTAAGTCGGGAGGTTGGTTAAACTCGGTTAAAGTAGTGTTGGGTTTTGTTGAAGTAGCTTTTGCATTTAAGTTTTTAAGTATTGCCGATGTAGTTTACCATTGGGGTATTTTAGATCGTGAGATTTATTTAGCTATATGGATAGTGCTTGCATTTATGTTAGGTATGTACCTATTGGGTAAACTTAAGTTTAGTCATGATAGCGATTTGCCATTTGTAAGTGTTCCGCGATTTGGTTTAGCTTTAATTTCCTTCTCTTTTGGTGTGTATATGATTCCGGGTTTATTTGGTGCGCCACTTAAGGGTTTATCTGGATTGTTACCTCCAATGCAAACACAAGATTTTGTATTAGGAGGAGGTGTATCAACAGCACCACATACAGAACAAACCAATGATGGTACAAAAATTAAGCACGCTGATTTCTTGCATTTACCTCATGGCCTAACAGGTTATTTCGATTACAAACAAGCGTTGGAAGAATCTAAAAAACAAAATAAACCCATATTTGTGGATTTTACAGGACATGCTTGTGTTAACTGTCGTAAAATGGAAGAGTATGTTTGGGCTAAACCAGAAGTGTTAAAGCGTTTACAAAACGATTTTATTATAGTGAGTTTGTATGCCGATGAAAGAAAAGTATTGCCAGAAAATGAGTGGTACACTTCAAAACGTGATGGCAAAGTAAAGAAAACCATTGGTGAGCAAAACCACGATTTACAAATTACCAAATACAACTTTAGTGCTCAACCGCAATATGTTATTATTGATGGTAACGAAAAGCAATTATCAGGTCCAAGTTTTTTTGATACTGAAGAACAAAAGTTTGTCGACTTTTTAGATAAAGGTAAAAACGCATTTGGAACCAAATAGGTTAATTTTTATGCATAATCTGAAACAACATTTTACTGAAGCACAAGATATATTGGCCAAGTTTATTGCCAATGATAAAAACTTTGAAGCTATAGCCATGGCAGGTGCATTAATGGTTGATGCTTTAAAAAATGATAAAAAAATTATTAGTTGTGGTAATGGTGGTAGTTTGTGTGATGCCATGCATTTTGCCGAAGAATTAACAGGTAGGTACCGTGACGATCGCAAGCCTTTTGCCGCGATAGCAATGAGCGATGTCTCGCACATGGCATGTGTTGGCAATGATTATGGATATGATTTTGTATTTAGCAGGTACCTAGAGGCCGTTGGAAATAGTGGTGATGTTTTGTTGGCCATTTCTACAAGTGGCAACAGCAAAAATGTGCTTAATGCCATAGAAGTTGCCAAACTTAAAGGAATTAAGGTGGTAGGCTTAACTGGTAAAGATGGTGGCAGAATGGGCAGTTTGTGTGATGTAGAAATTCGTGCTCCACATAGTACTTACGCGGATAGGGCTCAGGAAATCCACATCAAGTGCATACATGCATTAATAGATTACATAGAGCAAAGCATGTAATTAAAAAAGCCATTTTACTTGAGTAAATGGCTTTTTAGGTTTATACTAATTAAAGTGAGGGGCTTAATCGTTCTTCATGCAAAGATAACCACTGAAGTATATCTTATTGTGTTATTCAGCCAAACAACCATTTGGCATTATGAAAGACTTATTAAACGCCTTAAACAAAAAAATCCCGCAGTTTACTGCGGGATTTTTTTGTTTATGTTATTGTGTTAATTATTGAATTACCACACGTTTAGTAGCTACGCTACCATCTTTTAATGTAATGTTTACGAAGTATAAACCTGGATTAACACCATCCACATTTAAACTAAATGCGTTATTTTCTGCATTTCCGTTTAATAGTAAACGACCAGTAACATCCACTAACTGATAAGTTGCGATACTTCCTGCAGCTGCATCAAGGTTAATGTTTAATACATCATTAGCTGGGTTAGGATAAACACTTAAGAATTTGCTTAGGTTTGCAATTTCTTTTACTGAAGTTATTTCGCCACGAATTAATTTAAGATTGAAAGTATCTGAAGACCACTTTTTATTGCTGTTTAAAGATCCTTCAACTGTCCATTTCAAATTAGCAGTATCACCAATATTTACATTTAAAGATGAAAGTAAAGTTTTGATGGTATTGTAATCTACAGAAAGCGTTGGTCTTGGTCCACAAGGAACGCTAACCAATGGTGTACCAAAGTTTGTATTAGCAGCTGTACTTAATTTCCAAGCATAGCTCATAGCACCAAAACCTGTTGTATTAGCTACATCCCAGTTGATATCAACTTTAGTATTACCATCACCTTTAACAACAAGTATAGCGTTATTAGCTGGGCTTACTAAACCGAATGATGTTTTAAATTGATCATTACTAGCAGGTACTAAATCAAATTGAACTGCCATACGTCTTACTGAAAAATCTACTAAAGTATCAATGTATTTTTTTGCTTTTGTTTCACTCATGTCTGGGTTGCCTAACATAGATAATGAATCTGCAAGATATCCATCAGCAGGTATAGGGGTAGTATAAAAAGTAGTTGATACTCTTGCTTTAACAGCTGCTCTATTCCACCACTCCCATGGTGCACCATCTTGAGGGAAATTTGTTCGAACAGGGTATAAATGTTCAACACCGCTGGTACGTGCTCTTAAAACATTTGAAATTGGATCTACTAAATATTTACTGTTTAATTTTGCATTAACACCTAATTCGTTCGCTTTAGGAACAACAACTCCAGCACCTGAAGCACTTGGTATAACGGTTGTCATGTTGGTAGGAACAATTACGTTACCTGTATTAAATGGAGCAAATGGATCACGATCTGATTGCATACCAACAATTGGTAAGCTGTTTGAATCTAACCAAATTAAATCGCCCATTGCACCTCCATAATGAAACACCATTTGTGCACTTGAAGAAACATTGGCATCACCAGAAACGTTAAAAATAGGATTTCCGCCAACACCTCTCCAATCTCCTAACGTATCAATACTTACCATTGGCGTAAAGTCATTACGCTGAAATTTAGCGATGTTATTAACTTCTGATGCTTTGTTAACCGTAGCATAAGCTAATGCAATGTAACCTCCTGTACCTTGTCCACCAATGATAATTTTGTTGGTATCAATGCCATAAGTAGCCGCGTTTAAATTTAAAAAACGAACTGCGTTCCTTATATCTTGTGCACCGCGATACGTGGCTTTTAATAATTGCTCTGTTGATGTAGGTGGTTCTGAATTCGCATTCCATCCTTGGCGGTAGTTAACTGCTATTGCGTTAAAGCCTCTTTTGGCCAATCGTGTACACATTTCAACCACAGCGCTGTCATCTTTGCTTCCTGTAGCTTGACGGTTTGTTAATACAGGTAAATAACTTCCAGTATGGGCAATAATTACAGTTGGTCTGCTTGTTACAGTACTTCCAACAGGTGTGTACACATCACAACGTAAGTTAGCACTAATAATAGGTGGTTGGCCAGGCGATCCAAACAGGATGTTTACACTCCTGTTACTATCGTAAACAATGTTTGCTTGCTTAGAAACATTAAACATTTCATCAAGGTACATAGTTTGGGCAAACAATGTTGCTGAACCGAAGGTCATAACGCCCAGGCTTAACAATTTAAGTAGTGTTTTTTTCATATTTCTTGGTTTTTAAGTTTTGCTAAAATAAGATTTTTTAATATAAAAACATATTGATGTACATTTATCTTTGTGCATCAAGTTCAAATAACAAAGAAAAATAGGCTAATCTTCCTACTCTTGGGCCTCCATATACCTGAATAACACGGTTATCTGTTAAATTGTTTGATCCCAATTTAAATGTGCAAAACCAGGCAGGTACACGCTTACTTATTTGGGCATCTACCATATAATAAGCAGGTACATTTCCTGTAAACTGTGGCGATCCTTCAAAAATAAACCCTGTTTGGTATTTATAATTTAAACCATAACTCCAAAACTTACTCGATTTACCAAATACATTAATATCAAAATCTCTACCATTTATTCCAATATTGTATTTGTGCTCTGGTGTATTAAAGGCAGGTATTAAAGGATCGGTTGATCCTCCACGATCTAATACATTCCACGAATAGTTTGTGGCAAGGCCGAGGTATTTTTTATAAAAATAGTTTATCCCAGCTGTAAAACCTTGTGTGGTTACTTGGTCTTTTGAGTTGGTTGCTACACGATACACGGAAGGGTTATTAGTTGGAAAAGGACTGCCTTCTGGCCAATTGGGTCTTGCTCCAATTTTATACCCAATAAAATTGGTATACCAACTAAAATAATAATTTATGTCAATGTAAAGTTTGTCCTTAAACAAAGAAGTTCTCCATCCCAATTCTATGGTTTTTACTTGCTCTGGTTTAATGGGGTCTACATTAAAATAAGTTAGTTGTGCTCTATTTGTTCTAAAAGCACTTAGTAAAGAAGAAATAGTTACCAAACTGTCAAACCCATTTAAATTGCCCAACAAGGTTGCCCTGCCTACATTTAGGTTAATGTATTGATCTGTTAATGTGGGGTTACGAATGGCTGATGAAAATGAACCACGTAGGATGTGTTTTTTGTAGGAGTAAACTCCTGTACCAGCGCTTGACCAAAGGGTATTAAAATTTTGATTTTTATCTACACGGTTGGTCCAACTTATTTTTACTTTATCCTTTAACACCTTTTTCTCTAAACCAATGTATACACCCATTTCTCTATTGTATATCCTTGTGTTACCTGTGTCTAAAAAAATAGTTCCATCACTAAATGGAGCATAAAGTCTGAAGCTGCCTCCTGTTTTGATATCAGTATTTAGAAAAATAAATTGATATTCTCCAGCTAGATGATATAATGCAGACCTATCAAAAAAGCGTGATCCTCCTTGACGATTTGATAGTGAAGTAATACTCTGAAATGCGGAGTCGAATTGATAGGTGCCTGGCTCAAACCTGGGTAATCCGGTATTGTTTGAACTGGGATCTAGGTTTGCAGCGTTTCTAGCTATGCGGTGAAAATAGGTTAACGAATCAAATAAATTATTTTGCCAATAGTTTTCGATAAAATTCAATCTTTTTCCGCCTGCACCCGGTATCGTATCCACTTGAAGTCCTTGTCCATTTGTATTTCTGTTATACCATTCTAACATATAACTTCCTAATGTACCTTCCATTTTAGAGTTATAATCTGCTCCCCAAATTTGATTTGATTTAGCCGCATTTTGAAGTAAAATAGCTGTCGAATAGGCATCATAGCTTTTTCCAGCATCTTCGTTAGTGGCATAAGCACGTATGAAGAATTTTCCTTCTTTTCTAATTTCTAATTTGTTCTGAAAAAATAAAATGTCTTTTAAACTAAAGCGATTATCTCCTTGATAAACTGTAGTGCCTGTTCCGAAGTTTGATGAGGCAATAAACTCAATATCTTTTTTAACTTTATAATGAAAAGCGGCATTCAACTTCAAGTTGCGTGAGTTGTAATCTACTAACTGGTCTTCTTTGTATCCGTTTCTTAAAAAATAGCCTCTACCCACACTTGGCACATTTGATGATGGCACAAAAAAATTCGCTGAAACGTACTCATCACCATACACGTTAACAGCATCATAACCTCCCGGATTAGAGATTCCAGTGGGCGATTGGAGTGTAGGTTCGTAGTTACGTGCTTCCCAATCGTTTGCTCTCATATAAAAAAAGTTCAGTTTGTATGCGTACCTGTCTTCACCTTTTTTATCTTTAAAAACCTGTGCCCAACGCATTGCCGTCTCAATCAATGCGCGTTCACCGCCCTTCATACTTACACTTAAACCTGGGTATAAAAATGGCGATTTGGTTTGCATATTAATAACCCCATTAAAAGCATTTGGGCCATAATAAGCACTGCTTGCTCCAACTATCAAATCTACTTTTTGTACATCTAATTCGCTTGCACCTAAAAAGTTTCCTAAACTAAAATTAAGTCCCGGACTTTGGTTATCAACCCCATCAATTAATTGTAAACTGCGCACAGGTGAAGTACTATTAAATCCACGTGTATTAATAATTTTAAAGCCAATGCTTGCCGATGTTAAATCAACTCCTTTTAAATGAGCCAACCCTTCATAAAAATTTGCTGCTGGAGTTTGTTTAATGGCTGTTGCATCCATTGTTTCAACAGTAATGGGGTTCTGTTTTTGTTTTTCTGTGATGCGGCTGTCACTTATTTGAGCTTCTTTTAACTCAGTAACATTTTGTTCAAGTTTAATGGCAAGTGGTTTATCTGTTGATGTAACCGTGTATTCCAACTTGATGTAGCCCATGTAATTGATTACTAATATCAGGGGCAATTCTTTATCTGTTTTCAAGGTGAAGTTACCATCAAAATCAGTTGAAGTGCCCGTGTTGGTGCCTTTAATCATTAATGATGCACCTATTAGACCCTCGGCTGTTTTTTTGTCTTTAATATTGCCTTTAACAGTACGCATGGTTTGCGCAAATACAATGTTAAAAGTAAATAGTAATATTACTAATGGAAGTAAATGTCTTTTCAAAGTTGGGATATTTATAAACTCTAAAACTAGTATTAATCAAACTAAATGCAATTCACATCTTACAAACACAATTATATATAATAAGCTGTTATATTAATTTCTAATAGTCAGTAATAACCATAAAATGTAATTTTAGTTTAATTCAAATTTGGTGTTATGAACTCAAAAATTTGATCAAATCAAAGCTAACTATTTTCATAAAATCTATTGCAAATACAATTATGGATGATATTCAATTCATATTTTATCAATAAACGAGTTATCATTCTATTCATTCGCATTTAAAAATGGATTATTCGTCTTTTCAAATCCAATACTCGTTTTTGGCCCGTGACCACTGTATACAATTGTTTCATCTGGTAACACAAATAGTTTTGTTTTGATAGATGTAATTAATGTTTCGAAATTACCTCCCGGCAAATCAGTACGACCAATGCTTTGGTAAAAAAGTACATCCCCAGATATAAGTTGTTTGTTTTTAGGTTCATAAAAACTTAAACTAGCTACAGAGTGCCCGGGTGTTAATAGAATTTGCAAATTTGTATTACCGAAATTTAATGTTTGACCCTCATTAATGTATACTTGGGGTTCGGGTATTTCTTCTACCACCATGCCAAACATTTTGGCCCAACGGTCTGTATCCTTATAGGTTTCAAGTTCTTTTTGATGAAGGTATAAAGGCAGGTTATATTTTTTAGCAACAAATGCATTTCCTAACACATGATCAATGTGACAGTGTGTGTTTAATAATAGTGTTGGCTTAAGGTTGTGTTGTGTAATAAAATTTACCAACTCAGCTTGTTCGCTTGCGCTGTAGCAGCCTGGGTCAATTATTGCGCATTGTTTGGTGTCATCTAACAAGACATACGTATTTTCAGAAAACTCATTAAAAGTGAATGTTGCTATCTGCATGGCGCAAATATGTTACTTTTTATATTTACTGGCAACCACAAGCTGGTTTGGTATGCACATTGCCTTTATCATCTTCTATTACAGCTAATTGCCCTTTTAAATTATATGTATAGGTGCGTTTAAGCTTACCTTTTCGATATAACAGTCGTTTTTCAAGAATTTTTTTTTCAGTGTAATAATACCAGTTACCTGTTTTTTTGCCATAGAAATATCGGCCTTTTGTTTTTACTTTTCCATTTGGGTAAAACTCTTTGTAAGCCCCATGCAATGGTTCTTGAGCCTTGCTATCAAGCAATAAAAACACAAATATGGTGCAGGCAAAAAGGGTTAAAAAAGAGGATTTAAGTTTTAACATAAAAAAGGTAAATATAAATTGTTTTTGCCTGTAAGGTTCAAAATTAAAAACATTTACTATTTTAGCGGCCCTTGTTCTAAAAAAACTTAACAATAAGGATAACTAAAGTGATTGCATTTATTGAAGGAAAATTAGTAGTAAAATCGCCTGCCCAAGTTGTGGTTAGTTGCGGTGGAGTGGGATATGCTATTAACATATCATTAAACACTTATGACCAACTTGCTTCGTTAGAAAATGCCCGTGTGCTCACGCACTTGGTGGTTAAAGAAGATAGCCATACGCTTTATGGTTTTGCTGAAGAAGATGAACGTCAATTGTTTTTGTTGCTTATCTCGGTAAACGGTGTTGGCGCAAATACTGCCCGCATGATTCTATCTTCTATGAAACCTACCGAGTTAAAGCAGGCAATAACTTCGGGTAATTGGGCGTTATTAAAATCAGTGAAAGGTATAGGCCCCAAAACAGCTCAGCGTATTGTGATTGACTTACAAGATAAAGTACAGAAAACAGAAGGATTCACAGGAGAGCAATTAACAGCATTTACCACAGCCAACAAAGCAACTGAAGAAGCGCTTGCTGCATTAGTTATGTTAGGATTTGCTCGTGGTGAGGCTGAAAAAGGTTTACAAAAAGTGAAGCAACAAAACCCCAATTATTCTGTTGAAGAATTAGTAAAAAACACCTTAAAAGTAATTTGATGGCGAAACTCTACATTGTTTACTCTCTCTAAAATAAAACACATATCGCTCTCTTCCCTTTTCACCATGCTTGTTACTATGGTGTGGGGAGTTACGCCCGATTTTTTCTCGTTTCATGAGTTAGATGTATACAAAAAATTAGCCAATAAATCTTTTAGTTTCGCGCCACCGGATAGCTCTTCTAGCTCTGATACCACAAGAAAAAAACTACCTTACCCAATTCAAGACAGAAAGCCTTACGAACTCAACCAAAAAACACATCCGTTTGATTTGGGTGAGCCATCTAACATCAAAAACAAGTATGAGTTAGATCCAAAAACAAACCAATACAACTATAAATCAACAGTAGGCAGTCAGGAATATCGCTTGGGCGCAACAGTACCAGTTAAAGAGCAACTTAAACGTGAAAACGACCGTCAAAATGCACAATACTTTAAGCAACGTGCACAAGCACAAAATTTTGTAAAGGGTGGTGGTTTAATTCCACCTTTAAAGGTTGGCCCTAAAATTTTTGATAAAATATTTGGTAGTGGTGTAATTGATATTAGGCCACGTGGTACTGCCGAACTTATTTTTCAGGGTAATTTTAATACAGTTCGTAATCCTGCCATTGCCTTGCGTCAACAAAGTACTGGCCAGTTTGATTTTCGTCAAAAAATACAGCTCAATGTTTCGGGTAGTGTTGGCGATAAAATGAAAGTGAATATGAACTATGATACCGAAGCCACTTTCGATTTTGAAAACCAAATGAAATTGGATTATTCGGGTAAAGACGATGACATCATAAAAAAAATAGAACTAGGTAATGTAACCTTACCGCTAAACTCATCGCTTATACAAGGTAGCCAAAGCTTATTTGGGGTAAAAGCCACCATGCAGTTTGGTAAATTAACCGTAACTTCTATTGTTACACAACAACGCGGAAAAACCACTGAAACAGAGTTACAGGGAGGTGTACAAACCACCCGTTTTGATATTCAGGCAGATAATTACGATATGAATAAGCATTATTTCTTGGCTCAATATTTTAGAGACAATTATGATGCTTGGTTGGGTAACCTTCCAATAATCTCATCGCCTATTGTTATTAACCGCGTGGAAGTTTGGGTTACTAATCGTACAGGGGTTTTTGATAATGCGAGAGATGTTATTGGTTTTAGCGATTTGGGTGAGGCCGGAAAACGCGACAACAAATATTGGGAACTTAACCCTAATCCAAATGATACTTTCCCTGGTAATAGCTCTAATAATTTGTATGGTTACTTAAGTGGTCAAGGATTAAATCCTGATACCGCATTATTGCGTCAGTCTTTCCAAATACAAAATCAATTATTCCGCCATCAAAATACCACTAACTTACAGGCCATATCGCAATATCAACTGATTAATTACGCGCGATTGTTAAGTCCTAGCGAGTACGCTATAAATACCCGTTTAGGTTACATCTCTCTAAATAGCGCCTTAAATAATGATGAGGTTTTATGCGTAGCTTTTGAATACACGATGGATGGCCGATATTTTAAAGTGGGTGAGTTTACTACAGACTTACCTCCAAATCCGGAAGTGCCAAATGTGTTATATACCAAAATGCTTAAAGGTCCGTCTCAACGCCCCGATTTACCAATGTGGGACCTGATGATGAAAAATATTTACGCTTTAGGTACATTTAATATTCAACCCAAAGATTTCAAATTAAATGTTGTGTATGCTGATGACCCATCAGGTGCCGACTTGAATTACATTCCTCAACAAAATGAGCCTTTGCTAACAGGTGTACCATTAATCACTGTGTTAAACCTCGATAATTTAAACACACAACAAGAACGAGCTCCCGATGGTATTTTTGATTACATTGATGGTGTTACAATTAATGCAATGCAAGGACGTGTTATTTTTCCTGTAGTTGAACCATTTGGAGCGCATTTAACATCTAAATTCATTAACAATAAAGACAGAGCTCGGTATTATTCTTTTTATGAATTATATGATTCAACTCGATTTGCAGCTATACAGTTACCACAATACAATAAATTCTTTTTACGAGGTACTTATCAGGGCTCATCAAGTAATGAAATTTCTTTAAACAGCACAAATATTCCGCGAGGTTCGGTAAGGGTAACAGCAAATGGTGCACCATTAACAGAAAACACCGATTTTGTGGTTGATTACAATCTTGGTCGTGTAAAAATATTGAATACCAGTTTACTTAACTCGGGAGCATCAATAAAAGTATCATCAGAAAGTAACTCTTTATTTAGTGTTCAACAAAAAACATTATTGGGTAGTCGTTTCGATTATAAATACAATAAAGATTTATTGTTTGGGGGGACATTTTTATATCTTAACGAAAGGCCTTTAACACCTAAAGTAAATATCGGTGAGGAACCCATTTCAAACATGATTGTTGGTCTTGATGGTTCTTATAACCGCAATTCTAGATTCTTAACTAAGTTAGTTGATAAACTTCCGTTTATTCAAACCAAAGAAATTTCAACCATTACAGTTAGTGGTGAGTTTGCTCAATTAATTCCTGGTGTTCAAGGTGCATTGGCTCAAAGCGGTACAGCTTATCTAGATGATTTTGAAGGCAGTGAAACTCCCTTTGATTTGCGTTCACCCGCATTAAACTGGACGTTAGCTTCAACACCTCAAGGTCAACCCGATTTATTTCCTGAAGGCAATACTTTAAATAGTTTAGAGTATGGTTTTAAACGTGCAAATTTTGCTTGGTACAATATTGCTACCACTTTTTATCGTGAAGACAACTTTACACCACAACACATACAAGATGACGATGAACAATTAAGTAATGATTGCGTACGTGAGATTGATTTGAAAGAGATATTTCCCGAACGCCAACTACAGCAAGGTCTACCAACTAACGTATCAACTTTAGATTTAGCTTTTTATCCTAAAGATAGAGGTCCGTATAATTACAATGTGGATGAGCTGAATGAAGACGGTAGCATGGCTAACCCAACTAACAAATGGGGTGGTATTATGCGTAAAATAGATCAAAATGATTTTGAAGCCACTAATATTGATTACGTAGAAGTATGGATGATGGATCCCTATGCATGCAAAAATGATGCATCAAATCAAGGATCATTTTATTTAAACTTAGGAAACATTTCAGAAGATATTTTACGTGATAATCGCAGATCGGCTGAAAATGGTTTACCAAGAACAGAGGCGGATAATTTATATATGGATAGTACCATATGGGGTCGTGTACCAGGTAAACCAGTAATTAATTTCGCCTTTGATGCCGATCCTGAAATTAGACAACAACAAGATGTAGGATTAGATGGTTTTAATGATGATGGTGAACGTGCTTGGTTTGATACTGCTTATCTTCAAAAAGTTGCGAATCGATATGGAACAACAAGTGTAGCTTATCAAAATGCATTAAACGACCCGTCAAATGATAATTACAGCTATTATTTAAATACACCTTATAATAATGCGAGCACGTCTATTCTAGATCGATACAAACGCTTCAACCGTCACCAAGGTAATTCACCAACCATTGAACAATCGCCAGAGGCTTATCCAATTACTGCTACAAATACCCCCGATAATGAAGACATCAATCGTGATTTTACGTTAAATGACATTGAAGAATACTATCAATACAAAATAGATATCAGCAAAAATCGTTTGGCGGTTGGGCAAAATTATGTAACAGATAGCGTGCGTAGGTTAGCAACACTTAAAAATGGTAGCACGCGTGAAATTACTTGGTATCAGTTAAAAATACCTGTGCGTGAATACGAGAAAAAGGTTGGTCAGATTTATGATTTTAAATCGATACGTTTCATGCGCATGTTTATGCGTGGTTTCAATGATGACATGATACTTCGTTTTGCTTATTTTCAATTAGTACGTGCTGATTGGCGTAAATATTTGGGGAATTTAGAAGCAGGTAAAGAAAATATTCCTACAGATAATGTAGATAGAACTCAGTTTGTGGTATCTACAGTTAACCTAGAAAAAAACAGTGCCCGCTCTCCAATAAAATATGTAACACCTCCAGGAATTCAACGTGAGATTGATTTTAGCGCTCCACAGGCGGTTCAACAAAATGAGCAATCGCTGTCGGTTCTTGTTTGCGATTTGCGTGATGGGGATGCACGAGGCGCATTTAAAAACATCAGCACCGACCTAAGACGTTATGGTAAATTACGTATGTTTTTACATGCAGAAGGTGTAAATGATGCACTAAAGGATGATGATGTAAATGCATTTATTCGTATAGGTACTGATTTAACAAATAACTATTACGAATTTGAAATGCCTTTAAAAGTTACAGTTCCACCAACTGGAAATCCAAGTGATATTTGGCCTAGTGCAAATGAAATGACCATAACACTTGAGGAGTTAATCAATACCAAAATTGCCCGTACCAATGCTAACTATCCTTTTACAGCGGTGTATGAGCGTCAAGGTGGTAATGGTATTTACCGCGTTGTTGGTTTGCCAGATTTAAGTCAGGCACGTATAGTTATGGTTGGTATACGAAACCCTAAAGCAAAGCCGGGTATAAATAATGATGACGCATTGCCTAAATGCGCAGAAGTTTGGTTTAATGAATTGCGCATGACCGAGTTTAGCAACCAAGGTGGTTGGGCTGCTACAGGAAGGGTTTTAGCTAAATTAGCCGATTTTGGAAACTTACAATTTACAGGCAGTATATCTACTGTAGGTTGGGGTGGAATTGATAAAAAATTAAACGAGCGTAGTTTAAATGATCAATACAATTACGATTTACAAAGTAATTTTGAGTTAGGGAAATTTTTTCCTAAAAACATCGGCTTATCTATTCCAATGTTTTTGTCTTATGGTAACACTACAATTCGGCCATTTTATAATCCGCTTAATCCTGATGTAAAATTGCAAAAAGAAATAGACGAGAGTACTAACCCCGCTTATGTTGATAGGATTAGCCGTGCTGCTGACGATTACACTACTAGGCGTAGTATTAACTTTACCAATATTAGAAAAAATAGAATGGGTACCGGTAAACAGCATTTTTACGATATAGAAAACTTAACATTTACATATGCCTATACAGAAACATTCAGACGCAATCAATCAATAGAGTATTTTATTTTGCAGAATTACCGTGGTATGGTAGGCTATACTTATAATTTCGCAACAAAACCATGGGAGCCGTTTAAAGAAATAATTAAATCAAAACAGCTTCAATTGATAAAAGACTTTAACCTTAATTTTAAACCAGCATCTTGGGGTGCACGTATGGAGGCCGACAGAAGATACGGAGTAACCATCAACCGAAATAATGACAACCCTAATACAATAATTCCTACTCTGTTTGATAAGTTGTTTACCATGAATAGGTATTACGATTTTAGGTATGACATTACTAGGGGTTTAAAACTAGATTATAATTCAACTGCAATGGCTCGAGTTGATGAACCAATTGGAAGAATTGATGAAAGCACTCCACAAAAACAAGATAGCATGTGGAATAATTTCTGGAATGGCGGAAGATTAACTCAGTTCGATCAAGTAATGCGTTTAAATTATGCCATACCGATTAATAAAATTCAGTTATTAAGCTGGACAAACTTAACATATAATTACACTGCAAATTTCCAATGGAAACAAGCTCCACCAGCTGCAGATAGTTTAGGGAATACCATTCAAAATTCTCGTGTACAAACTTGGAATGCTAACCTAAACTTAATTATGTTGTATAATAAGTTTGCCATATTACGTGAGCTGAATAATCCAGGTGGGTCCAAGGCTCCTGCTTCACCTAAAAAACCAAAACCTAAAAAGAAGCTAGCCGTAAAAAAAGATAAAAACGGAAAAGAAATTAAACAAGAGGATGAGGAGAATGAAGAAAAGCCAGCCCCCAAGTTAAACCCAGCCATGAAATTTGCTTTGCGTTTATTAACCAGTACTAAAAATGTAACTTACCAGCATACAATAAATAATGGTATGGTATTGCCAGGGTTTAATGCAAAACCACAATACATAGGTCAGAATTTTGATTTGGGAGCACCTGGTTTTGATTTTTTACTTGCAATGCAAGATCCTGAATACCGATTTCAGGCCAGCCAAAAAGGTTGGTTAACAAAAGATACCCGAGTAAGCAGTTATTATGTCACAGATTTTAGAGAGAATATTACAGGACGTGCAACACTTGAGCCTATTCAAGATTTTAGGGTTGAGTTAAATGTATCAAAACAACAATCACTTGCTCAACAATCATTATTTAGATTTGATTCTGTATTGGAATTGCACCGCGATGTAGGTCCTTTGGTTGAGTCGGGAACCTATTCATTAACCTATAATATTTTTGCAACTACTTTCTCTAAAGAGTTGTCGGATGGAACATCTGATGTGTTTAATCAATTTCAAGATAACCGTAAGATTATTGCAGAGCGCCTGTCTCAGGATACTAAACGTCCTGGCTTAGGACTTGATAGTAATGGATTTCCTATTGGTTATAGCCGCAATGCACAAGAAGTGCTTATTCCAGCATTTTTATCTGCCTATTCAGATAAAGATGCTAAAAGTGCTGCATTAACAGCTTTTCCTCAAATTCCTGTTCCAAATTGGCGTGTTACTTATACTGGTTTAACTCGAATCGAAAAAATTAAAGAATATGCAAGTAATGTTACCATTAACCACGCATATACTTCTACCTATTCAGTGGCATCATTCCAAACCATTACAGATACGGCTTCAACAAATCTTAATGGAGATTATAGTCCTCAGTATCAAATACGAAGTATAAGTATTGTTGAACGTTGGGGTCCTTTTATAGGTATTGATGTTACTTTAGTAAATAATTTAACAGCTAAGTTTGAGTACAAACGCGATCGTAGTTTGAATTTTGCTTTAACTAATGGACAGTTGAGCGAGCAAAAAGGAAGCGAGTTTGTATTTGGTACAGGTTACCGTACCCAAAAATTACGCATTCCGTTTATAAGTGGAGGCAGAACTTTGGTGTTAAAAAATGATGTAAATTTCAGGTTTGATTTCAGTATACGTGAGCAAGTAACCAAAGTGCGTAACTTAGACAGACCAAGTAATGATCCGGTATTGGGTCAAACCGTTATATCTATCCGCCCAACCATTGAGTACATGATAAACGAGAAATTGATGTTACGTATTTTCTACGACAGACGTCAAACCAATCCTGCAACATCAAACCAATTTCCAACCATTATAACTAGCGGTGGATTTAGTTTAAGGTATACTATACAATAGTTACCTCACATACATTTTTACATGTTCAATGCCACCTTCCCAAAAGTGTTCTCCTTTTGGCAACAAGCCGTGTCGCAGGTAAAAGTTTTTAGCAGCTAGTTGTGCATGTAAGTATACTGGTTTTTCATCATTGGGTAAATCTGCAATAATTCGAATTAATAAGGCAGCCCCAACTTGTTGGTTTCTGAATTCTTTAGTAACAGCAAATCGCTCTAACTTGTATCCTTTTTCTGTTTGGCGCCATCGGGCTGTGCCTACTGCATTATTATCAATCAGCGCAATATAATGATGGCTCTCTTCTTCAAACTCCCACTCAATATCTTCTGGGCAATTTTGCTCAATTACAAATACTTCTTTGCGAATTTTATGAGCTTCATTTAGTTCTTCAGCCGTTTCAATCAACTTTACCTTTATCATACCTTGAGTTTGTAAAAAAAGTTTATGTTTGCAAACATAATACATCAAGTAACATGAGCAACATAGTTGAATTATTAGGCGAAAATGCCGACAGCTTATTAAAGCACGAGTGTAAAACAATTAGCAAAGAGCATATTCATGCTCCAAGCCCAACTTTTGTAAACGATATTTTCGGTCAAAGTAACCGTAACCCTCAAGTTTTACGTAGCTTACAACAGATTTACAGTACTGGCCGTTTAGCAAATACTGGATATGTTTCGATTTTGCCTGTTGATCAGGGTATTGAGCATAGCGGTGGAGCTTCATTTGCACCAAACCCTCGTTATTTCGATCCTCAGAATATTATAGAATTAGCTATTGAAGGCGGATGTAATGCTGTAGCTTCAACATATGGTGTTTTGGCGTCTTGTTCGCGCAAGTATGCGCACAAAATTCCGTTTATAGTTAAAATTAACCACAACGAGTTTTTAAGTTATCCGAATAAATTCGACCAAATTATGTTTGGTTCTGTAGATGAGGCTTGGAATTTAGGTGCTGTAGCTGTTGGTGCTACTATTTATTTTGGTAGTGATGAAAGTGCACGTCAAATACAAGAGGTTGCTGCCGCATTTGAGCGTGCGCATGAGTTAGGTATGGCTACTATTTTATGGTGCTACTTACGTAATAACTCATTTAAAAAGGATGGTGTTGATTACCATACTGCAGCTGATTTAACTGGACAAGCAAATCACTTGGGAGTTACCATACAAGCAGATATTATTAAACAAAAATTACCAACTGTTAATGGTGGTTACACCGCGTTAAACTTTGGTAAAACACATAATAAAGTATATACAGAACTTTCGTCAAACAATCCTATTGATTTGGCTCGTTACCAAGTAGCAAATTGCTACATGGGTCGCCAAGGTTTAATAAACTCTGGTGGAGAAAGTAAAGGTGCTAGCGATTTAGCTGAAGCAGTTACTACAGCTGTAATTAACAAGCGTGCTGGTGGTCAAGGCTTAATTTCAGGTCGTAAAGCCTTTCAAAAGCCGGTTAACGAAGGTGTTGCATTATTAAATGCAATTCAAGATGTTTACCTAGATAATTCTATTACTTTAGCTTAATTAAGTTAATAAGTTATTGGTTGGTTGGGTGATTTGATTTGCCCAATCAACCATTTTTGTTTTTAACACAAAAATTATAGCATTAGTTATATCTCAAATACTAAAAAAATGAGTTGGTTTAAACGTGTAAAAGAAGGTATTACAACCTCAACCGAAGATAAAAAATCGGTGCCTGATGGTTTGTGGCATAAGTGCCCTAGATGTAAAAAAGCCGTTACTACTGCTGAACATGAAGCTAATCAGTTTGTTTGCCCTGGTTGTAACTACCACGATAAAATTGGTTCGAAAGAATATTTTGAACTGTTGTTTGATGAAAGCAATTACACTGAGTTGTTTGCTAATATTTATCCAACCGACCCACTAGAATTTAAAGATACCAAAGACTATAAATCACGTTTGGCTGATAGCCAGAAGAAAAGTGGCATGACAGATGCCATGCGTGTTGGGACAGGAACTATTCAAAGTTTCCCTATTGTTATTGCCTGTATGGACTTTAACTTTATTGGCGGAAGTATGGGTAGTGTAATGGGAGAAAAAATTGCACGAGCCATTGACTATGGTCGCGAAAATAAAATGCCAGTAATGGTTATTTCCAAATCGGGTGGTGCACGTATGATGGAAGCAGCGTTTAGCTTAATGCAAATGGCTAAAACATCTGCTAAATTAGCCTTGTTGGCAAAAGATGGCATTCCTTACATCAGTTTATTAACAGATCCTACAACAGGTGGTGTTACGGCATCGTTTGCTATGTTGGGCGATTTTAACATTGCCGAACCTGAAGCGTTAATTGGTTTTGCCGGACCTCGTGTAATTCGCGAAACCATTGGTAAAGATTTACCTAAAGGTTTCCAAAGCTCTGAGTTTTTATTAGAGCATGGTTTTGTAGATATGATTGTAAACCGCACCAATTTAAGAAGTCAATTGGGGCAACTACTTTCTTTGTTGGCTAATAAACCTTTGGTTAAACCTGAAGTGGAATAACAACTTAGGTGCTATTCCTACAGATGATAGAACATTTGTAACTATCAAATATTTACATACCTTTGCATCTCATTTTATTAAACAATAAATTTTTAAATTATGTATTTGACCACAGACACGAAGCAATCAATCTTCGAAAAGTACGGTAAAGCCAAGTCTAAAACAGACACAGGCTCAGCTGAGAGTCAGATCGCATTATTTACTCACCGTATTAATCACATTACGGGCCACTTAAAGCAGAACAAAAAAGATTATTCTGCTGAGTTGAGCCTAGTGAAATTGGTAGGTAAAAGACGCGCTCTACTAGACTATCTTGTTAAAAATGATATCTTCCGTTACAGGGCGATCATTAAAGAATTAGAAATCCGTAAATAATGTTCAGTTATTTTGGATTAACGATACACCTTCCGGCATCTTTGTCGGTTTCTATATCGTAAATTTAATAAAAGCAGGGGCCAATAAAAGCCTCTGCTTTTGTGTTTATTGAGGCTTTAATAAAATGAAAACCTTTATAATAATGGGTTTAACTAAAGTAAAAAACTTAAACAATAATAAACCTTGCAGGGAATAGGCCCTGTAAACAATTAGAAAAATGAGTAAAGCAACAACAAAAACGATTGAAATAGGTGGTAAAACCATTTCGATTGAAACAGGCCGCTTAGCACGTCAGGCTGATGGTGCTGTGGTAGTAAAAATGGGCGATACGATGATTCTTGCAACAGCAGTATCAGCACGTGAAGCTAAAGAAGATGTGGATTTTATGCCACTAACGGTAGATTACCAAGAGAAATTTGCAGCTGTAGGCCGTATTCCTGGTAGTTTCCACAAACGTGAAGCGAAATTGAGTGATTACGAAGTATTGGTTAGCCGTATTGTTGACCGTGCATTGCGTCCGCTTTTTCCTGAAAATTACCATGCCGATACGCAGGTAATGTTACAGTTAATTTCATCAGACAAGAACTTAAACCCTGATTGCTTAGTAGGTTTAGCTGCTTCGGCTGCTTTAATGGTAAGTGATATTCCGTTTAACGGACCAATTTCTGAGGTGCGTATTGCACGTATTAATGGAGAGTTTGTGTTAAATCCTTACATCGACCAATTGGCTAATGCTGATATGGATTTGATTGTTGCAGGTACCGAACACGATTTAAATATGGTGGAAGGTGAGTGCAGTGAGGTAAGTGAACTAGACATGTTAGCTGCTTTAAAAATTGCTCACGAAGCCATTAAACTTCAGTGCAAAGCACAGTGGGAATTATGTGAAATGTTAGGTGGTAGAAAACCTGCACGTGAATACAAACACGAGCGCAGTGATGATACTTTAGCTGCACACATACGTGAGTTTGCTTACGATAAAATTATGGCTATAGCTAAAGGTGCGTTAGGTAAAAATGAACGTAGTGAAGCATTTAAAGCCGTTCGTAAAGAATACATCAACCAATTTTATCCTGAAGGCAGCGAAACCGCTCATGATAAATTTTTATTGAACAAGTACTTCCACGATGTAGAGTATGATGCGGTTCGTGCCATGATTTTAAACGATAAAATGCGTTTAGATGGCCGTAAGTTAGATGAAGTTCGCCCTATTTGGAGTGAAGTTAGTTATTTGCCTGCTGCACACGGTAGTGCAGTGTTTACACGTGGCGAAACACAATCGTTAACAACGGTAACTTTAGGTACTAAGTTAGATGAGCAATTATTAGATGCACCAATGAATGCTGGTTATGCTAAATTTTTGTTGCATTATAATTTCCCTTCGTTTTCAACAGGTGAGGTAAAACCTAACCGTGGTCCAGGACGTAGAGAGATAGGACATGGTAACTTAGCTTTACGTGGTTTAAAACGTATTTTACCACCATTAAGCGAAAGTCCTTACACCATTCGTATTGTAAGTGATATTTTAGAGTCTAATGGTTCATCATCAATGGCTACAGTTTGTGCTGGTTCGTTAGCATTAATGGACGCAGGTATTAAAATTAAAGGTGCAGTGAGTGGTGTTGCTATGGGTTTAATTAGTGATGAAAGCACAGGAAAATACGCCATCTTAACCGATATTTTAGGTGATGAAGATCACTTAGGTGATATGGATTTTAAAGTAGTAGGAACAGCTAAAGGTATTACTGCTTGCCAAATGGACATCAAGATTAATGGCTTGAAATGGGAAATGGTTGAAGAAGCTTTAAAACAAGCTAACGCAGGCCGTTTACACATCATGAACGAGATGAATAAAACCATTAGCAAAGCTAATGACGACTACAAGCCACATGCTCCACGTATCGAAACCATTATTATTGATAAAGATTTTATTGGTGCGGTAATTGGTCCAGGTGGAAAAGTAATTCAAGGTATACAAAAAGATACAGGTGCTACAATTTCTATTACCGAAGTGGGTAATACAGGTGTTGTTGAAGTAGCTGCAACCAATGGCGACAGCATGCGTAGGGCGGTTGATATCATTAAAGGTATTACTGCAGTTCCTGTAGTAGGTGAAGAATACGTTGGTAAAGTTAAAACCATCGTTGATTTCGGTGCCTTTGTTGAATATTTACCTGGTAAAGATGGTTTATTACACATTAGTGAAGTAAGCTGGAACCGTTTACCAAGCATGGAAGGTGTGTTGCAAGTAGGCGAAGAAATAAAAGTGAAACTGATTGAAATTGATAAGAAAACGGGTAAGGTTAAATTATCACATAAAGTTTTATTGCCTCGTCCGCCACGCCCCGAAAACAAGCCAGAAGGAACAAGTTCTGAAAATAACGCATAATTACTTTTAAGTAATCATGTAAAAAAAACAGGCCACCCATGGGTGGCCTGTTTGCGTTTATAAATGTAGCAAGAAGTTTTATTGCTTTACAATCTTAACCGTATTCGATTGTCCTTGCGATGTGATGCGTAGGAAATACATCGCTGGACTTAATGATTTTACATCAATATTTAACCTATTAATTGGTGTATTGCAAGTTTGATTAATCAACACTTTGCCATTTACATCCATCAATTCAAAACGAGACTCATTTAAAGGTTTGTTAGATTCAATGATAATTTCTGCGCTAACCGGATTAGGGAAGATGGAATATGATTGTGATGCAAACTCTGAAACCATGGTACTATTATTAATGTTGACCATTAAAGAAGTGGTGTCAAAACAACCATTTGCTGATATGATTGTGCCCTCAACTATACCATTTCCGAAATTTAACCACTTTACTTTTAATGTATTTGTGCCTTGGCCACTGATAATGTTGCCATTGGTTAACTTCCAGTTATAATTATGATTTACTTGTTGAGTTAGCGTATAATCATATGTTTGCTGATTAGACAACCCTGTTGTTAATCCTGATATAGATCCTGCGTTAGGTTTTGGTAAGACATTAAGTAACATACTACTGGTGTCAATACAGCCATCATTAAATGTGGCTTTTAGTTTAACAGGATATGCTCCAGACATTGAAAAGGATAAATTCAGGTTCGATTGATTACTTGAATTATTGTTCCATGTCCATGATCTAATGTAACTTCCAGCCAATGAATTAGAGGTGTCTTTCAAAATAAACTGATTTCCAATCAAACATTGTGTTGGGTTATTAACGCTGAATCCTATTCGAGATCTACCATTTAATCCAGTCACTTTAACTTTACAGAAAGCAGTGTCCCAGCAACCGTTTTTATCGCGGCTAAGCATAGTTACCGTGTATTCGCCTGCTTGTTTGTATTTATGCACAGGGCTAGTCCACATAGCTGAGTCACCGTCTCCAAAATAGTATTTTACTTTTTCTATAAAATCTCCATTTGGATAGTACTCGTTAATATCTAAAGAACCGTCTCTCCAATAGTTTATGGTATCGTAGTGATAGCTATTGAAAGGGTCATCATAAGGAACACCGGTTTTAGGATTAAAATTAGGGTTAAATATTGGATCAGATAAAGAGCAATCATTACGGTAATAACGAATCGAATCATAAAAATGAACTGGCTCGTTTTTACAGAACACATCGTCAAAGTTTCCTTTTGCATCGCGTGTCATTACCGAATCTATTACACCACGAACCAATAGTTTGTTATCTACCGTTTGTTTTTTACACTCTTTGGTGCTTAACAATTGGTGGCGCACAGCCCTTGGAGTAGAGCCGCTTCGTTTACAATCAGCTTCGAATGTACTCGACCAATATTTGTGTGTAACAGGCAATAACATTTTTGCACGATCTAATACCTCGGTGCGATAAAATTGTTTAATGGTATCTTTATCAGCAACTCTAAAATTCCTACCACACTCTTCCCAAATAGTAGAGTCGTTAGTAACTACCCTACCAATACGATTTAAAGAGCCGTTTGGATTACTAGTTACATTGTATATGCGCATGGTGTAATTATCAATATACCGTGTTGTAGCATTTGCACCCGGTAAACCATTAGGGAAAGGCAAGCTGTCTATTAAATCACCAATGGTTTTTTCGCCACACACACCAAAATAGTAATTGTAACGCACCCTGCGGAAACCATTAACAAAATAACCATTAGTTAAGCCTTTATTAGGGCTATAATAAAAACTATCAACGGTAACAGAGTTATCGCCCCAATCAATGGTACTGCTGTGTATAAAAGATTGCACACTATCTAGGTAAACGAAGTTAATCATGTCGTTTTTACAATAGTATTTACATGCTCCATTGGTTGGTATGTTAGTAATTGGCGCGTATACTGGATCAACATAAAAACGTCCGTCCAAATCGGTAATATTTAAAAAATTGTGATACCAAACCGTATCCGAAATACAAGGGTTGTTAGGGTCGCCAGTACCAACTATTAAACCAATGGTAATATCGCCTGTTGGGTTGGCTGGAGGAATAAAAGTAACACCACTAATTGGAGATACTTCTAACGGAAAGGTATTTGTTCCGTAATGGTACCAGAAGTTAGTACCACCAGGAGCATTCCATCTATTAGGTGGCATAAAAAACTGGTTATAATCTGGGTTTAAAGAAAATGGAGGATAGGTTAGGCCACCCGGTGTGGTAGAAAAAGTACCACCCGCTTGAGGTGCTGGACCCGTTCCCCCCGTATAATTAATAAAACCATCCAAGGCGCAAGGAGTTTGATCCCTTCTATCAGCCATAGAATCTAAATTCATACGTATCCATGAAGCACCACAATCTGGGCTAATGCCCGGATATTGGCCTAAAGCGTTATCTACAGCGCCCAGCATAAAATTAATACCCGCTTGGTCTGGGTTAAAAAAACTACCCGGGCACTCTTTACCTCTCATGCCTAAACCAGTTGCATCGGGGCGCATTAATTTTAATTGTACTTGGTCGTCATCATTACAATCTAAAGCATCTAACTTGGTGAAGTCATTTACAACCAAGTGTTTTTTATTGCCAACGTTATTGAATGAATCTTGTAAAAACTGTGTTACGCTGATACATTTCTGTACTGCTTTATCAAATAAATAGCGGTATAATGTTCTTGATGGATCTACCATGGTTTCATAGTTGTGGCGATAAAACACACCATTTATGCCGGTATATTTAGCTTCCATAGCATCCGTAATTGGGTCTACAACAAAGCCTTTTGGGAAAAATCCATAGCCCCCACGTTTGGTATTACCCCAAAAACCAGCAACCGGATCAGGTGCACCATTTTGCAACGTAAATTTGTTGTAAGGCTTTAAATCTTGCGGACTTGGTTGGCCATTCGCATCAAATGATTTAATCGTATCTATCCTAGGCCATAAACCATAAGGGGCTGGGCCACTTCCTTGTGTTAAACTCCAAATACCTGTTGTAGGGTTTAAATACACTGGTTTACCCCACCATACGGTATCTGCTGGATGTACTAAAATCTTTCTTGGGTTAGCGGTAGGTAGGGTATCGGCAGGGTTTTTTGAATATTGGTTTGGGTTCCATGGCATAAAATCATGGCCAAAGCGGTAACGCCTGAAAATTTCGTCCCAACTGGTGTAACGGTGCAATGGAAGGGTATCACTAGAGTAACGACAATCTAAACGCTTGCCAGCAAAAACCTTTCCCCCTTGACGCCAGTAACCGTTACTGTTATTATATTGGTCAGTGGCATCAACCCAGCCACCAGGAAGCGGATATCCGGCCTTTGGCACCAAATAAGAGGTACACTGAGGCGCAACATCATCACCAAAATCCCAACGCCTAAAAACATGATTTGATTTATAATATTGGGCAGTATTAACAAAGTTTACTATTCTATAGTAGTTACCAAGCGGGTTACATTGGTTTTGATCAATAGGAGTTAAAGTAATCATGTTTTGCGGATCTTCAATCCTAGCTCTGGGGCCTAGTACCTCCACCACAATGGTGGTGTCTTTTCTACAAGCAGGGTTAGGGCGAAGCGGCCATACCAACAAGTTAACATTGTATGCACCTAAACCCCTTACAAAGGTGTGCGGTGGGTTCCATGAATTGTTATTAAAATTTTGTTGCATTGACGGTGGATCTCCAAAGTTCCACAAAACCTCTCCGTTACCTACACTAATTTCTGGATTTGGTGTTTGTACAAAAGTTAATGTACTTAAACCTTCCTTATCAAAACAAACAGAATCACGCCTTAAACCCAAAACAGTATCTGTCAAAGAAAGGAAAGGCCTAGGATCTAGGCCAATAACAATATTTCTAGGTTTATTATCAGTCATTTCCTCCGTGAATCGGAAAGTATCTTTGCAACCATTAATGTCTTCAATGGTTAAAGCTGGTAAAAACGTTCCATTTTTACAGTAAGTATGCCATATCGTATCATATTTATATCTATCTGTGGGTAAGTTCCACGGTTGTTTTCTTGTGAAAGTTTGTCCATCACCAAAACTCCAAGTATAGCTTAGTAACTGGCTGAATGGCAATGAATTTGCATTATTTTGCAGCATGAATGGGGTACAAAAACAACCTGGAGAGCCTAAAACTACAAAAGATGGGGTGATTTTTTGTCTTATGGTTACAATATTCTGATATGTGGTATCTTTTGAGCAACCAAGACTATCTGTGGCTTTCATAGAAACATTAAACGGCCCACTTTTAGTATAAGTGTGCGAATAGTTCTGTCCTGTTAATGGGTTATTATAGATATTGCTGTTACTATCCCCCCAGTTTATTTCTGCTTTGAATATACGACTGTCTGTTTTAACCGATGTATTATTTAACACCAATAAGTTGTTTTTAAAACACTGTACATTTTGACTATTTAATGTAAAAGCCGGTATAGGCAAACGATAAACAACAACTGAAATTGTTTGCGATACTTTCGAATTATTGCTTAAGTTAACTTCAACTTTTATGGTGTAATTACCTGCCGTTGTATATAAGTGTTGCGTGTTGTAATTAGGTCCACTATTTGTGATGGTTCTATCCACTATCCCATCGTTGTTAAAATCAAATGTACAGTTGTTTGCGATAACTCCTGTTGGTGTTCCGGTTAAGGTTGCATTCAAATTTAATTGGCTCCCAAAACAAATGTAGGGTGAGTTTAAACTTACAGCTAATGATTGCCCTTTAGAGTGCGAGGCAAAAATAAATGTAAAAATAACTATCAGGTAGTTGATTAAATATTTAGTTTTCATTTCAATTTAATGATTAAGTAAATATCATATTGAGCTTATTTATACTAGCTATTTTTTATTCAGTATTCGAATGTATATTAAATCTATTGCTTTACAACCTTAACCGTATTCGATTGTCCTTGCGATGTAATACGTAGTAAATATATCGCTGGACTTAATGATTTCACATCCATATTTAACCTGTTGGTTGGTGTATTGCACGTGGTATTGATCAATACTTTACCATTTACATCCATCAATTCAAAACGAGATTCATTTAATGATTTGTTAGATTCAATTACAATTTCTGCGCTAACCGGATTAGGGAAGATGGAATATGATTGTGATGAAAACTTAGTAATACCTGTATTGGTGGTATAAGTAAACCCATTTAATAGTGCGGTTCCGTTTGGTGTAACCACACTTACATTGCCTGTGGCCCCGCTATCAACTATTGCCGTTATCATTAATGGTGATACAACAGTATAACTTTTAGCGTTTACACCACCAAAAGTAACCGAACTTACATTGTTAAAATTTGTTCCATTAATAGTTATTAACGTGCCATTGGTTCCTGTTTGCGGTGTAAAAGAGGTGATGGTAGGAGCTTGTCCTACTGCTAATACACTTACATTTATAATTGTGCTATCGCTACAACCTACATTGTTGGTTATAACAGCTTGTAAACGACCAGTGCCAGGAGTTAGCCATTGTACTTTAATGGCGTTGGTGCCTTGTCCACTTATAATATTTCCGTTCGTTATAGTCCAATTATAGCTGTGGTTTAACTGTTGGTTTAGGTTGTAATCGTAGGTTTGTTGGGTTGATAAATTATTGGTTGGTCCCGCTAAGGTTCCAATATTCGGTTTAGCGAGAATGGTTAATGTTTTTAGTATACTATCACTACATCCGTTATTAGAAGTAGCTTTTAATTTAATTGATTTTGTACCTACATTATTAAATGATAAGTCTAAATTAGTTTGAGTACTTGTATTGTTATCCCAAGTCCAGACCCTGTTGAATGTGCCGCTACCAATTTTAGTAGTATCAACTAAAGAAAATAAATTGGCATTTACGCATTGACTAGGGTTGTTAATTGTAAATCCAACTTGAGGTGAAGGGTATAGTTCTGTTGATATGACATTGGATGTATCCTTGCAATTATTGCCTAGGTCAACAATTAATTTATAATTGCCTGCTTCGCTAACTGTTAATGTAGAACTATTGGCATTACTTAACAGCACATTGTTTTTATACCAGAAATAATTACCATTAAAATTCGAGCTACTGCTTAACATTACAGATTTTCCCTTGCAAAAAGTGGTATTCGAGTTGGATGTAATGTTAAGGTTTGTTGGGTTTGCAATGGTAACATTTGACACGATAGAATCTTTACAGCTCATATTGCTTGTAATTAATAATTTAACTAAGTAGTTACCTGGAGAGTTATATAGCTTTGTTCCTAATAGTGTAGTGGAAGTAGTTCCATCACCAAAATGCCACAATCGGTTGTAAGTTCCTGAGCTAATTGTTGAGCTATCAAAATAATTTATTCCGTTTAGGTTAAAAGCACAATTGGTATTTTGTATTAAGGAAGGTTTTATCATTACCCTTGGATTAGCTGTAAAACTAATTGAATTAGAATAATTGTTACAATTCAAAAAAGTATCTGTTACCAAAAGTCTATACGAACCTGAATGTTTTGCGTATAGAATACTTGATTTACTGTTTGGAATATTTACTGCATTTATTTGCCATTGGTATTTATATTTTGGATTATTAATTAAACTGGAAACCAGTGCACTATCTCCATTGCAAAATGATCCGTTGTTGCTAGATCCAATCAACGCCTGTGTAATTGAATCAGCAACTATAGTTATACTATCCAACAACTGATATGGGGTGGTTTGCCCTGTGGCTTTGTAGTTAAACAAAATATAATATTTACCTGGTTGTGTGTATCGGAAGGAGTCAGTAAACATCAATCTTGGTTGCCCGACAGAATCTTGTGGGGTACTTTGTGGGTTAATGTTAATGGGTGTTATGTTTCTAAATCCTGAGGTAAAGTTTTTGTCATTTGGGGAGATTGCTATTTTTAACGTGGCACTGTCAAGCGAAACATAAGGAGCAGCTTTTAGTATTTTGTACATTGATGTACCACATCTTGCATTTGTTTTATTTAATAAATGATTAGGTGCCAAAACAGCTCCATTTACTTTAACACTAAATGCTTTACTAATTTGGCCAATGTTAGGGCAAAATTTATCTACTGCTGTTACGGTAAAGTAGTAGGGAAGCGTACGTACATCAATTGGTTCGGTTTGCCAACAAAATTGCCAAGAGTCCTCCCTTGGTCTCGGTTGGTTGGGGGTAATGTTGTAGTTGGGTGCAAATGTCAGTTTCCCTGGCCTAACTATCCCTTGGTTCCAAGAAATAAAGGTGGTATCATATCTTGGGATGAGCGGATAAACATCCGTATCTTTTGCTGTAATCGTAAAGCAAATTTGTTGTCCTGCAGTAATTTCGTGGTTGTATTTAGGTTGGTTATTAGGTAGTGAAGGTGTTGTGATGAAACGCGGTGGATTATTACCCGAACTATTAAGTACAAATAATTGTAAATCGTGCTGAGTAATACCAACTAAAATGGGAACCCCATTTATGCCATAAGACCATTGCTTGATTCTTACACTCAGGTTCCCATAAATATACCCTGCTGTGTTATTTAATGGGGTAAAACTAATGTCACCATTCACTGAATCTATGATTACATAAGGTCCGTTAGGTTGAGGGGAATTAATGTGTGGAGACTTGCTTGAGTCCAGGGGAAATGGCTTATTGGCACTACCCGGTGCTTGGTAAAATACTGGGCCACCTCCTTGTTGCATAGCGGGTGAAATTTCATACGATAAGGAATCGCCATCAGGATCGAAAGTCCCCAAATTAAATATATATTCTTGCCCTGAGTTAAAAGTTAATTTGGTCTCATTTTTTAACACAGGGGAATTGTTTGTACAAGGATTTTGTGAGCGATTAAATATATTAATGGTTGCTCCAATTCTAAATGATTGCCCACTAGAACCCGTTAAGTTCCAAATGGCACTATTGCGGCAGCAAAGTTCCCAATAAACATCCCAATAAGGGCAGTTGCTATTGTTTAGTGAGGCCATACTCAAGTTTAAAGTACCCTCAAACACATATTTTTCTATGGATGGGTTATATGGCCCTGCGGTAACTTGCCCGAGGTTATTACATCCATTTTTTGCCACATTACCACACAATGCCACGCTTGCTTTTCCCACGTCTTCAACCTTTACCAATGATAATGTCATAGGTACATTATTAGGTGTTGCGGCACAACCTGATGGATTGAGTGTTGTATTTGGCCTTGCTGTCATGGGTTGTGTACAACTCATGTTTGAGCAAAGGGCCACACCATTGCAAAAGCGGTAAATGGTTAACCGTATTTTCCAAATGCGCGGCCCTGTGCATTCGTACTCTACATCGCCTCCAACAATGTGGGATGCATTTACATTAAACGATAAAAAGGCAAGCGTAACAAAAAAGATTACTCGGAATAGTTTTTTCATGTTGTAAGGTTTACAGGAGATTAATATACAATAATAACGGATTAAATTTTTAAGGTAAAGTGTATTTCAAATATATTTATGATGAGTCTTTAAAATGGCATAAAATTAACTATTTGTAACACTTTCAAATGCAAATTAAAACAGTTTAATTTTTATGTCAATTAGTTAAATGTAGAATCGAAATTATTAGAAAAAAATAAAACAAGGTTCACATGTATAAATGCAACAACATCAGCCCATAACTAACACACCACACAAAAAATATCCTGAGTGCAGAATATATGATTAAATTTTGGTTTGATTTTTAGTTGTAAAAGTTAACTTTGCGGAACTTAAAAATAAGCTAAAAATTCGTAACTATGTCAAAATCAGGAGTAGTAGCTCAGGTAATTGGTCCGGTAGTGGATGTAAGATTCCCTGATAACAGCGAAAAATTACCTAAAATACTAGATGCTTTGGTAATTAGTAAAGCAGATGGTACTAGAGTAGTATTAGAGTGCCAACGTCACTTGGGTGAAAACATGATCAGAACCATCGCAATGGAAGCAACAGATGGTTTAGTGCGCGGTATGGAAGTTGTTCCTACAAGTGCCCCAATTGCAATGCCAACAGGTGATGATATTCGTGGTCGTTTGTTCAATGTGGTAGGTGAGCCTATTGATGGTATGAAAAGTTTATCTAAACAAGACGGCCGCTCTATCCATCGCGATGCTCCTCGTTTCGAAGACTTATCAACTAGCGCTGAGCCACTTTATACTGGTATCAAAGTTATTGATTTAATTGAGCCATATGCAAAAGGTGGTAAAATTGGTTTGTTTGGTGGTGCGGGTGTAGGTAAAACCGTTTTAATTCAAGAGTTAATCAACAATATTGCGAAAGCGTATGATGGTTTCTCTGTATTTGCCGGTGTAGGTGAACGTACCCGTGAAGGTAACGATTTGTTGCGTGAGATGATTGAATCAGGTATTGTTAAATACGGTGATGATTTTACTCACGGTATGGAAGAAGGCGGATGGCCTTTAGATAAAGTTGATTATTCTAAATTAAAAGAGTCGAAAGCTACGTTTGTGTTCGGACAAATGAACGAACCTCCGGGTGCTCGTGCTCGTGTAGCGTTATCAGGTTTAACAATTGCTGAGTATTTCCGCGATGGAGATGAAAAATCTGGCGGACGTGATATTTTATTCTTCGTTGATAATATCTTCCGTTTTACCCAAGCAGGTTCTGAAGTATCGGCTTTATTAGGTCGTATGCCTTCAGCGGTAGGTTACCAACCAACTTTAGCATCAGAAATGGGTGCCATGCAAGAGCGAATTACTTCAACCAAACGTGGTTCAATTACTTCAGTTCAGGCGGTTTATGTGCCTGCAGATGATTTAACAGATCCAGCTCCAGCAACAACTTTTGCCCACTTAGATGCTACCACAGTATTAAGTCGTAAAATTTCTGAGTTGGGTATTTATCCTGCGGTAGATCCTTTGGATTCTACATCACGTATTTTAACTCCTGCTGTTTTAGGCGATGCACATTATAACTGTGCGCAACGTGTTAAGGTAATATTACAGCGCTACAAAGAACTACAAGATATTATTGCCATTTTAGGTATGGACGAGTTAAGTGAAGAAGATAAGTTAACTGTTTCGCGTGCAAGACGTGTTCAACGTTTCTTATCTCAACCTTTCCACGTGGCTGAGCAATTTACAGGATTAAAAGGCGTTTTGGTGCCAATAGAAGATACCATTAAAGGATTTAATATGATTATGGATGGTGAGTTAGACCACCTTCCTGAAGCAGCATTTAATCTTGTTGGTACAATTGAGGATGCAATTGCCAAAGGTGAAAAAATGTTAAGTGAAGTTAAATAATACTTTAAAAAGCATCAACCCTTATTTGTTTTTAAACAACAAAAAAATTAACACATGCAATTAGATATATTAACACCTGATAAAGCCTTATTTAGTGGTCAAATTACTTCCATTATATTACCAGGTAGTAAAGGTCAGTTTGAGATATTAAATAACCATGCTGCTATTGTTTCTAGTTTAGAAAAAGGAACAATTAAAGTTAAGACAGCTGATGGCAAAGCCGAAATGTTTGAGGTTAATGGCGGTGTTGTAGAGGTAATGGACAACAAAATTGTTGTATTGGCATAAAATTATTTAAAAAAGTAAAAGCCCCTTCATTAAAATGTGAAGGGGCTTTTTTGTTATATAATATTTTTGAATCTGCTTTTTATAGCATAAATAAGTTTAATCAACTTGCTTATAGGTGTGGAATAAACTTTTTATCTTCATGCTAATTACACCCCAAACAGCTTCTTTAATAATTCCCTTGCTTATTTTTGATTCACCGCGGGTTCTATCGGTAAAAATAATAGGCACTTCTGTTACTTTAAACCCGTGTTTCCATGCAGTAAATTTCATTTCAATTTGAAATGCATAACCGCGGAATTTTATTCTATCTAAATTAATTGTTTCTAAAACCCTTTTGTGATAACATACAAAACCAGCAGTTGTATCATGTACATCTAAACCGGTTATAAATCGCACGTACTTACTTGCAAAAAAAGAAAGCATAACCCTACTCATAGGCCAGTTTACTACATTTACACCTGTTACATATCGGCTGCCAATGGTCATTCCATGATGTGTTGTGCACGCTTCATACAAGCGCATCAAATCAGCAGGATTATGGCTAAAATCGGCATCCATTTCAAAAATATACTCGTAGCCTTTTTGTAAACACCATTTAAATCCATCAATGTATGCAGTACCTAAACCGTTTTTTTCTTTACGTTCAAGTAAGTGTAAGTGGGGATATTTTTGTTGAAGATCTTTGATGCGTTTACCCGTTCCATCAGGTGAGTTGTCATCAACAATCAATACATCGAAATCCATTGGCAATTCAAAAACAGCTTGTGTTATTAAGTCAATGTTCTCAATTTCGTTGTACGTAGGTATGATGACTATGCGCGTTTTCAAGGATGTAAATTTTATTCAAAAGTATCAATTAACATTAAATTATTCAATTTATTACTTTATTGCGGTATATTATGTTTAAGTTAATTTTATTAGATAGAGACGGAGTAATTAATAAGGAACTAGGAGCTTATGTTACTAATCCTAATGATTTTGAGTTGTTACCACATGTTATTCCTAACCTACTTAAGTTAAAAAGGGCAGGAGTATTGGTTGTGGTTATTACTAACCAAGGTGGTATTGCAAAAGGATTATACGCTCATCAAACCCTATCCCAAATTCATCAGAAACTAAAATTGGCAATAGCCGAGCATCAATTGTTTTTTGATGAAATTTATTATTGCCCGCATCACCCCGAATATGGTAAATGTTTGTGCCGTAAACCGGGTAGTATCATGATAGAGAAAGCACTGGCCAGATTTGGTGTTAACCCCAAAGAGGCTTTTATGATTGGAGATACACAACGAGATGTTGATGCAGCAAATGCCGCTGGTGTAAAGGCGGTTAAAATAGAATCAAACCAAGATTGGTCCCCAATAATTGATGAAATAGTAGCACATTAATTAAAAAATACCCAAATGCGTCTGGTATATCCTTAAACCTCAAACTAGTTGATTATATTCGCAGCATATGTCAGTTATAATAGCTCCTTCAATTTTATCGGCAGATTTTGCCAATATTCAACGTGATACTGAAATGATTAACCAAAGCAATGCAGATTGGTTTCATGTTGACATTATGGATGGAATGTTTGTTCCTAATATCTCATTTGGGTTTCCAGTGGTTAAAGCGATAAAAAAACACGCAACAAAGCCATTAGATGTACATTTAATGATTGTAGACCCCGACAGGTATTTAAATGATTTTAAACAAGCAGGTGCAGATATTTTAACAGTTCATATAGAGGCTTGCACACATTTACACCGTACCATTTCTGCTATAAAAGATATGGGGATGAAAGCAGGTGTGGCGCTTAATCCTCATACTTCAGTTGGATTATTAAAAGATATTATTACCGATCTTGATTTGGTTTGTTTAATGAGTGTAAATCCTGGTTTTGGCGGACAAAAATTTATAGAAAACACCTACTCAAAAACAACCGAATTAAAAGAATTAATCATACAAAAAAATAGCAGTGCACGTATAGAAATTGACGGTGGTGTAAACCAAGCTAATGCAGGAAAACTGATGGCCTCAGGTGCAGATGTTTTAGTTGCTGGTAACTTTGTGTTTAGCTCCGATAACCCTTCTGAAACTATTGCTATTTTAAAGCAAACTGTTGCACATACGCTTTAATACAATTATTCGTTAAACAAAATTAATGCGCAAACTCCTCTCTCTAATTTTCATATCATTACTTTCTTTTGCAGCCTATGCTCAGCAAAAAGATTTTGCAGTGGTGTATGGAACTGTTAATGATAGTTTAGGTAGAAGTTTTGCTGATGTTAACGTGTATGTGGTAGGAACCAATATTTCTACAACTAGTCGCGAAGATGGTTTTTATCAGGTTAAAATTCCTGTTAATAAAGAATTTGAACTTGCGTTTAGCTTTGTAGGAAGACCTTCATTTAAAACAATTGTAGGTCCGCTTAAAGTTAACGAACGTTTTTTGCTTGATGTAACCATGAGTTACGTTCTGAGTTTAAAAACCTTTACTTACATGGAGGAACAAAACAGAGACAAGGCCAGTACCATAACAATTGATATTAAAGAAATAAAGCAACTACCTAATGTATCGGGTAGTTTTGAGCAAATTTTGAAAACACTTCCTGGCGTAACCTCCAATAACGAACTAAGTTCTCAATACAATGTTCGTGGCGGCAATTACGATGAGAATTTAATTTATGTTAATGATATAGAAATATATCGTCCGTTTTTACCACGTGGTGGGCAACAAGAAGGGTTAAGTTTTATTCATACCGAATTGGTTCAAAATATTCGATTTTCGGCAGGTGGTTTTGAAGCTCGTTATGGTGATAAGTTGTCATCAGTACTTGATATAAAATATAAAACGCCTAAAAAGTTTGCTTCGTCAGCTAACGTAAGTTTAATGGGTGCACAGGCTCATGCCGAAGGTGCTACTAAAAATTTACGTTTCACTTATTTGCTTAGTGCACGTTATTGGACCAACCAATATGTACTTTCTACTTTGGATGTGCAAGCTGATTATAAACCCAGTTTTAGTGATGTACAGTCATTAGTTACTTGGAATCCTACATCAAACCTTACCATTAGTGCATTGGGTAGTTATGCCCGCAATAAATATTTAGTTATTCCTCAAACACGAGAAACCACATTTGGAACTGTTAAAGAAGCCTTACAATTAAAAATGTTTTTTGATGGTCAGGATTTAATGGAATATCAAACAGCTACTGGCGCTTTATCATTTAATTATACGCCAAATAAACAAACTCAATTAAAACTCATCAGCAGCATATTTAACTCAAACGAAAATGAACTATTTACAGTTGAAGGTGCATATCGATTGGAAGAAGTAGAGACAGATTTTGGGAACGATAATTTCGGAAAATCACGTGCTACAAAAGGTATTGGATATTTTTTAAATAATGCCCGTAATCGCATCAATGCAACAGTGTATAATGTTGGTCATAGGGGATATCATACTATAAATAACCACAGCATACAATGGGGTATGCAGGCACAAGGCGAAAGTATAACCGATAAAATTAACGAGTGGGATTACAAGGACTCGTTGGGCTTTGCCCAGCCATCGCAAATAAACGGAATGCCTGTTGTTCTAAATTATTTAAACACCACCATTAATTTAAACAGTTATAGATTAAGTGGCTATATACAAAATACCCAAACCTTAAATAAAGATTATAACTTGTATGTTACCTATGGTATACGAACCAATTGGTGGAGTTTTAATAATGAAAATGTGTTTAGTCCGCGAATACAAATTAGTATGGAGCCTAATCGCAAGCACAATAGGGCTGTTGCTAATGGTTCTCGTATAGGAAAAATTAAGCGTGATGTAAATTTAAAAGCTGCCTTTGGTTATTATTATCAGCCACCTTTTTATCGCGAATTGCGTGGGTTTGATGGTGTACTTAACCCAAATATAAAAGCACAAAAAGCCATACATTATGTGTTAGGTGGCGATATGAATTTTAAATTATGGAACAGGAAATTCCGCTTTTTTGCCGAAGCATATTATAAGCAGTTAGAGAATTTAATTCCTTACGAAATTGATAATGTGCGTATACGTTATTATGCTGATAATATTGCCGAAGGTTATGCAGGAGGTATTGACATGCGAGTTAATGGCGAGTTTGTAAAAGGTGCCGAAAGTTGGATGAGTTTAAGTTTAATGAAAACCCAAGAGCGTATTCCAAGTGCTATTTTATTTGATGATGCAGGCAATAGAGTAACCCCTGGTTACATTCCCCGCCCAACAGATCAGCGTGTTACATTTAGTATGTTTTTTCAAGACTACCTTCAAAATAATAAAAACTATAAAGTTAATTTAACCATGGTGTATGGCACAGGTTTGCCATTTGGCCCTCCAGACAAAAACCGATATACTGATACGCAGCGGATGCCTTCTTATCGCAGGGTTGATATTGGTTTTTTACGCGTATTAATTGATGAAAACGATAAGGATAAAAAGGGCTGGAAAAAACATATAAAATCGGCATGGATTGGACTTGATGTATTTAACCTATTGGCTATAAACAACACCATCTCGCATATTTGGATTGAAGATATTGAAGGCCGAACTTGGGCTGTGCCTAATTACTTAACAAATAGAAGGGTAAATTTAAGGTTACAAGTTTATTTTTAGGGCACAAAAAAGGGCAAGCCAAAGTATCGCACCGCTACAACTACTTACCCTTGCTATATTCCTATCCTGGGGGATTCAGTAGGAGCTGGTCGTACCCGACTTACCCAATTGCAAAAGTATGTTTTAAAACTATTTCAGCAAACTTATTCTTTATAAAACACTTAATTTATTTAGCTTTGAGCACGTTAAAATACAAATATGAAGAAGCTTGCTAACCTGCTGATTGTAATTACGCTCCTTACATTTACAGTATATGGTTTATACGCACAAGATAGACCATCTAACAAAACCATTCAGGTATATGTAACCAAGTTGCAATTAAGCACTAATGTATTATCCAATTTTATCGCCTCTAAAAATGGTGTAGTGTATCAAACCGATTTAAGTACTAATCGTTATTACACCGAATTCTTAATTGCTCATTCAGAATTACATGGTCTCGATTCGTTGGCAAGCAAAATGGGTTATGTTACTCAAAATGTATTCAATACCGAAAATTTTAAAGAGAAGATAAGTGCTTTGGAAAAAAGAATTGACGGACTGAAATATGAAAATAATATTTATGCACGTCAGTTAAATGATTCTTTAGTAAACGGAATAAGGGGTGAGGATTTAAAACGTAAAATATCAAATAACCTACAAACTATAGCAACATTAGATTTAGAAATCAATCAACTGCAACAAAATGCAAGCGAACAAATGTGTAAAGTTCAATTTACCATTAACGATGAAATGAGTACACCTAATAATTCTCGTGTATCATTTGTTAACATGCCGGGTATAGAGTACGGTTTTTTAAATATTGAAAATCCTACTTTAGGAATAAGTGCTAAATCTTATCAGGGCGCATCTATTAAGTATATGTTTACACGAGGTAAAAGTTATTTTAATTTAGGCGTATACCGCGCAATGGATAACAATACTGCAGATACATCACTAATTAATGAGTTGTTTATTATTAATTTTGGGCAAGATTTTTACCCGCGTAATTTTGGAAGGGGTAAACGTAGGTTCTTTAACTTATACACTGGCTATCAAATTGGTGGTTTTATTACTAATCAAAACAATAATAAAAACAGTATGTTTATTCCCAATGCGAATTTAAGTTTTGGAGTTGAACTGATCAAAACAAAACACATTTTGGTTGATAATAAAGTGAGTTATTTTTTACCGCTAAACGAATTGAATCGGAACCTGCGCGGTATACTTTATCAGGCATCATTTAACTTTGTTTTTTAACATTAATTGAATAATTACTTATTATTATATTCTTTGAAATAACATGCAACATTTAGTAAACGAATTAAATACTCGATTAGAAAAAATATACGAAGGTGGTGGTAAAAAAGCCGCTGCCAAGCAAAAAGAAAAAGGTAAAATGTTGGCACGTGAGCGTGTTGATTATTTAATTGATAACGATAAACCACGCATTGAAATAGGTGCTTTAGCAGGATATGAAATGTATGAAGATCATGGTGGTTGTCCAGGTGGAGGAGTTATTGTTGAGATAGGATACGTGAGCGGCCGTCAGTGTATTATTGTTGCAAACGATGCAACTGTAAAAGCCGGTGCATGGTTTCCCATTACTGGAAAGAAAAATTTACGAGCACAAGAGATTGCCATAGAAAATAAACTACCCATTATTTATTTAGTTGATAGTGCAGGAGTTTACTTACCGATGCAAGATGAAATTTTTCCAGATAAAGAACACTTCGGAAGAATTTTTAGGAATAATGCAGTAATGAGCAGTATGGGTATTACCCAAATTGCTGCTGTAATGGGTAGCTGTGTTGCTGGTGGTGCATATTTACCAATTATGAGTGATGAAGCCATGATAGTAGATAAAACAGGTTCAATATTTTTGGCAGGAAGTTACTTGGTTAAGGCAGCTATTGGCGAAGACATAGATAACGAAACATTAGGTGGTGCTAACACGCACTGCGAAATTAGTGGTGTAACTGATTATAAATTTGAAAATGATGCCGCTTGTTTAGATAGGATTAAACGCATCATGGACAAAATTGGTGATTATGATAAAGCAGGATTTAATCGTGCAAAATCAATTGCTCCATCAAAAAGTATGGATGATGTGTATGATGCAGTTGCCAATTTCACAAAACCTTTTGATGTAATGGAAATTATTGAACGCCTTGTTGATGCCGATAGTTTTGATCCATACAAAGAACTTTATGGTAAAACCATTACTTGTGGTTATGCACGTATTGATGGTTGGGCGGTTGGTATTGTTGCTAATAACCGCCAGGTGGTAAAGGCAAAAAAGCCAAAACAAAATGCTGCTGATAATCCTACAGAAATGCAAATTGGGGGTGTTATTTACAGCGATAGTGCAGATAAGGCAGCTCATTTTATTATGAACTGTAATCAGAAAAAAATCCCTTTGGTTTTTTTACAAGATGTAACCGGTTTTATGGTTGGAAGTAGAAGCGAGCATGGCGGAATTATTAAAGATGGAGCTAAACTTGTAAATGCTCAAGCCAACTCGGTAGTTCCTAAGTTTACCATCATAACAGGAAATAGTTATGGTGCAGGTAATTATGCCATGTGTGGCAAAGCCTACGATCCAAGATTAATTGCTGCATGGCCTAACGCAAGTATTGCTGTTATGGGTGGCGCACAAGCAGCAAAGGTTTTATTACAGATAGAAGAAGCCAGCTTAAAAGCAAAAGGCGAAGTGATTGATGAAACCAAAAAAGCAGAAATGTTACAACACATCACAGATAGATACACTAAACAAACATCACCCTATTATGCTGCTGCTAGGCTATGGGTTGATGCAATTATTAATCCAACAGAAACACGTAAATGGATTAGTATGGGAATAGAAGCCGCAAATCATGCACCGATAACAAAGGAGTTTAGACCCGGTGTTATAAGAGCATAATAACAAAAGCCACTTTAATTTTTAAAGTGGCTTTTGTTTTATAAGATGATGCTGATTGTAGATTTTTTTTGTGCAATGGAAATTTCATCGCCAATACCTTTATTGAGTATGGCTTGAGCTATGGGTGCTTCTGGAGAAACTACAGCAATTTTAAAACCATCAAATTCAATTACACCAATGCTGGTGGCTATAAATATAGTTTGGTTGCTTGATGTTTGAACCAACGCTCCTTTTTGTGCTTTAATGTATGCCGCTGTAGGATTTATTAACAATAAATTTGATAGCTCTAGTTTAGCAGCTTGTAATTGTTTTGCATTCATATCGCGAGCAATTTGGCTCATTGCTCTTCCCGTTTCATATTTGTCACCAGCGCTACTTTTATCCTCGCTGTTTGCACTTTCTTGTGCATCCAACATAGCATACTGAAAGTTGGCTATGCGTCTTTCTATCTCATTTTTACAATGTTCAAATAGCCTTGATTTAAATGTTAATGTTAATTCCATCACTAATGTGCAATAGTAAATATTCTCAGTTAAATTCTTTTTTTATATTTACCTCAAAATAAATGTTCATGTCAAAACAACCTAAATGGTATTACTACATACTAGCAGCGCCAATCTATTTACTTATGCTTTTGCCATTTCCAGTACTGTATTTTATTTCCGATGTGCTCAGTTTTATTGCTTATTATATTATCAAGTATAGAAGAAAAATTGTTCACACAAACCTAAAGAATGCATTTCCTGAAAAGAGTGAAGCTGAAATTAAGCTAATAGAAAAGCGTTATTACCGTAACATGATTGATGTTTTTATTGAAACATTTAAAACGTTAACAGTGGGAAGAAGCACCATTGTTAATCGCGTAAAAATGCAGAATACGGAGTTTATTAAAGAACTCCATAGAAATAATAAATCGGTAATTTTATTGATGGGTCATTTGGGTAACTGGGAGTGGGGTGGGTTTTCTTATACTTATCAATTGGGCTTTCCTGTAGGTACCCTATACCATCCACTTTCTAATCCATTTTTTGAATGGTTAAGTTATAAACTAAGATTAAAGTGTGGTGTTGAGTTGATAGCGATGCAACAATCAGCTAGAAACTTTGCTGAAAATAAAAATAAGGTTAGAACTGTTGCATTTATTGCTGATCAATCTCCACAACCTTCCCATGCTTATTGGACACAATTTTTAAATCAAGAAACAGGATTTTTTACTGGAGCCGAAAAATTAGCTATTAAGTATGATTCTGCTGTAGTTTATGTAGATATCATCAAACATGCTAGGGGTAAATACACCGTATTTTTTGAACTAATTACTGAACATCCTACTGAAAAGAAACCAAATGAAATTACCCAATTATTTGCCGATAAATTAGAAAGTAGTATTCGTTTACAACCAGAGTTATGGTTATGGAGCCACAGACGTTGGAAACACAAACGAACAAATTAAGGCTTGATTATTTTATCCATTTGAGTGGATATTTTTTGAGTGATTCCTTTTGTTTTAAATCTGTATCCAACAATCAATCGAGCCTCGCTTATTTGCGTTTGCATTTGAACTTTGGGCGCCAATTGGTAATTATAGGTATCATTTACGCCAGTTAATGCAGCATAAAAACGGTTGCTGTTGTAGCCTAGTGCAATTCTGCCGATAGATCTAAATGCAAGGGTGTTTCTATTTCTTGTTTTATCATCTGCATTGGTAAAGTTTTGGTGTTGGGCTACAAAACCTAAACTAGGTGCTATGGTAAAAAATAATTTTCTTAAAATAAAGGTGTGCGCATATCCGGGTAAAATACTTCCACCATAAAATTTACCACTCACCAGCATTTCTTCAGGTAAAGATTGTATCATTAACTGAGGTAAATCGATAAAAGGGTTAACTATACCTAAAGCATTTACTGAAACACCTAATATGAATGAACCTGCACTCCTTTTCTGTATTTCATTCATTAAATAGCTAGATCGTAAAGAGTATTTTTTATGGTTAAAAACATAAAAGTAGTTCAATCCAATGCTATTTACTTGCATATTGGGCAATAATGGAAAGCTGTTAAAGTTGTTATTTAAATTAGCGTTCCTTTTATAGTTCTCAATATAAAATCCTGTATAACCTACATAGTATGCATCAAAGTAATTTCGTTTTCCATACATAAAAACATGTAAATCTAATTCTTCAGTTGTTCCACGTGCCTTATCTTGTAATGATTTTGGCGAATAGCCGAATGCTATACCCAACCACTTATGTTGCAATCTAATTCCTTGTGTATTTGCATCATTAGGATTGTAAGTTGTCGCATGTACACCACTTATGGTAATCTGATTATCCGGATTTCGGTTAAAAATAGATACACCTAACTCGCCTGTCTTATCAGTAATAAACTTTGATCTGGTTGCATAATAAAGGCTATCTTTATTTTCGGCTTGTATTTTTAAAAAACCGAACAGCAACAGCAGTAAAATAACTATTTTGTTTTTCAATGTAGCTAAGGTAGGATAAAATAATTTATCTGTGTAATTACCATTTTATTATTGTATATACATATTTTATTTAATTGAATATCAATATAATAAATATAATTTAAAAATAATGTATTGACAATATATGTATATACACTAAATTTGTTTTGTATTAAAAATGAAATTAGAAGACGCAATAAAACAAACTGCTTTTAAATCTGAAGAGGAGCGATTGGTTATAAATTTAATGTATACATCTGGTTGGTTATCTTCTGAACAGAATAGGTTTTTTAAGCGGTTCCATATTTCATCACAACAATATAATGTACTTCGTATTTTAAGAGGTCAATATCCAAACCCGGCAAGTGTTGGTTTAATTCAAGAACGCATGTTGGATAAAATGAGTAATGCATCAAGGCTTATTGAGAAGTTAAAGCAAAAAAAGCTAATTAAACGTTCAGAATGTAGTAAAGATAGACGTCAGGTTGATGTGTTGGTTACGCAAGAAGGATTATTGTTGCTAGAAGAAATTGACAAACTGAGTGACGAAATGAATGGTATTTGCGATACGCTGAATTTGAATGAGAAAAAGACACTAAATAAATTACTTGATAAATTAAGAAAATAATAACTAAAAAAAAAAATGAAAAAACTATTCACTTTAGCTGCTATTGCAGGATTAGCATTATCAGTTGTGGCTACAAGCCAACCAAAATCACAAAACGCTTCAACTTTAAAAGTTGACTCAAAAGAATCTAGCTTTAAATGGACAGGTAAAAAAGTTACTGGCGATCATTGGGGTTATGTAAAATTTAACGATGGTACTTTAACTGTTGATGGTAAAAAATTAACGGGTGGGGTTTTAACCATCGATATGGCTTCAATCTCTGTTCAAGATATGCAAGGCGAATACCAACAAAAATTGGAAGGCCATTTAAAATCTGATGATTTTTTCTCAACAGAAAAATTCCCTACCAGTACTTTAAAAATTAAATCTTTAACTGAAATTGCTGGTGCTTTAGCTGGTTCTAATAACCAAAATGTAGTAGCTGATTTAACCGTTAAGGGTATTACAAAAGAAATTAACTTTCCAGCTCAAATTATTGTAACTAAAGATAAAGTAATTGCTATCGCTGAGTTTTCAATAGATCGCACTTTATTTGATGTGAAATATACAGGTATGGCTGACAACTTAATTGATAATAACTTTAAAGTTAATGTACGCTTGGTAGCAAAAAAGTAACTACAGATTACTAAATCAAGTTTAAATAGCATAGTTAACTAGTTATATTTACTATGCTATTTTTTTTTCGCAACTTAAAAACAGGAACTCACCTGGCACTAGTTGATTATTTCAATGCTGTATCTGTACCTAAAAACGAACACTATCTGCCTATGGTTTACGTGTTAGGAATTCAAGAAAAATACCAACAGCTCAAATTTATACACCATAGTTTTGATATGGGAAGTATAAGTATGCGCAGTTTTATGTTACAAGGGTGATTTTATAATACGCAGTTTATTCTTACTTTTTCGCAAGAATTCTTCTGATGAAAAACTGCTTTGATAATTACTTTTTATTTTTGATCCACTATTAATCATCACTATTCCGCCTGTTAATATTCCTCCTGTAAAAGCAGAAAAAACCAATCCTGGCCCTACTTCATTAAATAAGGTAATAAGGGTTGCAGGTAACAATAATGCGCCTAATGTTACTAATGCAACTCCTCCTACTTGTAGGATTGTTCCATCAGATTTTGAATAATTTTTACTATTACCAATAAAGCCATTGCTTTCAATGATACCTTTAACATTTTCTGGATTAATTAAATAAACAGAGTCTCTGGTGGCAAACAAAAAGTTGTCGTCATACACTGCATCAAAATATCCTTTAAGCAACCCTGTATCATTAACTAGAATAACATAAGGACGAAATGGTATTACTTTCTGGTAACTGTTATTTTTAATATCAAAAACAAATAATTGATTGGCTAAATTTTGCGCATTTGACGATAGCGTATATGCATAGATAATAATAAAAGAGAAGAGCCATTTAACAAGAGTTGCTTTCATGGTATGGAGTATTTTGTTTGTCAATAATAAGAAAAATTAAACACTTGCATGCGAAATTTTTTCGAGCTTAGATTTTTCAAGAATTCGAATTTTTTTTCCATCAAGTTCAATCAATTTATCGCTTTTAAATTCACTTAATAGCCTGATAACTGTTTCTGTTGCTGTACCTACAATATTTGCAATATCTTCACGAGGAAGTGTAATGGCAATAACATCAGTATCTAAGTTGTTTGATTTGAATGTTGCATGTAAAAACAACAAGGTTTCTGCCAAACGTTCTCTCACACTCTTCTGTGCTAAACTTTGAACACGTTCTTCAACTACTCCTAATTCGTGGCTAATTGCTTTTAACAAATTTTTACTGATAGCAGCATTTTCATCCATTATTTGAAGGAAAATTTGTTTGGGTATAAAACAAGCAATTGTATCCTCTAGACAAATTGCCGATGAAATGAGTGGTTCGTCAGCTATAAGTGCCCTATATCCAAGAACATCACCAGGCTGAGCAAAACGTAGTATTTGTTCTTTACCATCTAAATTGGTGCGAACCAATTTTATTACTCCGCTAACTATGCAGTATACACCAAGTGGTATGGCACTTTCATTAAAAAGTAATTCTCCTTTTTTATAAGACCCACATGATTTAGACTGCTCAACTATTTCGGCTTGCTCAGACGTGCATTGGTTTAAAAACGAAATTTTGTTTGATTCACAAAGTTTGTAATCCATGTTGGCTCTATGCATAGTATAGGTTTGGTTATTTGAATTCAAAAATAATAAAAAAATGTATCCTTATTTACTAATCTAGAATATTAGTCCATTTAGTAAATAATAGTTTTTGTAATGCATTGGTTTCCGTTAATTTAGTTAAATATAAATCTCCTTTGTCATCTTCACTAAGTGCACATCCCACGCATGCTAATGCTTCTTTAAGGCCATTTTGTAGTTCGCCTTTGCCCCAAATAAACGTACGAAAATAATTTTCAAAACTTTCGCCAGCATATTTTTCCAGTAGTTCTCTGTATATGGTATCGTTATATCCTAAATTATGATTAGCATATTGCTGATACAAATCTTGCATCACATTACTCAAACTATATTTACCATTACTGTTTTTTATAATGTAAATATCTGCAATAACAGCGGCTATCATTCCTTCAATGTATATAGAAACTTTACGACCAATTACACCAGGTACATAACCATCTAGCCAAGTATCCCAGCTTGATTCTGCAACCGAATAATTGTATCGGCCAGGGTTTGATGTATGTCTTTTTAGGTCGCTTGAAAAACTTGCTGCGTATTGATCCCAACTCCAAACCCCACTTTGAAGTAACATCAAATCGCCATAATATGTGGTTACACCTTCATAAACATAACCTAATGTACTATAATTTTCTTTGGTAAAATCGTATGGTAACATTTCAGTTGGCCTAATACGTTTTATATTCCATAAATGAAATAATTCGTGTGAGCTGATTGCCAATAAATCATGATAAAATTCTTCTGCAGTTTGATCGGGAGCTTGTCCCATAGTGATAACAGTACTGTCTAAGTGTTCAACACCATGACGTGCTGGATAAGGATGCATTAAATACAAGAAGTGATATTCGCTACATGGCAATTCACCAAAAACTTCAATTTGTTTGAGTGTGTATCGCTTAGTGTCTTCTATTAATCTTTCTATTTCAAACGGATGTTCGCCTTGAAACCAGATATGTATTTGTGTTTGCTCAACTTTAAAGGTATTACAAGTTAAACTATTACTTGCAAAAAGAGGCGAATCGGCTAGATAGTCAAACGATGGTGCAGCTAACTGATGTTTACTATTTTGTTTCATTTGTGAAGCAATACAGTAATCTTCAGGCAAAATAAAATCTATGGTATAAGGCTCATCAGCCCGGCCTTCCATATACATAAAACAATGTACAGGGTTGATGTACAAATAATTTTCATCAACATAACAAGCCCCAGCATCAGGTTGATTGGCGTAATATTGATAACTAATATGTATCGTTGAAACATCTTTGGTTTCAATTTGCCACCTATCCTTGGTAATTTTACGATAGGTAATTTGATTACTCTTTTCATCCATTACAACATAACATCTTACATTTTTGGCGAAGTTTTGCAATTCATATCTACCCGGACGCCAAGCTGGTAATTGTACTTCTATACTATCTTGATTAATGTTTGAAATGGTATATACCAATTGTATAAAATGTTGTTGTGTATCGGCAATAGATATTTGGTAATGCATGTGGTAATTTTTAGTGCAAAAATAGATTTACAGTTTAAAATAAAAATATCGATAAATAAGGCTTAGAAATGTTCATCTACCCCTAAGCCAAATAGGGCGAAATCGTATTTAACGGGGTCTTTTTTATCTAAGGTTTTTAATGTTTGAGTAAGCTCTAGTGCTGCTTGCCAATTGCTTTGTGTTCTTTGTAATAAACCTAATTTAGTAGCAACACGCTGCACATGAACATCCAAAGGGCATATAAGTTGAGCGGGTTTTATGTTATTCCAAATTCCAAAATCAACACCTTTGTCATCTTTTCTTACCATCCAGCGTAAATACATATTAATACGTTTACATGCAGAGTTTTGTTCGGGCGAGGCCACATGCTTAAATGTTCTTGTGGGTGCATCATCTAAACTAAAAAAAAGTTTCCTAAAATGATTTAATCCATTTTCCACCGTTTCATCTTTGGGTTTCATACCATTACTAAAAGCGGTTTCAAGTGTATTATGTTTTTTATACCAATGCTTAAAAAAATGAATGAAATAAAGTAAATCAGTATCGTTAAATGTTCGGTGTTTAAAACCTAACATGTTTTGTAAATCTTTATCCGTATGCTGTAAAATAAACTGGTGTGGCGAGTTATCCATTCTTTCTATGAGTTCTTTACATTTATTTATGATAGTAACTCGCTGTCCCCACGCAAAAATTGCTGCAAAAAATCCCATAATTTCAATGTCTTGTTTTTGGGTAAACAAATGTGGTATGCAAATAGGATCGTTTTCAATAAAACTTTTATGGTTGTATTGTTTTTCCTTTTGGTTTAAAAGAGAAATTATTAGCTTTTGCATACCTTGTTTTATCCTCAAAATATCACTTAAATTAATGTTTATTGGGTGCTCAAATGTATTATTTAATAAACTATTTTACCGCTGTTGTAAACTTTATTGCATTTAATCTTGTAAGTACGTAGTTTGCCATTAAGAAATATATTAAATAATCATGAAATTAAAAACAATGATGATGTTATCTGCGATGAGTGCTGGCGTGCTTTTGCACAGTTGTAAAAGTGATAACAAAACTGCTACTACTAATGGTGGTGATGATAATTTTAACTACGAGTGTGATCGTTTTGCAGACATTCAGGTTTTACGTTATGAGATTCCTGGTTTTGATGAATTAACACCAAAACAAAAAGAGTTGGCTTATTACTTAAGCGAGGCCGCAAATTGTGGTCGTGATATTATTTACGACCAGAAGTACAAACACAATTTGGCCATACGTAAAACCATCGAAGCTATTTTAACTTCATACCAAGGTGATAAGAGCATTGATGATTATAAGAAATTTGAAACCTATGCCAAGAAAGTATTTTTTGCAAATGGTATTCATCATCATTATAGCAATATGAAATTTGTACCTGAGTGTAGTTTTGATTTTTTTGCATCGGCAGTTAAAGCTACTCCTTTTGAAATGCTTCCTTTAAATGGTAGAACTGTTGATGCATTTTTAACTGAAATGAAACCTATTATTTTTGATTCTAAAGTTGATGCGAAAATCGTTGACTTATCAACCGGAATTGATAACGTGAAAGCATCTGCTAATAATTTTTATGAAGGATTATCTCAAGCTGAAGTTGAGGCTTATTATGATAGCCGAATGAATAAAAATGATGAGCAACCAATTTCATGGGGGTTAAACAGCAAGATGATTAAAGATAATGGTGTTGTTACCGAGAAGGTTTGGAAAGTTGGTGGTATGTACACAGCAGCAATAGAAAAAATTGTATATTGGTTGGAAAAAGCTGTTGCGGTTGCCGAAAACGATAAGCAAAAAAAGACATTAGAACTATTGGTTGAGTATTACAAAACCGGTGATTTAAAAAAATGGGATGAATACAACATTGCTTGGGTTAACGATACTGAAAGTAGACTGGATGTGGTCAATGGATTTATAGAAGTTTATGGTGATGCAATCGGTAAACGTGGTACATTTGAGTCTGTAGTTTCTATGAAAGATATGGAAGCTACAAAACGCATTGCAAAAATTGCAGCTAATGCGCAATGGTTTGAAGATCATTCTCCATTATTACCTGAGCACAAAAAGAAAGAAGTTAAGGGCATTACAGCTAAAGTAATTACAGTTATTCAGGAATCAGGCGATGCAGCTCCTTCAACACCAATAGGTATTAACTTACCAAATGCAAATTGGATTCGTCAACAACATGGTTCTAAATCGGTTTCTTTAGGTAACATCGTTCATTCATATAATGTAGTTGGAGCTAAAAGTCCAATGATGCAAGAGTTTGCTTTAACTCCTGAAGAAATTGAATTGAACAAAAAATATGGTTCCTTAGCTGGCGATTTGCATACAGATATGCATGAGGTTATCGGTCATGCTTCAGGTCAAATTAATAAAGGTGTTGGCGATCCAGATCAAACATTAAAAAATTATGCCAGTACATTAGAAGAAGCGCGTGCAGATTTAGTTGCTTTGTATTACGTATACGATCAAAAATTAGTAGAGTTAGGCGTTATGCCAAATTTAGATGCTGGTAAGTGCGAATATGATGGTTACATGCGTAATGGTTTAATTACACAATTAACACGAATTGAGCTAGGTGATAATTTAGAGGAAGCACACATGCGTAACCGCCAATTGGTTGCTGCCTGGGCTATGGAAAAAGGTAAGTCAAATAACGTGGTAGAATGGGTGAAAAAAGACGGAAAAACATATGTACGTGTTAACGACTATGCTAAACTTCGCGTCTTATTCGGACAATTGTTGCGCGAGATACAACGTATAAAATCGGAAGGTGATTATGCTGCTGCAACTGCATTGGTTGAAGGTTACGGTGTTAAAGTAGATCAAACTTTATTAAAAGAAGTGCGTGATCGTTTTGCTAAATTAAATACTGCACCTTATAAAGGTTTTATACAACCACAACTTAAAGCTGTTGCGAATGGCGAGGAAATTAAAAATGTAACAGTTACTTACCCTGATAATTTTTTACAAAACCAATTGGAGCTAAGTAAGAAATATAGTTTTTTGCCTGCCTACAATTAAAATATTTGTTTTAAACTTTACATAACGCCCGCATGCAAATGCGGGGGTTTTTTGTATTTTTGAGTGCAGAAAATTTATTTGTTTTAAAACGGATATAAACGGATATTGCTCGTAATAAGTTGAGTGTTGATTTACTTTTGTTAAACAAATAATAATTGTTATGAAAACACAACACAACACTACACAACACAACACGAGTCATGACATCCTAAAAGCTTTTTTACTTTTAGCTGTCATCATGTTTTATTCAAGTTTTTGTTATGCGCAATCTACAGTTGGGAAAGGTCCAAAACCTCAGGAAACTGATTTGAATAGGCCCACTGGATGTTATTATCTTGGCCTTGAGGATGGCGTTGAGGGATACGTTGACAAATGCGTACCGTGCGCCTTACCCGATTTAATGCGCCAAATGCAGCCACCCTCTCTTTGCGAAAAAGTGCTTCTAGATAAAGCCAAATATGGTTGTTGCCCTGTATGCTGGGTAGTAATTGATCCTGAAAACTTTACCATTATGGTTAATTATCTTAGAGATTTGTATTGGAATAGAGGGTGGAGGCCCACAAGTAACGATAATACAGGACTAACTCAATTAATTACTGCAAAAGATAGTTCGGGTGTTGGGCCAAAATGGGGTGTTTTCTTTCCAAAAACTAACCAGTTTGTTGTTAGCAACACAAGTCCAACCAATATTACTTTAGTTAATCCTATTAATAATACCTTTATGGGCTATGGTCTTAATACTAACCCTGTTAATGGTCGTATTCAAATGGGAGCATCCTATCTTATTGATCAAATTAAAGTTAGCTTACAGCTCATTAATCCTTGTGATTTGGGAATAAGTATTCCTGAATAAATTTATAAAATTATGATACAAAAAAAAGTCATTATAGCCATTTTTGTTTGTAACAGTTTTCTAGCTTTAAGTCAACCTTATTTTAAGGTTACAAACTATCAATCTAATTATACCAATTTGGGTCAACCATTTCCAATATTTGCAGATAAGTATTGGGATGTATTTACTGGTCAATGTGCATATTTACCACTTCCATTCACATATAGTTTTGTTGGGGTTAGTTATTCAAATGTTTGTATTTCAAAATCGGGATTAATAACATTTTATCATCCTCAAAGTTTTCTTGCCAATCGAATATTTGGATTACATACAAGATATAAGGAGCGAAACTCAACTGCTCCATTTATATCTTCCATAAATACTCAAACAGAGTTTATTGATGGGCAAAATGTTTTTAAAGTTGAATACCGTAACGCTGGATTTTATCAATCAACAAGCCCTGATTTATATGCTAATTTCCAGATTTGGTTGTATGAGCGTACAGGAGTTTTTGAGGTACACTTTGGGGATATAAATGCAGATACTAGTGCATGGTTACCAAGTAGCAGTAACACCAAAGGCCCTTACTGTGGTATAAGTTTAAATGAAGACAGATTGTTTGTTTTATTGGGAGGTAGTTCTGATAACCCTACATGGTTGGTTCATAATGATACTTTTTTGTTAGATGTGCCCAAAGCAAACTTGGTATATAGGTTTACACCTGTAACAACGGGTTTGGATGCTGAGCCTAGTGATATTGATGCCTTCAATGTTTATCCAAATCCAACTACAAGTGGAATAAATATAAATCCGCACTACAATTATTCATACTATGATTATGTAGTGACAGATATATTCGGTCGTGAATTGCTAAGAGAAAATAACTTAAATGGAGAGGTTAATATTCCTCACTCACGCCTAAACGCAGGGCTTGTTTTTGTTACAGTTACACTTCATAATGGTAGTAAATTTACCAGAAAAATAATTGTTAATTAAGATTCAATTTTTAAACTTTACATAACGCCCGCATGCAAATGCGGGTTTTTTTGTATTTTTGATTTATGAAAAAAATTGCAGCAATATTATTTGTCATTTTATTTGTGCATACAACACAAGCACAACCTTTTGTGGTTGGTGTAAAGGCGGGTATAAATGTTAGCACATTAAGTAAGGCACCTAATTTAGGTGATGCCAACTCAACTACTGGTTTTGTTTTTGGTGGTTTTATGCGAGCAAGTGCTGCAGGCTTTTTTATTCAGCCAGAAGTATTACTTACACAACGCAGAGGCGTATTTACTGATGAATTAAGTAAGTTAACTGTAACCAATACACTTACTTATTTGGATGTTCCTGTATTGTTTGGATATAAACTAGCTAATTTCCGCTTTAGTGCAGGGCCTAATTTTCAGTTTTTAATGGGTGCTAATCAAGATGCACCTCAATTACTTAAAGATCCACATTTTTCTAAAGATAATTTTAATGCTGCTACAATTGGATTTCAAGCTGGTTTGGGGGTAAGCTTAGGTAAAATTAGTATAGATGCAAGATATGATGCCAGTATTGGTGATTTAGGTAAAACAATTACCACAACTGCGGGCAAACATATAAACTACAGTACCCGAGCAAATATGTTTCAATTTACTTTAGGTTACCGTATTTTGTAATCATGAATATTGAATTATTCAGAGAATATTGCATGAGTAAAAAGGGTGTTGAAGAAACCTTACCTTTTGGCGAAGATACTCTGGTGTTCAAAGTAATGGGAAAGATGTTTGCATTAACTAGCTTTAGTGAACCCAATAGGTGCAACCTAAAATGCAACCCCGATTATGCTTTAGATTTAAGATCGCAATATTCAGCTGTTACACCTGGTTTTCATATGAATAAAATGCATTGGAATACGGTGGTGTTCAATCAAAATGTAACTGATAAACTTGTATTTGAATTGATTGATCATTCATATAAACTAGTGGTAAATGGACTTACCCAAAAACTTAAAAAAGAACTTTTAAACGGATGAAATCAGCTTTATTTTTAGACCTTGCAGGCAGTTTAATACTTATTATAATTTGCGTTGTTGCCCTTTATCGCATGCGCAGCAAAAAGTAACTAATATGTTTTGTTGGTAATTAATTTGTGGTTGTATTGTTGAATGAAAGCCTGTAAATATTTTTCCATTTCCTGCACCTTTTTTATAGATGCCGTTTTGTTTTCTATCAGGTTTTTTAGCATCAAACTGTCGTTTTTTAAATTATAAAATTCAACGCTTATTTTACCATCAAATTTTAATACATAAGGATATTGTATGAATTGATATAGGCCACCGTCAAATTGAATAGCTCCCTTTCCTCCAAAGCTAAAGTATGGTGTTTTTGTAGCGGTGACTTTATTTAAAATTAAAGGCATTATTCCAAGTTGATCAATAGTTTCCTGCACCAAAAATGGTTCATTCTTTTTTTGCATTTTTGCTGCATCAAATATAAAAAGTGGTATGGCATATTTACCTTGTGCTGTTTGGTAATATGTTAACGTATTCTCACTGCTGTGATCGGCAGTAAAAACAAATATAGTATTGCCATACCAAGGCTCTTTTTTAATTGTTTCGAAAAAGTTTCTTATTGCATAATCAGTGTATTCAACTGTAGCGTGAATGGGTAATGGGCCACCTTTAAATTTGTTTTTACACGTTACAGGGACTTGGTATGGATGATGAGATGATAGGGTAAAAACGGTTGAAAAAAATGGCTCATGATTTTCTGATAACTCATGTGCAACGTATTGCAAATATGGTTCATCCGGAATGCCCCAATTTCCGTCAAAGTCTTTTTCCTTGTTCGGATATTCATTAAGTCCGTAATAAGCTCCAGCTTGCGTATTAGCTATAAACCTATCAAAGCTCATGGTGCCGTTTTTACCACCATGATAAAATGAAGTTTGATAACCACTTATGGCCAGGTAATATCCAATGCTATGTAATTTATTTGTTTGATAAAAGCTATTAATGTAATCGCCTTGTATTAAACTTGGCATTGATGCAGTAATTGCCGGAATGCCTTCAATACTTCGCTTACCATTGGCGTAGGCATTCATATATACCTCGCTATTTTGCATTAGCGAATCTAAAAAAGGAGTATATCCAACACCATGGTTATAAAAACCAACATACTCTTTACCTACACTTTCTAGAATAAAAAGCACTATATTTTTACCTGGTTTTGCTTGTTTATTTAAGTTGGTATGGCTTGGGTTGAATAGGTTATTGGCTTCAGTCTCTAACATGTAATATTTCTCTTCAACTCCTTTTTGCTCAATAGTCATTAGCATTTGAAAAGGCGTATTTAATGATAATGCCATTAAATCTGCACCAGCAATTTTAGCCGCATCTAAAGTGTTTAAGGGCTTCAATCCAATGCTGCCTCTTGCACCTAAAAAGGACAAGCCGATTATAATTAGCATCACCAATAACTCAAGTCCTTTATTGGTTTTTGGTGATTTATGTTCTGCTATATTAAGCTTTGGAAATATACGCCAGGTGATAATTAAAGTTGTAATAAGTATAAGTAGCAAATACCAATAATCAATTAAATAGATTATTGGCGATACAATTTGTTTGCGTTGTAATTCCATCAATTCAAAGCCACTTCTTTTCCCACTAAAAGTAAAATAGCCAATGTCTACAAAGTTTAAAGTTAGACATATAATTACAGCCAACATAAACAGTAACTTTATAGCAAATTGATAAGCTTTTTTATTTCTTATAGGTAAAGGGATTATATGCATCAATATGACCAAACCAAAAGAGTATACTACTGCTGATGTATCAAACCAAATACCCGAAATAAAAGCTAAAATAATTTTAGTTACTTGTTGTGCTGAAAATATTTGAAAATAGGTAATGAAAAAAAATATTCTGCAAAAAGTATATAAGCCAAAGGCTAATAGCAGTCTTTTTAAAAGTAAGCTGATGTGCGGCAACTTTATATTCACGCTGACAAATATAGTATTTGAAAATTTAGCATGGTATTTTAAAAGGCTTTTGTTTAATTGCCAACGAGATGAATATTCAGCAGAACATATCGCTAAAAGAGTTTAACACATTTGGTATTGATGCCAAAGCAAGGGAGTTTGTTGTTATTAATACGGTAGAAGAACTATGTATATTTTGTGCAGCTTTTAATTTAAGTGATAGAAACATTTTGGTGCTTGGTGGAGGAAGTAACGTTTTACTTACTGGCGACTTTGATGGCATGGTAATTAAAATGAATTTGAAGGGTATAGAAATGGTTTCAGAAAATGATAACCATGTATGGATAAAAGCCATGGCAGGCGAGGTGTGGCACGATTTTGTGATGCATTGCATTGATAAAGGTTTAGGTGGGGTTGAAAATTTAAGTTTAATTCCAGGTTGTGTTGGCGCGGCACCTATGCAAAATATTGGTGCTTATGGTGTAGAAATTAAAGATACTTTTGATAGCCTTGAAGCTGTTGAAATTGATTCTGGTGATATGGTAAAATTTTCTAACATCGACTGTAAATTTGGATACCGAGAGAGTATATTTAAACAAGAAGCGAAAGGCAAATACATCATATCTTCTGTAACTTTTAAGCTTTCCAAAAATCCTATTTGTAACGTATCTTATGGTGCGATACAACAAGTTTTGGCTGAGAAAAAAATAACCAATCCAACTGTTAAAGAAGTAAGTGATGCGGTAATTAGTATTAGACAAAGTAAGTTGCCTAATCCTAAGGTTTTGGGTAATGCAGGTAGTTTCTTTAAAAATCCTGAAATACCTGCCGAGCAGTTTAATGCTTTAAAGGCTGAGCACCCAAGTATTGTGGGTTATCCTGCAAGTTCGGGTAATATAAAAGTTGCAGCAGGTTGGTTAATAGAACAAGCTGGATGGAGAGGTAAAGTTGTTGGAAATACTGGTTCTCACAAAGATCAAGCTTTGGTATTGGTTAACTTTGGTGGTGCCAGTGGAAATGAAATCTGGCAATTAGCAATGGATATCAAAGCGAGCGTGTTTCAAAAATTTGGCGTTACCATCACACCTGAGGTAAACGTAATTTAGTTGTCTCGTTTAAATTAAAACTAAAAATAGCACTTCGCATCTTAAAAATCCCGATTTCTTACCTTACTTTTGCGGCTCCAAAAATCAACCTAATATTTTTATGCAAGAGTCTCGCAAAATCGCTAATGCTTTAATTTCAGTATTTTACAAAGATGGTTTAGATGTTTTAGCTAAAACCTTACACCAACAAGGAGTAAATATTTACTCAACAGGCGGAACACAAGATTATATTGAAAAATTAGGTATTCCGGTTAACCGTGTAGAAGATTTAACAGGTTATCCGAGCATTTTGGGTGGACGCGTAAAAACCCTGCATCCAAAAGTTTTTGGCGGAATTTTAGCCAGAAGAAGTAACGAGCAAGATCAAAAAGAAGTGGCTGAATTTGCCATTCCTTTTCTTGATTTGGTAGTGGTTGATTTATACCCTTTTGAAGAAACCGTAAAAACCACAACAGACGAATCAAAAATTATAGAGAAGATTGATATTGGCGGAGTTTCATTGATTCGAGCAGCAGCTAAAAATTTTAACGATACACTTATTGTTTGCGATAAAGCTGATTTTTCGGTTGTTACTGAAATGATTACTAATCAAAACGGAGCAACTACAATTGAGCAACGCAGACAATTTGCTACAAAAGCTTTTCATACCACTTCACATTATGATGGGTTAATTTTTCAATATTTTGATAAAGAGACCACTACTGCATTTAAAGCAAGTGTTGCTCCTGCTAAAACACTACGATATGGTGAAAACCCTCATCAAAAGGGGGTATATTATGGACATTTAAACGAGTTGTTTAAGCAAGTTCATGGTAAAGAATTATCATATAATAACCTATTAGATATTGATGCAGCATTAAGTTTAATTAGTGATTTTAGTAAGCCAACCGCTGCAATTATTAAACACAACAACCCTTGCGGAGTTGCCACACGTAATACTATTTCTCAAGCATATATTGATGCATTAGCAGGTGATCCAACTTCTGCGTTTGGAGGTGTTATTGCAACCAATCAACCTATTGATGAAGCAACGGCTTTAGAAATTGATAAGTTGTTTATGGAAGTTCTTATTACACCAGGATTTGTTGGTAAAGCTTTAGAAATTTTGCAAAGCAAAAAGAATAGAATATTATTGGTTCAAAATGGTAAGATGCCTTTAGGGAAACAATTCCGCAGTTTATTAAATGGCGTGGTAGAGCAAGATAAAGACACCGTTTTATTAACCCCGGAAAATCTAAAACTAGTTACCCAAAAAGCCGCTACCGAAGAGCAAATTAGTGATATGATGTTTGCTGATATTATTGTTAAACACACTAAAAGTAACACCATAGTCTTAGCAAAAAATAAACAATTGGTAGGAATTGGTTGTGGGCAAACATCTCGTATTGATGCCTTAAAAGGAGCTATTAGCAAATCAAAAGAATACGGATTTAGTTTACAAGGTGCTGTAATGGCTAGTGATGCATTTTTCCCTTTCCCTGATTGTGTGGAGATAGCAGGAACGGAAGGTATAGAAGCAGTTATACAGCCAGGTGGCTCTATTAAAGATGAATTAAGCATCAACTATTGCAATGCAAATCAAATAGCGATGTATTTTACCGGAATAAGACACTTTAAACATTAGAAATAGCAAGCTGTTTACTTTATAATTTTTAGCATATTTGGCTAAAAATAACATGCTGTAAAAAAGGTGGATAATAAGCCACATGAAATGCTAAATATATTTTTATATTGCAAGTTATATATACGCACTTAACGATTTAGATAAAATATGGGAGTTTTTAGCTTCTTAACACAAGATTTAGCTATCGACCTTGGTACTGCTAATACCTTGATAATACATAAGGATCAGGTGGTTGTTGATGAACCATCAATCATTGCCATCAATCGCAAAACTGGTAATGTTATAGCAGTAGGTAGCCAGGCACAGCAAATGCATGGTAAGGCTCACGAGGATATTAAAACAATTCGTCCGCTTAAAGATGGTGTAATAGCAGATTTCAACGCTGCAGAACACATGATTCGCGGAATGATTCAAATGATACCTCAAGGAAGCAAATTAATTAAGCCACAACAACGGATGGTGATTTGTATTCCTTCAGGCATTACTGAAGTTGAAAAGCGTGCAGTGAGAGACAGTGCAGAACGTGCTGGCGCTAAAGAGGTTTATTTAATACACGAGCCTATGGCTGCGGCTATTGGTATTGGTATTGATGTTTTTGAGCCAATGGGCAATATGATTATTGACATTGGAGGAGGTACAACAGAAATTGCAGTTATAGCTTTGGCTGGTATTGTTTGCGATCAATCCATTCGTGTTGCTGGTGATGAATTTACAGAAGATATTTTAGATTATATGCGCAGGCAACATAACTTGTTAGTAGGTGAACGTACTGCAGAACGTATTAAAATTGAAGTAGGAGCTGCACTAACCGAATTAGAGAATGCACCACCTGATTTTGCAGTTAATGGTCGCGATTTGATGACCGGTATTCCTAAACAAATTACAGTTAGCTATAGCGAAATAGCAGCAGCTTTGGATAAATCAATCTCTAAAATAGAAGAGGCTGTTTTGCGCGCATTGGAATTAACTCCACCAGAATTATCTGCTGATATATACTCAACGGGTTTATACCTTACCGGTGGAGGAGCTTTGTTACGCGGTTTAGATAAGCGTATTGCTGCCAAAACAAAATTACCTGTTCATGTTGCTGAAGATCCTCTTCGTGCAGTTGTTCGTGGTACAGGCATGGCCCTTAAGAACTTAAAAAACTTTAAATTTTTAATGACGTAATTAATACGAAATTTGTAAACTAGAACTTCGTTTTTGAATATTTCAAACATAAATAATCAAGTTGCTTCGAATTTCTAAATCAATAATTTCGATTTTTATATAGATGCGCAACCTTATTTTTTTTATATACAGGTATCATGTATTTTTCATCTTCTTTGTATTGGAGATTGTTGCGTTTATCATCTTATTTCGTTTTAATAATTATCAAAAGGCAAGTTTTCTAAATTATACCAATGGTGTTGCAGGAAACTTTTACAATGGGGTAAGTAACACCCAAGAGTATTTTAACTTAAGAAGAGTTAATGATAGCTTACAGCTAGAAAATGCGCGGCTACGCTCACAGCAAATTACTTCCTATTATCAAAACAACGTTAGTATTAGTAGCATAAACGACACAGTTTATAAACAACAATATGATTATATATCAGCACAAGTAGTAAATAATTCTGTAACCAAACGTAATAATTACATTACTTTAAACCGTGGTAGATTGCACGGAATAGAAAGAGAGATGGGGGTAATTAGTGAAAATGGAATTGTTGGAATTGTAATGAACGTAAGTGACCATTACTCTACAGTACTTTCTCTGCTAAATAGTAACTGTAAAATAAGTGCAAAACTAAAAAAAACAGGTGCTTTTGGATCTTTGGTTTGGGATGGCGGAGATCCCAGATATGCTCGATTGCTCGATGTAAATAAGCATGTTCCAATTAAAGTAGGTGATTTGGTTATAACCAGTAATTTCTCAACCATTTTCCCTGAGGGTTTGCCTATAGGAAAAATATCAGATAATAGCCTTGATGCAGGTGATAATTTCCATACCATTAATATAGATTTGTTTACTGATTTTAGTACTGTATCAACAGTATATGTTATACGCAATTTGTTTAAGCAAGAGCAACAAGCATTAGAACAAACTTTACCAACTGATAAAAAGTGATATTAGAGCTACTTACATACTTGTTAAAGTTCATTGGTATTATACTACTGCAAGTACTTGTAGTAGATAATGTAGAACTGAGCAGTTACATCAACCCATACATATACATCAGTTTTATTCTGCTACTCCCTATAACCATAAAACCATGGCATGCACTATTTTTAGCATTTATTTGTGGTGCTTTTGTAGATGCATTGAGCAGTACACCAGGTTTACATATTGCAGCTAGTGTTTTGCTTGCTTTTGTAAGAATTCATTACCTACGTTTTGCTACTACCAAAGAAGATACTGAGAGTAGAATCACTCCATCCATGAGTAAAAAAGGTATTGTATGGTTTGTATTCTATTGTTTTAGCATGACATTGGTTCACCACACTTTTTTATTTTTTTTAGAGATATATGGGTTTTACGAGTTTTTTAGCACACTATTACGTATTATACTTAGTACGTTGGTAACTGTGATGATGATAGTTGTAGGACAATTGTTATTTTACAACACCAAAATAAGTAATGGATAGCACCTCTAAGCAAAAGGTTTTACTGGCTATATTTTTTTCAATTGCACTCATTTACATTTTGCGTTTAGCAGTGATGCAGTTGTTTGATGATAGTTACTTGCGCTCGGCACAAGAAAATGTGTTGCAAGAGCAAACCATATATCCAGCACGTGGTTTGGTATACGATAGAAAAGGAGAGTTGTTGGTATACAATGATGCTATCTATGATTTAATAGTGATTCCCGAACAAGTAAAAGGTCTCGACACCAACGAATTTTGTCGTGTATTAGGTATTGAAAGAATAGATTTTATTCAGCGGTTCGAAAAGATAAAACGTGGCGTAGGTTACGCACCATATCGCCCTTCGGTTTTCGAAAAACAATTAACCATTCCCATTTATGCTGCATTTCAAGAAAAACTGTTCGATTTCCCTGGCTTTTATGTAGAAGTTCGAACAGATAGAAAATATCAGCATAGCAATGCCGCTCATATTATGGGTTATATTGGGGAGGTTACCGATCGTGATATTGAAAAAAGTGAAGGCTACTACCGCATGGGAGATTTTAAAGGTATTAGTGGTGTTGAGCGAAGTTATGAAGAAGTATTACGTGGACGTAAAGGTGTTCGTTATGTTTTGGTAGATAGTAAAAGTCGTACACAAGGAAGATATAAGGAGGGTATGTTTGATACACCTGCAGTAGCTGGGCAAAATATCATCCTAAGTATTGATCAGAAATTACAAGAGTTGGGTGAACAATTATTAAATAATAAAATTGGTAGTGTTGTTGCCATAGAACCATCAACTGGAGAAATATTAGCACTGATAAGTATGCCAACCTATGATCCAAATTTATTTGTTGGTAGGCAACGTGGTAATAATTATATGAAATTATTGCGTGATCCATCTAAGCCTTTATTTAATCGTCCACTTGCAGCACCTTATCCTCCAGGTTCAATTTTTAAAGTATTGATGAGTTTGGTTGGACAGCAAGAGGGTGTTCTTACTCCCAATACCATGTATGGATGTTACGGTGGATATCACATGGGTGGATTAACTGTTGGTTGTCACCCACACCCATCGCCACTTAATTTACAAGGTGCTGTAGCAGTTTCTTGTAACGCATATTTTTGCCACGTATACCGAAGTGTAATTGACAATCCAAAATATCCTAACTCAGAAAGTGCTTATAAAAAATGGTACGACCATATCAGTAGTTTTGGTATTGGACATAAATTAGGGGTTGATTTATATGGAGAAGGACAAGGTTTTTTACCGCCATCAACATACTATGATAAAGTATACGGTAGATTCCATTGGAAATCATCAACTACTATATCATTAGCAATTGGTCAAGGTGAGTTGGGTATAACACCTTTGCAAATGGCAAATGCAACTGCTGTTGTAGCTAACCGTGGTTATTACATTGCACCACATGTGGTTAAAAGAATTGATGGTAAACCTAATCCTAATCCCGAATATAACAAGAAACATTGGGCTAGTGTTGATACGCAGTATTATGGAGTTGTAATTAATGGTATGCAAGATGTAATTGAACGAGGCACAGGTAGAGTGGCAATGATTCCGGGTATTGAAATTTGTGGTAAAACAGGTACAGCTCAAAATCCACATGGCAAAGATCACTCTGTATTTTTTGCATTTGCACCTAAAATTAATCCTAAAATAGCAATAGCAGTTTTTGTAGAAAATGCAGGTTTTGGGGCAACTTGGGCAGCACCAATTGCTAGTTTAATGATAGAACAATATTTAACTGGAAAGCACGATACGCGTAAATATATATTAGAGCGCATGCTCAAAGGAAATTTAGTACATAAAAATGATACAGCAACAGCAGCAACCCAAACCGGCAAGCATTGATTGGCTAACACTTGTACTATACTTTGTATTTGTGTTGGGTGGATTACTTTGCATTTATGCTTCAGTTTATAAAGAAGATCATCCGATGATTTATGATACATCTATGAATTATGGTAAGCAATTGATATGGATTGGCCTATCTTTATTTATAGGTGTGCTAATTTTGTTTGTTGATGAAAAGTTTTTTTACGCATTTGCTTATCCTATTTATGGTATTACCCTATTCTTACTTGTAGCAGTGTTGTTAGCTGGTACAACTGTAAAAGGATCTAGTTCGTGGATTGAAATAGGAGGATTTAGAATGCAACCTGCCGAGTTTGCAAAATTTGGCGCTGCGTTAGCATTGGCAAAATACCTAAGTGGATTTAATATTAAGTTTAAAGAGCGAAAAACACAAATCATCGCATTTACAATTAGTTTCTTACCCCTATTTATTATTTTGTTTCAAAACGAAACAGGCAGTGCATTGGTTTTTGGTTCGTTTATTTTTGTGTTGTATCGTGAAGGTTTGCCAGGATGGATTTTGTTTTTAGGTTTTGCAGTAATCGTATTGAGTATATTGGCGCTTCTTGTTCCTGCATTGTATTTGTGCATTGCCATAGCTGTTTTGGCTGCGTTGTTTACTTTGGTCATCAGAAGAAATCGTCAAAATATATTAACAGTTATAGGCGTGGCGGCTATTATGATGATTTATGTGAATAGTGTAGACTATGTTTTTGAAAATGTTTTACAAGCGCATCAAAAATCGCGTATAAACGTATTATTGGGTAAAGAGGTTGATTTAAAGGGTGCAGGTTATAATGTAATGCAAAGTAAAATTGCAATTGGAAGTGGGGGATTCTTTGGTAAAGGATTTTTAGAAGGTACACAAAATAAATTTAGGTTCGTGCCCGAGCAAAGTACAGATTTTATCTTCTGTACAATTGGCGAAGAATATGGATTTGCAGGATCACTTCTTTTTATCGCTTTATACATGTTGCTGCTATGGCGAATTGTTTATTTAGCCGAACGACAACGTTATAAGTTTAACCGTATTTATGGTTATAGCGTGGCATCAATTTTATTTTTCCATTTCCTCATTAATATTGGCATGACATTAGGTTTGATGCCTGTAATTGGTATTCCGCTGCCATTTATTAGTTATGGTGGTTCATCGTTATTAAGCTTTACTATTTTACTTTTTATATTCATCAGGCTTGATGCAAATAAAGTAAATGAGTTAAGAGGGGCGTTTGATTAGATATATCTAAATACATAGAAAAGTGTATTTAGTTTAAATCAGCTTTAAGCTTATTGTACAGGAAACACAATTTCTGTTAACCATTTTGCTGTGTCTTTTTCCATAAAGGGATCCGACAGGTACAACTCTCTTGGTGGGCCTGAAGGACGTTTTCCTTTATTTAAAATAAATGTACTCATGTTTTCGTATACTGGTTGCGTATTAGCATATGAACCATAATAACTAACTACATAAGCATCGCAACCGATTAGTTGGCCAAATTTTATGTTTTTGTCTGTTGATGATTTATCGCCTGAAAAAGGCATGCCAACAACGAAATTGGTTGGGCTGTACCAAATCGTAAATGGAGGTCCAGATACAACAATCTGGTTATTTTTTGCAAATGCATCGAGCTTCATCAAGCTAGCACCTATTTTTATCCCTATTTCATTCGCGTTTACATTATCATCTGTTGTATAAATATAGTTCTGTGAAGGTATTTTTAGGAAGTTAACATCATACCCTGCAATCTTTTCTTGAATTGGTTTTTCCTCACTTATCTTTTTAATACTTGTAAGGCCTTTTTCATAATCTTCACCAATCAAATTGTCCATAAATAAACCAAACCATCTTCCGATTATGTTATAGCCCATATCGCTATCCATGGTCCAGATTATTTTTGTTGTTTTGTTTTCTTTTGTAAAAAAGTAGGATGCACTCGATGGGTCCCAACCTTCAACCTCTAGCTTGGTAACAATAAGTTCGTTCGGTTTACTTTCTGTAATAGTAAGTTTTCCATTACCCAATTCAGTGTTATTGCTTTTCCATAATATACAGGCACCAACACCTGTTTTTAATTCGCTGTAAGTATAAGCTGCATTGGTATCTATTTTATACCAAGGACTCCAATCGTTAAACTTAGTTAAGTCGTTAATTAAATTATAAGGAACATCAGGTGTATTATTTACAACAATGCTTCTTTCAATATGAACCTTACTAGGCAAAAATAATCCAACACTAATTATTAGTAGCGCTAAAACCAATATGCTAATGCCTATTAACTTTAATATTTTCATTAAGATTTAAAATTTATTGTATGCAAAATAATGTGTTTTTATCGTTTAATTTATAATCAATTATCTTTGCACTATGTTAAATACTAAATACAGATTTTATATTTTATTAACTTTTACTTTAATTCTTTGTGGTGTATTTATACATGCCACTTTAACCGAAGAAGATAAACAGCAAAGAGAGTTTGAAACGTATTATAAAATTTATTCTTTAGCTGCACCAAATAAATTGGTGTTTGCAGGAGAAGCTGTTCCTATATTAGATTTTGATGTTCAAGAAAGGTACGATAGAGAAATTTTAACTAATGTGTATTGGCAATCTCAAACTTTATTGATGATTAAACGCGCATATAAATACTTCCCTATGATCGAACCTATCCTAGCTCTAAATGGTATTCCTGACGATATGAAATATTTGGTTTTAGCAGAAAGTGGCTTACAAAACTTGGTTTCTCCCGCAGGTGCTTCTGGGTATTGGCAAATATTAGAAGGTACTGCAAAAAATTATGGATTGGAGATTAGTGCTGAAGTAGATGAGCGCTATCATATCGAAAAATCAACACAAGCTGCTTGCCTTTATTTTAAAGAAGCCTACAAAGTATTTAACAGTTGGTCGTTAGTGGCTGCATCATATAATATGGGTATTGATGGTGTGCGAAAACAATTGCAACAACAAGGTGTATCTAACTATTATGATTTGCTTTTAAACACTGAAACCTCGCGCTATGTATTTAGAACTTTAGCAATAAAAGAAATTATGGAACGCCCAAGTAACTATGGTTTTAATGTTATCAATAAACATAAGTATCAACATATACCAACAGTAAAAGTAAAGGTAACGCGTAGTATTGCTGATTTGACTAAATACAGCTTAGATAATGGCTGTAACTATAAATTAATAAAGGTGCTAAACCCTTGGCTTAAAAGTAAAAGTTTAACAGTAGCACCAGGTAAAATCTATTTTATAGAGTTGCCCAAATATAAGATTGTAGCTACAGATTTGGTAGGTAAACTCATAAACGATACTATTGAGTTGAATAATACACACATTCCAGCTAGTATAGATTAATTACCCTTGTAGTTGGTATAACTTATGTTCCTTAATGTATTTTTCTACCTTTTCGGGAACTAAGTATTTAACAGACTTTTCTGCTTGCAACATTTCTCTAATATAGGTTGATGAAATGTTTAATAAGGGTACTTCAAAAATTTTAATTTTAGGATGATTAGCTAATAATGGATTTTCATGAAATCCTGCTCTGCGGTATACATAAATTTCGTGGTTAGCTATAATTGTTTCATAATCTTTCCATAAATGAAACGACTGTAAATTATCTCCACCAATTATAGGAATAAATGTATCGTTAGGATGTGTTTTTTGCAGTTCGGCTAGGGTATTAACCGTGTATGATGGTCGTGTTAAATTAAATTCAAAATCACTCGCATTAAAACGTTCATCACCATTAATAGCAAGTTTTAACATTTCAAGTCTTGTTCGCTCGTCAAGTAAAGTATCGTTCGCTTTAAACGGGTTTTGAGGAGAAACAATAAACCAGATTTTATCTAAGTGTGTAAACTGTACAAAGTAATTAGCAATTAGTAAATGACCTGTATGCACGGGATTAAACGAACCAAAAAACAAACCAATTTTCATAAAATTTATTTTTTTAAAAAATCGTTGATTAAATTCTCAGCAACTACTAAAGTCTCTTCAAGACTTTCATTTAATAACACGAATTCAAACTTATCTTCGTACTGTAATTCCTGTACGGCTTTGTTTACTCGTATCCTTAATGTTTCTTCTGTTTCTGTTGATCGGTAACGTAATCGTTGTTCCAAAACCTCTACACTAGGTGGTTTTACAAATACAGCAAGTGCTTTATCTCCAAAATACTTTTTTATATTTAATCCACCCTCAACATCCACATCAAAAATTACGGATTTACCCAATGCCCAAATTCTTTCAACTTCTGATTTTAATGTGCCATAAAAATTACCCCCATACACCTCTTCGTATTCTAAAAATGCTTCATTAGCAATACTGCTTTTAAACTCTTCGTGAGTTAGGAAGTAATAATCTTTTCCATGTTCCTCGTTTGCACGTTTTTTACGTGTACAAGCACTTACAGAAAATACAATTCTCGAATCAATTGATAATAGGTGTTTAACAATAGTAGTTTTACCCGAACCAGAGGGTGCACAAAAAATTACTACCTTATTAAGTTTAGGGTCAAATGTTAGATTTGGATTTTCGCTATTCATCCTTTAACGCTAAACTATATTGTTAATTTGCTCTTTAATTTTTTCTAGCTCATCTTTCATTTCAACTACACGCTGCTGTATTTTAAAATGATTAGCCTTACTGCCTATGGTATTAATTTCTCTTCCCATTTCTTGAGCTATAAAACCAAGTTTTTTCCCAGCTGATTTAGTCTTCATAGTTTCAAGGAAATAGCTGCAATGTTGAATTAATCTTGTTTTTTCTTCACTAATATCTAACTTCTCTATATAATAAATCAACTCTTGTTCAAGCCTATTTTTGTCTAAGTTATCTACTTTTAGTTGACTTAGTTCAGAATCTATTCTACCACGTATCGTTTGCATACGCTCTGGTTCTAAAGTTTCAATTTCTTTAACCAAATGCATTATAGCTTGTGTCATTCTTATTATTTCGTTGGCTAACATTTCTCCTTCTTTCTGTCTGAATTTTTCAAACTCGGTAAAAGCTAAATTAACCACATGTAATAATGTTTTTACATCTTCCTCATTATTTTCATCTTCTATTGGTTGAAATAAATTAGGCATTTGTAATAGGGAAGAGGCCAACATTTGAGGGTTTAAACCTGATGCGTTGCAAACTTGTGTAAGTTCTTTAATATAAAATGCAGCTACATCCTTGTTAACAGGCATAACCTTATCTTCTGCACGCTTAAATTGTACATTAATATTTACTTGGCAACTACCTCGTTCAATCAGTTTAGTTAGTTCCTTACGAACTTCATGGTCTTTGCTTTGCCACACTTTGGGCATACGCAGGTTTATCTCTAAAAATTTATTATTTAATGATTTAAATTCGGCTTTAATGGAGAAACGATCAGTGTCTACCTCAGCCTGACCATAACCGGTCATTGATCTTAGCATAGTGTTTAACTTTGGGCAAAGTTAAGCTAAACACTTCAAATGACAAACAATGATGTTTGTTCAATACGTTTTAAGTGTGTATTGATTTTAATAATAAAAAGTATATTATGAATGGATACATTGATTATAAAAAAAGAGCCACAAATTATTTGTAGCTCTTTAGTTTTTTAGGAAGATATTTTAAATTAAACCAAGTTAATTTTAATTCGCTTACCAATTTCTTCAATATCAGATTTAAACTTCTTGTCTGTCTCAATTAAGTCGTTAACAGTTTGGCAAGCATGGATAACAGTAGAGTGATCACGGCCCCCAAAATGCATACCTATTGTTTTTAATGAAGCTTTTGTTAAATCTTTTGCATAATACATAGAGATTTGTCTTGCTTGAACAATCTCACGTTTACGGGTTTTTGATTTTACTAAATCAACTGGTATGGTAAAGTAATCACAAACCAATTTCTGTATAAATTCTATTGAAATTTCGCGTGATGAATTTTTAACGAAATTTTTCAATATCTGTTTAGCCAATTCAAGTGTAACTTCTTTACGATTTAACGAAGCTTGTGCTAAAAGTGAAACCAATGCGCCACGTAACTCACGAATATTATTATTAATATTATGAGCTACATATTCAACCACATCACGACTTAAAGTAATACCATCATTGTACATCATGGTTTCTAATATACTCAAGCGTGTCTCAAAATCTGGTTGTTGTAAATCGCATGATAATCCCCACTTGAAACGAGATAACAAACGCTCGTCCATGCCTTTTAAATCTTTAGGTGCACGATCGCTGGTTAATATTATTTGTTTACCTTGTTGGTGTAGGTGGTTAAATATTGTAAAGAAGATTTCTTGTGTTTTTTGTTTGTTCTCCAAAAACTGCACATCATCCACTATTAATACATCAACGTTTTGGTAAAAGTTTAAAAAGTCTTGACTGCTATTATTGCGAACCGACTCAACATATTGGTTAGTAAATTTTTCCACTGGTACATACAAAACAACTTTAATCTTACTGTTTTGTTTAATCATATTACCTATGGCTTGCACCAAATGCGTTTTACCTAATCCTGTTTCGCTAAAAATCATTAACGGGTTAAAAGATGTGCCGCCTGGCTTATTAGCAACTGCAAAACCAGCTGAACGTGCCAAACGATTGCAATCTCCTTCAATAAAGGTATCGAAGTTTAATGATGGATTTAGGTTGCTATCTATATTAACCTTTTTTAAACCAGGAATAATAAACGGGTTTTTGATATTGCTGCTTAAGTTAAGCGGCATACCAATATTTTGAGTATCTGACTTATGATTATTACTACCAGGTAAATTAACCACGTATGGATTAGCATTATTGCTGCTATTTTCAACAATAATATTATATTCTAATCTAGAGCCTGGACCAAGTTCTTGTTTCAGGGTTTTCTTCAGTAAAGTTACATAGTGTTCTTCTAACCATTCGTAAAAAAACTGACTAGGAACTTGTATTGTTAAAATCTTATTATCTAGCTTAACCGGTTTAATTGGGTCAAACCAAGTTTTAAAACTTTGGGGTGATACATTGTCTTGAATCAATTTCAAACAGTTATTCCAAACGCTATCGGCAGTTTTATCAATCATAATTAATACTCTTTTCGTTGGTGAAATTGGAGTATTTATTGTTAATAAAAAAATTTTTTTTACGAGAGATTTTGTTTGGAAAACTCAATAAGCTTGTAAGTGATTGTATTTGTTGTTTTTTGCTAATTGGATATTAAAAAAAATGCGACATTTTGAATGAAAAATTTTGTTTATAACCACCCCTTTTGTGTTTAAAACTAAACTTGTATATACAATTATCAACGCACTTTAAGTTTCTTGGTGGTTAATATACATGTTTGCGCCTATACTTGTGTTTACTATACTTTTAGTACTATCAAAGTAAAAGTCTACTTTGCCTAGTTGTAATCCAGCCCACCCTACTTGGTTGATAATTACGTCTTTATTCAATTGGTTTTTTATAACAATTGGTTTTTGCAAAAAGGTATGTGTGTGTCCACCCACTATAATATCAATATAGGCTGATTTTTCAGCCAATTTTTTATCGCTTAACTTATCGTTTTGGTATTCAAACCCTAAGTGAGATAGGCAAATAACCAAATCACATCCTTTTTGTGTTTTTAGTTCTTGCGCAAGTTTATCTGCTATATCAACTGGATTATGGTATATAATATCGCCATACAACTCTTTAGGCACCAGTCCTTCAAGTTCAATGCCCACACCTATAACCCCTATTTTAACTCCCCCTTTTTTAAATATGCGATAAGGCTTCACTTTGTCTGCCAATAATGTTTTACTAAAATCGTAGTTGCAATTTAATAGTTCAAATTTAGCATGCTGCAATTGGTTAATAATACCCTCAATACCATTATCAAAGTCATGGTTACCTAGTGTTGCGGCATCATAGCCCATTTCACTCATTAACTTATATTCCAATTCACCTTCAAAAAAGTTAAAATATGGTGTGCCCTGAAAAATATCTCCTGCATCTAATAGTATTACATGCTCTTCTTCTGCTCTAATTTTTTTAATTAATGCAGCACGTGTTGCTGCTCCGCCCATTCCTGCATATTTCCCGCCATCTTTAGGGAATGCGTCAATTCGGCTATGCCAATCGTTAGTATGTAAAAGTGTAACCTTAATTAATTCAGGTTTTGCTAAAGCGCTTAAAGGAAATTCGCTAAGCATGGCAAGTGCACCTAATTTAGCACCAGTTTTTATAAAGCCTCTTCTATTAATTTTGTTTAATGCGTCCATTGTTATCGGCTTTAATGGTTTGTTTATTTTTTACATAATCAATAATTGCATCCCTTAACTTATAGTTACTACTGTTGCGTTTGCCTTTGGCAAACATGGTTGCGCCATCACCACCATTTGCTACATAATCTGTCGTAGCTATAAAATAAGTCTTCGATTCGTTAAAGGGTTCTCCTTTTATTTTTACGTTGGTGGCTTCACCGTTTGCTAACGTCAATTCTATTCCGCTAACTGGTGCGCCCTTCCATTTTGCTATCCAAGCAAATAATTCTTTGCAGGCATAACCGTCTAATTCAACCACTTCAATCATGTTATCAAACGGCATCAACTCATAAATTTTACCAATTGTAATTGGGCCTTGTTGTATATTAGGTATGCGCACACCGCCTGAGTTTAATACACTAAAATCTGCTTTTGCATTATTGTTTTGTGCATACAATAAACAAGCATCAGCAACAAGGTTACCAAGTGTGCCATCAGGAAGTTCTTTTGTTAATGTATTTTCAGCTTCACCAATTACCTCATTCATTTGTGCATCCAATTTTTGTTTGTAAGGTGCAATCATTTTGGCAATGGCACTATCATATAATTGTAAGCTATCAGCAATAACTCGTATGTTGTTATCTGTGTGTTTGGCAAGTTGATAAGGACCGCTGCATGCGCCAATTAACAATATGCCTATAGCAAACAATATTTCTTTCATATTATGTTATTACGCCCTGTATTCACCAAAAGTTTTTCGTAATACATCTGCTACTTCTCCTAATGTTGCATATGCTTCAACCGACTCAATAATAGTAGGCATTAAATTGCTGCCATCGTTCGCGTTTTGCTCTAACTTTGCTAACAATTGTTGAACATTCTTTTCGTTACGTTCGGCTTTAACCTGTGCAATTTTTTCGGTTTGAATTTTTCTAATACTATCATCCACCCTAAATAAAGGGGGAGTCACTTCTTCTTCAGCCGTAAATTTATTTACACCAACTATTACCTTTTGGTTGTTTTCAATTTCTTTTTGGTATCGATAACTGGCATCAGCAATTTCTTTTTGCATGAAGCCTTCTTCAATTGCGCTTACGGCACCACCCATAGCATCAATTTTTTCGATGTATTTCCATGCTTCCGATTCAATTTGGTTGGTTAATTCTTCTACAAAAAAACTCCCTCCCATTGGGTCAACGGTATCAACCACACCACTTTCGTATGCTATTATTTGCTGGGTACGTAACGCTATTCGGGCAGCATTTTCTGTAGGTAAACTTAAGGCCTCATCAAAACCATTGGTATGTAAACTTTGTGTACCACCCATAACAGCAGCCAATGCTTGCAAAGTTACTCGAACTATGTTGGTATCTGATTGCTGCGCTTGTAGAGTACTTCCACCTGTTTGTGTATGGAATCTCAACATTTGTGCCTTAGGATTTGTAGCGCCTAGTTCTTTTGCCATTTTAGCCCACATCCTTCTTGCAGCACGAAACTTAGCAATCTCTTCAAAAAAGTTATTATGTGCATTAAAGAAAAACGATAAACGTTGTCCAAACACATTAATATCTAAACCTTTTTCGATAGCTGCTTTTGCGTATGCTTTTGCATTACTTAGTGTAAATGCAATTTCTTGAACAGCTGTACTTCCTGCTTCTCTTATGTGGTAACCACTTATAGAAATGGTATTCCATTTTGGAACTTCTTTACTGCAATACTCAAAAATATCAGTAATAATACGCATGCTCGGTTTTGGCGGATAAATGTAAGTACCACGAGCAGCATATTCTTTTAAAATATCATTTTGTATTGTACCAGATATTTTTTGAATATCAGCACCTTGTTTTTTAGCTAATGCAATATACATAGCCAAAAGGGTAGATGCAGTTGCATTAATGGTCATCGATGTTGTAATTTTTTCCAACTCAATGCCATCAAATAAAATTTCTATATCGCGCAAAGTATCAATTGCTACACCTACTTTGCCTACCTCTCCTTCACTCATTGCATGTGTACTATCGTATCCGATTTGGGTTGGTAGATCAAACGCCACACTTAAACCCATTGTTCCGTTTGCCAATAAATACTTGTAGCGTTTGTTACTTTCTTCGGCAGTACTAAATCCTGCATATTGACGCATGGTCCAATGGCGGCCACGATACATATCTGACTGAATACCGCGTGTAAATGGGAATTGTCCCGATAACTCTTCCATTGGAATTGGCGTGTTGTATAAAGAATTGATTTCAATTCCTGAATCTGTAATTCTTTTGTCGCTCATGTTTAAAGTATGAAGGTATAAAACCGTAATTAATCAAATAATAAATGAAACTCTTTACGTATAAATTCTAATGCCAAGTTTGTAGGAATACTTTCCTTTTGCATCATGTTTTCAAAAATAGCCTTACTTAAATCTAGCCCAACAGAATTCGGGCCTAAACTACTATAAGAAGTATTAATAATATTTATCATCTCTTCTTTGGCAATACGAACCATTTGCCATGATTGTGACGAGACATATACTTGTTGAGATACGTTGTGGTTAAACTCATTGTTAATGTCTTGAATCAACGCAATTTTTAATTGGGTGGCACTAATGCCTGGATGGCTTACCCTAAAGATGAGGTTGTTCGGGCTCATGCGTTCCATTAAAATAACAATGCGTTCATATGCTTGTAGTTTTAATGGGGTAATTAACTTATTGGTTTCTACCTTTAATTCGATATGCCTGCGTTGATATTCATTATCAAAGAAGTTTTTCAGAATGTATTGCACAATACCAAAAACAACACCAGCTGGAATGATGTATTTTAATACTTCAAGTATTGATAATATATAATCTGTTGATTTTTCCATAATGTCTATTTTTAGTGGCAACCTGCCAACCATGGGCGAATTTAATCACAATAAGCACTTCTGCAAAGCTAGTGTTTCTAAAATATGGCAATAAAACATAAACCATGTGTAAACGTGGGTAACTAAATACCATTAAGTAACTTGGTAGTGTATTTTTGTTATGATAAAATGAAAAAGGCCAAGCAAAACATAATCAGTACAGTAAGTAGCGAACCAAAGGATTTTGAGCGTGAAGAACCAATAGAAATACCCGTTTCGAAAGGAACGAAAAAAAAAGCCGAATCCGCTTCAGTTAAATTAACTTTTTTAAAAGATGAGCGGTTTTTGAAAATTACCGGTTTGGTTTTCCTACTTACCTCCGTTTTTATGGCTTTTGCCTTCGGTTCTTTTATTTTTAGCTGGCAATACGATCAAAATATTGCAAAAGGACTGGGTTGGAATGTGTTTTTGCAAAATGATCCTGATGCTGCCGAAAATATTTTAGGTAAGTTGGGCGCATGGGTAGCCTACATTTTTATGTACAAAGGTTTTGGCATTGCTTCTTTTGCTTTTGTTTTAATATTTGGGTTGATTGGTATAGAGCTCTTAACTGATACAACACCATTACCAATCGGTAAAACAATCAGGTATAGTTTTTTTGGTGTGGTTTGGTTATCAGTAACATTAGGTTTAATATTTACTGATGTTTGGCAAATTTTAGGTGGCGCATTTGGCCACTTTGGTTATTTGTACTTAAAAGGGTTAATAGGAACATCAGGTGCTGCTCTTGGTTTAATATTTTATTTACTGGTATTTTTAGTGGTGGTATTTAATATCAAATTTTATCAACCCAAACCCAAAGTTGAAGCAACCACACCCGAACAAGTTGATAAACCCGAAAACTTAGGAAACATTATATTGAATAGTGCAGCCATAGCAGCACAAGAAGCAGAAGCATCAGACCAATTAAACCCTGATGATTTCATATTAACCGTTAAAGAAAATATTGTTGAACCTCTAGTTACACCTCAACCCGAAAACGAAAACGATAAAGATATTGAAGAGGATCCTAATGAAGATTTGGAGCTGTTAGTTGAACCTATGGAAGAAGAGGATGAGAACAATATACCAATTGTGCCAATTATTGCAGCTGGTGCTTTAGTAAGTTCATTAACTCATGCAACCGAAAATGAATTGCCTTCAAGTGCAGTATTAACAACAGACAGTGGCTTGGTTTTAGAAGTACAAGAAACACCAGAAGAAGATGAAGAAGTTTTAGATAAGTCCGAGTATGGTGGAATAGATACGGAGTACGACCCAACTTTAGATTATAGCAATTACCAATTTCCAACATTAGATTTACTTAACGATTATGGTGGCGAAAGCAAATCAACAGTGGAAGCAGCCGAGTTGCAGATAAAAACCAAAATGATTGAAGATACCTTAAAAAATTACAACATTGGTATCAAAAAAATATCGGCAACTATTGGCCCCACTGTTACGCTATACGAAATAGTACCACAAGATGGTGTGCGTATTGCCAAAATTAAAAACCTTGAAGATGATATTGCATTAAGTTTAGCTGCTTTAGGTATTCGTATTATTGCCCCAATTCCGGGCCGTGGCACCATTGGTATTGAAGTGCCAAACGAAAAACCTGCCATGGTTAGCATGCGCAGTGCATTGAGTAGTGCACGTTTTCAAAATGCAGATATGGATTTGCCCATTGCATTTGGTAAAAATATTCAGAACGAAGTATTTGTGGCCGACTTAGCTAAAATGCCTCACTTACTTATGGCTGGTGCTACTGGGCAAGGTAAATCGGTTGGGTTAAATGCCATCTTAATTTCATTGTTGTACAAAAAACACCCATCGCAAATTAAGTTTGTATTAGTGGATCCTAAAAAGGTTGAGTTAAGCATTTATAAAACCATTGAGCGCCATTTTTTAGCTAAAATACCTGGTGATGCTGATGCAATTATTACCGATACCAAGTTGGTGGTAAATACGCTTAATTCGCTTTGTGTTGAAATGGATACACGCTATGATTTGTTAAAAGATGCACAAGTACGTAACCTCAAAGAATACAACGCCAAATTTATAAGCCGCAGGTTGGTGCCAACCGATAAAATGCCACATCGCTTCTTGCCATACATTGTAGTAGTTATTGATGAGGTTGCCGATTTAATGATGACGGCCGGCAAAGAAGTAGAAATGCCTATTGCACGTTTGGCTCAGTTGGCACGTGCTATTGGTATTCATTTAATATTAGCTACACAACGTCCTTCGGTAAACGTAATTACGGGTATGATCAAGGCAAACTTCCCGGCACGTGTGGCTTTCCGTGTATCACAAAAAACAGATTCGCGTACCATTTTAGATGCAAACGGAGCTGACCAATTAATTGGTAAAGGAGATATGCTTTACACCGTGGGTAATGATTTGGTGCGTTTGCAATGTGCTTTTGTAGATACACCGGAGGTAGACAGAATAGCAAACTTTATTGGTGACCAACAGGGTAAAGAACCATATATTTTACCAGAAGTGAAGAACGAAGAAGATGGTGAAAATGGCCCTGCAGAATTTGACCCACGCGAGCGCGACAGTTTATTTGAGGAAGCAGCACAAATTATTGTGCAACACCAGCAAGGATCAACCTCATTGTTGCAACGTAAACTAAACTTGGGTTATAACCGTGCAGGCCGATTAATTGATCAGTTAGAACGTGCAGGCATTGTTGGTCCGTTTAAAGGCAGCAAAGCCCGCGAAGTATTGGTAAGTGATATTATGCAACTTGAGGATAGGCTTGCCACGATACGTGAAAAAGGATAAACTAATTTTATATAATTAAATTCAGGCGTGCCTCCCGAGGTTACGCTGCGATTCACTTGGGGTCGGGTTATTCGCTGCAAGTCCTCGCTCATAACTCGCTATGGGTTCACAATCCCGAACTCGCTTCGGGGCTTTCCGCTATTACTCCTCACGCGAGTTTAACTTTAAAATCAAGCTTTCTTAATAATCTTATTTACTCAATTGAGCTAAATTAATTTGTCTCAAATTTTAGAATGTAATTCCTGCAATAACACTTAAAGCACCAGAGTTTTCCTTATTAATTGAATATGTTGGAGAACCTCTGTAATATGTTACGCTTATAAAGTCTATTTGTTGTATTTCATATCCAATTCCAATATTTATGCTCGTTTTTTTATTTGTTTTAAAAGTTAAACCAAGTTCTGGATTTATAATTAATCCAACACCTTTCCAGTCATTACTTGCGTCAAATGAATAACCTGCAAGTACCTGAATGTATGGTTTTACATTTGATTCTGTTAAATATCTTCTGATATTTAAAAATAGGGGTATTAGGGTTGCCTCATAGTCATTATAATAACGTAAACCTGTTCCACCACCAAAACTAAAATTGGAGTTAAGTTGATAGGCAGTGGTTATATTTAGTCGTAATCTATCTATCCCATAATAACCTATACCAATTTGATAACCCAAGTCGATTGTTGTGATTGAACTTTTTTTGTTATGTGAGTTACTTTTGGATTTCTCCAAATTAGTTTTTATTTCCTCCTTTGTTAATTTTTCTATTTCATCAAGTGTAAATACAAATAAACTTTTATCAGCAGTTTCTATCTTGATCGATTTGTTAATTATTTGCTCAATTATAGTACCTCTGATTACACTCCCATTTTTAAGGTATACAACATCTTGATAAGTGGTTTGAGCAATTAAATTTAAAGTTAATAAAATTAGAGTTAGTAATGTAATTTGTTTTTTCATATTCTTAAATGTTATACGTTGTTTTGTGTTTTAGTATTTTGATTTACGTTTAATCGCAAGAGTAGGAGCTATCAACTTCTGCTTTCCTTAATTCCTCGCCACATTTTTTTTCAGATAGACCAGTACCCCTTAATGCACAGTCTTTACATTTATTACATGAAGATATTCCTATAAATAATAGCGTCATCGATAGATACATTAGGATTTGATTTTTCATAGAGGTATGTGTTGGTTTAAGTTGGTATAAATTTTTTGGTTATAAGAAGCTCAAGTGCAAATATAACAAAGTTGACATATGTGTCAACCATAAAAATGACACAATTCTTCACTTTCACCAAATGAATCAGGAGGTTTTTCTTAAAAAATTAGGTGAAAACATAAGGAAGACAAGAGTCTCTAAGGGTATGACTCAGGTGGAGCTAGGTGATTTATGCAATTTTGAAAAATCAAGTATCAATAGAATCGAAGCAGGAAGAACAAATCCAACAGCATTAACATTAAAGGTAATAGCAGAGTGTCTTCAAGTGAATGTTTCAACTTTCTTTGATATGTAAAATTTACACTACCCCAAAGGGGTCCAACCATCATGCTATCAAATTTGGCATTTCAAATTGACTAGTATTAATTTGATTTCAAAAATTTATAGTTTCTAAATATAGATACTATTCTTATATTTGTATCGTATAACTTTTTAACCTTGTATGAGATATTTTGAAACGAAATTCCTTGATGAAGCAGATGAATTTATCGCTAAGCTTGATTTAAAAACGATTAAGAAGATGCTATACAATATCGACTTAGCCGAACAAACAAATGATCCGAGACTTATCAAAAAATTACAGGGTGATATTTGGGAATTTAGAACTAAGTATGCTGGAATGCAGATAAGACTGCTGGCCTTTTGGGATAAAACAGAAAGTAAAGATACGCTTGTTGTTGCAACTCATGGTTTTATCAAAAAGGTTGATAAAATTCCTGCTAATGAAATACAGCGTGCAATAAAATTAAGAGAAAGATACTTCGATAATAAGCATTAGAACTATGGCCACTAAAAAAATAAAAATACAAACACTTACCGATATGAAGGATAAGTACATCGGTAAAATAGGATCGAATGAACGCGATAGGTATGAGCACGAACTTCGAATGGATGTGTTAGGAAAAATGATAAAAGCAGCTAGGCAGGAGCGAAATTTAACTCAGGAACAATTGGGTAAGTTGGTTGGAGTGCAAAAGGCCCAAATATCCAAATTGGAATCGAGTGCGAATAGCGCCACCATTGCTACTGTTTTAAAAGTATTTAAAGCGTTAAAAGCAGAGATTCATTTTAATGTGAAGTTGGAAGATCACTTTGTTGAATTGACATAGGAAGAGTTCAACTCTTCCCAACATCACCCCATAAAAAAGCCCCCAATGTTGTTGGAGGCTTTTTAAAAGTTATAACTAAAAAAATTAGTGAGTTGATAAGTAACTTGCAATACCTTCTGCAGTATCTTTCAAGCCATCTTTTCCTTTGTTCCAATCAGCAGGACAAACCTCACCGTTTTCTTCAAAGTATTGTAAGGCATCAACCATACGTAATGTTTCGTCTACGCTGCGACCTAAAGGTAAATCGTTAACTACTTGGTGGCGCACAATACCATTTTTATCTATTAAAAATAAACCGCGGTATGCAACACTGTCTTCGCCTTGGTTACCTATCCAAATCATATCACCATTGTCATCGTAATTGTAATGGCCTGCCAATACACCATAGTTTAATGCGATGGTTTTGTTTACATCAGCAACCAATGGGTATTTTACACCTTGAATACCGCCATCGTTTTGTGGGGTATTTAACCAAGCCCAGTGGCTAAATTTAGAATCTATTGAGCAACCTACAACAGCTACATTGCGTGCTTCAAATTCTTCCATTCTGCGTTGGAAAGCAATAATTTCTGTAGGGCAAACAAAAGTGAAATCTAACGGGTAAAAGAAAAATACCACGTGCTTTTTACCAATAAATTGCTCTAATGAAAAATCTTCCACAAACTCGCCACCATTAACTACGGCAGAAGCTTTAAACGAAGGGGCTTTTTTTCCTACTAACATTGTCATATTGTTTAATTTTTATTTAATGTATTGGTGCAAATTTAACGCTTGCACCATAATCAAAAACTTATTTTTAATTTAGTTATCAATAATTAAAACTTATCCATTCATTGATGCTAAGAACTCTTCATTGCTATTGGTGTTTTTCATGTTTTTTAACAATACATCCATAGCTTCTTCAGCATTCATGTCAGCAATGTGGTTGCGCAACACCCAAACACGTTGTAAAGTTCCTTTATCCATTAACAAATCTTCACGTCTGGTGCTACTTGCCACAATATCAATAGCTGGATAAATACGTTTGTTGGCTAATCTTCTGTCAAGTTGAAGTTCCATATTACCTGTACCTTTAAACTCTTCAAAAATTACCTCATCCATTTTACTTCCTGTTTCGGTTAATGCTGTGGCAATAATGGTTAAAGATCCACCGTTTTCAATTTTACGTGCGGCACCAAAAAAGCGTTTAGGCTTGTGTAATGCGTTGGCATCAACACCACCAGATAATATTTTACCCGATGCAGGTTGCACTGTGTTAAATGCGCGTGCCATGCGCGTAATAGAGTCTAACAAAATAACTACATCATGTCCGCATTCTGTCATGCGTTTGGCTTTTTCTAAAACAATGTTAGCAAGCTTCACGTGTTTTTCTGCAGGTTCATCAAACGTACTTGCAACAACTTCAGCACGAACACTACGTTGCATGTCTGTAACCTCTTCAGGTCGTTCATCTATCAATAAAATAATTAAATAAACTTCTGGATGGTTTTTGGCTATGGCATTGGCAATGTCTTTTAATAAAATGGTTTTACCTGTTTTAGGTTGGGCCACAATTAAACCACGTTGTCCTTTGCCTATTGGTGCTATTAAATCAATAATACGGGTTGAGTAAGAAACCGAATTTTTTGATAAGTTTAATTTTTCATCCGGGAAAAGCGGTGTTAAATGTTCAAATGCTACACGGTCTCTAATTTCTGCAGCGCTGCGTCCGTTTACTGATTCAACCTTAATTAAAGCAAAATACTTTTCGCCTTCTTTTGGTGGGCGAATGGTACCACGAACTGTATCACCAGTTTTTAAACCCAATAATTTTATTTGCGATGGCGATACATAAATATCATCTGGAGATGGCTGATAATTGTAATCGCTTGAACGTAAAAAACCGTAACCATCAAGCATGGTTTCTAATACCCCTTCACTACTTACTATGCCTTCTAGTTCTTGTAATAACGCTTGTTGTTGTTGTATACGTTCGTTGCGTTCGTTACGCTCATTATTGCGTTTTTCTTTCCAATCGTTATTCCCTTTATTCGGGTTATTTTGAGGATTGTTTGAGTTGTTGTTTTCACTTTCGTTACTCAACTGAATTTCTTCAACACTGTTTTGTGGATCTTGTTGTTTTTCTAAAACGGGTTGAGGTTGTTGTTCCTCTTCCTGTTTTGTTTCTGCAACTGGAGTTGGTGTAAAATCAATATCATCTAGTAAGCTTTCAGATGAGTTGTCCATCATTCTCTCTTCGCTTTCTATTTTATCTTCTCCCTTTTTAGGGCGGCCTCTGCGTTTTTTTGGTGAATCGTCAGCACCAGAGTTATTTATTTTTTCGTTCATTTTTATTTGTTCAAGCAATTGCTGTTGTTCAGTAATTGCATTAATAAGTTCTTCTTTACTCTTTGTATTAACATTAGTTATATTTATTGAAAGAGCTACCTCGCGTAGTTCCGAAATTACCATATCGGATAACGTAGTTTTATTGTACATCAAAAAAAATTAAATTAATAAGATCTTGTTTGATTGCTTTGCTTTGCACTGTTTCCTTTAATTAAACCTAAAAGTTTTTTATGGAATGTGTTTAAGCAATGGAAGAATTTCCGTTTGCAAGGTAAAAATAAAATCTAATAAGTAAAATATTTTTCTTTTGGCTTGATTATTAACCTACCACATTATTATTATAAAAGTAAAATTAATGTTCAATTAAGAAAATAAGGTTACTAAATATCCTTTTAAGAATAGCAAATTCATTAGTTAAAACATAAAAGTATTCGCAAATGTAAGTTTGCTAAATTGCAAGATGATATGTATAAACAAGAAAGCCATGTTGCAATTACAACATGGCTTTAATAAATTTTGCAGGTAATCTTATACCAATAATTTTACCGGATTTTCTAATAATTCTTTTAATGTTTTTAAGAATGCAGAACCCACAGCACCATCCACCACGCGGTGATCGCAACTTAGTGTAACCTTCATAACATTGGCAATTTTCATTTGCCCATTTTCTACAATTACAGTTTCTTTAGCTGCACCTACAGCTAAAATACAAGCATCAGGTGAGTTAATAATAGCTGTAAACTCATCAATGCCAAACATTCCTAGGTTAGATATGGTAAAGGTGTTACCTTCAAATTCGTTTGGTTGAAGTTTTTTGTTTTTGGCTTTTTCAGCTAACTCTTTTACTTCAGCACTAATGTGTGATAAACTTTTACTATCGGCAAATTTCACTACAGGAACTATTAATCCATCTTCTATAGCAACTGCCACTCCAATATTAATATGGTGGTTGTAACGTATTTTATCTCCTAACCAGCTAGCGTTTGCAGCAGGATTTTTGCGCAATGCACCAGCTACTGCCTTTATAATAATATCGTTAACAGATATTTTTACAGGGCTGTATTCTAACATAGATTTTCTTGCCTCAATGGCCTTATCCATATTTATACTCATAGTTAAGTAAAAGTGAGGAGCAGTATGTTTACTTTCACTTAATCTGCGTGCAATTACTTTGCGCATTTGCGATACAGGTACTTCTTCAAAACTTTCTTGACCTATAACAGTTGGCAAAGTAATGTTGATTTTGCTTCCGCCCTTTGAAGTAGGAGTATATGTTTCAACATCGCGTTTAACAATACGTCCGCCATCGCCACTACCACTTACGCTATTAATATCAATGCCTTTTTCGTCAGCTATTTTTTTAGCTAAAGGCGATGCTTTAACACGTGAATCGATTGATGTATTTGCAATTGGAGCTGTTGGAGTTGAGGTAGCATTAGCCGTTGTCTCAATCTTGTTATCTTCTGTTTTTGTAGCGGCAACGGGAGCATTAGCACCATTCAATAAAGCCGAAATATCATCACCCTTTTGACCAACAATTGCAATAAGAGCATCAACAGGCACACTGCCACCAGCAGGAATGCCAATGTGTAACAAGGTCCCTTTAACATAATTTTCTAGCTCCATTGTGGCTTTGTCTGTTTCTACTTCAGCCAAAATATCACCTGGTTTAATATCATCGCCAACTTTTTTTAACCATGATACAATTACACCCTCGGTCATAGTATCACTCATTTTGGGCATGCGTATTACTTCTGCCATATCTATAATGTGTTTATATTATGTTGTTAATTCAAAAATCAAGCAAAAATAACAATACTATTCATTTAAGCTACTCAAACTTAAAATTCTCGAAAATTCAATTTTTGCATCAAGTAACTCTAGTAACTAAGTAATTGGTTATAAATTGGTTTAATGCAATTGTAAATCTACTCAACAGTTTGAAACGGAATATGACTCAACTGATAAACAATTTATAACCGCTCAGATTAAGCTTTATAAGAATCTAAATACTTGTATTTATTTTTGGACTTTAACACGTAAAATTTTAAAGATATTCATTAACCATCATCTTTAACTTTTTACAAATTTTCCAGCATGTGAGCTAAAATAGGTTCACATTTTTCTTTGCAGCATGGGTAAAAAGCGCCATGTTTCCAGTGAATAGATTTGGGTGATTTTCCCCACCAAAACTCAGCTAAGGCGAGGGGTTGTAATTGGTGTAAAAAGGCGTATTGTAATAGTTTGGGTGCAGCACATTCGCCTGCACCAGCAGGAGGGTTTTTGTATGATGCTTGTTTAAAAATTTCGTTGATATTTTTAAACAAGCCTTTTTGGTTAGTGAATGAGTAATGGCTAAAAATTTCTTGTTGTAAACTATTAGAATATTGATGGCGATTTTTTTTAAGAATTTTTATTGCGTCAATATTTTCAGGCTCGTAACCTTCCATTCTTTTTATTTCGCTTGTTAACATGTTTAACTCTTGCATTCCAATGGCTAAAAATCCACCCTCTATAAGCAAATCAAAAATAGGAGGTACAAACTTGGGGTGATTGTTGGAGCCTGCAAGCTTTCCGGAAAATGCCGATAAATATCCAATCTGATTTTCTAAATTTTTAACTACAAGTACACCAAACATTTTTCCAACTATACTACTTTTCAATGTAATTGCGAAACCAAAATTATGTTCCCAGTCAGTTTGGGTAATGATGTGTTGCTGTAATTCTTCTGCAGCCAATAAACTCAATGGATGTGGAGCATGATTATCTTTCTGTAAAATAAAATAATCAGGTATTAAATCTGTTTCAATTGCAGTTTTAAAATAATTAAATAGTGGTGGATTTATATGAGACAAAATAGGACGTTAACTAGCTCATTCTTTCCATCAAATCAATGGCTGTTTGTTTAAGTAATAATGTGTTTTCAGCAGGTATACTTAGTTGTTTAAGGTGCTTAAAAGCCAATTGTAAATATTGTTCTTTTAATTGCTCGGCTTTGTCGCGTACATTGTATTTTGCATATAATCCTAGTAAAGCTTCTATTTTTTCTTCGCTCTTAGCGCCAAGCCAATAGTATAATTCGTCTTTATCTTCACCTGTGGCACTATTTAATGCCTCTATTAATAAAATTGTTTTTTTGTTGGCAGCAATATCACCGCCAATTTTTTTGCCCACTTTATCACCTTCTCCAAAACTATCTAAAATATCATCTTGTAATTGAAAAGCTATACCAATGTTTTTACCAAACTCGTATAAATGGTTGGCATCATCAGCATTTGCACCACCAATTAACGCACCAACTTTTAATGCACAACCTAATAGTACTGCTGTTTTTAAGGTAATCATCTTTAGGTAGTCTTGTTCAGTTACATTGCTTTGGGTTTCAAAATTCATATCCCATTGTTGGCCTTCACAAACTTCAGCTGCTGTTTTATTGAATACCGAAATTAATGTGCGCAAATCGTTAGTATCTGTTTCACACATCAAATCAGTGGCTTTTATCATCATTAAATCACCCGATAAAATAGCTATGGTTTGATTCCATTTGATATGCACTGTAGGTTTGCCACGTCTTATGTCTGCATTATCCATAATGTCATCATGCACCAAGGTGAAATTATGAAACATTTCAATGGCCAAGGCTGCTTTTATTGCTTTTGGTGATTTGCCACCAAACATCTCGTTAGCCATTAAGGTTAAAACAGGGCGTAAACGTTTACCACCCAATTGCATAATATATTCAATTGGCTTGTACAACTCTTCTGGTTGTTGTGTATATGAAATATTGGCAATTTCTTGCTCAATCAATGCATATAGTTCTTTGTATGTTTTCAAAAAGTGTGATAATTAAAATGTTAAGTCAACAATAACATCAAGTATATAGTTTGTTTAGGTTAATTTATAAACAAGTTTATACCGCTACCGGAGCTTTGATACCCGGATGTGGATTGTAGTTTTCAAATGTAAAATCATCAAACGTAAAATCGAAAATGCTTTTTACATTTGGGTTAATTTGTATGTACGGATATGGTCTTGCTTCGCGACTTAATTGTAACTCTACTTGTTCAAAATGATTACTGTAAATATGCGCATCGCCAAAGGTGTGAATAAAATCTCCAACTTCTAGGTTGCAAACTTGTGCAATCATATGGGTTAATAAAGCGTATGATGCAATGTTGAATGGCACACCTAAAAACATATCGGCACTGCGTTGGTACAATTGGCAGCTTAGTTTTCCATCAGCCACATAAAATTGAAAAAATGCATGACAAGGCATCAATGCCATATTTGGTAAATCGGCCACGTTCCATGCACTTACAATCATTCTGCGCGAATCTGGATTTTTTTTGATGGTTTCTATTGCTTCACTTAATTGGTCGATGTGTTTGCCATCAGGAGTTGGCCAACTACGCCATTGGTAACCATAAACCGGGCCAAGGTTTCCGTTTTCATCAGCCCACTCATTCCAAATTGTTACACCGTTATCAGTTAAATACTTGGTATTGGTCTCGCCTTTTATAAACCACAAAAGCTCGTATATAATGGATTTTAGATGAACTTTTTTTGTAGTGATTAACGGAAAACCTGCTGCTAAGTTAAATCGGATTTGTGCTCCAAAAACACTTTTGGTTCCAGTTCCAGTTCTATCGCTTTTAAAGCTTCCGTTATTATAAATATGTGCTAATAAATCTTCGTATTGAGTCATAAGTAAACCAACTTAAAGTTACGAAGTAAAGGAAAGTCTTACTATTGTTTTCCACACGTAATACCAAGAGCAAATTGTTCAACTCCTAACTTGTTAGGTAGTTGTCAAAATCAGAAATTAAAACTTTAAAGTCAAGTTTTTTGATTATTAATATGGTTGCATTTCTATGATAGTTTTAAATCAATTGGTTAAAATATAATACCAAAACTAAGTTGTGTTTGATCCAGATTAAATTTTGCCCCATTTCTATTGTGTACGCCACTAATTTAAAAGCCCTCCTTAGTACTATTGTAAAAAGGAGGGCTCATTGTGGAGCTGCAGGGATTCGAACCCTGGTCCGGAAATGGAATGGTCAAGCTTTCTACACGTTTAGTTAAGCGTTAATTGTCGAGAAAATTCAGGCCGCAAAACCTGCCAAAAAATTCCGTAGCCCATTAAGTTCAATTAACCAACAAAGGCGGTTGGCCAAAAGGCTTTTCCTGATGATGCCCCTGATGCAAGCGCGGTTAAGCTAACACTTGCGAGACAATGGCATGATGCGTAATCTTCCTGATTAGGCAGCCATAGCGAAGTTATTTTCGCCAAATAAAAGTTTGAGCATTAGGTTTAAAGCGCCAACATCTCAATGCGCTACGTGCTTACCTGCCAGATGCTCACCCCGTCAATACCGGTCAGCCCCTTTAAGTAAGGCAAATATACAATATAAAGTTACGCGCTATGGTAATTATTAAGGTTTATTTTTAACTGGCACCCAAGTGGCCACTATGCCATAACTTTGGATACTAGAAAAAAATAGTATTTTAGCTGCCTTTTAATATGTGTATGATAAAAAGGTTTACAGCGTTATTGTTAATGTCTTTCAACTCTATTTTGGTTTTTTCGCAGGTAACTGCGCCAAGTTTAATAGAGCAAAATGTAACCGAAGACAAAGGGCAGTTTTCAGGGAATTTCCAATCTAATTTTCAGGCTTATGTTAAAGACAGTGCCATTGGAGCCAATACCACCCAATACGAAAAGGAACTTTCATCAGCTGATGCTTGGTTGTTTTTAAATTATAAATACCGTGGGTTTAATTTAAGTTTACGTTATGATGTATTTAACAATACACCATTGTTCGATCCTTTTAGGGCTTACACCGAATCAGGTATTGGTTATTGGCAGGTAAGTAAAGACATTGATAAATTTAATATTACCGTTGGTAATTTTTATGACCAGTTTGGTTCTGGAATTATTTTCAGGGCTTATGAAGACCGCAATATTGGAATTGATTTTTCAATTTTGGGAGCTCGTGTTGTATACAATCCAACAGAAAATACCCGTATTAAAGCTTTTACTGGTCAGCAAAAATTTTTATTTGATAGACGTACGCCAGTTATTAAGGGTTTAAATCTTGAGCACAGAATTAACGTTTCAGAAGATTTTACAGCTGATTTAGGTGCGTCATTTGTTAATCGAACCATCGATCAGGCAACTATGAATACCATAGCATCAACCATAAATAGTTATGCTATTGAAGATCGATTTGATCCGAAATATAACGTGTTTGGTTATAATGCATACACAACATTAAGTTATAAAAAGTATAGGTTATATTTTGAATACGCCAAAAAAACTCCGGAGGCTTTAATGGGTTTGGATCAACGCATGTACAAATCAGATGGAGATGTTTACTATACTTCGTTATCCTATTCAACCAAGGGTGTAGGTATTAGTGCACAATACAGACGTATCAATAATTTCCAATTTCGTACTTCTCCTTTAGAAACAAGCCCGCTTCCATCATACGGTGCATTAATCAATTATTTACCCGCTTTAACCCGTCAAAATACATATAGGTTGTTAGCTCGTTATAATGCCGTTATACAAGAGTTAGGCGAGAATGCAGTACAGCTAGAAATGACTTTTAAACCCAATAAAAAATGGCAAATAAATTTTAATGGTGCAGCTACCACAACATTGCCAGGTATTGATTTTAGCAGAGGTATAAATGTTTTGAAATGGGATACTAAAACTCGTTTATTCCGTGAATTTTATATTGATTTTGTTCATAAAGTTAATAATAAATTAAAAGTAATGGGGGGTGTTCAGATTATAGGATACAATCAAACCACCTTTGAATTAAAAGCTGATGCACCTTTTGTGCAAGCGTATACTCCTTTTGGAGAAATTACGTATAAACTTACTACGCAACGTAGTATCCGAATTGAGGGACAGTATTTAATGACAAAACAGGATTTAGGTAATCTAGCTAACTTATTAATTGAATTTAATGTTGCACCACATTGGAGTTTCTCTATAAGTGATATGGTAAACACTAAATATGGAGCATTGAATAAGCCTGTTGCAGGCACAAATTTCAAGTTAGTTCACTACTATAATTTCTTTGTATCATACACACATAAAACTACTCGCATTACAGCTGCTTGGTTAAAACAAGTTGCTGGCGTAAACTGTACAGGTGGTGTTTGTAGGGTTGAACCTGCATTTAGTGGAGCACGTATAACATTAACAACAAATTTTTAAATTTGAATCATGAAAAAATTTTGCATACTATTTAGCTCTGTTTTGTTGTTAAGTTTGGTGGCCTGCGAAGAAGTTCCACCACTCATAAATTATGAAGAAAGTAAGTCGCTTAAAGATACTACTTATGTTTTAAATATTGTTCCTGTTGCAGAGCCCAAAAATGTTTTGCTAGAGGACGTTTCTGGTGTTAAATGTGTGAATTGTCCGGATGCAACTGTTATTGCTAAAAGTATAATGAAAGCCTTTCCTGGTCGTGCGTTTACAACAGTTATGCATCCTAATTTAAATTCTCTATCAAGTTTCGTTTCTCCAATTACAAAAGCCGGACACGAAAGTAAATATGATTTTAGAACCGATGATGCTAAAGAGATCTTAGAATTATGTGGTATTCCTGGCGCTTTGCCACGTGGTTTTATTAATAGAAGGAAGTTTAGCGACCAACCAAACCGTTTTATTGGTAGAACCGACTGGTATGTAAAGTGCGAACAAGAAATACTGGGAACAACTCCTGTTAATATTGATATAGAATCAACCTTTGATGATGCCAAACAAGAAGGTATTGCTAAAGTTAAATTCACTTACACAGCTGCTGTTACTAATAAACAATACTTTTCCATTTTGTTGATTGAAGACAGCATTATCGATGTGCAAGAATACCAAGATCCAATTACTTTTGAAGTAAAATACAATAATCAATATGTACACATGTTTGTGCTGCGCGATGTGGTAACTTTTGCTCAAGGAGATGTTGTAGCAAAAGATACATCAACTAGTTTTATTCCAGGTCGTGTGTTCGAAAAAGAATATAAATACACCATGGACGTAAGTGATTTAATTAAGGTTAATCCTAAAAATGCTAAACTATTGGTGTTTGTGCATGAGGGTGTGCCCGATTTAAATATATTACAAGTAAAAGAAATTCACGTAAAAGACTAATGCGGTTTATTTATTTTGTTGTGTTAAGCGCATTGTTTATCTTTATAAATGCATGCTCAAATACAGACGATTTAGCCTACACCCAACGCATTATGCAGCAAAGGGCAGCAATTACATATAAGTTTTTAAATCCTGCAACAACACCTTTATCGCAGGCTAAACTAGCCAATTTTAAAGGCTTACCATATTATGAGGTAAATAAAAAATATTTAGTTGAAACTACGTTTAATCCAAGCGGAAATCATACCATATTTGCCATGCCGCACACCCTAAATAGAGCATATGAATATGTTGAAGCTGGAACTTTATCGTTTACACTAAATGGTAAAAACCTACAATTAATGAGCTATATACGCAATGGCGAAATGGCCGATTCAGTTCAGCTTTTTATTCCGTTTACTGATTTAACGGGAGGTAAAACAACCTATGGCGGAGGACGGTATTTAGATGTAAATGCTACCCTGAGCAATAAAAAAGTTTGGGTTGATTTTAATTTAGCCTATAATCCATATTGCGCTTATAATGTTAACTTTAGTTGTCCTATTCCACCAAAACAAAATCACTTACCTATGGCCATAGAAGCGGGGGAGCAGTATAAAACTGAATATTAGGTAGGCTAATAAATTCAGTAATATTTAGGGAATAATTCTGCAAGCTTTGTTCAAGATGTGTATATTCGCATCGCTTTAAAATTTAAATTTTTATGAAATACGATGTAACCGTTATAGGTTCCGGCCCTGGAGGCTATGTAGCAGCAATACGTTGCGCTCAGTTAGGTTTAAAAACTGCCATCATCGAAAAATATAGCACACTAGGTGGTACATGTTTAAATGTAGGCTGTATTCCATCTAAAGCATTATTAGATTCATCAGAACATTACCACAATGCAGTGCATAATTTCACTACACACGGTGTCGATATAAAAGGTGAAGTTCAGGTAAATTTAAAACAAATGATTGAACGCAAAAATGGTGTGGTTAAACAAACCTGTGATGGTATCGATTATTTGATGAAAAAAAATAAAATTGATGTGTTTCAAGGTGTAGGATCGTTTGTAAACAAGAACACCATTAAAATTAGTGGCGAGAAAGAACAAACCATAGAAACAGATAAAGTAATTATTGCCACAGGTTCAAAACCATCAACTTTACCGGGTATAGATATTGACAAAAAAAGAATTATTACAAGCACAGAAGCTTTAAATATGACCGAAGTGCCTAAACATTTAATTGTTATTGGTGGAGGTGTAATTGGTTTAGAGCTAGGCTCGGTATACGCACGTTTAGGTGCTAAAGTTACGGTTATTGAATATTCAGGAAGTATTATTCCAACAATGGATGCTGCTTTAGGTAAGGAGTTACAGCGTGTTTTACGCAAACAAGGTTTCGATTTTAACTTTAACCATAAAGTAAAAACGGCTACTGTAAAAGGTAAAGAAGTTACGGTAACTGCCGAAAATGAAAAAGGTGAAATGGTTGAATTTAAAGGCGATTACTGTTTGCTTAGTGTTGGCCGTAGAGCTTATACCAGTGGTTTAGGTTTAGAGAATACTGGCTTAAAAGTTGATGAGCGTGGAAGAATTGAAACCGATGCACATTTAGAAACAGCAGTTAAGGGGATTTATGCTATTGGTGATGTGGTAAAAGGTGCAATGCTTGCCCACAAGGCAGAAGAGGAAGGCGTTTTTGTAGCGGAAATCATTGCTGGTCAAAAACCTCATATTAATTACAACTTAATACCTGGTGTTGTTTATACTTGGCCAGAAGTTGCTGGTGTTGGGCAAACAGAAGAGGAATTGAAAAAAGAAGGTCGTAAAATCAAGTCAGGTTCATTTCCAATACGCGCATTAGGCCGTGCCCGTGCTAGTATGGATATTGATGGCTTGGTAAAAGTAATTGCTGATGCAGATACCGATGAGATTCTAGGCGTACATATGATTGGTCCGCGTGCAGCAGATTTGATTGCAGAAGCTGTTGTTGCGATGGAGTTCCGCGCAAGTGCAGAAGATATTAGTAGAATGAGCCACGCACATCCAACTTATACTGAGGCGATGAAAGAAGCCTGTTTGGCTGCCACAGCTAACCGTGCTTTGCATACCTAGGCAAAAAGAATTTAAAACGTAAAGACGACTTCGGTCGTCTTTTTTTATGTTTTATAAAGTTAATAATGACGTGAAATTGCATTGAACAAGTAACTTCTGTTTATTTTTTTCTTGGTAACTGTTATTTAATCTGATTTAGAAGACCAACCTAGATGGGCTGATTTTCTGGTCATCCGTATAATTTATCGCTTGCACTTGACAAAGTGGTTTAAAATATTACCTTCGCACCTCATAAAATTATACTATTTTAGCCTAAGTAGTGCAGTTTTAATTTAAAACATTACCTTAAATGAAATTATCTCAGTTTAAATTTAACTTCACCGAAAGCCTCATTGCGAAGTACCCGGCAGATGTTCGTCACGACAGCAAAATGATGGTGCTTGATCGTAAAAAAGGAAAAATCGAGCACAAAGCATTTAGCGATATCCTAAAATATTTTGATGATAGGGATGTAATGATTAACAACAATACCAAAGTTTTTCCAGCTCGATTATACGGTAGCAAAGAAAAAACAGGTGCTAAAATTGAAGTTTTTTTGTTACGTGAGTTAAATAAAGAAATGAAGTTATGGGACGTGTTAGTTGATCCAGCCCGTAAAATTCGTGTAGGTAATAAACTTTATTTTGGAGATGATACATTGGTTGCTGAAGTAGTTGATAATACAACTTCTCGTGGACGTACCATTCGCTTTTTGTTTGATGGTGCAGATGAAGAACTTTGGAAATTAATTGAGAAATTAGGCGAAATGCCAATTCCTAAATATATGAACCGCCCAGTTGAGAAATTGGATAAAGATCGTTTCCAAACCATTTTTGCCAAACATATTGGTGCAGTATCTCCACCAAGTGCAGGTTTACACTTTACCAAAGAGCTCATGATGCGTATGGAAATTAAAGGAGTAAACTTTACCGAAGTTACGGTGCACAATGGATTAGGCGCTTTCCGTGCTGTAGAGGTAGAAGATTTAACCAAACACAAAATGGATAGCGAGTTTTTTGATATTCCATCTGAAACATCTAAAGTGGTAAACAAAGCTTTAGAAGATAAGAGAAAAATTTGTGCAGTTGGTTCTTCTGTTATGCGTGCCATAGAATCTTCGGTGTCATCAACAGGCAGATTAAATGTAAACAGTGGTTGGACAGATAAATTTTTGTTTCCACCTCACGATTTTAAAATTGCCAATTGTATGATTACCAACTTTCACCCGCCTGAATCAACCTTGTTGATGTTAAGTGCTGCATTTGCTGGTCATGATGAGTTGATGGAAGCATATCAAGAAGCGATTAAAAAGAAATATAAATTTATGGCTTACGGTGATGCACTGTTAATCATATAAGGTTATAAAAAGATAATAGTTAAAACGTCCCGAAATACTTCGGGACGTTTTTGTTTTATACCTATTTTATTAATTTGTAATTGTTATGGAATCAACCTTACATCATTTCGAGCAATTAGATATCAGAACAGGAACCATTAAAGAAGCACGTGTGTTTGAAAAAGCACGTAAACCGGCTTATCAATTGGTGATTGATTTTGGTCAAGAAATTGGCATTAAACAATCATCAGCCCAAATTACCCATTTCTACCAACCACAAGATTTAGTGGGCATGCAAGTAATTGCATTGGTTAATTTACCACCGCGCCAAATTGCTGATTTCATGAGTGAGTGTTTGGTTTTAGGTTCAGTCAATCAGGATGGAAGTGTTGTGCTACTTCAACCCCAACAAGCGGTTGTTAACGGACTTAAAATAGCATAAGTTAACGGAATGGAAGTTGTAGGTTAGATGACTTAAACCCAAGAACTAAAAATGGGTATTTATAAACGGCAATCAATAAACTATTCAACTAATCTTTCCAAAGTATTACCTTGCACCATGCCTAAAAATAAAAATGCATTTATACGTTACCGCATTATTGATGGGGCTTTACGCAATAAGCATAAACGTTATCCATCTAAACAAGATTTAATAGAAGCGTGTCAGGGTTTAGGTAGTGTAAGTGCACGTACTATTGATAGTGATATTTACGATATGAAATTTGATGAGGAGCTAGGCTATCATGCTCCAATTGAATACGATCGTAAATTACGTGGTTATTATTATACCGATTCTAATTACAGTATTAATAATTTGCCGCTTAAAGATGAAGACTTATATGCGTTAGAATTTGCTTGTTCATTGCTAAAACAATTTGAAGGAATTGGTCCAATAAAACAGTTTATGCAATCGGTAGAAAAAATAGAAGACTATGTAAATCTTCGCAGTGTTTATGGCAACGATGATTTTTTACAAATAATTGAAACTGAAAAAAGCCTGAGTCAAAAAGGTAATGAATATTTAAGTCCTCTGTTATTAAGTATTAAAGAACAGCAAGCGGTTATGATGCATTATCGAGGTTTTGGGCATGTTGAAGTTAAGCACTACCAATTACATCCATATGTATTAAAGGAATACCGCAATCGCTGGTATGTAACAGGTAAATTGGTTGATAAAAATAGGATTCAAACTTTTGCATTAGAGCGCATCATACAAATACTACCTACATCCACTCATTTTACCCGCGATACCAGCTTTAATCCAGCTGAGTATTTTAAACATTCATTTGGTATTTCAGTTCACGATTATGAATCGCAACTAATTACTTTGAGCTTTAATCCGAGCGAAGCCCCTTATATTAAAAGTCAACCCTTGCATCAAACACAACAAATAGTGGTTGATGATGAAAAAGAGTTTAAAATTACAATAGATGTAATTCCATCTTACGAATTAAAATCGCAAATATTAAGTTATGGTGATAAAGTAAAGGTAATTGCACCAAGCGAGTTAAAAAATGAGTTGAGACAAACCTTGCAACGTGCGATTAAAAATTATTAGTTAACGTTAAATAAGCGCCATTTACTTGATTATTCTATTCGTTTTGGATTAATGCAACAAATCTTGCGGTAATGCCACATATTTTCCTATTTTTGCACGGCAAATAATAGAAGGTATTGTTTGCTATGATAAACGACAAAGCTAAGTTTTACGGTGAAGGATTAACGTTTGATGACGTGTTGTTACTTCCCGCCTTTTCTGAAGTTCTCCCACGTGAGGTTAGCACTTCAACTCAATTAACAAAAAACATACGTATTAATGTGCCCATTATTTCGGCAGCAATGGATACTGTTACTGAATACAGTTTGGCTATTGCTATGGCACAATCGGGCGGTATAGGTATGTTACATAAAAACATGAGCATTGAGCGCCAAGCCGAAGAAGTTCGTAAGGTAAAACGCAGCGAAAGCGGAATGATTATGGACCCTGTAACTTTACCTGCAACTGCAACGCTAAAAGAAGCTCATAGAATTATGAGCGAAAATAAAATAGGGGGCATTCCAATTGTTGATGATAATTTTAAATTGATGGGTATTTTAACTAACCGCGATTTAAGGTTTGAAAAACAATTAAGTAAAAAAGTTACCGAAGTAATGACTAAAGAAAATTTAGTAACTGCACCTCAAGGAACTGATTTCAAAAAAGCAGAATCTATTTTACAGAAATATAAAATTGAAAAATTACCTGTAGTAGATAAAAAAGGCAAACTAATCGGCCTGATTACCTACCGTGATATATTGAAAGTAAAAGATAACCCTAATGCTTGTAAAGATAAACATGGCCGCTTAATGGTTGGTGCCGCAGTTGGTGTTACACCCGAGACGCCTGATCGTATTTCGGCTCTTGTAAAAGCAGGTGTTGATGTAATTACCATTGATACTGCACACGGACATAGTGCTTTTGTAATAAATGAAATTAAACGTTTGCGCAAAATGTTTCCTAGTCTTGATATTATTGCAGGCAACGTAGCAACTGGTGAAGGTGCTAAAGCATTAGTTAAAGCGGGAGTTGATGCGGTTAAAGTTGGCGTAGGTCCGGGTTCTATTTGTACTACGCGTATCATTGCAGGTATAGGAATGCCTCAGTTATCTGCTGTTTATGATGCGGCAAAGGCAATTAAAAGTAGTGGTGTACCCATTATTGCCGATGGTGGTATACGTTACAGTGGAGACATCGTTAAAGCACTAGCGGCAGGAGCTAGTACTGTAATGAGTGGTGGTATTTTTGCCGGAACTGAAGAGTCTCCAGGTGAAACCATCATATTTGAAGGTCGTAAATTTAAATCGTACCGCGGTATGGGTAGTATAGAAGCCATGAAAGAAGGCAGTAAAGACCGTTATTTCCAAGATGCCGAAGAAGAAATTGCAAAGCTAGTACCAGAAGGTATTGTGGGTATGGTTGCTTATAAAGGCAGTTTAAAAGATGTAATCTATCAATTTACTGGAGGTTTACGTGCAGGTATGGGTTATGTTGGCGCTAAAAACATCACCGAATTACAAAAAGCCAAGTTTGTAAAAATAACAGGCGCAGGTGCTAAAGAAAGCCACGCACATGATGTTACCATAACCAAAGAAGCTCCTAACTACAGCAAAAAGTAAATATTTATACTCTAATTAAAAGACGGTAACAAACTATGTTACCGTCTTTTTTATTTATATATTACTTCGCAAATACATTGCGAAGTGAAGGCATAACTTTGAACCCGATTATGAATATAGATTACAACCAAATATTTCAACAAGAGTTTAGCAAACTTAACCCTGAGCAACAAGCAGCTGTTACAACTACCGAGGGGCCTGTGTTAGTTATTGCTGGGCCGGGTACTGGCAAAACACAGATATTAGCGGCACGCATTGCAAATATTATTAGTGTATCAGACAACAAAGCCGAGGATGTATTGTGTTTAACATATACCGATGCAGGCGCTATAGCCATGCGTAAAAGATTGTTGCAATTTATTGGTCCTGATGCTTACAAAGTTGAAGTGCAAACTTTCCACGCATTTTGTAACATGGTTATTCAAGAAAACCTAGACCATTTTGGGTTGCGTGGTTTAGATGCTATAAGTGAGTTGGAACAAATAGAATTTGTGCATCAAATCATTGATGGCTTTCCTAAAAATCACCCACTAAAAAGATACACGGGCGATGTGTATTACGAAACCAAAAAGTTATTGGGTTTGTATGAGCAAATGAAACGCGAAAATTGGACTACCGCATATTTACACCAACAAGTGGATTTGTACTTGGAGGATATAAAAACACGTGACGAATACATCTACAAGAAAACAACAAAATACGGTAAAGCTGGCGATTTAAAACAAAAAGTATACGATGCTGAAGTAAACCGCATGTTGCAACTAAAGGCAGCTGCTGATACTTTTGATACATATCAAAATATACTTAAAAAACACGGCCGTTACGATTTTTCAGATATGATTTTGTGGGTGATTGAGGCTTTTAATCAAAAGCCAGATATGTTAAGTCAGTACCAAGAAAAATACCAGTATTTTTTGGTGGATGAATACCAAGATACAAATGGCGCACAAAATGAAGTATTGCAATTATTAATTCAGTATTGGGATAGCCCAAATGTATTTTGTGTGGGTGATGACGATCAATCCATATACCGATTTCAGGGTGCCAACGTGGAGAATATACAACACTTTAAAAAATTATATCAAACACAAGGGTTAACTGAAATTTCGTTGGTAGAAAACTACCGCAGTACACAATTTATTTTAGATGCAGCTAAAGCCCTAATCAGTAACAATAAAGTTAGGCTTGATCCAAATAAAACATTAGTGGCAAAGAATTCACTTTATGCTAACTTATCTATTAAACCAACATTAATCGAATATTACAATTTGGCACATGAAGCAGTTGGTATTGCGTTACAAATAGAAAGTTTAAAACAACAAGGAACCAAGCTTAGTGAAATTGCCGTAATATACCGAAAACATTCTCAATCAGAGGATATTATTAAGTATTTACAGGCCAAAAAAATTGGTGTAAATGCCAAAAAGAAAATAGATATTTTACATGAGCCTTTAATAAAAAAGATTGTACAAATGCTGCGTTATATATCGGCAGAAAACCACAAAGCCAATACAGGCGAAGCTTTTATTTACGAGTTGTTACATTTCGACTTTTTTAACATTCCTCCAATAGAAATTGCACGTATATCTGTAAATGTATATAGCAAAAATTTTAGCGAACGAAAAACCACATGGCGCGAAGAAATAAGAAATGCTATCCATAAAAAACCAACTGATTTATTTACACAAGAACTGCAACAAGGCAAAGAATTAGCCTATGCATCAAAAGTAATTGAAGGTTGGATTAGGGATGGCCAAAATTTAACTACACAACAGTTAATCGAACGCATCATAAATGAAAGTGGCTTATTGGCGCAATGTTTAACTGGGGCTGATAAAAGATGGAACATGCAGTTGTTACATACATTTTTTGATTTTGTAAAAAGTGAATGTAGTCGTAAACCTAAAACCACCGTTAAGCAATTATTAGAAACCATCGATTTAATGTTGAGTCAAAAAGTGGCATTACCTGCCCAACTTATTGCCTTTGCGGATGATGGTGTAAATTTTTTAACCGCACATTCATCAAAAGGATTAGAGTTTGAATATGTGTTTATGATGGGTTGCACTACCAAAGTTTGGGAAAAATCAAGCAATAATTTAGACTTTAAATTACCCGATAATGTTTTTACCGATACAGAAAATATAGGAGGAGAGGATGAAGATGCTGAAAGCCGCAGGTTGTTTTATGTGGGCATGACGCGCGCTAAACGCGAATTAAATATCAGTTATGCTAAGTTTGACAATAAAGGAAAAGACCTAGAAAAAAGTCGTTTAGTTGCAGAACTTGAAACACATGCGCATTTACAAACTCAGTTTGTTTCATTACCTGATGAGCAGATGATTGATTTTACACTATTTGTATTACAAAATCAAAAAGCACAAGCACCTGCAAGTTTATTTGATAACGAATTTGTGGAAGAATTGCTTCAGAAATACTCCTTAAGTGTAACGCATTTAAATAACTATTTAAAATGCCCTACTGCATTTTATTTTAACAATTTAATTCGTGTGCCTGCCCCTTTAAGTGCAGCCATGACATTTGGTAGTGCGGTACATTATGCATTAGAAATGTTATTTAGAAACATGAATATCCATACCGAAAAACAGTTTGCTGGGGTAGAGGATTTTATGAAAGATTTTAAATGGTACATGCGTAGGTTTGAAGATTCATTTACAGAAATTGAATTTAAACGTAGGATAGAATACGGTGATGAAATATTACCGAATTTTTATGATACATATATTAGTCAGTGGAATAAAATTACCAGTATTGAGCGCAGTTATCGCAATGTTGTTATGGATGGTGTACCATTAAATGGTAAATTGGATAAAATTGAATTTGATGGCAACAATGTAAATGTAGTTGATTATAAAACTGGTCAGTTTGAACGTGCAAAAACAAAATTTGGACCACCAAATAAAGAGCGTGTAGAAAAGGCAAAAGGCGAAGACAAAGATGTACAGTTTGAAGATGAATTTGGTGGAGATTATTGGCGTCAAGCTGTGTTTTATAAAATATTAATTGATGCCGATAAAAATACTACTTGGCAAATGAAAAGTGCCGAGTTTGATTTTGTTGAGCCAGATAAAGCCACCGGGAATTATATTAAACAACCTGTACTCATAACCAATGATGATATAGAAATTGTGAAGCAACAAATTACATCAACTTACACCAAAATTAAGGCAAAAGAATTTAGCCAAGGATGCGGTAAAGATGAATGTATGTGGTGCGATTTTGTGAGTACATACTATAACAATCACTTGCCTGTAATAGGCGGTTTGTCAGCGAATCGTGAGGAGGGTTTTTAAGCCAAGAAATCTGAAAAATCTCTTTTTAGTTCTAAAAATAAATCAAAAAATATAGCTACATGATCTCGTAGCCTCAAGTGCATAAGGCTTACCTGATCTCTAAGCTTTGGAGTAGGGTAGGCTTTTAGTTTTTTAATGTTGTTTTCATGTTGTTTCAAATCATGCTTTAATATCTCAATCACTTCACGCTGGTATACAAATTGGTTTTGGAAGTGTATGACATTTTGTGCAAAATATTTTTTGTAGAATGTTGGCGTAAAATCTGCCAGTTGATCTTGCATGTTAGCTAACTCCAAATTGTAAAACTCAATTTCATTTAGCCAATGTTTGTACTCCAAATCGTGGGATACTTTTACTTCAGTTGTAGCCATAACGATAGATTAGTTTTATTGAGGAGCATGAAGGTAAAACCATAAGTTGTTAAAAACAAGTATTTTATGTTAAATTTTTAATTTGGTGTAAAAAGTTAATTGCCTGAAAAGCCGTAAATTGACAAATATCCTGTGTATGGGGCCGTAATTCTTATATTTTTGCGCCACTTAATAAAAAATCACACATGGAATTTAGAATTGAACACGACACCATGGGCGAGGTAAAAGTACCTGCCGACAAATACTGGGGCGCGCAAACAGAGCGTTCACGTAATAATTTTAAAATTGGTCCTGAGGCTAGTATGCCCAAAGAAGTGATCCATGCTTTTGCCTATTTAAAAAAGGCAGCAGCTCATGCTAATTGCGAATTAGGGGTATTGCCTACTGATAAAAGGGATTTAATTAGCACTGTTTGTGATGAAATTTTAACTGGTAAATTAGATGGTGAATTTCCATTGGTAATTTGGCAAACTGGCAGCGGTACGCAAAGTAACATGAATGCCAACGAGGTAATTGCATACCGTGCACATGTACTTAACGGTGGTAAGTTAACCGATGATGTGAAAGCATTACATCCTAATGATGATGTAAATAAATCTCAATCATCAAATGATACTTACCCAACGGCTATGCATATAGCTGCATATAAAATGGTGGTTGAAATAACCATTCCAGGTATTTTGAAATTACGTAACACTTTAGCTAAAAAAGCTGAGGCATTTAAAGATATTGTAAAAACTGGTCGTACGCACTTTATGGATGCTACACCTTTAACTTTAGGTCAAGAGTTTGGTGGTTATGTGCAACAATTAGACAACGGTGTACGTGCATTAAACAACGCTTTAGAAATGGTTAAAGAATTAGCATTAGGAGGAACCGCAGTTGGTACTGGTTTAAATGCTCCTAAAGGTTATGATGTATTGGTAGCACAAAAAATTGCAGAATTTACTGGACATCCTTTTATCACTGCACCAAATAAATTTGAAGCTTTGGCAGCGCATGATGCCATGGTTGAATTGAGTGGTGCATTAAAGCGCGTGGCTGTTAGTGCAATGAAAATTGCCAATGATATTAGAATGTTATCATCTGGTCCGCGCAGTGGCATTGGCGAAATTGTTATTCCTGATAACGAACCTGGCTCATCAATTATGCCGGGTAAAGTTAATCCAACCCAACCTGAGGCTATGACCATGGTTGCAGCACAAGTTATGGGCAACGATGTAGCTGTTTCAATAGGTGGCAGTAATGGTCATTTTGAGTTAAATGTATTTAAGCCACTAATTGCGGCTAACGTATTACAAAGTGCCCGTTTAATAGGTGATGCTTGTGTGAGCTTTAACGATAAATGTGCTGAAGGTATTGAACCAAACAACGAAATTATTAAACGCCATTTAGAAAATAGCTTAATGTTAGTTACTGCACTTAATCCTCATATTGGATATGAAAAGGCAGCAAAAATTGCTAAAACCGCACACAAAGAAAACAAAACATTACGTGAAGCTGCGATACAGTTAGGTTACCTAACAAATGAGCAATTTGATGCTTGGGTTAAGCCAGAAAATATGGTTGGCAATTTGTAAATCAACTGATTTATTTAAACTTAAACGAATAACGCGGGCTACCCTTGGGTAGCCCGCGTTATTTTATTATACTTGCCAATCATGCAAATGCTAGACCCTATTTGGAAAGGAATATTAACAGGATTGTTATTTACATTAACATTCGGTACCGTATTCTTTTCATTGATTCAAACCAGTGTAAAAAGAGGGTTTAACAAAGCACTATTTATTGCTTTAGGTGTTTTGCTCAGCGATGCTTTGTTTATTGCTATTACGGTTTGGGGAACTTCCTTTATTGCTGACGAAATAAAAAAGTTTGACATGGAAATTCGTATTTTAGGTTTTGCTTTTTTGGTTATTTTAGGTATTCGTTCAATGATAAAAAAAGAGGTTGATCATACTAATGATGCCGCACCAACAGAACGCAAAGGAATATTATATTTTATTAAAGGTGCCATGTTAAATAGCCTCAATCCTATGGTATTAATTAGCTGGATGGGAGTAACTACTTACGTTGAAACAGTAGTAAAATTTGACCATAATAACACCATCTTTTTTTTTATGATCGTGCTCGCTACGATGCTTACCACCATGATTGGTATTGTATACTTTGCAGGTAAATTGCGTCATGTATTATCTGCTCAAAACATGCATCGGTTAAATGTTTTTAGCGGAATTATTTTTCTTGTTTTCGCTTTAGTAATTCTTTGGCCAGTAACCGGTTTGGGTAGTTTTTAAGATAGGTTATTGGTTGAAAGGTTTGATGTTCAGAACTTAAACTTGAATTGATAATTTGTTTCCTCACTTCATTATTAGCTACGCTGATTTTTGTTTCGTGCTTCGTATTTCGATTTTCGAATTTCTTTCTAATTCCAAACTTTTGTTCCCTCGGTACAGTTGGTACAAATATCAATTTCCTTGCGGCTTTTTAATATGGCGTTTCTAAAGTTATTGTACCTATCGCTGTGCCAAACTTCGTTAAAGGTTTGTGTACTTACATCTCCAAAACGGTGTGTGGCATCCTTATCAAAACAACAAGGAACCACAAGGCCATCCCAGGTAATAACACTACCACGCCACATTCGCCAACATTGATTTAGTAGTTTGTTTTTTATTTGATAAGTTCCGTCAGATAGTTTTTCGTAACGGCTTAAATCTTTGTTTTCGGGTATAAAATTATCGCTGGTTTGATAATCATATATTTGTGCAGTTTTAATACCCAACTCATCAACCCCAACTTGTTTAGCTAACTTTTTTATTTCGGGTAATTGGTGTTCGTTGTGTTTAAAAACGATAAACTGCCAAATGATATGAGGCGTTTTACTTTTTAATTTCTTTTTCCAAAATAAGAGTCTTTCTGTGCCCTCAATTACTTTTTCAACATTACCCCCAATACGGTATTTTCCATAGGTATCTTGAGATGTTCCGTCAATAGAAATAATCAACCTATCTAAGCCACTTTCAACTGTAGCTTTAGCCATTTCATCGGTAAAATAATGGGCGTTACTACTTGTAGCAGTATAAATATTTTTTTGAGCAGCATATTTTACAAACTCTAAAAATTGTTTATTTAAAAATGGTTCACCTTGAAAGTATAAAATTAGCCAAACCAACTCTTGATGGTTTTCATCAATTATTTTTTTATACAAAGGTAAATCTAACATTCCGGTGTTACGTGTAAATTCCCTCAAACCGCTTGGACATTGCGGACATCGTAAGTTGCAACTTGTAGTTGGTTCAATTTCTAAACTTGTTGGTTTTGCATTTATAAAAGCCTTTCCCATAGTTTTAGAAATATAGTAGCTAGCCATTAACTTTACGTAGTTCCAAATACGTTTGTTGTTTAGCTTTGATATAAAGTTGATACCGTCTGTTAAATTTTTATTCATGAACGTGAACAATAATACACTTTTATAAGCTATCTATTTATATTTACTGGCATACTTATAAATGTTCTTTACCTTGTTTGGGTTGAATTTTAAAACTTTACTATTCTAATGATAAAAAACTTTGCACAAAAAAAACTTTACTTATATTTGCTACCCGCTATGGTAACAGTCGTTGCCAACATGCCCAGATGGCGGAACTGGTAGACGCACTAGTCTCAAACACTAGCGAGAAATCATGCCGGTTCGATTCCGGCTCTGGGTACATTTAAAACCACTTGATAATGAATAATTTCAAGTGGTTTTTTTATCAAAAAACATCTTCTTTATAGTGTAATCTTCAATCAATTCATCTCTACATTTGGGCGTTCCCGTTCTATCGTATTGCGCGGTCGAGCTTTTGCTGTATGTCCTTATTCTGCTGCACCTCATTTCGGTAATTCCTTTTCCGAATCTTCGGAACTCTATAGCTGATTTTTGTTTTACATTGATTTTAATCGGTAGAAAACAAGCACGTAATTCCAAAATTCTGATTTGGTGCAAATAAAAAGGGCGGTTAGATTTTCTAACCGCCCTTTTGGGGTCTCTATACTATATGTATTATTCTTTTATAAGTTTACTAAAGTTATCTGTACCATTAACAGTTGTTTTAATGGTATAAATACCTTTTGGTAATGTAGTAATATCCATGTCAGCAAAATTACTGCTAACATACTTTGCCATTACTGTTTGACCTAAAGCATTGTAGATTGTTACCTCTTGAATAGTATTGCTCGCAGTTATGCTAAAATTGTTATTAGCAGGATTAGGGTAAATTCCAATCGTCTCTGCATTAACCTTAGATACTCCTGTTTGTGTTTTTTTACTGAACAAAACATTATCAATGTAGGCAATTGATGTGCCCGAAGGAACACTTGCAAAAACCAATTGAGCAATATTTGATTTGGTAGTTAATCCAGCAAAATCAGCAAGAGAAACCGCTACGTGATTCCACGCATTTAAAGTTGGTGTTAAAGTTAGTTCATGTTCTTTATCATCACCACCACCAAATGCGCCATCAGCACCGAAATCAACTAATTTGTATTTGAAGGTGGTAGAGTTAGGTGTCCACAAATCAAACTCAAATGTATCCATGGTTGTAACGTTTAATTTGTTTGTAACTGTTTCTACTCCAGCATAATCTAATCCGGTGTATTTTTTTACATCGTTAGATGCAATTTGAATATCAGTAAGTGTAGCAGCTGACCATGATGTTCTCCAAGTATCAACATTAACATTGGTATAAGCATTACTAAACAATGAAATAACATCGGCTGCTAATTTTGTTGGTGTAGGTGCAGCAGTGGTTGGCTCAGCATATACGGGTGCTTTACTAAACATTACGTTGTCAATGTATACAACAGAAGTACCTGAAGGCACGCTAGCAAAAATAAGTTGTGCAATGTTAGATTTAGTTGTAAGACCTGTGAAATTAGAAATTGGCACTGCTATATGATTCCATCCATTTAACGTTGGAGTAACAGTAAGTTCGTGATTTTTATCATCACCACCATCAAATTTACCATCAGCACCGAAATCAACTAATTTGAACTTAAAGGTAGTAGAATTTGGTGTCCAAACATCAAATTCGAATAGATCCATAGCACTAATATTAATCTGGTTTTGTACCATTTCAATACCAACAAAATCTAATCCTGAGTATTTTTTCACATCATTGTTTGCAACTTTTATATCAGTAAGTGTAGCTGCTGACCATGAAGTTCTCCAAGTATCAATATTAACATTGGTGTAAGCATTACTGAATAAAGAAATAACATCAGTAGCCGGTTTAGTTGGGGTAGGTGCAGCAACCGTTGGTTCAGGTAAAGCATTACCAGCCGAGAAGGTTATGTTATCAAAGTAGGCTACTACATTTGATGTTCTACCTGATAAATTAAAGTCTGGGAAAATAGCAATTTGGCTGATACCTGTTGAAGATGGCTCACCAATTTTTCCAGAGAAATTGAATGTTAATTCTTCCCATTCGTTTATTTTAGTATTGGCCACTTTAATCTCGCCTGAAGATGCGTTACTATCTGTCACGAATTTGATTCCAACATCGCTGATAACTGATTTGTAAACCATAATTTTTACAATTGAATTTGATGCAGATAAAGTAAACTTACCTATATCGCCTTTCAATGACTCGCAACCCGCCCAGGGCCTTCCGGCTTGCAAAGCAGTGAATTTTGCAACTTTGGTAGAGGTGTTAGGTGCAACAGCACTTGGATTGTTTACAACTTGCAATGCTGGATTTGAGTCATTCTCAAAAGTTGTCCAGGTCCAGCTTGCACCCTGCCCGCCCAATTCAAAGTTAATTGGGGCGTTTTGTGAATACCCTATACAAAAAGTAAGTAAGGATAAACTAAAAGTAATAATTTTTTTCATATTTAGATTTTTTAGTGTTTGTAGTTGCAATATCGTAAAAAACACTTAAAGTAAATAATACTATAAGTATTTTTTTAAATGAATTTTCTATAACATATTTGTGTGATGAAAATTCCTAATCCTTACTACATATCTGACTATAAATTACCATTAATTGAATACTTTGTTTTTGGCTTGTCCGTTGATTGTGTGGTTTTTGGGTATCATGAAGGCGAGATTAAAGTATTATTAATACAGAGAGAAGCGGAGCCATATAGGGGACATTGGGCTTTAATTGGTGACCTTGTTGAGCCTGAACAAAACTTGCATGATGCTAGCAATAACGTGTTGGAAAAACTTACTGGGTTAAAAAATATCTTTATGAAACAATTTTTTACTTTCGGAAGTTTAGATAGGCATCCATTGGGAAGGGTGGTTACAGTTGGTTATTTTTCACTGGTAAAAAGTATTAGTTATCATCCCATAGCTTCTTCTTGGGCAAAATCTGCAGAGTGGTTTAATATCAATGATTTACCAGAATTAGCTTTTGATCACCATACTATTTTATTAAAAGGCATTGAGACGTTAAAAAATGAGGTTCGACATAAACCTATTGGTTTTGAACTATTGCCAAGTAAGTTTACCTTGTTAGACTTGCAGCTACTTTATGAGGCGTTACTTGGATATAAATTTGATAAGTCTAATTTCAGGAAAAAAATTCTAGAAATGAACATACTAAAACCGCTTAATGAGGTAAAGGATAATGTATCTCACAGGCCGGCCAAACTTTTTAAATTCGATGAGAAACGATATAGACAATTAGAAAAAGAAGGTTTTTCGTTCGAACTCTAATCAGCAATTATCTATTCGTTGACATGAAAAGCATACAAACCAAAAGGCTTAATTAAACAACAGTATGCTATTTTATTATTCAGCAAATTGGTATTGACACCCGTTTGCATGATCAAATTTATTTCTATTTGGTTATACTCTTTGTCCATACTAATCCGTGCACCTGCTATTGTTTTTATTTTTTAAATGTGCAATTTCAAGAACTAATATGTTTCCACCTGTACATGAAAATGTACTAATCCATCCTGTATGGGGTATAATAATGGCTATTCTTCTTTCCATTTGTTCTTTAGATAAACTTCATCAACTCATTATTTCTGCATAAGGACTGGAATATTATCCATGTTTACCTGAATTGAACTGAGTAGTAAATAAGGAAACAATTTCATCTTTTAACTAAACTGTTTAGATGACCATTCAGGTAATTAGATTATACAGATATTTCTCTGCCTTTATGGTCAAGTAATTGTTTCTTTATTTCATTGGCTTTTTTTTCTGTAAGATCATAATTCCACATCACCCACATGGCAATTAAGGTTCCCATAATGGGTACACCTGAGAAAAACAACCTTAGTCCTGTAACAGCTCCTTCAGGTTGAATAGGTGCACCGGCTTTAAATGCAACAGCCGACATAATTACACCTGTTAATAATCCAGCTATTGCAAAACCAAATTTTACCATCCACCAGTAAATAGCTCCAAAAATGCCTTCTCGTCTTTTGCCGGATTCCAATTCATCCATATCACAAACATCAGCTGTCATCGACATCATTAATGTAAATAAACTACCAATTCCGAAAGAGAAGAACGGCAGTGCAAATAAAAATAAATAAGGTTTTCCAGGTATAAAGAGAAACCATAACAAAATATATCCTAAAACTGAGATTCCTTGACAAATCAAAAAGGCTATTTTTTTCTCTAGTTTTTTTGCAATCCAAGCAACTGTAGGAATAACAATAAATGCTGTAGCTAATGCACCTCCACATCCGAAAAGAGTAGGCCAAATACCTGCAGCAGCGCTATCTCCATCAAATAAATAATAAACAACAATAAAAAAAGTAAAGCCGGCAACTGTATTAAACGCGTTAAAAATTAAAAAAGTTGCTATGCATAATTTTCTAAATGGTTTGTTAGCAAATGCCTCTTTAAAACTTATTAAAATCTCTTTAAAACTTCCACCTATTGTTTTATAAGTAAGTGGCTTCAATGAATCATCAAATTTAGTTGATTTACTTTTAATAAAAATAGCCGGAACCATTGCTAAAAGCATAAATATTATACCAACCCAAATTGCCAGTGTTCGAGTTGCAGTATCAGCATTGGGAAACCAAGTTGGATCATACATGATTACCCAAAACCAAGGAGCAATTACCCAAGCAAATTGTCCAATCCATTGTGAGATTGCCATGATGCTGGTGCGTTCGTGAAAATCATCACTCATCTCGTAACCCATAGCAACATAAGGCACACTGAAAATAGAAAGGCCGATGTGAAAAACAAGTGAGAAGATAAGAAAAAAAGTGAAGTTGTACATAACGCTATCTTCTCTATACAATTGCCACATAACAATAAATGCGATACCCATAATAATGGAACCCACAAACACATATTGTCTCCGCCTTCCCCAAACTGATTTGGTATTATCTGAAATGAATCCCATTATCGGATCAAAAAATGCATCTACAATTCGTGGCACAAAAAATAATACGCCCCACATCCAAGATGGCATTCCTAAGTTCTCAACCAACACAACCATAAAGATACCTAGTGCTGCAGGAAACATCTGATTGGCAAGCATTCCGAGTCCAAATGCAATTTTTTGACTCATTGGTACTTTATGTGATAAATTGTTATTAGACATACTTATTTATTATTTATGATAATTGTTTGTAATGCTTTGGCATCAATAGTAATCACTTTTGTGTTGTTGTCGAGTTGGATGGAAACATGGTAAGGCTCATCTGTTGGATTAAATAACGCCACAACTACACTTCCATCATGATTTTGAATTGCAGTAGTCATCACCTCTTTATGGTTAACTTCACAACCAATTTTAACTGCACCCGGTCGCATAAACTTACTGAAATGTGCCATTACGTAATAAATTGGTGTAAAGTAAACTTCATCATTTTCGGTATCAACAATAACTGGTGCTACACACCAATTTTTAAACCAATTAGGGCCACCTTGCGTATTTAAAACCATATTCCAATCAATCCAGCCATTTACATAATTGTTCAAGCAACCTATGATATCACTTGCATACCTATTTATCGGAGCATATTTTGGGTGTAAATATTTTTCTTTTTCACTTGCCCAATCCCAACCCCAATCTGTAGCTTCTTTTGCCCAATACCAAGCATCATTTCGCCATTTAGGAACTTCGGAATCAATACAACCTTCGGTTTGTATTAAATATTTATTTGGCGATTTTTTATGAGCATATTGTAACGTTAACGGAAAATAATCAAAGGTGCTTTCATACCAATGCACAGCCGTTCCTGCAAAATATTTTGATGATTTTTCATCTCTATACATTTCATCTACCCATTCTTTTATTCCCCCTCTATTTTGATCATAGCCTAAAATATTTACCTCACCACAGCCTTTTTTTTCAAGTGTTGGACCTAAATGGTTTTGAACAAAATCGGTCATTTCTTTGGGTGAAAACAAAGTACTTTCCCAATTATTGCCATTTCCATGCGGTTCATTTATAACAGTTACCCCCCAAATATTTATCCCTTCTTTTTGGTAAGCAGATAAATATTTGGTAAAATACAAAGCGAATGCATCATAATATTTAGGCAACAGTTTTCCGCCAACAAAACTTTTATTTTCTTTCATCCATGGCGGAACTGTCCAAGGTGATGCTATAATTTTAAAACCTGCTTTAGAAATATTTTGAGCATCTAAAATCATAGGAATCAAATCACCCTTATCATCCGCTATGTTAAAATGCTTTAAATCTAAATCGTTCTCTATTTTGGCATATGTGTAATTATTTAATGAAAAATCGCATGAAGCAATGTGTGTTCTGGTTAATGAATAATTTGCTCCTTTTTCACTGAAATAAGCATCAAGTATTTTCTTCCTATTTGGTTTGCTAACTTTATTTAATAAATACGCAGAAGCTTCTGTAAATGAACCTCCAAACCCAATAATTGTTTGAAACCTATTATTAGGATTGATATTGATAGTTATTGTTTTTTCTGCAGGTTTAAAATCTTTTAGTAAAGTTAACGCATTCCCACTTTGTGAAGTTTCATAAACTTCTAATGTTATTTTTTTGGTATTATTACATTGAAGATGAATGCAACAAATCATTCCGCATAAAAGGTTTTTAAAGAATAAATGATGTTGCTTCCTATCCATATTGATTAATTTATTTTGTATGCAGGTAATTCAGCTACTTTCAGCAACTCTTCTTTTTTACCCCCATAGGTTTTAATGATAGGTTTTTTATCTCTTGTTAGTGTCTTAAAAGCTCCTTGATCGACTTTTTCCCACATGGCATATTTTGCTTTACCATCAACCGTAAATAAGCCAAAATGATTTTCTGAACCGTTTGGGTTTGTTACATCTTTCCATTTTTCATCAAATGCCTCAAAATAAAAACAGGTTATTTTTTCCTTTGTTGTCCAGTCTCTCACCAATTGATAATAAATGGCTGATTTGTATTCATCACATGCCCTCGAACCATTTTTTCCGTAATAACCATCAGAGTTTGATGCCCAACCGGTTTCCCCGATATGAATAGGTTTATCCACTCCAATTGATTTCATGTAATTATAAACATTATGATATTGTGCCTTGGCATGAGTTATAGAATGCCACATGAGAGAATCTATTTTAGCTTGGTTACTTAATGTGTTTTCTTCTTCTGTTAATTTCCAAAACACTGGATTGTAATGGGTATCATGCATAGGATAAGTATGTATTGAAACAAAATCTACTGCTTGATATAGTTTGGTTAAATCTTCAACATGATAAGTAGTATCGCCACCACCCCATGATGCGAAATTATCAGAGGAGGTAATCCATAAATCTTTGGGTAGGCCATTTTTTTTTTTTAGTTGTTGAAGATGGTTTACCCATTTTAAAATAATTTTAGGTGTTACGTAATAACTTATTGCCCACTTAACCATAGCCTCGTTACCCACGGAAATCATTTTCACAATTTGAGGATATTTATTGGCTAAATCTACTGCTCTTTTAATTTCGGAATTATTCGATACTTCATTTTCTTTCTCATGTTTGGGTAAAGCAGTTGTCCATGCATTTTCACATTCAATCCAAGCACCAAGCATCACATACATTTCGAAACTAGCATCCTCAGTTTGTAGTTCCTTTATGGCTTTCAATAAATTACTTGCCTCTGCATAGTGCGTGTTATAAGTACGAAGTAACTTGATGCCCGTTGCATGAAGTATTTTTATATCTTCCTTTATTTGGGTAATACTTGGTTGTGAATCTCTGTTGTTGGTGCGATAGCCACCGTAACAAATTGCCAGGTAGTTTGTATCCCCTAAAATTTGTGCTGCTGTTTTGGGGTTACCAACCGTTTTTTCTGTTTCTTTTTTCTTTTGCGACAAGCCACAAGAAACTAAAATAATAGTTAAGTAAACAAATAGGCCGTATGGTAACCCAATTTTTTGCATGTTGTTATTTTAGAATTGATGAATTAATAAACACCGTGATTTGGACAATCTCACCAGTTCTACTGAAAATGTGCGAGCTTGTTTCTTTGTTTAAATAAAGGGATTCGTGCCTGCTTAAACGTCCATTTAGATGTTCAATTTCCATGTAACTCTCAGTTGATAAACGATAAATGATTGGCACTTGACAAATGGTAAAACACAATGAACCGGGAACAGGTTTTGTTATTTTATGTTCATTATTTACAGTTACATATCTGAATATCCTTTCTTCACTTGTAAACTCATCTTTAAGGAGTAAACACGGTTTAAAGTATAAAATTCCATCTGCTACAAAAACACCTAGCTCACCAAATCTACTTAGTATGTCTTCTTTTACTTGGCCGGTCATGCCGGGCTGTTGGGCGCCTTTATTACTTGGTGTGTGCGAGTATGGGTCGGTTGGGAATGCACCATATAATTTTGGAGATTTATGTACCCCAACACCTGCGTTTATTTCGTAATAGTGATCCAATAATTTACCTATTACCTCTTTCGACTCTCCTGCTTCAATAGCTTGTAGACATACCTCTTGAACTGCTAATTGCAATTTAGATACCATGTGCCAATAAATAGAACCAAGCCCTTCGTATCCATAAAAAGTACCCGAGCGCCCTGTAAATGATTTATGGTCGAACACATCCTCAAAAATAGCAAGCACTTGTTGTTGCTCTTTATCAAGTAGTGTAGCATATTTAGCAGTATCAAGTTTTAACAAGGCATCACTTAGATCCGCAGCATTTTTAAAATTACCATTAAAACGATAATCACCATTAATGTCTTGCTCAACAATTGATTTATCGCCTGCGGCAAGCATCATCTGCAACAACTCCGATTGTTGTACTGCTTGTTTTAGTAATTTATTTTTTGCTAAAAACTTCGGTAATGCCTTGTTGGGATAAAGTAAATAACTGTATTGATCATGGCGGAAAAGTCTGCTATTTTTCATGCTATCCAACAATGCAAGACTATCTTCAGCACTTAAATAACCGGAACTCAACACAGCTACTTGTCCTTCCAACATTTCGCTCAGGTAAGAAATAGTAACTTTTTTATCTCCATCTACACTCATCAAATTGTAGGCATGATACATGTTATCTACACGTTTATTTGCTTTGATAGTATGTTCAATAAATAATAAACTGACTTTAACAAATGCCTTTAGTCTGCGGTAGGAAATGGTTCGCTTTTCGCCCCAAAACGATTGCTTGTAAATATGTGTTCTGTAATCGCTGGCTGCTTCACCTAAACTATCTAATAGTTCTTTTCGCTTCTCATCGTTTATTTCACCATCAAATAAATGAGTATTCTCTTCAAATGTGGCATGTACCTTTTTAAAGAATATGATTAACTCATTCGATAATTCAACGCGTTCCTCATTGGTTTGTTCAATCAATTTCTCAAAAAATACTAAGAATCTTCGGAGGTAATAAAGCGTAACCATAGAAACCCCGTTTCCCACCAATGCATTATTCGCATCATTCCATTCCGGACGTTGGGTGTTCATCCAAATTCCACCACCGGGAATAAAGTTTGAAAGTTTTGACAGGACTGTAGCAAGTATCTTTTCTATAAAATTTACCGTGTGAATTTTATCGTTTTGATTAAGTAAAAGAGTAGCATCAGCACCAATTATATCTCGTTTTGTACGGATTGCTGAATCCAACTTCTCATCAAACTCAATAGTATTTTTTGCATTCTTTAAAATGTCTTGATATTTTTTAATTTTATATGGTACATTGGCATACACAAATAAGTCGTCATTAAACTGACTGCTTAGTTTACCCGGATAATACTTCTCGTTTAGCTCTAAAAGTTTAAGTAAATATATAATTTGGTGATCGCCCCAATATCCAATGTACGACCAAGGATTATCATGCTCTACGGTTTCCCAATCAAACCCACCTTTAGTAAGCCTGTATGGATTGTAGCCTTCAAATGTTGTTGCATTTAAAAACCGATGAATCATGCTGCGTGTAAAAGCAGGAAATGATATAGACAAAGCCTCCCAATTTTGAAAAATATCTCTCCAGTTGCCTTCATAATCTAAAACCTTAGAGTGGTCAACTGCACTTCTGGTATTAATTGAAAATTTATTCCAAGGTCTGCTAGGATCGCCATGTCTTCGGCTGAATTTTAGCGGTAGATATTCGGTACATAAACGATGAAAATTTTTATCATCAACCTGAGCAACTAATTTTTCCAAATCAAAAACAGTGAATATTTCATTCAACCCGTCTAATAATGTTTTATGAGTTTCATAAACGTTTTTATTAGCAGCAGCGATGCAATTAATAAGGTCCCACTTTTCTATTTGATAGTTGTGATCAAAAATTCCACCACGCATGATGTTAAACAAGGTATTTGAAAAATGCCTGGTATCTCTGTAAACATCATTAGATAACTGAATACCATCAGCAGAGGCATTTAGTTCAATAAGTCGTTTTGATCCTAACTCAATATCTTGCTCTATTTGTTGTTGAAGATTAGGATTGGTTTTAATTTGATGAATAAGTTCAACAACATTGGCCTGACTTTGATTCACATCAGCAACAATTAACCACTGCTTCTCGCTTTTGGGTGATATTATAATTTTTTGATTAATGAAATACGACCCTCTTTCAGCTTTCACATCTTCCTCTTGTTCGATATCCTTCCCATTTCTAAAAGCATTTAGTTGTAAAGATGATAATAGGTGTTTTGGATTTTCTAATCCAAGCGACCAAGCAACATTAGCTTTTAAAGCTTCACTTGGCTCTGCTCTATCAACAATAATAGCACTAAGTGCAAAAATACCTAATCCGGTTTCTGTGTCTAACTCGTTTCGTTTGTATGCATCAACCAGATTACTTGTAGCATTTTGCAAGTCGCTACCTACACCATCGGGCATAATATTTTGTATACCATCAAGTATGCTTATCTGTAGTATTTGGTTTCCGATATTTTCGATGGTAGATTTTCTTGCAAATCCGTATACGTTACTTGTGTTCCATTCGTATCGGAATTTTAATGAAAAATCATGGTTGATTTCTTCGAAGATAATTTTGTTACCTATAGCGTTTTTATATAGGTTCCTTGAGATTTGATATAATCCTGATTGACGTTCCGAAAACGGTTCCCAAATATGTGTTTTATCTTGTTGGGTGATTTGAAATATTGATTTGGAACCGGTTATGTCGTATGACTCTGTAATTTTATCTGCAGTGTAATATGGAAATAATGCATACTCAGCGTTTTTCCTTCCTGCCGTAACTCCACCATTACTTGCTATAAACAACCAATGATTTGAATCACTAACTATACTCATAAAAAACGAACGTATATCATCATGATTAGAAATACAGAAGAAATTCTCTCCCTTTATTTTTAATCTTTTTATTTGAACCTCAGTTTCTTGTTTACCTTGTTTTTGACTTGACATGATTTGCTAACTACTTCACCATTTATATTGTGTTTAAAAACACAAATTCATTCAATAATATTGATTGTTATTTTCTCTAAGTATTTAAATCAAGTGAATTAAAATTCCTTATAAACCCTAACGTAATCAATTGTCATGGCTCCTGGGAATGGAGTATTCTCGTTAGGCGGGCCAACAAAATTTCCTCCAACTGCTATATTTAGTAAGATAAAAAATGATTGATCAAAAACCCATTCACCGGATGCATCAGCCGGAGTAACTCTTTTATACAGGTAATTGTTTACAAAAAAATCAATTTTATCCTTGTTCCATTCAACTGCATAAGTGTAAAAATCGGCATCAAATCGGCCATTTTGTAATGCGTAAGTAGAACTTACGGCTTGTCCGCCAGAGTATCCAGGACCATGAATTGAACCATAAGTTATATTAGAGAATTTCCCTTTTTGCTCCATGATATCAATCTCACCACAAGTTGGCCAACCAATAGTTCTGATATTATTACCCAACATCCAAAATGCTGGCCAAATACCTGAACCAGTTGGTGTTTTGATTCGAGCTTCTATTTTACCATATTTTTGAGCGAACAAACCTTCCGTTTTTAATCGTGCAGAAGTGTATCTGCCCGCATTATCTTTTAATGCCCTTATTACTAAATTGCCTTTACCGTCTAACATTACATTTTGACGATTGTTGGTATATGTTTGAAGTTCATTATTTCCCCATCCATTTTGTCCTGTACCAAGGTCGTATGTCCATTTCAAGGCGTTTGGTGCTGTTCCTGAATCACCATCAAACTCATCACTCCAAATCAATTCAAATTTTCTTTCTTGTAAAGTTTGTATCGGCTCCACTTCACATCCTGAAAGTGCGACAAGTGTAGTACCTAAGTATATTGTTTTATTTAAAAAATTCATTACTTCAAATTTTAATAGTTGATGCTAAATGAAGACTACTTGTAGAAATAAATATTATCAAGAATAAAGTTAGGCCCACCGGTAATAATAATTGCTCCTAAATTACCCTTTTGATTGAGAATAGCTCCATTCAGCGGAATTTCAAAAGATTTCCAAACTCCAACTTGAAAACCACTCAGAGTGGTTCTTAAATCTTTATCATCACCCATCGGGTTACCGGTATTTACATCTGTTTCAATGGTTTTATTTCCCCCTATATCTCTTATTTGAATACCAATGGTGGTTGATGCATTTTCCACATAAGCATCTATATGAAGAAATCCTAAGGTTGATGCATCTATTGTGTTTCCGGTGAACATGATTCCTGTATAATTATTATTACTGTATTGCGCTACCTTTCCTGTGCTTGTAGTGAGAATTTCTGCCAACGTAGTAGAACCTCCAAAGCCCGGGGTAAAATTACTTTCTGTAGCATTGGTATACGTATCACTAAAAATGGACTTCACATCAGCTTGTGGGCGAGTAGGGGTTGGTGCATTTACTAAATCTCCTTTGCAATCTATAGTTAATTTGCCTTTTGCCGCAACACCATTAACAGTAGCAGTAATATCTGTTATTCCAATTTCTAATACGGTTACCACGCCATTATCATCAACTTTTGCAATTTTAGGGTTAGAACTTGTAAATGTAAAATAATATGATGAGGAAAGTACTTTTACATCTTGTCCAGTAACCAAATTAAACGTATTACTTACGCCTGTTATGTTAATGGTTGAACCAATAAACGCCTTGACGGTGCTTGTTTTTCCATCAAAAATATTAGGAGATGGTGTACCTACATTACCTAGTTTTTCAAACTTTATTTCATCAAACCAAAGTGCATAACCTAAACCATTGGTGCCCTGAGTTCCCGCTGCAAACCAGAACATGCCTCTTTCATTTGTTAGTTTAGAGGGATCAGGAATTGGGATAATTATTTTAGTCCAATTGGTTCCTACATTCACATTTTGAATAGAAACCCTGTTTTTATCTCCAAGATAGTCGATTCCAAAACCCACATCGCCTAGTTTTACCCCAGTAGATGCCTTTACATAAAAAGTTAGCGCATCATAACCTGTAAGATTCCTCCCTGCACCATCAATTCTAAAAATCGCCCCCGCATAAGTACCTGTTGGATCTGTATTATTGGGTACATCAATTCTTATGGAGGCATTACTTTCAAAACCTTCCTTTGTATCTACTGAAAATACATCCGGTTTTGCGTCTGCGAACGGAAAATAAAAATTTGAGCCTAAACCGATAAAGTTATCCGTAAAAATTGCAGCTGTTTTTGCAAAAGTGGGTAATACGGCATCATCAGATAACTTTCTTTCGCATCCCAATTGAAGAATTAAAGTGGCAGATACGATAAATATAATCTTAGTTCTTTTACCTAGAGTATTCATATTTTCTCTTATTAATATGGTATAGAATGTCGTTAGTTGTTAATATTTATTTGGATATAAGTGCGTATTTCCCATTCGTTGCCGTTCGGGAATCCAATCGCATTAGGGTTTGGTACGTATTGTCCTAAACTATTCATTGATAAGATAGGAGAGTACCTATTAGAGTATCTGTTTAACGTACGATAGGTTCCTCTTATACCAATTTTACTTCCTGGCATCATAAACCAATCAGGTTTACTTACTTCAAATGACCAATCCCCAATTAGCTGAAGTGGGAATGTTTGGTTAAAATCTCTGTGGTAATCAAATGGTCCCCAATCATCAATTTTTGCAATCGTCATTAGTTTCATTTTACGGTATATAGTTCTAACGTCAATTCCATATCTTTTGATTGTCCTGGTATCACTGCCATTTGCTTGCCCATTACCAAAATATACATTACTAATAAAACCCAATTCGGAATTCACTTTAGAAACTATCCTTGCATTAAATTCCCATAAGTCTTGAGCAGGTGCAGAGCCAGGAAACACAAATGTGGTACGGCCATTCCCAAGTATACCAATAGCGGCATCTTGTAAAGTTGGAAGATGACGATATACAAATCCAGTACTCATTGCAAACTTGGCATCTTCCATCCTATCATTATCCCACTCATACATCCAAGTTGCAGGTGTAGGATCATAGCTAAGTAAAATTTCACCAGCCATTGTTTCTCTATTTCCTCTTACAGAAAAAGGATCGTCTAGGATATTTCTTGGTCGAGCAGGCGCTACAAAATTAGGCCCAATTGGACCCACTAACGGTTTCTGATATAAGAAATTAGGTGCAACTTGTAACTTACCTATGTTATAGGTAAATCCAGTAAGCGCATTATACATATTTCCGCTTCCTACATCCTTTAGTATCCAACCTGTAAAGGTTTTGGTTTGATCAACTCCTCCATTAGCTACCAACCCCATATAAGATGCAAGGCCATACCAATTTAATGGTCCAATAGAATAGGTAAGTTTTAATTTTCCTCCCAAATTATCGGTACTTTTTATCTTATCTTCATACACTTCATTATTCTCAATCATTTGGAATGCTCTACCATTAAGTGGCTGTCCACCCCAAATTCCACCTAAATTAAATGAGAATTTTTCCATTTTCTTACCTAATACCAGAGTCAATCTTCTGGTTTTAGGAATTGGAACCGCAAAAGAGCTTTGCAGATTTGTTCGCTGAACAATATCTTCATGGAAAATACTGGTAACATCTATACCTGCTAAGTTTTTGCTATATTTTAATAGTAATGCAGGGTTAGCACCCCACCATAATTCAGGACCAAAAGCAGCTTTTAAACCTTTGAATTTTTTCTTTCCTTCAATTTCAAAACCAAAAGGTGCATTACCGTTGTAAATGTCAATATTAGGACCATAGTTAGCTTCTGGATATAATGCAAAAAAATCACCCTCATATCCCCAATGGTAATGGCCTGTTCTGTAAAAACCCGTCAATTTGAAATCTCTTGCATCCCAACTGTAACTCGCTTTATACAATTGTAACCTATTGTTATCATTAATTTGTTGTGGGCCATTTGGTGTTGAAATGATTAAAGGCCTTCCTCTATTTTCATAAAATATCTCATCAATTGGTTTTGTAGCCACATTTCCTAAAACATTGAACTGAACATTTGCCATCACATTAGGAGCAGGTCTTGCTGTTATTCCAATATTAAAAGACTCCATGTTATCAAAACCTTGGGCACTTGGAAAGGTTGTTGGATTAGAAGAATTAGCAACTTTAGGGGTTGTAATAAGACTTCCACCAGTGTAGTAGGTATTAAAGTTAGCTTGTAAGTTACTTACATATAACTTACCCTTATCTTTAGACTCTAACATGGCCTTATCACCCCTAGCTTTTAGATTAAAGTCAGCTACAGAAACAGCATTGAATAAAGTATTTATAGAAGTAAGTGTCTCGTTGTATGGATTAATTTTGTGTATGTTTTGTAATGCATAATATGCTGCCCTAGGATACAGTTCGTAATTTCCTCTTTCATTTGTTTGACCTTTAGCACAAATTCCAAACCATTCTTCATTCATGTTGTTTTCACCGCGCACAAAGTCATTCGTGTATCCACCATTAGACCAAGATGCAGTAACATCATGTTCATCTAAATTTAAGGTTTGCCCAGTTTTCCACCATCCATCACTGAATTGAAATGTGAAGCCTCCTATACTATTCTCATTTTTCCCGAGCCTTGCAGCATTTTCATATATTTCTTTCCAATTACTTAGCAACACCTTCGCTTGGTAATCTTGGTCTTCTTTATTAGATACGGTGTTGTATGCATCAGACCCAAATTCGGTGAGCAAAACAGGCATGTTAAGTTCCTTTTTAATTCGTCCGTATAAATCAGTAAATGTAATTCCCCTATAGCAATTTATTCCGAGAATATCAACATCCTTACACTCTTTGGCAATGATTTCGGAAAACAATAAATCACCATTACAAATAGCTATCGGATGGTTTTGGTCTATCGCTTTTAACTCTTTCGCTGCATCATTAAAAAGGCTATACAAATGGTAAGCACCCTTCGTTGATTTTCTATCTGCGAATGGAACATTTTCTGTTTCCGCACCTCTCCAAAAAAGGCCATAGTTATTCTCGTTACCCAATAAAAATAATAAGATACCTGGGGTTCCTTTGTATTGCGTAACCATTTCTTTGGTTTCTTTCAATAACTGCTCCCTAACAAGCGGATTAGCATAATCTGTGTTGGGTTCCCATTTTCCGTTTATAGTCAAACCATATCTACCAAAAGAGTGATTAAGCATGGTGTAAATACCATAGTTTTCGTAGATATACTTTATCCATCTTGCCGGTACACCACTATATTGTCTGATAACATTTACCTTCATGTTCTTTAGCAGCGACATTTCATTGTCTAAAGCAGCTATAATCAAATCGTCCGATTGATTCCATAAACTATAATTGTAGTTTTTTCCAATTGGAAAATAATCCCAATTCATCCCATTGATGAAGGTCTCTTTTTCGTTTATTTTAAGTATATAACCATTACCTGATTGAACAACTTGCACTTTATCGTTTTGTGCAGATGCAAAAACAGGTAACAGGCATAAAAAATATCTAAGGATTTGTTTTTTCATTATGTATCAATTTTGTTATGAGCAAGTGTTAATCTTCAAATTAGCGAATCAAAACATTACCATTGATTTTAATTATGGTTAAATTTACTATAACTAAGGTAATAAAAAAAAATCTTAGCAAAGAAGTTTTTTGTTTTGCTACAATACAAAGTTTTATAAGTTGTTTAAAAGCAGTATAATAACATTGTTTTTTGATGAGCCGCCTTCCTGATTTGCGTTTTATTTCTTTTCATGTTTAGTGTTCCAAAGCCTCAATAAATGTAAATTATAGAGGTAGTTTACAATACTATCTAAGCAAGGTTACACAATTAAAATAGCAAATACATTTTTTTAGCGTTAAACATGTAATTGCCATAGAAAAGACTTATCAGTTGTGTAATTTTATTTTTTTGGCAACGGAGGCCACTATTGAAAAATAAATATCACCCATAATGGATTTTCTGATATTTTTTGTGAGAACATCTTGAAAAGAACAACAAAGATTTATGGTTAACTAACTTTTGGATGGCACATTAATCCTTAATGAATCAATAATATTAAACAGTGACTAATCTATTTTGCCATAGATATAATGGAAGATATCATCAATTGAGATATTTTACGTTAAGATCAATTAATAGGATTATTAGTGGCTTTTCACTTTTTATTATGATACTTAAATGTTAATGATAAGATGCGTTTGTTTTTTATCCATCTTATTGCAACCAATTTTTTGGGTGTATTATTTTACTATAACTTCACTAGCTCACCTGTTAACCTCAATAATTCGGTTTCGTTTATTTGTGCTTCATATTGGGCGTTTAGTAATCGGATTTGGCTGTTTAGTAAGTTTAGTTGTGCATCGCGCAACTCAATACTGGTAATCACCCCAACTTTATATTGCTCGTTGGCTATATCTAAGTTTTCTTTCGCAACTTTTTCGTTCTCTTTTTCAAATGAAATTAACTGTATACTCAACAAATAATTGTTGTAGGCATGTTGCACTTGGTTTTGTAAACGGGTTAAAGAGTCTTTATAAATTAACTCATTCGATTTTAAATATAAACGTGCATTTTGTAAACGTTGCTTTACATCAAAACCATTATATAAATTAATACTTAAACCTGCTCCGTAATGAAAACCATTATTTTGTGCCGATTGTAAAAATCCAGCTTCAGATTGTTGGCGATTATAGTTATAACCACTTCTTAGCTGTATGCTTGGCATACGTTCGGCTTCAATTTCTTTCACACTTAATAAACTAATTTGTTGATTTTTTTTCGTAATCATTAAGTTGGTGTTTTGTCCATTTATTTTATTAAGTAAATCATCCAATTTATATGTTTTAGGTTCGGGTATATTTTCTGATATCGTATAGCTCACATTCAAATCTCTACCCAATAATTGGTTTAAATTGGTTAGTGTATTTTTGTAATTGTTTTCTTGACGCATTAATTCTGCTTTATCGGTATTTAAATCAACCTGCGCTTTTAACATTTCTGTTTTAGCACTTTTACCTGCTTTATATTTTTCAGCAGCAAGTTCTAATCTTTTTTCGCTGATTTTAAATGCATCTCGGTTTGAAGCAAGCTGTTGTTTGGCCAACAATACATCATAATATGCTTTGGTAACACGCATAAAAATTTGCTCAATATTACTGCGCATTTTTAGCTCACCCACTTGTTGTAATTCTTCCAAGCGGTTTTTAGCAGCAAACATTTTAAAGCCATCAAAAATAGTCCAGCCTAATTCTATGTTTGCATTTAAGTTATTACTTTTGGCACCATCACGGTTGTTTTCTGCTCCACTTAAAAACTTTTGTCGGGTATCTATAACTTGGTTGTCTTGGTTAATTGTACCTGTTACTGTAGGTAACATCCCTGCAGCTCCTAGTCTATTGTTATTGGAGTTAATTGCTGCATCATTTTTAGCTACTTGAATGGCATAGTTGTTTTCTAATGCCATTTTTAATGCTTCACTTAATGTAAGTACTTGCTGGGCCGAAATGTTGCTAATACTGAATATTAACGCAAGTAAAAAGTTCAAGTGTTTAATTTGTTTATATCTACTAATCAAATTCATCTTATCTGTTTTTATATTTTAAGGTTAACGCAGAGACGCAGAGTTCGCTGAGTTGTTGTTACTTACTTTTTTAGTTTTCATCATTAGCTGCGTACATTTTTTCGCGGATGTTACCAAGTGATAAAAAACTGTAAACAGCAGGGATAACATACAAGGTTAAAAATCCTGAGAAAACCAATCCACCAATAATTACAATACCCAACGATATGCGACTAGTAGCTGCATCTCCAAGCGCTAGCGCAATTGGTAGTGCACCTAATATAGTTGCTAAACTTGTCATTAAAATTGGGCGTAACCTTGAAACGGCAGCTTGTTGAACTGCTTCTATTTTACTTAAGCCTTCTTCTCGTTTTTTATTGGCAAATTCAACTATTAAAATCCCATTTTTAGTTACCAAACCAAGTAATACAATAATTCCAATCTGACTAAAAATGTTCAAGGTTTGATCAAAATACCAAAGTGAAATTAAAGCCCCTGCCAATGCCATTGGAACAGTAAGCATAATGATAATTGGGTCAATAAAACTTTCGAATTGTGCCGCTAACACTAAATACACCAATATCAAAGCAAATAAAAACGCAAAAGTTGTATTTGATGAACTTTCAGAGAAGTCGCGTGATGGACCACTTAAATCTGTAGTAAATGATTCATCTAAAACTTTTTCTTTAATTGCATCCATTGCTTTTATTCCATCACCAATCGTTTTTCCTGGTGCTAACCCTGCAGTAACTGTAGCAGATTTATACCTATTATAATGGTATAATTGTGGTGGACTGCTTTGTTCAACAACATTAACAACGGCATCTAGTTGAATTAATTCGCCTTTGTCATTCCTAACATATAACGATTTCAAATCCATTGGCTCATCACGATTTTCTCTGTTAACCTGTCCAATTACTTGGTATTGTTTTCCTTTCATGCTAAAGTAACCATAACGTATTCCACCGTAGGTAAGCTGTAATGTTTGTGCAATTTGTTGAACGCTAATTCCAACTGCTTTTGCCTTTTCTCTATCAATTTCAATAACCAATTCGGGCCTATTAAATTTGAGGTTCACATCCATACCTTGGAAGGTGGGATTTTTATTTGCCTCATCCAAAAACTTAGGTAAAAATTCTTGTAGTTTACTGAAATCTTGGTTTTGTAAAATATATTGTACCGGTAATCCAGCACGTGATCCTCCGCTACCATTTATGGTTTGATCTTGAATAACAAATGACCGAGCTTCTGTCATGCTGCCTACCGTTTTTTGGATAGATTGTGCAATTTGTTGTTGTGAGCGATTGCGCTCGTTAGGTTCTGTTAAAAATATACGTGTAAAACCAGTATTTACCGCACCACTTCCAATAAAACCTGGCGCTACTACGGATAGTAAAACATGTTTCTCTGGTGTTGAATCAATAACCATTTGCGCAACCCTATCCATGTAGTTTTCCATGTATTCGTATGATGCTCCTTCAGGCGCAGTGGAAGCAATGCGCATGACACTTCTATCTTCTAATGGAGCTAATTCGGATTGTATAGTTGAACCAATTAAAAATATTACTCCAACAGATGCGATTACAATTACTATAGACCACCATCTTTTTTTCATGAACTTTCGTAAGGAGTTGTTGTAGACGTTATTTAAACCAACAAAAAATGGTTCAGTTAAAACGTAAAATTTAGAATGCTTATGGTTTTTACGCTGCAGTTTTACATTGAGCATGGGGGTTAATGATAGGGATACAAATGCCGATATTAAAACTGCTCCTGCAACTACAACACCAAATTCACGGAATAACCTTCCAACAAAACCATCTAAGAATATGATGGGTAAAAACACCACCGCTAAGGTGATTGAAGTGGAAAGTACAGCAAAGAAAATTTCGTTAGAGCCCTTAATGGCCGCTTCGCGTGGACTCATACCTTCTTCCATTTTTTTAAAAATGTTTTCAGTTACTACAATGCCATCATCAACCACCAAACCAGTAGCAAGTACAATTGCCAATAGGGTTAAAATATTAATGGAGAATCCAAAAATGTACATGATAAAAAATGCACCAATTAATGAAACTGGAATATCAATTAATGGGCGGAATGCAATAAGCCAATCACGGAAAAACAGGTAGATGATAAGTACCACCAATAAAAATGCAATCAATAATGTTTCGCCAACTTCGGTAATTGACTTGCGAATAAATTTGGTATTATCTAATGCAATATCCAATTTAATATCATCAGGAACATCATTTTTAATTTGATCGTATCTGCGGTAAAATTCATCGGCAATATCAATGTAATTTGCACCTGGTTGAGGTACTAAAGCTAAGCCAATCATGGGTACTTTGCTTTCTTTCAGGATGGTTTGTTCGTTTTCTGCACCTAAAATGGCATAACCAATATCTCGTAGTCGAATGGTTTTATTGTTTACTGATTGAATGATGATGTTGTTAAATTCCTCTTCGGTAGAAAACCGCCCAACTGTTTTTACGGATAACTCCGTATTGTTCCCTTCAATTTTACCACCTGGCAACTCTACATTTTCTCGTTCTAATGCCAATTTAACATCTAGTGGAGTTAATTTAAAAGATGACAGTTTTATTGGGTCGAGCCACAAACGCATGGCATAACGTTTTTGCCCCCAAATTTGTATTGTACTTACACCTGGTATGGTTTGCAATTTTTCCAATAAAACATTCTCGGCATAATCGTTTACTTCTAAATGCTTTTTGGTTGTGCTTTGCACAGTAAGTGTTAAAATCGCATCAGAGTTAGCATCCGCTTTTGCCACAACTGGTGGAGCATCAATATCCTGAGGCAATTGCCTTACTGCTTGTGAAACTTTATCACGCACATCATTCGTTGCTGCTTCTAAATCTTCACTTAAGCCAAACTCAACTGTAATTACACTACTACCTTGATTACTTGCCGATGAAATGGAACGAATACCTGCTATGCCGTTTATAGCTTTTTCTAATGGCTCGGTAATTTGCGATTCGATAATATCCGGATTCGCACCCGTGTAATTGGTTCTTACTGTAATAACAGGTGGGTCAATAGAAGGGTACTCGCGTACACCCAAAAAATTAAATGCAATGGCTCCAAAAAGCAAAATGATAATTGACATTACTGTTGCTAATACAGGCCTATTTATACTTGTTGTACTTAAACTCATTTTTTAATTTTTAGAGGTAAAGATTAGCTGTTAGTTTCTTCTGTTTTTGTAATTTTTATTTGAGTTTATTCAGAAGAAGATTATTTATGATTAACGCCTTATTTTAGCACCATTACGTAAATACATTACTCCCTCAACTACTACTTCATCTCCAGCTTTTAAGCCTTCCGTTACTTCAATTACATCATCTTTACGTACGCCTGTTTTTACTTTACGTTCTATAACACTATCGCCTTGTGCAACATATACTTTTTGTCCTTTTAAAATTGGTACAATAGCTTGAGTTGGTATCAAATAAGCATTTGTGTTTGTTGATGCAACTATTGATACTTTAGCAAAAGATCCTGGCAAAATTTCTTGTTTAGGATTAGCACAGATGGCACGCATAATTACGTTTCGTGTTACGTCATCAATTTTTGGTTCTATAGCATAAATTTTTGCCTGCAGTTGTTTTTTACCTTCTGTAGTAAACAAGACGATACTTCCTTTTTGTATTGTGTTAGCATATTTTTCAGGCACAGAAAATTCTACTTTAATTTGATTAATATTTTGTAACGCAGCAATTCGAGTTGTTGGTGTTACATAACTGCCTTCACTAATGTTTCGTAATCCTATTACTCCATTAAATGGTGCCCTTATTTCTGTTTTTCTTATTTGTTCTTTTAATAAATCTATATCAGCATTTATACTGCTTAATTCAGTAGAGGCAATGTCATATAATTCATTACTTATTGCTCCCTTTTCTAATAAAGTTTTATTTCGCTTTTCTGTGTCTTCTTTAAGTTTTTTTGTAGCCGTTGCTTTTTTAAGTTGAGCTTGTAAATCGCTGTCGTTTATTTTTAAAAGTAGTTCTCCCTTTTTTACTTGTGCACCTTCTGCGAAGTTAATTTTAACAATTCTTCCTTGCGTTTCTGGGTATAGCACCACTTCTTCATCTGCCATTATGTTTCCAGTTGTTTCTATTTTTCTTTCACTTGCCATTTGTTCAACCAATAATGTATTTACCTTAGTGGGTATGTTTTTTTTGCTTGCGTTAGGTGCTTGTACATTTTGATTCGGTTTTAGTTTAGGCCAAGCCAATAAGCCTAAAATAACCACTCCGAAAATTATGTAAATGATATCCTTCTTTTTCATAGCTATTTATTTTTTTGTACCGATATGTTACTTGTTACATCGGATAAATTGTTATCCATCCTATTCATCAATTCTATAAATATTTTTTTTTCCTCAGCACTAAACCCGTTAAAAGCTAATCTGTTTAGTTGACTAAATGTGGTTTCAATTTTGGGTGCCAACTTGATGCCTTTTGAAGTTGCAGATATAAGGTATGCTCTTCTATCTTCATTATGTGGGTTCCTTTTTACAAGGTCTTTTTCTGTAAGGTAATCTATTATTCTAACCATAGTAGCCTTGTCTATTTGTAAACAGTTAGCCAAGCATTGTTGTGTTATTTCTTGATGTTTACAAATCAATCCCAATACATAAAAATAGCGGTCTAAATCAGTATCACATAATTCTTGTTCTGCAGCATGATCATACTTTTTATACAGCATGTTAAACAGCAAACTCAATGGGCTCTCTTTCGACTCGAACGGATTTATCTTGTTTTTTTGAGTTGGTAACATTTTGCAAACATAATTGAAAATGCAAATAGTTGATAAAATCAACTATTGTAATGATATGAGTTTTACATAAGTGGTTAACCAAATGGATTAATCCTAAGTATAAATCAACCGTTGTTTATATTACATTTGTGGCACTAAATAAATATGTCGTACTACATTAATCAAGATTTAAATGATACCATTTGTGCACTGGCTACAGCCGGTGGAGTAGGAGCAATAGGCGTAATACGCGTTAGTGGTGCAGAAGCAATTACATTAGTTGAGGCTATTTTTAAAGGAAAACGTTTAACCCAACAATCCACGCATACCGTTCATTTTGGTAAAATAGTTGATGGTGATAAAGTGATTGATGAAGTACTAGCAACACTTTTTATTAATCCAAAATCATATACAGGCGAAAATACAATTGAGTTAAGTTGCCATGGCTCGCCATATATACAACAACAAATTTTACAATTATTGGTAAGTAAAGGTTGCCGTTTAGCTAAACCGGGTGAGTTTACCTTGCGTGCTTTTTTAAACAAAAAACTCGACTTATCACAGGCAGAAGCTGTGGCGGATTTAATAGCTAGTAACAGTGAAGAAAGTCACCGTACAGCCATGATGCAAATGCGTGGTGGCTTTAGTTACCAAATTGCTGATATGCGTGAGCGCCTCATTAATTTTGCCTCTTTGATTGAGTTGGAGTTAGACTTTGCCGAGGAAGATTTAGAATTTGCCAAGCGAGACGATCTCATCACATTAGTTAGCAACATACAGCATCTTATACAAGAACTGTTGCACTCCTTTAAATATGGCAATGCCATTAAAAATGGCATACCAACTGTAATTGCAGGTAAACCCAATGCCGGAAAATCAACATTGTTAAATGCTTTGGTAAACGAAGAGCGTGCTATAGTTAGTGATATTGCTGGTACTACACGCGATACCATTGAAGAAGCATTTGTGATTGATGGCATAACTTTTAGGTTAACAGATACGGCTGGAATACGTAGCAATTCGCAAGATAAAATTGAAGTAATAGGAATTGAGCGTACGTTTGATAAACTGCAAAAGGCCAGTATAATAATTTATGTGTACGATGCTGCAACAACTACAACAGAAGAATTAAGTAATGAGTTGGCACAGTTTGATGCTATTCATGCAATTGTTATTCCTGTTGCCAATAAAATAGACTTAACCACCACACCACTTATACCCAATGCGCAAACCATTTCGCTTTCGGCTAAAGACAAAACTGGCATTGAAGTTTTAAAACAAAGGTTAATAGAAACCGTGCGCAAAGACCAAGTTAAAAACGATGTTATTATTACCAACCTACGCCATTACGAAGCGCTGCAACATGCTAACGAATTTTTGCAATTGGTGCTTAATGGTATAGATATGCAAATTACAGGCGAGTTGTTGGCGTTTGATATTCGTAAAGCATTGTTTCATTTGGGTGAAATTACAGGCGATGTTACAACTGATGATTTATTGGCGAATATTTTTAGTAAGTTTTGTATCGGAAAGTAAGTGCCATTAAAGAAACCATTACCAAACCCATATGGATTATAAGTTAATGCTTAACACCCGTGTTCAAAATGTAGCATCAACAGAAATCCTATTAAGCTTTATTCCGTGGTTTGATGATGGGGCAGTAACTGTTTTATTTATAGGCTTTTTAGACGGAGATTCTTATCCTGATTATATTATTGATAATGCTTCCAAGTATACTGGTGTTTCAAAATCAGGCGTTTTTTATTCCACAAAACCATCTAATTTATAAGGTCTGCCCAAACCTATTTCGCAACAAGTTGTGGGTTCAATAGTCAAGCAATAGCATAATGGCGAATTTGGCTGTTAATATACAGAGGACTTTTAAAACGAGGAATCTCTGTAAGTAAAAGTACATCCTTTAAACTGCAAGTACAACCGAGTCATGAGTTTCATTTTAAAAGAGCTTCAATTTAGGCATAAAAAAATACCTGATATTACTCCAAATTTTTGCACCTTTGTTCAATATGTTAAAACCGGGATTTTATTACGAATTAACTATTTTAGAAAAAACTGCTGACGGATATTGGTTTGGAGAAACCAAAGAGCAAATGGCTTTTATGCCAAAGCAATATGCTGATAGTGGATTATTGGTTGGTGATAAGTTATCCGTTTTTTTATACCACGACTCAACTAATGTTTTATGTGCTACCAATAAAAAACCTAAAGGTAAGGTTGGCGATTTAGTAACACTTAAAGTTGTGGACATGAGTCCAGCAGGAGCATTTTTAGATTGGGGCTTACCCAAAGATTTACTTCTTCCTCGATCAATGCACGAAGATGATTTGCTTACTGGAGATTATTGCTTAGTTAAAATATTGTATGACGCACCAACAGGAAAAGTTATTGCAAAAGAAAAACTAAGTGATGAGTTAAACAACGAAGTATTAACAGTTAGAGAGAAAGAAATTGTACAATGTATTGTTTATAAAGATACGGAGTTGGGTTATCAGGTAATAGTAAACGAGAAACATTTAGGCTTGCTTCATTACAACGAAGTGTTTAAAGATTTGTTTGTAGGTGATGTTTTTACTGGTTTTGTGAAGAAGATAAAAGAGGAAAACAAATTAGATATTATGATTGGTAAGCCCGGTTACCAGCGTGTAGAAGACGAAGGGGATGTTATTTTGCGTGAGTTACGCAAACACAATGGTTATTTACCCTATCACGATAAAAGCAGTACGGAAGATGTTTATCGGGTGTTTGGTATGAGTAAAAAAACATTTAAAATGACTTTGGGTAATTTGTACCGCGAAAGAAAAATAAAGATTGAACCCGAAGGTATAAGGCTTGCGTAATTTGTAATTTTCATTACATAACTTATTCTATTACCACTTGCAACCAAACCCCGAAATATTAAAAAGTTTAGTATTAACAAAAATGCCTTTTGGTAAACACGCAGGTTGGTTAATATCCGATTTGCCTGTAAGTTATTTAGAATGGTTTGCTCGTAAAGGTTTTCCGCAAGGTAAGCTTGGAATGCAACTGCAAACCGTTTATGAAATTAAAATAAATGGCTTGGAAAATATCATTATCGATTTAAAAAAGTTAGTGAAAGCTAATTAAGTGGTTCAAAAAATATGTGTGTGAATTTCCACCAATCTTCATCGTTTTTTAAGGTAACCATAAATCGGTGTTTTATTCTATGCTTACCTTTAATTGGGTTTTTAAATGCAACGTATCCTCGGGCTTTTACATTTTCTTTTAATTCATCAAATTTTAAAGTTTCGGTTTCATAACCTAAAACAATTTCAGGATTGTGGGTTAAGTGAAATCTATTCACTGCATTTTTAAAATCAATAAAGGTCGCTTTTTCATCATTCAGCATAAAATTATCAGTTTCAAAATGCGGTTTAAGTGTATCTAAATCACCTTCTTCATCAAACATAATATTTACTAGCATATTAATTGTTCCTGTAATTGCTATTTCGTGATTTGGATGAAATTCTTCGTAAATAAAATGATTAATGAAACCTGGTATTCGCATATCAGAAATCATTTTTTCCATTAACTCATCAGTTAAAAATTGATATATTATTTGTGGTGAATATTCGCCAATAAAATCAACTATAATATTGTGCTTACCAAGTAGCTTTACCACACGTTTTATTTCAGCGGCTAACTTAAGCTCTGTTATCGAGTTTGTAGGTTTAAACGTAGGTTTACCTAATAACTCAAATACTGTTGTTTCCTTAGCTGTTCTAATATGTTGTTCAAAAGCACTCATGTGCTTTAAAAACTCATTTTCTATAAACAATGGTAGCTTGTTCTTATCATCTTCCTCATTTAAACTAATTGGTTTACCGAACTTTTGTTCCAAATCCATTTTAAGCATTTGGTTCTGCATATGTAACTCCTCCTCATTTGTTAAACCCAATTTGTTTAACTTACTTGGTTTTATTATTTCTTGTTCTTTACTAAGTTCAAAGGCTGGCAAATAGGGGTCGTTACCATGTATGTAATTGTTCCACCAAGATGATGGCGAAAAATAATTTTTGCCATAGCTAAATAGCATATTCAATACAACATTTTCTTCTACATCTAAATCAATATCTAGGTAGGTTTGTGTCATATCAAACCGATTACGTGCGTTTGCTATAATTTGATTTATGTGTGCTAGTGTGCTTCGGCTTTTGGTTGTTGATATTGCTTCAATATTTAAAGTAGCTTCTTTGAGTTGCGTGATAAGCGCATGAGGAAATGAAGAACGAGTTAATAAATTATTTAAACGAAGTGTGAATCTATTGAAAGTTTGTTTGATACTTTTACCTTCAGTAAAAACAGTAAGTAAACTTTTACTATGTATATAAGCCAAAAAGTATTTACCCTTGTATCCTGATGATATGAGCGTGACGTACCATTCGTTCAGGTTGTTTATTTGCAGCTCGGTATTTTTCTGCGGTTTAATTCTATTAGTGGTTAATACTTTTTTTGTGGCTCTAATAATCATACATGTATTCTTGCTTCAATGGCAAAATAAACAATAATTGGTAAATTGATTATATACTTTATGTACTGTTTCAATTTGCAGATGTATATGCAATCCACAATGTATGTGGTTTAGAAGTTCGCATTAATTCATGATTGATTTATAAACTCATCATCTCCTTAAATTTAATCGATTGCCTCCGGCTAACCTCTACTTTTGTTCCATCTTTTAAATAAATCAGAAAACCAGCATTAAAAAACGGCTCAATTTTATCGATGTATTGTAGGTTAATAATTTGTTGTCTATTTGCTCTAAAGAATAAATTTTGACTTAGTCTTTCGTCTAGTGAATTTAGCGTTTTATGAATGAGAGGTTGGTGTTTATCAAAATAAAGTTTAGCGTAATTACCCGCGCTTTCAATCAGCCTTATATCGGTAAGTTTAACAAACCAGCACTTATCGCCATCGCGAATAAAAACTTGGTCTTTGTCACTTAAATTTTTGTTGGATTTTGGTTGCTGATCCACCTCTAATATTTGCTTTTTTACCCTTGCAATCGCCTCTTTTAATCTAGTTAGCTCAATAGGTTTAAGCAAGTAATCCATTGCGTTTACTTCAAATGCTTTTAAAGCGAATTCGTTGTATGCAGTTGTAAAAATTACAAAAGGTGTTTCTATTAATTCTTCTAGTAAATCAAAGCCGTTTTTTTCGGGCATTTCAATATCTAGAAACAACAGTTGCGGTTTGTGTTTTTCAACTAAATCTATTGCTTCATCTACATTGGCCGCTTCTCCAACCAATTCAATTTCTCCGGTTTCTATTAATAATTGCTTGAGACCTTCTCTTGCTAAACGTTCATCGTCAATAATTATAGCTTTTATATTCATAGTGGGATGGTAATATTGGTTTCAACGTGATTATGGTTTTTATTGCCAATAGTAATAATGGCTTTTTCATCATACAATATCTTTAATCTTTCTCGGGTATTGGCTATGCCTATACCTTCTTGGTTATGTATAGGCATATATTGTCCGCTATTAATAATAGAAATTTGTAATTGATTTTTTTCCATATAGGCCTTCAATAAAATTTCGCCACCATACTTCAAATTCGAGATGCCGTGTTTAACACAATTCTCAACCAAGGTTTGCAGCATCATAGGTGGCACATGGCAATCAAGCACATCATTGCTTATGTCTAATGTAAATTGTAGCCTTTCATCAAATCTAATTGCTTCAATTGCCAGATAATGTTTAACGGTTTCTAACTCGTCTTTAAGGGCAATTGTTTTTTGCTTGCCTGTTTGTAAGCTACTTCTTAACAAAGAACTTAGTTGATAAATAGCATCTTTAGCTAGCTTTGGATTTGCATCAACCAAAGTGCGTATGCTGTTTAAACTATTAAATAAAAAGTGTGGATTGAGTTGGTTTTTTAAATTAGTATATGCGTTTTCTTTGGCAGCTGCCTCCAATTGATACTTCTCTTTTTCAATTAACAACGACCTTTCCCAGTATTGAAATAAATGGTAAGTTAAGGTCCATAACAATACAAATTTACTGAGGTTAAAAAAGTATCCCAATAAAAAGCCGAACGTAATATCTAGTTGCTGAAAAATAGGATATGTGTATCTATCAAGCGGAATATTAATTGCTGTTAATATACTTACCATAACAAACACTGAAAAAATTACGCGTGGTATAATTTTGTACAACGGGTAATTAAGCCAACCTAGTTTTATAGCAAACAGCCTGTAAAAATGAGTTACTGTAATTCCAAGAATGAAATTAACTAATGCATTGATAAGCAGTGCCCCTTTAAAACCATCAATTCTAACATAGCTGCTAAGTTCCATGGCAATGAAAATAAACCAACCACCTATTTGGCAAATCCAGTAAAGTTTATTTTTAGCTATAGATTTCAATGGTATTTTTTGGTGTTAGGGTGAAACTGCTTTGTATTGAAGAATAGGTGAGCATGTTTGTTTGCGCTAGACTTTTTTGTTGCAGTATTAACTCACTTTCTTGTTTAGTTTTATTCTGCTTTTTGCTGCAAACCATAGGGTAGGAGCCGCCAAAGCCTAGCAATAAAATAAAAATAGTTTTCATTGGTTATTAGTTAACTGGTTCAAAGCTAATAAAAAGAAGCTATTGCCTATTTAAAAGGTGTTTAGTGGCTAAAAAAGTTGTTGTGTGGTATAAAAGTTATTTGCTTGCACATCAATACGCATAAAATTTATAATCGGTTATTGATTAATATCTTGTAACATCAATTTGTAACACGTAAACTTGCACCATAATACCTTTAAAATAATGATTCCATTTTCTCCACCACACATTGATCAGAAAATTATCGATGAAGTATTAGATACCCTTAAAAGTGGATGGATTACCACAGGTCCGAAAACAAAACGTTTCGAAAAAGAGTTAACTGCTTATTGTGGTAATTCCTCAACGCTCTGCTTAAACTCTGCAACAGCGGGTCTAGAAATTATGCTACGTTGGTTTGGTGTAGGTCCTGGTGATGAAGTAATTTTGCCAGCATATACCTACAGTGCCACAGCTAATGTGGTTATGCATTGTGGAGCCACACCGGTTTTTGTTGATGTAAAATCTGACTTTAATATCAATCCTGAAGAAGTAAAAAAAGCCATTACGGTAAGCACAAAAGTGATTATGCCTGTTGACTTTGGTGGCTATCCATGTGATTATGATGATCTAAATGCGTTGGTCAATGATGTTCAAGTTAAATCATTATTCTCTCCTAAAACCAATGAGCAAACTCAACTTGGTCGTATCTTGATTTTGAGTGATGCTGCCCATAGTTTTGGTGCCTGGTATAAAGGTAAACGTGCCGGAACGTTAACTGATGTTTCCGTGTTCAGTTTTCATGCTGTTAAAAATTTAACTACATCAGAAGGTGGCGCAATAGCCTTAAATTTGCCAGAGCCTTTTATTAATGAGGAGATATATAAATATTTATGTATTAAAACCCTTCATGGGCAAAATAAAGATGCATTAGCTAAAACCATTCCGGGTAATTGGCGCTATGATATTGTTGAGGCAGGTTATAAAATGAATATGACTGATATAACTGCCAGTATTGGTTTGGTGGGGCTGGCTAGGTATGATGAAGAGACGCTTCCTAAACGAAAAGCTATCTATGATGCATACACAAACGCATTAAGCAAAGAAAGGTGGGCTATTACACCTGAATATGAAACTAAAGACAAAACCTCTTCTTATCATGTATACGCTTTACGTGTAAAAGATGCTACTGAAGCGCAACGAGATGCAATTATTGCCAAAATATTTGAGAAGCAGGTAAGTGTAAATGTCCATTTTATTCCCGTACCTCAGATGAGTTATTATATTGCTCAAGGGTATGATATTAATAATTATCCTCAAACAATTGCTCAATATGAAAATGAAATTTCTTTGCCAGTTTGGGTTGATTTAACACAAGAACAGATTAATAAAGTTTTAGAAAGTGTAATTTCGTCTGTTCGTGAGGTGATGGGTTAAATATTACAAATTCATACAAACCAATTCAAACCCAATTTAAATTTGCTTTAAAAATAACGATAGCCAGTGTTTAAAAGACTCTTCGATATCATTTTTAGTACTTTGGGTATTATTATTCTAAGTCCTATTTTTTTGTTGCTTTGGTTTACCATAAAAATTGAAAGCCACGGACCTGCACTTTTTATGCAAACACGTGTTGGTAAAAACAACAAAGATTTTAAACTAATAAAATTCAGAAGCATGTATCTTAATTCGGAATCGTTTGGCCAATTAACAGTTGGTATGCGCGATCCTCGAATAACAAATGTAGGATACATCTTACGCAAGTATAAACTTGACGAGCTACCACAATTACTAAATGTACTTAAGGGCGAAATGAGTTTAGTAGGCCCAAGACCAGAAGTACGGAAGTACGTAAACATGTACACCCATGAACAAATGAAGGTTTTAGAGGTAAGTCCTGGTATTACTGATTATGCTTCTATTCAATTTATAAATGAAAACCAGTTATTAGCTAACACTGAAAATCCTGATGAATTTTACATCAACAATATTATGCCTAAAAAACTGGAAATGAACTTGCAATACATAAAAAGCAACAATCCGTTCAAAGACATTAGTTTAATTCTTAAAACCATATTTAGAATCATTTTTTAGCCCAAATATTTTAGTATTTTAAATTTAAGCTATATATTGCATCGTTAAACCATTCCCCCAATACAATATATAATGAGTTTTTTGAAGAGAATATTTCCCGCAACAAATAGTATTCCCCGTTGGGTTATATTCTTCCTTGATTTGTCAATTTGCGCTTTCTCTTTTGTTGCAGCAACTTTATTACGGTTCAATTTTTTTATAGACGATAAGTTTAGTTATGAGTATTTAAGGCCCTTACCTCTTGTTCTGGGGTTTCGGGTTTTACTAATGGTATATTTCCGAGTTTATGCAGGTATCATTCGTCATACCAGCATTCAAGATGCATTGCGTGTTTTTTACACGGTATCAATAAGCTCTATTCTGTTGGTTATAGCCAACATCTCTTACACCAAACTAAATGGTAACGGCAGTGTTTTTATACCTATTTCAATTTTAATAATAGATTACATTGGTACCGTTTTATTAATGAGTGCATTTAGGCTTGGCGTAAAGGTTTTGTACATACACATTACTAAGCCAGATGCTGCTAACCAACGTTGTATTGCCATATTTGGAGCAGGTGAAGCAGGTATAATAGCAAAACGTAAAATTGAACAGCATGTTGGAGGTGAACTTCGTGTAGTGGCATTTTTTGATGATAATTCACGAAGAAATGGACAGTATATTGACGGAATAACCGTTTATAATCCTTATAAAGATTTCGATACAATTGTTCAGCGTTTAGACATACAAGAAATTATTATTAGTGATTACAGTATCAGTAAATCCCGTAAGCAGGAATTGATTGAGGCCTGTCTTGCTTACAATATTTCCGTTAGAAATGTGCCACCTATTGAAAAATGGATTAATGGAGAGTTAAGTTACAATCAGATTAAGAATGTAAAAATTGAGGATTTAATTGAGCGTGATACCATAGTTTTAGACAAAGGGGCTATTGCCGAGCAAGTAAAAAACAAAGTTGTAATTGTTACTGGTGCAGCTGGTTCAATAGGTAGTGAAATTGTTCGTCAATTATTACAATTTGGGCCTAAACTCCTGGTTTTGGTTGATAAAAGTGAAGTAGGACTTTACGAATTAGATAATAATTTGAACGAAATAATTGCCCCCCACAATCTTAAACAAGTGAAGTTAATGTTGGGTGATATTTGTTGTAAAGACCGAATGGAGAAAATATTCAATACCTTTAAACCAGATATTGTTTATCATGCTGCTGCATACAAACACGTGCCTCTTATGGAAGAAAATGCTGGAGAGGCAGTTCGCACTAATGTACACGGAACAAGAACCATTGCGGATTTATCCGTAAAGTACGATGTTAAAAAGTTTGTCATGGTATCTACCGATAAGGCAGTTAATCCAACAAATGTGATGGGTGCATCTAAACGTATTGCTGAAATTTATGTGCAATCATTGAATAATTTTTTAATAGAAACAGGATCTTCCAATACTCGTTTTATTACAACACGTTTCGGGAATGTTTTAGGGAGCAGTGGATCTGTTATACCAAAATTTAGGAAGCAAATTGAAGAAGGTGGACCAGTAACCGTTACGCATCCTGATATTACACGCTACTTTATGACAATACCAGAGGCTTGTCAACTGGTGCTTGAAGCGGGTAACATGGGTAAGGGTGGTGAGATTTATATTTTTGATATGGGTAAGTCGGTTAAAATAATTGACCTTGCTCGTAAAATGATCAAACTTTCAGGATTAATCATTGGTCAAGACATTCAAATCGTATTTACAGGTTTACGTCCTGGTGAAAAGATTAAAGAAGAACTTTTGGCCGATCAAGAGAATACCTTACCAACCTATCATCCTAAAATAATGGTAGGACGGGTTCGTACCTACGATTTTTTGCAAGCAGCTAAAGAAATAGATGATTTACTCGAATCATACATACATCAAAATGATGAATTAGTAGTAAGTAAGATGAAATTAATTGTACCTGAGTTTGTGAGTCAAAATTCTAGGTTTGAATCGCTTGATGTTTTGAGTAGCGGTGACAAATTTTTACAACCCAAATAAAAAATTACACTTTTTTTTAAAAGTATAAAATCTTGAAAAAGCCGTTGATATTCAGTGGCTTTTTTTTGTTTTAGAATCTCAAAAAGGCAATATTACCCTCTTTAGAAATACTCTAAATTAGTTTTTTTTTAAAAGCCCGATTATTTTAAAATAATGTGAATATATTTGCGACCACTTCTAGTGGCATAATACGTGTAAACCATTGTATTCACTAGTAATTTAAACCTTGAACAATCAGATTGTTACGATGAGATTTTTAAGAATTACCACATTATTTGCACTCCTCGCTTCAAGTGCTTCGTTTGTAAAAGCAGATGTAGCTGAAGGGGAAAAACTATTTAATGCTAACTGTACATCGTGTCATGCGTTGAACGAAAAAGTAGTTGGCCCAGCTCTAAAAGGCATTAACGAGAAGTATGACGAGGCTTGGCTCATTAAGTGGATCAAGAATTCCCAGGCTCTTGTTAAATCCGGAGACGAAAAAGCAGTGAAAGTTTACAATGAGAACAACCAATCGGTTATGACTTCGTTTGAAAATCTTTCAGATGCTCAAATTAAATCAATTTTGGAGTACATTAAAACACCTCCTGTAGCTCAAGCATCAGTTGCTCCTACAAACAGTGCGGATGTTGCAAGCACAGAAGCTATTACTCCAACTAAAGATTCATTTTACAACAACACAACATTTATAGCGCTATCTATCATGGCGTTAATTTTGTTTTTAATAGTTTTTGTGCTTTATCGCATTAAGAAAACTGTTCAAGGCATATACGATGCGAAATTTCCTGAGCAAGCAGCTCTTGAACTTGAGCCAGTTGTTGATGTAAGAACTACTTGGAAATATAAATTATTTACAAAGCATCCAGTTGTTGGAACTATTTTAGTAATTCTAGGATTTACTGTAGCACTTGGAATTTATGGTTTTAACTATGGACAAACTGAAGTTGGTGTTCAGCAAGGTTACGCGCCTGCCCAACCAATTAACTACAGCCACGAGCTACATGCAGGTAAATACAAAATTAATTGTTTGTACTGCCATACTGGTGCAGATAAAAGCAAACAAGCTACCATTCCATCGGCAAGTACCTGTATGAACTGCCACATGCATGTTACAGCAAGTGCGAAGTATGATGGTCAGGTATCTCCAGAAATTGCAAAAATTTACGATGCAGTGGGATGGGATGCTGAGAAAAAAGCATACGATCCTACAAAGCAACAAAAACCAATCAAATGGGTACGTATCCACAATTTGCCTGATTTGGCATACTTTAATCACGCACAACACGTAAAAGCAGGTAAAGTAGAGTGCCAAAGTTGTCACGGTGCTATTGAAACCATGAAAGTGGTATACCAACAAAGTTCATTACAAATGGGCTGGTGTATCAATTGCCATCGCGAAGCAAAAGTGGATGTTAAAAATAATGATTACTACGAGAAATTGCACGAAGACCTAAAAGCACAAGGTAAATCGTATGCAACCGTAAGTAATATTGGTGGTTTAGAGTGCGGTAAATGCCACTACTAGTTTAAAATTTCAAATTAAGCAATTTGAAATTAATCATTATCACTTAGAAAAAATTCATCCATGGAAAATAAAAATAAATACTGGAAAGGTTTAGAGGAACTAAATAACGACCCTAAATTTCTTCAAAATAAAAGAAATGAATTTGCAGAAGGTATCCCGTTAGAGGAAGTACTAACCGAAAAAGACGGTGAGTTAACCTCAAACAGACGTGACTTCTTGAAGTACTTCGGTTTCGGTATATCAGCTGTTGCATTAGCTGCTTGTAACAAAGCTCCTATCAAAAATGCAATTCCATACATTGTTAAGCCTGAGAATATCACTCCGGGTATTCCTAATTGGTACGCATCAACTAACCCTGCAACAGGTGTTAGCGTGTTGGTAAAAACTCGTGAAGGTCGTCCGGTAAAAATTGAAGGTAACCCTGAGTCTCCTTTATTTAAAGGAGGTGTTGGTGCTTTTGATCACGCTTCTGTATTAGAATTATACGATAACGAGCGTTTACAAGGTCCTAAAGCTGAAGGCAACGAAGTTGATTGGAACACATTAGATGGTAAAATCACAAAAGGATTAGCAGCCGCAAAAGGTATTCGCATTATTTCGGGTGCTGTTAATAGTCCTTCAACGAAAAAAGCTATTGCCGAATTTTCAGTTAAATATCCGCAAACCAAGCACATTGTATATGAACCAGTATCATATAGCGCTATTATAGAAGCAAATGGTCAATCTTTTGGTAAGGCTGTTATTCCAGGATACCAATTTGATAAAGCAAAAACCATTGTAAGTTTTGGTGCCGATTTTTTAGGAACTTGGATATCTCCAGTAGAATTCACCAAACAGTGGGTTAAAAACCGTAAAGTTGGCACAACTAATAACGGTGCTAAAACCATGAGCCGTCATTATCAGTTTGAATCTAATCTTTCATTAACTGGTTCGAACGCTGACGTTCGTGTTCCATTAAAACCAAGTGCAACCAGTGTTGCTTTAATTAGTTTGTATAATAAGATAGCTTCTTTGGCTGGTGCAGCAAAATTATCATCACCTGGTGATGTTGAATTTGCGGTGAATATGATTGAAAATTCAGCTAAAGAACTTTGGGCTAACCGTGGTGCCTCTATTGTAGTTTGCGGTACAAATAATGTTGCTGATCAATTAATAGTTAATGCCATTAATAGTGTTTTAGGCAATATTGGCACAACTGTAGATTTAGATAATTACAGTAACCAAACAGGTGGTAACGATGCTGCATTTGAAACGTTTGTAAATGAGTTAAACAGTGGTGCTGCAGATGTAGTTATATTCTTCAACTCAAATCCGGCATACAATTATTATGCTGCTGATAAATTAATATCAGGTATTAAGAAAGCTACCGTTTCAATAAGTACAAATAGTGTTGCAGATGAAACTACAGCATTATGTAAATTCCATGCACCTGATAATCATTTCTTGGAATCATGGGGTGACGTTGAAACGCGTGTAGGTTTTATTGGTTTAATGCAACCAACTATTTCTCCAGTATTCAATACCCGTCAAGCATCTGAAAGTTTTTTACGTTGGTCAGGCAACTTTACTGATTACTATACTTTTGTTAAAAATAATTGGACTGCTGCACTAGGTGGCGAAGCAGGTTGGAACAAAGCGTTGCATGATGGTTTTACTTCATCAATGAAAACCCCAGTTGCTTATACAACTAGTGTACTACCTCAAGATGCTGTTAATACCGCATACAAAGCATACACTTCAAATAAAGATAAAGTAGAATTAAGCTTATACACTAAAGTAGGTTTGGGTGATGGTCGTTATGCAAACAATCCTTGGTTGCAAGAAATGCCTGATCCAGTATCAAAAGTATGCTGGGATAACTATGCAGCTATTGGTAAAGTAACTGCTGATAAGCTAAACTTAAAAGACGGTGATGTAATTACCATAAAAACTAAAACAGGGGTTATTGAAAAAATTCCTGTGTTGGTTCAACCGGGTCAAGCTCGTGATACGATTTCAATAGCCCTAGGTTATGGTCGTACAGCAGGTGGTCGTGTAGGAGCTAATGTTGGAAAAAATGCTTATACAGCAGTTAGTTTCAATGGTAAAACATTTGTATACACTGCTGCTGATGTTTCTGTTGAAAAAACAGGTAATGGATACGAATTACCACAAACACAAACTCATCATACTATAGAAGGTCGTGATATTATTCGTGAAGCTTCATTAGGCGAATTTGTTAAAGATCCTAAAGCAGGCAATCATAAACATGCACATATTATTACATTATGGGATGAGCATGATAGCAAAGGTCACCGTTGGGCAATGGCAGTAGACTTAAACTCATGTACCGGTTGCGGTTCATGTGTGGTAAGTTGTAATGCAGAAAACAACGTTCCTGTAGTTGGTCGTCAAGAAATATTAAACAGCCGCGAAATGCACTGGATGCGTATTGATCGCTACTACAGCTTTAAAGATGAAAAAGGCAATAAATTAACCCGCGAAGCCGGTTTAGCTAGTAACATGTTAAAAGGTAAAGACGAGGGATTAATTAATGACGAGACTGATTTTGAAAACGTACGCGTAGCATTCCAACCATTAATGTGTCAACACTGCGGTCATGCTCCATGCGAAACTGTTTGTCCGGTATTAGCAACTGTACATAGCACTGAAGGTTTAAACCATATGGCTTACAATCGTTGTGTTGGTACACGTTATTGCGCAAACAACTGCCCATACAAAGTAAGACGTTTCAACTGGTTTAAATACCGTGAAAACGATCAGTTTGATTTCTATATGAACAATGATTTAGGTCGTATGGTTATCAATCCTGATGTTACAGTTCGTTCTCGTGGTGTGATGGAAAAATGTTCATTCTGTATCCAACGTATACAGGCAGGTAAATTACAAGCAAAATTAGAAAACCGTAAAGTTAAAGACGGTGATGTTAAAACAGCTTGTCAACAATCTTGCCCTGCAGATGCAATTATATTTGGTGATGTAAACGATAAAAACAGTGAAATCGCTAAGTTATTTAACAACGAGCGTAGCTATGTATTGTTAGAAGAGTACAACGTACAACCTTCTGTATCATACATGACAAAAATCCGAAATGTAGACGAAGAGTTAGCTGGTGGACACACTACTCACTCAACAACTGCTCCGGGTCATGCAGGACACGAAGAAACTAAACATGATACAGCTGCTCATGCTAATGCAGAACACGCTCATTAATTAAATTTCTGGTAATTAAAAAACATAACACATGTCATACGAATCACCAATAAGAGAACCATTAGTAAACGGTGGCAAAACATACGCGGATGTAACGCGTGATATTTTGCGCCCAATGGAAAACAAAGCATCAAAAGGATGGTGGATAGGTTTCACCGTATCAGCTATTGTGCTTGGTATTTGGATCGCTGCAAGTACTTATACCTTTTTAACGGGTTTAGGTGTTTGGGGCTTAAATAAAACTGTAGGTTGGGCATTTGATATCACCAACTTCGTATTCTGGGTGGGTATTGGTCACGCGGGTACGTTAATCTCAGCTGTATTATTATTATTCCGTCAAAAATGGCGTATGTCTATCAACCGTTCGGCTGAGGCAATGACCATCTTTGCTGTATTGTGTGCGGCTTCATTTATTCTATCCCATATGGGTCGCCCGTGGGTAGCATATTGGCCAATCCCGCTTCCAAATGCATTTGGTACGTTATGGGTTAATTTTAACTCTCCTTTAGTTTGGGATGTGTTCGCGATTTCAACCTATTTCTCCGTATCATTGGTATTCTGGTATATTGGTTTAATACCAGATATTGCAACAACTCGAGATAGAGCTATAGGTTTCCGCAAAACTATATATAACTTTTTGTCTATGGGTTGGAACGGTTCAACCCGCACATGGCACCGTTATGAGATGATTTCGTTGATATTAGCAGGTATTTCTACTCCTTTGGTATTCTCAGTTCACTCTATTGTATCTATGGACTTTGCAACATCATTGGTTCCGGGATGGCATACTACAATCTTCCCTCCATATTTTGTGGCTGGAGCAATTTTTTCTGGTTTCGGTATGGTACTAACCTTATTGGTTATTGGTCGTGTTGTATTAAAACAAGAAGAGTACATTACTATGGGCCACTTAGATGCAATGTGCCGAGTAGTAATGTTAACAGGTACTATGGTAGGTTTAGCATACATTACCGAGTTTTTCGTTGCTGCATACTCAGGTGTTGAATACGAACAGTATGCTTTTATCAACCGTGCTAGCGGTCCATACTGGTGGAGCTACTGGATTATGATGGGTTGTAACTTAATTGCACCTCAAGTATTCTGGACTAAATGGGCACGTTCTACACCTTGGTTTATCTTCGTAATGTCAATCATCGTAAATATAGGTATGTGGTTCGAGCGTTTCGTAATCATCGTTACTTCATTACATAGAGATTTCCTTCCATCGAGCTGGACAATGTATACGCCTACATTAACTGAGTTTATGATTTTATTCGGTTCATTCGGACTATTTTTTACATTGTACTTCTTATTTATTCGCTATTTACCTACCATCAATATGGCAGAGGTGAAATCGATTATACCAACCCACTCGCATGACGACCACGGTTCTCATGCACATGCAGAGAAAGGAGAAACTGTACATGGATAATAAAATTATGCTATTAGGGGTATATGATAACCCGGATGCAACTTTAAATGTAACTAAAAGTTTAAAAGAAAAAGGTTACGATGTATACGATGTATACACTCCGTTTGCCATTCACAATTTAGATCGTGTTTTAGGTGTTAAGCGTTCTCGCTTATCTACTGCAGCATTCTGTTTTGCTATGACAGGTTTAGTTTCAGCAATTTCTTTGCAATCGTTTACTTCATATTTTGATTGGCCTATGTTAATTGGTGGTAAGCCATTTTTACATATTCCAACTTACATTCCAATTACTTTCGAATTATCAATTTTGTTTACAGCATTTGGTATGGTGGGTAGTTTCTTTGTTGTAAATAAAATGTTTTGGGGACGTAATACTGATATCATTGATTTACGCGTTACTGATGATCGTTTTGTAATTGCTGTAAATGTTCACGATGGCAAAACCGATGTGAATGAATTATCAAACATTTTTAAAAAAGGTGGCGCTTTAGAAGTTAGAGAAAGGATTAACGAACTATGAGAAAGTCGATATACACGTTACTAGCTGTTGCCGCATCAACTGTAATTATGGTAGGATGCAGTGCTGGTGGCGATAACCCGGGTATTGAATATGCCCCTAATATGTATGTGTCATTTGCTTACGAGCCAATGTCTCAGTTAGCTGCTGAAGAAGGTTCTTCAAATGGTAACAATACAATTAATCCTTATGGTATGAATATGCGTTTACCGGTAAAAGGTACGATCGCTCGTGGTCAGTTAGACTACGCTACTTATAATTTACCAAAAAGCAACGAATCATACGAAGCTGCAAGTGCTTGGAAAAATCCATTACAAAGTAGCGAGTATAACTTAGCAGAAGGTAAACGATTATATAATATTAACTGTACTCCTTGTCATGGCGAAGATGGCCTTGGAAAAGGTACTATCGTTGCTGATGGTAAATATCCTCAAGTGCCTGCATACAGTGATAGGCTTCCAACAATCAACCCTGGTAAAGCTTTCTATAGCATTACACATGGTAAAAACTTGATGGGTGCTTATGGTTCGGTTCTTACTCCGAAACAACGCTGGCAAGTAATTCATTATATCTACAATTTAAGCGGTGTTACTGCTAACTAATAACTAAAATATAATACTCTACACACAATGGGACATACTACTGCCATTCAATTAAGAGAAGAAAAATTTGTATACACTGATAAAGCAAAACGCTTATCGTATATACTTATGGGCTTGGGATTGTTATTAGCACTTATAGGTTTTTTTACCTACCATCCAAGCATTGAAGGATTAAGCGAAGAACAATTACACCACCTACCTGCTAAGCGTTTACTAGGAAGTTTGTTGTTTAATGGTTACTTCTTTTTCCTTATTTCAACTTTAGCAATCATTTTTATCGTAATTAGTCAATTGGCCAACGCAGGTTGGTACGTAGCAGTACGTAGGGTTTTTGAGGCAATGAGTGAGTTTATGCCAATAGGCGCAATTACTTTATTTGTTGTTGTGTTTTTGAGCCTTTATGCTTTCCACGGAGGTATATACCACTGGGCGCATGATGGTGTAATGGAATCAGATCCATTATTAGCTAAAAAAACATGGTACTTAAATAAACCTTTCTTCTTAATTCGTTTAGCGACCTTTACAGGTTTCTGGGTTTTCTGTGCAAGTATGATTAGAAAGTTCTCTCGTCAAGAAGATCAATTATCTACCGGTTTAACTGACACTACTTTCTTTGATAAATCATACAACTTGTCGGCTTTATTCATGATTGTGTTCGGATTTACCTTTAGTATGTTTGCTTGGGATATTACCATGAGTGTTGATGCACACTGGTACTCAACGATCTTTACTATTTACAATTTTGCAACAGGTTGGGCTAGTGCTATGACAGTTGCTTACTTAATTACTTGGTACTTGCGTAAAAATGGTTATATGCAAGGTATTGTAACTGATGAGCACATGCACGATTTAGGTAAATGGGTATTTGCAATTTCTATGTTCTGGACTTACATGTGGACTGCCCAATTCTTGTTAATTTGGTATGCAAACATTCCTGAAGAGGTTGCTTATTACGCACCTCGTATGTATGGTTCATATAGTTTCAGTTTCTACTTTAATCTTGTGTTAAATTTCGTTATTCCTTTCTTTATGTTTATGAAAAGAGGAGCAAAACGTAATCCTAAAATCGGTGCTATTGTAGGTGCTTGCATCTTAATTGGTCACTGGAATGATGTATACTTAATGGTTATGCCAGGTGCAATGAATTTAGCTACTGCAGTCACTGATCATAACCCAGTTGGAATCATAGAAGTTCCATCACAAGGTGTAGGTTTAATGGAAATTGGTTTCTTAAGTTTATTTGCAGGCTTATTCTTGTTTATCGTTATGAAAGGTTTAACAAAAGCAAACTTATACCCAACCAAACATCCTTATATTTTAGAAAGTGTACAACACGATACTGGTGTTTAATTAAAACACCTGATAACAGAAAAGCCTCGGTTCATTGCGAATCGAGGCTTTTTTTATTTGTGGTTTGATGTGTTATTTTTTGTAGTTGGCAGTAACTCTTGCCGAACCTTTCATGCTCGGAATAGGTGGGGCGCATTTGGTAATTTTTACTTCAATTACCTTGGCGTTACTAAAAGTTACTTTTAAATCGTTTAATATTAGCCTCGCTACTTCTTCAATAAAATCTTTTGGTGTCTGCATATGTTGGTTTACTATTCGGTATATGTCTTCGTAGTTTACCACATCATTAAGTTGTAAATAATTGGTTTCATCTGCTGAATCAATCAATACATCAACAATATACTCACCGCCTTTTTCGCGTTCAAAATCATACAAACCGTGGTAAGCGTAAAACTTTAAATGGTTTAATTCTACAATCATGCTAAAAATTTTACGCAATTAACTATTTAAAACTGACACAAAATAGCCACTTTAAGTGTTTTAAATGAACAATTAAACATTAAATTCGCAACCTATTCATCATTAAAAATATGAGCACAGAAAAAGCCGTATCAACAGCCGAATTTCATAAGGCAAACAAACCTGATTTATACACCCATCCTGATTATTATTTGATGGATGAATTACTTACCGAAGAGCATAAATTAGTGCGCAGCATGGTTCGCGATTATGTTAAAAAAGAATTGTCGCCAATTATTGAGGATATGGCTCAACAAGCTAAGTTTAATTACGACATGGTTAAACAATTGGGCGATTTAGGTTGCTTTGGTCCTCAATTACCTGTTGAATATGGTTGTGGTGGCATGGACTACATTACTTATGGCATCATGATGCAGGAATTGGAGCGTTGTGATTCAGGTGTTCGTTCAACAGCATCAGTTCAAGGTTCATTGGTTATGTATCCTATTTATAAATTTGGTAGCGAAGAACAAAAACATAAGTATTTACCTAAATTGGCTAAAGGCGAATGGTTAGGCTGTTTTGGTTTGACAGAACCAAATCACGGTTCTGATCCAGGTGGAATGACCACTAATTTCAAGGATGCCGGTGATGGTAAACATGTTATACTTAACGGTGCAAAAATGTGGATTTCTAATTCACCTTATGCTGATGTGGCTGTAGTTTGGGCTAAAAACGAACAAGGTAAAATAAAAGGCATAATTGTGGAACGTGGTATGGCTGGCTTTAGCACACCTGAAACACATAATAAATGGAGTTTACGTGCAAGCGCAACTGGAGAGTTGGTGTTCAATGATGTAAAAGTTCCAATAGAAAATATTTTGCCAGGTGTTGAAGGTTTAAAAGGTCCATTGACTTGCTTAAACAGTGCTCGTTATGGTATTGCTTGGGGTGCTATTGGTTCTGCTATGGATTGTTACGATACGGCATTACGCTACAGTAAAGAGCGTATACAATTTGGAAAACCGATTGCCGGATTCCAATTACAACAAAAGAAACTAGCCGAAATGATAACTGAAATTACCAAAGCACAATTACTAACTTGGCGCTTAGGTGTATTGATGAATGAAGGTAGGGCAACTCCTGCACAAATTAGTTTGGCTAAACGTAACAATGTGGATTTAGCGCTAAACGTAGCCCGCAATGCACGCCAAATCTTAGGTGGTATGGGTATTACAGGTGAGTACCCAATTATGCGCCACATGATGAATTTAGAATCTGTAGTTACTTACGAAGGAACTCATGATATTCATTTGCTTATTACAGGTTTGGATATTACGGGTGAAAATGCTTTTGCATAAAAAATAATTATAATAATTTTGATCAATAAAGACGCATCAATAGTGCGTCTTTATGTGTGTAATATAGGATATCAATTATGTATCAAATAAAATTTGGAACAGATGGATGGCGAGGCATTATTGCTGCCGAGTTTAATGTAGATAATGTAAAACGTGTTGCACAAGGAACTGCTGCATACATTAAACAAAATCATGCCGATAATTTAAGTATTGTATTAGGCCATGATTGTCGTTTTGCTGGCGAATTATTTGCAGAAACTGTAGCACAAATTATGTGTGCCAATGGCATAAAAATTAAATTGGCTAAAGGTTTTGTTTCCACTCCAATGATTAGTTTAGGTGCCGTAAAACATGGCGCTGCGTTGGGTGTAATTATTACTGCAAGTCATAACCCACCTGCATACAGTGGCTATAAACTTAAAGCACATTATGGCGGACCAAGCAGTCCGGCTGTGATTGATGCTGTAGAAGCGGCCATACCAAATAATTTGGTTGAAACAGCTTTAACTCCAATGGAAGAGTTGGTGAAATCAGGTATGGTTACTTATGTTGATTTAGAAACCTTGTATATTGATGAAGTAAAAGTAAGTTTTGATTTAGCTGCGATTAAAAACAGCGGAATGAAATTTGGATACGATGCCATGTATGGTGCCGGACAAAATGTAATGAAAGCATTGTTTCCTGAAGCGTTTTTGTTGCATTGCGATTATAATCCAAGTTTTTACGGGCAAGCTCCTGAGCCTATCCATAAAAACTTAGCAGAGTTTAGTGCAGCACTTAAACAACGTGGCGATATTGATTGTGGTTTAGTTACTGATGGTGATGCCGATCGTATTGGCTTGTATAATAAAAAAGGTGAGTTTGTTGATTCGCATCACATTATCCTTTTATTGGTGCATTACTTGCACAAATACAAAGGCATGAGTGGTAAAGTTATTACTACTTTCTCGGCTACCTCAAAAATTACAGCATTGGCAAAGGCTTATGGTTTAGATATTGAAATCACCAAAATTGGCTTTAAATACATTTGCGAAAAAATGGTTACCGAAAACGTATTGGTAGGTGGCGAAGAAAGCGGAGGTATTGCCATTAAAGGATTTATTCCTGAGCGCGATGGTATTTGGATTGGTTTAACCCTTTGGGAGTTTATGGCCAAAACAGGTAAGAGCTTGGATGATTTAATTAAAGAATTGTACGAGGTAGTAGGCAGTTTTGCTATGGGCCGTATTGATTTACACATTACCGAAGAAATTAAACAAAACGTATTGGCTAATTGCAAAGCAGGCAAGTATACTACCTTCGGAAATTACACCATTGAAAAAGTAGAAGACTTAGATGGATTTAAATTTCATTTAGGCAATGGTGAATGGGTGATGATAAGAGCTAGCGGAACAGAACCTGTGTTACGTGTATATAGCGAATCGTCTTTGCAAGATAAAGCCGAAGCGATTTTACAAGCTTGTAAAAATACCATTTTAGCTTAAGGCTGATAACATACAAAAAGCCATCTCGAACAAAGCTTCGGGATGGCTTTTTAATTTAAAATAAAAATGCCTTTAAAAAACGAGTTACATCCGCGCAACGCGCATGGCGATAGGTATGATTTTACAGCATTAACACATGCATGCCCTGAATTAAAACCCATGATAGCTGTAAATAAGTATGGTGATGAATCTATTGATTTCAGTAATCCCAAAGCAGTAAAGTTATTAAACAAAGCGCTACTAAAATTCTTTTATAAAATAGATGATTGGGATATTCCCAGTGGGTATTTATGTCCGCCAATACCGGGCCGTGCCGATTATGTGCATTACATAGCTGATTTAATTGCTAAATACAACCAAGGGGTTATTCCGCGCGGTAAAAAAATTCTTGGGGTTGATATTGGTGTTGGTGCAAATTGTATTTATCCTATCTTAGGTCATCAATTATTTGGCTGGAGTTTTATAGGAACGGATATCGATGATAAGGCAATAGATAATGCTGAAAAAATAATTTACAACAATGAAGTCTTAAAAGGAACTGTTACATTATTAAAACAAATGCGCACCAATAGTTTGTTAAAAGGTGTAATTGGCAATGATGTACTGTTTGATTTTACCATTTGTAATCCACCATTTCATGCCACTGCTGAAGAAGCTAAACAAGCAAGTATACGTAAAGTAAGCAATCTAAAAGGTAAACGAATAAAATCGCCCATACTTAATTTTGGCGGACATCAAACAGAGCTTTGGTGCGATGGAGGTGAAGAAGGTTTTATTAACAAATTAGCGCTGGAAAGTGTAAGCTATGCACAACAATGTTTTTGGTTTACCTCATTGGTATCAAAACAAACCACTGTGCCTATAATTACAAAATTATTAACCCAACTTAAAGCTACCGAAATTAAGGTGATAGAAATGGCACAAGGCCAAAAAATAAGTCGATTTATTGCTTGGACATTTTTAACGCCAACCCAACAAAAAGATTGGATGGATAAGCGTTGGAAGTAGGGCGCTCATTTCGGGTTATTCTACTATCTTCGCAACTTCAATGAAAACGCTTTTAACCACACTTAACGCCAAATATATACACCTTAATTTAGCAATTAGGTTGTTGTACGAATTAAATCATCAGCAACATGAAGGTTTAAATTGGCATGAGTTTACCATTAAAGAAAAACCCGAAGATATTGCCGATAAGTGTAAGGATTATGATGTAGTGGCGTTTAGTTGTTATATCTGGAATATTACACAAACATTAGCTGTGGCGAGGGTATTAAAAGCTATCAACCCAAATATAAAAATACTTTTAGGCGGACCAGAAGTAAGTTATGATTACCAAGATTTAATTAAGTTAGACGAAGTTGATTATATTATTGTTGGTGAGGGTGAAATACCATTTGCTGAATTTTTAAACAACTATCCTAACATTAAAGGCATACCAAATTTGGTATATAAGTTAGATGGAAAGATGGAATTTTTTCCTCAACAAGTTACCTTCGATTTATTGAATTATGTAGGTATCAATCCATACAAAAACGACCCACCCGAAGAATTATATAACAAAGTTTGTTACATAGAAACTTCTCGTGGTTGCCCATATAAATGCGAGTTTTGTTTAGCGAGTTTAGATAACAAAGTTCGTTATTTACCTATTGAGGATATTAAATGTAACTTGGAGTATTTAATCGAACATGGCCGTACGATTAAGTTTTTAGATAGAACGTTTAATGTAAAAAAAGATTTTACTATTGATATTTTCAAATTCATTTTAGCACGCAGAAAACCGGGACAGGTTTTTCAGTTTGAAATTACAGCAGATATAGTTCATCCTGATATTGTAAAGTTTATTCAGGAAGAAGTTCCTGAGGGTGTATTCCGATTTGAAATTGGTATTCAAACCGTAAACCAAAAGGCTAATTTACAAGTAAGTCGTAAGCAAAATTTTGATAAAACCATTACAGTAATTAAGCAATTGGATAACAAAATAGAAATGCACCTTGATTTAATTGTGGGCTTACCTTTAGATGAGTGGGCAGATATTAAATACAGTATTGAAGAGGTCTTTAAACTAAATCCACCCGAATTACAACTTGGATTTTTGAAGTTTTTAAAAGGTACACCCATGCGTTTAAAGCATGAGCAACATGGATATATTTTTGACCCAATGCCACCTTACCAAATAATTGAAAGCAACTATTTAAGTAAAGAAGAGTTGTACAAAATAACTTTATTGGAAGAAGCCTTAGAGGTTTATTGGAATAAAAAAAGAGCTACAAATACACTGAAATATGCTGCTCATAAGTATGGCATTTTTGAGTTTTTATTAAATGTTGGAACTTACTTTAATGCGCATTATAATTTCCATAAACATGCTTTGTATGATGCTTATGATGTATTGTTTGAAGTAATAAAATTACATTACCAAACAGATGAAGTTTTGATGCAATTGGTGGCTTTAGATTATTATTTACATCATAAACTCAAACCCAAAACCATGTATATGGAAGAGGTGAGTCGTGAGGAAAAAACAAGTGTAATTAATGAGTTAGCATTAAATCATCACAAGTATAGGTTTATGATATTTTCGTTTACGTTTGATGTAGAAACTTGGATAAAGCAAGGTGAAATCATTAACCAAAACTATACTGCCATTATACAATACAATGGCGAAACCAAAGCTCAGTTAGTTTCAAGTAAAATTGCCCAACACCAATAACATCATGCAAAAACAAGGCGGAACACGCTTAAATAAATTTATCAGTGAAAGTGGTTTGTGCAGTAGGCGCGAAGCAGATCGATTCATTGAGAATGGGAATGTAACTATTAACGGACGAAAAGCACAAATTGGCGACCAAGTGTATGCAGGCGATAAGGTTACCGTTAATGGAAATAAATTGGAGCCTAAAAAAGATGATAAGCTTGTTTTTATTGCACTAAATAAACCTGTAGGTGTAACAAGTACTACTGAAATTGGTGTAGCTGATAACATCGTAAGGTTTGTTAACCACCCGGAGCGTATTTTCCCTATTGGTAGGTTAGATAAAGATTCGCAAGGATTGATATTTTTAACCAACGATGGTGATGTGGTAAATAAAATTTTGCGAGCTGGAAATAAACATGAGAAAGAATATATAGTTACGGTTAATAAACCTTTAACCGAAGAAGTATTAAATGGAATGGCAAACGGAGTTCCAATGTTGGGTGTGGTTACTAAAAAATGTAAGGTTGTACAAGAGGGGCCAACTGTTTTTAGGGTTACTTTAATACAAGGTTTAAACCGCCAAATACGCAGGATGTGCGAGCACTTTGGCTATGAGGTGAAAAAACTAGAGCGTGTGCGCATCATGAACATCAGTTTAGGTAAATTACCATTAGGCGATTGGAGAGATTTATCTACAAATGAGTTAGATATTATTTATGGTATGATTGAAGATTCGAGTGATGTAGATGATAGAAAACCAAAACCTAAGTCGTTTAAGCTAAAGCCATCAGGTAGTTCTAATTCGCAACAAAGTAAATCTAATGAAAGACCAAAGGCTGGACATAATCAGGACATGCGTAAAAATAAAGGCGGTAAAAGTAATTCGCCTAAAAAAGGAGGTTTTAAACCTAAATCAAACCACACACGTAAAAGAGGAAGGTAGTTAGCTATACAATGTATATCTTGTGCATTCAAATTAATACATTTAAACCATGTCTATTTTAATTATTATTTTAATTATTGCTTTAATTTTATATTTAAGCATTGTTACTGTTCAACAAGGTACAGTATCTGTATTAACCATGTTTGGTAAATACCGCAGGATCTTATATCCTGGTTTAAATTTCAGAATTCCTTTTTTAGAAGTTATTTTCAAGAAAATTTCCGTACAAAATCGTTCCATTGAGTTAGATTTTCAGGCCATCACGCAAGATCAAGCTAATGTATATTTTAAGGCCATGTTATTGTATAGTGTGGTGGATAACAAAGAGGAAACGCTAAAAAATGTGGCGTTTAAATTTGTGAATGAGCGTGATTTTATGACGGCATTGATACGTACCATTGAGGGCGGTATTCGCGGATTTGTTGCAACTAAAAAGCAAGCAGAAATTCTATCGTTACGTAAAGAAATTGTAGAGTATGTAAAAGAGGGAATTGATACGGTGGTTGAAACATGGGGTTTTCATTTATTAGACTTACAGTTAAACGATATTACGTTTGATGATGCCATAACTAAAAGTATGGCGCAGGTTGTAGCATCAAGCAATTTAAAAGCTGCTGCTGAAAATGAAGGGCAGGCCTTATTAATTACCAAAACAAAAGCCGCAGAAGCAGATGGTAATGCAATAAAAATTGCCGCAGAAGCAGAGCGTATTGCAGCACAACTGCGTGGTCAAGGTGTGGCACTGTTCCGCAAGGAAGTTGCAAAGGGTATGAGTGAAGCGGCCAACGAAATGAAGGTTGCCGATTTAGACGCCTCATTCCTTTTATTTAGTATGTGGACAGAATCGATTAAACACTTTGCAGAAAATGGTAAAGGCAATGTGATATTTTTAGATGGCAGTTCTGAAGGTATGGACAGAACCATGAAACAAATGATGGCCATGAATAGGTTAGATGATAATGATCAGTTGGTAAAATAAAATCGTATTTTTAGATGTTATTTTAATCCCAATTACTTTATTGTAGTTGGGATTTTTTTGATTAAAAGTTGTTTTATTAACTTGTTTGTAATATGCAAATCATAAGACTTATAGATGTTGTGTTTATCAGCAATTACATTAATAAAAATACAAGTATGGTACATGTGGCCGATTAACAATAGAAAGCTGGGGCAAAGCATGTAGGTATTGATTATAATCAGTAACTAAGGAATGCGTATTAAATGTCTTCTGGTCATGTAAAATTCGTTGGGAGCAGAAAATGTCCTCAATAATTGAAATGTTATTCAGTGTCGGTTTTATTTATACATAAATCGATTTAAAAACCATTGCCCTTTTTGTTCGTTTTACACATTTTTAAGATAAAAGGTTAATTCAAATTCAAAAAATAGGCTGCCCAATTTGAGCAGCCTATTTAAGTTTTATTATTATGGTAGATTATTCTTTAATCAACTTAGTTACCATTTCACTGCCACCAGCATCTACTTTAACAAAGTATATGCCAGGAGCCAAATGTTGTAATGAATCTACGCTAATCATGTTATCACCTTTTACAACTTCACGTGCTATTTCTGCAACTGTTTTGCCGTATAGGTCAACAATAGTGATAATCGCCTTAGCATCCATATCAGCAGTTACTTGAATACTTACGTTTGTATTAAATGGATTAGGGTAAACATTTACAGCTGGTTTTGTTCTTTCTTCGAAAGATACAGCCACAATAGGAGAGTACTCAAACTTACCGTCAGCATCAACAATGCGTAAGCGGTAATAAACAGTTTTACCCATTGCAACTCTGCTAATATTTACATCAGTAAATTGATAGCTATTGCTAATAGAAGAGTTACCTGTGGCCCTAACCGAACCTGCAATTTCAAATCTATTACGGTCCATAGAACGCTCAATCACAAATTGAGAAGCATTGCGTTCACTTGCCGTAATCCAATTTAATTGTGCATGAGTATTTGCCTTAACTGCACGTAAGTTGGTTAACTTCACAGGAAGTGGGGTACCAATATCGCTTGTTCCTGTGAATGATGTTGCTTCAAATAAATTGTTCATACCAAAAACATTAGCAACAGTATCAATAAAACTCATGGTACTATTGTTAAACCACCAGCTATAAAGGCCTGAAGTCATTCTGTTCGCAAACTTAATATCTGTTTCAGTAGGCACTTTTCCCATTTGAAATGGCTTGTATTTCAAACGTAGGTCATAGGTAAATCCTACACCACCAGTTTGATTTAATGTCCAAAACGCATCCATCAAATGTGCTGCAGTATCAATCATTGCGTTACTGTTCGGGCTAGTTGCTCTGTTGCTAATTAAAGTGCCAGGAGCAAATCTGAAATTGATACTTGTAGGTAGCGTGCCACTATAGCCCCAAATAATAGAACCAAGCGTATCTCCGAAGCTCACAAAATGTTGAGTATTACCATACCCAATTGTTCCAGTTGTTGTTGCTGGAGTTGGAAGCACACTAGGAGTAAATTCGTAGGCTCCAATATCTGGTGCACCAGTTTCTACAGCAATACTTCTATTGTTGTTATTTATGTCTTTATTAAGGTCATAAACTTGTATTCCACGTCCATTTAATACCCAACTGTTTGCATTTGAAGCAAGTGGTGTTAAATTAGATGCTGAAGTAAATGTTGGATCAGCCTGTAATGAATTTAGATCACTTGCCCCAAGAATTGCGCCTTTCGCATTTGTAAAGTTAGCTGGCGTATATGATATTCCATTCAAGAATAACAAAGTACTACCTGTTGTGTTATATACGTTATGGTCTAACTGTTGAATTGCATTTAATCCACTAGCATTAATAATACTTATTGCTGGGGATGAGCCTGCTTTTATAGCGTTGTTCATAAAGTACATTTGGGTAGCGCCAACTATGCTGCCACCTGCAGTTGAACCTCCGAAAGTTATAGCACCCATAGTTGTTGATGTGCCAGTAGTTAGTGTATTTATACTGTTATTGAAAACGCGCATGTCCGAGCAACTTATAAGGTATAAAGGTGAAGCTGTTCCACCGTTAACCATTATTGCATTACCATAAATTTTACTGCTTCCAACTTCCCCATATTGAGCATGCCCACTAATATAGAAACCATAATTAGATGGTTGGAATAACTTGTTGTATGCTATTTCACTATTGGTTGATAAACCTGAAATAAAAACGCCATAGAATGAAGCTGCATTTGGTGTAATTTCATTGTAACGTATTTTTTGATCGGCACGGCTGGTTAAATAAAGTCCATAATAATATGGATTGGTTATTACATTCGAATCGATTTGGCAACGTTGAGAATAGTTATTAATGATATTTTGCCCACCTAAGAATACCGCCATACTTCCATTTAATAGGTTGTTATTCGCAATATTAATGTCTGTTGCATTTGTTCCTGATGCACCAAAAATTAATGCATTTGCATCACTTGTTGTGGTTACATTCATACCTTCAACATTGTTGTTACGAATACGAATATTTGCAGAATTAATAGATCCTGCTAAGCCTAACTGAAATACACGACCATTTGTAGCATTTGTATTTCTAATGGTCATGTGTTCGAAGTTTACGAACTGTGTACCATTAAATGTAACCACATAGTTATTAGCAGCACTTGTTGGCCCAAAGCTTAATATAACATTATTGCGGTTAAGTGTTGTAGAGCGGAAAGTGATTCTGTTTAGTGTACTAACTCCTGGTATAATTCCAAAAGTTAACTGTTCGTTATATGTACCATTAGATACATCAAAGGTAACAGCACCAAGCGCACCACCACATTGAAGTGCGTTAATAGCATTATTGAAATTTGTAAAATTTCTTGGTCCTACACCTGAAGGATTAATGGTGTATACACCACTCATTCCTTGACAAATATTGAGGTTAAATGTATCATTTAACATGTTAGCATCAACACTTGTATTAGGTGATGAAGTATAGGCTCTCATTAAAATACTACCTCCTGTGTAGTTAAACTGCTGGCTTGAAGCGCTTGTTCCTGAGGTGGCATTAAAAGTTACAGTATCTGTGCCATTAGGTAAAATTGAACCAGTGTATAATTGACTATGCGAAGTTGCACCTGAAACATAAGTAACATTAATAGAGGTTATGTTTGCAATACCATGGTTTCTAATAACAACCCTAACATCAGTTAAACCCGTGTCAACTGGTGCCTTAGGTAAAGCGAAAGAAATTACCCCTCCGTCATTTGCTGGTGGACTAAATTCACTCACCCCAACATCTGGTGTTGTTGCACTGCGGGTATTTCCATCAATATCTGCTACAACCCAGGTATTTGGTTTACCTATATTGTTAAATGGTATAGTGGTTAACCGAAGGTTATTAATACTAGTAAAACTTGGGTTTAAAAATATTGAGTTAGAGTCGTTTCCAATAGTAGGTAAGGTTTGCCAATTTGCAAACGTTTGTGTTATTTGGTTATTCGAGCGATATGGGTAGGTTCCTAATCCATAATAAACATTATTATTTATGGTCCAATTTAAACCAATTTGTGTGATTGGGAATAGTGCACCTCCATCACCTATCCATGCACAATATCCTGCATTAGGGTTGTTAAAAACATTATTAATGACATCAACAGTATTATATAATGAAGCGTTATTACTAAACAAGTAGAACGTAGTAGCTGTTGAACTTCCAGAAGTAATATTTACAGCATTGTGGGCAAAAACTAATTGTGATGGGTAACCCATAAGTATACCGTATGCTGTATTCGCTGCAGTGCCAATTTGAATCATGTTGTTTGAAATTACAGATTTATTTGTAAGCGAACCTTGAGGATAAATAGTATAAATTGCATAACCACCATTTTGTCCTGAGAATTCGTTTGCATTAATTACCATACCTTCTCCACTATAACTTATGTATAAGCCATAGCTAAAAGTTGGATTTTGTTTACCCCCTCCAATTATTCTGTTACGTTCAAATAAACTTCTTTCAATACCGTTGAAATATGAAAAGAAGTAGTTTTGGTCAAAAAAGTATGAGTTCCTTATTCTATTTCCTGTTGATCTAGTTGTATTAGGTGCCATCATTATTAATCCGTAGTATCCGCCAATAAATGAAGAACTATCTATAGATAATGCATTGGCATTTATAAATGTTGATGATGTAGGGATGGTTGGTAAAGAGCTTACTTCAAATACATTTATTAGTGAAGAGATAGTATTAGATGTAACTATAAATACACATTTATTAAAAGATAAACTATCAGCGCTATTACCAGATAATCCATTGATTTGAACAGCCACCGCAACTGTTGAGCCGGTATTAATAATTTTGAAGTTACTAAAAGAGATGTTATCAGAACCAGTTATTGAAATTGTAGACCTATCGTTTGGGGTTGATCCTGCATAAGTTATAATTGTATTTGATGAATCAGCACCAATAAAACTTAAACGATTACCTGATCCTAAGCCTGAAATATTTGAGAAGCTTAGTTTTTCATTGTAAGTACCAGCTGATACATTCACGGTTACGTTTCCTGCAATACCGCAAGTTTGTATTAATTGCACAACTGCACCAATTGTTTGGAAATTACCATTGCCATTAGGTAAAGCAGGGTTTACTGTAAAATTACCACTTAATGGCGTGCAAAAAGTTTGTTGTACAGTATCGTTAAAACGTAAAATATCTGTTGTTGAGTTGGGTGATGAACTCCAAGCCTTAAGTGTAAATAAGCCTGAATTTGCAAAGTTAAAAGTTCCCAATGCGGCAGAAATAGTATCGTTGGTAATTAAATTCCCCGACCAACTTGCACTTGTTTGATTAACCCCATTTACCTGCCAATCAATATTGGCTGAGGACAATGTAGCGGTACCAAAGTTTTTAATTACTGCATTAACATTCTGAACCCCTAAATTTAAAGGCATTGTGGGTGATGAAAACCCAATTAAACCTGCATCATTAGGAGAAACATCAAATTTGTAAACACCAGGATCTGGCAATGAATCATGCGGTACGCCCATGATATCGGTAGGTACTATTGAGCGTATATCAGACCCAATGTTATTTAAACTATCTGCCCCTGGTGTAAATGGAGCTGGTGTAAATGCTGTTCTAAAATTAGGATTAGCAAATACACTAAACGAATCAAGAGGATTTACCGTGTTCGCACTTCTCCATGCTGCAAGGTCTGTTCTATTTGTTGTATAGTAACCAACAAAGTTATTGGTACTACCTGTTGGGGTACCATAATGTAATCCATTATTTCTGTAGTCGTAGGTATTACCTGTTGCACCTATATACATTAAGTATTTACTACCGCTACCACCTCTGTTTACGTGGAAAATATTGTTACGAACCCTTTGGTATGTTACACTGCTTGTTGTAAAAAATGCATAGGTTGCAGAAGTTGTGGTTGCTTGTGGATAGTCAATACTAATGGTGTTGTGGTATAGTTGACTCTCATTAACAATTTGCTGATAAATTCCATAAATGGTTCCACCACCTTTGATATCGGCAATTAAATTATTTCTAATAACAACTGGCCTATTGGTACCTTGTGCAATTAATAAGTACATACCATAAAAAATATTGGTAGTTGATTGTAACATTTCAAATGGTTTGGTAATCTTATTGCCATCAAATGTATCTCCAGATAAATATACAAAGTTTATTCCGTAGAAAGTTGTTGGTGATGATTTGGTTGGACGTGAAATCTCATTATTTTTTATCATACTACCAGTAACACCATATGCATAAATACCATATAAAGTAAAGTCTCTAATGATGTTGTCTCTAATTACATATCCATTATTTGTACCATCTGTATTGTTTGCACAAGCAGATATACCGTAATATGGACCTCCGCTAGCATTACCTATTATGGTGTTACCTATAAAACGATTAAAAAAACTGGTATTTGATGCTATTCCAGTTGGGTTACTTAAACTGGATGTAACGGCAATACCAGCTGAAAGTGAGCCTCCAGTTACTGATGATATATCAATGTTACAACCTAAAATACTGACATAATCAGCACCAGTTGCAATTAAATAACCAACACCATTACTTACATTAAGCGATTTTACATGTAGTTGATTAAATGTAACATAGTCGGTTCCAATTACGTTGATGATACCAATTAAACCAGGATTGGTGTTATTAAACTCAACACGGTTTCCGTTACCATTAAAGGTAATGGTATTTGTGGCACTTGCTCCTGGAATCGTTGCAAGAAATACCTGATTAACATATGGTCCTGAATTGGCAACAACATTAAAAGTTACTGCACCACCAATGCCTCCCATACTAATATAATCAGCAAGTCCACTTAACGAGGTAAAATTACTTGCACTTGCAGCTGCACCTTGATTAACTGTATATACACCTCCAGGCAGTAAACAAGCCGTAGTTCTGCTCATGCTATTGTTGGTTGTATTAGATTCAGTGGTGTTATTTGGATTACTGATTGTATAAGCAATATTGTAAACTGTGCCAACTTGAGCATTTATAGTTCCAAGTGTAATGTTATTTGATATTGTACCTCCTGCTAATGATCCTGTAAAATTAACCGGTGTTTGTGCAACTCCATTCACTGTCCAATTGATTGTTGCAGATGTAATGATTGCAGTCCCTGCATTACGTATAGTAGCAGTAATGTTTTGGATACCTGCAGCATAAGGAGCTACTGGTACATTTAAACTGTTGTTCGCAACATCTAATGAAATAGGAGAAGCTTCATAAGCACCAATATCTATTGGCGATGTTCGGTTCATACCATTAACATCTTTGGTTATGTGTGGCATGGCAACACCATTACCATTAAACCACCCATCTTGAGGTGCAAAATTGCGTGTAAGCGGATTAATAAAGTTGGGATTAAAGTCAGAACTTGTATTATCTGCCGTACCCATATAAGCACTGTATTGACTGTAAGTATTATAATCTATGCCATTTATATTGGCCATTTTGTAGCTTGATGCCAAGCCGAAATAAGAGTTTTTACCAAGGTCGGTTCCAGAGTTAAATGTACCTGATATAAATATAGAGTAAAATAAACCAACAGTGCTGGTTCTTGCATTGTAGAAAATATTATTTTTAAGTTCGTAAGCACTTGATGCACTTGGACTAAAACTTGAATAGAATCCATAGGTTGGAGATGAGCTAGTTACGGTGTTATTATGAAAAGCAACTGTATTATTTCTGATTCTGAAATTAAAGGCTGTTAAAAAGTAAAAACCATAGTGCGATCCTGTACCTGTGTTAAAATTAAATAAATTATTATCTATTACGTTGGGCTGCGCTGTAGTACCACTATAATTTATCCCATATACGCCAAAACATTGGTTAGTTGAAGTTGGACTTCCTGCGAATAAATCTGTTACAATGTTATTACGAATCGTATCTTGGCGACCAGAACTACTACCCAAGTAAAATGCATAGGTTGTGGTAAAAGATGTTTTGGTAGTTCTCCTTATGGTGTTACCATCAAAAGCTGTTGAATTACCATTGTTCCAATAAATACCATACATGAAAAAATCTTGTATGATATTATTATAAAATTTATTGGCAGATATAATTGTTGATGTGGTAGCAGGAGAACCAATTATACCATAATACATACCTGCTCCTATTGGGTTACCGCGTACAATATTATTACTGATAATATTACGGTAACCGTTAGTCCCAATAGTAGTTAATGTTGTTAAGCTATTACTCCAAACAATACCAGCCGAATTATCAGCTGTGGAACTGGTAACAGAACTTATATCAATATTACAACTATCAATAATGTTATCATCAGATCCTGTGAAAAAGTGAATACCCCATCCAAAGTTTGTACTGGTTGTTCTAATGGTAAGGTTTTTTAAACGATAAAAATCACCATTATTAAACCTAACTATAGCCATATCTGCATTTGATGTTGGGGCAAATTGAATGGCATTTCCATTACCATTTATTGTAATGGTATTGGTAGCCGATGCACCTGTAATATTAGGAAATACCACTTGGCCAGTATATGGACCAGAGTTGGCTACAACATCAACAATTAGGGGGCCACTTACTCCAAATGGTGCACTATTAGCTGGACCGGCATCACTTCTTGTATTAGCACTTGTAAGATAGGTAATAAGGGAATTAAAATTTTGGAAGTTGGTTGCCGATGCAGTTTGATTGGCATCAATAGTTAACGTTCCTGTTACTTGTGCTGCTCTCGTCTGAGCCAAAATGGCCATACAGAGAATCATCAGTAATAGTTTTCTCATAGTGTATTTGAATTAAGTTTGTTAATCGAATATATAAAATATTTTAATAACAAGCATTAATAAATACTAAAAGAAATAATTGTTGGTAGTATTGATTATCTTAAACCAACTTGTTGTTACCTATTAAGAATCTTATCAAAAAATAGGTTTGGTTAAAAAGTGCAACTATTTTAAATTTATTTAAATGGATTTAAACTATAGCTGTAACTCTGGTAATCTGTGGTATGGCAGATTTTAAACCATTTTCAATACCTGCTTTCATGGTCATGCTGCTCATGCTGCAACTACTACAGTTACCCAATAAGCGTAATTGTACTTCCATTTCATCTGTAATATCAACCAATTCAACATCCCCACCATCGGCTTGTAAAAATGGGCGCATACTATTTAATGCAATCTCAATTTTTTGCTCTAATTCGGTTCTGTTTAAAGTTTCCATTCGTTAGTTGGTGCTATTATTTTGTTGTGTATTTTCTCGGTTGTTATTAATGGCTAATTGTTGGGCTACACGTTGTGCTACTTGCAAAAATAAGGACTTTGCCGGATTTAAGTCATCTAACACTGCCGGCATACCTTTATCTGCGCCTTCTCTTATGCCAGCCACTAATGGTATTTGTCCTAGTAAATTGGTATCAAATTGTTTGGCTATTTTGTCGCCTCCACCTTCTCCAAAAATATAATATTTATTAAGTGGTAATTCTTTTGGGGTGAACCAACTCATGTTTTCAACTACACCTAAAAAAGGAATTTTAGTTGGTAACATATCAAACATAGCTGCAGCTTTTATAGCATCGGCCACCGCTACATCTTGAGGTGTTGTTACCAATACAACGCCTGTTACTGGAATAATTTGCCCCATGGTTAAATGGATATCTCCTGTTCCAGGTGGCATATCCAGAACTAAGTAATCTAAATCACCCCAAACGGTTTCATTTATAAACTGACGCAGTGCACTGCTTACCATCGGTCCACGCCAAACTACCGCTTGGTTTGGTTCAATCATAAAACCAATGCTCATTAATTTTATTCCATGTCTTTCAACAGGAATCATATAGTTTTTCCCATCCACCACTTGCATTTCTGGTGTTTCATGTATGCCAAACATAATGGGCATACTTGGACCATAAATATCAGCATCAAGTAAACCTACTTTTGCCCCTAGTTCGCTTAATGCCAATGCTAAATTGCTTGATACCGTGCTTTTTCCTACACCTCCCTTGCCACTAACCACTGCAATAATATTTTTAACACCTGGTAAAACAAGTTTGTCTAATCTTGCTGTTAGCACATTGGCTTCAAAAATTACTTTTACTACAGCTTCTTCTGAAACATATTTTTTAATGGCTTCAATACAATCTTTTTCAATAACATCTTTCATTGGGCAAGCAGGTGTAGTTAGCATTACTTTAAAAGTAATGTCGTTGCTGTTTACCTCAATATCTTTTATCATATTAAGCGTTACCAAATCCTTTTTTAAATCAGGTTCTTGAACGGTTGATAGTGCTTTTAAGACTTGTTCCTGCTTAGTCATTGTTTATCTAGCAAATGAAATTGCAATTTAGCGTTTCATTTTGGTATTGATTGAATAAAATTTAGTTTATTAATTTGTTAGTTAATTTATAATTATTTGTTATAACCTAATTCTGTCAGTTTTAAATTGATAAAAATACTCATGCAGTTTTGGGTAATTTTGTGCCATGAAGTTACAACCTCGGTTTTTATTAATTGTTGCGCTGTTATTTTTTGTATTGGCTTGTAATACAACACATATTAAACCTCCTATACCATCAAACTTAAATTATATAGAGCCATCCAAGCCAACTTCTTGTGTTACTTTACCAATTGTACTTGATCTAAATGCAATATCAAAAGATTTAAATGCGCTATATCTTGAAAAGTATTATACCGATGATTCATATGAAAATAATAGTAATGATAATTTGAAAGTAATTGTTCTTAGAAGTGCCCCATTACATTTAAGTTCAATTGGTAATCATGTTTTTGTAACTGCACCCATGCGCATTGAGGGTAGTTATCGCATTAATAAAAAAGTATTGGGAATGAATGTTACCTATGACCAAGGATTTAAATTTAATTTAACAGTTGATGTGCAAACTTTACCAGTTTTTGATAAAAATTGGAACCTGAAGCTGAATAGCAAAAGCAACATACGTTGGGAAGATTTGCCCAATTTTGAAGTGGCCGGATTACAAGTTGATTTCCCTAAAATGTTTGGTAAAATAATACAAGGTCAGGTTGATAAAATTACAACTCAGTTAGATCAAGAATTAACCAATTCTGTTGACTTAAGAAAAGTAGTTCATGATGGTTGGAAGCAAGCTATACAACCTATTCGTATTGATGCGGCAACAAATAGTTGGCTTATAATAAGGCCTAAGCAAGTTTTTTATACGCAATTAGAAGGGTATGATTCTTTGGCTAAATTCAATTTGGGGTTATATTCAGTTATAGAAATTGTGAGTGGTTATCAACCCTTAGCAGATACAATATCTGCACTTCCCAATTTGTATCAAACCAATAAGTTGGATGATAAAATAAACTTGATGCTAAATGTTCAAATCAGTTTCGACCAAATTAATCAAACCATACAGCAACAATTAATTGGTAAAAGCATAAAACTCGAATCTAAAGAATATAACCTTGATATTTTGGATGCCAAAGTTTTTGGAAATACAGATAAAATTTTAATAGGGGTGAACGTAACAGGTAAGGTAAAAAGGGGAGTACTAGCCAAGAAAATTAAAGGCATAGTTTACTTTGAAGGAACACCAGTTTACAATATTCAAAAACAAACCATCAGTGTTAAAAATTTCGATTTAAATATTCAAACCAAAGATATTTTGCTTAAATCAGCTTCTTGGCTCGCTAATTCCAAATTATTTAAAAATAGTATTGAAAGTAAACTCGAATTTTCTATTGCCAAAGAGTTACAAGATGCAATTAAAATTGTTAACGAAGCGGTTAATAAACAATATGGAAAAAAACTACAATTTAATGGTGTTATTAATCAGATAACCCCAACCGATATATATGTTACACCTAATGCAGTGAGGGTAAACATTAAAGCGTTAGGAAAAATAGGATTGAAATTAAATGGGTTTTAAAGTAGCAACCCTGTTTCACCAATTCTGGCCTTTATTTTTTTGTTACTAAATGATATACTGAAGGCAGCCCTTAAGTTTGCTTTTAATTATAATGCACATTGCTATGCTGCCATTTTATTTAGGTTGTTTTTTTTTGTTTAATGGTAGAAATTTAAAAACAAAAACGTCCACTCCAAAACCTTGAAGTGAACGTTTATTTTATTTGTAATTTGATTATTTTAAAATTTCGCGGCTAATAACTATTCGTTGTACCTCACTCGTACCCTCGTATATCTGAGTTATTTTAGCATCACGCATTAAACGCTCTACATGGTATTCTTTTACAAAACCATAACCACCATGAATTTGAACGGCTTCAGTTGTAACCCACATAGCAACTTCACTAGCAAAAACTTTTGCCATACTTCCTGCCATGTTATAGTCCAAACCATTATCTTTTAGCCAAGCAGCTTTCATAACCAATAAACGCGCAGCTTCAATTTGTGTAGCCATATCAGCCAATTTAAATTGAATTGCTTGGTGATGCATAATCTCTTTGCCAAATGCTTTGCGTTGTTTTGAATATGCTAATGCTAACTCATAGGCGCCACTTGCAATACCCAATGCTTGAGCGGCAATACCTATACGTCCACCTGTTAATGTTTTCATTGCAAATTTAAACCCGAATCCGTCTTCACCTATGCGGTTTTCTTTAGGGACTTTTACATCTTGAAACATGATAGAGTGAGTATCACTTCCGCGTATACCCATTTTATCTTCTTTTTTACCTACAGTAACACCTGGTGTGTTTTTTTCTACTATAAAGGCGTTGATGCCTTTGTGTTTTTTCTCAACGTCTGTTTGAGCAATTACCAAATAATAAGTAGCTGTATTTCCATTGGTAATCCAATTCTTAGTACCATTTAATAAGTAATGATCTCCCATGTCAATAGCTGTGGTACTTTGACTTGTTGCATCACTACCTGCTTCAGGCTCACTTAGTAAAAATGCGCCATGGCATTTACCACTAGCCATAGGTACTAAGTATTTTTGTTTCTGTTCTTCGTTACCGAAGTTTTCTAAACCCCAGCAAACTAAAGAGTTATTAACCGAAACAACAACTGAGGCTGATGCATCAATTTTAGATAATTCTTCCATAGCCAATACATAAGAAACTGTATCCATTCCAGAGCCTCCGTATTTAGGATCAACCATCATTCCTAAAAAGCCTAGTTCGCCTAGTTTTTTAATCTGCTCTGTAGGGAATTCTTGTTTATTATCACGCTCAATAACTTCAGGTAATAATTCGGTCTGTGCAAAGTCACGTGCAGCTTGTTGTACTGATAAATGTTCTTCGGTTAATTCAAAGTTCATAACTTGTTGTTTTAAAAGTGTGGCGAAAATACTCCTTCGTAACTACAATATCAAAATAGTATTTAAATTTTGGATTGATTTTAACTAAATCCTGCATCAAAGATTATGAATTGAATAAGTGTATGTTATTAAATTCTCATGTTTGGGCCTAATAACAAACACAGCATTAAATCTAAGCCAGATAGATGGTAAAAACCAACAAAATCCAATTCTTTGTTCTGATACGTTACTGTTCTTAATACTTTTTTAAATTAATTTTATCTTTAATATTAAGAAACACCTTAATGCGTATAGTTGTTTTAACAACTTTTATCATAAAGTGGCTTATCATGTTACAAAGTATATCTTTGCCTTAGCAATTAAAATTTAAGATGAAAGGAACCGAAAAATTAGGATTTGGCACCAGAGCTATACATGCCGGACAAGAGCCTGATCCAACTACTGGTGCTGTAATGACACCAATATACCAAACAAGTACATTTTGGCAAGAAAGTCCCGGTAAACATAAAGGCTATGCATATGCACGTGGTAAAAACCCAACACGCACAGCGTTGGAAAATTGTTTAGCAGCCCTAGAAAATGCAAATCATGGCTTATGTTTTAGTAGTGGAATGGGTGCTACCGATGCAGTAGTAAAACTCCTACGACCAGGTGATGAAGTAATAACAGGAAACGATTTATATGGCGGAACCTATCGCATGTTTACCAAGGTGTTTGCTAATTTTGGTATCAAATTTCATTTTATTGATTTATATGATGCAAACAATATAAATAACTACATCAACGACAATACCAAGCTTATTTGGGTTGAAACACCAACTAACCCTACCATGCAAATTGTTGATATTACGGCTTGCGCTGCGATTTCCAAAAAACATAATTTGATGCTTGCTGTTGATAATACTTTTGCCTCTCCATACTTACAAAATCCATTAGATTTAGGTGCAGATATTGTTATGCACAGTGTTACTAAATACCTTGGCGGACACAGTGATGTTGTGATGGGCGCATTAATCACAAATGATGATAAAATTCATGAGCAATTGGCATTTATACACAACAGTTGTGGTGCTACACCAGGTCCTCAAGATGCGTTTTTGGTATTACGCGGTTTAAAAACATTGCATTTGCGTATGAAAGCGCATTGTGAAAATGGTCGTGAAATCGCACATTTTTTGCGTAATCATCCTAAAATTGAAAAAGTATATTGGCCAGGTTTTACTGATCATCCAAACCATGAGATTGCTAAAAAGCAAATGCGTGATTTTGGTGGTATGATTTCCATTGTGCTTAAAGATGCAGACTTACAGGAAACGTTTCGTATTGCATCTAATTTCAAGGTATTTACATTGGCAGAAAGTTTAGGTGGAGTTGAGAGTCTAATTAATCATCCTGCAACAATGACGCACGCGAGTATTCCAAAAGAAGAACGTGAAAAGGCTGGTGTTGTTGATAGCTTATTACGCTTAAGTGTAGGCGTTGAAGATTTAACTGATTTGATGGATGATTTGAAACGAGCGCTTAGTTAATATCATCATTTAAATTAGAAAAGAAGGCTACTGGGTATAAAATACTGGTAGCCTTTTTGCATTTTAGGTATTCATATTTTATTCGGACCAATACACCTTTATTATTTGAGGGTTTAAATCATTTGATGATTGGTAATGTATTATATTTAACATAAATAATTTAAACAATACCATGCTAATTTATAAAATTAAAAGAGTAGGTTTTACTTTATAAAAAAGGCTGTTACGGATTAACGAAACAGCCTTTTGTTGTAATAAATTATAATTTGTTTAACTACTTTGAGATGAGTTTTTAAAGCGTTTACGCTCATTTTCTTCTAAGTGTATTTTTCGTAAACGTAAAGATTGAGGCGTGATTTCAACATACTCATCACCTTGGATATATTCCATACATTCTTCTAAACTCATGTTAATTTTAGGTGCAATACGAGTTTTATCATCCGAACCTGAAGCACGCATGTTGGTTAATTTTTTCTCTTTGGTGATGTTTACCACTAAGTCGTCTTGGCGGTTGTTTTCGCCAATAATCTGGCCCATATATATTTGGTCTCCTGCTTCAACAAAGAAATTACCTCTGTCTTGCAATTTATCAATTGAATAAGCAATGGCAGTACCTTGTTCACCACTAATCATTACACCAGCCAAACGGCTAGGGATAGAACCTTTCCATGGTTCAAAAGCTTTGAAACGATGTGCCATAATAGCCTCACCTGCAGTAGCCGTTAATATGTTGTTACGTAATCCAATTATACCTCTTGATGGAATTTCAAATTCTAAGTGAATTAAATCGCCTTTAGGCTCCATTACCAACATATCGCCTTTACGTTGACTTACCAATTCAATCACTTTTCCAGATGATGTTTCAGGTACATCAACCGTAAGGATTTCTATTGGTTCACATTTAACGCCATCAATTTCTTTTACAATTACCTGTGGCTGGCCAATTTGAAGTTCATAACCTTCACGCCTCATGGTTTCAATTAAAACCGATAAATGAAGAATACCACGTCCATAAACTAAATATGAATCTGCAGCACCTGTTTCTTCAACGCGTAGTGCTAAGTTTTTTTCTAGTTCTTTAAATAAACGATCGCGTAAATGGCGAGAGGTTACAAACTTACCTTCTTTGCCAAAAAACGGAGAGTTATTGATGCAGAACAACATGTTCATGGTTGGCTCATCAATATTAATTGGAGTTAAACCTTCAGGGTTTTCAAAATCAGCAACAGTATCGCCAATTTCAAAACCTTCAATACCCATAAGGGCGCATATATCGCCACCATGAGCTTCTTCTACTTTCATTTTACCCAAGCCTTCAAATGTGTATAGTTCTTTTACGCGAGATTTTTGGATTGAACCATCGCGCTTAACTAAACTTATGGGTTGGTTTACTTTGATGTTGCCACGTAAGATACGACCAATGGCAATACGACCAGTAAATGATGAATAATCTAATGAAGTAATTTGCATCTGCAGATTTCCTTCTTCTACATGTGGAGCAGGAATTTCTGTAAGAATATCATCTAATAATGAAGTGAAATCTGTTGTTGGATTTTTCCAATCGCGTCCCATCCAACCTTGCTTTGAACTGCCATAAATGGTATGGAAGTTTAACTGTTCTTCAGTTGCATCAAGGTTAAAGAATAAATCAAAAACTTGGTCATGGATTTCATCCGGACGACAGTTTGGTTTATCTACTTTATTAATTACTACAATAGGTTTTTTACCTAAGCTTAATGCTTTTTGTAATACAAAACGTGTTTGAGGCATAGGGCCTTCAAAGGCATCAACCAATAATAATACACCATCAGCCATGTTCAATACACGCTCCACTTCACCACCAAAATCCGCGTGACCAGGAGTGTCAATAATGTTGATTTTTGTTCCTTTGTAATTTACTGAGATATTTTTTGCAAGAATGGTAATTCCACGCTCGCGCTCTAAATCATTGTTATCAAGAATTAAATCACCGGTTTGCTGGTTCTCACGAAAAATTTGTGTTTGATGAATGATTTTGTCAACCAGTGTAGTTTTACCGTGGTCAACGTGGGCAATAATTGCTATGTTTCTGATATTCTGCATGTGCACTTTTAAATGGGTGCAAAAGTAGATAAATAAAATGTATTATCTGCAACTTAACAGTTACTTAAAACTAAAATAATGTATAAGCTCAACGTGGGCGCGAGTTGCTAATGATTGGATTCTTGCGTATTATTACTGTCGATGCCTTGTTTTTGTAAAATTTGCTGTACTTTCTTACCATAAAAAGCCAAATACCCAAAACACAAAACGGCTATCCAATAGCTTTGGTGAATACCAATTGATGGTAAATCTGCCAAATAGCCTTGTAATGGTGGAATTATAGCGCCACCAAAAATCATCATAATTAAAAAGGCAGAACCTTGGCCGGTAAATTTTCCTAGACCGGAAATCGCTAAACTGAAAATACAAGGCCACAGAACTGAACAAGCTAATCCTCCACTGATAAAAGCATACATAGCAGTTTGTCCAGTAGTGAAAATACCAATCAGCATGGCCATCAATCCTAATAAACTAAATAATATAAGTGATAAAGCTTGTTTCTCGGACGATAACCAATTGATGATAATCATTGCTAAAATTGGAAGAGCATAAATATACATGTTACTGATGTCGTTTCCGTTTAGTTTATTTACCAATAGGATTAAACCGAATGCCAAAAACGGAACCACAACACTTAAAACTTGTTTCGTAAATTTTTGTAAGCCAAATGCACTAACAGCTCCAGTCCATCTACCAATCATTAAACTTCCCCAATATAAAGAGATAAATGGAGCCAGCTGAGATTCGTTGTAACCACCAAATTCGGGTAGTTTTAACAAGGCACCCATGTTACTTTGTATAGATACCTCAACTCCTACATATACAAATATGGCCAACATCCCTAGGGTAAGTTGTGGGAATTTTAACGCTCCAAATTCTTGTTCTTTCGATTCACCCTCAATAGGTGTGTGTTCAGTTCCAGTAATATAGAAAAATATCATCATCACAGTAAACATTGCTGCCACAATTAAATATAATTGATTTATCGAAGTGATTGATGCTGAACCATCGCCTGATAGTTGGCCGAATAATAGATAACTAACAATAATGGGTCCAAGTGTTGTTCCTAATGAATTAATTCCACCTGCAAGGTTTAATCGGTGAGCGCCAGTTTCTGGAGTGCCTAAACTTACAGCATAAGGTTGTGCTGATGTTTGCTGTAAACTAAATCCTAAAGCAACAATAAAAAATGAAGTTAAAATAAAACCAAACGAACCAGCATTAACTGAAGGTATTATAGCGAGTGCCCCAATTGTTGAGATAAACAAGCCAAGAATTATTCCTTTTTTATATCCTATTCGGTTTAATAAGTCGTTGCCATTTATACGTGAGTAAATAAATAATAGTAATGATCCAATAAAGTAACCACCGTAAAAAGTTAAATCTACTAACTGACTTTGAAATTGAGTTAAGCTGAAATGTTTTTTGCAGAACGGAATAAATATACCATTAGATGCGGCTATAAATCCCCAGAAAAAAAATACGGTTATTAAAGTATACAGTTGGCTTTGTTTTGATTTACTCATGAGGTCGAATATATAAAAAAAGTAATAACTTGTTTGAGTCGAATAAATTCGAAACACTTTCGACTCTTGATTACCTTACTCATTATTTTTTCGAAACCACCACCCCGGCTTTCAGCCACCCCTCCTGCAAGGAGGGGAGCGCGTCCACACTAAAATTTAACCTAATAAATAAAGTATTGTTTAGTCCAAAAACTATCGATGGTAAGTGCTGCTCCCCTCTTGGGGGAGCTGTTGTGTGTTGGTCTTGCTTGGCCACGAATGAGGGGTATTTATTTTCTTGAATGAGTTTTCATTTTAACGACTCCGACTCATCGACTTTGGTGGTGACCATAGCCTCAGTATTTGCCCCGAGTACTCGGGGTATCGAGATGTGGTTCATTGAAGTAAAATGTGGTTTTGGGAAATACTTATACGGGGTTGAAATTTATTTCACACATCTAAACTTACTATTTATATGTCAGAAAATGCTATTTATTGCATTGATATATCGAAGGAGGATAAGAGGTGGATGTTAACTCTCCCTTACCAAATTCAATACCTCTTCATAATACTCCCAAAGTTTTGGGTTGATAATGAAGTTTTCGGGATGAAAAAGTACCGCTATATCTCGTTTTTGAGATTTTGCTTCTTGTAAAGTTTGTTTGAATTGATCGAACACCAAATTAGGTGATTCGAAGAAAAAAATATTATCAAAAAGTATGGTAGGAACAGCAGATACGTTTGTGGTATTTTGAATTTGCTGAGGAAGCGTAATTGCTCTTGAAGTTCCTTTACTGAAATCAATTTTTATGCCTGCATGTTGTAATTCCTGGTAAAGTGTATCGGGGTTAAAATTTAAGTAATGACTTCTATGGTATTTAATCTGTTTATCTAAAATATTCGATAATCGATTACACTGTTCAAGAATAGGAGCGGAAGATACACTGTGTAATCCTATTTCTACTTCAGCAGTTTTGAGCAAAGTTAATGCAGATGTGTATGTAGAAGATGTTGTATGGTAACGTAATCCCTTTCTGAAAAATGTATGCTGATTACTTGCACCAATTAGCCAAATTGAATCAGAATGATGGTTTTGGTTAAATTGAAGAAGGCGTTCTATACCTTGTAAAAATAATTTGGGGTTGAATAGGAGTGAAGGCTGAATCCATTTTTTACCATGGGTAACAGTTTTAATAACCGAGTATGGATGCATCGGATTAAGCCAGTCTATATCGTGGGTGATGTATATCAAAAGGATAAAAAAGTTAGAATTAACTCAAAGGTAGGAAATAATACTAGAAGTAAGAAGTTGGAAGGTGAAGAGTTGAACTTCGGAGTATCAGCCACTTCGAGTAATTACTGCAATGATTATGCGTTGGGGTAATTGTATAGAGAATGGCGGTTGTTTAAGTTTAACCACAGGGGCACAGAGACACAGAGGTGGGGAAAGCCTCCGGCACGACTAGTAATGAAACGCAGAGTCGCAGAGGTCACAGAGGAAATGTCTTCGACATTTTTGTCTTCACCACAGGGGCACAGATACACAAAGGTTGGGGATGCCTTTGGCATGGGAGGTTAACCACAGCGACTAAATAGAAAAAAATCATCACCTGGTTAACCAAACAATCAATAACTATGCTTTCAACTGATAAATACGTTCAATAATATCTACTACTTTCAAGCCTTCTAATGCGTTGGTGGTAATGGCACTTCTTCCTTTTAATACATTCACTACATTTTCTATAATATAATGATGATTGGCTGCGCTGCCTTTATATGGTCCATAATCGTTGGGCGGGTTTGTAGGCCGTAATTCAGGCATGGTATAATCTTTAATGTGGCAATATTCAACCTTGTCCATGTATTGACCACCTACTTTAATGGTACCATTTTCACTAATAATGGTCATACTGCTTTCCAAGTTTTTATCCCAAACGGAAGTAGAATAATTTAAAGAACCCATGCCTCCGTTTAAAAATTTAAACGTAACAAAACCAGAGTCTTCAAAGTCGGTTAAATGCTCATGATTAAAGTCTGCAAAATTTGCTTTTATATCGGTAATATCACCAAATACCCAATACATTAAATCAATAAAATGACTAAACTGCGTATATAAAGTTCCACCATCCAAATCCTTTTTGCCATGCCATCCTTCTTTTTTATAGTAACGGTCATCACGGTTCCAATAACAGTTAACCTGAACCATAAACGTTTTACCTAATAAGCCTGAGGTAACCATTTCTTTTAACCACTCGCTTGGTGGCGAGTACCTGTTTTGCATTACACAAAACACATGTTTAGAATGGTGCAGGGCTTTGTAAATAACCTCTTCACAGGCTTGCTTAGATAGTCCCATTGGTTTTTCTATCACCACATGCATGCCTGCAGTTAAACAATGTTTTGCTTGGTCAGCATGTAAACCATTAGGCGTGGCAATATTTACAACATCAGCTTTTAATCCTGATTCTAAAAAACTTTCTACACTATCAAAAAAAGGAACACCCGGATATAGGTTGTTTAATTCTGTTTGTTTGTTGGTATCTGTATCTATTAAAGCTACAAGTTGTGCTTCTGGGTTGCGTTTTACCATTTCCGCATGGCGTTTACCAATATGACCGCAACCGGCAACTACAAATTTTATAGGTGATGGACTCATTTTTTTGTTTTAGATTAAATCTTTGGTCATAATGAAAGAGGTTTCATTTTCATCAATTATTTTATAACCATTTTTAGTATACGATTTTATAGCGTTTTGATTTTGTTTGCGTACAGATAAGGATAATCTTTTAGCATTCATTTCATTGGCTTTTTCCTCAAATTCTTGCTGCAATAAAGTACCTAATCCTTTTTGTTGCAAATTAGGTATTACGCCAATTACAACAAGGCCTGCAGTTAATGGTAAATTTTTTGGTTTTGGGCTTGTAAAAGCCATTGGCTGCTCTTTGAGCAAACCAACTTTTCGTAAAATGTTTTTAAATATAAAATGATACTTATTACGCACTTCAGGATGTAGTATAAGCCAAGGTTTACGTGCAAATGATCCTGCTGCTTGGTTAAATCCAAATTGGGTCATACCACTTCCCGAACCATAAGCATCTGATCCATCCATTATAAAACCACCACAATACCCAGTAACGATGCCATTTTCTTCTACATAAAACAAAAACTTATTAGGTGCGCTTAAATACCATTTTAACATCGAGGCCACCACTTTTTCGCCAAGCAAAGACGTTACTGATTTTGGAAATGCAGCAATGTGGCACTTAGCTATTTTATTTAAGTCTTCTGATGTTGCGTATTGAATCATAATTGTGTTATTCTGGTCCAAAATTGTACTGCTAGTTTTCTTCTATTAAAATGTGCTGCAACATATTGATGACCATTCTTACCTAATGTTTCACATAGTTCAGCGCTTTGATATAGTTGTTTTATTTTATCAACTAGTGAATTTGCATTTTCTGGTTCAAAATGTAAGGCACATTTCCCTTCTTCAACAAACAAATTTTTGGCCTCTCCATCAACACCAAGCAATACTGGCTTGCTAAAATACAGTGGTTCAAATATTTTAGATGGAATAGCACCTAAGAATAATTCGTTTTTTCTTAATGGTGTAACATAACAATTACAAGCATCAATTACATCAGTCATCTCATTTCTTGGTACACTATTTATAAATATAATGTTAGTTAACTTTTTTTCTTTAGCTAAGTATATCAATTCGTATTTAACTGGGCCATCACCTACCATCATGAAAATAATATTCTTATCTGATTTAATTTGATTTGCCGCTTCTATTATTATTTCTAATCCTTGAGCATGACCAATAATACCAGCATATGCAATTATAAATACATTCTCCGGAATGTGATGTTTAAGTCTGAATGCTCTACCATTTCCAATTTTACTAAATTGCTTGGTATCTATTCCATTTCTTATTAAGTGTGTAGGAATATCAGGAAAGCGTTGGTTAATATTAGAAATAATTCCTTGAGTTTGCCCACTAATCAGATTCGATTTTTTATAAATCAAAGCTTCTAATCGATACGATATACCTAATAAAAATTTATTATTAATGATGTTTAGTTTCTCAGCACTTTCTGGCCACAAATCACTTACATTAAAAACAAGTTTACTTCCTTTGAATAGTTTTAATAGTAATGCCGATATGCCAAGGAATAGGGGAGGCGACTCGCAAATAATTACGTCATGTTTTTCAACTTTAATTAGTCCAATAAATAATGAAGTAAATACAAACGAAAAGTAATTAAGTAATCTAGAAATTACACCTTTACTTTTACTTACATATATCCAACTGCGGTGTATCGTAATTGGACCATCTTTTTCCTTAAAATACCACTTGCCTTTGTATCCCTCGTAAATTTCTGTTTTTGGGTAATTAGGCATTGCCGTAAGTATATTCACTTCTGCTCCAAATTCAGATAAATAGTTAGCTAAGGAGTGAAGTCTATTTTGAGGCGCACCAGTTTCAGGTGGAAAATATTGTGTTAGAAATAAAACCTTCAAGTTGTTTATTTTAATGAACTTTTATTTTCCAATAATGCGATACAAATATTTTGGCTCGCATTTCCATTTCCATATAAATTTATTTTTATAGGGAATGAAGCTGTTAGAGCTTTTTTTGCCAACTGAATTATTTTTTCAGTATTTGTACCTCCAATTGAATTATAACCGTTTTCAATTAGCTCCACCCATTCTGTTTGTTCTCTTGTTGTTACACAAAACTTATTAAAAAAGTAAGCCTCTTTTTGAAGTCCACCGCTATCTGTAATTACCAAAGAACAGTTTTTGAGCAACACAATCATGTCGAAATAACCCAAGGGTTCGACTATTGTGAAATTAGCTTTTAATTCGTGCTGCTGTAATAGTTTTTTGGTTCTTGGATGCAATGGTACAACCACAGGATTAATCTCGTGAAGTAAATTTAATGCATCAATTATCCCTTTTAAATTTATCGGATTATCGGTGTTTTCTGCTCTATGAATTGTTGAAAGAATATAAGATTTACCAATTAGATTAAGTTGTTTTAAGATTGTTGATTTTTTTGATGCCTTTTCTCCATAGAATATTGCAGCGTCTTCCATTACATCCCCTGTTTTAATTATTTGACAAGGCAAGTTTTTATAACCTTCATTTTTCAAATTATTAACTGCAGTATCTGTTGGGCAAAACAACCAATCACTAATCCTATCAGTTAAAATACGATTTATTTCTTCTGGCATTTTCATGTTAAAGCTGCGTAATCCAGCTTCAACATGTGCCACTTTAATATCTAGTTTTTTAGCAGCTAAAGCCCCTGCAATTGTACTGTTAGTATCACCATAAACTAATACTAAATCTGGCTTTTCTTGAAGCATTACCACTTCTAATTTTTCCATCATTTGGCCTGTCATAGCACCGTGTGAAAGGCCATTGATATTAAGGTTGTAATGTGGCTTGGGAATTTCCATCTCTTCAAAAAAGATATCGCTCATGTTTGCATCAAAATGTTGCCCAGTGTGTACTATAATTTCATTAAGTTGTGTATGTTTTTTTATTTCTCTAGATAGTGCTGCCGCCTTAATAAATTGTGGACGGGCTCCAATTATGGTTAAGATTTTCATTGTTATTTCACATGGGATATTACTGCTTGGAACTTGCCGTTATTGTTTCGTGGAATTGACTCTACTTTATTTATATTCAGCTCGATTTTTCCAAGTTGAGATTTCATTCTTTGTCCAATTAAATCAATTTCTTCTAATGATAATTGCTTACTTGTAACTAGCTTAATTTCGAATTGACTAAAAGTATGTTGTATAATTTGACCTTCTATAATTTTAGGAATATTAATAAATATACCGTGGAATCTTACCATTTGTCTACCATCTTGACCAACAACTGTATCTTCTACTCTTCCTATTATTTCATCAATAATTGGCATGTTTCTTTTACATTCACAAGATTGTATTAGACTTAACCTTGCCATGTCACCAATTCGATATCTAATTAGAGGTTGATCATAGTTTAAAAATCCTGTACAAACCATTTCGCCTATTTCCCCTAAATCTGCATTAGTACCATCTTCTTTAATTAACTCGATGTGACCAACATCTTCACTAATGTGTAGTTTCCCATATTCACACTCGCTTATTAAACCACATGCTTCAACTCCGCTATAACTATCATAGGTTTTACATCCATAAACACGTTTAAATGTATTACGCATTTCCTCAGTTAGCTTTTCGCTACTTGTAATTACTGCTTTTAATTTTGGCGCTTTAAAGTTGTTATCCTCAATAAATCGTGCTAAAAAATAATTACTCATGGCATAGCCTGTCATGTAGTCTAATTCATATTTATTCATCGCTTCTATATAGTTAGAAGTATTTGCGGAATTTATATGATAAGCGGAAAAGTAGACCTGCTTTTCAAAATAATTATATCTATAAAATGGACCTTTACTTTCTCCTTCTAATACCACTCTTCTACCTCCAATTGTGCCTCTTGAGTTTTTTATTGATAGCCCCGCCCAATTTCTAATACGTGCTTCAAAGGCGGCACTCCATCTCTGATGCATGGCTGATGAAAATAGGATTTTGGTTGGAGTTCCTGTACTTCCACTACTTGAATAAAACTCACCACCTTTCTCTTTTTTAAATGATAAAAGTGTTTTTTCTCCAAGTTCTCTTAAAGTTGATTTTTCTAAAAATGGAACCTCCTTTAATGTTTTTAAATCAATTTTATTAACATCAATATTGTTTTTTTTGAATAAAACCTTGTAATAGGGCACCTCCTTTTGTGCATGATTTAACAGTTTTTTTAGTTCTGAATTTTGATATTTTATCCAATCGTTTCTAGTAAAGTATTCTCTATTTATATATTGTTTATACTCATTTTTAAAAATACCTCCAAATCTTCTTTTTTTCCATTTATATCCATAAATACTTATACCTATATTTTGAATAAAGATAGGAGCATATTTATAAATTAAATTTGATAGCAGACCTGCCAAATTATTATAGGTGATTTTGTGTCCAAATATAATACATAAAATATTGTAGTACGAGTGACTCATAATGGCTGCTCTCGCCATTATTTATAATTGCGATGGCTGGTTTTAAATCCACCTTATCTAATATCTCGTGGTTAAACTTATGTGAATTCACAAAGCTGTTCCACAACTCACTCAAGTTTTCATTTTCTTTTATTTGTTTTATCCATGGAACCGACAAACCAATTTTTCTGAAACTAGTAATGTTTTCCGGTAAATGATGTTTCATTGTTTCAAATAAAATCTTTTTACCTTTTTTTCCTGCAGTAATCCAATTTGTATTTAGTGTGCCTATGCCCTCTATAATTCTATAGTCCTGAAATGGTTCTCTACACTCTATTCCTGCTGCCATGGTTGCGCTGTCATTTCGCTCGTTTAATGATTGCAAATAGGTATGTTGATCATAATATAATAACTGTTTTGTTGGGTTATTTGGAAATACCAACCTTGCTTCCTGCATAATCCTTGATCTATAATCATTTGATATCCCCAAATAATTTATACCCAAATCATCAAAATCACTCTCGAAATAATTTGAGGCATTACACATTATCTTTTGATTTAATCCTCCTATTTTAAGGTATCGTTCTAATTTTTTTAATCTGTTACTTTTATATTTTTCAGGCGTAAGTTTTAATATATAATACATCTGATTTCTGAATTTAATATATCTAAATGTTTTATACCGAACATATCCTCCCATAATTTCATCTGCACCTTCTCCGCTTAAAAGTACTTTAACATGTTTTTTGGCATATCTTGAAATTGCAAGAATTTGCGGATCGTTCATGTGTACTAAGGGCTCATCAAGGTGATGTATCGATTGAATAAGTGTATGGTATAGATCGTTGCCTTCTAAATTAATGCTATGGAAAGGATAGTTTAATGAATCAGAAAATTGACGTGCTATGTTTGATTCATCATTTACATAATCTTTGAATCCAATGTTATATGTACTAATGTCTTTAAATCCACTTAGTTTTAAAGAAGCTGTAATGCTACTAGAATCTAGTCCACCACTTAGTAATACACCTACAGGAACATCTGCCATCATTCTGTATTTTACACTTTGATGAAAAGTTTCTTCAAACCATTTTTTTGGGTTGTTAATTTTAGCATGTGATAATATTCGTTCGCCTAAATGGTACCACCTGGTATCACGAAAATATCCATTTGGTTTAATGATAGCCGAGTGACCTGGTAGTAATTTATGGATTCCTTTGTATAATGTATTTTCACCAGCCACATACCTATACATTAACCATTCGTTTAAGTTTGCGGAGTTAACTTCTTTTGCAACTCCTGTGGCAAAAATGGCTTTAGATTCTGATGCAAAAATGAATTTATTAATATCTAAATAATAATAAAGTGGTTTAACACCAAAACGATCTCTGGCTACAAATAATTCTTTTTTTTGTTCATCCCATATGGCAAAGGCAAACATGCCATTTAATCGATGCAACATACTTGCTCCATATGTAATGTACATATAAAGCAATACTTCTGTATCTGATGTTGATTTGAAGTTGAATCCCTTAGCTTTTAATTCTGGTCTAAATTCATTGTGGTTATATATTTCACCATTAAAAATGATAGAATATCTTCTGTCTGAAGCGTGCATGGGTTGATGACCATCCTTACTGGTATCAATAATTGAAAGGCGTTGGTGTGCAAATCCAACCTTTCCGTTTGTCCAAACTCCACTGTCATCAGGCCCACGATGCTTTATCGCTTCACCCATACGGTAAAGCATATCTTCCTTTACTAATTCATCTGTAAAGTTTAAAATTCCTGCAATTCCACACATGATTAGTTTCTAGTTAGTAGTTGTGCCCAAGTCATTTTTACCCTTTCCCAAGTATATGTTTCCGCTTTTCGGTGTGCATTTTTTGATAGTTTATCTCTAAGTAAGGTATCATCTAATAAGCGACTAACTTTTAAATCAAATTCTTTTTGATTGTCTATGTTTGCCATTAACATTTCTTCGTCTTCGGTCCACATGAGCGGTATTTCACCTACCCGTGTTGATACCATTGGGATTCCACATGATGCCGCTTCAACAATTGCTACCCCAAAACTTTCATAGCGTGTTGTGGTTATAAATACTGTATGCGAGTGGTAATATTTCTGGATTTCTTCGTTTGGTACAAAACCCACGAATTGAATATTATCCATAACGTCTAGTTTTTCAGCAAGCTCGATACAATTGTTTAGTTTACCCAAATCGGGTCCAACCATTGTTAGGGTGATAGCCCTATTTGTTTTCTTTAAATTGGCAACGCATCTAATGGCCATTTCTGGGTTATAAATATCATGAAATGCCCTTATCCAAAGCAATTTATACTCTGGTTTATTTAACCACAATGGTTTAAATTTATTGTTGTCGATAAAATTAGGGGTATATAATAATGGCCAACCTCTAGCTGTAAAATATTGTTGTAAAAATTTAGAAGGGGTACAAATTTCTATGCATTGGTTGTATAGTTTTTCAACCATATTCGGATATTTTTTGTAAAACTCGTTAAGTGCTCCCCCGTGCAATACTCCAATTACTTTTTTATTTAAAATTTTTGTAATTTGGAAAACTAAATATTCAAGTAGAAAAGCTCGCCCAGAAAATACTAATGATACGACTATGTCATATTGTTTTCGGTGAATGATAAGAAAGTAGATGGTGTCTAAAAGTCGCATTAGTTTATTTCTGTATCCCGATCTTTTGTATACTGTGTATCCCGACTCTTTAAGCATTTGATAAAGCTTCTCGCCCTCACCACCAGAACTTTTACCATCAATGATGATAGGACCTATTATAGCAACTCTTGATTGTTCGTTGTTAATCATTTATCAGGTGTTCTTTTATTAGGTTAACCAGTTTTTTAGTTTGTATTTCCAAAGTACTTTCTTCAGCTAATGTTCTAGCTGTTTTAATTAAATTCTGGCGAAGTGTTGAATCATTTACAAGGTTTTGTATCGCAAGTTTTATCTCATTGGTTTGTTTCGGATTTATAAGCACAGCATTTTTTAAGTGAGTTAAATGGTGTGGTATACCACCTACTTTAGTAGCTATTACAGGAAGGCTATTTGCCATTGCTTCCCAAATTGTGCGAGGAAATCCTTCAAAGTGAGTTGGAATAACATATATATCCGACATGCGGTAATAGCTATTTAATTCCTCACCTATATTTTTTTTGCCATGAAAAATAACTTTGTCTGTTATACCTAAAAGCTCCGCTAAGTTTATTAGTTCTTGTGTTACAATTTTTTTGTCTCCTAATTCCCATCCAACTATATTCAATTTGTAGTTAACATCCTTCAGTATGGCTATGGCTTCTAATAATTCAAATAATCCTTTTGCCCTATCTATTCTACCAGTGTATAGTATGTTGATGTTTTTGTTTTGGCAAGTATCATTACGATTATAAAAATCGTTTAGGCGCAGTGTGGTAGTTTTTATGAGATGTATTTGTGGTGTTAAATGCTGATAGGTTTCCAATAATGCAGTTGAATTTACTAAAACAAAGTTGTTTTTTAACGCCTTCCGAAATAAATAATCATTGTGTTTCAAGTACCAAATGATTACCCAATCGCGAAACCCATTTAATTGAAATTGTTTTGCTCCTTCTTTGTAGTCGCCAACCACCATGTAAACCAGTTTTTCTGTAGGTACATATTTTTTAAAATATGGTGCTAAAGGTGTTGGTCCACGTACAATTACAATATCGCAATCATCTAACACTTTTTTTAATGGAGCTAAATGTTGACGGTAATTTAAGGAACGATACCAAGCTGGCTTGTGAGGGCCCATGTTCAGCCATTTTATATTTTTTGCCGTTAGCTCATAATCCGCCTCTTGTATTTCTTTTTCATTTGCTTCAAAAAACAATAATGTTAACTCATCAACCTGCTTGGCTAATTCATCAATAAATATTCCAAAGTAACCTGGTAAATAATAGCTATTGTATTTATTTACAAGATTAATATGGTAGTGGAAGGCTAATTTCATTTTCGGAATTACTTAATTTTAAATTGCCTGAAATTAAGCATATAGGCATTTGCTATGCCCAATAAAAACCATCCCATAACATTTACCATACCTGCAATAAACCAACTGTGTATACACATGAAGATAATACCTACAAATAATCCTTTGTGTTCGTTTGGTATGGAGAAATAATTGAATATGAAAAATACAGTTGGCGCAAACATGAGTATCAGCATGGGGATAATCAATAATATTCCTCCTTCAGATAAAAATGAAATATACGAATTGTGTGCATTGGTATGCATTAATTCATCTTCACGTGCTTCAATAAATTCGGCACCTTCAAATTTAAAATCAATTTCATATTCAGTAGCCATGAAGTTACCAATACCAATACCACTAATGGGATGGTCTTCAAAAATATTGAGTCCCTTTTCTATCATGGCCAACCTGGTTAAATACGAGCGGTCTGTTTGTAGTGTATTTTCAGTTTCATATAAGAGTTCATATGTGCGGGGATTCAATTGCAGTATAGCTGATTTTACTTGTGGTGATTCTATTAATGCAGGAATAACGAATGACGCCAATATGGCTAAAAAAGCTGTGATGCTTATTTGTATGAAATTTCCCAATAATACACTCGCTGTCGCACCAATTAAAACCAATACAGAGGCTGAACGGCTTCCTGATAATGCGCCTGCTAAACTGATTACTCCTATAAAAGCGAAAGTATAAAAGTAGTTGTTGTATTTTTTATGCAAGTAGGAAGAAGCAATGGGGGCGAAAATAATTAATTGAAAAGCAAAACTATTTTGTGAGCCAGGACTGTAAAAAGGTAAAAAGTTTAAAATGGGATTAAGAATATACCTTCCTACAACATTTGCACATACACCTAAAAATACCATTTTGCCAAGTTCATCATTGCTTGAAAATCTAAAAAATACGTTACCTAAAAATATAATAAGCACTCCCCAATAGGTGTAATTTGGCAATACTTTTACCGCGTTCATAAAGTTATCTATTTCAAAGAATAATCCTGCGTTTATAGTAGAAATAAATGCGGCAATAATCATGAATACAGCTGTTACTCCCATCATTGTTTTTACTTTTAGGAGTTGCGGTGTAACTGCATTTATTTTATAAAAAAAATAAGCCAAGAAAAAGAAAGAAATATTCTGCACAATGGTAAACACAGGAAATGCCATAAAAAATGTGGCAAATAATAGTGGTTTTGATAGTGTCTGAATTATGGCATTTTGGTTCATTATTTGTAAAATTTAGATAATAATAAATTTGAAAACGGAATGCCACATAGAATATACATAGGGTAGTAAAACTTGTTTTTCTTTAATTGAGTAGGGTAACAACTTAGTCCAAAATGTAAAATCCTTTTGGCCAACAACCTATTCCCTTCTTTGAGGTGTTTGTATACATATGGAATAATGCACCTGTCTGCAAAATTTTGTGCGATAGTGCCTGAGCTTAATCCTGATTTATTGAGCATTTCTTTAGTAACCTCAAAGCAATTCCTATACTCGTCTATCCAAAATTTTAATATTTGTTTTTGCTGTTGTTGGTTTGCTTGGTTGTTGTTATGCCAGCGGTATTGAAACAAGGGACTGTCTAAATAATATACATAGTCTAATTCAACCAATAGTTTCCAATGGAACCATTTATCTGGGTTGTATAACCTACCGCCACCATAACCACCTATTTTTTCATATTGATTCTTAGGGTAACATGTTGAGGCAAAGTTAAAAGGATTTAAAAATTTTGTTAAGCACCTCTTCAGCATTTCGCCAGATGAAACTTGATAAACATTAAATCCCATTTTTTGGGTCAACTCTTGGTTAATATCTGATTTGTGCCAAATGTTGGATTTGAGCGGTGAGAGGTATTCAATAAAACTTCCTTTACCATCAATTTTTTCAAATGTGCTGCAGAAGGCATAGTTCATTTGGTCTCCTAATTCACCTATAAATTTACTGTAAACTTCTATTGCATTTTTGTTTACAACATCATCCGATGATAACATAATCATCCAATCCGCTTCGGCCATTTCACCTACCTTATCTAAATTTGCTGCAAATCCTATATTTGTTGGGTTAGCCGAAAACCTTATTGGAAGACCGTTAGCTATATGTTTCTGGATCACTTCAACACTTCCATCAGTGCTTGCATTGTCTACTACATTTACTTCGAAATTTTGTATGGTTTGAGCTTTCAAACTAGCTAATGTAATGTCTATGTATAAAGCATAATTATAATTTGGTATGCAAATACTAAATAGCTGTTTACTGTATTCAATTTTAGTGCTCATGAAATATGCTACTTTTAACAATTGATAAATACAATACCTTAATAATCGTTCGTAATGTCTGTAGAACAATTATTAGGTGTTTCATTCAAATAACGCTCAAATTTTTCCTTAGCTTCTGGGGTTCCCATGTCCCACATGGCTTTGGCATAAGATAATTCTATCAGTGCACCATCTGCAATGTATTTATTGTACAATGGCATAATGTAATATTCACCTTTGGTAGTTTCTTTTTCTTGAATCAATCGTTTTGCATGTTGTTCAAAAAGTATCGCATCATTAAAATAATAAATACCTGTACTTGCATAATCCGAAATGCGTGTTTTCTCAGCCACTTCTATCACTTTGCCATTCTCATCTGTTTTTGCAAAACTCCATTGTTCACCGGGTAAATTAATTACGGATATGATACCATCTGCTTGGCTTGTTTTTACTTCTTCTGCAATATTGCTTTCTATGAATGAATCTGAAGCGGCTATAAGTAAAGCTTGATTTTCTTTAAAAAAATGTGATGCGGTTAACACCGAACATAATTGTCCCTCTGTAACATCATCCAATAAAACCAATTCAAAATCGGTTACAATTTGTTCTTTTATGATTTTACTTACACCATATGCTAATTCATGTTCCTTTAATGCGATAAAAATGACCTTTTCGTAAGGTACATCTTTCACCGATTGAAACGCATGGTAAAGCATGGGCTTCCCGTTTATTTCAATCAACGGTTTTGGTTTGGTGTAACCTACATTGGCGTATCGACTACCTCTGCCGGCCATGGGTATAATCAACAGCATCTTGATTTATTTAGTTTAGTTATTGCGAATTAATTCTTTTACAGCAAGCTTCCTTCAAATTCAATGTTACGAATTTGTGTTTAATTAACGCAGAGGTCTGTGAACAGTCTTGCGCAAAATATAGCATTGTCGAATTATGAGTTGGAGGTTTAATTTGCAGCGAATCCGATTTAAGTTTAATTAATCTTACAACGAATCTGCCTCTTCGAGTTTTATATACAGACCGAAGCGTCAGTATTCGCTGCTTAGCGAAGAGTATCGAGAAGTGGGGTATGCAAATAATTCCTATTCTCGATACAACCCGAGTACTCGGGTCACAACAGACGCTATGGTCTGTGCCTGCTCGATGAGGCTGTATCTTTACGAAGCAAACTCATATACTCAAAATAGCTTGAGACTTTACCTCATGTATTTTTTCAGACGCTTCGGTCTGCACCAATAGTCTGTGATAAACTCTGCGGGACTAACAGACGTTTCGGTCTGTACTGATAGTATGCGGTAAAAAAGAGTAATCAGAGCGTTTGTTATTTTTCTCTTGCTAGTGTTTCTAATTGTTCTGTCGATATGTTTTGCCAATCTTCAAATCTAAATGCTCTATCATCAATATATAAATTGGCATTGGGTTTCCCGAAATAAATTTCATCGTATACAACTTCGTTTTTCTCTAACCAATCTAAGGTAACCTTGCCAACATTTTTAATTACTTTGCCCATATTACTCTCGCAAGTAGCCATATTACGTGCGGTTTGTATGATAATATAATGCCCCTCTTGTTTTAATTTGTTTATAAACTCAACAGCACCCGGTTTCACTAACACATCTGCATAGGTTTCATTTTTTTGTTTCAGGGTGCATATTGTTCCGTCTAAGTCAATAACTATTCTCATTATTTTATTCTTTTTTGTCTATAGCGCTCAATGTATTTAAAAACAATTTGGTTAAATAGTATTGCAAAAATGAATGAAATCAAAAGATTTATAATTCCTGCTCTATCACCAATTTTAGGAATAAGTGCCACAATAATTAGTCCTATAAGCCCATGAACTATATAAATGGGGTAACTTGTTTCTCCTATAACTTTGTCAATTTTATTGTTTTTAGTTGCTTCAAATATGAATGGCACACAGCAAGCGAATAGAGACAGATAAATGTATTTCTTTAATAATCCATTTGACCCGAAGTATTGGAACATGAATGTAGATGTAATAATTACAATCAATGATGTTAAACTCAGACGTTTATTGATTAAAGAGATATTTAAATTGTACCATCGATGTGCCAATAGTCCAACTAGGAAGAATCCAACTTCAAAAGGGAAAAACTGGTATGACCAAGGCTGTTCGAAATAACCCTTACTATAAATATAGAATCTACTAGCAAATAACAATATAGCGATTGAAATGATTGTTTGGGTTTTAAGCTTATGGATGAATGGTACCAATAGGTAAAAATATATTTCTAAACTAATAGTCCAAGCCTGCTTAATAAATAAAAACCTGTGTAATGAGATATTAGCATTTGAATAATCGGTTTGAAAAAAGTAATTATTATTATGAAAACCTATAATAAAAAGTAAATCTTGCCCTAAAATAAAAATATTGGAAACAATAAAGTAAACTATGTTTAATGGCGTTAGCAAGTTTTTATTATTGATATAATATTGAAAAATATAAGTTGATTTAGATATCCAAACAGAGGAAATACCAACTATCAATAAGGCAAGAAGTGTTAGCCAATAAACGGGATATAATTTAAGTAGCCTATTCGTAATAAAAATTTTGTACCCTTTCCAATTTGTTATTTCATATTTATCTGTTAAAACTAAAGACATATAAAATCCTGAGATAATATAAAAAGCTTGTACCGCAACATCACCACCAACTAATGTAAGTCCAAATATTGGCGATGTATGAAGTGCAAGTACAGACAGTGCTAATAAAAACCTAAGTACTCCCATTTTCAATTAAATCGTTCAATATTTCAATGCTTTTCGCATACATCATGTATTGTCTTTCTCTATGGTCCAAATGATAGGGAATCATACTTAAAAATAATAATCCTTCTATTAGTTTTATGTCTCGTAAATTATATCCATATGCACAAATACAAGTATCTAGGTAACTTGCTAAATGCTCATTTTTTTTGTCCTCAAATAATGAGTAATCAAAACCATCAACCGTTGCATTAATTTGAAATAAATCACTAACAACATAATCATATAAACCGGCAACACTGTGTCTTAATTTTGCAATATCATAGCGTGCATCACCATAAATACCTTTTTCTCCAAAACTACCTCTAGGATCTATCAACCTTACAATTTGGTTGTTTATGTCGTACAATATATTAGATAAACAATAATCACCATGGCTTATATAGAATGTGTTGATATGCGATAGCTGCTCAATTTCTACGTTTAATTTTTTTAAACAAGCTGGTATATTTTGATAAATTATACCGTTCACTTTTATTTTCTCTTTATTCCATATGTTTTTCCAAAAAATATCTTGTTCCAACATCTGATTGATACGTTCTTGGGTTTTGGTTTCATACATATCAACTAAATTTAGCTGTGATGCTGATATTTCGTATTGTTTGAATAACCCATGAATTTGAAAGAGGTAATCAATAATAGATTCCCAAACTGAAGTGCTTAAATCACCGTATATAAATAATTCCGACAAACTTGGATATCCATAAAATTCTTGCGTAATGGTTATCTTATCATTTATTTCCTCTTGATTTATAATTCTTGGAGTGAGTACCTTTAAGTTTTCTGGTAATAATAAATACCAATTCAATTCATCTGTGAGTTTTTCATTTTTATCGCTTACTTTGGTAATGGTATTTAAAAGTGGGTTGATAGTAAGTTGATTAAAATGCCTTGGCCTAAGTAATGACTTTTTAGATTGTATGAAACTTTCTAAATGACCAAAGTCGAACCAATGATTTGCCTTTTTTAAGGTTAAAGGATGTTTGTCATGATAACACATGAGTAGGGAACTCAATTCTTTTGAACCTTTTTTGATACATTCTTGAACACAACTTAAAAGCGATTCGATGTCACTAAATTGGTAATATCCGCATAGCGCAATATGTTTGGTGCCAGGTATTTCTTTTTTATCAATAAGTTCAATTAACGCTCCTTGTTCATTTGTTTTTACCACACACCAATTTTCACTTGTTTTTACATCTGCAACAAATACTGTATCTTTTACACAATCAAATGAATCATATATTAAGGTATCACCTAATATCACTTGAATGCCTTCTTCTTCATTTTCAGATTCGATATTTGAAAGTCCTGCTTGTAAAGAATTTAGTATGGATTCTGGATTAACTACACTTTTTATATCTAATTGAATTCGTTTGTTGTAGTGTTTTTCTAAAAGTTGTTTAAGTCTTGTGTTTTCATCTCGAACAACTACAGTAATTTCTGTAAACCCTTTCTGAATTAAATCATCCAGTATCCAACTTATTACGGGTTTACCATTAACAGGTATGGTGGCATTGCTTTGGTGCATTCCAAAGGGTAAGCGCGTGTAATCTATTTTTCCTGCTGTTAGTATGATGGTTTTCACTTGTTTATTAAGCTCAAATAAATGTTTTCAATTTTTCTCATATTGGTGACAGGATTAAAGCTTTGTTCAGCATGTTTTTTTGCTGATTGAGCCATTTTATTAATTTCATTGTTTTGCCCCCATTGCTTAAGTTGGTTAATACTTTGTTCAATGTTTTGAACTATATATCCAGTTATGCCATGTTTTACGACTTTACTTTTTTTGCTGTGTCCAGTTTGAGCAATAACTATTACTCCCAACGCCTGAGCTTCTATGGGTTGTCTGCCCAAGACACTGTTTTTATTGGGTACAACCAACACATCCATTGCTGCAATTAGCTCTAATATATCCTCTCTAAATCCTGTTACAATAAGTTTATCTTCTAAATTATTTTCTTTAATGAATGATTCAACGTATGCTTTTGGGCTCATGGGAATTATTATGCCATTGCCTATATAAGTATTACCAGTCTCTTCTAATTTTCCGGCTAATAGAAATTTTAATTGATCGTTAATTTTTAATTGTTTGCATAGTTCTAAAAAATCCCATGCACCTTTTTTTTCTGTTACATGAGCGGCAAATCCTACCAATAATTCATCTTTCTTAATCAAAAGTTGTTCACGTGTTTGTCCCCTTTTGTCATTAGCCTTTTTGATTAATTCAAAATCAACGGTATTGTATATAGTAGATTTTGACTGGAATTTTTCGAACATATCTTCCTCGTCTTCTGAAATACAAATGATGTGGTTGGCGAATCCCTTGATTGTTTTTGCACTCAAGTATTTCCCCAATTTACATGTTGTTATAATATACGAACTTCTACTGTGTTGTATAATGGGTATTCCTGATTTTTTCAATGATACACCAACATTTAATGCTGCTTTATCATTGATGTGAATGATGTCTGGTTTAACCTCCTCTAAAATAAATTTTTTTAGTTTAGGACTCGGTGACAAGGCTTTTAACTGTTGTAACATCCCTCTTGAAAAACAACGTGGGCCGGGGAAAGTCCAGAAAGTTGGGAAGTTATGTATCAACACTTTGATGTTTAGTGATTCATATAAACCTCTTGCAGGGCCTTCTTTTGAAAGGATTACAATAGGTTCGAATACATCTTTATTTATTGCGCTTAAAAAGTGTCGTAAACTCAAAGCAGAGCCTGTTACTAAACCATCTTGGTGAAAATAGGCTATTTTATATTTTGCGCTACCCATTTTTCAAGTGTATAAACAGCCCAAACCTTGCCCCAATTTATTTGGCCTTCTTGCCAATTAATATGGATATTGTTTAAAATTTGAGGATTTAAAAATGATTGTTTGTTGGTTAGGGTTTTAACAATATCATCATTCAAACCTTTTCTCATCCATTTTTCTATTGGCATTTTAAAACCTCTCTTTGGTCTTGAACCAAATTCTGGGGGTAAATCGTTTTTAAAAGCTTGGTATAATAAATGTTTTACCCCGTTTACTTCATAACTATTATCTTTTTCGTAGTTTTTAAGTTTAGCGGTTGACTTAACATTTTTAATTTTCCATGTATTTGGCAAGTTAAAAGCCAAATTCACCAACCTACAATCTATTATAGGAAATCGAACTTCAATAGAGTGATCCATACTAACAGCATCCGAATCTCGTAACAACCGGCTCATCATAAATCCCCTTTGATGCATATAAGATATGCGTTGTAACAAGTTAAATTTGGTAGGTAAATTTAGTGCCTCAAACTGATTTTGTGGTTTAGTGGTTTGATTGGTTAATTGCGATATTTCATCATCATTAAATAACCGTCCCCATGTTTTATAAAATTCGGGTAAGTTTCTTCGGTTACTGTATACTTGCAATCTGTTTTTAATATTTTTTGGTGCAAGATTCCATAAATATTTGGTACTGTAAATGATTTTACTAAACCAATTGAATTGCTGTTTGTGTAAAATAGAACGATCTATACTATAACCTGAAAACAGCTCATCTCCACCTAAACCGGATAATGCTATGGTTACGTGTTTTGAGGTAACCTTGCTCACTAGCCAAGTGTTTAGTCCATCTACGGATGGTTGATCTAGCGCTTTGATGTAAATGTTAATATGTGGTACCACATCTTTATCATTTACTTGTAACTGTGTATGATTGGTGCCATAAAATTTTGCAGCTTGTTTTGCATCATCCACTTCGCTTAAATCATCTCCATCAAAACCAACCGAAAAAGTTTGTATTTGTTTGGCTCCACTTTTTTTAAGCGCGGCAACAAGAACTGTTGAATCTAGTCCTCCGCTTAAGAATACACCCAATGGCCTATCAGCAATCGCCTCTTCATTCACAGCATCTGATACCAATTGATGCACCACCTTTATTGCTTCCTTCTCTGAGGTAGGCATTCTATCAGGTTTGTTTGTGATGTTCCAGAAAGGTTCTATTGTATATTGACCATCTTTCCAAATTAAACAAGATGCTGGCTCTAGCATGTTTACTCCATCGATAATGGTATCTGGTTGCATGATGTAACCACTCGCTAAGAAATGCTGAATAGCTTGGTTATTTATTTTTTTATCGATTAAGCCACTTGCCAGCATGCCTTTTATTTCACTAGCGAAAACCAATTCGTTATTTTTTATGTGGTAGTAAATTGGTTTAATACCCATATGGTCTCTGGATAAAACCAATTCTTGTGTATTTTTATTCCAAATGGCTAAAGCAAACATACCCCTTAATTTAGGGAACAAATCCTTACCCATAATATTCCATAATTCTAAAATCACTTCGGTATCCGTATTTGATTTTAGGGTAGCGTTATTTGGTAGTAAATCTTTTAATTCTTTGTAATTATAAATCTCACCATTAAATACTATGGTGGTATCACCTTTGCTGCTGGTCATAGGCTGATGACCGGCAGCAGAGAGGTCGATTATAGAAAGTCGTTTGTGACCAAGCACTGTTGTTTCATCTTCGTAAATCCCCCAATCATCAGGCCCTCTATGGTGCATGGCCTCTAGCATATTTTTAACATGTGTTAAGGCATTATTTATTCCTACAACTCCTGCTATTCCGCACATACGTTTTGGTATACTTCAAAAATTTGTTGCCCAATGGCATTATAACTAAAATGTGCTTGAGCTCTTTTTGATAATGCTACTTTATCGACTTTCTTCTCCAGCTGTTCCAATATTTTTTCTGCTAACAATTCCGCTGATTTTGGAGGGACTACAGCACCTTCCATAATCAATTCTTTAACTCCACCTACATTTGTTGCCACAACAGGTAAACCACAACAATGTGCCTCTCCAATAACGCATGGTGAATTTTCCGCTATACTTGACAAAATAAATATGTTGGATTGGTTCATGAGTTCTGCAATTTTTTGTTTAGGTAACGTTCCTAAGAACTCAACAGATGAATTAATTTTTAACTGATTTGCGATGTCTATAAATGGATTAGGGTTGCCACCACCAATAATTTTTAGGGTTAAATGTGTACAGGTTTTTTGTGCAATAGCCACTGCCTTTAACATTGTTGGAATATCTTTTTGTTCATCTAAACGTATAACCGTTATGAGTTGGTTGTTGTTAACCTGAATAGGTTTGTAATAGAAAATGTCAGTATTCACAGCGTTATGAATGATGCTATTTTTATTCTCAATAGCTGCTTGTGTTCGTTCTATGATTCCATCACGTAAATGGGTAGAAACAGGAAGGATCCAGTTTGCATATTCGTAAACTTTTTTTGCACCTAATAATCTTCTTTTACTAATCAAAGGATACCCGATTAAAGCTGTCCAATGTTCGGTAACCACCATTTTTATGTTTAATAATTTGCAGTAGAGGTTAGCCCATATGCCAGAAGTGAAAAAATGAATATGAATAATTTGGGGTTTAAATTTTTTAAAGATAACTAAGTTGATAAAGTAACTCAGCAAGACTAATCGAATATAGAAATTTAAAAACTGAAGGTTTAATCTTTTGTTAAAATAGTAACGCGTTACATTTATTCCATGTTCTTCGGTATCTATTCGTTCATGCCACTTAGAACGAAGAGTTGATTCTGAAGAAATGTATAACACTCTATTATTAGAATAAGGCAAAAGACTTCTAATATGCTCTTCAACAAAAATGCAATGAAACGGCTGATTTCTGTTAGGATCAGGGTACGAAGATGGCCAATGAAGTATATTCATTTTATTTTTTATGGGCTACAAGGGTGTAACCCATAGGAAAAGAGTATTTTCTTGCATTATTAACCCTTTTAAAATATCCTATCTTATTGATGAGTGTATAAATCTTAAAGAGTATTTTAGAACGTCTGTGGGTGTTAAAAAAAACTTTATTTAACATATCGAATATCACATCAACAATTCCTCCATATGATTCAATTTCAGAAACCGTATAATTAGACACATTTAACAAGTGCCTTAGTCCATGTTCTGTATATCTATAGTAATCATGTGGCTCTTCGTGCAGCCTATACATGAATGGAACCATAATGATGATTTTACCATTTGGCTTAAGTAGTTTGTTTAATTCCTGAAGGAGTTGTTTGGGTTCCGCTATATGTTCTAATACATCGCTCAATAAAATAGTATCAAATTCATGTGGAATGGTAAATTTCTCATTGAGATTAACAAATTGATCAACATGAACTTGTTCTTGAGGAGAATATTCCCAATCAATGCAGTATGAATCGGTAATAAAATGCTTATAAATACCATAATATGGAACATCACCACAGCCACAATCTAATAAATAACCAGATGCATTATTTTGAATTGCTTTTTGATACTGTATAATTTGTTTGAATGCAATGATATTTGAATGATTGCTTATGCCTGGATAATTTTTATTCGGTACCCAAATATTACCTTCTTCGGTTTCTACAAATTTATTGGGTTTCCAATCAAGTTTATTTTTCATTCAGGCTAACTTTTATTTTATCAATTAATCTTTCGGTGCTTTTACCATCATCATAAACGATATAATCATTAAATAACTTATTGCGTTGTTCTTTAAACCAACTCTTATCTTTTAATGATTGCAAAATAGCAGGTAATAGATTCTCGGGTTTTTCAATAAAATTTGCCAACTTTAATTCGCGTAATCTTTTATGATGCATGGCTAATACGGTATCATAACATTGTTTACCAAATTCTGGTTGATAGGTATGGTAAATTGGGAATAGGGTAGGGGTATCAAAAATGGCTGTTTCAATCGTTATAGTTGAACCTGGTGAAATGACCACATCACTATGACGAAGTAAATTGCCCACGAATCCAATATCTACTTTTTTCATGGTCCAACCAAGTGTTGGTATGTGATTGGTAATATTTGAAATTCTTATGAATTCATATTTTAAGTATGGGGTAAAACACTCTAGTCGTGACACAGGATGCAGGCGTAAAACTAATTGTGGGTTTCCTGGTATTTGTTTGGTTGTAATTAACTCGATTAGTTGGTCAACCATGTAATTCTCATCATATCCATTCCATAAACTACCAATTGTTGCTAAAGTGATAATAGGCCTATTGGGCTCTAGTTTTAACTCATTACAGAATTGCTCTTTGTTTTTGATGAGTTCCTTGTTAAAATACTGATCAAATTGACATGCGCCAGTAATATGAATTTTTTCTTCAGGGAATCCCATAAGCTCCACCGCCTCTCTTTTATTGACATCGTTCCAAACCAACAATTCATCGGGGTATATGCGCAAACCTTGATGTAGGTTATCCCAACTTCTAACCGCTCCTATGGTTTTAATTCCCAGTTTTTTTGCCGTGCTCCACAATTGGGTTTCTTGCCTAAACATCGGGTTAGTAATTAACACTATGTTACATTGTTCTTTTTTTAGAATATACTCTAAATCATCGTTTGTTTTAAAAAAAGTAGCATACCTTTTTAGCATCCAATGGTGCCAATAGCTTGATTTTTGTTTAACACGTTTCCTTATGTTTTCTATGCGTAATTCTTTTGTACTGGGTGCATAAGGTAACAACGGATAAACAGTTACACCTTGATTTTCCCAATGTGATTTAAATGATGGTACTCTTTCGGCAGGAGTAAAGAAAATTACTTTATACCCTTTTTGTTGCAGCTTAAGAATAAGGTCGTTTTCAAAAAAATCGCGAATTACACGACCTTCACTAAAGGATATGGCAATGGTTTTAATCATTGTTGGTTGATTGTGTTGGGAACCAATTTTCGGCTTGTTTTTCTAATTCACCCGGTTTTAATGGTGCATAGGTAACCAAATGGTTCAGGTAGCGCATGCGCACTCCGGATTTCAACATGCGTTTCCATAAATCTTTATCGTGTGGGCGGTTGAATTTGTATGTATCATCACGGTATTTAAAACATTTTAAATACGATCTATACATGACACCTGAGCGTGCTATCTTCATTTGTTTTGGATCCGGATTATCGTAAATATCCCATTGCTTGGCGCTTCGTTGTTCATGATGAATACCGTATACTAACTCACTGTTGGTTTCATGTGCAAATTGCAACATTTTCTCTATACGATCTGAAGTGAATATCTCATCATCATCTAAATGGGCAATCCAATCACCACTAGCCATATCTAGTGCAAGATTTGATGGTTTGGTGCCACCAACGCGCCAACGATGAAATTTATTAGTCGGATATTTAGTGGGTTCGGGCAAATTGTAAAATCTAATACGGCTATCATTAAATGAATTGAGCACATGCTCTGTATCATCTGTGCAATGATCTCCTACTACCACTACCTCAAAATTTTGATAGGTTTGATTAAGTATTGATGGAATAGAACGATCTTTTAACATCTGACTCCTGTTTAGCGTAGGTATAGTTACGGTAACTAACGGTTGATTGAATGAAGTATATCTTTGTTCATTTACATTTCGTAATTGCCTAAAAATAACTTGCTCTTTTATGTTGATATCATACCAAATGGTTCTAAGTTGATGAAATAGTTTATAGAGTGGTTGTATTATCTTTTCCATGTTTATAAACGAATCCAGCTTTTTGGTATTAAGTCAGAGGTATCGTGTGGTAAACCAGCAAACCATATTTTTGGCGCAGTAATTATTTTCTGTGTTGATGCATTAAGCCATGCTCCCCACCAGCTGAAAGAACTATTGGCTAGAATATGATGTTTGCACTTACTCATAAGTATTAGATCTTCGTAATCTGCAGTGGTATTTTCAATATATGTTACTCGTTCACAACCACTAAATAATTCGGGATGTGCTTTAACCCATTTCAAATCATCCGTGAAAACAAAAAAATGGGCATCTGGTATTTGTGATAATAGGTATTCTGTTGCTGTTTGATAATACTCAGTTGAACAAGTTCCAAATCGCTCAGCAAATTTTGGCACACTTACATAATCACCTCTACGAATGTGAACACTAATTGCATTTACATTACTGATTTTTTCGGCATAATATTGTGCATCATCACTTAATTTATTTTTCAGGGTAAGGTTTCTTCTTAGTTGTGGAATTACCTTATCAAAGTATTTTTCGGTTTGCCAATTTCCAATTAACAGGTGGTTTTTCCCAATTTTATTGATGGAGGGTGTGTAATGATAATATGGTTCTTGTATGATTGAAAACCATTTTAAAGGAATCAGTTTTTTAAAAAATCGGTAACCTCTTATAGAAGTAATTTGTTTTTGTTTTTTCTCATATCCTCTTATTTCTTCGGGTGTGGCAATGGGTACCTCAATGTTAAATACATCAAGTTTATAACTTCTAATGTTGTCCTGTTTTTCGTAGTCGGAAAGGTCAAGTTTTAGCATCGTATTTAATTCGGTGCTCAACTGCAAACCGATGGCATATTGAAACAACTGATTACCCAAACCTCCTCGAAGTTTACTGGTTATCATTTCTTAATATTGCTAAATAGTTTATAGTCATAAAAATTTCTAAATCTTCTCTGTATTTATCTATTGGGACAATACCATCTTTAACTATTCTATATAAATTATAATGAGGGTTTAAATATGTGAAAAAATCTTTGAAGTAGGTTCTTGAGTCAATATTGCAGCCTCCAAATTCAAACTGTATAGCTTTAATATTTCTCTCTTTAATCATCCGTTCACTTCCCTTTAATACATCCAACTCATGTCCTTCAACATCCATTTTTAAAAAGTCTATAACATGTATTGTATGCTCTTCGCAATATGAATCCAGTTTTTGCGTAGTAATATTTTCTGTTTGATGAAGTGATTTATTTATAAAGCTTAAGTCTCTATCATATACAGATGCTAGACCTGATGAATCCTTATCAGAGTATAAGGTTAGTGAGCCATTTTGTGAGGATAGCGCTAATTGATTAGCATGCAAATTTGAAATGCTCTTAGTATTTTCAAGAAATTGAGAGTACGTTCTACGTGATGGTTCGAAAGCATGGATGGCATTTATTTTACTTCCTAAATGTCCGTGTACAGTTGATGTATATTTACCGATATTAGCACCAACATCAAACACCACATTGTCTTTTTTATTAATTAAGCAGAAGGTAATAGCATTTAGCTCACCACTGGTTTCCATATAGTCACCACTACCGTAATTCATGCCCTTAAGACCAATCCGGTATAATTTTTCAAATAATGGCTGATACTTTATTTTACCGATAATTTTTTTTATGATTTCCTTCAGCATACACTTAGTTTAATTGTGTGTGTGGTTATAATTATTAGTGTCAAATGAAATAAATGTTTTCCAAAATTCGGGTTCATTTTTGTGAAAGGCATGGCAGCAAGTGGGCATCTTGAAACTATTGATTACCCTGTCCTCCTTGTAGTTTAGTATAGATCATTTTTTAACAAACCAAAAGCATCCGCAACCATAATTCTGTTTTGATACCAGTTCAGTATCCGCTTCCCATATAAACTCGTTGTTATCTGTAACTAGTGAAAAGTTGTTTAACTTAAATTCTGGAAATAATTGTTCAATCATTTCAAATGAATAAATACGGTGTGCATTAAATTGTATACGTGGTTTACCCATAGGAACAACGAATAATAGGTTTCCATTAGAAGCAATAACTCGTTTAAGTTCATTAACTGCTTTTATATCGCCATCAGGGTCAATAGGGTCACCATATCTTCCTAGCCCTATATGTTCAATGGTGTGCATACATGAAATTGATTCAACGCTACTGTCGGCAAATGGTAAGGCTGTTAAATCCCCTCTCATACTGTTTAGATTTGATAGTGTGAGTGGAGCAGGGCGGTAATCATAAAAATCAACAGGTATAAAAGCCGATAATTGAGTGCAAAATTGTAAGGTGGACGATATGTCTATATGTTTGGTTGGGTTGATTTGTTTTACAATTCTTGATGCCCATGCCGGATGATAAACATAATGTGCGTCAAAACCTGTTGTTGCTGTTGCATCGTGTAAACAAGCTTTTATATCCTCGTCATTAATAGAGAATCGGTTTTTGCTTAATTTTCTGAACTCATTTAATTCAGTAAAGAATTGTTTTTGTTTATCTGTTTTTCTAAATCGATTAATTATTTTTCCTATCATGGTTAGGTTTAAATTAAAACTTGTACAATATAACCAGCAACGCTCATTTTAAACTTTATGGTTTTTTCCTTGAAAAAATTATCAAGTTCTTGAATGGTAGGATAGCTATTTGTTTCAACAAACAAAAACTATACAATGGATTTTTTTTCTTGTATATATTTCTAATACGTTTAGTTTCCCATTAGTCTCCATATATTAAGCACTGGCTTAATTCAATTTTTTTATGCCAATTTAATAAAGCCTATAAAATACAAGCTTCATTTATTTTTGCCTAAATATTTTTAACCTTTATAACCTAACTTTTTAATAATTTTACTTAGGATATTTGACTTTTTAGCCTGCATTTCTTTGTTGAGATATTCTATACATCCTGTTTCTCCATTTTCTTGATTTTTTAATCGAATGGGTGTTTTGTTCTCTAGCCAGTTTGTTCTCCCTTTTTTTCCCATAATCAATTCAACATCTTCTTCGTTAATTTGATTAAGTATAGGCAATAAAATTGGAAGTGCTTGTAATGAAACGCTTAATTTTCTAGCATCTCTAACATATGTTGAATCATATCCATATCGGTGCAGGTAGAAACTATTAGGCAACGTAACCATTTTACTGCTATTAATTAATTGCCTTATTCCAAAAGCCCAAGAATCAATTGCTCCTCCTACAAACTCATGATATCTTCCTGATTTCAACCAGCATTGTTTTGTCATCATATAATTACCACTTGGTCCTGGCCAAACAGCCCCTGCAAGTGCATCAGACAAACTAATTACTCCATTTTTAAAAATCCATTTATGGGATATTGTTTTATTTGGATCGTTTTCTAAAAAGTAATGGATTTCGTTAAATGCTGCAGTATCTGCTTTTTCATTTATCATGAATTCTTTTAGTAATTGGATTGAATTGGGCATTAAAATATTATCTGCATCAATACAAAAAAACAATTCATTAATAGCAATTTCCATTGCAGTATTTCTTCCAGCTGCAGCAGTGCCTTTATTAAATGGGTGTTTAATTAGTTTTATACCTTCAAATTTTTTTATTAAATCGGTTGCTATCTCGCAAGTATTATCTGTTGAAGCATCGTCAACAATGATTACCTCATCACCGGGTTTAAAGTTATTGTTATATATAGAGTTAACCGTTTCTGCTAATGTTTTGGCACAATTAAACGCTGGAATTATATAACTTATGGAAGAGTTATGATTTATCATTATATAAAATATGAAATTTAAGTTTATACAGTACCAGCATACATCTTAATTTAAATTGCTTAAAGAGTTTTTTCTTGGGCGTATATCTTATACATTTTCGAATAAAATAAATGATTGCATGGGTAGTTTGTTTTCTGTAACTTTTCTTCAGCAGGTGTTCTTTTATTAACTTTACGTGCTGCAAGTGTTTTTCAAATGTTTTTAATTTATTATTGGCAAATGAGCCAGAATGTATCCCTCCATCATGAATTCGATATACACCCATAACATCGGGTATATATTTTGCTTTTAAGTTGGTAATTTTTAAAACCTTAGTATAAATGAGTAGATCCCCAAAAGGCATTTTACTTTCCCAATCTTCAAAATTTTCATGTATTACATTTTTAAACATTGCAGATACTGTTGGTACAGGATTTGATAAAATAAAATCCTCTATCAGCAGGTCTTTCTCCTCTTCGGGACCAACATATTGATCGTTTATTTGAATATCATTCTCTACTTTTAAATTGGCCCTATGAAAGCAAATTGCATATTCGGGATTTGATTCCAAAAAATCTACCTGTTTTTGTAATTTATAGGGGTCAGTCCAATAGTCATCTCCTTCGCATAGGGCAATATATTTGCCGTTAGCCATTTTGAAAAGAATATTGGTTAATGTATTCTGAATTTTAAACTGATTTTCGGTTTGATAGACATTGCGAAATAGATTTGGGTATTTTGCTTCATAATCTTTTACAATTTGTGTTGTGCCATCAGTTGATGCGTCATCATGTACAAGGATTTCATATTTGAAATTTGCAACCTGACTGACAAATCCATTGAGGCATTGTTCAATGTAATTAATATGGTTGTATGTTGTACAACAAACACTAACGATTATATTCTCTTCTTTCATTCTTTTATTGCATATGCACAAGGCATCCAACCAAAAGGAAATTGTTTCCATTTGACATTAGGCAAGACTTCTCTAATTGCTCTCATTTCACCAGGAGCAAGCTCAAACGAATAATGGTCAATGAGGAGCATTCCTCCTGGAGTAAGTCTTTCCCAAAAATGTTTAAGACATTCAGAAACTACATCGTAAATTCCACAGTCGAGAAATACCAATTTAAATTGAAGGTGATTGTTTTCTTTAAAGAAATTTGGTAAATCTTTAGAAGCATCAACGTTATGCATTTTTACAATGTTATCTAAATTTTGTACCCGTACAATTTCTCTTACTTTTTCCTCTGGTGTATGGTAGGAGCCTTTTTTTATTACGTGTTTTTCTTCGTTAGTTGGAACAGCTCCCTGATACCAATCAAATCCATGGACCATGGTCAATGAATTGGGTTCAAATATTTTGGTTAGTTTCGCAAAAAGCAAGGAACCAAAACCTAAGTTTACACCAATTTCGGCAATATGACCAGCTACCTCTAAGGTCATTTTATATGCTTCATACAGAACAATTTCGCGTGCTAAAGTTTGGTGCCCAATAAATGCTGGAAAATGATGAATCAGATCTTCTTTACTGATGTCCATTTCCATTATTGCCTTTAAGCTAGAAGCATATTGAGGGCGTAAATTATGGTGCTTCAGATACTCATATTTTGTTTGTGTTGGGTCGTGTTGCATAGTTTGTTTTTATTTAAAATTCTAATTCGGCATAACCAAAACCACTTTTTCCAAAGCCATTTCCATTATAAAACATCAGGTATTTTTCATCTACTTTAACGATATGCGGATAACAAATCATTTCAGAATCCCATCCTTCTTCCGACAAATCTATACCAGTTTGGGCATCATCTCTGGTCCAGTTTATCAAATCTTCAGAAAATGCATAACCTAAGCGGTAAGATGTCTTACCTGGTATTCGGAAATTATGGCTTCCTCTAGTTGAAAACCACATGTGATACATTCCATTGTATTCAATTATGGTAGGTTTACAATCCGCTTCATATTCATTGTTGGGGTCTATAATTATTTTACCGGTAGGTTCCCAATGAATAGCATCTCTTGAAGTTGCAAAAGTTAACTGGTAGGTGTGTTCCAATTTTCCTTCAATTTCGTGCCAAGCAACTCCTGTAGAGTATATGCAATAGTATACATTATTTCGCATTACGATACAAGGACCTGTTGCGGATAATGGATCAAATTCATTCAAAGTAAAAACAGGAGCTTCAGAATACTTTTTAAAAGTTAGACCATTATCGTTGCTAATTGCTAATCCTGTATAATTTTTATATGGAACATTCTTACATTGACTCCATCCGGCATAATAAAAGTATAGTTGCTTATCTCGTTCAATAAAAAAACTTGGGATTATTCCGTTTTCATCGAATGTTCCTCTTCTTCCCCTTTCTAAAACAGGACTAGGATTTAATACAAGTATTTTTTGTGGGTTATCTTTTTCAACATCTATAAATGTTGGCAAACTTTGTTGGCTCTCGAGTCTGGCAGAGAAAAATATCCGAATCCTATCAGGAAGCACAATTGCTGTAGGGCATTGCGCATGAGAACACATCCATGCTTGCTGCTGTTTTGTTTCAAATACAATTCCTTTCTTAATCCACTTCATACTTTCTATTTCCCTCTATTGATTAGTATTTCAGCTTCTTTACTGATAATCTCATCTAACCATTTGTGCATACTTTTTCCGGATAATTTTTGAGCCTGTATCGCTTTCTTTTTAGTTTCCTTGCTTACGCCTTCTAATTTGCCATAATACCTTGAGTTAAATGAGCCACCTCGTTCTCCAGGAATTTCCATGTCAAAGTTTCCTTGGGGTTCTCCTTCTCCAACAGTATAATCAAATACATAATGTACATTACCATTAATCCAACGCACTCCAACATTTCGCGCTTCTACAGGAATGTATTTTAAAGGCACTGGATCAGCAAACATTGGATTATTATTAATACACACTTTACCATATTCAGTTTCTCTCAACCATTCAGGAACATTTTTTTCACTAAACACTACTTTACCTCCTGCTTTTACTACTCTTGCCATCTCGCTTAAGCCTTTTGCAATATCAGGAAAGTGCCCAACACCAGCAAAGCAATACAAGGCATCAAAACTGTTATCAGAAAAGGGAATAGCACAAGCACTCGCAACAACATATTCGGTGGAAGTATTGGTTACATTCTTCAATTTTTGCATATTGTAGGCAAGCATATCCGGTGAAATATCCAATAGCCACAATCCGCCTTCTTTGTTTAATTTAGACGCAATTATTTGAGAGTCCTGTCCTGTTCCCGCAGACACTTCGAGTACTTTAAAATTTGATTTCAACTCCAATAAATTAATCATTCTATTGCGAATATCCAATTCATTTTCCTTATACAATTCAAATGTGATGTGCACATTTTCGTCATAGGTTTTTGCAATTTCAGAATAGTACTGACGGGCAAAAGCAGCGCCTTTAATTTCCTGTTCCGGTGTTATAAAGTCAACACAGCCTTCCCGGATAAAATATTTTTTGTTTGCTTTAACAGCAAGTAAAATACCTTCAACAACTTTGTTATCCTCAATTTTAGATGACTTATCGAGTACTAATTTTTCACCTGAAAGGGGACACCTGTATTTTTCTAGATTTTCAATTTTCATAATCTGTCTTTAATAAGTTCATACCAAATTAAGTCGTGCCATCTATTATTTTTTTTAAAGGCATCGTGTTCGTGAGCGTATTGTTTGAATCCAAGTTTTTTACAAATGCTCTCTGATTCTTTATTTTCGAGTGCATGGGCAATAATTATTTTATGCAAATTCAATTGTGTAAGTCCAAAATCCAGAACAGCCTTACTTGCTTCAGTTGCGAATCCTTTCCCTTGGTTATTGGAATCAATCCAATAAGATAATTCTGCTCTATCTAAAGTCCAAGATCTAATTTTTCTTTTAACATCAATTAATGAAACTAATCCTATAATTTTGTTTTCAAGCCAAATGCACCAATGATAGCCTTTATGCTGTTCTTGGGAAGAAATCAAATTTGTCACCAACTCTTGTGTTGTTTCGCTACTATTGTGTGATTCCCATGCTAAAAAACGAGTTAATTTTGAATCAGACATTAATGTAAATAGTTCCTCCACATCATTTGTTCGTGGCTTTTTTAGTGTTAAACGTTCTGTTTTAATTGTATAATTCAACTTCTTAACTTTAATAGATTAAAAAATAATTACAGTGATGAAAAACTTGAAAATTTCAAGAATTGTTTGCTGGTTAGCTTTATCGGCTTAGATGATTCTGTAATCACCACTTTGTCGTCTTCTAAGTTTTTAGTCACTAAACTATTTGCCCCTAAAAAACAGTTGGCCCCAATGGCAACGCTATGGCCAATAGTGGCGTTAATTGCAATAAAAGTATTTTTGCCAATAGAAACATTGCCACCAATATTTGCGCAACTGGTAATCCATACATTGTCATTAATAATGGAATGATGGCCAATTAAGCCACCGCTCCAAACAAATACATTATTGCCAATGCTTACACAAGGATGAATAATGGCAGGTGGCATAATGAAGCAATTGTAACCTATTTTGGTGTGCTTAGGTAGTTTACAATTAGGACTGATTATATTTATCAATGTATAGCCTTTGTCAATTGCTTCATTACATTTTAATTCCCTAAGGCTATTCATTTCATGATAGCCAATGGCAATAAACATATCAAATTGCTCAGGTGGGAAAAGCTTTTGAACTTCTTCAAAATCAATTACCGGAAGACCCAAAAATGAGTCGGTAGATTTATATTTTTTATCTACTACAAAAGCCGCAATATTTATGTTGCATTCTTCAGTAGCATAATAATGGATTACCTCGGCAATTTTTCCTATGCCAAAAAATATTACGGGTTTAGTTTGAGCTGATGTCATGATTTTATTTCTTTAAGCTGATTGCGGTCTGTTTTCCCATTTTGGTTTTTAGGTAAACTTTGAAGTATTTTAATGCTCCTTGGTATCATATATGGTGGCAAAATTTCCTTTAATATTGATGTAAGCGCTGCTGCTGATACTTCACTATTGATGCATACAAATGCTTTAATTTGACCCAATTCAACCGATAGCCTTTCATAGATTACTGCAGATTCATCTACTAAATCAATGCTATTAAGTGCAGCCTCTATTTCCTCAAGTTCTATCCTATAGCCCATATGTTTTATTTGGTTATCAACTCTGCCCTTAAAGTGGAAATAGCCCTTTTGGTCTTGGTTTACAATATCGCCAGTTTTATACATGCGCTGATGAAAAGCAACATCAGGTTGCTGTACAAACGAATTTAATGTTCTTTCTATGTCATTATAATAACCTAAACCTACACAAGGTCCTGTTAAGCATAATTCTCCTGTTTTTATGTCTTCGGAAGATTGAGGAATAATATGATATCCGAAATTCGGAGCCATAAAACCTAATGGAGCCAATTCATCCATCTTTTCAAAATCGCTGTCGGTAATTTTATACGAAGAACAGATACAAGTACATTCTGTTGGGCCATATACATTATAGAGTTCTATTCTGTTTCCAAATAATTGATACAAACTTTTTAGTTTGCTTTTGGGGAAACCTTCACCTCCAAAAGCAATACGTGTAACAGATGTGAAGTCACTATCTTTTAAAACTTTTGTTGTAAGTAAATAAACAAGTAAAGAAGGAACAGAAAACCAAATGGTACAGTTGCAATTATTTATTGCTGCAACCAAATCCACTGGCTTCTTTACCAATTCATGTGATAAAGGAACAAGCGTTGCACCATTGAATAAGGAAATATAAAAATCAAAAACAGAATTATCAAAGTAAATAGGGTTGGCATTGGTAAATACATCTTGTTCCGTTACAGAAAAAGTGCTTTTGCCCCAATTAATAAAATGAAGTACATTGCTATGACTCATTACCGCACCTTTAGGAAAACCTGTAGATCCTGATGTAAACATGATGTACAAAGGATTATTACCATGGAAATTTTGGTCAGTAAAGTTTACAGGCTCATTGCTGTAATTATTAATTTGAATAGATGCGATTTTGAATTGTTTTAAGTTCGGTTGAAGCGCCTCAATTTCAATAAAATTTGATTCTGCTAATTCATCCACAAACAATGCACTTGGCTTACACGTATTTATAATTTTACTAATACGAATTGGTGGGCTGCTTACATCAAGATTCGTGTAAATAATTCCTGATTTTATACAACCAATCATAAGTGCGTAAGCATACAATGATTTCTCATTGAATATTGCTATTACATCTCCCTGTTTCAGATTTTGAGATGCCATAAAATTCGCCATCTGATTAGAGAGCATATCCAATTCGATGAAACTGATATTTCTACCATCAGGATATGACAATGCCGTTCTGTTTCCAAATTCTTTGACTACCTCACTAAATTTATCTTTGAGGTTATAAATGTATTTAAAATTATCTTGGTTTTTCATAGAATCAACCCGCCATCAACGGCAATCGTTTTTCCATTTACATAATCGTTTTCAATGATAAATTTCAAGGTTTGTGCAATGTGAGTTACATTACCAAGAGACGAAATTGGTATTTGTTTTTTCCACTTTTCTATAACTGTTTCAGAGAGACTATCATGGGTAGAGGGAGTATCTATAAAGCCTGGTGCAACTGCTACACTTCTAATTTTAAACATACCAAGTTCTTTACTCCATGTTTTCGTCATTGCCTCTACACCAGCTTTAGCTGCTGCATATGCTGTTTGACCAATATTGCCATTTGCTGCTATGGAGCTAATGTTAATGATACAACCTTTTGTTCGCTGTTTAACCATGAGTGCTGCACCTTCAGCTCCAACATTAAAACAAGAGTAAAGATTCAATTTTATTACCTTATCCCAATTCTCAAAATTATGCGCAGGATTGTCTTTGTTAAGTAAATTCACCAGTGGTTCACTGTGAATCCATCCTGCATTATTTATTACTACTGAAATCTTGTATTGCTGCGCAAGGTTATTCATTAAATCACTTACGTTAGCTCTGTTGGTTAAATCACAAACCCTTATTTCTATTTGTGGAATCCGTTTGTGAAGTTCTTTCAATTTGGCTTCGTCAATATCAGTAGCAATTACTTTAGCAGCATGATTGTTTACGAAGTACTCGCAAAGAAATGAACCAAAATTACCAGCAGCACCTGTTATAAAGACTGTTTGTTTGCTAATTTCCATGTCAAATGTTAACGCCTTTTTGGGCTAAGATATTTTTGATATCTCCAATGGTGTGAATGCTAATTATTTCATCTCCAGTTAGCTCCACATTAAATTCTTCTTCAAGCTTTGTAACAAGCAGCATATGATTCATGGAGTCGAATTCTTCGAGTGCCAAGATAGATTGGTCATCTTTAAATTCTTCAGCTTTAATGTGAAAAATTTCTTTAAGTATGTCGTATAATGTCATGTTAACTGATATTGTTTTAGATAGTTGTTTAATTCATCTTTATCAAGACACATCAATAGATCAATTATAGAAAGCCAAGGTATGAATTCATTTTTGTTTTGATTGTATGCAATATTATTTGATTTTAAGAACTGCAAGTTAATGTTCTTATGCAAAAATGTTGACTTATCATAAAGTTCTATGCCACCTGATGGATTGATATATGTGTCAGCACTTACCTGCTCACAAATATCTAAAATCCTATGCTCTGCTTTTAGGTGTTTGTTGTTGTAATCTGCACTGCTCGTTATAATCTCAGTTTGTATACCTATATAATCACAAACACTTTTAATTGCAGCTAAGTTGAGTGCTGATATGCTTTTTGTTTCCTCAGTTAATACCGATTCAACTAATGTATAAATAGGGTTTAAAAAAGGTGCTTTTACATAGCTTTGGTGAATGGTTTTTAATAGCTTGTTTTTCCACTTTGTATCCGGCACAATTTCAATTTCGTTGATTAACTTATTTTGACTAGCTCCAACCAAAGGTACTTGAATCAAGTGTGCTGCATCATTTACTAAAATATTATTTCGGTTAATCCAGCCCCTGTTGATATAATTTACATCATCATAGATGATAAACTTGTCAACTGCATTGATTAATTGAAAGTAACCAATATAAGGGAAAAAATAAGGTTGCATGATGGCTACCTTCATTCGCAATGTGAATTTATGATATTGGCAATCTGTTGAACCTCTTTTTCACTTAAAGTGTGATATATGGGCAAGCATAAAATTCGAGTGGCAATTTGCTCAGAGACATCACAGGCATTCATTTTGTTGAGGTAGGATAATTTATTCAACGAAGGATAAAAGTACCTACGTGGCACGATGCCTGACTTGTTGAGTTCGTCCTGCACTTTTTGGAGAGCCGCTTCAGTATTAAATACTACTGGATAGTAACTGTAGTTCCATGATGTATCCTCCCTTAAATTTATTTGCTGAATATTGGTAAAATTTAAATACCTATTATAAGCATGTACTACATTTTTTCGCTTATCAATAATGTCACTAATATAGGGCCATACAGCCAAACCCATTGCCGATTGTAACTCACTTATTTTACCATTTATACCTAGTCCGTGAAACGATAATGGACCATCGTGTCCAAAATTATGGCTGTAAAAAATTTTATGACGTAACGTTTCATTTTTGCAAAAAACAGCACCTCCTTCTCCGGTATGAAATAGCTTAGTAGCATGAAAGCTACAAGTGCTAACATCACCATATTCAAAAATACTTTTGTCTTTATACTTTACACCAAAACAATGAGCCGCATCATATATTACTTTTAGGTTATGCTTTTTGGCAATGGCATCTATGGCTTCTACATTGCAGGGATTACCAAATACATGCGTAGCTAAGATGCAGGTGGTTTTTTCTGTGATGGCAGCTTCTATTTTGGTCTCGTCAATGGTCAGGTACTCGGGGTGAATATCTACAAATACGGGGGTGCAACCTTCCCATACGATTGCGGCAGTGGTTGCCACATAGCTGAATGGGGTGGTAATGATTTCGCCTCCATTACCCAATAATTTGATAGCTATTTGCAAAGGAACAGTACCATTGTTAGTAATCAGAATATTATCTATGCCCAAATGGGCTTTTAGTTTTTGCTCCAGCTCAAGAACTAATTCGCCTCGGTTGGTCAACCATTGGTTATTATACGCACGTTGCACTTGTGCCATGTATTCTTCAATGGGTGGGAGAAATGATTTGGTTACTGGTATCATTTTATGGGTTTTGCAAAAAGTATGGTTTCCTCGGTATGAATTGTAAAATGTCCAAGATAAAATTCATAATTAAGGCCAAGGCTATTTAGGTAAATCGGTATATTAATTAAATCATCCCAATTGTTATGGTATACAGCAATTGCTAATTTAGGTTTATACTTTTTTATCGTATTAATACCTCCTTTTAGGGCAGAAAGTTCCGCTCCTTCAATATCCATTTTTATAAAATCAACAGTTTCAAGTTTGTTGGCTTCAAAAAAATCATCGATTGATAACGTGGTTGTTTCTCCCGTTTGTTCTTTAAAAGGCTTGAATTCAATTTTACTTGCAGGTCCATTATCTTGGAAATATATTGGAACATTTGATTCATCTGAAACAGGGTTTGGTATCAATTTAATGATGTTGGTTAAATTTGAGTTTAAATCGCAATTGATTTTATGATTAGCGATGTTACCAGGAATGAATTCGAATGAGTATACTTTGCCATTGTTGCCAACTTTGCTTGCAAAATATACTGCTGTGTCTCCCCAGCATCCCCCAATATCAAGTACAATGTCATTTTTTTCTGCTTCAATTTTAGAGCCATTATTCAGTTTGAGTGCGTATTGTTCAATTAGAAAGTCAATTACAATTCCCGATTTTGAAAAATACATTTCAATAGGTTGGTTATTAAAATTAAATTTTAGGTGTTCTAAGGTGGTATTCAAAAAACTATTTTTAATGGTTTTATTGGACGCTTTTGCAATGGGGGTATTTTTTACTCTGTTAAGGTAATTTTTGGCTTGACCATTAATTTTTATTTTTTTTGAGCCAAGCAGTCGATATGCTACAATGTTTGTAAATAATGTCCGAGACTCAGGCTGCAAGATATTGTATACTTCATTTAGCTGATTTAATTTATGATCTATTTTCTTAATAACTCGATTAGATTCTGTTTCGGAATTGTATCCAATTACTTTTTTTATGGCAGTTTTTATAGATAAAATTGGGGTGTATTTTATATATTTATCAGAGTCGAATCTGTAGTGATCAAAATTATCTTTACCAAAATTATTGTATAAAGATTTTTTTATTTTATTTAAAAGTACAGTTTTAAAATGCATATTATGAAACTAGTTTATTTGTCCATTTATAATTTGTTGGTCTTATTAGTCCTGGGAATTTGCCAAGCCAAGAACCAGTTCTTTTAGCCTCCACACCTTCAATTGTAATAATATCTTTAATATGTGATGTTACTTTTTCGCTATTTTCCACAACCATAAGATCTATGGAGTATATGTTATCATTCAACGTGGAGCTTGGGATTGTACAATAGTATTTATATAACCCGAATTTAACTTCTTCTGCTTTCGAGCACGATGCAAAAATTGTACTTCCATCTGTTGTGTTAAAAAACAGATTAACATTTACCATGGGTAAACAGCGCTTAAATTTAATTTCAATTTCAAAAATTAAATCCTCTTCAATATTGAAACATCCATTTACTCCATTGTCTGTTATCTTTATTTTATTGATGATGTATTCACCTGTTTCTTCGTATATTTCTACATTTGACTTTAATGGATTATGTAAGGAGTAATTTTGAATTACATCATCAATATTACTGTTAAGAAGCACCTTCCCGTCTTTTAATAAAATGCCTTTTGCGCATAAAGATTTTACAGCTAACATATTATGACTCACAAACAAAACTGTTCGACCTTCTCCTTTGCTTACCTCTCCCATTTTGCCGAGGCATTTTTTCTGAAACTCCGCATCACCAACAGCCAATACTTCGTCTACAATTAAAATTTCACTTTCTAGGTGTGCTGCTACAGCAAATGCCAAACGTACATACATGCCGCTGCTGTATCTTTTTACAGGTGTATCAATATAACGCTCCACACCACTAAAATCTATGATCTCATCGAGTTTGCGTTGAATTTCTTTTTTACGCATGCCTAATATAGCACCATTCAAAAAAATATTTTCGCGTCCAGTAAGTTCCGGATGAAAGCCAGTACCAACTTCTAATAAACTTGCTACACGACCTTTGATATTTATTTTACCTGTAGTAGGTGAAGTTACTCTAGACAGGATTTTTAACAAAGTACTTTTTCCTGCTCCATTTCTTCCTATTATTCCTACTGCATCTCCTTCTTCAATTTCAAAGTTGATGTCTTGTAAACTGTATACAATATCGCTTTCGCCTTTTTTAGAGCGGTCGTTGGTTTGGCCAATTTTTAAAAAAGGGTCTTCCTTACCTCGTATTCTTGCAAACCACCTTTCAAAATCTCGGCTAATGGTACCTGTACCAATTTCGCCTAAACGGTATATTTTAGATAAATTCTCTACTTTTATTGATGTTGCCATTTTTTCATTATCAATTTTCTAAACTGTGTCAACGAAGCTTTTCTCCACCTTGTTAAAAGTTATGGTACCCACCAACAAAATAAGAATTGTAACAATTGTGGTATAAAGTAGAGCCGAGAATGAAAAATCTCCTTTACCTAGCAAAGCAAAACGAACCCCTTCAATGATAGGCGTCATGGGATTAAGGCTAATCAAGTATTTATATTTTTCGGGTGCAGCGCTTAAGGGGTATATTACTGGTGTGGCATACATAAATAATTGTACGCCAAAAGTTACTAAAAATGATAAATCGCGGTATTTTGTTGTCAAGGCCGAAATAATCATCCCTAAACCCAAACCAAAGGCCGCCATTAGAATTAAATAAATAGGTATGAGCAAACTAAAGTAGGAAAGTTGTGGGGTGTAATTTTGTGTAAGAATAAAATAGGCAAACAGTAAGGTGAGCATAACAAATTGAACGCCAAGTTTTACTAAATTACTTGTCACAACACTTAGCGGCATGATTAAACGTGGAAAGTATACCTTACCAAAAATATTGGCATTGTCTTTAAAAACCGTTGATGTTTTTGTTAGGCATTCAGAAAAATAGTTCCACATCACTACACCTGTCATATAAAACAGGGGTTGAGGTAAACCATCTGTGCTTAACCCTGCTAAATTACCAAAGACAAACACAAAAGTAATGGTTGTAAAAAGAGGTTGTATGAAAAACCAAAGTGGTCCCAATATGGTTTGTTTATAAAAGGATGTAAAGTCTCTTTTAACCAATAAACCCAGTAGATCTCTGTATCTCCATACATCCTTTAAATTAAGTTTAAAAAGGGAGTTTTGTGGTTCAATGGTGAGGTCCCATTCTTTAAGGGCTTCTTCGTGGTTCATGTTTTAAAATATGTTTTTAACACGGTGTACACTGTGGGCACTGTGTGACACGGTTTTTTATTCGATATTGCAATATTTGTTGATTGGCAATTTGTTGTCTATATTTTCTCCGCGCCTACTCTGTGGTCTTTGTGAACACCGTGTTTACGCTATTTAACAACAAAGCAGTATTAATCATTTGCCAAATGTAAAAACTGTTATCGGGCATTTCTTTTTGGTAAGCTTCGTAGGTTAATTTGATGCTTTTGGGTTTAAACCATGGATTGTTTTCTAATTCACCAATAAACGTTTTAACCCAATTGCTTAACTCACTTGCTAACCATTCTCGTTGAGGTGTTTGAACTGCTCTTTTGGGCGCTTCACTTACTTGGTTTGGCATCAGTTGTTGCGCAATTTTCCTCACCAAATACTTGCCTTTACCATCCTTGATTTTATATTCAATCGGTTGATTCAGTCCTAATTCAATTATTCTATGATCTAAAAACGGTTCTCTTAGTTCAATGCTGTAGGCCATGGAGTTTCTATCCGCAAAACGCATGGAGCGAGGTATTTTACTCATCAACAAATCACGTAATTGAAGATTTAAAACTGGGTCAGTGTGGTACTGATTTTTCGGAGTTTTTATATTCTTGTGTATAAATGATTCGGTTAAACAATCTTCTAAGTTGAATACTTTATTGGAACCTTGAACTGGGCCTTTGGAAAAATCTACACTATTAGCTTTTTGATAATAATCGTATCCTCCCCAGCCTTCATCCATACCATTGCCATCTAGCAAAACTTTCACCCCAAGTTCAGCTGCTTTTTCAAATACCTTACTCATGCCTAAAGTTGGAAAACCCCCATAAGGTTCGTCCATCTGAAAAGCTATTTTTGAGGCAAGGGATGGAATTTCGTTTACGTTTAATTTACAAGTATGATGAATAACAGCTGAATGTTTTATCATTTGTTCAACCCATGGTAATTCATCATACCTATCATCTCCAGTGTAAAAAGTAAATGCATGAATAGGGAAATCTTTTCCTTTTACTTTTTGTATTAATGCTAAAAGTAATGAAGAGTCTAAACCACCTGATAAACATACTCCCACAGGTACATCAGATATAAAACGCAACCGTACTGCATCTTCCAATAAAAAAAGAAGTTCTGCTTCTACATCTTCTTGTTTTCTTGTATTTAATTTAATCTTATTTGGTAGGTTATACCAATTCGATATCCTGATATTATTTTGTTCCCAAACCAGTTGATGTCCTGCAGGTAATTTAAATATGTTTTTCCAAAAAGTTTGTTCGTTGAAATCGTAAAGCCCGTTGACAAAATAGGTAACCCAGATTTCTTCATTGGCTTTTTCATTAACCAAACCTGTTGCATGTATGGCTTTTATTTCACTAGCAAAAATAAAGGTGTCGTTTATTATGCTGTAGTGAAAAGGTTTTACCCCAAAGCGGTCTCTAGCGGCAAATAGTTTTTTTTCATTTGTATCCCAAATGGCAAAGGCAAACATTCCTGTAAATCGATCTAGGCATTTTTCACCCCATGTTAGCCATGCCGCCAATACAACCTCTGTATCGGTATGCGTTACAAACTCGTAATTGTTTTTTAATAGGTTTTTAAGTTCGGTATAGTTGTAAACTTCTCCATTAAAGATGATTACAAAGCGTTTATCAGTACTATACAATGGTTGGTTACCATTGCTGCTTAAGTCAATAATGCTAAGTCGATTGTGACCTAGTGCAATATTTTCTGAGGAGTACATTCCTTTAGCATCTGGCCCTCTGTGAACTTGGGCTTCGGTCATTTTGAGAATTAACGAGCCAGCTTCCTTATGATTAATAATTCCGCTAATTCCGCACATGATTTTCTTTTATGAATGATTCTGCTCTATTCCAATCTACTATATTGTCTATATTTATTTGGCCGATTGGTACTTCAATAAATCCTAGATTTTTTCCGTAGAAGGAGTGCATACTTTTCAAAATGCTTGTTTTCGTTATATAAATACTGCCATCTCTTTTAAATGCAGCTGGTAATTCCTGTCTTCTTGAAATAATCTTTTCATCACCTGTAGCTAACTTTAAATATCCTGACTCAGTTTCTTCAAATAACCAATGTGGATTGTATTCATCAGGAACTTTTTCAACTGTAATTAGCGCATCATAATCATGCTCAATAAATTTCTTTATACATTTATCAATAAGGTCATCATCTCTGAATGGACTAGTCGGTTGTAATAAACATACAGCATCGTAAAATTCGCCTCTCTTTTCTAATTCTTCGATTGTGTATAAAACCACATCAATAGATTTTGTATCGTCAGCAGCTAATTCAAGTGGTCTAATTATTGGATTATCAATATTGTATTTCTTTGCAGTGGAAATTATTTCCGTGTCTTCAGAACTGAGAATACATTTACTTAATAAAGTTGACTTTTGGGCTGAATTAATTGTATAGGCTATCAAAGGAATATCTCCGAGTGGCTTTATGTTTTTCTTAGGAACACCCTTTGAACCTCCTCGAGCAGGTATTAATCCGAGAACTTTCAATATCAGTAATTAATTGTTTTGTGAAATACCAAATGATTCGTTGCGAGTAAATCAGCAATTTTAATTCCGGCTTCACCACCACCATAAACCAATGATGGCAAAGGCTTTGGTTGGTTGATAATTTGATTATATGCATTATAAATATCAACTTGATTGTATTTCACATCAATCACATTATTTCCTCTCTCGCGTTTGTTTTGTCGGCTACCAATATTTATAACTGGTACTCCTAAGTAGGCACACTCTCTGATTCCAACACTTGAATTACCAATCAAACAATCGGCATTAATCAACAGTCTTAAAAAATCTTCACCTTCCATATTTTTAAAAAAATGCATGTTGGTTGGTTTATTTCTTTCTCTATAGGCTCTAATTCCTGTTGAAGTTCCATCTGCTCCAGCATCTACATTAGGCCAAAACCATAAAATAGGTTTTGCTATTTTTTCTAGTGCGTTCAAGGTTTCCTCAATATGGGTTCTTGATTCTTCATACTCATTAGTTACTGGGTGTTGCATCACCACCAAATAACCATTACTTAAATCAGGCTTGTTACCAACACCTCCGTATTTTAAGTAGGGATCGAAGTTTAGTTTTGGATTTGCTTTTACTCCTGCAGCTAAATCAATAGAAGGGCAACCAGTATTAAAAACCATTTCAGGATTTTCACCTAATTTTATTACACGCTGCCTTGCATCCTCAGAGGCTACAAAATGATAGTCGCTTAACTTGGTGATGGCATGCCTAACCTTTTCATCAATATTACCAGTAACCTCGCCACCTTGAACATGGGCTAATGGAATATTCATGTATGAGGCAGATACTGCAGTTGCCATTGTTTCAAAACGGTCTGCAATGGTTACCACAATATCTGGTTTCAGGTTATCAAATACGGTTGATAGTTCAAGAATACCTATACCTGTAGTTTTTGCAGCAGCCGTTAGATTCTCGCCTTCCAATACATTAAAAACTTTTGCTGCTATTTGAAATCCATCATTTTCTATGTAATTAACAGCAGAACCATAACGATCAAGAAGAGCAGAAGCCGCAACAATCAGTTGCAACTCTAAATCAGGATGCGCTTGAATGGCTTTGAGCGCAGTTTTTATTCTGCTGTAACTTGGTCGTGCGGTAATGACTACAGCTATTTTTCGTTTTGTTTTCAATATTTATTTTATTTTCAATATCCCTTTCACCCCCAACCCCTGAAGGGGCGACCCAAAGCACGAGTTTAAATTTCGTGCGGCTGTACCCTTTAGGGCCAGGGCGAGGGCCGGTATTTATTAATAATATCTTCTATGTCCTTCAGAATATTCTGAGGGTTTGTATGATTGCTGTATCTCAAAACTGTAATGCCCCAATTCTTCATGTCAGCATCCCTTTGTATATCATATGCTCTTTGAGTTTCGTTTTCAAAGTGATGTTTTCCATCCAACTCAATGACTAATTTTAATTTGTGGCAATAAAAGTCTGCTATATATGGTCCCATTGGGTGCTGTCTTCTAAACTTAAAATTATTAAACCTATCCTTTACTAGCACCCAAATTAGATTTTCAGTTTGAGTACTATTGCTTCTTAATGATTTAGCTTTTGAGAATATTTCTGGTAATGCACCATAAAACATGTCCATCCGGTGAACTCCGTGTTTAATTCAAATCTTCCTCCCGCAAAAAACTCCACTGCTTCAAATCATGCTTCAATTGTTTCCCGATTATGCGTTGAAACTCTTTTGCGGGTATACCTTGGTCGCCTGGTTTTTTAGTTTCTAAGTCGCTAATGTCTATAAGATGTCCTTGAGGTAAATTTTTGTTTACTGCTAAACTTTTACCGAACATGGTTTTTAATGTATTGAAACTTGATGCATCATTTTTTAAATGATTGCTTTGCATTCCTATTTCAATTGCTCTTACTCCCTTAACTAATTGTTTTACTTGTTTGATGGTAAGGGAAGCTTTTGCATCTGGACCAAACATGTTGTGATCAAATACCACATGAAACTCTAAAATAGAGGCTCCAAGTGTTTTTGCAGCTATACAAGCGAATATGTCTGCTGAGTGATCTGAATAACCTACTGGTAATTGATAACGATTTTTCATTTCTTCAATGGCAGTTAATCCCCATTTTTCGGGTGGAGTAGGGTAGGCCGTTGTGCATTGTAAAAGTGTTAATTCGTTGCCGTATGGTTTTAAGAAATTGATTGTGTCATCAAGCTCATTCCAATCACTCATTCCTGATGAAAGTATGATTGGCTTTTTAGTTTTGGCAATGGCATCCAACATTAAATAATTGGCTAATTCACCAGAGCCAATTTTATATCTTTTTACATTAAGTTTTTCCAGTACTTCAACAGCTGCTATTGAAAATGGAGAAGAAATAAATTCCATTCCTTTCTCTTCGCAATGTTGCTTTAGTCCTGCCCATTGCTCAAGGGTAAACTCCATACGTTTCCAATAGTCGTAACGAGTTGCATCTTCATAACTGAAGTTTATACGAAACTGCTCTTGGGAGCTACTTTCAGCCTCTGCAATATGGGTTTGGAATTTTATGGCATCAACACCTATATCAGCCAATACATCAATATAGCTGTGTGCAATACCTAAACTTCCTTCATGGGCTTGTGCAATTTCTGCAATAATGTAGGTGTTAGAACTCATTAGTGTAGAACCTCTAAATGCGGTTGTGCTAGTAATTTTAATCTATCTAATTCAAACTCTTTGTAGCTATAAATAACAAACCGTATTTTTTTATTAATCAGTTTTTCTGCTTTCTCGGTTAAGTTGATTAAATAATTTTTATCAATATCGCCCACTAAAATTAAATCTATGATAGGGCTATCCATACCTTTTGCCAATTCACCCACTAAATAAACAGCCTCAACATTTCCCAATCTTGTGATCACCTGTTCTCCAATTTTGTCTAATCCTGTGTATTTCATTAAAATATTCTGGATATCGCTAAACATGGGGTGTTTTGTATTGGCCTTAAATATTTTTTTATTTCCGTTAGCACTTGTCGTTAACAAACCGGCCTCTTCAAACTTGTTAAGCTCTAGTCTTATGGAGTTGGTACTTTCGCCAAATTCACTCTCCAAATTGCGCAGGTATGACGAAGTTTTGCTGTTCAAGAAAAACTTGAGTAACAATTTAATTCTGGTTTTGGAAGTAATAAGCGTGTCTAACATTTTAGTTGAAGTGGCTACTCTTGGGGTCAAGGATTATACATAGCTTCGCCTCTTCAGTCACACAGGTGTTGTATAACTGCCCTATATTGAGTAGAAAAACTACTCAATATTAAAGTTTGGCGGTTATAAATACAAGTAAAATGTGATATTTTATAGCTTATTTGATTAGCATTGGCTCTTTTTTATGTGGGAGAAGGGTATAAATAAATATAATTGGGGATGAAAACCACCCCGGCCTATGGCTACCTTGCTATTGCCGAAGTTTATTCGGTGCCTCTTAAAAATAGGGGAGCACTTCCCAATGGTGTTTTTACTTTTATCATGGAAGTTATTGAAATAATATAAATCCACACATCTCCACCAACTCCTCTTCGAAGAGGAGCGCTTGTTTAACTTTCTATAGCGATTAGATTTCCAATAAATGATTATCCTATGGTTTTAGGTCGAATTATTTTGGAATTGAAGTTTGTGGTTATATGAAAAGTGATCGTCCTCCTTCGAAGGAGGATAAGAGGAGGATGTTAACTCGTGCAAACATCTCCACCCACTCCTCTTCAAAGAGGAGCGCTTGTTTAACTTACCATTGCGATTAGATTTCCGATAAATGATTATCCTATAGATTTAGGTCGAATTATTTTGGGATTGAAGTTTGTGGTTATACGAAAAGTAATCGTCCTCCTTCGAAGGAGGATAAGAGGAGGATGTTAACTCGTGTACAACATCTCCACCAACTCCTCTTCAAAGAGGAGCGCTTGTTTAACTTTCTATAGCGATTAGATTTCCAATAAATGATTATCCTATGGTTTTAGGTCGAATTATTTTGGAATTGAAGTTTGTGGTTATA
>JAIXWD010000020.1 GCA_027482225.1 Bacteroidota bacterium
AAGCAGCACCTAAAAAAGCAGCACCTAAAAAAGCTGCAGCTAAGAAAGCCGCTCCTAAAAAAGCAGCACCTAAAAAAGCAGCACCTAAAAAAGCTGCAGCTAAGAAAGCCGCTCCTAAGAAAGCCGCTCCTAAGAAAGCTGCTCCTAAGAAAGCTGCTCCTAAGAAAGCTGCACCTAAGAAAGCTGCACCTAAGAAAGCTGCACCTAAGAAAGCTGCACCTAAGAAATAATATTAGGATTAACTCTTTTCAAAAAAATCCCGTGCCTAGGCACGGGATTTTTTTTTATATTGCATGTATCAAAATTCATCTAAACATGTACTTAAAAACGTTGGTTATATTTTTATGTATAGCACTGCTTATACCGTTTGCGGGATGTAAAGCAAAAAAGTGTCCTACCTTTGATGGTGCTAAAGGAGGAAACCGTGTTGAATATAAAAAGAATGGCTTGGTAAGAAAGCGTAATTAAACCATTGAACTACTTTTCACATTTTTTTGTTGATGGAATAGATAATCAACATGAGTTTAATACGGGTTTATTATTACCTGATATTACTCGTGGTAAAATAAAATCATTTAGACAAATTCAATTTTTTGATACCGCTTCAAATCAAAATTTTTTCGATGGTTGTGCAGCCCACTATCATGCTGATAAAAAATTTCATGCCTCGGAGTTTTTCAATGATATTCTAAGTCAATCTTCTTCAATAATAAATAATGCTAAGTTTAATCATGATTTAAATAGGAAGTGGTTTCTTGCACACATTTTAGTAGAGTTAATGTTAGATAGGATTTTGGTGAGATTATACCCTGATACGCTTGATAAGTTCTATAACTCATTAAATTCAATTAACGATGATGACTTGGCTACCTTCTTAAGTTTGTACGGAATGAAAGATATTGAAGAGTTTTTCGAGTTTTTTAACCATTTTCGCAAAGTGCAATACATATATTATTATACAGATAATAATAAATTTGTGTATTCGTTAAATAGAATTATGATAAAGGCAGGGGTTAAACCTATTAGCTATTTTAACCAAGAAGTTTTGTGTGATGCAACACTTTTATTAGATGAAAAACTAACAGAAAATATAAGTAGTTTGATTATAAATTTAAAACAAAGTATACAATGGTAAAGCTGTGTAAAGTTGTTACAGCATTAATTTTATTTTTAGGACTTACCCCAGTGGTTTATGGTCAGGTGTATAAATACAGTAATGAATTTTTATCTTTAGGCATAGATGCTAGAGCTTATGGTATGGGAGGTGCAGTTGTTTCATCTGTTAATGATGTGACTGCTGGTTACTGGAATCCTGCAGGTTTAGTTGAAATAAAAGATAATATCCAGCTAAGCTTTATGCATAATGAACAGTTTGCTGGAATTGCTAAACACGATTATGGTGCAGGATCATTTAAAATAAATGATAAAAGTGTTATGGCTTTTAGTCTTGTTAGATATGGAATAGATGATATACCTAATACATTAAATTTATTTCAAAATGGTGTTGCTGATTACTCACGTATTGTAAATTTCTCTGCAGTTGATTATGCCTTTATTGGTTCTTATGCAAGGGTATTACCTCTTGAGGGTTTAACAGCAGGTGGAAGTGTGAAAGTAATCAGGAGGGTAGTTGGTGATTTTGCTAATGCTTGGGGATTTGGTTTTGATTTAGGTGTGAAGTATAAATATAAGAAATGGAATTTAGGTGCTGTATTACGCGATGCAACCTCAACTTTCAATGCTTGGCAATACACCTTTAGCGAGCAAGATAAACAAGTGTTTGTAGCTACTAATAATCAACTTCCTTCAAATAATTTAGAGCTTACTGTACCAAAATTAGGATTGGGTTTTAACCGAAAATTTAATGTTTATAAAGATATGTTTTCTGTACAACCTGAGCTAAATGCAGAGTTCACATTTGATGGTAAAAGAAATACATTAATTGGTTCTGATTTTACAAGCATTGATACCAAAATGGGTATAGAGGTGGGATACAAAGAATTTGTTTTTTTACGTGGAGGAATAAGTCAATTTCAAAGTAAGAAAAATATAAATGGAACTGAAACCTTTTCTGTATTGCCTACATTAGGAATTGGTATTAAATTAAATAATCTAAGTGTTGATTATGCCTTAGCTGATGTTGGTAAAGGATCGGGTACTTTGCCCTTATCTAATATCATTTCTTTAAGATTGAGTATTAACCGTCAAAATTAATTCTCCATACAAACCTAATTTGTTATTTTCGCTACCAAATAAATAAATATGCGTAATTTTTTACTTGGTGCCCTAACTTTTTTTTCTTTAAACGCTCTTGGTCAGAGTATGGACGATTCCTATTACAGTATAACTTTAGGAGGTGGATTTACAGGAGCAACAACAACTTCAAGTTCTCAATTAATTTATGATGACCGCCAAAAACCAATAACATACGAACAATTTAATAATGATGCTAAAAATAACCAAACAATGCGTTTAAACTTAAGTGCTCATGCTTGGTATAATAAAACGTTAGGTTTTAATTGGACAATGCAAGCCGGTTTAGGATACTTAGATATGGGTTTTAGAAGAGAACAAAATAATTTACAGGATGGAGAATATATACACAAGGAAATTGGTGAAGGTAAGATTTTAGATAAAACAAACGTAGAAAAAAATATAAATTACGACTATCGATTTCATTACCTAGACATTCCGGTTTGGTTCAATTATGAGTTGTATAAAAGTAAAGATTATAAAACCATGTATCAATTTACTGGCGGAGTTGCCGCTAATGTTTTAATAAAGCATCAACTCACAGCTCGGTTAGATAATTTTAGCATCGATGGAAAAGAAAAATTTCAAATCAATAATACTGGTTACGATGCTCGAGCATTTAGTATGCAATTAAATTTCGGGTTTAAGGTTTTACATAAACTTGATAAAGAAACTACCATTATCGTTCAACCTATATACACGATTCATCCAATGAGTGTTACTAGTAGTCAAATCAAAGTAATGCCTTACAGTGTTATGGTGCATGCTGGGTTAGTGTTTGATTTAACCAAATTTAAAGATTAGTGTCTATTATAAACCGTTTTAATTTAAGGGTATATGGGTTGTTGATGAATGAAATAAACCAGATTTTGGTGGTTCATGAGCAAATCAATGATTTTAAATTTACTAAATTCCCAGGTGGCGGCCTAGAGTACGGAGAAGGTATATTAGATTGCTTAATCAGAGAATTTGATGAAGAAACAGGATTAGATATTGATGTTATTGAGCACTTTTACACCACAGATTTTTTTCAGTCTAGTGCATTCAAACCCAATGACCAATTGATATCTGTTTACTATAAAGTAGCAGCAAAAAATGATTGGAGAACAGTAAAGCTAGAAAATCAAGTGTTGAATAATGGAAATAGGACAGAGCTACTCAGATTTGAGTGGGTTGAATTGAATAAATTAAACCTCGATCTTATGACTTTTCCTATTGATAAATTTGTTTGTAATAAATTACTTCACCGTTAATAATTTAAAATTATTTATAAATATAAAAGCCCCCTTAAGTTATGCTTAAAGGGGCTTTACGTTAAGTAAGATTATCGATCCTTATTTAAAACCAATAGTGGCGTTTTGGTATGGTAAGCCATTCTTTTGCTCAAACTACGGTGAAATAATCTATCGAAAAAACCTCTTTTGTGTTTAGCCATTACTAAGAGATCAACGTGATGTTCATCAATATACTTATCTATTGTGCTTACAACATCATCACTTTCTTCGTTTATCAACGTAATATTGTGTTTAGATAAACTATCCTTATTTTTTAGGAAGTAGTTATTGTCTGAATTAAAGTACCTATCATAATCATTTTTAACATGTAAAACTGTTATTTTAGCATCATACAATTCTGCAAAATAAAGTACACGGGTAGCCGCAGGTAATTCAGGTTCATTAAAATCTGTTGAGTACATCACATGCTTAATAGGCATGTAAGTATGATTAGGTGGAATAACTAACACTGGTACTTCTGATTTTCCAATAACAGAAGCTGCATTACTTCCAACCAATAATTCTGCTAATCCACTAGCCCCTGTTGTGCCCATTACCACTAAATCAATTGGTTGTGACTTGCAAAACGTCATGATTTCATCAGCAACAAATCCAGTTGCAGAATGGAAATGGCAAACTGAAGAACTTTCTTTAATAAAACTCGATTTTAATTTGTTAATTCCTTCTTGTTCTACTTTTTCAATCTCATCAACATAAATTTGATAAGCTTCAGCTGGAAATGAAGGATCAGCAATAGGAATTTGTTTGATGTGTAAAATGTGTAGTTCTGCACCACATTTTTCAGCTAATTTAACAGCATAATCCAATGCATTGTTGGCTACATCTGAGAAATCGGTTGGGACTAGAATAGCGTTTATCATAACGATGATATTAGTTTAATCAAAGTTAATCTTCTAATGTTTAAAAATTATTAAATTGAGAATAATCAGGAAAAATTATTTATCCATCAAAGCTTTCTCGTGCTTTTTGTTGGCTAATTGTCCGCACGCTGCATCAATATCCTTACCTCTACTTCTTCTTACTGTTGCAATTACTCCGTTTCTTTCCAAGTAACGCTGAAATTGATCTACCTTTAAAGAATCAGCTTTACTAAAAATTCCATCTCCAATAGGATTGTACTCTATAATATTTACTTTAGCTGGCACCTTTTTGCAAATAGCAATTAGCTCTTTAGCATCCTGTATACTCTCATTAAAATCCTTAAATGCGATATACTCAAATGTTAGTTTACCTTTTGCATTTGCCCTAAAATAAGCCAATGCTTCAATTACACTTTCTAAACTATTACTTTCGTTTATAGGCATAATTACATTTCTTTTGTTATCGTTGGCTGCATGTAAAGAAAGAGCTAAATTAAATTTAACCTTGTCATCTGCTAGTTTTTTAATCATCTTAGCAATGCCCGCGGTACTAACTGTTATGCGGTCGCTCGCCATATTCAATCCATCCTCTCCAGTTATTTTATCTATAGCATCAAGCACATTGTTGTAATTCAACAGTGGTTCGCCCATGCCCATGAATACGATGTTGGTAAGCGTTATACCGTAATGTTTTTGTGCCCACTCACGAATGTGTATCACTTGGTCATAAATTTCTGCAGGAGTTAGGTTTCGTATTCTTTCCATTTTACCTGTAGCGCAAAACTTACATGTTAAGCTACATCCAACTTGACTCGAAACACATGCTGTCATCCTATCTTCGGTAGGTATTAATACTCCCTCTATTAAATGCCCATCATGCAAACGAAAACTACTTTTAATGGTACGATCGTTACTCACTTGTTTATCCACTACCGTAATAGCATGTATTACAAAATGTTCTTTTAGTTTTTCGCGCAACTCTTTACTCAAGTTACTCATTTCATCAAAAGTATGAGCGCTTTTTTTCCATAACCACTCATATACTTGTCCTCCTCTAAAAGGCTTCTCATCCATTTGGGTAAAGGTTTCTTTTAGTTCGGCTAAACTAAGTGAGCGTATATCTATTTTACCTTGAGGTGCTTGCATCATCAAAGCAAAGATAAACCATAAATTAAGATTATTAATGTTCTCGTGCATTAATGCCGTTGCTTTTATTATTTTTGCGTTTCACTAAAACATTGCTCCAAATTATATGAGTCATACACAGCATTTAAGCGAACAAGAGATCTTACGTAGAAACAAATTGGTAGAGTTAGAAAAATTGGGAATTAACCCTTATCCAGCCGAACTTTTTGATGTTAATGTTTCGGCTAAAGAAATATTAGAAAACTACGAAAATCAAAAGATAGAATATAAAAATGTGAGTATTGCTGGTCGTTTAATGAGTGTGAGAGACATGGGCAAGGCTTGTTTTTTGGTGATACAAGATGATACAACCAAAATTCAAGTTTATTTAAGGGGTGATGATATTTGCCCAGGCGATGACAAGTCGCTTTATGCAGTTGTATTTAAAAAGTTGATTGATATAGGGGATATTATTGGTATTAAAGGCTATGTATTTACTACCAAAACAGGCGAAACTACCATACATGCTCAAGAGTTTAAATTATTAGCTAAAGCACTTAAACCGCTTCCAATTGTAAAAGAAAAAGATGGAGAAGTGTTTGATGCTGTTACTGACCCTGAGTTTCGCTACCGTCAACGTTATGTTGATTTAATAATTAATCCTGCTGTAAAAGATACTTTTGTTAAACGTACTCAATTGGTTAACACCATCAGAGATTTTTATAACGAAAAAGGATACTTAGAAGTAGATACACCAGTGCTTCAAGCCATACCAGGAGGTGCCGCAGCCCGTCCTTTTGTTACACACCACAATACATTAGATATACCAATGTATTTGCGAATTGCAAATGAGCTATATTTAAAAAGATTAATTGTTGGTGGATTTGATGGTGTTTATGAGTTTTCTCGTAATTTTCGTAACGAAGGAATGGACAGAACCCATAATCCTGAATTTACAGTACTTGAACTATATGTAGCCTATAAAGACTACTATTGGATGATGGATTTAACCGAGGAATTAATTGAAAAAATTGCTATTCAACTTCATGGTAAAACAGAAGTACAAGTTGGTGATAAAATAATTGATTTTAAACGACCGTTTAAACGCGTAACCATGTTCGATTCCATTATAGAATTTACCGGAATTGACATAAGTGAAATGGATGAAACCAAACTAAGAGATGTATGTAAGCAATTACATATTGAGGTTGACTCTAATGTTGGAAAAGGTAAATTAATTGATGAGATTTTCGGTGCCAAATGTGAAGGTAACTACATTCAGCCTACATTTATTACGGATTACCCTGTAGAGATGAGCCCGCTTACAAAAAAACACAGAACAAAAGCTGGTTTAGTAGAGCGTTTTGAATTAATGGTAAACGGTAAAGAACTTGCTAATGCTTATTCTGAGTTAAATGACCCCATTGATCAACGTGAGCGCTTTGAAGAGCAAGTTACTTTAATGGAAAGAGGCGATGATGAGGCTATGTTTATTGATCACGATTTTTTACGTGCATTGGAATATGGTATGCCACCAACTGCAGGTATAGGAATTGGTATCGACAGATTGGTAATGATTATGACTAACAATCTATCTATTCAAGACGTGTTGTTTTTCCCTCAATTACGCCCTGAAAGGAATGAAGGTAGCAATGAGGCCGAACATCAATTAAATGCTTAACCAATCTTATTTTTTTTAAATCACATATTAAAATATGGTGGTTTTTATTTCTAAATAATAATATATTGCATACAGTAATTTTTTAACGTATAAACAATTAGAAATTACTTCAAATTGTTATTAGATGTTTATCTCCCCACTTAACCAATAAACATTTTAAATGAAAGATAAAATCAAAGCAGTAATTGTTGATGATATTGACAATATGCGCATCCAGCTTAAAAAATTATTGAGCAAGTTTGATCAAATTCAATTAGTAGGAGAAGCCACAGATATTGAGAAGGCTACAATTATTATTGATAAACAAAGACCTGACCTTTTGTTTTTGGATATTAATTTAAATGGACTATCAGAACTCAATTTAATTAAAAGTGTTGGCTATCAGCCAATGGTTGTTTTTATTGCTTCAAATATCGATTTTGCAATAAATGCTTTTGAGTTAAATGCAGTTGATTACCTGCTTAAGCCTTTTAGTTTAGAACGCATGAAAAAAGCAATAGACAAAGTAGTCAACAAGTGGAAACATTTTTCTATTGAAGAAGATTTAAGTAGTAAGTTTTCAGCCGAGCACATTATTTTGTTAAGTTTTGATGATAAAATGAGTTTTGTGCGTGTTAAAGAGATTAATTATATTGAGGCATACGGAAATTACACAAAAGTTAATTTAAATGATGGTAAACTAAGTATGATCTATAACTCTATAAAAAATTGGCAAACCACCTTGCCAGAAGAGCTATTTATTCAAATTCACCGTTCAACCATTGTAAACATAAGTAATATTGCTAAAATAGAAAAGTGTGTAAACGACACGGGAAGAATATATCTAAATGGGATTATCAAACCTTTTGAGATAAGCAGAAACTTCTTTTTTCAAATTAAAAAAAAGTATAAAATCTAAAAAGTACCCATTGTAATCATAAGATTTTTTAAAGGTTAATATTATTAAATCGAGCTAAAATACCAAGTGGTAACTTTATTCCACTTTTTGCATTTAAATAAACCTCTCCTAGGTCTAAATTTTCTACATTTTGGAAGTTGGTTTTTATCAAGTTTTCTAATATCAATGGACTTAAACCTAAAGAGTATACATTAAGTACTAAAAAGTGTTTTTCTTCTAGTAGGTTTGAAATATCAGCTAAAATTTCATTAATGGAATCTTCTAGCTTCCAGCGTTCGCCATTTGCGCCTATACCATAAGCAGGAGGGTCTAAAACAATGCCATGGTATTTTTTTCCGCGTTTTACCTCACGTTTTACAAATTTTAATGCATCTTCAACCACCCAGCGTATATCTTTAAGGTCAGAAGATTCCATATTCTCTTTGCTCCAATTGATAACTTGTTTTATACTATCAACATGAGTTACATCAGCTCCTGCTGCTTTTGCTGCTAGTGATGCACCACCTGTGTATGCAAATAAGTTGAGCACACGTGGTTGCTCAACTTCAAGTTTTTTAATAGTGTTAAATATAAAATCCCAGTTTAATGCCTGCTCAGGGAAAATACCAACATGTTTAAACGAAGTTAATGACAAGTTAAATTTGATAGACAAATCTCCATGCTTATATCCAAGCTGCCATTTATCAGAAACGGGTTTGTTTTTTTTCCATTCTCCTGCATGGCTTCCCTTTTGAATAAATTTAACATCGGCAAGTTTATTCCATTCCTGTTCACTGTATTCTTTTTGCCAAAGTGCCTGAGGCTCGGGTCTACGCAAAACAATATTTCCAAAGCGCTCTAATTTCTCTAAGTCGCCACAATCAAGTAACTCGTAATCTTTCCAATTTTCGGCAGTAAATAGGTTCATTTATTAAGAATATAAAACGCAAACTTAAGGGAATAAAGTGTTATTAATTTGTAAAAAATGCATGTTTATTATAGTGTTTTGTTTTTTATGTTTTGTTAGTACAACAAATATCACTTTCTTCACGAAGAAATAAATGTAATAGTTTATGGTAAAAACTGTTGATGCAATAATCATTGAAGACGATTCCTCATCTGTAGCACTTTTAAAAGAGTATTTAAAAGATTTTACCTACATCAAGCTTTTAGGTGAAGCAACCAATGTTAAAGATGCAGAATTTTTAATTAAGAATAATCCACAAGTAGATCTTGTGTTTATGGATATTGATTTGAGTGATACCAACGCTTTAGATCTGATGAAATTGATTCATCACAAAACTAGAATAATTTTTATTACAGCGTATCCAGATTTTGCGGTGAAGGCATTTGAATACAATACAATAGACTACATTATTAAGCCAATTAGCCAAGATAGGTTTAAAAAAGCAATTACCCGATTAGGTAAATTCGAAAATGTTGACGAAAACGATAACGAAGCAAAACCGATAAAGCATACATCTAAATTTGATTATGATAATATGGTTTTAATGAATATTGATGATGAGTTAAAATTTATTAAAATTAAGGACATTAATTATATTGAAGCCAAAGGTAATTATACTTTTGTGGCACTAAATGATGGTATATCCTTTACCACTTATGGTTTAATAAAACTTTGGGAAGATAAATTACCTCAAGATGACTTTTTCCGTTTACACAGATCGACAATTGTTAACCTGCATAATGTGTTAAAAATAGAGCGTGGTAATTATGATACAGGCGTTTTATATTTGAGAGGTGTAGAACAACCCATAGAGGTTAGTCGTAACTATTTTTCAATAATTAAAAATAAATTCAAACTAACTTCAACGCTATAGATAAATAAGATGGCTGCTAGAAAAAATCAATTACTATCAGTATTAACACACCATTTACGTAATCCTTTTAACTGAATCATCGGTTTTTTGATTTATTAGTCAACCAATTCGAAAAACTTGAAAATGATGACAAAATGAATATTAATCAATTTACTAATCAACTTTCAAAAAAGGGATTTTTGTGAAGCTAAAACCTATTCATGGTGGCTTAATGTTGATTTATACTAAATAAGCCTGGGCTATAGAGAATAAGAACGCTTTGTGCACATATGGAAATTCCAATCTTCATGTCGCGATATTCCAATCAACTTGAAGTAAAACTATCTTATAATTGTTAATTAGTTAAGATTAACCAATTCATGTTAATTGCTTTTGGCCAAGTAATCAGCTATTTATATACTCAATAAAAACTTACTAAATAAACTGCTATTATAAAATTTAAACGTTTTGAAAGCTTAATAAACCTTATATTTTTGCAGTAAATAAAACGCAATGAGATCAATTCAATATAGAGAAGCTTTGCGCGAAGCTTTGAGCGAAGAAATGCGCAAAGACCCTAATATTTTTTTATTGGGTGAAGAAGTAGCAGAATACAATGGAGCCTATAAAGTAAGTCAAGGTATGCTTGATGAATTTGGAGCCAAAAGAATTATAGATACTCCAATCGCAGAATTAGGTTTTGCAGGTATTGGTGTTGGTGCTGCAATGAATGGCCTACGTCCTATAGTTGAGTTCATGACTTTTAATTTTAGTTTGGTAGCAATAGATCAAGTGATTAATGCAGCAGCTAAAATTTACCAAATGAGTGGTGGACAATTTAATATTCCAATGGTATTTCGTGGTCCAACTGGATCTGCTGGTCAATTGGGTGCGCAACACTCACAAGCTTTCGAAAATTGGTATGCAAATTGTCCGGGTTTAAAAGTTGTGGTTCCTTCAAATCCATATGATGCAAAAGGTTTATTAAAATCTGCCATATTAGATAATGATCCTGTTATTTTTATGGAAAGCGAACAGATGTATGGTGACAAAGGAGAGGTGCCTGAAGAAGAATATTATTTGCCAATTGGAAAAGCGGTAATTAAAAACGAAGGAACCGATGTAACAATTGTAAGTTTTGGTAAAATTATCAAAGTTGTTTATCAAGCAGCCGAACAATTAGCCAAAGACGGAATTAGTGTGGAAGTGATAGATTTACGCACTGTTCGTCCTATAGATTATGATACCATTATTGAATCGGTGAAGAAAACCAATCGTTTGGTAATAGTCGAAGAAGCTTGGCCATTGGCAAGCATAAGCAGTGAAATTACCTATATGGTACAAAAAAATGCTTTCGATTACTTAGATGCACCTATTAGACGTGTTACAACTGAAGATACCCCTTTAGGTTATGCCCCAACTTTTGTTCAGGCTTTTCTACCTAGTGTAGATAAGGTGGTAAAAGCTGTTAAATCTGTAATGTACAGGTAAAGCATTAAAAATAAATAAAAAATCCCCGCTAGCATTTGTGTTAGCGGGGATTTTTGTTAAATCATGTATTGGTAATTAGTTTAATACTAATTTTCTAATTCTTTTTAAAGGGCCACTGCAATAAGTTTGGTGACAGTTAATACACTGATTGATGTAAGCAGTGTACATTTCTTTTTGCTTGTTTGCAGGGGCACTCATTAAAGCTTTATGAGCTTGTTGGAATAAACGTGCATTCTCATAAAATTGTGGCTGTAGCACATTCGGATCTGTTGGCTCCACCAAATGAAAACGTATAAAAGGAAATTCATTGGCATCAATTTTTTCGCCTGCCTCCAATTTATCTTTCATTTTTTGAGCATTATCCGCCATCTGTCTCATCATTAAAGCCATTGGCTTATCTTGATTAGGATATTTAGTTGGTTTAGCGCAATCTTCAGCAGTATCGAAATTACGATATTTTCCAGCTTCTGCTTCTATTTTTATGCTATCAACTTCTGGTTTTGAGTTTTGTTTTGTATTTTGATTACATGCACCTAAACTCAGATAAATACCTATTACAACACTTATTCCAATTTTATAAGTCATATACTTTAAAGTTATTTTAGAATAACTCCACTTGCTTCAAATACTAACTCTTTTTTAGGTGCTGTAATAGCAGCAATTTCCGACTCGCCTTTTCCATCATCCTTTGCAAATTCTTTAAGATCTGCAATAGATGTTTCTTCAACCTTAGCTAAGCCCAATACAATTGCTGTTTTACCATTACAATCTTTTGGTACAAAAAAGCCATAGTCTTTAAAAGTAACGCGTAAGCTTGTTCCATCTGCAGCTTTTAATTCCATCCAGCAGCCTTTTTTCTGGCAAACAGCTTCAACAGGAGCAGTAACTTTTACAGCAAGTTCCTTTTTGTCGCCCATTAACGTTTTCATTTCTTCTATGGTAATTGCGCTATCAGCGGTTATTGGGTCACCAAAATTTTCTGACTTAGCTGAATTTTGTTCTGTTAATGTACTATCTGATTGAGAACCGGTTTGATTGTTACTTTGGCCGCAAGAAAATACAAGTGTGGCTAATGTTACATAAAGTATTTTTTTCATTTTCTTAATATTAATTTAATTAATGTATGCAAAGTAATTCCTTTAAAGTCATAATTTAAACATAAATTAGATAAATTGTTTGAGTTAATAATTTGTGTAGTTATAATATTGTGTATATTTGTCTCCGGTAAATGGTATTGTGGCCGAGAGGCTAGGCTCAGCTCTGCAAAAGCTGCTACAGCGGTTCGAATCCGCTCAATACCTCCAAAGCCCTTCTTTTTGAAGGGCTTTTTTTTGCTTACTGCCTGATAAAATGGCAAAAAAAAAGCCGCTCAAGGCGGCTTTAATGTATTTGATAGGTAATTATTCAGCTTTTGTAAACGATTTTGATATTACGTTTCCATTGTCAGAAAATCTAATGAAGTACAATCCTTTGTCCAAATCACTAATGTTTAAAGTGGTTTCGTTACTGCTGTGAGTAAATGATTTTACTTTTGCTCCTAGTACATTATAAACGGTAACATCAATTGCATTAGTTGTTGCATACTTTAGCGTTATTGCATCCTTTGCTGGATTTGGGAAAAAACTAACTACACTTTGTTTTTTAAGAGTATTTAATCCTGTAGCCCAACCTTGTGCTTGTAGTGTTATGGTGTCTGCATTATGTGCACCGTTAGCATAAGCCAAACGTATTTTAACAGTTGCGTAACCAGGAATTCCTTTAGTGTAAAATTGGCCTTTTAATGGTCCAGAAACACCTTTTTTAAGTTTGAAGGTACTTGAAGAACTTGCACCTAGATTTACAACGCAATCGTAAGGGTCACAGAAATCAAACTGCCAGCCAGTTGGTATTTCAAATGTAACAATTGACCAACTAATCATAGAGTCGGCTTGCGCAGCAGAATTGTTTGTTATAACACATTGTGCATTTTTTGGTTCTGTATCGCTACCCCAACCACTTACATTAACTATTTTGTTATTGAAGGATAATTGTGCATTAACATTTACAAAAAATATCATGGCTACGATTAAGTGTATAAATTTCTTCATGGTAGTTTTTTTTACGAAGTAACAATTTTAAAGCCACTTAATCAAACTAATTAAACTTATTTCTCTTTTTTTATAGGTTGATGAAATTATTTATTGCCTTTTGATAAATAATTCATTAAATATGCATACTAAAAACTCAATTACTTAAATACATATTATGAAAAAACAATTACTAACATTAGCATCATTAGCCTTAACAGGCCTTGGTGCAATGGCACAAAATTACTATGCTGTTAAGCAAGTAGGTGCCCCTGCTGATTATAGCTTGAATTATTCTACTGCAGTTACTTCAATTATGGCTCCAAGCTCAACAGTTACAGTTAGCGACTCATTATCAAGAGCTCTTGTTTTACCTTTTACCTTTACTTTTTATGATGTTCAATATACTCATTTCAAAGTAAGCAGCAGTGGTTACATTACATTTGATACAACTCAAACTGTTAATCAAAATACAAACATTGCAATACCAAATGCAAGTGCTCCAAAATCAGCAATTTTTGCTTTTTGGGATAATCATAATTTCAGAGGATTGGTTCAAGGTGCTACAACTTTTCCATCTGATATCAGAACATATACAATTGGTAATGCTCCTAACAGAAAATTCGTTATATCTTGGCGTTTAGCTCAAGGTGGCACTGTTGGTTCTACTAATGTAACTTATTTCTCATTACGCTTATTAGAAGGTTCAAATGAGTTTGAAGTAATACATGATTACGGTTTTGGTACATTTACAGCAACTGTTGGTTGCCAAAACGCCAATGGAACAGTTGGAAAGCAAATTAGCGGAAGTCCTAATCGTAATTTTGGTGGCGATGACGGAAGTTATGATGCTAAATTGAGCGATGTGTATCCTTTTAAATATGGCGTACAACTTGCTTACGATATGCAGGCTACTGAGGTTAACATACCTAGCTTTATTAAAACAAATACCATCTACAATTTAGAATACACGCTAAAAAACAATGGTTCTACAAATATTACTTCTTTCAGAATGAACTTTTTAGCTACAGATGGAGTTTTAAAAAGCCAAAATGTAACTGGTGTTAATGTAGAGAACAGTGGAGGTGAATATACTAGTATTCACAGCGAAGGATTATCATTTGCATCAACTGGCGCAAAAGTTGTGAAAGTATGGGCTGACCAATTAAATGGAACGAATAACGACCAATTAATCAGCAATGACACTTTATCTGCATCAACAAATGTTATGGGATCTTCAGTGCCAAAAAACATATTACATGAAGTGTTCACTTCTTCTACTTGTCCTCCATGCAAACCCGGCAATGAGGTTTTACAAGGAGTATTCCAACAAAGACATGGTTACACTGTAATTAAATATCAATATAATTTCCCAGGTACAGGAGATCCATACTATACTCCAGAAGTTCAGTCAAGAGGTGCATATTATGGTGGTATCAATAGTGTGCCAAGATTAATGGTTGACGGACAATGGAATAGTAATCCGAACAGTTACACAACTTCAATTTATGATGATTTCGTTGAAGAGGGTTTTGTTGATATCAAGGCTACTCAAACAGTTGATATTCCAACTCAGAAAATTACGCTAACTGCTAAAGTAACTCCAACAGGAGCGATTGGTGGTAACTATAAAATTCACTTCGCTGTTTTAGAACGCTACACTGCAAAAAACAAAAAGTCAAATGGCGAAAATGATTTTTACTGGGTAATGAAGAAAATGTTGCCAGATGTAAACGGTACACCTATTTCATTAACTAATACTTCAGAGCAACAAATTGTTCAAAGTTATACATTCCCAGGCTCGTATCGTTTACCTTCAAGTGCAGTAACATCTGCTGGCGCATACAATGGTATTAATTTAGCTACAGAGCACTCTGTTGAAGAATTTAATGATTTAATGGGTGTTGTGTTTATTCAAAATGAAACGAATAAAACTGTTATACAATCAGCTTGGACAACTCCAAACTGGGTTGCTTCAACTAACGAAGTTAAAATGGCTGATTTAGGTTTAACAGTATTCCCTAATCCTGCTGTAACCAACTTTACTGTAAAAGCAGAAAAAGCTATGAATGGTGCTGATGTTAAAATTTATGGCATTGATGGCCGTGTAGTTCATACACAAGCTATTAGCGGAATGGAATCAGTTGTTGAGTGCTCTTTCTTAAACAATGGTGTTTACTATGTTGAAATCACTAACAACGGTCAAACTTCTACACAAAAATTAGTTATTGCTAAATAATCAACTTAGCAATTCTTATAACAAAAAACGCCTCGCAATTGCGAGGCGTTTTTTTATGCATTCAACTCGAAAAAATTAAAGAGCATGAGCAACAACTTCTTTAACTGCCGGAACCATACGCGTTAACATACCTTCAATGCCACGTTTTAAAGTTACCGTAGATGATGGGCATCCACTGCATGAACCTCTCAACTCAACGGTTACGATTCCGTTTTCAAAATCTCTGAATGAAATTTGACCGCCATCTACTTCTACTGCAGGTTTAATGTACATATCTAAAATTTCTTTGATTTGTTCAACTATTACATTGTCGGTGCCGTAATCCTTGGTGTTCTCTACTGGTGCTTCTAAAGCAATGGGTTCGCCAGCTGCCACGTATGATTTAAGGAACTCTTTCATAATTGGAATAATTTCTTCCCACTCAACTCCCTGAACTCGGGTAATGGTAACAAAATTATTCATAATAAATACGCCATTAACGAAACTAAACTCAAATAAGTTTTTCGCAAGTGGAGAGTAAGTAGTTGATGCTACAGTTGGAAAGTCGGCTGTTTGGTCTGGAAAAATCATGCGGTTGAAAACAAACTTCATGGTTTCTGGGTTTGGTGTGGACTCACTGTATACGTCTAAAAAATCTTTTATATCAGTCATAAATTTAAATTTATATCTACAAAGGTAAGCAAGTTTTTATATGTGGCTATTAGTTTTGATTATTGTATTGATTGGATGTTGTTTGGTAGCTAATCACTTTTATTGCGTAGTATGTTCCAAATTAGGTCTTGTTCAAACCCCTTACCAATAACATACCTTGCCACTTTTGCACGTTTACTCAAAAGGTTTTTATCCTTAGTTTCAGCCCATTTTTTATCAATTTGTTCGTTCAATGTATCAAAATAATCTTGATCGCTAATTTCATTGAGTGCCTTATTAAGGCAATATTCTGAAATGTCCCTTTGTTTGAGTTCTAATTTAATTTTTACTTTCCCCCAATGTTTCACCCTAAATTTACCTCCTGCAAAAGCAATGGCAAATCGTTCTTCATTCAGGTAATTTTGCTCAATTAAGGTGAGTAAAATTTCTTGCGCATCAATACCCCAAATACCCCATTCGCTTAATTTTTCAAGTACCTCACTATGGCAGCGCTCTTGGTAGGCACAATAGTTTGCAGCTTTTAATAAAGCCTGAGATGGGGTTAGTTTTATGTATTTATTGTTTTTCAATTAATGTTCGAAATTATACTATTTGCCATCATTAATAAATAAAAAGGAAGTAATATGTATTGGCTAAATAAAAAAATAACATTAATCGGTAATAAATACATTATACAACATACTTGCTGTTACATTTGCGTTTACAAGTGAAAAACAAATTAGCACTAAACTTATTATTTACCGCAAATGGAATTAGCGGTTTTGCCCAAGGCATTAGTATGTTGGCAATTCCATGGTACTTTGCAAATGATACTCCATACTTCAACAAGGCCTATGGTTTGATTACCATTGGTGTATTATTCTTTGGCTTATATGCAGGTACTTTAGTTGATAAGTATAGCCGAAAAGCGAATTTTTTAGGAAATAGTTTAGTTTGTGGTTTTTTACTACTTACAATAGCTGGTGTTGGGTATTATTTAAATGGTTTAAATGATTTATTAGTTGTTGCTGTGTTTGGAATTACCATGTTTAATTACAACATTCACTATCCCACTTTGTATGCTTTCGGACAAGAGATAAGTGCGGTAGAGGATTATGCCAAGGTGAACTCAAATATAGAAATTGTTGGACAAAGTACCAGTATATTATCAGGCGGTATTGCTGCAGTTATGTTAGAAGGTGTTACAATAAACTTACCAATTATTGATTATTCAATTGTAATTAATTCATGGAATATTTGGGAGATTTTTCTTTTAAATGCAGGTACTTATTTTCTAGCAGCATCACTCATATTATTTATTAAATATCAACCTATACCAAAACACGCGCAGCATCCTAAAACATTTGACCGTATAAAAGTTGGTTTCACTTATTTAAGGCAACATCCCAAACTACTCATTTTTGGCATTTTTAGTTACAGTGTATTTGCCATGTTATTGGTTGAAATACACGCAGTACTTCCCGCTTATGTTGATAAACATTTACATGAAAATGGAAGTGTATTCGCTATTGCCGATGGTATATATGCTTTAGGGGCTTTATGTGCTGGTTTGTTTGTAAACAAAGTATTTACTGCCACATCAACTCAAAGGGCAGTAATTATTTTAACAGCAATAACGGCTGCTATATTTATATGGGCCTTTGCGGCTAAAAGTGTATTAGTCATTTATTTAGTTAGTTTAATATTGGGCTTTACCAATGCAGGCATTAGAGTTTTAAGGTTAACTTATTTATTTAAGCAAATCCCCAACCAGTTGATGGGCAGGGTAAACAGTATTTTTAACATGCTAAATATTTTGGTTCGCTCATTATTTATATTTCTGTTTTCTTTTCCATTCTTTAATTTTGATAACCAAATTATTTGGGCATTCTTAATTATGGCTTTATTTTTACTTCTTTCAGCTTTAGTATTGATGTTCAACACAAAACAATCTATTGAAAAATGATTCAATATTTCATTAAAGACATCGCACAGATTGTGTCGGGTAACTTTGTTCAGTTTAACGAAGCCATAAACCATAGTGCAATAGCGCATTTATTAATTGACTCACGTAAAGTTATTTATCCGGAATCTTCTGTTTTTATAGCCATAAACGGTGAGCGAAACAATGGTCATCACTACCTAAAAGATGCCTATGATGCGGGTGTGCGTCATTTTATTGTTGAGGAATTGCCTTTCAATTTATTGCCCAATGATTGCAGTGTTATTCAAGTAAGTAACAGTTTAGTGGCTTTACAGGAATTGGCAGCATTTCATCGTTCGCAATTTAAATGCCCTATAGTAGGTATTACAGGGAGTAACGGAAAAACCATTGTTAAGGAATGGCTATTTCATTTGTTAAAAGATGATGTTGCTATCATTCGTAACCCTAAAAGTTTCAATTCGCAAGTGGGTGTACCATTAAGTGTTTGGGGTATGAATGAGCAACATCAATTAGGTTTATTTGAGGCGGGTATATCCAAAACAAATGAAATGGAAAAGTTGCAACAAATTATTAAACCCGATATTGGAATTTTTACTTATTTGGGCTCTGCACATGCAGAAGGTTTTAATAATGAAGCAGAAAAATTAGACGAAAAACTTAAGTTATTTCATGCTGCTCAAATGTTGGTTTTTTGTGCCGACCAGTCTGAGGTAACACAGGGAGTAACACGCATGTTATTAAGTCATAATTCTTCATTAAATGTTGTAAGTTGGAGTCGTGGCCAGCAAAATGCAACCTATAAATTTGAGGTAGAACATCGTTATCAATATACCGTTATCACTACCCGTAAGGGTTCGCAAACATTAAGTGTAAATATTCCTTTTGTGGATGAAGCAAGTATTATGAATGTTTGTTCTTGCTTTGCATTTTTAATGGCTATAAACAGAGTAAGTACTGATGTCTTGAAACGTTTTGAAGAACTTCAGCCTATTGAAATGCGTATGCAATTAAAAGAAGGATTTAATAATTGCGTAATCATAAACGACAGTTATAATGCTGATATTAATGCGTTACAAATTGCATTAGATTTTATGGAACAGCAAAGTGCTGGATACACTAAAACGGTTATACTTAGTGATATGTTGCAAAGTGGTTTGGCAGAACATGAACTGTATACCAATATTGCATCATTAATAAAGCAACGAAACGTCAATCGTTTTATAGGTATTGGTCCATGTATGCAAAAGTATAAACCACTTTTTCCCGTTGGAAGTTTGTTTTTTGATGATACCTCGTCATTTATTAATAAGTTTATAAGTTTAGATTTTAGCCACCAAATCATATTGGTTAAAGGGGCACGTAAATTTACTTTCGAGCGGATTACTTCTTTGCTAGAAAAAAAGGTTCACGAAACAGTTTTTGAAATTAACCTCAATGCCATGGTGCACAACTTAAATGTGTATCGTAACAAGCTAAATAAAGGTGTGAAATTGATGGGTATGGTGAAGGCTTTTAGTTACGGATCTGGTAGCTATGAGATTGCTAAAGTAATGGAGTATAATAGGGTTGATTACTTAGCAGTAGCCTACGCTGATGAGGGAGTAACATTGCGTAAAGCTGGTATAAAAATTCCTATTATGGTTATGAATCCAGAGCCTATTGCTTTTGATAGCATCATGCAGCATAATTTAGAGCCTGAAGTATATAATTTCTTTATGCTAGAGCAACTTATTAAGGCTTGTAATGGGCAAGAAATAAGTATACATATTGAAGTGGATACCGGCATGAAACGATTAGGATTTGACGAGGTTGAAATAGACGAACTGATTAACTTAATACATCATAATCCTAACATACGTATTAAGACGGTATTCTCTCATTTAGCTGCTAGTGATGATAAGAAACATGATTTATTTACCCATGAGCAAATTCAAAAATTTGAACGTATTAGTGATAAAATAATTGCTTCTTTCCATTATCCAATTTTACGACATATTTTAAATAGTAGTGGAATAGCTCGTTTTACTGATTCCCAATTTGAAATGGTTCGTTTGGGAATTGGTTTATATGGAATTGATCCTGCTGAAAAGTTGCAGAAACAACTTCAGGTGGTAGGAACACTTAAAACTGTTATATCGCAAATACGTGAAGTTAAATCTCACGAAACTGTTGGTTATAGCCGTAAAGGTTCTGTTCAGCGGGATTCGCAAATTGCCGTTGTTGCTATTGGATACGCTGATGGTTTGAATCGTAAGCTTGGTAATGGAAAGGGTTATATGGTGGTTAACGGACAAAAAGCACCAATAGTAGGTAGTATTTGTATGGATATGACTATGATAGATGTTACAGGGATTAACTGTAGAGAAGGCGATCAAGTGATTGTATTGGGCAAAGAAGTTGACATTAATGAAATGGCATCTAAAATTGGAACCATTTCATACGAGGTATTAACAGGTATATCTCAGCGTGTAAAACGGGTATATTTTTACGAGTAGTTACTCGAGTATAAACTTTTGTCGTGCTAACTCTTTCCCATTAACCACAACTGCTATAATATGCACACCTGGATAGTGTTTTCGGGTGGTTAAATCAGCAAACTTATGTTTGCGTTTTAGTATAATTTCTTGTTTTGGTTTTATGAAATAAGTACCAATCTGGAATATTTTGGATGATTGTTTACCATTAGATTTCATGAAATAGATGTTGTATTCTACCCTAATTTGGTGTGCTGTTTTATCCAATAAAAGTATACGGGTTTCAAATGTGAATTCACCGCCAATTTTTAATTTCGATTCTGATATTTCTAACTGAGTTACTTCAACCTTCACCTTGTCATCAAGGTCAAACAATTGAAGTGCATTTACATTCCCTTGTTTAAGTAATCCTCTGCTGGCATGTTTTACTATCCAGTCAGTTTCTTTGGTTTTACCTTTCCACGCATTAACTATTTTAAGGGCTAGGTCTGGGTGGTCTTTAGATATATCATTTAAACAATTTGCAACACTTTTTCTCACATACTCACTTTCATCGTTTTTCAATAATTCTAAAACAGGTAAAATAGGAGTAGGGTCTTTTTTAAATGATGTTAAACTCAATGCCCATGGTAATCTTGGCCTTATACCTTCACTGGCTAATCTACGTACATGGAAATTTTTATGTTGTGCCCATTTAATATGTTGTTTCAACATCTCTTTAGGATATTTAATAATAAAAGGCCTTACCGCAAATTCGCTGCTGCTGTATTGAGTAAAAAGTTCTAACGCTTTAATAGAGGTTGTTAAATTATCTAGTCCGTATACTTCAATAAAATCAGGGAAAATCATGGCTGTAAATCCCTTAAATTGAGGAGCAACTTCAGTTAGTATTTCAACTTGTTGTTGGTAAGGAATTTTAATATGTTTGTTTATGCACTCGGTGATGTGACGCATCCGTTGTTTCAATTCCTTACTACTCCAAATATTATCAAACACATCATTAATAAAAGCATTGGCATTAAATTTTTTATGATGTTGTTTAACATGGTTTGCAAGCGAGTCTATAAGTTCTTTGCTAAAAAGATTTTTTAACGGTTCGGCCATTTGTTGAAATAATTAATTGAGCCAATATCGTACTATTGATTAAATTTAATAGAAAGATATATTTATTAGCTTGTCTATTGATTATTAAGTTTTATATAAGATATATTAACAAGTTGACATGTTTGTAATATCGCTTCAAAATATTTGAAAAGTTGGGATTTTACCTTACGTTTGAAATCTTAGTAACAAACAACTCATTTTAAGGCTGCATGAGTAAAGTAAAATTAAATATTGTAGGGTTAAGTTCAGGACAGAGTAACGGTTCGTATACGTTGATTTTAGGTGAGGAGCATGGTAAACGAAAATTACCTATAATTATTGGTAGTTTTGAAGCACAAGCAATAGCTATCGAAATAGAAAAAATAGTACCTTTTAGGCCTATGACGCATGATTTATTTTTAAATTTTGCCAGGACTTTTGGAGTGAACATTATTGAAGTTGAAATATATAATTTGGTTGATGGTGTGTTTCATGCCAAACTCATTTGTGAGGTTGATGGTGAGACTCGTGAAATAGATGCCCGGACTAGTGATTCTATCGCACTGGCTGTACGTTTCAAATGCCCTATTTATACTCATGAGCATATTATGGCCGAGGCTGCTATGATTTTTACCGAAGACATGACTGAAGATGATATGATTGAAATGGATGAGTTTAATAACGAATCACGTGGAAGTAATGAAATTGAACGTTTGAGTGATGAAGAGTTGGAACTAAAATTAACTGAAGCCCTTCAAGTAGAAGATTACCAGCGCGCGGCTATTCTTCGCGATGAACTAAATAAACGAAAGTAACCTCAGATAATGGAAAAATTTACTGGTATAATAGGTGTTGTAGTAATACTTGGATTAGCTTTTTTAGTTTCAAATAATCGTAAAGCAATTAGTTATCGTCTTGTTTTTAGTGGCTTAGGTATTCAACTTGCCCTGGCTTTATTCATTCTTAAAACCAGTATAGGACAAAATATTTTTGCATCGTTAGGTAATTTTATAAAAAAAATACTAGAAATGGCTGATAAAGGTGGAGAGTTTGTTTTTGGTGGTCTAGTTCGTCCAGATTTATTAAAACCTTTATTAGGGGATGCATATAGCTATGTATTTATTTTCAAAATTATGCCTGCCATTATTTTTGTGGCGGTACTTGTTAATATAGCTTATCATATTGGCTTAATGCAAATTGTTGTTTCATTTTTTGCTCGCTTGGTTCATTCGTTAATGCGTGTAAGTGGTAGCGAAGCATTAAGTAATATTTCAAGTGCATTTGTTGGTCAGGTTGAGGCTCAAATTATGATTAAACCGTATTTGGCTACTATGACCATGAGTGAGCTTTTGGCAAGTATGAGTGGAAGTATGGCTTGTATTGCAGGTGGCGTAATGGCTGTTTATATTTCAATGGGTGTGCCTGCTGCTTACCTTTTGGCGGCAAGTATTATGGCTGCTCCCGCTGCTTTGGTTATTTCTAAAATTGTATGGCCAGAAACGGAAGAATCTCCAACTAAAGGGTCTGTAAAATTGGAAGTAAAAAAAACACATGCTAATTTACTAGATGCAATATCACATGGTGCAAGTGATGGTTTAAAAGTATCACTAAATGTAATGGCTATGCTTATTGGTTTTATTGCACTTATAGCTTTAGGTGATATTATACTGGCTAAAATTGTAGAGATTCCAAACTTTTTTAAAGCTCCTGGTGAAGCAATGATTGTTGGTAGTGAAGTATTGAGTTTGAATAAAATATTTGGTGCCGTTTTTTCAGTTTTTGCTTGGACAATGGGTGTGCCTGCGCAAGATGTTCAAGTGGTTGGTTCATTAATGGGAACCAAAATGGTGATTAACGAATTTGTTGCATACTCACAACTTACTCCTATGATTGGTGGCGGAACTTTAAATCCTAAATCAGTAGTTATTGCAAGTTTTGCATTGTGTGGATTTGCCAACTTTAGCTCAATTGCAATTCAAGTTGGTGGTATTGGCGAATTGGCTCCTAGTCGTAGAAGCGATTTGGCTAGATTAGGTTTCCGCGCTTTAATGTGCGGTACATTGGCCTCTTATTTATCTGCTACCATTGCTGGTATGATGATGTAAATACAAAGGAACCTTATCGGTTCCTCTGTATACTATCGCGTTTAAATTGTTGAATTCTTTTTAATGAGTCTATCTGATTATCGGTAATAGGTACAGGCATTTCTAGTTGTATTTGCTGCAAATTCTTGCTTTTATTAGTGCTCGATTTACAACCAACTACACCAATCAAAACAAAACTAATGAGTAACCACAATACGCTTACTGATGATGTTTTTCTCATTGTTGTTTACATTTAAAATATATACTCCATTTGTTAAATCGTTGGTACTAAAAGTAAACTTATTTATGCCTGGCTTACCATTATCTCTTAATAATTCAATGGTCGATTTTCCTTGCACATCAACTAAACTAAAAGTTAAAATCATGCTTTGGTTTAACTCAAATTCTATTTGCGCATAATCTTGTGCAGGAACAGGATATAAATTAACTTGTTGTGCAGTTTCTGTGGTGTTTTGTTTCACACCTAATCTTACATCATTACTTTTAACGCGTGAAACCCAAGTATTGTGTCCACCTGTTGGAACTCCATATGAGTTGGTAATAATGCACTCTCCAGGTTTATTGTATATGGGTTGAATTCCGGTGTAATCACCCCAACGTTCAATAGTATCAAGTAATCGATCAATGCTTCCATCGCCTCTCCGTAAATGAACGGGAGCTGATAACGCCCCATTCCAATCAGCATAAATTGCACTATTTCCAGGGAACTTTGTGCGCGATACATGCGAAAAGGTAATCATCATACTTTGATCAGCGCCAAATCCTCCACCTGCGTATGCAATACTTGGGTAACCTATATCCATACTATCATAGCTAATTATTCTACCTTTAATCGAAGGTTTATTTTTGTCTTGTAAATCAATTTTTCCGTAGTAAACAGATGGTGTAAAAAGGATAGGGTTGATGGTATTGCCAACATAATGAATTACTCCGCCATGATGTGTTGCACTTAACACGCGAGCATCGTTGGTTTGTAAATATTGTCCGCTTGGTTGAGGGGCATTTGGCTGTAATCCATATGCCACATCTGTTTTTAAAACTTTTAATGTAAGTGTTGGATTGCCATTTAAGTTATCTGTAATTTCATGTAAAAACACTGTGTCATTTTGCAACGCACTCGGACGAACAGAAACGAAATAATGACTTGGTCCATAATACTCATTGCTACCTTTTACAGGGCAAATACTCCAAATTGGTTTATCGTTGTATTTAATATCGTAGTACAATTTTTTTCGTAAACTGTCGCCATTGTATCCATCGTTTTTGTTCACTTGCCAAATTAACGATTCAATAAAACCTTCTTGCCACGATGAGTTATCGCGCAAACGATTTACTGTTATAAAAAGTTCGTTGTTTGATAAAGATATAATAGGATAATCGCTCCACGAGCTATCTCCAAATGTATTGCCAGGTATGGCATAAAAATTCCATTCTTTTGTAGGGTCGTTGGTTTGACTAAAACCTGTTATTATTCTAGTGTCTGCCGATGTTGTTCCTTGTAAAAAAACAACAATAAATCTATCTGCAACCGGATCATAAATAGCTCGCGGATCATAGGTTCTGTTTAAGGTACCTAAAGCTTTACCAAAGTTTGATAACGATTTACTCAATAAAAATCTGCCCGTATCATTAAACATCATAAAATTGGTATTTACTACGCTTATAATAATACCGTTATTTCCAATACAAACATCATTATCGTTTGGTGTGCCGTTTGTAGCATTACCAATAAAACCCTTTAACATGTTAGGTTCGGGTGCAGTGGCTTTGTACAAGTTTTTGTTTGATGTTGGTATAAACGATTTGCGCTGTTCATCTAACAACAATTTTTGGTATTTGGTTGATGATAAAGGAGCAGGAGCAGCACTTTTAATCAATATCAATTTAGGATCATAGTCTGCCATATCATCACTCATGTTTACAACAACAGCCGGTGCAGAGTTATGATTAGTGGTTTTATAAGTATGCTCTTGTGCGTTGGTTGCAACCAAGCTAAACAACGCTACGGTACTTAAAATCGCTTTTTTCATGCAAGTAAATTATACTGCAATATACAAAAGCTTAATAAATTAGCATTGCTTACAACACCCTCAATTTAAAATGCTCTTCTGCTTGCTGGGTTCTAAAATATACCAAACCTATATAAAACAAATCAACGGATACTGTTACTTTGGGGTGATGTTTAATTTCTTCCCAGGCTTTCGTCATTCCTTTGCTCCAGTAAATGTCATCAAAAATGAGTACACTGTTATTGTGTGTTTTTTGCAGCAATAAATTGAAGTAATTAATGGTGGCTTCGTAGGTATGATTTCCATCAATAAATGCTAAATCAACCTGAGTTAATTCATTTAATACAACAGGCAGTAAATCGTTAAAATTACCTACACGCAAATCAATTTTATCATTTAGATTTAGTTGTGTAAAATGTTGTTGAGCAACTTGGGCAATTTCATTAGCCCCTTCAATGGTAATTAGCTTTGCATTGTTGGGTAATCCTTTTGCAATACACATGCTGGTAAAACCCAATGATGTTCCCAATTCCACACAATTTAGATAACCGTATTTGGTAACCATATGATAAATAATGTGTGCCAAACGGGTAGGTTTTGCGTGCGTTTTAGCAAAGTATGCAATACTTTTGGTACGTTGTTTATTTAGGCTGCCCAAAGCACCAAAATCTTGTTGGGTAATTTGGGTTTGGTTTTGTTGGGCTGATTTTCTAATCGATTCAATCGGTATAAGCTCTTTTACAGTTTTTTGACGTGCTATACAACTGTTATATAGGTCGAATACAAAAGGAGAGTGCAACACATCAATACGTGTTGCACTCCAGTAATGTTTAATAAAGTTTGCAATAAAATGCCAGTTCACCATCAATTAGTTTTGTGGGTTTTGTTTTAAAAACTCACGAATGGTTTTAAGCTTATCTTCTAATTGTTGGATTTGGCGTTGTGCACCTTTTATCTTATCAGTAATTTGTACAACCATTGGGTTATCGTTACTGGCTTTTGCAAAGAAACCTAAGTTGTTTTCCCAAGTATCAATATCGCTGCGCAAACCTCTAATTTTATCAAGTACAAATTTCTCTTCACGTTTAATTTTCTGAGCTCCGTTAGGTGCATTTACCATTGCTTCTAAGTGACCTTTTTCTTTCATATCTCTTAGTTCTTGGTTAGCTTGGCGGAACTTATTAAATACCTTGTCGTTTAACTCTTGGTATTGTTTGTTAATGCGTTCTTTTTCGCCCATTGGCACAAATCCAGTATTGTTCCAGCTATCTTGAACCGCTTTTAAATCGGCTAAAATATTTGCACCTTCTTCACGGGTTAGTAATTCCTCTAATTTACCAACTAGTTCTTTCTTAGTTTCTAGGTTTTGTTTTTGTTCTTCAATTTGCGAAGCATAGTGTTGCGCTTTTTTCTCGAAGAAACTATCGCAAGCTGTTCTAAAACGTTTCCATATCACATCCGAAATTTTTTCGAGCACTGGTCCACTTTTCTTCCATTGCTCTTGCATGCGTTTTAGCTCATCGGTTTGTTTATTCCAATCCAATGGCATTGCTGCAATGGCTTCCGCTTTCTCACAAAGTTCGTTCTTTACTTTTAAGTTGGTATCACGCTCTGCTTGTAAGGCTTTAAAGAACACATTTTTGTTGCTAAAAAATTGGTTACGTGCACCTCTAAACTCATTCCAAATTTCATCACTAACTTTTAATGGCACCTGACCAATTTTGCGCCATTCATCCATTAATTGGTTAACAATAGTGGTGTTTTCCATCCACTCTTTTATTCGTGTGCTGTTAAAGTTCGAAAACTGAAGCGCTTTAGCTAACAATTCTTTTTTAGCCACTAAATTATCTTCACGTTTGCGTTCACGATCGGCCTGTAAAGCCTTAATCATTTCAAATATTTTATCGCACTCGGTTTTAAATCTATTCCAAATGTCTTCGTTACTTTCTTTTGGTACAGGGCCAATGGTGCGCCATTCTTCCTGAAACTTCTTCAACATAATTAATGCTTTGTTGATGTTGGTTTCAAGCGCTAACTCGGTAACACGTTTGGTTAAATCAATTTTTTGGTCAAGGTTTTTTCTACGATCTAACTCTTTTAACTCGTTGTTAATAGAAAGTCTGTCGTAGTATTTATCAAGTAATAAACGGTAGCTTTCCCAAAGGCGCTCAACATGTTCTTTCGGTACGTTTTTCACCTGTTTCCATTCGCTTTGTAAATCTTTTAAGCGTTTAAAACTTTCTGGTGTCTCTTCCTCGTCAAGTAATTTTTGAATTTCCTTAAGTAAATTTTCTTTTTTACCTAAGTTGCTTTGGCGCTCAGCTTCTTGTTTTGCAAGTTCTGCTGATCGCTTGTCTTTTAATTCTTTGTATGCATGGTAAAACGTTTCACGTGTTCCATCTGTTTTATAGCTAAAATCATCTTTGTTGCCACCGGCTTCCACAAATGCATTTAGTGCCAAAGTGCGTTCGTCTGCAAGTAATTGTTCAAAAATGGGCTTAATCACTTTAAAAATGTGTGAAGCTTCGGTTAAGTCTTTTTCCTTAACAATACTCTGTGCTAAAGCAACCAACTCTTGTTTATTTAGTTGGGCATAGTTTTGTTCTTCGGCCTGCATTTCTGCAACAGCTTCTAAATCTTTGTCGCCATGAGTTACGTCTGCTGTTTCAACGTTTTCAGCAGCCAATGCATTCATTTCCGCCTCAGTTGGCTGCACTGCTGGCGTGGTCGGGGTAGTTTCAACCAAATTGGTTGTTTCCAAGTTGTTCATTTCTTCTGTCATTGCCTTAATTTTAAGGGACGTCAAATGTAAATAAATTACTTTATATTCTTTACCATTTACTCATACATAAACCTACTACGCTACAAAAAGTTAACAATAAGCTGTAAGTTTTTGCAAATGCTTGTTTTTTAGTGCATTTAACTTTGGGTTGATGCATGAGTTGTTTAACCAACTTGTTTACAATTGACTTTTGCTTCTTAAAATTTAGCTATTGATTTAGAATGATGTAATTTTGTTGTATCAATTAAATTATATGCCTGTAAAAATTATTGAATGTCCGCGTGATGCCATGCAAGGTATCCACGAGTTTATTCCTACACAAACTAAAATTGATTACATCAATGCGCTTTTAAAAGTTGGGTTTGATACCATTGATTTTGGAAGTTTTGTGTCACCCAAAGCTATACCTCAATTACGTGATACAGCAGAAGTGTTATCAGGACTGAATTTGAGTGATACTCGATCAAAATTATTAGCTATTGTGGCTAATGTGCGTGGTGCGAATGATGCCGTTGTGCATGATGCAATTAAGTACATTGGTTTTCCTTTTTCTATCTCAGAAACATTTCAGCAACGCAATACCAACAGTAGTATAACCCAATCTTTAGATACCGTTAAACAGATGCAAGAATTGTGTACCTCAAAAAACAAAACATTGGTGGTGTACATTTCAATGGGATTTGGTAACCCATATGGCGATGATTGGAACGCAGAAATTGCCATGCATTGGGTAAACGAAATGGACAAAATTGGCGTGAAAATATTGTCGTTAAGTGATACCATTGGCATTGCTAACCCCGAGAGTATAAGCTATATGTTTAGCAGTTTAATTCCTGCATTTAAACACATTGAGTTTGGTTCGCACTTGCATACTACACCCGAAACCTGGGAAGAAAAAGTACATGCAGCATACAGCAGTGGATGTAACCGTTTTGATGGTGCAATAAAAGGTTTGGGAGGTTGCCCAATGGCTGCAGATAATTTAACCGGCAACATGCCAACCGAAAAAATGCTGGAATATTTTAACAGAAACAATATTGATTTAGGATTAGACACCAAACATTTTAACCATGCTATGCTGATGGCAGGAACGGTGTTTCATGGGCACTAATTTTCACATCAACCCAATTAATATCTTAGCATTGGTTTGGTTACAAAATGCGTTGGTTAAAATTTCTTTTCTATGTGTTAATGATGCTTCCTGAAAAGGTAAATCCATCAATCTTTTTAACTCCGTCTTCATATTTTTGGCACTATTTGCGGTGGCACATAAATCGGCCAACCCCGTGTTTTCTACCATTAAGTTATTTACCACACACCAACGCCCTTGGTAAAGCACATTGATTAGTTTTAGTTTGATTCCTGTACTTTGAAAAGTAGGTAAAATATTTACATGTGCATCTTGCGTGAGTTGGGTAATTTCTGCAGTTGATGCATGTTGTTTCAACGTTATATGCGAATAATTTATTACAGCTTTTTTTAGTGCAGCTGAAGGATTATTACCGGCAATGATAAATGGAACGGTTAAATCGTTAAAAACCTCGTTTACTAAAAAGCGCGCAGCTTCATCATTTTCGCCTACACTTAAATTACCATGATAAAATATAAATTTACCCTTACCAGTTTTGGAGGTTACCTCTTGGTTGGCATGAAAGGCTGGTAACAAACTCACATTTTTATAGCGCGATTTAAGTGCTGCTACATCGTTTGGAGATATGGCTAAAATGTGGTTGGCATGGTTTAAAATTTCTTCAAACCGTGTTAACCTGTCTGCTTCTTTGGCAAAAAAGTATTTCTTAAAAAAGTTGCTTTCTACTTCTTCCAATTTGCGATAATAATCATGCTCAATGTTATGCATGCGCACTATTTTCAACCTATTGGCTAAAAGTGGTTCATTTAAAAAATAACAAGAGTGTAATCCTTCAAATAAAATTGGAGCTTCATCTTTTAAAAGATTTTGTAAAAGAGAAACATCATTTCTGGTTGATACAATATAGGGTAATGCCCCCACAAACGGATTTACAAAAGTTCTGCGTGGGTAGTAGTTTACTGTTTTACAAATTTTAGATAATTCGGTAGAACGTTCGCGGCCATATTCAAAAACGTGCAGGTTAATTTCAACTCCGGCTTCAAACAATGCTTTTAGTTTGTAATACACATCAATTACTCCTCCATAATTTGGAGGAAACGGATTGTCGAAACTAATTACATGCAATTGTTTAACCATGCACTATGTTGTTGTAAATTGATACGAGCAGTTTTTCTTGTGTTTCCCAATGCCAATAATTGGCGGCTTGTTTGCAATTATCAACCAATTTTTGGTAATACAAAACATCGGTTAATAAATGTTCAATGGCTGCTTGTATGTTAACAACGTTATCATCACATAAAACCGCAACTTCGTATTGTTTATTTAAGGTTTGATATTCATCAAAGTTTGCACAAACAGAAGGTATACCGGCCTGTATATAATCAAAAAATTTATTAGCTATGCTATAACGGTAACTTAAACTTGAGTTGCTTAATAGGTTGATGCCAATTTTGGATTGTTGGGTAATATCATGTAATTTATCGGGTGTTACCTTACCTAAAAGTTTAACCTTACCACTTAAGTTCAGTTCGGTTATTAATGTAATAATGCGTTCTTTTAATAATCCATCGCCAACTATCCATAACTCGGCATTTATGTTTTGCATGGCAGTAATGGTTTGTTCGATACCACGACCAATATTTAAATCGCCTTGATAAAGAATAATGTCTTTCTTGACACCTGTGCTTTCAACTGTTTTTTTGATGGGCATGTTGTAAATCACAGTAAACTTTTTGCCATACAAGTTGGTGAAAATTTCGGCAAGTTTTGGTCCAACGGTATAACAGGCATCAACCATAGGAATGCACGTTTTAAGCAATGTTTGCCAAATATTTTTAATGGCGTTTCGGTTGTTTAATTCCGGTACTTCGGTAAAATATTCATGCGCATCAAATACCAGTTTTTTACCTTTTATTTTTGCAGCTAATGTGCAGGGTAAAATGGTATCTGCATCAACCGAACTGATGATGGTACATTTAGCTAACAATAAAAAAATAAAAAGTTTTAAATTGTACTCGAGGTAAAATAATGGACCGTGCTCAAACCTGCATTTAATTCGATGTTGGTTAAACAATAAATTAGGCAATGCAATTGAATGTGGACGTAACCTGCCAACTAAAGTTACCTGATAACCCGCTTTTTGCAATGTAGTACAAATGCGCTGCATCCTTTGGTCGGTAGTTAAATCGTTGGTTACGGTAAATATTATTTGATGCTGTTCCAAATCAATTGATGTTCGTTATTGTAGCGCAATTTATCATTATCTAACAAGTATCGTATAATGGTGGTTACTTTTTCGGGTTGATATTCTGGAATGGCTTTTACTGCATCTGTTACATGTAATGGTTTTTGTATTAAAAGCAATTGTAGTTTTTCTTCAATGGCATCACTTTCTGTAGTTTTAAAATCTCCTTTTAGTTTGTTTAAACAAACGTCACATACACCACAATCTTCAGAACCAAACTCATTAAAGTACTCAACAATTAATTTACTTCGGCAACGATTCTTGTTGTTGGCATAGTTTATAATTGCCTGTAATTTTTCATGTGCAACCTCTTTGCGTTGGTTTATTAGTGCTGCCCGTAAATCTATTAACTCGGCAGCTATACGTTGGGTGGTAAATGTAATTTGAGGCTTGTCTTTTTGTGGTTGATAATCGGCTAATTCAAGTTTGTTAAGTTGGTATAAAAACTGTACCAAAAATTTCGCATCTTTATCAATACGTTTGGCCAATTGTTGTTCGTTAATTTGCACATAACTATCAAACATACCACCGTGGCTGCGTAATAATATTTTTATCAGTTCATCATACTTTTCGTGCTCAACCTGAAACTTGTACAACTCGGCATGGTTAACGGTAAACTTGAATTTAGAAGGTTCAAAAAACGATTCGTTTAAAGCAATTAAATTACATTGTTGTAATAATTTTAGTGCAGGATAAACTACTTGTGTATTTAAGTTAAAACGTTGTACAAACTCTGCTAAATCAAAATCAAAACTTCTGTCAAGTAAAGCGCCAACCGGCAAACTGTAATAATTACATAATGCCTGATAAACACGTTTTATTTCTTCTTCTTGCGGAAATGACAACGCCAATTTGTGTTGTGCCGTTTGTTCATCACCTTCATGGTGAAGTAACACACAATATGCTCTATTGCCATCTCTGCCCGCTCTACCTGCTTCTTGGTAATAACTCTCTAACGATTCGGGCATTTCGTAATGCACCACCACACGCACGTCTGGTTTATCAATTCCCATTCCAAAAGCATTGGTGCATACTATAATTCTTGTTCGGTTTTCAATCCAATCTTCTTGTTTTTTTGTACGCATCAAATGCGGTAAACCAGCGTGGTAATAATCAGCAGATATTCTATTTTTTCGCAAATACATTGCTAATTCTTGTGTTTGCCTGCGGTTGCGTACATATACTAAACCACTGCCTTTTACTCGGTTTAATATATGTATCATGCGTTCTAATTTTTGTTCGGTATAGTTCACCACATAACTTAAGTTGCTGCGTGTAAAACTCTTATTAAAAACATTACGTTTTTTAAAGCCAAGTTTATCTTGTATATCACCAATTACTTTTTCTGTTGCAGATGCAGTTAATGCCAACACAGGAACATTTTTAAGCAGTTCTCTGGCTTCAGCTATCATTAAATATTCAGGCCTAAAATCGTAACCCCATTGGCTAATACAATGTGCTTCATCAATGGCCAATAATGTGCAATTTAAATAAGGTAACCGATCTCTAAATGCTTGTGTTTTTAATCTTTCGGGTGATAGATATAAAAACTTGTAGGCTCCGTTTTGTGCATTCTCTATGGTAAGTAGCTGTTCTCTCATGCTCATACCACTGTATAATGCAGCAGCTGGTATATCTCGTTTTTGGAGTTGTTCTACTTGGTCTTTTATTAAAGCAATAAGCGGACTAATAACCAAACACAAACCATCTTTTGCCATAGCAGGCACTTGAAAGCAAATAGACTTTCCGCCACCTGTTGGCAATAAGGCCAGTGTATCGTTACCGGCCAAAGCAGAATTGATGATATCTTCCTGCAATGGCCTGAAATTATTGTAGCCCCAATATTGTTTTAATATTTCGTGAATTGAAAGTTTCATTGTTAAACTATAACGCCATCTTTCATCACCAATTTTCTATCGGCCCTATTTGCTAATGCCTCATTATGTGTTACAATTACAAAGGTTTGGTTAAACTCTTTTTTTAGTTTAAAAAATAAATCGTGCAGTTCTTCTGCGTTTTTCGAGTCAAGGTTTCCACTGGGCTCATCGGCAAAAACTACAGCAGGTTTATTAATAAGTGCCCTTGCCACTGCCACGCGTTGCTGCTCTCCACCTGAGAGTTGCCCCGGTTTATGGTTTAATCGTTCACTTAAATTTAGGTAGTTTAAAAGTTCTTTTGCTCTAGCCTCTGTTTCCGTTTTGTTTTTGTTACCAATCCAAGCAGGGAAACAAACATTTTCTAATGCAGTAAATTCTGGTAATAGTTGATGAAATTGAAAAATAAATCCAATTTTACTGTTCCTGAATGCGGCTAATTTTTTTGCCGAAAGATGGGTTATGTCAATGTTATTTATAATAACTTCTCCAGAGTCGGGTTTATCTAATGTGCCTAATATTTGCAAAAGTGTGGTTTTACCTGCACCACTTGCACCAACAATGGCAACTACTTCTCCTTCGTTAATGGTTAAAGAGGTTCCTTTTAAAACTTTTAGTTGGTTGTAAGCCTTGGTAATGTTTTTAGCTGTAATCATTTTTTTGCAATAATTTTATAGTAGGCACAATCCTCTTTACGTGCAATAGTTTCTAAAACAAATAAATTATTTACATCAATATCACGTTCTTTTTTTGTTGTTAGGATGTATTTTCCTGATGTTAAAATACTGTCTTCATGGTTTGTAATGGTATTGTTAAAACCCAAGAGCGCGTCTTTTTTAGCATAGCAATTTACAATAAAGGTTACATCTGAATGAAGAATATAGATACTATCATTTTTATGATCTCCTTGCCTTATTTCTTTTAAAATATTGCCCAAAGAAGTGTGCATATTGGTGTATACATTATTTTTAATAATATATTGATAAGCTGGCAGAAACAAAAGGATGAAAAGCAAGCTGAAAGTGGGTTTATTATTGGCTATAAACAAAGCTGCAGCCAGGCCAATAATACATGCAATGATTGGGTATAATGAAGCATCATACCAATATAATTTTGTAGATGATAGACACAATAATGTGCTAGTTCCTGCCATTGCAAATAGCATAAATAAACCAAGTTTTTTTACACTACTTTGTTCACTTTTAATAAGGTAAATAATGGCTATAGGCAAAGCATAAATCCAATTCATCAACCTGTTTTCGGTTATAAATGCTTTGTAGTAATAATAGAATGGGAGTTTATCCTCGTTTAAATAAGTTTGTTGTTCAAGTCTGCCCCCTAATTCAAATTTTATTACAGCATCTATATAGCCAGGTGTTAGCAAATTTCTGTACCAATAGTATCCAAGAACTAATAAAATAAAAATAATTGCCCCCGCATAAAAGCCCCAGCCTTTTAATATTGGAATAAAATGACGCGTATAAATCGCCCATGCAATTAAACCAGGTAAAACCAATAACCCTGCAATACCTTTGGTTAAGCAACCTAAACTTAATAAAAGGGCAGTAGCAACTAAATACCATTGTGCTTTTGGTTGATTTGCTCTTGTTGTAAATGTATAAAAGGTTAACGATTGTGCCAATATCAAAAAGGCCAGTATACTATCGGTATCACCGCTACGGGCAATATGTTGGCTAACAAATCCCGTTGAACTTAGTAAAACAAGAGGTAATGCTAATGCGTATAGTTTGTCTTTTAAAACTTTTAATCCAACAAGGTAAAGCAATATTGTGCTAAATAATGCAAATATGGCTGAAGCCAATCTTACTCCTAATTCATTAAATCCAAACAGTTTGATAAAAGGCAGCATACACCATAATGCAAAAGGGGGTTTGGTGTTCCCAAAATCAGGTTTGCCTAATAAAAACACTTCCAAAAAATTACCCTTTTCTAACATTTCTTGTGCGTTTAATGCATACCACGATTCGTCCCACATGTAAAATGGAGCGCTATCCAATTTGTGGAATAACGAAAAGTAGCTGATTAGCAGCAGCAATAGCCAATAAAATAAACCGTTTGAGCGATGTATAATGTTCATCAATGGCAATAATAACAATAATAGATTTAACTATGACTGATTCATGTAATTTTTAAAATTTCTGATTCTAATTTTAAATGCTATTTTCGCACCAAAATTTCCGAAAATGAACATTCACGAATATCAAGCTAAACAAGTATTAAAATCATTTGGTGTTGCTGTGCAAGAAGGCATAGTGGCTGAAACTGCTGACGAAGCGCACGCTGCTGCTCTAAAATTAAAAGAGCAATATGGTAGTGATTTTGTTGTAGTTAAGGCTCAAATACACGCAGGTGGCCGTGGTAAAGGAACAATTGTAGGTAAAGAGCAACGTGGTGTTGCCGTGGCAAAAAACGCTGACAAAGCAAAAGAAATTGCAGGGAATATTTTAGGAGGTACTTTAGTTACTATTCAAACAGGCCCTAAAGGTAAGTTTGTTAGTAAAGTATTGGTTGCCCAAGATGTATACTACCCCGGAGCAAATGAACCTAAAGAATATTACATGAGTGTAATGCTTGACCGTTCTCAATCAAAAAATATTATTGTATACAGTACTGAAGGTGGTATGGATATTGAGCACGTTGCAGAACATACTCCTGAATTAATCCATAAAGAAACGATTGATCCTAAAGTTGGTTTACAAGGATTCCAAGCGCGCAAAATTGCGTTTAATCTTGGACTATCAGGTGAGGCACATAAACAAATGGTAAAATTTGTTACTGCACTATACACCGCTTATGATAGCAGTGATTCGGCTATGTTTGAAATTAACCCAGTTTTAAAAACAGCTGATGATAAAATTATTGCAGTTGATGGTAAAGTAAGTTTTGATGATAGCGCATTATACCGTCATCCAGATTATGCAGCTATGCGCGATTTAGCAGAAGAAGATCCAACTGAAGTTGAAGCAGGTAAGCACAACCTAAATTTTGTAAAATTAGACGGCAATGTAGGTTGTATGGTTAACGGTGCAGGTTTAGCTATGGCTACCATGGATATCATTAAATTATCGGGTGGTGAGCCTGCAAATTTTCTTGATGTTGGGGGAAGCGCAAACGCTACTACTGTTGAGGCAGGTTTCCGTATAATTTTACAAGATCCAAATGTAAAAGCTATTTTGATTAATATTTTTGGGGGAATTGTTCGTTGCGACCGTGTTGCACAAGGTGTTGTTGATGCTTACAAATCAATCGGTAATATTCCAGTGCCAATCATTGTTCGTTTACAAGGAACCAATGCAGAGCAAGCTAAAAAATTAATTGACGAATCAGGACTAAAAGTATATTCAGCTATTGTTTTAAAAGAAGCAGCCGACTTGGTACAAAAAGCGGTGAGTGGTACTATTTAATTCATATTTACGCATTAAAATTAAAACCTCGAGAATTTCTCGAGGTTTTTTTATTGACATTTATTACTTGTTCTGCTGATGCTTAGTGAGTTAGTTTAATGATAATTAACATAAAGCAAAAAGTTTCGGGTTTAATAGTCTACCTTCGTACAATGCACGTTGCATAATTAAGCACACTAAATAAATAATAATGGGTAGATCACAAGAAACATTCAGTAAAAAAGAAAACGAGAGGAAAAAACAAAAGAAAAGGAAAGATAAAGCCGAAAAGCGCGAAGAACGTAAAGCCAACTCAGATAAAGGAAAATCGTTTGAAGACATGTTAGCTTACGTAGATGAGAACGGTAACTTAACAAATACTCCTCCCGATCCTAAGAAGAAAAAAGTGTTTAAAGAGGAAGACATGCAGATAGGTGTTTTTAAACGCGCTGCAGAAGAACCTCAAGATACATTGCGCACTGGTATTGTTACTTTCTTTAACGAGTCGAAAGGTTTTGGCTTTATTAAAGATTCAGTAAATAATGATAGCGTTTTTGTTCACATCAACAGCTTAAAAGAAGCCGTTAAAGAAAACGATAAAGTTACTTTTAACGTAGAAAGTGGTCATAAAGGACTAAATGCGGTTAATGTTTCTTTGATAAAATAATACCTTAAACATACATTAAATTACAACCGCGAACCTCGCTGTTGTCCATTCTTCCTAATACTTCAAAGGTTCCGTCATCAAGCAATCGCCCTATGTCTTGTGTTTGAATAAACGCACAACTGTCCACGTTTGCCAAGTCAATTACATTTATAATGCCTGCCTTACCGGTTGGCATTAATGTAAACGGATCATTTAGGTCAGTAATTACTATTTTCATCCAAGGTGCACAATTAAATATTCCATCACACTTAGCGTATGCTTGAGAGAGTAATTCTGTCATTCCATATTCTGAATGAATTTGTTTTACCTTAAAATTTTCTTTCAAAAAATCATGAATTTCAATACGGGTTTGCTCCTCTCTGCGGCCTTTCATTCCGCCTGTTTCCATAACTATAGCATTTTTCAAATCTAACTTAAACTGCTCGGCAAAATCAATTAGTGCAAAAGTTACTCCTAATAAAAAAATCTGTTTATTCTCTTTTAAAAGTTGCTTTATGGTTTGGGCTAATTTTTTGAAATCGTACAAATAAAATCCACTTTTTGGATGTTCGCTTGCATCAATAAGACCTTGTGCCATATCTATTAAGCTGCTTCCGGTACGCTCTAAATAATTAGGTAACAAGCACAAAAAAACATATTGTTTGGGCGAACCATAAAATTTCTGAAAGCCTGTTAGGTAACTTAATTGGTAAATAGCATGATCAGCAACATAATGTTTGGATGGAACGCCCCCGCTTGTGGTGCTGCTGGTGTATATAGATTGAGGTTGAAAATTACCTGTTTTAACTTCGTGTTTTTTAAAAAAGCTAACGGGTAAAAAACGGCAATCATTTAAACTTTTTACTATGGTTTTATCGTTGGTTAATTTAACAAATTGATGTAGGAGTGGGTTATGCTTAAGCTGATAAGAATATAACTGTAAGGCTAATTCATCAAAATGTATTAATTTTGAATCAATAGATTGTTGTATGAAGTCAACTTTGTTAAAAAGCATAGTACTATTTTTATCTGCCATTTTGCTGTATGCCTGCAAAGGTGGTGAAATATATCCTATAATTCCATCAATAGAGTTTGAAAAGAGTTCTTACATCAATCGTGATTCTACTAATCTGTTAGTTTTTTCTATTAAATTTAAAGATGGTGATGGAGATATTGGACTTGAGGACGGTGATACATTGCCTCCGTATAACAATGTAAAAAATCCCTTAACGGGCAAAAATACCAACATTTACTACAACAACTTATATGTAGAGTTTTTGAGAAAAGAAGGGGATAATTATAATTATGTTATTGCCGATTTCTCGGGCGACACACTTCGTGCTGATTTGCGTGTTATGCCACTTACACCAGAAGGTAAATATAAGGCTATTAGAGGAACAATAGAAGTTACATTGGAGCCAAGTGTGCTTTTAAATGATGGTGATACTGTTAAATTACGATTTTTACTGATTGACCGGGCATTACACTTTAGCAATGCCGCGGAATCAGAAGATATAATTATTATGAAATGATTGATTTGATGAATTAAAAATCATCATCATCATCATCGTCTTCAAAACCAAATCCTTTTTCGTAATCTACGTCCATAGTATCGATGTCAAGATCAACATCATCATCTGCTTCTGTAGTCTCTACATCGTCAATAATTTCATCTTCATCTTCGTCATCATCATCGTGCACTTTTTTGGGCGCGATTTTTTTGGTTGCAGATTTTGCTGCTGTTTTGGCTCCTTTTTTTGCTGGAGTGCTTTTAATTGGTGTACTTTTTTTGGGCTTAGTCATCTTAACTTTAAAAAGGTTTGCGGTATCACAAATTTAATTGTTTTTGTTTATTGTCAAGCAAAGTTAAATAATATTTAACATGCTTTTCGTGGCGTGAATTAATGAAACCGAATATTAAAATGCAAAAAAGTTTGGTAAATTATTTAAAAAAAGATTTCATTAGCTGCTATAAAGGTATTACAATGTGCGTTTACAATGTCAGCAATCAAAGGTGAATATCCGCCTCCCATGGCTGCTACTATTGGTATTTGATGGTTTTTACAAATTTTAAAAACTACTTCATCTCTTTGTTTACAATCTGCAGGAGTTAGGTTTAGTTTTCCAAACTTATCAGTTGATAAAACGTCAACCCCACTTAAATAAAATACAAAATCTGGGTTATGTTGGTCTATTATTTTTGGCAAATGTGTTTTTAAAAGTAATAAATAATCGGCTCCGCATATTCCATCAGGTAATTCTATATCCAAATCACTCTTTTCTTTAAAGAATGGATAGTTGTTTTTACCATGCATGCTAAAAGTAAATACAGCTGGGTTTTGTTCAAAAATTTGTGCTGTACCATTTCCTTGGTGCACATCTAAATCTACAATTAGTATTCGTTTTATTAATTGATGATGTAACAAATAATTACTAGCAATAGCCAAATCGTTTAATAAACAAAAACCTTCTCCTTTATTGGTAAAGGCATGGTGTGTGCCACCAGCTACGTTTAATGAAACACCATATTGTATAGCAAACAGCGCACAATCAATGGTGCCTTGCGCAATACATATTTCACGTTTTACCAATTCTGGTGTTAACGGAAATCCAATTCTGCGAATATGACTAGTATCTAATGTACAATTTTTAAGCGCCTGCCAATATTCATAATCGTGGGTAAGTTGAATTATTTTTTCTTCACACAACCCTGGCTCAAAAAGGTTATCATTAGTTATAATGCCATGATATAATAGCTGTTTAGGAATGAGCTCATACTTTAACATAGGAAAACGATGCCCATCGGGAAGTGGATGTTGGTATATGCTTGTATATGCTATTTTTAACATGATATCGGTTGCAAATTAAATAGCTTTGTTATATCGATTGGTTTTAATTACTTTTATTTTATCAAAACGGTATGAATATATGAAGATACTAGTATTAAAAGAGAGTAAATCTAACGAAAAACGTGTTGCGATTACTCCGTTAGTTGCCGCTCAGTTTATTAAACAAGGTTACACTTGTTTGGTTGAGCGAAATGCCGGTTATGATTCTAATTTTGATGATGAATCATACAAAAATGAAGGTTGTATTATTATAGATAAAACAGATGGATTACAGCAGGCAGATTTTGTTATTAGAGTAAATGCACCTTCTGCTGCTGAAGTATCTGCCATGAAATCAGGAACTATTCTTATCTCATATATTTATCATTTGTTTAACCCCGAGTTGGTAAAACAATTGGCGGCACAACAAATAAGTGCTTTTAGTATGGATGCCATGCCGCGTATTTCACGTGCTCAAAGTATGGATGCATTAAGTTCGCAAAATAATTTGGCCGGTTATAAGGCTGTTATTTTAGGGGCCGATGTTATGGGGAAAATATTTCCGTTAATGATGACTGCTGCAGGAACCATTAAGCCATCTAAAGTGTTAATTTTTGGTGCAGGTGTTGCAGGATTACAAGCCGTGGCAACTGCCAAACGTTTGGGTGCAGTGGTTGAAGTAACCGATGTAAGACCTGAAACCAAAGAACAAGTTGAATCGCTTGGTGGTAAATTTATTGAAGTAAAAGGCGAAGGGGTGAAAGTAGAAGGTGGTTATGCTAAAGAGGTGAGTGACGATTATTTACAAAAGCAAAAAGAAGCCGTTAATAAAAGTTTAGCTCAGGCTGATCTAGTTATTACTACAGCCCTAGTAGCTGGTAAAAAAGCACCAGTTTTAATTACAGAAGATCAGGTTAAGTTAATGAAATTGGGTAGTGTTATTGTTGATATGGCCGTAGAGCAAGGAGGAAATTGTGAACTGAGTGAATTAGACAAAACAGTAGTAAAGCATGGAATTACCATTGTGGGCCAAAGTAATTTACCAAGCACACTTGCGCAAAATGCCAGTGAACTTTATGCAAAAAACATTTACAATTTACTCATGCATTTATCATCTAAAGATGGAATGAAATGGGAATTTGAAGAAGAAATCACCAAAGGAACCTTAATTACCCATCAGGGTAAAATTATTCATCCTTCATTAATATCAGCAATAGCTTAATTACAAATTTTTATGGAAAAAATATTATCTATTTTAACAGAAAACATGGAACTCATTTACCTTATTATCCTGATGGTTTTTGTGGGAATTGAAATTATAGGCCATGTGCCCTCTGTTTTACATACGCCTTTAATGAGTGGCGCTAACGCCATACATGGTGTTGTTATTATTGGATCTATCATTGTAATGGGACAAGCTGATCATGTGCTGTCTTTATCACTTGGATTTTTAGCTGTTGTACTTGGAACACTAAACGTTGTTGGTGGTTTTGTTGTTACCGATAGAATGCTTGAAATGTTTAAGAAGAGAAAGTAAAAAGTATTGGTAAAATTCGATATTCATAATTTAAATACTCATGCAAGCACACATATTACAAATTAGTTACCTAATCGCATCGGTAACATTTATATTAGGACTAAAATTTTTAGGTAATCCAACAACTGCGCGTAAGGGCAATTTAATTGCTGCATTTGGTATGGGATTGGCCATTTTTGCAACCATATTTTTATACACAGATTCAGTTGGAAATCATTTAAGAAACTTACCTTTTATTTTTGCTGGTTTATTGTTGGGTACAATTGTGGGTTGGCTAGCAGCTAAAAAAGTGCAAATGACTGCTATGCCTGAAATGGTGAGTTTATTTAATGGAATGGGTGGAGCCTGTGCCATGCTTATTTCCATTATAGAATTTCAACACATTACACAGAGCTCAAGTCAAATAGCAGTTCCAATAGGAGAGTTAGCTACCATTATTATTGGAATGATTATTGGTTCTGTTTCTTTTGCTGGAAGTATTATTGCATGGGGTAAATTAAGTGGGAAAGTAAAAGATAAGTCATTCAGCTTTCAGCAATTTATAAATATTGGTCTGCTAGCGGTTATTTTGGTATTGGCAGCAATGGCAGTTGTAAATAAGGATGCACAAATGTTTTATGCCGTATTGGTTTTGTCATTGGTATATGGTATTTTGTTTGTGTTGCCTATTGGTGGTGCAGATATGCCTGTGGTTATTTCTTTACTTAATTCGTTTACCGGAGTAGCAGCTGCTTGTGGTGGGTTTTTATATGATAATAAAGTCATGTTGGTAGGAGGGATTTTAGTGGGAAGTGCTGGCACCCTATTAACTGTAGTAATGTGTAAAGCCATGAACCGCTCTTTATTAAATGTATTGATAGGTAACTTTGGTGGGGGATCTACTGGAGAAGCAACAACATCAGCAAGTTTTGAAGGTACCATAAAAGAGGTTACAGCAAGTGATGCCGCTATATTGATGAAATATGCTAAAAAAGTAATTATCGTACCGGGTTATGGTTTGGCTGTAGCACAAGCACAACATGTGGTGCACGAGTTAGAAGAATTACTAGAAAAAGAAGGTGTGGAGGTGAAGTATGCCATTCATCCAGTTGCTGGACGTATGCCTGGCCATATGAATGTTTTGTTGGCAGAGAGTAATGTGAGTTACGATAAATTAGTAGAAATGGAGGAGATTAATCCAGAGTTTACAACTACTGATGTTGTATTGGTAGTTGGTGCTAATGATGTGGTAAATCCTGCTGCTAAAACAGATCCAAACTCGCCCATTTATGGTATGCCAATTTTAGATGTAGAAAACGCAACTAATGTTATTGTAAACAAACGAAGTATGAAAGCTGGCTATGCTGGTATTGAAAATGAACTTTTCTATAAACCTAAAACCAGTATGCTCTTTGGTGATGCGAAGAAAGCATTAACACAATTAGTAAGTGAGATAAAAAACTTGGGGTAATTCACAATTTAAAAATTATAAGATACCGCCTTGAGGAAACTTTAGGCGGTTTTTATTTTAATATTATACTCAATATAAAAATGTACTGTGGGATTTAATTTATTTTATCGTTACTTATAAAATTGTAATTAGTTACTTGCCGTAACGTATGGTATATTTAATCATGTTCATACTTCTTTGGCTATTTCTGTAGGCATCATAAAAATAAAATATATCGTTTTGATTGGCCCACTTCACCGTTTTATATTTAGTGCTGGTTATCTTATAATCAAATAAAATAGCCCTAACATTGTTACGCTTATATGTTTTCCAAAAACTTGTTGGTCCACCCGCACCAAAAGTATACACGCCAGAAGTAGCAAACGAATCCATATTAATTTTAACCACAGTAATAAAATCAGGGGTGTCTTTATAACTAAAGGTATAGCCCATTCGTTCAAATTCTGTTTTACAGGTGCTTTTTAATTTACTATCAAAATCTGGGTTGAAAATATAAGGGACATTATTCTCTAGGTATACCTCCATGCTTTGATACGTCTTGTTTCCGGCACGTACTTTATTACGTTGCCAATACAAGCGCTGGCAGCTACTTAGCATAATAAGTGTAACTACTGTGAACAAAATAGCGTTTTTTGTGCTCATCTTTGATGTGTTAAATCTAATAAAATTAACTTATTTATGTATGATTGTGCAGTATAAATTTATAATAACTTATTTTATTAAAATGTAATGATTGTTTCGTTAATAGTTGCAGCCGATGAACAAAACGGAATCGGATTAGATAATAAATTATTGTGTTATTTGCCTGCTGATTTAAAATATTTTAAACAGGTAACAAGTGGTCATTGTATTGTAATGGGGCGTAACACTTATGAGAGTATTGGAAGGCCATTGCCCAATAGAACGAATATTGTAGTAACCCGAAATAAGTCATTATCCATTGATGGATGCGTAGTGGTGAATTCGCTACAAGATGCTGTTGATTATGCAAGAAAGCATAATGAAACAGAATTAATGATAACTGGTGGAGGAACTATTTATGCTGATGCCGTGAATTGGTGTGATAAGATTTATCTTACAAGAATTCATCATAAATTTAATGCAGATACTTTTTTCCCTGAAGTAAGTAATTTAGGATTTCAACTCGCTACTTCCGAAACGTTTACAGCTGATGAAAAACATGCTTATGATTATACTTTTGAAGTGTGGGAGCGCTAATTTAAATTGGGTGTTTTAATTAATGCATGCAGATTTTATTGTAATCTTTTTGTTTTTTTTTGATTTTTAATCCCTATCAAATGCTAGTTAAAATATTTTCTGTTGTTTTTTGTTTGTTATTTTATTAAAATTTATAAATCAAAATGCTCCAAACATACTTATAAATAAGTCATCAAAACAAAATTTTTGATATTGTGTTTTTAAAAGTAACATGTTTTAAATTATGAAATTTATTTTACGTCTTTTACCATTAATTGTGCTTGCCTCACCTATCCAAGCACAATCTTTAAATAATTATTTTTTCAGCTCTATAAGTGGAACATATTCATATCTACCATTAAATGCAACTTCTCCGGCCTTATCAAGTGGTAGTTTAAATGAAGGGCTTTATTCATCTATTCCAATAGGTTTCGATTTTTTTTATTTAGGAAGAAGAATTACCACAGTTCAAACTAGTACAAATGGTTGGATGGTGCTTGGTTCAAACCAAGCAAATTTGGCCGTTGCGGCTAATAATCTAAATTCTTTTTCATTGCCAAGTGATTTATTGGCCCCTCTTTGGGATGATCTAGATATGGCAAGTGGTACATTTCGTTATCAAACCTCAGGTATTGCTCCTAATAGAATTTTTACTGCAGAATGGCGCAACGTGGAGTGGAATTGGAATTCAAATACGCCTGTTATTTCTTTTCAAATAAAACTGTTTGAAACAAGTGGGATTATTCAATTTGAGTATTTGCAAGAGCCTGGGATTGTCTCGGGTGCAAGTGCAACCATTGGTATTAGAGGATTAGATTTTTCAAGTACTAATGCATTCATTTCTTTAACTAACGCCTCAACGAATCCAACATCAAGCACGTCTAATTCAACAAACACGATAAATACAAAACCAGCAACAGGTCAAATTTATAGATTCTCTAACAATACAGTTAATGCCCCTTCAAATTTCAATTCAAATTCAAGAACTATTAATAGTATGAATATTACTTGGACGGATAACTCATTTAATGAAACAGGCTTTGTTATATACAGATCTGTTGACAATGTAAATTTTGTTTATGATGGCTTTACAGCAAGTAATGTTAATAGTTACAGTGTATCAAATTTAATCAGTGGAACTACTTATTTTTATAGAATATATGCCATTAATGAAGGTAGATTAAGTAGCCCATTAAGCGGATCTGCATCAACTCTGTTAGGAACTATTGGTGGTATTATAAATATTCCTGGCAACTATCCAACTATTACTGCCGCATTAAATGCCCTCAGATCTTCTGGCATGTCAAGTTCTGTAATCATACAACTTAATACCAATTATAATAATGCCTTTGAAACATATCCTATTAATGTTTCAGGTTTAGGAACCTCTTTAACCAGAACGCTTACCATTAGGCCAGCAGCTAATGTAACTTCATTGGTATTATTGGCACCAAGTAATAATTCAGTATTTACAATTACAAACACCAGTAATTTTATTATTGATGGCAGGCCAGGTGGTCAAGGTACCAACAGGGCGCTTACATTGCTCTGTAACAATGGAATTAATACCATGGCTTTTGTTGATGATTGTTCAAATGATACCATTCGATTTTGTAGAATTGGATTAAATGATAATGGAAATGGTTTTTTTCCTTTTTCGAGTAACATTACATTTTACTCAAGTTTCGGATTTGTTGGGGGGAGCAATAATAATGCAATTGTAAATAATGAGATATATGGAATTAATCCTCCTTCATCACTCATAACATTTTCGAATTTTGGCGCTGTGGTTAGTCAAAGTAATACAATTAGTAACAACATCATGTATGATTTTGCTGGTTTAGCAAGGTTTTTTGGTGGGTCAAATGGCGCAATTACTATTGAGGGCGCATTTACAGATTTTGTTATTAATAATAATAGTATTTATGAAACACAATCCGTTTCGTCAAATTCATTTTCGAATCCGTATATTCTAAGTGGAGTTAGAATTGCTTCCACTATAAATTCATCGTTTGTTATTAACAATAATATAATTGGAGGTAGCAACCAACAAGCAACAGGAAACCCTTGGGAGCTTGGTCCGGTAAGTGAATTTAACGGCATTATTCCAATAGATATTTCAGTTCTTGGTACAACTAATTTGAGTATAGCTAATAACACCATAAGAAACTACTTCATTGGGTCGTCTGCCTTGTTCAGTTCATATCCTGGTTTTTGTGGGATACGCTTTACAAGTCAACTTAAAGCAACTGGTGTTAACATATCAAATAACACAATTGGACGCGATACTGGTAATACAAGTATTAGTATTGTCAATGAAGGCCCTTCAACTATGCTTGTTGCTGGTATATTAATTGATGCTCCAGATACCTCAAATGTTATATGTAATAACAACCAAATAGGTAGTTTCAATTTGTCTGGCCCTTCAAGTAACAATGGTTTCCAGTTCATAGGTATTTCCATGCAAAGTTCAGGTGTTATAAGTAATAATATCATTGGAAGTTTAACCACAAACAACAGTATTTTAGCATCAAACACAGCATCAACAAGTCAGCAAACACTTGTTGGTGTATCTAATTATTTATTTCCTGGGTTTGTTGCAAGAAATGAACTCATTAATGTAACAGGTAATACCATAAGCGGACTTAGAAATAATTTTAATATCCCCACTGCAATTGATAGGATGGTGGGTATCGATTTATTAGAAGCGCGTGGATCAACTATTTCTTTAAATAATATTCAGCAGTTGTCCGTTTCAACCTCATCATTAACTGCTAATTTTTATCCGATAAAAGCAATTCAAATTTCAAACTTAAACTTTCCAAGCCTCACCAATACCTTAATTAATCGCAACACCATTTCATCTATTAGTAATTTATCCCCAACTGGAGCAGCTAATATTGCTGGTATAGTTATTAATAGTATTTCACCAAGTTTAATTGATATTTCGAGAAATTTTGTACACTCATTTCAAGTAACAACAAGTAGTTCTAATACACAAATGGGCGGTATTATATTACAAGAAGGCGATGCTCAGCTAACTAATAATATGATTCGTTTAGGGATTAATAGTATAGGATTACCAATAACTTCGCCAATTAATATTAGTGGAGTTGAAATAAACTCATCAGATAATACTACTTTATTGCATAACTCTATTTTTATTGGAGGAACATTAATTAATAGTACTTCTAGTACCTATGCAGTTAAACGAAATGGCAATGGAAGTTTAACTTCAATTAATAATATTTTAGTGAATCAAAGAAATTTTACAAATGGTAACGTAAAACGGAACTTTGCATTGGGCTTAGCTTCGCCTAATTTGTTTATTTCAAATCACAATTGTTATTTTAGGCTTGGCAATGGTAGTGCTTTTGCTGAAGTTGGTAATACAGTGTACGACTCGCTCTCTCTTTTTAGAAATGTTACCAGTACCGATGCAGCTAGTGGTATCGTTAATCCAAATTTTATTAATCCTAATGGAAATGCTCAAACTATAGATTTACACGTTTTTGGTGTAACACCTATTGAGTCTAACGGAACTCCAATTGCTGCTGTAACAATTGATTTTGATGGCCAAATACGCAGTGGTTTAAGCCCAGTAGATATTGGTGCTGATGCAGGTTTGTTTACATCATCACCTTTGCCAGTAAAATGGAATTCTTTTGAGGTAAAAAAGTTATCTGAAAATCTTGCAAATATCCAGTTTACTGTTGCCTCCCAACAAAACAATAAATACTTTTTGGTTGAACGATCTTTAGACGGTGTAAATTTCACTACTGTAAAACAAATTGAGGGGGCTTTGAATACTAACCTGCTGATGGCTTATCATTACCAAGATGACATCAGTTTAATCACTGATGGTTATATCTATTATAGAATAGTACAAGTTGATATAGATGGGCGTTTTAGCATAACTGATATAAAGAGTATTGTTAAAAATAACGACTTTGATATAGCTAATAATATCAAAGTTATGCCTAATCCATTTTCTGAACGGGTGAGTATAACCTATCCTGCATCAGCAGAGGTAGGTGAAATGGTATTATATGATATGGAGGGAAGAATTCTGAAGTTATTTAAAACAGAAAAAGAAGGCAGCACCATTAATATTAATACAAACGACCTTAATAATGGTGTTTACTTTCTTAAATTTAACAATCAAAAAGCGGTTAAAATTATTAAAACAAACTAATTTTAGCTTGCTCATTTACATAGGTTATTTAATCTAACTTCTTTAGCAGTTAGATCTATATTTTGATACAAGTATTACAATTTTAAATGAAGATATTATGCTATAGTATCTTCATTTTTTTGCATTGTAAATCCTAACAACTTAGCTGTAGGCATTCCACTGCTGTAGCTCATCATATTTTTTTGTTCTACTGTAATATAATTTATTGCATCAGTTGGTGGTGCTATCAAATCAAAGTTTAAACAAAATAGCATGGCTTCTTCAATGATTTGACGCAATGTGTCTTTTGAAATTTTATTCTTTGATAAATCATCAAACATAAAAGAAAGTGGTCTTTTTCCGTCTATAAAAAAGTGCTCATCTTTATTTACAAAAATTCTAGCTATAAGATAACCCATATCGTGTTCACGGTTATACTTTATAGAGTCGGAAAGGAAATTATAAATTTGAATTAAACCACAGAATTCTCTTAGTGGATCTTCTTTTACATAATTGGTTTTACTCACGTAATGATCGTTGTCAAAATCAAAAACATTGGTATGCATCATAATAACCAATGTATCACCACTAAATTTAAGATGTGCTTCAAAATCACCTTTGTCCATGTATTTAACTTCAACATGAGGAGCGTTGGGGCCAAGTTTTGGGTTAAGTTCTGCCTCAATTTCACGCATCACCATTTTAAGGTCTCTGAAGATTGATTGAGTTTTAGTAAATACATCTTGTTTGGTAGATGATTTTTTACATAGTAGTTCGTGTATTGTGTTTATTTTAGGTTCACTCATATTGAAAATTTAACGCATTGTTGTATTAAATATTTTGTGGTTTTAGTATGCTTTTGCAAACAAAACCCTTTCTTTACTTGGAGCACCTGTTAAAACACATATTCCGTTTTCTTGCGGGTTGCTTAAAGGCACACAACGAATAGTTGCTTTGGTAAGTTCTTTTATTTTTAACTCAGTTTCTGATGTTCCATCCCAATGTGCACTTACAAATCCTGTTTTGTTTTCCAGAGCATCTATAAATTCATCCCAGGTATTTACCGCATTAATGTGTTGGTCACGGTAATCCAATGCCTTTTGGTAAATATTTGTTTGAATTTGAGACAGCAAGTGTTCTATCTTATGGTCAATATCGATACTGCTCATTACTTGTTTTTCTTTGGTATCTCTGCGGGCAACTTCTACACTTTCGTTAGCCACATCGCGCGGGCCAATAGCTATGCGAACAGGTACACCTTTTAATTCGTACTCGGCAAATTTATAACCTGGAGTGGTGTTATCACGGTCATCTAATTTCACAGAAATGCCTTTTTTACGCAATGCAGATTGAATTTCTTTTGCTTTGTTTAAAACCAATTCTTTCTCTTCTTCTTTTTTGCTAATAATAGGAACAATAACAACTTGTATTGGCGCTAAGTTTGGCGGTAGTATCAATCCTTCATCATCACTATGGCTCATTATTAATGCACCCATTAATCGGGTTGATACACCCCATGAAGTGGCCCAAACATATTCTTGTTTGTTATCCTTTGTAGCATATTTTACATCAAATGCTTTTGCAAAATTCTGCCCTAAAAAGTGCGATGTACCCATTTGTAAGGCTTTACCATCTTGCATTAAACCTTCAATACAATAGGTTTCTATTGCTCCGGCAAATCGTTCGTTAGCAGTTTTAATACCTTTTACCACTGGCACAGCCAAAATATTCTCTGCAAAATCGGCATATACTTCCAACATTTGTTTGGTTTCTGCAATAGCTTCTTCAGAAGTGGCATGAGCAGTATGTCCTTCTTGCCACAAGAATTCTGTAGTGCGTAAAAATAAACGGGTACGCATTTCCCACCTAACCACGTTAGCCCATTGGTTAACCAAAATGGGTAAATCGCGGTGCGACTTAATCCAGTCGCGGTAAGTATTCCAGATAATGGTTTCAGAAGTTGGACGAACAATTAGTTCCTCTTCTAATTTGGCCGTTTCATCTACTACAATTTCTCCATTTTCGGCTGTTTTAAGTCTGTAATGGGTAACAACGGCACATTCTTTGGCAAAACCATCCACATGGCTTGCTTCTTTACTAAAAAATGATTTCGGTATAAATAATGGAAAGTAGGCGTTTTGATGTCCAGTTTCTTTGAAACGTTTATCTAATTCGGCTTGCATTTTTTCCCAAATAGCATAACCATAAGGTTTAATTACCATACAGCCCTTTACGGCCGAATGTTCTGCTAAATCAGCAGATTTAACTAAATTATTGTACCATGCACTGTAGTCTTCGCTTCTTTTTACTTTTTTATTATCCATTTGGTAGGAGTTTTTGGAATAGTATTTGTCAATAAGTGTAAATCGGCAACAAAATTATATTTTCACAGTTATAAAACACAGTATTATGCCATATCCTAAATTAAATATCTTTTATGCCATTCTATTTGGTGCAATTACAATGGTTTCGTGTAATACTCCTCAAGGTGTGCTAAACAGGTTTGAGGATGATGTTTATTTTTCGCGCAAGGCTGCAGGAGGTAAGCCTGTTTATGTACCAGAGGTAGATGTAAATGAGATTATTAAAAATAATCCTCCACAATACGGAAATGGAAGTCAGATTCCTGAAAATTATCAACCGGATCAAAATAACGATAGCAGGGATTATACCAACCCCAATGCGGCCGAAGGTTACAAAAGATACAAACAGGCACAGGAACGTGAAAATGAAGAAGCTGCAGTAAATAACGATGGATTTTTAAGTACGGTTCCTTATGCCGGGTATGAAGAAGAAGCGAATGAAGCAAGTTTGCTTCGTAGACAATATTCAGGCATTTATGGTGGTTATTTTAATAATCCAGGTCGCTTTAACCTTTGGGGTCAACCTAGTTTAAACATGGGATGGAACAATTTTTCTGGATGGGGAATAGGAATGGGCTTTAATAATGGATGGAATAATGGTTGGAATACAGGCTATGGATTTGGTTGGCCTCACAACAATATTTTTTATGATCCTTTTTGGGGAGGCAATAATTGGTGTTCGCCATGGAATAGTTTTAACAGTCCTTGGGGTTTTAATTCTTGGGGTTACAATCCGTGGGGTTATAACCCTTGGGGATGGGGTGGTTATTATGGTTATAATAATTGGTATGGTTGGGGAAATAGGCCACATCATTTTGTTGGTGGCTGGGGGCATAATCAATTCGAAAACAAAACACCAGCTAAAATTTCTCGTCCAAGAGGCAATGGCGCTGGAACTAACATGCCAAGGAATCCAGATGGTGGTAGGGTATCTATGCCGCGTGGAGACCAAACTCAAACACCACAACCCAATCAAGGTAAAATTGTGATGCCTCGTTCTGGAAATGATGCACAATTAATTAATCGTGATGGGCAGCCAGTATACGTTGCTCCAAATCAATACAGAAATACAACGCCTAGGTCTTATAATACCTATCCTAAAAGTATTGATCAAGAACGCAATTACAGAGAGGTGGCGCCACCAAAACCACGAGAGGTAGTACCATCAAGACCTAACTTTAACAATAGAAATAATACAGCGCCATCTCCAAATGGAAACGATGCACCAACAAACAGTGGAAACGATGTGCCTGCATTTCGCAGAAATGATATACCGCAAGAGTCATCTCCTGCTCCTCGAAATTACAGTCCTTCACCATCAAGAAACAGTGGAGGAGGAGGTTTTTCTTCGCCACCAAGTGGAGGTAGCAGAGGTAGTTCAGGAGGAGGAAGTGCACCTCGTTCACGTCCTCGTTAATTAATGGTAATTCTTAATGATAAACAAGAAAATGAACAAGTATAAATTAATGATGGCCGCGGTGATAATAAGTTGCTATGCCCAAGCCCAAAATGAATCAGATATTTTACGCTATTCACAACAGTATAATTTAGGTACTGCACGTTCGCAAGGTATAGGTGGTGCTTTTGGTGCTGTAGGTGCAGATTATTCATCAACCTACCTAAACCCGGCAGGATTGGGTTTGTATCGTAGAAATGAAATGCATTTATCAGCCGCTGTAACAGGTACACTTACTTCTGGTAATTTTTTAGGTAGTACGTTAGATGAAAGTAGAACCAATTTTAATATTCCATCTTTTGGTATTGTATTAAGTAAAGTAAATTCGGGCTTAAGTGGTGATGCTGATCAAGGGATTATCAACTATAACTTTTCTTTCGGGCATAACCGTACTAATCATTTTCAGCAAAATATTTTCATGGAAGGTTACAATACTAAAAGTCACCTTTCTCAATTTTTTGTGGAGCAATCAAATGGTATTCCATCAAACCAAATAAGTGCAAATGGTACCGAGTTTGAATTTTACAACATGGGTTGGAATGCCTATTTAACTGATACGGCTGGCAACAATTCAACCTACTATTCTCCATGGTTTAAAGGCGATAACGATTACCGTGTAAAACAATCCTATCAGATTACAAAACGAGGTTCAATGGATGAATACAACTTCTCAGGGGCAATAAATTTCGATAACGTATTTTATTTGGGAGTTGGGCTTGTATTTAATGAATTACTGCAAGAATATAAGTCTGTTTTTACAGAGAGTGACCCGAACAATACAGTAACTACAACCACAGCAGATACAGTTGGTAATTTTTACCGTTCAAGTTATTTAAATAGAGATATTAGAACAGAAGGGCAAGGTGTTGCAGGTAGGTTTGGTTTTATACTTCGACCTGTTGATTTTTTTAGATTTGGCTTATCGGTTCAAACGGCATCACGTATTAACATGAAAGATGATTACCAGTACAAGGTTGGTAGCGATATCAGGTGGCCAAACATCGGGCAAAAGAACATTGAAAGTCCACAAGGAACATACGAATATCAACTTATTACGCCTGCTCGTTACACTGCAAGTGCTGCGTTAATGCATCCCAATTTAGGTTTTATTTCTATTGATGCAGATATGATAAACTATGCTAAGGGGAGGTTATCATCTGTTAATATGGGCGAATTTAGTGATGCCAATGCGCGTGCACGTAATGATTTTCAGGAAGCTTATCAAGTGCGTGTAGGGGCAGAGTTTAAAATAAAAGATGTGTACCGTTTACGTGCTGGCTATAATTTGGCTACCAATCCATACAGAAATGAAATTGCAGGTGTAAGTAAAGATGATTTAATTCGTCAAGGATTTAGTTTAGGCTCTGGTTATAATGATGGTGTTTATTTTATTGATTTAGCATTCGTGCACACCACATTTAATGAATTTTATACACCATATCAATTAAACAGTGGCTATTCGCCAACAGGAAAAGCCGCACATACCATGATAAATGTTGCTGTAACTGGTGGAGTTCGTTTTTAATTGTTCACACTTTATTCTATATTTATAAGGTGATTAACCAACCTACCACCGATAAAAAACATAAATTAGGCATTGTACTTTCGGGCGGTGGTGCCAGGGGATTTGCACACATTGGTGTACTTAAAGCACTTAATGAAAACGGTATTTTTCCAGATGTAATTTCTTCAGCTAGTGCAGGTAGTATTGTGGGTGTTTTGTATGCGGATGGCTATACTCCTGATGAAATTTTTGAAATTTTTGTAAAGCTTGATATCTATAAAATACTTAGTTTTTATAGGCCAGCATTTGGATTGCTAAAAGCTGATGGCTTACAACGCATATTACAAAAACAATTGCGCGCTCAAACTTTTGAAGAATTAAAATTACCATTGCACATTTGCGCAACAAACTTTACCAAAGCAACCGTACATTATTTTAATGCGGGCCAATTAATGCCTGCGGTAATGGCCAGTTGCGCTATTCCAATGGTGCTTAAACCCATGCTTATTGATGGCGACTTTTATGTGGATGGTGGATTAATGAACAATTTACCTGTAGAACCAATTCAATATCTTTGTGACGATATTATTGGTGTTAATGTTAATCCTGTAGGTGAAGCCAAGCAATTTACCTCAATAAGGAATTATGCTGATAGAATTATGCACTTAGCTGTTAGGGCTAATGTACAACCCAATATTGCTAAATGTGACATCTACATTGAGCCTCCCGGGTTAATGGATTTTCATTTATTTAAGGTTTCATCTGCTCAAAAAATTTTTCAAACAGGTTATGATCATGCCCTAAGTATCATCCATCAAATTAAGGATGATTTGTTTTAGGTGTTTAAAATCACTAGTTTTTAGAATTGTTTTACTGTTTATAACAATCTTGGCATTGCATTTGATAAAGTCGAGTTATAAATTAATTTTGAATCTAAACTTTAACAATTATTAATATGAAAATTCAGGCGAGTAAGCTGCTAAGTGCAGCATTATTATTGGGTGCAATGGCTAGCATTACTGTAGCATGTAAATCAAAAAAAGGAAAACCTATCGAGAAACAATCTGGTGCTACAGAAATAAGCGTTCCGTTTACTGGCAAAGATTACGAGACCAACAAAGAAATTTTCAGAGCTCGTTCATCAGGAAACAGTATTGATATGGTTACTGCTAAAAAAATAGCACTACAAAATGCCAAAAGTGAAATGGCTGGTATGATTCAAACCACCATGAAGAAAGTAACGGAGCAATACACCAACCAACGTCAGATTGGAACTAACCAAGAGTTTACCAATAAATTTGAAGAGTTGGCACGTGAAGTTACCAACCAAAGTTTAACCGATGTTGCAGTAATTGGCGAGAAAATTTTTAAAGAAACCAACAATACCTTTACCTATTGGGTAGCTATTGAGGCTAATAAGAAAACAGTTTTGGAAGGTATGGATAAGGCCATTGGTCAGAACCAAAAAATTGCACAAGACTACGATAAGAAAAAGTTTGAAGAGATCTTTAACAGTGAAATGGAGAAGTTGGCTAAAGAGAGAGCTGGCAATTAATTTCACTTCATTACCCAAACAAAAAGAACACAAGTTGAATATTCACTGCGTGTTCTTTTTGTTTATATGTAAATTCTTTTACATCAACCCAAACCCATGTTAAAATATTTACCAATTGTATTTGCTGTTTTTATGTTGGCTTCCTGTGCATCACACAAAGCCAATAAAAAACCAACATGGGTAAACCAGCGCCCCGTTAACGATGCTTATTATGTTGGCGTGGGTATAGCACAAAAAAACAACAACACCCAAAACTATCAGCAAGCTGCTAAGAAGGAAGCGCTTAATGATTTGATTTCAGAGATTAAAGTAAATGTTTCTTCTAACTCGGTACTACAATCATTACAAAATAATGCAGAGTTTAAACAGCAGTTTGAAAGCTTGGTAAAAATTACGGCACTTAATGAAATTGAGAATTATGAGGTAGTTGATAGTTGGGAAAATGCCGATTATTTTTGGATTTACATGCGTTTAAATAAAACGCAGTATGCCGATATGCGCAGGAAAAGAATGCATAATGCGCTTGCTCGTGCCGAAGATTTTTTTACCCGTGCCGAAGAGTTGGATGTTAAAACCAATTATGTGCAAGTATTACGCTTAAAGTTAAAAGCACTTACTGCTATTCAAGATTATTTAAACGAAGATTTACAAACTTTTCATAAAGGTAGAAATGTACAGTTGGTAAACGAGTTGATTTCATCCATTCAAAAACAATTGTATTTGGTTTCGGTGAAAAGTAAAGTAGGTATATTAAGTGGTAAAGTTGGAAAACCTATACAGCATCCTTTTGATGTGGAAGTATATTTTAGTGATACATCAAACGGTAAATTAATGGTGCCTTACTTACCTATGAAAATGTTTGTTGAACAAGGTAAAATGGATTTTGGTGCACAAACGCAAACCGATCAGAAAGGTATTGCATCTTATAGTGTGGCTCGTATTTTAGCTCGCGATCCTATTCAATTACTACGTTTAACTGCCGATGTGCAAGGCATTGTAAAAAACGACAGTATTAATTATGCATTGAATAATGTGCTAAAAAACATTGATGCACCAAGTACAACCTTGCGAGTTACTGTTGCTCCTATAAAAGTTTTTATTGAGGCAGATGAACAAAATTTATCACAAAAGTTGGCTTCGCATCCATTAGAAACTTTTATTAAAAAGAATTTGGTAATTGCAGGATGTAATTTTGTTACCAACAAACAAGAAGCAGATTACGTATTAAAACTTACATCAAACACCAAACCTTTGGGTATTATTTGGGGAAATATGCAAAGTGCTGCTTTAAATATGTCGGTTAGTTTGGTTGATAATAAAAATCAAGCTGAAATTTTTAAGGACGGATTACAAGAAATAAAAGGATTTCAAACCACACCAGAAACTGCGGGTATTGATGCCTATAAAATAGCCGAGCAACAATTTTATAAAAATGTATATCCGCGCTTGTTGGATGAACTGTTAAAAGTTGAGCAGTAGATTAATTAGTAAAGCAACTCATCCAATGCACTTCTAAATTCATTTTGCGTTTTTAAATCACCTTTTTGTTTGGCCAATTCATATCCCTTTTCTAAAAAATCTTGCGCTTCATTTTGGCGGTTATTATTTGTAAGCAGTATGCCAAGTTGATAATAGGTTGCCACATGTGCTTTGTCAAATTCTAATACTAGTTTAAAGTACTTTTCTGCCACATTTACTTCGCCCATGCCCAAATACTCCATTCCCATGGCATATAGTAAAAACGTATCATTTGGTTGTTTTTCAAGCATTTCGGCTAATTTTTGTAATCTTATATTTGACATTTGTTAAAAGCATTTTTTGGTTACTTTTGCTGCACTTTTTAGCAAAGTAATTATATGAAAATATTAGTTTGTATCAGTAATGTGCCCGACACAACTACAAAGGTAACTTTTACCGACAATAACACGAAGTTTAACGCAGCGGGCGTTCAATTTATCATTAATCCATATGATGAATTAGCACTAACACGTGCATTAGAAATAACAGAAAAACAAGGCGGAACAGTTACCGCTATAAATGTTGGTTTAGCAGATGCCGAACCAAGCATTAGAAAAACGTTGGCTATTGGTGCAAACGATGCGGTGCGTATTAATGCCGAGCCTATTGATGCTTATTTTGTGGCTGAGCAAATTGCTGCTTATGCAAAATCTGAACAATTTGATTTGATATTAACTGGTCGCGAGTCTATTGATTACAATGGTGGTTTAGTAGGTGGTTTATTGGCAGAAATGTTGGGTATTCCTTCTGTTAATGTAATTACATCAATTGAAGTTGAAAATGGTGTAGCAACCATGGAACGTGATATTGATGGAGGTAAAGAAAAAGTGAGTTGCAAATTACCTTTAGTGGCAAGTGCACAAAAAGAATTAACAGAGCCTCGTATTCCTAATATGCGTGGAATTATGGCTGCTCGTACCAAGCCATTAAAAGTGGTTGAAGTAAGTGGCGATTTAATAACATCAGCTACAGTTGGTTTTGAATTACCCGCTGCTAAAGGTGGTGTTAAGTTAATTCCGGCCGATCAAGCAGAACAATTAATTGAATTGTTACATAACGAAGCCAAAGTAATTTAATCTTTAAATTAAAAAATTATGATTTTAGTATACGCAGAAAGTATTGACGGTAACTTCAAAAAATCAACATTAGAAGCGGTTTCATATGCAGCAGGTATTGCTCAAAGCAACGGAACACAATGTGTGGTTGTTAGCATTGGTCATGTTGATGATGCTAAACTAGCCGAGTTAGGAAATTATGGTGCTGACAAAGTTGTAGCGGTAAACAGCAGTAAACTTGCTGTATTTAATGCAGAGGCTTATGCCAAAGCATTTGCTTCAGTTGCAGCAGCCGAAGGAGCTACAGTTGTTGTAGTTTCAAACACCTATAGTGGTAAAGCAATTGCCGGACGTGTAGCTGCAAAATTAAAGGCAGGTATTGCCTCAGGTGTGATATCTGTACCAAATACAAGTAACGGTTTTGTAGTGCGTAAATCGGTGTTTAGTGGAAAGGCTTTTGCTGATGTAAATTTAACTACTGCCATTAAAGTATTGGCCATTACACCAAACACTTTTGATACCCATACTTTTGGTAAAACAGCTAATTTAACAACTGCTGATTGTGGTTTGTCTGATGCTGATTTTATCTCTAGTTCAGTGGAGATTTCTCGTGTTACTGGAAAAATTCCTTTAACAGAAGCTGAGTTAGTTGTAAGCGCAGGCAGAGGCATGAAAGGTCCAGAACATTGGGGTATTATTGAAGAATTAGCTCAGGTATTAGGCGCTGCAACAGCATGCTCAAAGCCAGTTAGTGACATGCATTGGCGCCCACATAGCGAACACGTTGGTCAAACGGGTATTACTATCAAACCAAATTTATACATTGCAATTGGTATTAGTGGCGCAATACAACATTTGGCCGGTGTTAGTTCAAGTAAGGTTATTGTTGCTATTAACAAAGATCCAGAAGCACCTTTCTTTAAAGCTGCTGATTATGGTATTGTAGCCGATGCATTTGATGTACTGCCAAGGATACTAGATGCCGCAAAAAAATTAAAAGCCGCTAATTAATTTTATAATAATTACAGATACTTAAAGCTGTTCCAATTTGGAGCAGCTTTTTTGTTTGATTTGTTTTTTCTTTTCTGATTATATTGCTCCGTTTATCAATTGAATTTATGACTGCCAGAAAACCTGCATTAAGCTTTATTTTTATTACCTTATTAATTGATGTAATTGGTTTTGGAATTATTATTCCTGTAATACCTAAGTTAATTATGGAATTAACAGGAGGTGGCATGAGTGATGCTTCTGTGTATGGTGGTTGGTTGATGTTTGCCTTTGCAACCATGCAATTTATTTTTTCTCCAATTTTGGGTGGATTGAGTGATCAATTTGGAAGGCGTCCTGTCATATTAATTTCTTTATTTGGTTTCGGTTTAGATTACATACTGGTAGCTTTGGCTCCTAGCATTGGCTGGTTGTTTGTAGGAAGAATTTTTGCAGGAATTACCGGAGCCAGTTTTACTACTGCAAGCGCATACATAGCAGATGTGAGTACTCCTGAAAAACGTGCGCAAAATTTCGGGATGATTGGAGCTGCATTTGGCTTAGGCTTTATTATAGGCCCAGTAATTGGTGGTGTTTTAGGGCAATATGGTGCACGTGTTCCGTTTTTTGCTGCTGCGGGTGTTACCTTGTTAAATTGGTTGTATGGTTATTTTGTTTTACCCGAATCATTAAGCAAAGAAAATAGGAGGCCGTTTGATTGGAAACGAGCTAATCCAATCGGATCGTTAATGCACCTAAGAAAATATCCAGTAATATCAGGATTGGTCATTTCGTTGGTTTGTATATATGTTGCTGCTCATGCTGTACAAAGTACTTGGAGTTATTTTACCATGGAAAAACTAAAATGGGATGAAACTATGGTAGGGTATTCTCTTGGAGTTGTTGGTATATTGGTTTCATTGGTTCAAGGTTTACTTATAAGATATACCACGCCTTTGTTTGGCCCTAAAAAGTCTGTTTATTTTGGTTTAGCTTTATACACACTTGGATTGATTTTGTTTGCTTTTGCAAGTCAGAGTTGGTTGATGTTTGTATTTCTTGTTCCTTATTGTTTAGGCGGAGTTGCAGGTCCTGCATTGCAGGCATTAATGAGTAATCAAGTTCCGGCAAATGAACAAGGCGAGTTACAAGGGGCATTAACCAGTTTAATTAGTGTGACCTCAATTGTTGGTCCTCCTTTAATGACTGGGCTTTTTGCTTTTTATACCAAACCAACTGCTATGGTTTATTTCCCTGGTGCTCCATTTTTAGCAGGTGCAATATTTATGTTGGTGAGTTTGTTGATGGCCATGCGCACCTTAAAAAGAAACGGGATCAACTAATTGTATAAATTCTTATAATAAAAAATGCAGCTTTTAGCTGCATTTTTTATTTGATAAAATCTTATTGGTTTAATAAAGTGTTACCCCCTTAAAGTGGCACCTAATTCTTTTTCAAACTGCTTAATCAATTTATTCATTGATGATTCAATCTCCTCATCTGTTAGCGTTTTTTCGGTGTTTTGAAGGATAAAGCTTATTGCATATGATTTTTTTCCTGCGGCTATTTTATCACCTTCGTAAACATCAAATACATTCATTTCTTTTAATAATTGCTGTTCTGTTTTACGTGCAATTTTTTCAATTTCTGCATAGGTTGTTTTTTTATCAAGCTCCAATGCTAAATCTCTGCGTACGGCAGGGAATGTTGAAATGGTATGAAGCTTCAAAGTACTGCCAATGCTCAGTTCGCAAATGTTGTCCCAATTAAAATCGGCAAACCAAACTTCATCGGTTAAGTCGAATTGTTTACGTGTTTTGGCATCAACTCCACCAAAAACAACCAACACTTTTTGTTGTGCACTAATGGAAGTTTGGTTTAATAAAGTTCCCTTATTATCTGTAACTGTATCTATTTTTTTGATACCTGCTTTTTTAATAACATTTAATATCAGCGATTTTAAAGTGTAATAAGTGTTTGCTTTTGCAGCACCATGCCAACTTTCGCCTTGTTGTTTGCCAAGCATAAACAAGCTTAAGTGCATTTGTTCTGCATAACCTTTGTCGGTTTGGGTATATATTTTACCAAACTCATACAAGTGCATATCTGTTGTTTTGCGATTGCGGTTGTATTGCAAAACTTCCAAGCCATTGTATAGCATACTTAAACGCATCACATCTAAATCGCTGCTCAGGGGGTTAAGTAGTTTAACCGCATGTTGCATTTCGGTTTCGGTGTAGTATGCACTTTTGCTGATGCTGTTGTTTAGCATTTCGTTAAAACCATTATCTGTTAAATAATCGCTTAATTTATTGCGTAACGCAAATTGTGCATTTTCCTTGCTATTACTTACCGATGAAGTTACACGAGTTGGGATTTCAATGTTATTTAATCCATATATACGCAATACCTCTTCGGCCACATCAGCATGTCGCGTAACGTCTGTTCTATAGGCGGGCACATCTAATAGTAACGAATCTGTTGTTTCGTTTAAAATAGTAAAATCAAGTGCCAATAAGATGCGTTTAATTTCTTCAGCTTCAATATGCTGTCCAATTAAACTATAAAATTTGTCGAGGTTAAAATCTACCTGCGCATGTTTAATTTCAGTAGGATATACATCAACCAATTTACTACTAACTGCACCACCTGCTGTTTCAATAATCAACTCTACAGCACGAGCCAATGCTCTAGTGGTTATTTCTACATCAGTACCACGCTCGTAACGAAAACTTGCGTCAGTACTCAGCCCATGGTGCTTTGCCGTTTTGCGCACTGAAGCAGGATTAAATGTGGCGCTCTCCATAAAAATTTCGGTTGTATTGTTGTTTATACCACTTTGTAAACCACCAAATACACCACCAATTGCTATGGGCTTTTCACCATCACAAATCATGCACTCGTTGCCTGTTAATGTTCTTTCTGTTTTATCTAAGGTGGTAAATTTTGTACCCGCATTAACTTTGCGAACAATAATTTTTTGTCCGTATAAATTTGCGGCATCAAACGCATGAAGTGGTTGGCCTAACTCATGCATCACATAATTGGTTACATCAACAATATTATTAATTGGCGATAAACCAATAACACGCAAACGGTTTTGTAACCATGCAGGCGAATCGCCAACCCGAACACCACTGATGCTAATACCACTGTAACGCACACAATCTGTATCCTCTATGCTTACGCTAATTTTATCGGCATGTATGGTAGGTATTACAAAGTTTGATGTTTGACTTGAGCAATTGGTAACTGCTCGTAAATCTCTTGAAACACCCATGTGCGATGCTGCATCACCACGATTGGCCGTTAAACCAATTTCAATTAAATAATCGCTGTAGTTTTCGAAATAGTTGGTTGCAGGTGCACCAATATCATAATTGTTGGGCAACACTAAAATACCATCATGACTCTCACCTAAGCCTAATTCATCTTCGGCACAAATCATTCCTTCACTTACTTCGCCTCTAATTTTTGATTTCTTTATTTCAAACGGTTCGCCATTAGTTGGATGAACGATACAACCAACAGTAGCAACCAATACTTTTTGGCCTGCAGCTACATTTGGCGCTCCACATACAATGTGTAATAATTCTGGTCCACCCACGTCAACAGTGGTAACACTTAATTTATCAGCATTGGGGTGCTTTGTGCAGGTTTTAACCTCACCCACAACTATACCTTCTAATCCACCTTTTATCGTGTTGTATGGTGTAATACCTTCCACTTCTAGTCCTGTTCCAGTTAAGAGCTCATCTATCTTTTCTGGACTGAGGCTTACGTTTATAAGGGTATTTAACCAATTATATGATATTTTCATTTGCTGCTTAACTTAATATGACTTGCTGCCGCATTTTTTTAATGTGTGCGAAAATAACAAAAAAGCCTTATGCACCCTATCCTTTAAATTAATTTTGGTTTGGGTTGAAAAACAAAGCAGTACATGAGATGACAATGATTTTAATATAAATCAGTTTTTTCTGCACTGTGTATATCTTGGCGAATAACCTATATCACCATTCATAAATTTAGCTGTTAATTTGCTAAAAAATAAGTAATGGCTAAACCAACTTTAGTTTTAGGTGCCACACCTAACCCTGATAGATATGCATACAAAGCAACAATGATGCTTTCAAGCTATGGTCATCCGGTTGTTTTGTATGGAAACAAGGAGGGTGAAATTGCTGGAATGCCAATTCATCTTGCAGCGCCTCAGGTAGAAGTGGATACGGTAACCTTATACGTTGGTCCACAAAATCAACCACCTTATTATGATTATGTTGTTGGATTAAATCCCAAACGCGTGATATTTAACCCTGGAACCGAGAATACATATTTTGAAAATTTATTAAAAGAAAATAATATTGAACCTGTTATTGCATGTACTTTGGTGATGTTAACAACAGGACAGTATTAATAAAATAACCATTACGCATACATTAAACCATATGAAAAAAAATATACAATTTATTTTAGCCCTTGTGGCGTTAGTTGTTGTGGCTTGTCAATCGCCTAAAGAAAAAGCCTTACAAGCAATTGAAGCACTGCAAGCACAAGACAGTGTATTTAGCATAGAAAACATGGCCAAAGAAAAAGATGCCTACTTGGCCTTTGCTGATAAATACCCTGATGATGAGCGTGCGCCTGAGTTTTTATTTAAAGCAGGACAAAGTATGGGTGCCATCGCTTCACAAAAAAAGGATATGAAATTGCATGAGGAATCGATTACTATTTTTAAACGTATTCAAGAAAATTATCCTGACCATCATTATGCTGAGGAAGCCTTGTTTTTAACAGGTTTTGTTTACGAAAATCATATGGGAAATATTACGAAAGCAAAAGCAACATACGAAGAATTTATTAAGAAATACCCTAAAAGTGAGTTGGCCGAAGACGCTCATTTTGCAATTGAAAACTTAGGCATATCGCCAGAAGATATTATAAAGCGTGCCCAACAAGATACAGCTGCTGATAGTACAATGGTAAATTAATTACCTTGCACTCAGCAAATCGGTACTAAATTCCTTGTTTAAAAAATCAAGAATATCTTGACGCGAAATGTTTTCGGTTACTTTTCCTTCTATGGCATAAGCCATTGTACCCCTTTCCTCGCTTACAATCAATGCCAAAGCATCTGTTTGTTCTGTAATGCCTATTGCTGATAAATGACGCAGTCCATACTTGCTTTGGTATTCGGGATTTTCGCTAATTGGTAAAACAGCATTAGCAGCCTTAATTTTACCATTTGCTATAATAACTGCACCATCATGTAATGGGCTTGTTTTGTTAAAAATACTTAAAAGTAATTTTTTACTAATGTGTGCATCTAGTATCTCGCCACTTGCCCCAATAAATTTCATTTCACTGGTTTTTGGGAAAATCAATAAAGCCCCGGTGTGTGTTGATGCCAATATTTCGCAGGTGTCTGCAATATCTTCATAGTTGGTATTGAAGTTCTTTTCCACTTTCCAATTCCAAGGTAAAAATCTAATTATAGATTGGTTTTCTCTAGCCAATCGGCCTCTGCCAATTAACAATAAAAACTTTCTAATTTCTTGTTGAAATACAATAAGTATGGCTAAAAAACCCACTTTGGTAAACTCACCCAAAACAGTTTCCATTAGCGGCATTTTAAAAAATCGCACCAATAACCAAGCAAAATAAATAGTCAGTAATCCAGCCATCATATTAAATGCTAAACTACCTTTTAACATGCGGTATAATTGGTAAATAACACCAATTAACAACAACAAATCAATTAGGTTTATTAGGGTAAAATGATAACTGTAAATTTCAAATATTTCCATAAGTAGCTTTTACAATGTTAATGCATTCCATGGCTTCCTTTACATCATGTACGCGTAAAATTTTAGCTCCTTTTAAAAGTGCAATAGTATGAACAACAGAGGTTCCATTTAATGCGCCTGCGGCATCTGTATTGATCACATTTTGTATCATTTTTTTGCGAGAAACACCAACTAAAATAGGTAATTCTGTTATATTAAAATGATGAAGATTTTTTAACAGCTCATAATTTTGTTCTTGTGTTTTAGCAAATCCAAATCCAGGATCAATAATTAAATCAACAATTCCTGCTTTCTTAGCTTCCGTAATTTTTTGATTAAAGTATTCCAAAACATCCAAAGTAACATCATCATACTGCGTATGCTGTTGCATTGTTTTGGGCGTTCCACGTTTATGCATCATAATGTAGGGAACAAAACTCAATTGGGCAACGGTGGCTAACATATCTGCATCATCTTCGCCACTACTAATGTCATTAATTATATGAGCGCCAGCATCAATTGCATATTTTGCAACTTTGGCCCTAAATGTATCAATGGATAAAATAGCATCAGGTAAATATTTATGAAGGTGTTCAACCGCAGGCACCACTCGGTTTATTTCCTCATCAATACTTACCTCGGCAGCTCCCGGACGGGTGCTGTAGCCTCCAATGTCAATAAATGTTGCGCCATGTGCAATCATGCTTTCTGCATTTTTAAGCAATTCGTCAAGTGCTTGCATCCGGCTTCCTTCGAAAAAACTATCGGGTGTAATATTTAAAATACCCATAACTGCTGGTTGGCTTAATACCAGTAGTTTACCACGGCAGTTTAGTGATAATTTTGTATTGTGCGCTTGTAATTTGGGTATGTCCATTATTTTTGTGTGCTTTACAAATTAAACATTACCATTTTGATAAATCAAACATCAACACAATTCGATAACGTTATTAATAAGTGTCGACACATATTTTTAAATAAAAGTAAAGATTATGGCACATCATGGCGCGTGATGCGATTGAGTTCAATTGCCGATCAAATATTTATTAAGGCACAAAGGATTCGTACCATTGAGGAAAATGGTAGCATGCAAATAAATGAAGGTATTGAAAGTGAGTTTATGGGTATAGTAAATTATTGTGTAATTGGTTTAATTCAGATGGAATTAAAAGATGAAGGTAATTTAGATATTGACATAGATACATTAACCAATTTGTATGATAAACATGTGCTTGAAACCAAAACGTTGATGATGCAAAAAAACCATGATTACGGTGAAGCTTGGCGTGATATGTTGGTGAGTACTTTTACCGATATGATCTTGATGCGGTTATTACGAATTCGTCAAATACAATTATCAAACGGACAAACTATAATGAGCGAAGGTATAGATGCCAATTTTCAGGATATGATTAATTATGGTGTGTTTGCCTTGATACATTTAAATGAAAAAGTTAAATAAAACTATTATTTATAAATTAAGTTTATTCAATTATTGATTAACGAAATTGCGTTAATTACTTTTAACAACATATTATAACATATGAAATTATTAACTCAAATAAGTAGAATTTTAGTTGGTGTATTGTTCATCATTTCAGGACTTATAAAAGCCAATGATACCATAGGTTTCAGCTATAAATTGGCAGAGTATTTCGAAATTTTTAACATGCACTTTTTTGTTGATTATGCAGTAAGTATGGCCATGTTTATCTGTATTTTCGAAATTATGGTAGGTATTGCATTGTTAATTGGTGCTTACACCAGATTAAACATGTGGTTACTGTTATTGATGATTGTGTTTTTTACGCTATTAACAGGTTACAGTGCCATAACTAATAAAGTAACAGATTGCGGTTGTTTCGGTGATGCCATAAAATTAAAACCAGTTGAATCATTTTTAAAAGATGTGCTGTTGTTGGTGTTTATTCTAATTATGTTTATCGGTCAAAAACACATCAAACCCATTGTATCTAACAAAACGATTGTTAGTATAGCGCTTGGTGTATCACTATTGGTAATTACTTTTTTTACTTTTAACACTTATATGTTTTTGCCTAAAATAGATTTCTTGCCATACAAAGTTGGCAATGATATTGGCCAATTAATGACTTTACCACCAGATGCCAAACGCGACTCTGTTGTTATGGTATTTATATACGAAAAAGATGGTAAACAATTTGAATTTGGAGTGAATGAGGTAGGTAATGTTGATGATACCTATAAGTTTGTTGATAGGATAGATAAAGTTATTGTAGAAGGTGATAAAGCTCCGATACATGATTTTAAATTGTTTGATGTAAATGGGCAAGACTATACCGATACATTATTATTTCAAAAAGGATTTAGGATGGTTTTGGTTCAAACCAATATATTGAAATCGAGAACAGGTATTGAACCACAAATTGCGCAATTAGCAAATGATTGTGCGCTTGCTGGTATTCCATTTTGGGCATTAACAAATACCACTTTAACAGAAGTTGAACCATATCGCCACGAACATCAATTTGCCTTTAATTATTACAACATGGATGTTACGCCACTTAAATCTATGGTACGCAGTAATCCTGGTTTACTATTGATGAAAGATAATGTAGTAATTAAAAAGTGGAGTGCATACGGAATACCTACCTTCGAGAAAGTAAAACTATACATGGAAGGTAAAGTTGGTCCAAGAGGAATTAGGAAATAAAAATAAAATTATGGCTGCTTATTATTAGGCAGCCATTTCAATATGCATATTTATTTAATAGGATTTATGGCTGTTGGTAAAACTACCTTTGGTAAAAGGTTGGCTAAGGCTTTATCTATGCCATTTTTAGACACTGATAATTTGATTGAACAATGCACTAGTAATACCATAGAACGATTGTTTATTGAGAAAGGTGAAGATGCATTTAGGGAAATTGAAGCTCATGTGTTGAGAAATTTACCTAATGAAAAGCCACATGTAATTGCCACAGGAGGTGGATTGCCCTGTTACCATGATAATATGTTGTTTATGAAAAATGAGGGTCTAACGGTGTTTTTAAAAGCTGAGCCTGCATTTATTTATAGCAGATTGGTTCGTGCAAAAAGGCCAAGACCTTTAGTAAAAGGACTTAAAGGTGATGAATTATTACAGTTTATTACCCGAATATTAACCGAAAGGATACCGTTTTATGCCCAAAGCGAGTTGGTTATTGAGCTACCCGAAAAAAGTGACAAAAGCCTTGTTAATACTGTGGTTTTAGCCTATAAAAGTTAGTATGTTTAAAGGGGTAAATGCCGTGAAACCCTGATATTGTTGAAAACCTGTGAAAATCTAATTTGAAAAAAATATCAAAAAACCTAGGCAGGTACTTGTTTTATTCAGCATTGTTGCTAAGTTTGTTATGGTAAAACAACAAACACTTTAATTATTATCAACTATGAACAAGTCTGATTTAATCGACAAAATCGCACATGATGCGAAATTAACAAAGGTTCAAGCATCTGCTGCTTTAGATTCATTTATGGCTGCAACTCAAGGCGCTTTGAAGAAAGGTGACAAACTTATTTTAGTAGGTTTCGGAACTTTCTCTGTAACTAAGCGTGCAGCACGTAAAGGTCGTAACCCACAAACAGGTAAAGAAATTAACATCCCAGCAAAAAAGGTTGTTAAATTCAAAGCTGGTGCTGGCTTACAAGCTAAGGTTAAGTAATTAATACTTGATCAAAAAATTAAAAATCCCATTCGCAAGAATGGGATTTTTTTTGTGGCTAGTTGAATAATTTATTGTCTAGTTGAATTCAATATTCTTCATTCAAGATTCAGTATTAGCTCCGCTTAACTGCGTTTCGATATTTCGAAATATTGTTTGGTGTTACTACTTTCGATTTTCGGATTTCGATTTTTTATTTTCCATGATTAACTCAAATACACATCTACCTTACCTTTGCTGATGGTTACTTCAATGTGTTCTTGTAAAGTTGTACTTAATGCTGTGCCTACATAATTGGCTTTTACTGGGAAAGAAATGTGGTTTCTATCTACTAAAACCAACGTTTGTATTTTACGGGCTTTGTCGTTAACTAAAGGTATTAATGAATAGAGCATGGTTTTGCCGGTGTTTAATACATCATCAACCACAATCACTACTTTATCTTTAACGCTGATTTTATTGTTACTTAATGTAATCTGTTTTTTTGCAGGATTAGTTTTATCAAGCACAATATCAGTGGTAGAGAGTTTTATTTTACAAATTTCAGCCAATTCTTTGCAAAGCAATTCTGCAACTTTTACACCGCGTCCTTCAATTCCTGCAACAACCAGTTCTTTTTCGTTAAAGTTATTTTCGTAAACCTGGTAAGCCAAGCGTTTAAGTATTTGTTTAACTTGTTTGTCGCTTAAAATTTGGGTTTTGTCACTCTTCATACTACAATTGTAGTGATTTTTCGCCAAAAAATAATTTCATGGCTTGAAGCCCAATCATATGAACAAGTTTTGGTTAACTATTAAATTTTTGTCTAAATATTTTGGCACTAATGAAAATTTCATATATTTGCCCCCTCAAAAAGTAATTAAAGCAGAGATGAAAGCAGATATCCACCCAAAAAATTATAGAATGGTTGTGTTCAAGGACATGTCAAACGACTATTCATTCATAACTCGTTCGACTGTAGACACTAAAGAAACTGTTAAATGGGAAGACGGCAACGAATATCCGTTGTTTAAATTGGAGATTTCACATAAATCTCATCCATTCTTTACCGGAACCAACATGTTAATTGACACTGCTGGTCGTATTGATAAATTCAACAAACGTTACGCTAAGAAAAAATAATTCGGTTATTTTTTTAACAATATTGTAAAAGCCTTCCATTATGGAGGGCTTTTTTTATATACTCGCAGTATGAATGTGATTCTATTTGATGGTAAAAACCGCAATAATTTATTGCCCTTTACTTTTACTCGTCCGGTTGCCGAAATTAGAATTGGTATATTAACCATTACCGAGAAATGGGCTAAATATGCTGGTGTTCAGCCTTCATTTAAAACCCAAGATTATTTAAGTGTAAAATACCCTGCTGTAACAGCTCAACATAACTTAATGATTAACGGCAGTGTTTGCCCCAATCATTTACTTTGGAGCGAAATAACCCAACTTAAAACAGGTGAGGCCTTATACTTAAAAGATACCTTGGTTGCATGCAACATCACATCAGTTGAAGTGTTTGATTTTTCGGAAGAACAGTTTGCTCCCGAAACTCAAATTCAATCATCACAAATAGATACCATTGTTGTTGCCCATTCGTATGATATTTTTTCAAAAAATGGAAAGGCCATCGAGGAAGATTTTGATTTAATCACAAAAGGTCGTGTAAGTGCGCCTATTTCATCAACCACCCAAACTGTAAACCCCGAGCGTATTTTTATTGAACCGGGAGCCACCGTTGAGTATAGTATTTTAAATGCTTCAACCGGACCTATATACATTGGTGCTAATGCTGAAGTGATGGAAGGTTGTAAAGTACGCGGACCTTTTGCTTTATGCGAACACGGTGGATTGAAAATGGATGCCAAAATTTATGGCCCAACAACAGTTGGCCCGCATTGTAAAGTAGGTGGCGAAGTAAACAATGTGGTATTTTTTGCATACAGCAATAAAGGTCATGATGGTTTTATGGGCAATGCCGTAGTAGGCGAGTGGGTTAATATTGGTGCAGATACCAATAACAGCAATCTGAAAAATACATACGAAGAAGTAAAACTCTGGAATTACAACACAGAACGATTTGAAAAAACCGGATTAACTTTTTGTGGTGTAATGCTGGCCGATCATGCTAAATGTGGCATTAACACCATGTTTAACACAGGCACAGTAGTAGGTGTAGGTGCAAATATATTTGGTGCAGGTTTCCCGCGTAATTTTATTCCAAGTTTTGCCTGGGGTGGAGCGCAAGGTTTCGATACGTTTGTGTTAAACAAATTTTATAAAACAGCCGAAGCCATGTGTGCACGTAGAAACATTGTTTTTACGGATGAAGATAAAGCCATTACGAAATACGTTTTTGAACAAACCGCCAAGTTTAGGTTTTGGGAGAAAGGGAGTGAGTAAGATATTGAATGTGGAATGATATAAACAAGAATTTAATATTATAAATTAGTATTTAATATTCAGGAACAAATAACCAATCAACGTATATTATGAGAAAGAAAATTATAGCAGGTAACTGGAAAATGAACAAATCTTTTGAGGAAGGGATGGCATTAGTTACTGAAGTTACCGGAATGGTAAAAGACGAATACCAAGGCAGTGCGCACGTGGTAATTATCCCTCCGTTTATTCATATTAACGCAGTAAGCCGAATGGTAGCCGAAAGCAAGAATATATTTAGTGGAGCACAAAATTGCAGTAACCACGATAGCGGTGCATACACAGGTGAAGTAAGTGCCAGTATGATTAAAAGCTGTGGTGCCGAGTATGTAATAATTGGTCATAGTGAGCGCAGACAATACTTTAACGAAACCAATGATTGGTTGGCACGTAAAGTTGATGCGGTGTTAAAAAATAATTTAATAGCTATCTATTGCTGTGGCGAAACATTAGAAGAGCGCGAGAGCAACACACACTTTGATGTATTGAAAGAACAAGTAAGCGAAGGTTTGTTTAATTTAACTGCTGAGCAATTTGCTAACGTAGTTATTGCATACGAACCGGTTTGGGCTATTGGTACAGGCAAAACTGCAAGTACAGCACAAGCGCAAGAAGTACATGCGTTTATTCGTGGGTTGGTGCGTGAGCATTACAACAACGAATTGGCCGATAACTTAACCATACAATATGGTGGAAGTGTAAAAGCGGATTATGCAGTAGAGTTGTTCTCTGCTCCTGATATTGATGGTGCTTTAGTTGGAGGTGCAGCATTACAAAGCCGCAGCTTTGTAGATATTGTTAAAGCAATGAAGTAGGTTTAAATTTAATTTATAGGATAAAAGTCGAGCAGTCTTGTTCGACTTTTTTTGTGGGAAAAAACACCCAAAAACAAAACAAGTAAAACAGTAAATTGCCCCTTCATACGTTTTTAGAATACATGAAGAAGCTCGTAATTTTAATTTCAATCATCAGTTTTGCTCTTGTTGCGCATGCCCAGCGTAGTTTTAGCTTTGATGTGCTGCAATATCCAAACGATTTAGATGATTATTTTGATGAAAGTGGAAGCAGTAAAGCAAAAGATGCTGTGGCTGAATTTATCAGTTATTACAACTCGGGTAAGTTTACAAATAACCAAAAAATACAGGTGATAAGGCTTACCAATCAAATGTTAAGCTACAACTATCAACCCAGTCCACATTTCGAAAATTATTTTAATGCCATTAATGGCTTGGTGGTAAATGGTTTGGTTTCTAAGTTTGATAATTGGCACAAAGCCACCGAAAAAGCATTCAATCAGGGCAAAGATGAGTGTTATAATTTTTTGCAAATTTCACGCAATGTATTGTATGATAAAGTACTGTTACAAACACCAGGTATTAACTGGACTACCACCAATTTGGATGTTGATTTTACCAGTAAAACTACACCCTTATTTATTTTTAAGAATACCGATTTATATGGTATAACCCCCGGTGATACATTGGAAATTTACCGTACCTCAGGTACATATGATGCAGCCAAAGACATGTGGTACGGAAGAGGCGGACGTACAGATTTTACACGTGTGGGTTTAGATAGTGCAAAGGTTTTTTGCGATTTAAAAGGATATAAACTCAACTTAGCTGATGGCACGCTAAACGCAGATTCGGCCATGTTTAATTATGTGGGTTTGCTTAATACCCCGCTCATAGGTAAGCTATCTGATAGGGCCATGGCCAAATCAGCTGGAAATAAATCGCTGTATCCTCAATTCGATTCTTACATCAAAAACTTTAACCAACTAAGTTTTGGGAGAGGTAAATACTCGGGAGGTTTTGGTATGCGTGGTGATGAAATTATGTTTAGGGGTGGCGATAGCACTACGGCCGATTTTGTGTTTTATTTTAAGAATAAACCCGTGTTGCGCATAGCAGCGAAAGAAATGATTCTACGCAACGATAAAATTGCAACCCTAAAAGCAGCTGTTTCTATTTACCTCGAGAAGGATTCTATTTATCATCCGCAATTGGAGGTTAATTATAAAATTGGTAACGAATACATTTCATTGTATAGAAACAAACGCCAAGGGGTGAGTAGCACACCATTTTACGATAGTTACCATAAAGTAGAATTTTATTGCGATGAAATTAAATGGGACTTAAACAATCCATCAATCGATATTGATATGATTAACGATGATGAACCAGCACGATTTGAGTCAGTAAATTATTTTAGGGATGTAAGGTATGAGCGCATTCAAGGTATGTTAGGCTATAACCCTTTGCAACGCGTTAAATTGTATTTAGAGAAGCGCAATATCAAAGGATTTAGTATAAAGGATTACGCAGCTGATTTTAAGAGCGACCCTAGTGCCATTAGGCAGCAAATGATTGAATTAAACGATTATGGTTTTGTAACGTTTGATGAAAAACGTGATTATGTTACCGAAAAACGAAAGTTAAAGGATTATGTAAATGCGCATTATGGTTCAACAGATTATGATGCAATCACGTTCTTATCCGTAATTGGAAAACAAGTGCCTAACGCATCCATAAGTTTAATAAATAGCGATTTGCAAATTGAAGGCGTGCCTCAGTTTTATTTTAGCGATTCACAAAATGTTTACATCATTCCACGTGATCAACGAGTAACATTAAAGAAGAATCGCAACATGGATTTTTCTGGTAAACTACGCGCAGGTAAGGCTGATTTTTATGGTAACGGTTTTAGTTTCGACTATACATCTTTTCAAGTACGTTTAAATAACGTTGATTCGATGAAGTTTTTGTTTCGTGATTCAAAACTAGGGGTTGATTTACCTATTAAAAGTGCGCTACAAAACATTTATGGGACACTTGCAATTGATCATCCATTCAACAAAAGTGGACGAAAGAAATTTCCAGGTTACCCAATTTTTAAATCCGATGTTGGTTCTAAGGTTTATTATGATAAGCCATCAACCCAAAATGGGGTGTATGATAGAAACCGATTTTATTTTGACGTAGAACCATTTACCATGGATAGCTTGAATGAGTTAGACTTAGAAAAAATGTCGTTGGCTGGAACCTTGGTTTCGGGTGGTATAATTCCCGATTTAAAATATGCTTTGTACCTCCAGCCTGATAAGTCTTTAGGTTTTAAATTAAAACGTAACGATGTTGGTTATCCGATGTATGGTGGTAAAGGACGTGGTTTCGTTGATTTATCATTGAGTGATGAAGGTTTTTTTGGAATAGGAGAAATTAATTATTTGGCATCTGTTTCTAAATCGGATCAGTTTGTGATGTTGCTCGATTCTCTAAATGGGCAGTGTAAAACATTTGATAACAAGCGAACAGGTACATATCCTGATGTAGTTGCCACAAACATATACAACCATTGGATACCTTACCAAGATACCATGTTGGTTACGCGAACAGAGGCTATAATACCTTTTAGTAATAACAGAGCTACACTTGATGGTACTATTATTTATACACCTAATAGCATGCATGCCAAAGGTTCAATTAATTTGGAAGAAGCACAATTAACATCGTTTGACTTTTGGTTACAACCCGATCAGATTTTAAGTGATGATGCATTTTTTAAGTTATTTGATTTAAAAGATTCAACCAAGTTTGCCTTTCGTTCGTCATCTGTTAATGCTAGGGTTGATTTAGAAAATAGGTTAGGCGATTTTAAATACAATGAAAAAGGTATCTTAAATTCTTTCTTTAATTACAACTTATATGCAGGTTCTTTTGATGAATTTTTCTGGCGTATGGATCCCAAAACAATTGATTTTAAATCGGCCATGCCTGATGGTAATAATACCTATTTGGTATCTACCCATCCGCAACAAGATGCATTAAAGTTTACCACATCAGTTACTACTTTAGCCATAAAAGATTTTACCATGTATGCTAAAAAGGTACCTTTTATTGCAGTAGGCGATGCGCAAGTTTTTCCTGATAGCAACAAAACAACCATCAGAGGTAATGCAGATATGGATGTGTTGAATCGCGCTAAAATTCAGGCCGATACCATAAATCGTTTTCATAAAATTGATAGCGTAAGCATTAAAATAGCAGGTAAGTTTAATGTATTAGGTACAGGTAAATATGAATACGTTGATAAGAAGAAAAACGTGCAGAAATTTTTCATGAATGAAATATACATCAATAAAGCACACCAACTTATTGGTAAATCAAATATTCCCGATACAATCAAATTTTATGTTGGTCCTAAAATTCAATTTAGAGGTAATGCAGTGTTAACCTCTGTAGTTAAAAACTTGGAATATGATGGTTATTTCTTGCCTATACATAAATTACCTTTGCCCAAAACAGATTGGTTTAGAAATGCTGCTGTAGTTAATCCCGATTCGGTATACATTAATGTAAAATCGCCAACTAAAAACATGAACCAACAAACCATTTATAACGGGTTTAATATAAGTAATGACTCTGCTCATGTTTACACTATGTTCTTTACACGTAAGCGTAACCAGAGCGATCCAGAAATACTTAAAGTAGAAGGTACCTTGTTTTACGATGAAAAAAATAGTGAGTTTAAGATGGGTAGTTTTGAAAAACTATTTAATAACTCATACAAAGGAAACTTAATGGTAGTTAACGAACAAAAGAGAAGTATTACCGGAGAAGGTAGGGTTAACTTGGGTTATGAAACAACTAAGTTTGAAGTAAGCAGTGCAGGTCAATTGAACTACAGTTTGGTGGACACTAGTTTCAGAATGAATTTGGTCATGTTACTCAATTTCCCTTTCCCACAACCTGCTTTAAGGGCCATGCATGATTCATTAACAGACCAATCTTTAGCAGCAGAAACACCAAAATTTGATGCAACTTTTTTAAGTAATGCTTTGGCCGAGTTAGTTGATGATAAAAATATAAAAAGAGTAGTAGAAGAGATACAAGAAGACAATTCAATTAAGTTGATTAATAACTTAGAGAAAACTATTTTTATATCAGAGTTAAATATGAAATGGAATCCTCTTACTAAATCGTTGCAATCGGAAGGTGATATAGGTATTAATTCTTTTGATAAATACAAGCTTGAAAGAAAAGTGAAAGGAAAGATGGAATTGATAAAACGAAGAAGTGGTGATGACTTTACTTTGTTTATTCAAAGTATAGCGGGAAGTTGGTATTATTTTAAATTCCAAAAAGGAGTAATGTATACAGTAGGTTCTGATGCCTTGTATAATAAATTGATTAAGGATAATATTGATAAAATTTCTAAAAATGACGATTATAAACTTCGCTTAGCCAATATTTCGGCCAAGAATCAGTTTTTACGCGCTACAAATAAAAAATAACATGAACGAACAAATTTTAATTACCATAGCTTGTTTAACTGCGTATCTATTGGGCTCTATACCTAATAGTGTTTGGATAGGTAAAACATTTTTTGGTGTTGATGTGCGTGAACACGGAAGTGGAAATGCGGGTGCAACCAATACTTTGCGTGTATTAGGTAAGCCAGCTGGATTTACAGTTTTGTTTCTCGATTTTTCTAAGGGATTTGTAGCTGCAAGTTTGGTGTTTTGGCCAGGATTGATTTTAAATACAAATCACACGATAGAATACAAAATGGTGTTTGGTGCTATGGCTGTATTAGGTCATATTTATCCAGTTTTTGCAGGTTTTAGGGGTGGAAAAGGAATTGCAACAGTAATTGGTGTTGTTGCAGGAATGGATTGGATGTTGGCTTTAGCGTGCTTTATTACTTTTGTAGTAGTTGTGGCCATAACCAAATACATATCAGTAGGTTCTATGTTATCGGGTTTAATTAGTCCGCTTTATGCAGGTTTGATACACCATTGGGAGGAAAAAAATTTAGTGTACTTTTGTATCGTAGTTGGGTTGTTGGTTGTTTATACCCATCGCAGTAACATAAAACGATTAAGAAAAGGGGAAGAGAGCCGCTTTTCATTAACTAAAAAACCAACACAGGTAAAAAGTTAGTGCATTATGAGAGAGTTTTTAATTGAAGAAGAATTAGCCGAAGTATTAGACGAAGTAACCGACCGTCAGAAGTTAGTTTTACATAATGACGACATCAATACTTTCGATCATGTAATTGATTGTTTGGTGCGTATCTGCAAACACGATGAATTACAAGCAGAACAATGTGCTTTGTTGGTTCACACCAAGGGTAAAGCCACGGTTAAAACAGGTGCTCGTGGCGATTTAATTGCCATGTGTCAAGCATTACTTGATGAAGGTTTAAACGCAACCATTGGAGATTAATTCTCCATTTTCAATTGTATAATTATTCGACAATTAAGGTTTTAAAATAAAACACATGTTAAAAAAAGTTGTGAAAAATGCCGAAGAGGCAGTTAAAGATATTACAGATGGAGCTACTATTATGCTTGGAGGATTTGGATTGTGTGGTATTCCAGAAAATAGTATTACGGCATTGGTTAACAAAGGCGTAAAAAACCTAACCTGCATAAGTAACAATGCTGGGGTTGATGATTTCGGAATTGGATTGATGCTTAAAACACGTCAAGTAAAAAAAATGATTGCCTCTTATGTTGGCGAAAATGCGGAGTTCGAAAGGCAGTTGTTAAGTGGTGAGCTAGAAGTGGAGTTAATCCCTCAGGGAACCTTGGCAACACGTTGCATGGCAACAGGCTATGGCATACCAGCAATTTATACACCCGCAGGCGTTGGCACAGAAGTGGCCGAAGGCAAAGAAACGCGTGAGTTTGATGGTAAAACCTATTTAATGGAACATGCCTTTAAAAGTGATTTTGCAATAGTTAAAGCTTGGAAGGGCGATACACATGGGAATTTGATTTTCCGTGCTACCTCCCGTAATTTTAATCCGCTTATGGCAATGGCTGGTAAAATTACCATCGTAGAGGTTGAGGAGTTGGTTCAACCTGGAGAATTAGACCCAGATATGATTCATACTCCTGGTATTTATGTAAATCGAATATTTAAAGGTGTTAATTACGAAAAACGCATTGAGCAAATTACCGTAACCAAACGCTAAACATTAACAAACAAAAACATGCTGGATAAATTTGGTATAGCGAAACGTATCGCAAAAGAATTACAAGATGGTTACTATGTAAATTTAGGTATTGGTATACCTACATTAGTAGCCAATTATGTACCTCATGATATTGAGGTAATCTTGCAATCAGAAAATGGATTGTTAGGTATTGGTCCTTTTCCTTTTGAAGAAGATGTAGATGCCGATTTAATTAATGCAGGCAAACAAACCGTTACTACCACAAAAGGTTCGAGCTTTTTTGATAGTGCCATGAGTTTCGGGATGATCCGCAGTGGACGTGTAGATTTAACCGTTTTAGGCGCCATGGAAGTGGCTGATAACGGAGATATTGCCAATTGGAAAATTCCAGGTAAAATGGTTAAAGGTATGGGCGGTGCTATGGATTTAGTAGCTAGTGCAAAAAATATTATTGTAGCCATGCAACATGTAAACAAAGCAGGTGAGAGTAAATTGTTGAGTAATTGCTCCCTACCAATTACTGGTTTAGGTTGCGTAAAAAAAGTAGTAACAGAATTAGGGGTTTTTGATATTACTCCAGATGGTTTTAAATGTATTGAATACGCTACGGGTGTTAGTTTAGATTACATCAAAGAAAAAACATTAGGTCGTTTGATTATTGCCGATGATGTGAAAGAAATGAGCATTGAATAAATCGATAACTCTTTAATATACCATTTTGCTTGCTAACCATCAACCTATTAACATGTAAACGAAAATACTTTAAAATCTGAAAACTATCATTTTGGATTCTGCTTAGCATGCTTATTTTCGCACCACCTTAATAATTATAAAATTTAATTAATCACAATATACAACATGACAAAAGTATCAGTTATCGGAGCAGGTGCAGTTGGTGCTACAACTGCTGATGTTATTGCTTACCGCGAGTTAGCAGACGAAGTAGTTTTATTAGATGTAAAAGAAGGTTTTGCAGAAGGTAAAGCGTTAGATATTTACCAAACCACTTCTTTATTAGGCATGAAAACCCGCGTTAGCGGTACTACAAACGATTACAGCAAAACAGCTAATTCCGATGTGGTGGTTATTACATCGGGTATTCCTCGTAAACCGGGTATGACTCGTGAAGAGTTAATCGGCACAAATGCTAATATCGTTAAAACCGTTACTGAAAACGTGTTAAAACACTCTCCAAATGCAATTATAGTAGTGGTGTCAAACCCAATGGATACCATGACTTACCTAGCACTTAAAGCTAGTGGTATATCTAAAAATCGCATCATTGGTATGGGTGGTTTATTGGACAGCGCTCGTTTTAAAGGTTATTTAGGTTTGGCATTAAACCAACCTACTGCCGATATTCAAGGTACAGTAATTGGTGGTCATGGAGATACTACAATGATTCCTTTAACCCGTTTAGCTACCTTAAACGGTATATCGGTTTCAAGCCATTTGAACGCAAATCAATTAAAAGAAATTAGTGATGCAACTATGGTTGGTGGTGCAACCTTAACTAAATTATTAGGTACATCTGCTTGGTATGCTCCAGGTGCAGCAAGTGCTTTTTTAGTTGAGAGTATTGTGCGCGACCAAAAACGTGTAATGCCATGCTGTGTATATCTAGATGGCGAATATGGTCAAAAAGATATTTGTCTGGGTGTTCCTGTTACTATTGGTAAAAACGGTTGGGAAGCAATAATTGATTATAACCTAAATGATGCTGAAAAAGCTGAATTTGCTAAAAGTGCTGATGCAGTTAGAAGTATGAATGCAGTACTTACCGAAACAGGTGTATTGTAATATTAAATTCAAATTTTTTGATTTATCATTATTAAAGAGACGTTTCATCATGAAGCGTCTCTTTGTTTTTAATACTTTGTTTAAAGTATGAAGTATAAAATTAAAATAGAGATATGTGAGTTGGAGAAGAAAAACTATCACTTGTTTGTAATAATTAAAATTGGTGATCAAACTTCACGTTTACTTGTAGACACCGGAGCAAGCAAAACAGTTTTTGATAGCGAACGTGTGTTGCAATTCGTACATGAAAAAAAAATTAAAAAAAACGATAGCAAATCCGTAGGATTAGGTGTGGCCGAAATGGAAACTAAAGTTGTTAAGTTAAAAAATGTAACTATAGGTAAACTGTCCTTAAATAAATTAGATGTTGCTATTTTACCAATTGGCCATGTTAATCAAACCTATAAGCAAATAAATTTACCACCAATTGATGGTGTGCTTGGCAGTGATTTTTTTATGAAATTCAAAGCTGTTATAAATTATCGAAAAGCAGAAATTATTATTCATACAACCAAAAACTAACCGCATTTATTTGTTTGATTACAAAATTTATTTTACCTTTCTACCTGATTAAAAAGTATACGTTATGCAAACGCAGTTTATAAATAATATGAGTAAAGTAGAGGCAGGATTTCATATGTTGATGCTGTTGTCTTTGGCCGATGGGAAAGTGCAACAATCAGAAAGTGATGTTGTTATAGATTTTTTAAATGATCATTTTGATGGACAATTAGATTTAATAAAAGAACAAGCTTTTTTAAGGGCACTTCCAATAGAAGAGTATGAGAAACATTTTTTGGAAACAGCCCAACATTTTTATACGATCAGCAATGAAGACGAACGTCATACCCTAACGCACTTTGCAATGGAAGTAGCCATGGCAGATGAAGCTATGCAATCAACAGAAAATAAGTTGATTAATATCCTATACGATACTTGGGATATTGAATAACTATTTAGGAAGCCGCATGTAGAAATACTTGCGGTTTTTTTGTTTTTTGATCAATTCATGTACCCAATTATTTTTGATTTTCTGACAAATATCACCCTTATTCTTATTTAGACTAAGTCTATTTAAATATATTTGCTACTGATTTAAATAGTTATTATTTATGAAGAAAGCTTTATATATACTAATGCTTATGATGGTAGCTATCTCTTTGAAAGCCTCTAACGTAAAGGGAGTTTTAGTTAGTGAAACTGGGGAGACTATTGCCAATCAAATGTTGTACTTAACCAATGGTGCACAAACCACCACCAACAACGAAGGTGCATTTGTGTTTCTAGAAGTGTTAAAAGGAAACTATGAATTAAAAACTGAAAAAGTCGGACAGTTAATCAGTTTACACTTTTTTAAAGTTGAAAATGAAAACAAGGATGTTGAACTAGGTAATATTTTTTTAAGAAATAATTTTCAGTTACCCGAAATAGAAATAAAAGATCAAAGCCTAATTATTGGCATTGAGCGTATGCCTGATGTAAAAGACAATGTAATTTACTCAGGTAAAAAAACGGAGGTTATTCGTTTGTCTACAGCATCTGCTAACCTGGCTCAAAACAATTCACGACAAATATTTGCTAAAGTACCAGGAATACAGGTTTGGGAAAGTGATGGAAGTGGCGTGCAAATGGGCGTAGCAACAAGGGGTTTAAGCCCTAATAGAATGTGGGAGTTTAACACCCGTCAAAATGGTTATGATATTTCTGCAGATCCATTTGGTTATCCAGAAGCTTATTACACGCCTTCTGTTGAGTCGTTGGATAGAATTGAAGTGATAAGAGGCGCTGCATCTTTGCAATATGGTGCACAGTTTGGTGGGGTTATTAATTATGTTAAAAAACGTTCAGTAAGTGGAAAAAAAATTGGTATTGAAAGTGCTCAAACTATAGGTAGTTACGGTATGTTTAGCACGTTTAATGCAATTGGTGGTAGCTATAAAAAGTTTAGTTACTACGCCAATATAAACTATCGCAAATCGGATGGATGGAGACATAACAATGGTTACAATACCTGGAATGGTTATGTTAATTTGGGCTATCAACTCAGCAAAAAAACAATCATCAATGCAGAATTTACCCGCATGGATCAGTTGGTGCAACAACCCGGTGGTTTAACCGATTCTATGTTTAACACCAATGCTAAACAGTCTGTGCGCAGTCGCAATTGGTTTAAGGTAGTTTGGAATATTGCAGCACTAAACTTTGATTACCAAATTAACAGCAACAACAAATTAAATATTAAAGCTTTTGGTTTGATGGGCGAACGTTCAAGTATTGGTTTTATGAATACAGTAAGTATTGCTGATACAAAAGATGCAAATGGAGTTTATGGTCTACGACTTGTTGATCAGGATTTATACAACAACTATGGTTTAGAGGCTCGTCATTTATACACTTACCGTTTAGGTAAACAAAAACAAACGTTAGCAGTAGGTGCACGATATTATGTCGGAAATACCGATAGGATTCAGAATGAATTTGGTAACCGAGGAATAGATTATAGTTTATCAACCGAACACAACGTATTAAAACGAGACCTTAATTTTAAAACGCATAATGTTGCATTATTTGCCGAGCATTTATTTAATTTAAACAAACGTTTAAGCATAACTCCTGGTGTTCGTTACGAGTATTTAAAAAATACAGCAAACGGTATTTTAGATACAAAAAATGTTGACAGAGAAAGCTCACGCGGTTTTGCATTATTGGGTGTTGGGGCACAATATAAAGTAACAAGTAATACCAATATTTATGCTAATTACACTCAAGGTTATCGTCCAGTATTGTTTAGTGATATTTCTGTTGCTACAACCGATTCTATTAATCCTGATTTAAAAGATGCATCAGGTTATAACTTAGATTTAGGTTATCGAGGAAACTTTGGCCGATTAGTTAGTTTTGATGTAAGTGCTTACATCTTGTATTACGGCAATCGTATTGGAACATATACGGTTAAAGGTAAAAATTACCGAACCAATATTGGTGCATCAGAAAGCCGTGGTGTTGAAAGTTACATTGAAATATCTCCAACCAATTTATTTAAAACATTTAAAGGTGGACATATTAGTTTGTTTGCTACCATGGCATTTACACAAGCTGAGTATGTATCTTGGAACGACTCTGACATCAACAAAAACCAAAAAGGAAAACGTGTAGAAAATGCACCAAAATACATTCACCGTTTTGGGTTAACATACCGCTATAAAACATTCAGTACATCGTTGCAATATAGCATGGTAGGCGATGCATTTGCTGATGCATTAAACACAACTAAACCAAATGCTACTGCAACAACAGGTTTAATTCCAAGTTATGAAGTAGCCGATTGGTCGTTTCAATTAACAGTTAAAAAATTATACAACATAAACGGTGGTATCAACAATATTTTTGATACTAAATACTTTACCCGCAGAGCAGTTGGATACCCAGGTCCGGGATTATTGCCGGCTGAAGGACGTTTATGGTATATTGGTGTGGGTGTTAAAATTTAGTTTTTATTGTTGGAGGTTGTTATACATCAAAGCGATTCTGATTGGTTTCAGGTTCGTTTTTTCATTTGTTAATTTTCTATTTCAAACCAAACCTCTTTACCCGCACGTGGCGTTATAGAATTTAAACTTGGTATGAAACTGATGTATTTGAAGTAAGGTTTAAAATAGGTTTCGTATTCTATTGTTTTACCTCCAAATGGCGGGCCTCCATCAAAGTTGGTATTAAATAATAAACCCACTAGTTTACCATTGGGCGTTAGCAGTTCATGCATGTGTTTTGCATATTCGGCTCTTAATTTTGGATTAATGGCACAAAAAAATGTTTGTTCAATGATTAAATCATATTTAGCTTGATGCTCAAAAAAATCATTGCAAAAAACGTGAAGTTTATCAGCCTTGATAAATTCTTTAAGTTTAGCTCTTAGGTGTTCGGTTAAGTTAGCTGCAATATCTATTACCGATAAATGATTAAATCCTTGTTGCAACAAATATTCAGCTTCGTATGCATTGCCACAACCCGGAATTAATATCCGTAAATTTTTATTGGTTAATTGATCAATGTACTTTTTTATAGCTGGCGAAACAACCTTTATGTCCCACCCTGTTTGGCCTTGTTGCCACTTTGTTTCCCAAAACGCTTTATCTGTAATGTTTCAAAATAATTATAATTATACGCCTAAATACCTTAATTTTGTAAGCAAATTTAATCTTAATGAAATTTTTTATTGATACAGCCAACTTGGCTCAAATTACTGAGGCAAACGACCTTGGAATTTTAGATGGTGTTACCACCAATCCTTCTTTAATGGCTAAAGAGGGCATTGCGGGTGAAGCAGCCGTTTTAAAACACTATGTTGATATATGTAACATCGTTGATGGTGATGTTAGTGCAGAAGTGATTAGCACCGATTATGAAGGCATGATTGCTGAAGGTGAAAAACTTTCAGCATTGCATCAAAATATTGTGGTTAAAATTCCGATGATTAAAGATGGTATTAAAGCCATTAAGTATTTTTCATCAAAAGGTATTCGTACAAACTGTACTTTAATTTTTAGCTCTGGGCAAGCCATTTTAGCTGCAAAAGCTGGAGCTACATATATCTCTCCGTTTGTTGGAAGATTAGATGATATCAGCTACGATGGTATGCAATTGATTGCAGAAATTTCTCAAATTTTTACAGTGCAAGGTTATCAAACCCAAATTTTAGCAGCATCAATCCGTAACCCAATTCATATTATTAAATCTGCGCAATACGGTGCACATGTTATTACCAGTCCATTAAGTGCTATTTTAGCATTGTTAAATCATCCGTTAACTGATAAAGGTTTAGCACAATTTTTAGCTGATCACAAAAAAGCGAACAGCTAATTTTTTCTTGTAAAGAATATTTTATAAAGGTCGGTTTTATACCGACCTTTTTTTGTTTAATAATACTGAAGAATTAAAACTAAATCCTGATAATTAAACATATAATTGAATAGCCTTAGCAAGCTTACATTGAATAGATGAATATAATTAAATTGCTATCTGTAATGTCGATTTTATTCATGGTAAACTGCATTATAGGATTTTAAATAAAAGTAATTTTAAAATTAACTATTTGTTTATCTCATCACCATTTCAAAAGTATCTTCAGGAATATCACCAACCTCCATCACCAAAAATCCATCAAGCGAGTTGTTAAATTTTGGGTCGATATTAAAGGCTATGATTTTTGCATTTTGCTTTAAATACTTTTTAAGCAATACCGGTATTTTAGTTTGATCCACTTCAATGTCCGATATCATGTTATCAAGTACTTTAATGTCGTTTTTCGACATGTCTTTTAATGCAGATCCTTCACCTTTGTGTTGATACTTGTACTTTTTACGGGGTTTAACAGCCTCTGATAATTCATCATCAAAATGGTTTTTACGGATAAAATCAACCAACAAATCTTTTGATAATGAAGTGAAATTATTACTAATACTTACAGGGCCAATTAAGTATTTATACCTTCCGGGATATTGTTGTAAAAACGCATTCACCCCTTTCCAAAGTAGCATCAAACTGTAGGGCTTACGTTGGTATTCTTTAGTAATAAAGGAACGTCCAAGTTCTAAACTATTTTTCAAAACAGGATTAAAGTCTTTATGTATTTTAAATAACTCGTTTAAGTAAAATCCTTTTTTCTTGTAACGCCTATGTAGCACATCACCCAAGCCAATGCGGTATGCGCCTACAATTTTTTTATGCGTTTCATCCCAAATAAATAAATGTTTATAATTTAAGTCGTACTCATCTGTATCGCAACTTTGGTTGGTGCCTTCTCCGACCTCTCTAAATGTAATTTCGCGTAACCTTGAGATTTCCCTTAACACACTTGGAATATTTCGAGCCCCGGCAATGTATACTTTATAATGATCATAAGTTAATAACAAACTCTTTGCAGATAATTGTGCTAAATCTTGTTCAATAAGTTGTGTCGGAGTTTCACTAATGATTTGATGAGGCTCATCAGGTTTCTTAAACTTTAGTTTAGAAATAAAAGATTCATGTTCTATCTCTAAAGATGATTCTAAAGCATACGTTTTAGCGCGTAAAAATCGAAGCAATTCATTGGGGTCGTTAAACTCGTTAATGGTTTTTATATTGATGGGTTTACCAATACGTATCTGTATTTTTTCCTTTGTCTTATTAAATAACTCAGATGGTAATTTGGCTGTACGCAAAGCTGGATGCACCAATCCAAGTAAATTAAATGCGATGCTGTTATGACCGCTAAAATAAACTGGTACAACTTTAACTTGTGCTTTTAAAATCATCTTACCTACAACAGGATTCCATTGTTTATCACTAATTTTCAAGGTGTTTAATTTCAATGATGAAACCTCGCCTGCTGGAAATATGCCTATTGGATGACCTTCTTTTAAAGCATACAAACACTTTTTAATACCACTAATATTTATGCCTGTTTTACTGCTTGTTTCGAATGGGTTAACGGGCACAAAGTTTTCTTTTAATGCGGGTATAAGTTGTAAAATCAAGTTTGCCATTATCTTAAAATCTGGTCTGGCTTGAGTAAGGATGCGCAATAACATCAAACCATCTATACCCCCATATGGGTGATTAGCTACCACAATGAAAGGTTCATGTTGGGGTATATTTTTCAGTTCCTCAACATTAAACTCATAAGCCACTTGAAGTTCATTTAATATTTCATCAGCAAATTCCATACCTTTTGTGTCAGCATGATTTGCATATAATTGATTTACCTTCTCAAGTTGCAATGCTTTTATAATCAAAGGCGCGAGCGATGCTAACTTCAGTTTCTGTAACTTTAAACCTCTACTTACTGCATCTTTACTTATCAAATCTTCTTTAGACATAGTTATGGTTATTAATGTTGCAAAATTGTTAGCCGTACATTAACCCCGTGTTACCAATATATTAATTATGCATAAATTCACTCCTTTGTTTTATTTTGCGGTGCAAATTTTAGTTAATCTTCATATGTTATCGCCCGAAACCCTCTTATATACTAGCAATCTTGAGTTATTGGCAACTCAAGTGGTTGAAGGTTTTATTACTGGTTTGCATAAAAGTCCTTTTCACGGTTTTTCAGTTGAGTTTGCAGAACATCGTTTATATAATACCGGAGAAAGTACCAAACACATTGATTGGAAATTATATGGACGAACTGATAAATTGTTTGTTAAACGTTACGAGGAGGAGACCAATTTACGTTGTCATTTGGTTATTGATACATCAGGCAGTATGTTTTACCCCTTGGAGGGTTTAAATAAAATGCGCTTCAGTGTATTGGCAACTGCCTCCCTTATGCAATTACTTCGAAAGCAACGTGATGCTTGCGGACTTTCATTATTTGATGAAGATTTATATTACCATAGTGAGTGTAAAGTTTCGCAAACTCATATACGCATGTTGTATGCTAAAATGGAAGAGCTTTTAAAGCCCGCTCTTAAAAAAACTAAATCAAATATTGCCCAAAGTTTACATCGTTTAGCCGAACGTTTACATCGCAGATCACTGGTGATTATATTTAGTGATATGTTTGGTGATGTATCAAAAAATGATGAATTGTTTGCAGCTTTACAACATTTAAAATACAACAAGCATGAGGTGGTATTATTTCATGTATTGGATAACAAAACCGAACACGAATTCGACTTTGTTAACCGGCCTTATTTGTTTGTGGATAGTGAAACAGGAGAACAAATGAAGCTATTTCCTGCCCAAGTTAAACAACAATATTTAACTGCATTAAATAATCATCAACAGCAACTTAAATTAAAGTGTGCACAGTATAAAATTGAATTTATTGAAGCCAATGTTGGCAATGATTTTAGCCAAGTATTATTACCATTTTTAGTTAAACGGAACAAGATGAAGTAATTTGTTAGGTTTTAACTTGGATGTTAAGCATCGGTTGATTATTTAGTTAAAAAAAAAACGCTCTAGCAGTTCATACTACTAAAGCGTTTGTTACATTCCATTTTAATTATATCGCTATTATTAAAAAATAATTCTTCTTTCCTTTTTGTGCTATCAGGTACTTACCATTTATTAAAAAAGAAGTATTTATGGGTGTCTCCATGTTTTCAAGTTTTTGCTTATTTATACTTACACCACCACCTTGTATCATTTTTTTGGCTTCACCTTTAGAAGGAAATACTTGTGTTTTTTCAGCTAAAAAATCAACTGGAAGTATTCCTTCTTCCAATTCGGCTTTACTAACATTAAATTGAGGTACACCATCAAATATATCTAAAAAAGTTGTTTCACTCAATTGTGCAAATGCTACTGCAGTAGCATTGCCAAACAATATATTACTAGCTTCTACTGCATTGTTATATTCAACCTCCCCATGCACACGTATGGTAATATCTTTTGCCAATGCTTTTTGTAAAGCTCGTGTGTGTGGAGCAGCAGCTTGTTCAATCTCTATATTTTCAATCTCTTGTTTGGGTAACAGGGTGAAAATTCGTATCCAATTTTTAGCGTCTTCATCACTTGCATTTAACCAAAATTGGTAAAATTTATATGGAGATGTTTTTTTAGTATCTAACCAAACTGCGCCACTTTCTGTTTTACCAAATTTAGTTCCGTCTGATTTTTTGATGAGTTGGGTAGTTAATGCAAATGCTTCACCACTGTCTTTTCTTCTAATTAACTCAGTGCCTGTTACAATATTTCCCCATTGGTCGCTGCCACCCATTTGTATTTTTATACCATGGTTTTTCCATAAGTAATAAAAATCGTAACCCTGCACCAATTGGTAGGTAAACTCAGTAAATGATAATCCGTTGTCGCCCTCTAATCGTCTTTTAACACTGTCTTTAGCCATCATGTAGTTTACAGTAATGTGTTTACCTACATCACGTATAAACGCTAAAAAGTTAAAGTGTTTAAACCAATCATAATTATTAACCATCACTGCGCTGTTAGCGCCACAATTAAAGTTCAAAAACTTTTCGAGTTGCGTATGTATACAAGCCACATTGTGGTTTAATGTTTCTTCGTTTAATAAATTTCGTTCTGCATTTTTTCCGCTGGGGTCGCCCACCATTCCTGTAGCACCGCCTACCAATGCAAACGGTTTATGACCTGCGCGTTGAAAATGTATAAGGGTCATTACTTGCATTAAATGCCCCACATGAAGCGAGTCTGCGGTAGGGTCAAAACCGATATAACCGCTCACCATTTCTTTGGTCAGTAATTCTTCGGTTCCAGGCATCATGTCATGTAACATGCCTCTCCAACTCATTTCTTCAGCAAAATTTATAGTACTTATCATTAAATGCGAAAATAAGCTTTTTGTATGGAACACAAATGGAGAACTTTTTTTGTATTGAGTTGCAGTTCCATTACTTTCGCAATGCATGAAAACTATCGCAATTATACGTGAACAAAAGCATCCTGCTGATTTGCGTACGCCTTTAATACCGCAAGCTTGTGTGGAAGTTCAACAGAAATTTCCAGGGGTTAAAGTTATTGTTCAAACCTCTGATTCACGTTGTTTTAGTGATGAAGCATACCGCATTTTGGGTATTGAGGTGAAGGAGGATATTTCGGAAGCAGATATTTTGTTAGGCGTAAAAGAAGTTCCACCAGAAGCTTTAATTGCCAATAAAACGTATTTGTTCTTTTCACACACCATTAAAAAACAAGCTTATAATCGCAAATTGTTGCGTGCAGTTTTAGAGAAAAATATAACCCTTGTTGACTATGAAACTTTGGTGTGGGATGGTGGTAACCGAATTATTGGTTTTGGCCGATATGCGGGTATAGTTGGTGCGCATTATGCCTTTTTAATGTGGGGTAAAAAACATGGTACCTATTATTTAAAGCCTGCCAATAAATGTGTTGACATGAATGACATGTATGCGCAATACAATGAGATTACTTTGCCACCAATGAAAATTGTATTGTGTGGTGACGGGCGAGTTGCGCATGGGGTATTAGAAGTGATGAAAAAACTAAAAATACATCATGTAACTCCTGAGGAGTTTTTAGAAAATCAATATGACCACCCAGTATATGTACAATTACGCAGCGAAGATTATTATGAACGTAAAGACGGACGAGAATGGGATAAATCTGATTTTTACAAACATCCTGAAGATTACCGCAGTAGGTTTGCTCGCTATTATAAAAAGGCCGATGTATTTATAAATGCCGTGTTTTGGCATGCAGGTATTGAGCCCTTTTTTACACGTGAAGAAATGAAAGGCAATGACTTTAACATTAAAGTAATTTCTGACATTAGTTGTGATGTTCCTGGCCCATTACCAAGTACCATAAAAAGTACAACCATTGAAGATCCTTATTTTGGTTACAATCCATTTTTAAATGCCGAGGTTGATCCCTTCAAGAAAGAAAGTATTGATGTGCAAGCAGTGGGTAATTTACCTTGCGAGTTACCAATTGATGCATCAAGAGAATTTGGAGAACAACTAATACGACATGTATTGCCATTCTTATTAATTGACGACAAAGAACATATTATTAAAAATGCCACCATTGCCCATGCAGGCAAATTAACCGATAAGTATAGCTACTTGCAGGATTATGTTGATTAATATGAATTATTCATCTTAGCATAATTTTATTTGCAAAATTTATGGGGCATTAAATTTAACGTAGTATAATTTGTCATCATAATTTAATAGTGATTATCGTGTATATTTTTAATTAAATAACAGGTGATTAGGATATAAATTATTGTTAATCGGATTGAATATCAGGATTTGAATGAACAGCATAATCCTATCTATTATTCGCACAAGGTTTTATTAGAGCAGAAATTGAGGCCTATATTAAAAATAATTTTCACAGTTAACTGATTATACTGTTTTTTTGCTCCACTTTAATTTAAACATTTTATACATGGCACGCGGAAGAGGTAATTTTAATAGCAACGGAAAACAAAAAGACGAAGGGGAGAAAGTGAAAATATCCAAAGAGAGTTTAAAGCAAGCTCTGGTGTTATTTACTTACCTAAAACCATACCGTACCAAATTTATATTAAGCATGGTGTTTATTGCACTATCAGCTTTTACAACTAGTTTGTTCCCATTTTTTTTAGGTAAAATGATTGATGCCGCTGCACCCGGAAGTTCAACAGGAATGATGGGTGGTGCACCAAGTATGATTGAAGGCTTGGGTTTAAAAGATGTAAAATGGACTTTGAATTTTACGTTGGTGTTGATTTTTGTGCAGTTGGGTTTCCAAACCATATTTTCTTTTATGCGTGTTTATTTGCTAACTGAGGTAGGAGAGAAGTCGCTGGCAGACATGCGCAGAGATGTGTACAGTAAATTGCTGAGTATGCCCATGAGTTATTTTACCGAAAAACGTGTAGGCGAGTTAAGTAATCGCATCTCCTCAGATTTATCTCAAATACAAGATGCCATTTCCTTTACGCTTGCCGAGTTTTTGAGGGGCATATTTACCTTAATAATTGGCTTAGGATTTATATTTTGGATCAGTACTAAATTGGCTTTGGTGATGTTGGCTGTGGTTCCTGTAATTGCGGTGTTGGCCGTTGTATTTGGCATGCGCATTCGAAAAATGGCCCGCAAGGCACAAGATCAATTGGCAGAGAGTGGAACCATTGTGCAAGAAACGTTTCAAGGAATAAGCATTGTAAAAGCTTTTACCAGCGAGGTGTACGAAATTTCACGTTATGTAAAAAGTGTATATGCGGTAGTTGATACGGCAATTGCCAATGCGCGTTACCGTGGGGCATTTATTTCGTTTATGATTTTTAGTGTGTTTGGAGCCATTGCATTTGTCATGTGGTATGGTGCAAACATGATTCAAACCGGAGAGTTAACCATGGGTTCGTTAACCATGTTTGTTATCTTCAGTATGTTTGTGGGTGGCACGTTTGCCGGCTTTGCCGATATGTTTAGTCAATTGCAAAAAACTTTAGGTGCCACACAAAGTGTTCGTGAAATATTACGTGCCGAGGGAGAACCTGTGGAACTAACTCAAATTGCTATTGAGTCGCAATATGTGTTAAAAGGTAATGTAACCTTTAAGCAAGTTGCGTTTAGTTACCCAAGTCGTAGTGATGTAAGTGTATTAAAAGACATTACGCTTACGGCTAACAATGGCGAGCAAATCGCTTTAGTTGGTCCAAGTGGTGCAGGTAAAAGTACCATAGCCAGTTTGTTGTTAAAGTTTTACGAACCAACATCAGGCAGTATTTTGTTTGATGATAAAGATGGTATCAGCTTTCCATTAACACAATTACGTAAGCAGATGGCATTTGTGCCTCAAGATGTTATTTTATTTGGCGGCACCATTGCCGAAAATATTGCTTATGGTAAATTGGGCGCTACTGCCCAAGAAATTGCCGATGCGGCAATCAAAGCCAATGCCCACGATTTTATCTGCAAGTTTCCTGAAGGTTATGAAACTATAGTAGGAGAACGTGGGATAAAATTAAGTGGTGGCCAACGTCAACGTATAGCCATTGCGCGTGCAATTTTAAAAGACCCCGCTATTTTAATTTTGGATGAGGCCACTTCATCGTTGGATAGTGAAAGTGAACAATTGGTACAAGAAGCATTAGATAATTTAATGAAGAACAGAACCAGTTTTGTAATTGCTCACCGTTTAAGTACCATACGCAACGCACACAAAATAGTGGTAATAGATAAAGGAACCGTAGCCGAACAAGGTTCACACGAGCAGTTAATGGCCAACAATGGCCTTTATCGCAAACTAAACGATATGCAATTTGAGTTTGGCAGTGTGGTAGTTTAGTAATACATGTTTGGTAGTAGCAAAAAAACTTTGCATTACTACTAACTCTTAAAATTTTCGGTAATTTCGAATATCATGAAAAAATTAATAGGCACTGTTTTTTGCATATCTTATTTTTTAAATTTTAGTTGGGCTTTTTTACCTCAACCTTATTTATTGTCGCCAACATCAGGTGTGCAGTTAAAAGTTTTTGAAGTTTCAGTTGCAGTAAATACTGTATCACAAGCAACGGGTTATCAATTTCAATTTGATTCTGTTATCACTTTTTCTAGCTTGTATTTGGAATCTGTTCATTCGGCTACCATCAGTGCTTATTCCCCTTCATGCCGTAAGGGTTTAAAAGTATTTTGGCGAGCGCGAGCATACAAATCAGGAGATACATCAGCGTGGTCTGATACATACAACTTTACAACGGCTATTAAAATGGTAAATAATAGCCCAGCAACAAATACTACAGGAGCGCTCAGGACACTTAACGCATATCCAGTAACCATATTTAAACAAGCAACATACTTATTTAAAGTGGATACATCACCTACATTTAACTCTCCATTGTATGTTTTTAAAACACAACCTAATGCGTTTTTTATTGATACTCCCTTGTTTCAATTTGGACGAAAACTTTATTGGACATGCACAGCAATTAACATTGATGGAGATACGCTTGACTGGTCTGATGTAGCAAATTATACTATTTACACGCAACCATTACTTAATAACATTTCGGCAAATATCTACCCTAGGAATATTTTAACTTGGCCAACAACCGGTTCGGCTATGGTTGAGTTACAGTGGGATACTGCAGCAGATTTTTCATCGGTGAGGTTGCGAACAAAAAATTTGGCTCCGGTAAACACACAAGATACACAGTATAATTTATTGTTTGATAGGCGCTACTATTTTAGAATTAGAGCAAAGTTTGGTAATAATGTTTCGGCATGGTCGGTAGTGCGCAATGCAATGGTATTTGGTATTGGTGCTATAACATCGCCAGGTAATGCAACTAGTACGGTTATTTTAAAACCTACCATAAATTGGGCATTACGCACCGGTGCAACCAGTCAATTACAACTTTATGCCGATTCGGCACTAACACAATTATTATTAGATACACTAACTTCTGCTACCTCAATTATATATCCTGGTAATTTAAGGTTAAATACAAAGTACTATACTCGTTTGCGCCACATGCATGCATCAGATACAACAGCGTGGAGTAACACTTGGTTTAAAACTTATACAGGGCAAATAAATTTAGGTCAGCCTAGTAATAATGCCGTTAATCAAGATGTGAGGTTGCGTTTTTATGTTAGAAAAGATACGTGGGCTGATAAAGCTGTAATTGAAATTGATTCAGGCTCCGTATTTAGTGCTAATCCAACAAGGTTTTTTATTAGCAGCGATTCGTTAAAATATGATGGGACTTTTTATCATTATATAGATACATCAGTTGGATATGGAGGAACATTTGTGTGGCGTGCCTATCAAATAATGGGAACCGACACCGCAGCGCCTGCTGCGGCCAGAGTTTTTAAAACCAAAACAGTTCCTTCACTTTATTTTCCGCCAAATGGTATGATAGGAATTGGTACAAGCACCGGTGCTTTAATAACTGGTATAAACGGATCTGAGCGTGTGCAGTGGCAATTAGATACAACAACACAATTTAACTCGCCTGAGTTAGTCCAAGGAAACGATTTACATATACCAGATGATTTTACACCTCAGTATGTAAATTTAAACTTGCCAAACGACAGACTTTTTGAAAAAACGTATTACTGGCGTGCAAGATGCATGAATAGAATGGATACCTCCAAGTGGACCAATCCATTCAGTTTTTCAACCACAACTCAAATGCAGTTACTTACTCCAGTTAATAATGCAACGGGTGTTTCTATTCGTCCTTACTTAAGTTGGAGTATTCAAGGTTCTGTTATCGATTTTGGATATCAATACCAATTAATAAACGATACGTTGCTTGGTACACCACAAACCAAAACGCTAATAGGAACAGAACAAGCCGGTGATACCGCAATATGCGGATATTCCACAAAATATTATTGGCGTGCACGCGCATTTCACTCCCGCGATACAAGCCGTTGGTCTGCATATAGTGCATTTAGCACTGTTGGCAGGCCAGTTATTGGAACACCAATTTTGATATCGCCTGCAAATGGCCAATTAAATGTTCCACTTTCACAACTTACTTTAAGTTGGGGTATAGCTACAAACGCATTAAGTTACGATGCACAAGTAGCAACTGACGAGCAATTTAATACAATAGTTGCAAGTGGAAATACCTCTTTAAGGAGTGTATATTTCAACGGGCAACAAGCTAATACTAAATATTGGTGGCGTGTGAGAGGTCGCATAGACACACTTATTGGTTCTTGGTCTGCGCCTCGTTGGTTTCAAACAGTAGCTCCCGTTGGATTAAATACTTTTGAAGTTAATCCCTATAATTCTATCTATCCTAATCCTGCAAATCAAAAATTCATTTTAGAAACGCAACAACCATCAACTGTTGTTGTATATGATTTATTAGGTACTAAAATATTAGCATCCACAGCAGAAAATACCTTTCACGAGTGCGAAACAAAAACTTGGAAACAGGGTATTTATTTGGTGAAAATAACTATTAATCAGCGGACTATTATTAAAAAAATTGAAGTAATACATCCATAAAAAACGCCCCGGAAATCGGGGCGTTTTTTATTTATACATCTTATCTCGTTGTTCCTTAATAGCAGGGTCGTTAATGTATTCGTCAAAAGTCATGCGTTTATCAATAACACCACCAGGGGTTATTTCAATTATGCGGTTAGCAATGGTTTGGCTAAACTCATGATCATGTGTGGTAAACAAAGCAATATGATTCCAATCTTTTAAAGCGTTGTTAAACGCGGTAATCGATTCCAAATCTAAATGATTGGTAGGCTCATCTAAAAGCAAACAATTTGCATTGGTTAACATCATACGGCTGGTCATACAACGTACTTTTTCACCCCCACTTAATACATTAGATTTTTTAAATACCTCTTCGCCACTAAACAACATTTTACCTAAAAATCCACGTATATATGTTTCATCTTTTTCTTTACTGAACTGACGTAACCAATCAATTAAATTATCATCACTATTAAAATAGTGGCTGTTTTCGTTTGGTAAATAGGAGGTGGTAATGGTTTGTCCCCAAGCAATGTTCCCTGCATCAGGTTTAATTTCATCAACCAATACTTGATAAAAGGCAGTAGGTGCCATTGGGTTTCGGCTTAGTAATGCCACTTTATCGCCTTTAACTAAAGTAAAAGAAATGTCGTTAAACAAAACTGTTCCATCAGGAGCTTTCTTACTTAGGTGTTCTACATTTAAAATTTGATCACCACAATCGCGGTCGGCTTTAAAAATAATAGCGGGGTATTTACGTGTTGATGGTCTAATTTCATCAACATTTAATTTTTCTAATAATTTTTTACGACTGGTTGCTTGTCTGCTCTTAGATGCATTTGCACTAAAACGCTCGATAAACTCTTGTAATTCCTTACGTTTATCTTCTACTTTTTTGTTTTGATCAGAACGTTGGCGCAATGCTAACTGGCTGCTCTCATACCAAAATGAGTAATTACCTGTGAATAGCTGAACTTTGCCAAAATCTATGTCAGCTACATGGGTACAAACGGCATCTAAAAAATGCCTATCATGGCTAACTACAATTACTGTATTTTGAAAATCGGCTAAGAAGTTTTCTAACCAGCCAATTGTTTCTACGTCTAAATCGTTTGTAGGTTCATCTAATAATAAAATATCAGGATTACCAAATAAAGCTTGAGCTAACAATACACGCACTTTTTCTTTACCGCTTAGTTCACTCATTAACATATTGTGTAATTCCTCTTTTACACCTAAGCTGCTCAATAATTCAGCAGCATCACTTTCCGCATTCCAACCTTCCATATCGGCAAATATGCCTTCCAATACACCTGCGCGTTCACCGTCAGCATCCGTAAAATCAGCCTTTGCGTATAATGCATCTTTTTCTAGCATTACTTCCAAAAGTTTTTTGTTACCCATAATAACGGTTTGCAATACAGGGTAATTATCAAAAGCAAAGTGGTTTTGAGAAAGTACACTCATGCGTTCACCGGGTGTCATAGATACATTTCCAGTGGTGGGTTCAATTTCGCCCGACATGATTTTTAACAAGGTAGATTTACCTGCACCGTTTGCGCCAATTACACCATAGCAGTTGCCTGGTGCAAATTTAATATTCACTTCATCAAACAACACGCGCTTACCATAGCGCAAACTTAAATTAGATACTGATAACATGGAGCCTTACAAATTTGAGGCCGCGAAAGTACGAAAAAGAGTTTAATGTTGGGAAGATTAAGTTGAGTAGGTAAATTAATAAGGCTTAACCCGTATACCTTAGCAAGAATTGAGTTTTGATTAAGATTAAATGTATAGCGAATTTATTAAATTCAATTGCTGAATAAAGAAACAAATACATTCTTATAGAATTTAATTTAGGATGACTTTATCAGATAAAACGTAGTTAACTGGTTTATTCTTCCTCTTCCTCTGGCGGTGCTTCTTCATTATAACTAAAGTAAGTTTCGCCAATAGCCAAGAGTAGGTCTTTTACTTCATCTGCCTTTTCGGAATCTTTTTGTTTTTCGTATGCAACAACCAGGTTACGCAATATTCTTTTGATAATAGACAAATTACCGCATGCTTCAAAATAATCGGGTTGTGGTTCTATTTTAATTTGGCGTAAGAACTGTTCAAGGTTAGCCCTACTAAACACTGCACCATTGTTAAAGGCATTGATGTAAAACAATACACGTCCTTCTCGAAAATCGTGCTGTGTTTTTAAGTTAAAAGGATCATTAAATAGCAGTTGTTTGTTCTCTTCTTTGTATGCGCAAACAAAATGTTGAGGTAGGTTTACTCCAAAAATAGGCAGGTGTAGCCTTTGTCCTAGCAAAATATAAATAACCGCCATCATAATGGGGTTACCCTTTCGTGTTTCTAACACAACATTTATAAAGGAGTTATCTGGTGCGTGGTAGTTTTCTGTATTGCCTTTAAATCCTAATTCGTTGTACAAAACACTGTTTATAATACGTACTTTTTCATACGGACTTAAATCATGGTGCATATCAAGCCATATATCTAATCGAATTTTATCTATATGGTTAATAATATCTTGTTCATTTAAATTTGGATACTGGTAACGTGCAATCAAGTAAATACCCGTTAGCAGATCTTGTTCTGATGAGCTGAACCAATCTGCAAAATCCTTTAATAGTTCGGAATATTGTATACGATGTACTACTTGTAAAAGCCTATTTTGTTGGGTTGTATTTTGCAGTTTATTACACTCGCTTTCCAAAATTGGAATAGCATCTTTGCCTAATGATAGAAGTTTACTTTCCACATGGTTAAGTACCTCTTGGTCATCATCATCAAGCAAAGCAACTAACGAATGAATTTCCCTTTCGTTTATCATGCTTTATTTGGTGTAGCTATTTTTTTGACATTTTTTTAGCAGTTGTTTTTTTAGCAGTTGCTTTCTTAACAGCCACTTTTTTAGGTGCCTTTTTTGCAAATGCGTCTGGTTCTTCTATTTCAATAAGTTTTTTTACTTCATCTAAGGTAATGTTTGCAAGGTCATCGGTAGTATACTTTTCGCCATCTTTCTTGCGTGCTATCTTAATCATCTTTTTACCAAAGCGTATAAAAGGCCCCCATCTGCCGTTTTCAAGGGCAATCTTTTCATCATCCCATTGTTGTATAAAACGATTGGCTTCTTTGTCTATTTTCTTAGCAATCAACTCATCCATTTGTGGTTGGGTAAGTTCATCAAAATTATAATTGCGAGGCACGTTGATGTACAAATCGTTCCATTTTATAAATGGACCAAAGCGACCTTTGCCTTTTGTAATAGGTTTGTTTTTAAAAGTACCAACTGGAGCATCTGCTGTTTGTTTAGCGTTAATTACTTCAGCAACACGAGTTAAATCTACTTCCATTAATTCTTCGCCTTTGGGCAATGATATAAAATCATCTCCCCACTTAACATATGGCCCATAACGACCTACATTAACAGATACTTCTTTGCCCAGATATTCGCCAAGTGTACGGGGTAATTTAAATAATTCTAAGGCTTCTTCTAATGATATTGAATCGATGCGCTGACTTTGAAGCAACTTGCCATATTGTGGTTTTTCCTCTTCAGTGGCTTCGCCTAATTGTACATAAGGGCCAAATTTACCCACTTTAGCGTAAATATTTTTACCCGTTAACGGATCAACACCAAGGGTACGTTCTCCACTTTGTCGCTCTGCTGTTTCAGTTGTTTTTTCTACCTCTTCATGAAACGGTTTGTAGAAATCCGCAATCATCTTATTCCATTGTATTTGGCCACGAGCAATTTCATCAAACTCTTTTTCTACGTTTGCTGTAAAGTTATAATCCATAATTTTATCAAAGTGTTTTGATAAAAAGTCGGTTACTATCATGCCAATATCACTAGGGAAAAGTTTTGCTTTTTCGCTTCCGTATTTCTCTGATTTCACTTCACGTTTAATTTCACCTTTTTCTAAAGTTAAATTAGTAAAGTTACGCTCTTTCCCGTCACGGTCTTCTTTTACCACATACCCTCGTTTTTGTATGGTACTAATTGTTGGTGCGTAGGTTGATGGACGACCAATTCCTAACTCTTCTAATTTTTTTACCAAGCTGGCCTCTGTGTAACGTGGGGCAGGACGAGTAAATTTCTCTGCAGCATCCATGTTAATTAAAGTAAGTTTTTCGCCTACTTTTAAAGGGGGAAGCATTTTGCTGTTTTCATTTTCGGATTCATCATCCGTACTTTCTAAATATACTTTTAAGAAACCATCAAACTTCAATACTTCTCCTGTTGCAGTTAAGGTATCGGGTAATGTACTTACACCTATTTGTGCAATGGTACGTTCTATTTGCGCTTTGCTCATTTGCGAGGCGATAGCACGTTTATAAATTAAATCGTAAAGTCTTTTTTCTTGAGGGGTACCATCAATATCTATATTTTCAAAATAGGTAGGTCGTATGGCCTCGTGAGCTTCTTGTGCACTATCGTTTTTAGTGGTGTAACGTTTAGGATTGCTGTATTGTGTACCAAAGTTTTTGGTAATATAATCTTTGGCCGCTCCTATTGCAAGTTCACTTAAGTTTACACTGTCAGTACGCATATAAGTAATCAATCCATGTTCATATAGTTTTTGAGCAATACTCATGGTAGTACTTACACCATATCCTAGTTTCCTACTTGCTTCTTGTTGTAGTGTTGAAGTGGTAAATGGAGGAGCAGGAGATTTTTCTGCGGGTTTAACATCTAAATTATTTATGGTAAAATCGGCATTAATACATTTTTGTAAGAAGGCCATTGCATCGGCTTCTTTATCAAAACGTTTTGATAATTCGGCATCCATTTGTTTGCCACTTACATTAAAATGTGCTACAATTTTAAAGGCAGAAGAGTGGCTAAAGTTGTTAATTTCTCTTTCACGCTCAACAATCAATCTCACGGCAACAGATTGTACACGACCTGCACTCAAGTTGCCTTTTATTTTTTTCCAAAGTACTGGTGATAATTCAAAACCTACTAACCTATCTAATACCCTTCTTGCTTGTTGTGCATTTACTAGGTTATAATCTATTCCTCTAGGGTTTTCTATTGCACGTAAAATAGCAGGCTTAGTAATTTCATGAAAAACAATGCGCTTGGTGTTTTCTGGTGTTAATTTTAGCACCTCGCTTAAATGCCATGAAATGGCTTCACCCTCACGGTCCTCATCGGATGCTAACCAAACCATATCACTTTGTGCGGCTAGTTTTTTTAACTCACTTACTACAGCTTTTTTCTCTGCAGGTACTTCATATTGAGGTTCGAAATTCTTATCAATTCTGATGGCTTCGTCACCTTTCGCTAAATCACGTATATGGCCATAACAGCTTTTTACGGTATAGTCTTTACCTAAAAATTTCTCTATGGTTTTTGCCTTTGCAGGCGACTCAACTATCACAAGGTTCTTTGTCATACGGCAATATTACTAACTTATATAAAAACAAAAAACAGTGAGTTAACGCTCACTGTTTCGGTACGCACGTTACAATTTTTTTTAGTTTACAACAAGTTTGTGCGCAAATGTTCCATTTTGTGTGGTAACATTTATCAGGTAAATGCCTGCTTTTAAACCACTACGATCTATTGCCAAGCTATGCATACCCGCTTGCATTTCGCCTTGTTGGAATGTGCTTACTTTACGACCTGTTACATCACAAATATTAATTTCAATGTGTTGTGTTTGTTTCAACTCAAACTGGGCATAAGCAGAACCTTCCATAGGGTTAGGGTACACATTAAATGCCATTTCTTGTTTTAAATTATCCAACAATCCTGTTGATGAAGTAATTGAAAAATCATCAATAAAGGTGTTGTTACCCCTTAAATTTCTTAACTCAAAACGTATGCGTGCATTGGTCATGCTTAGATATGGTGTCAAGTCAAAAGTTAATGTGGTCCATTGCGATGTTTCGGTTGGAACTAGCTCTGTTGTTGGCATGCTCAATGATGGTGTTGCCGAGTATATTTTTGTTTCAGTTCTTCCAAAATCACCACTTATACCAATTTCTAAAACATCACCAGAATTTTTTCTGGCATTTGCTAAACGAACTTTTAATACCGGATTTGCTAATGTAGAAATATCTATTAATGGTGAGTTAAATTCATCTCGAGTATGTGTGATAGCTAAAAGATTAAAATTACGAAATGCAATACTTTTTGTGCCATTATAACCAATGTTATCTATTTTCCATCCATTTGCTCCGTTTTGCAGATTTTGTATACGCCATCCTGCAGCGGTAATATTTGCATCTTCAAATCCATAGCTATAAGGTGCTTTAATGTTTGATTGAGCTACTGATGCATAACTTCCATCTGGTAATATTCCTGCGGCAGCTAAGTTATTAGTTGAATAAATAGCACTTCTGTATAAACTCATTTCAGCAATAGCTCTTGCTTTCTGACCGATTGTATATGTATTGGCACATTTACCATCTAAATAATCCATATAATTATTAATCATATCTGGTAAATCAGGATTATCACCTTTACATGAGTTTAATGTTGCATCACACACCGAACCATAATTTGCCTCAGATACAGGTGGTGTATCACATACACGATCACCTGCTGAAGAGCAATTTGATGCTGTTTGGCCTGTGCAACCATCTTGAAAAGGATGATACAATCCCACCCAATGTCCAACTTCGTGTGTTAAAGTACGGCCCATATGGCTTGTGTTACCCGATTGTATACTTCCAACATAATCAGCACGAATTACAATACCATCATTGTTAGGAGCAAATGACATATAAAAAGGAAATTGTGCATAACCTAGAACAGTTCCACCACTTGATCCCCCGAGGCTGATACTTTTTACAACCCAAATATTCAAGTATTTAGTACTATTCCACCTGCTTAATGCTTTTACATTATCACTTGCATTTTCTGTGGCAGTGCTTTGTATACGGTTGATACCATCATGTCGAATGCCATTAGGGTCAACTTGTGCCAACCTAAATTCAAACTCCATATCAGTTGCATTAGGGTTGGTACTTTTATCTCCATTAGTTCCTGCTTTTTTGCGAAAATCTTCGTTTAAAATACGCATTTGATCCATGATTTGTGCTTGGGTGATATTCTCTGAACCACCGTTATGTATAACATGAAATACAACTGGTATATATTTTACATTACCTTGTTTAGCAAAGTTTTTATTGGTTAATAAAGTATTGGCAATTTTACTTGCTTCTTGGTTTCCTCTTTCTTCTTCTATAGCCAATAATGGATTGGCTTGTTTCATTTGATAATGAACATGGTCAGTTGCACAAGGAATAATCTCTTGAGCTTGTGTATTTATAAATGTTAATGAGAGGATGCTTGCTAATAAGATTTTTTTCATTTAAATAGTTTGATCAACTTTTGGTGTTTTTCAATTTGCAAGATAGAACTAAAATATTAAATAATAGTGGCATGGCACTTATCAACTTACCAAACTTTTATATTTTAGGTGTTGGTATACAGTAGCTTGATGCGAATTAAATATGGTTAGAAATAGTTATAATTTTAACTTATCAATTAATAGCATTATTTCTAAGTACAAAATCGGCCAGAACCAACGCAGACATAGCTTCTATTATGGGCACTGCTCTTGGAACCACACAAGGGTCGTGCCTTCCGCTTGCTGCCAATGTAATTTCTTCTCCTTGGTTTGATATAGTTTGTTGCTCACTTCTTATAGTGGCCACAGGTTTAAATGCGCATTTAAAAAATATAGGTTCTCCATTACTTATGCCGCCTTGTACCCCACCACTGTTATTGGTACGTGTTTGTATTCCAGTTTCAGTTATATAAAACTCGTCATTATGTGCACTACCAAATGCGTGTGCAGCATCAAAACCACTTCCAATTTCAAATCCTTTACAGGCATTTATGCTTAACATGGCTTTACCTAATTCGGCATTTAGTTTATCAAATACTGGTTCGCCCAATCCAGCAGGCACATTTTTAATTATACATGTAATTGCTCCACCAACACTGTCGCCTCTTTTTCCTGTTTGGGTAATCAATTCAATCATTTGTTTTGATGTGTTTTCATCTGGGCAACGCACCATACTTTTTTCAATGTTTGAAACATCTATTTGATCTGGAATGGTTTGTAATTTAACAGGCCCAACCTGACTAACATAGGCATTGATAAAGATGCCTTTTTCTGCTAAAAATAATTTAGCAACTGCACCTGCTAAAACACGTGCTACGGTTTCGCGGGCCGATGATCTTCCTCCGCCCCGGTAATCGCGTATACCATATTTGGTTTGATAGGTATAGTCGGCATGAGATGGACGAAACACATCTTTTAAATGCGAGTAATCTTGGCTTCGTTGATCGTTGTTGCGCACCATCATGCAAATAGGTGCTCCAGTAGTTTTTCCTTCAAATACCCCCGATAAAATTTCAAACGATTCGTCTTCATTTCTCGAAGTGGTAATTGCGCTTTGTCCTGGTTTGCGTTTATTTAATTCGGCCTGTATAAAATCTAAATCAATACTTAAATTACCTGGACAGCCATCAATAACAACACCCAAAGCTGGTCCATGACTTTCACCAAAAGTAGTGATGCGAAAAAGTTGTCCATATGTATTTCCTGCCATGTTAAATTTTGTTAGTTGTCTGGATGATTTTCAAATATAAATGGAATTTGGCTTTTACTACTCAACCGTAATTTCAAAACCAACCTGGTGTAAATCATCCCAAAAATGCGGGTACGATTTTTCTACCACTTCGCTATCATTAATCACTACTTCATCAAATAACAAAGCCAACGGAGCCAAAGCCATTGCCATGCGGTGATCTTGATACGTATTAAACGATGTTGGTTTTATTAAGTTTTGTTCAATAATTTTATTAATTTGTAGCTTGCTGCCATTTTGGGTGATATCAAATCCACATTTACCCAGTTCGGTACACAATGCTGTTAAGCGTTTACTCTCTTTTGCTTCTAAGTGTGCAACGTTTATAAACGTGCAAGGTATGTTTAATGCACACATCAACACAGCCATTGCAGGCACCATGTCTGGGTAATTTAACATGTCGTAACATGCATTTTCTAAAAAGTTATTGTTTTTGGTAAGCAACGCACCTTGTGAGTTATACTGCGTACTGATGCCAAAACGTTCCATGTAATTGGCAATAATCGCATCGCCTTGGGTACTATTGGGTGTAAGTTTATTGAGGGTGATATTACCTTCTTTTGCCAAGGCCAACAACAGATACCAAAAAGCAGCAGCACTCCAATCGGGTTCAATAAAAAAAGTATCTGGTGCAGTTTGGTTTTGATATGGTTTTATCACCACATCATCATCATGTACATTAACATCAATTCCAAATTGTTCTAATAAATCGGCAGTTAAAGTTATGTATGATTTGGAAACCGTATTTTTACCTAAACGAATGGATAAACCATTTTTAAAATTTGGTGCCACCAACATCAACGCACTAACAAACTGACTGCTTAAAGATGCATCAACAGCTACCACACCGCCATGTAGTTTTTTACCTTTAATTCGCAAAGGTGCAAAGCCTATTTTGTCAATATATTCGATGTCGGCACCAAGTGTTGTTAATGCATCATACAAAGCGCCAATTGGCCGGTTATGCATGCGTTCGCTACCTTTTAACACAATATCTATATTGGGTGTAGTAGCATAATATGCGGTTAAAAAACGCATGCAAGTTCCAGCATTTTTTACATCAACAGTTCCGTTGTTTTGTTGCAGAGCGAATTGCATAATTAAGCTATCATCTGCAGTAGAAATATTTTGAATTTGGGTGTTTACCCCTAAAACTTTTTGCAAAAGAAGTACACGGTTACAAATACTTTTTGATGCAGGAAGTGTAATGTTACCTGTTAATTGTTTAGTTGGATGTTTTATCCGAAGGTTACTCATAACCCATCGTAATAATTTAAGGCAAGTGCTATTTGAGCATCTGAACAAGTATAATCGAAACCAGCTTTGCCAATTCGTTTTAGTAAGCTAAAGTTGATGTTTTGGTTACTATTCTTTTTGTCTTGGCGCATATACTTAATTAATTCAGGCGATAAAATATTGCGCAACGAATATTTAGGGAAGTGCTGTAAAATCACTTCACTAATTAATCTCAATTCTCTACCGCTTAAGCCATTATGTTCTTTAGATAAAAACGCCTCGCAAATCATACCAATGGCAATTGCTTCGCCATGCTTAAGTGGATTCTTGTCGTGTATTATAGAGTAAGACTCTATAGCATGTCCAATAGTATGTCCGAAGTTTAGCACTTTACGTAAGCCATCTTCAATAGGGTCTTTTTTAACAATTTGAGTTTTAATCTTAATAGAGCCATGAATTAAATGGCTCATGCTTTCTGAATCAATATTTTTTACCCGGATTACTTTTTCCCAATATTCTTCCATAGCTACCAGGCCATGTTTAATAATTTCGGCAAAACCATTTATTAATTCTCTTTTGGGTAATGTGGACAAAAAATCTACACTTACAAATACCGAACTCGGGTTTTTTATAATACCAACAGCATTTTTAATGCCCATGTAATCTACTCCTAACTTTCCACCTATGCTACTATCAACCATGGCTAAAAGTGTTGTTGGAACATTTATAAAATCAATTCCACGTTTAAAAGTTGCTGCCGCAAAACCACCCATATCACCAATAACACCTCCACCTAAATTAATTAATGCAGTTTGTTTATCGGCTTGATTTTTTATTAGTTCATCCCAAATAAATTGTAAGTTGTTAACTGTCTTGTTATCTTCACCACTGGCTATTTTTATTACTTTAACGTCAAAAAGAGTTTTGGTTAAAATGGGTAAACAGTGCTTTTCAGTATTTTCGTCAACTAGCACAAATACCTGCGAGTACGAGCGTTCAATTAACTGTTCTAACAGTAAATCAAATACTTCAGGGCCTATGTAAATACTATAATCCTTTTGGTTGTACTCTTTCAAGCGGGTAAAAATTAATAATTGGTTTATGGCAAAAAATAGCTAAGTGCGATTATTTTTGCGCAAACAAATTTGTGGTATTTTCGGTTAAATTAATAATTAAGTAATAAAAACTGTGCAAACCAATATACAAAATAAGCCCTTAGCCTTAAGTTTCGATAATACTGAAATTGCTTTTAAGTCGAAAAGTAACAGCGAATTAACACAATCATTCTTGTTGTTTAAAGCCATTGGATATAACTGGCTAGTAAAGATGGGTCCGCCAATGGTAAATGGAGCATTTAGTATAGGTTTACCCATAAAAGGGTTAATTAAAAGCACAGTTTTTAAACAATTTTGTGGTGGAGAAAGCATGGATGATTGTAACAAAACCATAGACCAACTTTATGGTTATGGTGTAGGTACTATTTTAGATTACAGTGTAGAAGGAGAAGAAAAAGAGGAAAGTTTTAATGCCACTGTTACCGAGACGCTAGAAACCATTAACAAAGCCCAAAACAATCCTAAAATACCATTTTGTGTTTTTAAAGTTACTGGCTTGGCTAGGTTTGATTTATTGGCAAAAGTTTCGGCCAAAGAAATCTTAACAATGAATGAAGAAACTGAGTGGGGTCTTGTAAGAAATCGCATATATCAAATTTGTAAAATGGCACATTTAAAAAATGTGCGAGTTTTTATTGATGCGGAGGAATCTTGGATTCAAACCGCTATTGATGATTTAGCAAACGATATGATGCATGAATTTAACAAAGAAAAATGTATTGTATACAACACCATTCAATTATACCGCCACGATAGATTAGCTTTTGTAAAAGATAGTTTTGATGATGCAGTTAAGCATAACTATTACTTAGGTTTAAAATTGGTACGCGGAGCTTATATGGAAAAAGAAAGAGCGCGTGCATCTAAAATAGGCTATCCAAGCCCAATACAACCTGATAAGTTAAGTACCGATAAAGACTACAACAATGCACTAAGCTATTGCATTGATCATTTAGATAGGATAAGTCTTTGTGCAGGATCACATAACGAACAAAGCAGTATGTTGTTAACTGAATTAATGTCACAAAAAAAATTGGCCAATAACGACCAACGGATTTATTTTTCGCAGTTATTCGGCATGAGTGATCACATTAGTTTTAACCTATCAAGTGCAGGATATAATGTGGCTAAATATTTGCCCTATGGCCCAGTAAAAGCAGTAATGCCTTATTTGTTCAGGCGTGCAGCAGAAAACACTTCAGTGAAAGGTCAGGCAGGAAGAGAGCTAACATTGATTAGCAGAGAGGTTGAGCGCAGAAAGAAAGGTTAAGTTTTTTTCACTTTGTTTTGTAACCCTAGCATACTTACCATTATCATGGCGAAGTAGGCTAACCAAAATGGTCGGCCATCGGCATAAGTTGAGATAAATGCAAAAGTATACATGGCAAATGTGGTTGCTAATAATATTAGGGAGGCCCAACTTAATGATTTGTTAGTTTTCATAGAAGATTTAATGCTGAATAAGTATATTAATCCAACAAAACCCATTGTTAAAATTGGTGCTAATAGGGAGTTTATACGATTTAAATTAAGTCTTATGTTATCTAGGTTAATAACCCAAAACATATTGTTTTTTTCTCCTGGTGTAAGGTAAGCGTATTGCCTTACCAAATAACTCTCTGCTAAATATGTGGCAATTAAAATTAAACCCAATACAAATGCATATTTCCTTTTGTCTTTCATGAAAAGATAAGCCACAGTAAATGGTAATACCACTACAATACTTTCTTTTGCTAAAAAGCCCAAAATAAATGAACACATAAATAACCACCAAGATTGTTTAAGTGTTGCATAAATACAAGTGCCTACAAAAAACATGACACCTGCATCAACATAACCAATGGTGGTGTAATAAAAAGCAGGAAATGATACAATAAACAACATCATTCCTAACCAAACATACCCCTTACTAATTTTTAAATACAACATACTATAGTATAACATAAACATACTAAGAAGCAGTAGTATTTGGTTTACAATATTAATGGCAGTTAGTGGCTCAAAAGGTAAACTAGCTGCAATACATGGCACAAGCATTCGCCAATTAGAGGCAGGTCGAATTACATCAGTAGGTGTTTCACCTCTAAAATACTCTACATAAGCGATAAAATATCTTGCATCATTAAGTGGTCTTTTAACTATTGTATTATTTCGGTTAAAGCGAACACTTGTTACGGTTACAAATAAAATTGTTGTAACTAAGCATAGCCAAAGTGTTGATTTATTGGATAAGAATTGTGCTATTAAGTGCAGTGCTTTCAATTATTAAATTGGATTTTGTGGGTGTGAAATTAGTAGAAATATGTGTAATTGTAATTTATAGCCTAAGTGGCTATTATTCATGGCATAACATAACTGTTACTAATTATTTGAAAGTTTAATTACAAAACGTAATAATGAAATAAAATTTGGAATGATGAGCGCGGCAAGAATTTCCGTTCCAAAAAATGCCGTGAAATTTTGTTTTTTATGTTGATAATAGGGAAAAAATATGGGTTGTTTCACGCACAGGTAATAATGTAAGTAATTGGTATATAGTGTATAAAAAATATCCACACCCATGTGGATACAATAAAGTAAGGTTGTATATATGTTGATGTCGTGAAACATTTTATTTGATACTTCAGGTTAGAATAAAATATGCAGTTAACATACTTAGGTCATTCATGTTTCCAGATAGAGATGAGCGGAAAGCTTATCATATTTGATCCATTTATTCGGGGAAATGAATTGGCTGCTAAAATAGTGTTTTCAGAACTTAAAGCTGATTTCATTATGGTATCGCATGGGCATGAAGATCATACAGCAGATTTGGTTGATTTGGCTAAACAAACAGGTGCAACTGTAGTGGCAAACTGGGAAATTCATGCATGGATAAATAAACAAGGCATTACCAATACACACCCAATGAATATTGGTGGTAAATGGACTTTTGATTTTGGAACTGTGCAAATGGTTTATGCTGCTCATTCAAGTTCATTGCCTGACGGTAGTTATGGAGGAACAGCTGTTGGATTTGTGCTATCAAATGAAGCGAACAACGAAGCCATTTATTACGCGGGTGATACAGGATTGCATAGTGATATGAGTTATATAGGTGAGCAGTATCGCATTAATTTAGCCATTTTGCCAATTGGAGATAATTTCACCATGGGGTATGTTGATGCTAACCGTGCTGCCGATATGTTGGGTTGCGAAAAAGTAGTAGCTATGCATTTTGATACATTTAATTATATAAAAGTTGATCACGAAAAGGCAATAAACTATTTCGAAAAGCACGAAAAAACATTAATTATTCCAGCTGTAGGCAGCATTATAACCATTTAATAAATTAACAAACGACAATCATAATCATGGGAAAAATAATATCAGTAGTAAATCAAAAAGGTGGTGTAGGTAAAACTACAACTGCCGTTAACTTGGCCGCAAGTTTAGCAGTATTAGAATACAAAATATTAGTGGTAGATGCGGATCCTCAAGCTAACACAACATCTCACTTAGGTTTCGATCCTAAAAATGTGGAGCTGGGTTTGTACGAGGTGATGATTAACGATGTATTAGCCAGAGAAGCCATCATAAAAACTGAAGTTGACTTTTTAGATTTACTTCCTTCTAATATTGACTTAGTGGGTGCCGAAATTGAATTGATTAATGTTCCTAATCGTGAGCGTGTGTTGCGTCACGCATTAGATCCAATTAAAAAAGATTACGATTTTATTATTATTGATTGTTCACCATCATTAGGTTTAATTACCACCAATTCTCTTACAGCAAGTGATAGTGTAATTATTCCAGTGCAGTGCGAGTATTTTGCATTGGAAGGTTTGGGTAAATTATTAAACACAATAAAAATTGTTCAAAGCAGCATTAATCCCGATTTGCAAATAGAAGGTTTATTATTAACCATGTATGATATGCGCTTACGCTTAAGTAACCAAGTTGTTGAAGAAGTGAAAATGCACTTCCAACAAATGGTATTTGATACCATTATACAGCGAAACACCCGTTTAAGTGAGGCACCTAGTTTTGGGAAACCAGTAATTGCTTATGATGCCGAATGTAAGGGTACTATCAACTACTTAAATTTAGCCAAAGAGTTGTTGCAAAAAAATGGTTTAACTAAAATGAACATGTTTGAGTCGATCACACTCAATTAATTGTTTAATTACAAAAAATATAAACAACATTATTTTATGAGTCAACCAAAAAAAAGTGGACTAGGCCGTGGATTAAGCGCTTTACTTTCTGATGCTAGCACGGATATTACCAATACAGCAACAGAAGCAAGACCCGCTAATTCAATCAGCGAAATATCAATAAGCCAAATACAAGCAAACCCATTCCAACCTCGAACAGAGTTTGAAGAAGTGGCTTTAGCAGAATTAGCAGAGTCGATTAAAATACATGGTGTTATACAACCCATTACAGTTCGTAAAATGGGTTACGATAGCTACCAAATTATTTCTGGTGAACGCAGAACACGTGCAAGTATTTTAGCAGGATTATCAAGAATTCCTGCATATATACGTGTAGCAAACGACCAAGAAATGCTAGAAATGGCATTGATTGAAAATATTCAACGCGAAGAATTAAACCCAATTGAAATTGGATTAAGTTACAAGCGTTTAATGGAAGAATGCAGTTTAAAACAAGATGAAGTAGGAGATAGGGTTGGTAAAAACAGAAGCACGGTTACTAATTACTTACGTTTATTAAAGTTACCCGATTCTGTTCAGCTTGCTCTTAAAGAAGGCAAAATTAGTATGGGCCACGCGCGTGCTATTATTAACGTTGACGATCCTAAGAAACAGGAGTGGATGTTAGAGCAAATGTTGGCAAACGAGTTAAGTGTGCGTAGTGTAGAAAACCTAGTACGTGAAGAAAATGCCAAGCCTAATGATATAAAAGCAAGTAAAACCCCGGCTAAACCTAATAAATCGGAAACATTGGTGGAGTATCAAAAAAGTTTAAGTGATAGGTTTAATACCAAAATTAGCATTAAAGCTGATGATAAAGGACGTGGAAATATTAAAATCCCATTCCGTTCGCAAGCAGAATTACAAAGAATTTTAGACTTGATGCAATTAGATGAAAATTAATTGACATGAATTTTATATTTAAAAACGCCAAACGTCTTGCACGTTTGGCGTTTTTTTATCCCTGACATACTGCGCATTAATGTCGAAATTATTTTGCCTAAGGCTGCTTAAATACGATAACATACAGATCACGAATAATTTATATAAGTTCATTAGCCCCTGTTAAAACTTACTTCTAATAAATTAATGCCACCTAACCATTCAGATCTTTTGTGCTCGCTTTGGTTTATAACCAATTCAAATACATTTGTGGTAAATATTTCTCTCCATTAGTACCTAAAGGTACATTTAAAATTCCACCCTATTTTGTTTACATTTGCCATTGTTAAAAATGAATAGTAAGTACATATTAGGTGTTATAATGGTTTTGACTTTGTGTGTAAGCACCAAAGCTTTAGCTCAAGGCCCTATCAATGATAGTTTAACATCAATACCTTTTGGCTATAGTAACGATACCGCATACAAAAATATCAAGAGTAATAAAGCTTCTAAAAAAGACACCTCTACTTTTGTAAAACACTCACCTAAAAAGGCAACCCTATTATCTGTTTTTTTACCAGGTGCTGGACAAGCATACAATAAAAAGTATTGGAAAATACCCATAGTTTATGCCGCGGAAGGTGCTTTAGTTTATAGCGTTATTTTTTATACCAAACAATACAACAATTTTAAAGCGGCATACTCCGAGCGTGTAACAACAGGATATAATATGGATGGATTTTACAATCAGTTTCAAACCCCAACCTTGCAAAATTTTCGTGATTCATACCGCTATAACCGTGATTTATCATACATAGGTTTAGGTGCTGTATACATTTTACAGCTTGTTGATGCTGCTGTTGATGCTCATTTTTTTGATTTTAAAATAACAGATGATTTGTCAATAAATATACAACCCACCTATCAATTTGTGGGCTCTATTCCAAGTTCTCAACTTTTATTTACGTTTAAGTTTTAAAAAAATGAGAAGAATGTGTATTTTTACTACGAATTTTAATTCCTGTTAACATTAATCCTCACAACCAACTACAACTCAATAAAAACATTATCAGATGAAAATTGCATTATTAGGTTATGGCAAAATGGGTAAAGCAGTTGAAAAAATTGCACTTGCTAAAGGTCACGAAATTGTGTACAAAGTTAGTTTGGAAAACTCCTTCGATTTTATGCCTATTAGCTTGCAGAATGTAGATGTTGCAATAGACTTTAGTATGCCAGATGCTGCAGTTGAAAACATCAATAAATGTTTTGAAGCAAAGGTTCCCTTAGTTATTGGTACCACAGGTTGGTATGATCAGTTTGACAAGATTAAAAGCCGTTGTTTATCTGAAGAACAAAGCATGGTTCACAGCACCAACTTTAGTGTTGGTGTAAATATCTTCTTTAAGTTAAATAAATTATTAGCTAAAATGATGGCAGAACAAGAAGATTATGATGTAATGATTGAGGAAATTCATCATACCGAGAAAAAAGACCATCCAAGCGGTACGGCTTTAACTTTAGTTAATCAAATATTAGCAGAAAGTAAATTTAAAGACAGCTATAAAGGCCGATTAATTTATAATGAAAACACCCCTTCGCAAAGTTTAAAACCTAATGAGTTACTTATTGAATCAAAACGTGTTGCTGATGTTACAGGCGATCATTTTGTAAAATACGAATCTGTAATTGATGGCATAGAAATTCGCCATGTAGCTAAATCACGTTATGGTTTTGCAAAAGGTGCAGTGCTAGCAGCAGAGTGGTTAATAGGTAAAAAAGGTATTTATACTATGGAAGATATTTTAAATCTTTAATTGACCTTCCGCAATTAATTTTATCCGTTTAACAAAATTTAAACAGAGAATGAAGGTTTGCTCGTTTTATTATAACAAGTAAGACAATCATCACAATAAACTAACTAATAAAACATGTACAATAAATTTTTTGCCATGCTTAATAAGCGCGAACAATATAGCTTTTGGCTAATGAGTGGCATCAACTTGTTCTTCTTTATTATTATGAGCTTTGTAACTGGCTCATCTTTTGTTACCAATATCCTATTTTTTATATTGATACAAGCAGCTATAATTGGCTACTACATTTTTGTTAATCGTTTTAAACGTAAAACCAAATCACGCGAGTGGATTGATGCGATTGCATTTGCAGTTGTTGCAGCTACCTTAATTCGTACGTTTTTTATAGAAGCATATACCATACCTACTTCATCAATGGAAAAATCGTTATTGGTTGGCGATTTTTTATTTGTAAGTAAGGTAAATTACGGGGCTCGTGCTCCTATTACCCCTGTTAGTTTCCCATTTGCCCACAATACCATGCCTTTAGTTGGTGGTAATTCATACATCGAGTGGCCAAATATGCCTTACATGCGTTTACCAGGTTTTCAAAAAATAAAAAATAATGATGTAGTGGTATTTAACTATCCTGCAGAAGATGGACGACCATTAGATAAAAAAGAAAATTACATTAAACGATGTTTAGGTATTGCAGGTGATAGCTTAGCTGTAATTAATCAGCAGGTCTTTATTAATGGAGTAGCAGTGGAAAATCCGCCTAAAATGCAGTTTAAATATTATGTTCAAACTGATGGTTCATTTGATGAAAAGGTTGCTAAACGTAATGATATTACCGAGGGAGGACGTGTAAGCGATCAAGGAGATTTTGAATTGTTGTTAACTAAAAATGCCAAAGAAGATTTGTTGCAACAAAGTTGGGTAAAAAAAGTAGAGAATACTTTACAAGCCAAAGGTGCTGGTGCTGCATATATCTTTCCGTTTAAAGAGAATTGGGGTTGGAACGTAGATAATTTTGGTGCCATATACATACCTAAAGAAGGCGATGTAATTAAACTTGATACCGTAACTTACTTTATTTATGAACGTGCTATTAAGGTATACGAAAATAATCCAACACTTGAAATGAAAGACAATAAAGTATATTTAGAAGGTAATGAAATTACTTCTTATACTTTTAAGCAAAACTATTATTTTATGATGGGTGATAACCGCCATAACTCTGCCGATTCTCGCTTTTGGGGGTTTGTACCCGAAGACCATATTGTGGGTAAGGCATTGTTTACTTGGATGAGTTTAGATCCGAATGAAACGAATATTTTTAAGAAAATACGTTGGAATAGAATTTTTAGAGGGATTAATTAATCATTTCGATTTGATATTAAAAAGCCGCTTTCAATTTATTGAGAGCGGCTTTTTCTGTTATACAATTTTTAAAGTTGCTAATTGCTTTAATAATGTTTCGCTTACTTTAATTGCTCCAGTGGTAAGTTTGTTAAAGTTAATAATAGGAGATTGTAAATGATGTTGCAATGGTTCCAAATCTTTTGTGCTAAATAATCCGCTGGCATTTATCAATGCTTGTGCAACATTATATTGCGGTAACATTTTACCGTCATCAATCTTAATACATACTCCAAGTTTTTGCTCAGTAAATGTCATGCAAAAAATACCTTCAGCACCTGTTTTACCTATGATTTTAGGTGCAGTAATTTGCATCATATCTGTACAATATCTTTTGCTTCCAGCAACCATAAAAGGGTAATTACTAACTGTGTTTACTACAACTTTACAAGCTGCCTTTACGGCATGAGGTAAATGGTTGTTGCTCACTAAATTTTTATAAGCTATAGCCTGATTTTTTACAGGTACACTAAAAATGGGTGCACTACAACCATCTAAGGCAGTTATCATTTGTTGTTCGGGGTATTCATACATTAAGGCACAAATTTGTTTAATGGCTTTTTGTAATGGGTGGTTTGGGTTGATGTAATTTTCAATTGGCCAATTCATAAGTACACATGTGGCTAACATACCAGCATGTTTACCGCTGCAATTGTTGTGTATGTGATGTGGCTTAACATCGCCTTTTATTAATGCATTGGCATCTTTTTTACTGCTTGGGTATTGAGGTCCACAATTTAAATTATCTGGGTTTAATCCAATTTTTTTTAAGATGGCATTCACTACAATCAAGTGTTCGCTTTCTGCATTGTGAGAGCCACACATTACAGCAATTTCTTCTAATGTAAAATTAAATTTATCTATTCCACCATTAATAATAAGTGGAATTACCTGAAGCAGTTTCATGGCACTTCTTGGGTAACACAATTGTTCTGTATCACCCACGCTAAATATAATTTCATTTTGTTGGTTAACAATACAAATTACACCTCGGTGAAAGCTTTCTAATAAACCACCTCTATATACTTCAACTAAAATTGGATTCATAAACTACAAATGTAAAAATTATAGTGGGTTTAAATTACCCAGTTGTTGTTCTTATGCTTAAAAATTGAGGTAATATTTCTATATCAAAACTATTCGATTCCATGTATTCGCCATCTAAATGTGCTTTTAGTTTTTGCGGTGAGTTTAAAGATATTTTTTTACACGTTTTATACTTTATAAACGATAGGGGTTTATCTAAATGCTTACCGTTTTCAATTATGGGCAAATACTTTAAACGTTTTAAAAGTGGTAACTTATTAATTATTATTAATTCAAGTAAGCCATCATTTACTTCTGCTAATGGTGCTACTTTAAATCCTCCCCCGTATGTTTTACCATTAGCGGCACTTAGCATGAATAAATTTACTTCATGGTATTCTTCATCGGTAATGATTTTTACTTTAGTTTCATTATAGAACAGTAACAAACTGATAACGGTACTATAATAAGCAGCCTTCCCATTTAGTAATTTTTTTGCCATTAACTTTTTTACTACCCAGCCATCAAAGCCAATACCAACTCCGTTTATAAAAAGTTTTTTATTGCAAATGCCCGCATCAATCTTTTTTGGAGTTGCAAATAATGCTGTTTCAATCTGGTGTTGTATTACTTGCTTACCATTAAGTATGGTAGCAATATCATTACCTGTACCACAACTAATAATGCCAATAGGTATATTTATATTTTTAAAATGATTGAGGGTATAGTTAATTGTACCATCACCACCCATGATGATTAAATCTGTTAAATTATTTAAATTTTGAGGTAGGTTATTGGTAAATGACTGATAATTTAAACCATGCTGTTTAATGAAATTTTCTAATGAAGGTAAAAGCTTTAATGGTTTGCCTTTTCCAGATTGGGGATTACAAATAACAGCTATATTTCTAATACTCATCAATAGTTTTACGAGTTTAATTGACCTTTACCTTGACGAATGATATGAACCTCATCTTCACTACAATCAACAATGGTTGAAGGGATATTACCTCCAGCACCACCATCAATAACACAATCAACTATGTGATCAAACTTTTCATGAATTTCTTCAGGGTTTGTCATGTATTCTAATATTTCATCATCATGATGAATTGTTGTTACTACTAATGGAATACCTAATTCTTTAATTATGGTTTGTGCAATGGCATTATCAGGCACACGTATGCCAATTGTTTTTTTAGTACCGCTAAAGTATTTGGTTACATTATTATTTGCTTTTAAAATAAATGTAAAAGGTCCAGGTAAATTATTTTTAAGCAAACGAAAAACAGCCCTATCGATAACAGCGGTATAATCCGATATGTTTGACAAATCAGAGCAAATGAGGGAGAAGTTAACCTTTTCAGGTTTTTTACCTGATACACGTGCCATACGTTCAATTGCCTTTTTGCTATCTAATCTGCAAGCCATGGCATAAATGGTATCTGTAGGTACAATTATTACCCCATCTTTTTGTAATATGTCCATCACCTTTTTTAGGTCACGTGGGTTTGGATTTTGAGGATGTAATTCAACTAACATAATGCTAAGGTAATACTTTGTGTGCAAAGCACTAAAAATGTATGGTATTTTTAGCTACCAATATAGAAAAGCTAAATTTGTTTTACAGTATTATTAATTGTTAAATGATAACTACTGTTATTAGCATATTGATGTTACTGATTTGATAAATAAATAATAGATATCTTATCTGTAATAAGATTTAAAATATAAAGTAAAGTATTTATTCAATTATTTATCCTGTGTTTTTTATTTTATGAGGGCTAATCCTTCTAATGCTGATTTATCATTAGGAGAAATTAACAACACCTTTTTAAATAATAGTTTTGCTTGAGGTAATTTGCCCATGCGGTAATTAGTCCATGCATACATCAATATTCCATCATAATCAAATGGATAAAGATTTACTACCTTTTCAAATAAACTATTTGCTTGTGCATATTTTTTTCGGTTGTAATAAATAAAACCTAATTTATAGTTAACGGTACTATTTTTAGGGTCTATTTTTAGTATAGCCTGATATTGTAGAATCACGTCATCCCATTTATTTAGCGCTGCAGCTGGGTATACATAACCTAATTTCGGTTCAATAGCATATGGCATTAATTGTATTGCTTTTTTATAAAAAATAATGGCATCACTATATGCACCAGCCATATATTTTAAATAACCCAAACGTAAATTTAATTCATATGACTTTTCGTTGTATACCTGCATTAATGCTTTGCTAGCTTCATTAAAATTGCCGCTTTTCTCTGAAATATAACTTTTTTCGAATGCTGTTTGTAGGGTTGTTTCTTGAGCAAATATTGGATTTATGCCAAGCATTAATAATGTTAAAATTAAAATTTTCATATGTGTTTATTAAAAAATATTTTTTATACCTAAACCTAATATTTTGTATTGATAATCGGTGTTACTTATTGTTTCTATTTTATTTTCTAACTGAAATATTCCTGTAATACGTATGGTTTTTGAAATATGTTTTGTAATGGATAATGCGTATCTATTTCGCGTAATATCAAAAGAATTATGAAGTAAAAATGCATTTTGTTCTGTAAAGTTACGTGTATTGGCTTGTAAATAGCTCACAATTATATTTAATGAATTAATTGGTGAGTAATTAAGGTTATAAGATGTAATAATGTGTGATTTTTCGGTAAGGTTATTTGCATCTATATTAAGTATAAGCTTGGTGTTATTTAACGGGTAGTATGTTATTCCCGAAACTATTTGGAGTTGATCCATATAGTTTAAATTAGATTTTATGACATTGATTCCAAACAAACAATTTTTATAAAGTTTACTTGTTCCTAAACCCAAAACGTATTGTTCGCCTGATAATATTTGATTGCCAGTTAAATCTGAAGGATAGTTGGTAAGATTATATTCTGCTAAATGCATTATTCCAATAATTTTCCATCCTTTTTTTAGTGCTAATGATGTATTCAGGTAATATTGTATTTGAGCTATATCTCCATAAAAACTATTTTGACTTAGATAAGTTATCCCATGGTAAGTAAGCAAATATTTTATAGGGAAAGTTGTACCAATAGAAAGAAAATTTAAATTATTATATAGGCTCGTATTGTTACTTATTTTACTTCCAAAATCAAAATTAACAACATTATTTTTAACTTTATTTTGTTCACTTAATTGCCCGCCTTTTAATAGTTTGTATTGAGCTGTATTACCATGAGTATATTGTTGTGTTGCCCAGAAACAATAAGCAAGTTTTAATAATACCGCACTATCCGTTGGAAAATCGTGTAATGCATATTGTAAGTATGCATGTTGTTTAAATGGTTTGTTTAAAATATATGCGGCATCTGCAGCCATTTCAAAGGCCTCATGGTATCCAATGCCTATTTTGTGAATACTATCAGTGATTTGAATTACATTTTTCCAATTTCCTTTATTGTATTCTTCTTTAATTAATTTATCTACACCTGAATTATAATACACTTGTGAGTTGGCACAAACAAACACAAAACAAAGTACAAAAAGAGATGTTAGTTTGTACATGTTATTGTTTGAGCTGATTTATGGTTTGGGTTAATAACAATTTGCATCAGTTTGCCATCTTGTATTACTAATTTATAATTGCGCTCTTTTGTTTTTGAGTTAAAGTTGTATGCTTCAATTTTACTCTCCATAACTATGTATGTAGGTGCTATCATATCGTCTATTTGTTTAAAATTCACCTGATAACTTACCTTTTTAAAAAGATAAAATGGAGCAATAATATCCTGAAACCACAATGTAATAGGGTGATTAAATAACCCAATATCAATACTGTCTTTTATTGTTAAATCAGGATAATAGCCCAAGAGAATTTTATATGCTGCCAGATAAAAATCAAATAAATACGATTTTTTTGAACCGTGGTAACTGGTAAAATAAAATGTTGTACCATTATTTACAAAATAGGCGTATGCTTTAGTTTGTTGGCAATACAAATAGGTTTTATTCCATGCATCAACCATGCATTCCCAATTAATGCTAATTTTATTTCCTGCGTTCAGTATGGTTTCAAATGTAATTATTTGACCAGGTGTAAAATGTAAAGCTTTACCTAATAAAGGAGTTTTTATAGGTTGATGAATTTGGGCCCCTTCTTCTGGTATTTCGTTTTCGTGAAATTGGTATTTTTCGTTTACCCTGCTTATAAAATGGTTTATGTGATAGCTTAAAGTTGCTGATCCAATAAAAGGAGTTGATTGCATTTGGAAATGCAAATGTGGTTCTGGCGATCTGCCAGAGCTTCCAGAGCTTGCCAACATTTGTCCTGCCCTTACATAATCGTTTAATTTTACCAGCATGGAATTCGCTTTTAGGTGTGATAGTTTACTATATAAGCCATCCGCATGTTTAATTACAATGCTATTTCCCCAGTTTTCTATCAAATCAACATCACCAATCTTATTGTCTTCTATACCATCAGCAATTTCTACCACAAATCCATCTGCAGGTGCAAGTATTGGTAAGTTATAACAGTAAAAGTCTGTAACAGATGTACCAAGTGATTTAAAAGTATGCTTAGTTTCATCCACTACAACAAAATCTAATGCATCACTCCAATTTTCTTTATGAGTTATTTTGCCATTATACCCCTGCGAAACAAACCACTCTCCAAAAAATGGTAGTTGAATATTAACCCATTTACTATTTTTGAATCGTGTGACATTATTGGAATAGTTGTACTTGTTTTTTTCGGGCGAAAAATTTTGATAGGTAACAGGAATTAACCTGTGCAGGTAGGACCTTTGGCTTAATAACATCAACACAATTAATACTGTGATAACAAATGGGAAGGAAAATAATGGAAGTTGATATACAATTAGAATACCATTTAAACCACTGATCAAAATGCCTATAATGGGCATTGATATGATAGCTAACATAAATGAAGCACGTGAAGGTATGAGATAAAAACCTCCTAATGCTATTGCAGTAAGAATAAAGTTAAACCCAATATAACTGTAGTAAAGTTGAGAAAACTCTCCTGATAAGCCAAAATAAAATAGGTATCCTATACTAAATCCAATAATGGAAAGTATAAATGCTATTCTCGACCAAATGATTAATCCAATTAAAATTAGGAAGCCTGCAATGATGTTGTATTGGAAGAATACTGCTGAGAGTGATTTTAAATACACATCAACCACTTCAGGAAGTTGAATTTCCTCCATTTTGTTCATGAAGTTTACGAAACGATCGCCACCTAATAAATACCAATCGTTGTATCTGTATATGCTACTTTCGCTAAGTGTAATGTTATTATATGTACGAAGCCCAATAGTTATTAACCAAAGGCTAAATAGAAAAGATAAACTTAACGATGGTAATTGGTATTTGGCCAAAACTGTATTGAACCAAACTGCAATAATTACACTAAGAATTGCAGCAACCAATAACAGCAGCAAATATGATGGTGTTATTTGATATTGCGACCCTAAAACGAGGCCAATCATTAACGCATTATAACTATATACTCCATGGCCAATGTGTGTCCTATTTAATCCAATCCAATACGAAAAAGCCAAACCAGACATGGTTGCTATGGCCCCGCTAATTCCCATAATGGGACTAACAAAAGAAGATAGCAATAGTAACCACGCAAATGTTTTACTATCTGCGAAAAACAATTGCGAATAACTATTTATAAATCCTTTTCCGAATAATTGAATGTGGCTTTTCAATAGTTGTTATTTTAAAATATCTGATGCAAGTTCATGCTTTCTTAAAAAATCTGGCATAACTTCACTCGATTCTATATTTTCTATCGTTTCTTTATTGCGAATTAAATGCGATTTTCCATCAGTACCAATGATTACTACAGCAGGTCGCATAGCAATAAACTGCATCCATTGTGTCATGTTATATGCACCAACTGTATGTACAACTACATGGTCTTCTTTTCTTAATGGTGGCAAGGTAATATGACTTCTTACTACATCAATATTCATACATAATGGGCCATACATTACTGTGTCTTCCGTATAAGAACTAAATTCTTGCGCAGGGCTAATTTTATGATCGTACCAAAAAGAGGTGAACAAAATATTTACACCAAAATCCATAATGGTAGCTCTTCTTCCATCGCTTAAGCGTTTATTCGCTAGCACGCTTCCCAATAAATAACCTGCCTCATCAATTAGTGCCCTACCTGTTTCTAAAATTAGAAGTGGTAAATCACTTTCGGTAAATCCTGCATTTAGTAGTGCTGTGGTAATAGATTCTGCAAATTGATCTATGGTAGGAGTGGTGTCGGCACCCGGAAGAAATGAACCTTTCAACGTATTTTTAGATGCAAAACCTCCACCCATATCGATGTATTGAATTGTTTTGCCGAATTTCTTTTTTATTCCCAATGCCAAATCAGATAACTTATAAGCTGCTGTAGCATATGCTTGAGGCGATAACATGAAAGTACCGATGTGACAATGAACACCAATTAACTCAAGTCTATTGCCTAAAATTATTTTATTGATTGCATCCCATGCTTGTCCGTTTTCGTAGTTAAATCCAAAACGATCCCACATTGGATAAATACCCGTATCCATATTTACGCGAATAGCAACATTTGGTCGTTTATTCATTTCTTCGGCTAACTCAGTTAAACGATAAAGTTCATCAAGATGATCAATGTGGATAGGTGAGTTATTAGTTATTGCAAGTCTTAAATCATCATCACTTTTGTCAGGGCCGTTAAAAATAATTTTTGGTCCAGGTACTCCGTTGTTAATTGCTTTTTGGTATTCAAACCCCGAAACAACTTCTGCCCATGATCCTTCTTGATGGAATATATTGCATACCGCATTGATATAATTGGTTTTATAACTCCATGCGAATTGCACTTTGGGGTATCTAGTTTTAAATGCACGAACAGCCTCTCTGTATGTGTTTCTTATGGTTTCCTCACTTAGAACAAATAGTGGAGATCCGTATTCCTTTATCAAATCTTTTACTGCCAAACCATCAATATGACTTACAGGTGCATATTCTGTTTTGGTACCGAATTTATTCATCATTCCAGTATTGATTCTTTGTATTAAGGGGCGTTCGTAAATTTGCTTTTTCATTTTTTTTTTCTAATTCGTTATAATTCACCTAGGGTAGAAATGATTTCAAATTCTTTCAGGTCAACAATTTTATCGTATGAATAACGGATAAACATTTTACCAGTTTCATAGCTTTCATAAGGCTTTACATCTTCGCCAAGCGCAAGCCTAACAAGTGCTTCGGGATGATTTTGCCCCGCACCAACTGCTAAATAAACCCATGCTGGAAACCTTGGATTAATCTCAATCAAATAATATTCTCGCTTATCTGTTTTTATCATTTCCAATTCAAAACCACCTCTCCATTTATTTCCTTTTAACATGTTGCGAGCAATATTCATAAGGGTTTCGTCTTCTAAAGCTATACCAGCCCAAGCTTTGCCCTTATCTGTTATATATGTTTTGCGCATTGGCACAGCACCAATTAAATTTCCTTTTCCATCGCCAATTCCAGTAAGGTTTACTTCTATTCCTGGTGTAAATTGTTGTATTATTATAGGTAGTCCCCACTTGCTGCTTATTTTGTTAAATGCTGCCATGGCTTGATCTGGTGAATAGGCAACTGTTGCATCATAAAATTTGCCTTTAACTACTAATGGATAGCCGAATTCATGTGTTAATGCATGTATTTCGGCTGTACTATTAATTTGTTTACTTTTTGGCACCTTAATGCCATACTTTTCTCCAAAAGTATTTAAAGCCCATTTCTGTCTTTCTTCAAACTGCTCTAGTGCGGGCAAAAATGTATCTATACCCATTTTTTTTAGCGTGTCTTGAAGTTTTATGAAGTTAAACAATTCCGCATCAAAGTTGGGAATTAATACATCAATTTTTTCTTGCTGATGTATGTATGTTAAACGAGTAATTAAACTTTGTTGACCGGCTGATGGTAGCGGTATTTGGTATGTTTTATCTACCAAATCGTGCATATAAATTCCCGGCTCCATTGTGTCGTATGATAAACCAATAATTCGAATTTCAAATAGTTCGCTGTCTTTGAGTGCACGAATAACTGGTATGCCGGGACCAGGACTGTCAATGTTATTTAAACCTGAAACAGCAATAGTAATCTTCCGTTTACTCATGGTAATCGGTAAGGTTAAATTGTTCAATCATTTTCAAAAAATCATATAAATCTTTTTCAATGGTTTCTTTATCAGTTTGGTAATCTTCAATTACCCTGTTTCTAATAGCATCTTCCGATTTGCCTTCTTGTAAATCTTTTAGGATGCTCAATCCAATTGGGTTTACCGAAAAAGAATCTCCATTTCCTGGATTAAATACAAATCCTGTATCGCTTAGTGCGATATTCTTTAATAACTTCATTTCAGTTAAGTTGTTTATGGTAAGGGGTAATGTTCATCTTTGGCTTGGTTATTTTGATGCATTGCACCAGGTGCATGTGGACGTGGTGGTCTCATTAGCATACGCATTACTTCATCAATAATTACATCAAAATGTTGTTGTTGCTCAGCAGTGCAAATTGCCCTCACTTTTCTAAAATGATTAAACGTGATGTGCTCAAGTTTCTCTTCATTTTGCATTATTCGAGCAATGTGTTGGTATGATGCAGTTGTATCTGGTTGGTCACTTTTTAACAAGTCGTACATGGCATCTTTTTCTACACGGATATTATCTTGTATATTTTTCATTTCTTGAAAATGTTCCTGACGAAGTTCTTCAAAAACTTTTTGTTGTTCTTTGTTTAAATCAAGTTTGCTAATGATAAAATCTTTCGGACCACCGATTGGTGCATGTGTTGTTATCATAGATAACGTGCTGAAGTCGATATATCTCCAAATGCTAGCAATTGTGCTTACATTAAGTATGGTTAATAAAATAACCAAAGTAAGCAACAGTTTAGTTTTGTTTATTCTCATGATTATAAATTAATAAAAGTAACTTGAAACATGCTCGTTGCCGAAATATTCTTGTGCTATCTTATGCAATTCCATTTGTTCATTTATTTGTTTTTGGGGTTGTTTAGTTACAGTCCAAATGGTTATCGCATTAAGCGAAATAAAAACTACTCCTGTAACAGCAATGCGCAAAAACCATGCTCCCGTATAATAAATTGGCTCTGGTGTTCCCGTTTTAATACGATTAATAATCTTATTGAACAAAAATGGAGATGCTTCCGCTCGTTGAATACTGTGTATGCTATTTACAGTATCGTCAATTATTTTATTGTTTGAATTAGTCATCTGTTATTTAGAAGTATAACAGCATCAAAACTTGCGTTAACTGTTTATTTATTTTTATAATATTCAGATAACGTGATTCTTAAATTTCTAGTTGCCCTAAAAAGGAGCGATTCTACACTTGATGTTGTGGTATTCATTATTTCTGCAATTTCTTGATAAGATAATTGTTCAATTTTACTTAAAGTAAATGCAGTTTGTTGTTTAATAGTAAGCTTACTTATGGCCAAAAATAATACACTTGCATGTTCTTTGTTTTCAAGTGCAACACCTGGGTGTTCGAAATGCGGTTTATCATATACCAACTTATTTTCTTTATTAAATAGTGAGGTAAGTTGGGCAAACCTCTTTTTAGTTTTTTGTCTCTTTAAATAATCGTAACATTTGGTTATGGTTATTTTATATATCCAGGTTTTTAAGGTCGATTCTTGTCTAAATTTTCCAATTGATTTATGTATTTCTATAAATACATCTTGGGTAATATCTTCTGCTTCTGATTGTTGTTGCAAAATACTTAAAGCAGTGTTATATACCATGTTTGTGAACATGTTATAAAGCATTTTAAAAGCGGCTTCGTCACCACCTAATATAGCTTCAATTAACTCTCTATCATTAAGCATTTATACAAGTATACTTACTTAAGTTCACACGATTCACTTCTTTTTGTATAAACAACAAATTATCAGAATAAAAAGCCACACTAAAAGTGTGGCTTATATTATTTATTCAATTATGATTTTTAATTAATCACATCAAAGCCAACATAAGGCACCAATGCTTTTGGTATTTTAATGCCTTCAGGTGTTTGGTTGTTTTCTAAAATGGTAGCCAAAATACGTGGCAATGCCAATGCACTTCCATTTAAAGTGTGTACCAATTGGTTTTTACCATCTTTGGTTTTGTAACGGCATTTTAAACGGTTGGCCTGAAAACTTTCGAAGTTTGATGTAGAACTAACTTCTAACCAACGTTGTTGTGCTGCGCTGTATGTTTCAAAATCGTAGGTTAGTGCTGATGTAAAGCCCATATCGCCACCACACAAACGAAGTATGCGGTATGGCAATTCAAGTTTCTCTAACAAACCTTGCACATGTTTTACCATTTCATCTAAAATTGCATACGATTGTTCGGGTGTTGTAATTTGTACAATTTCTACTTTTTCAAATTGATGTAAACGGTTTAATCCACGCACGTGTGCGCCCCAACTTCCAGCTTCTCTTCTAAAACAAGGAGAATAGGCCACATTTTTAACTGGCAATTGTTCTTCTTTTAAAATTACATCACGGTATAAGTTAGTAACTGGTACTTCTGCTGTTGGTATCAAATATAAATCATCTACTTGTGCATGGTACATTTGACCTTCTTTGTCGGGTAACTGTCCTGTTCCAAAACCACTTTCCGCATTTACCAAATATGGAGGTACAATTTCTTCATAACCAGCTTTCATGGCTTCGTCTAAAAAGAAATTTACCAAACCACGTTGCATACGAGCTCCTTTACCACGGTATACTGGAAACCCAGCTCCTGTTATTTTTGTGCCTAATTCAAAATCAATTAAATCGTATTTAGTAATTAAGTCCCAATGTGGCATTGCACCTTCAGCAAGTGTTGGTATCTCGCCATTTTCAAAAACAGTTACGTTTTCTTCAGGTGTTTTACCTTCTGGAACAATTGCATTTGGAGTATTTGGAATGGTAACTAATTTGGCAAATAAATTTTCCTCAAGTTGTTTTACTATTTCCTCTAAATTTTTGGCTTGTTCTTTTAAACTTGATGATTGTTTTTTTACCTCTTCGGCTTCTTCACGTTTTCCATTTTTCATCAGCTCGCCAACTTGTTTGGCAATTTTATTTGCTTCAGCTTGGTTGTTTTCCATTTCTTGTTTAGCGGCACGTGTTTTTTCATCAAGCACAAGTACCTCATCAACCACATTTAAAAATGCAGGGTTGCGTTTATATAAGCGTTCCTTAACCTCTTGGGTGTTTTCTCTTAATACCGATAGTTGTAACATATAAAATGTTGCTTTGTAAGCTGCATATGCAGCAATTCATTATTCGTTGATAATTACTTTTTCCATTAAATCACCTTGACGAATGGCATCGATTACTTCTAACCCTTCAACCACTTTACCAAAGCAAGTATGGTTTCTATCAAGGTGAGCAGTGTTTGTGCGACTATGGCAAATAAAAAACTGCGAGCCACCTGTGTTACGTCCTGCATGTGCCATTGACAAAACACCTCTATCATGGTATTGGTTTTCTCCTGTTAATTCACAATCAATCTTATATCCAGGTCCACCATTGCCAATACCATTTGGGCATCCGCCTTGTATTACAAAATCTGGCAACACCCTGTGAAATGTTAGACCATTGTAAAAACCACTTTGGGCTAACTTTGTAAAGTTGGCAACGGTATTCGGTGCATCGTTTTCAAAAAATTCAATTTTCATTACACCTTTAGAGGTGTGTATTTCAGCTGTTTTAGTCATTACTTTTTACATTTAGGAGTGCAAAAGTAAACATTTAAGCGATAAATTATATAGGCATTATAGGTGTTAAATAATTGTCATGGCAAGTACATCACTTTGTATATCATGGCTTAATTAGTATTTTGGCAACAATATCATTGTATACCTATGGCACATGTCCCTCATCTAATAACAGATTTAGCGCTTATTCTTTTCTCTGCAGGTTTAGTTTCGCTTATTTTTAAAAAGCTAAACCAGCCAGTAGTTTTGGGATATATTATTGCGGGATTGTTGGTGAGTCCCAGTTTTTCTTTATTTCCAACTGTAACCGAAGTGGATAGTATTAAAATATGGGCTGAAATTGGTGTTATTTTCCTGCTCTTTAGCTTAGGCTTAGAGTTTAGTTTTAAAAAGTTGGTAAAAGTTGGGAGTACTGCAGCAATAACAGGCTTGTTTGAGGTAACAGCAATGCTTATTACGGGATATTTTGCAGGGCAATTTTTAGGTTGGGGTAAAATGGATAGTATTTTCTTAGGCGGAATAATTGCTATATCATCAACCACTATTATTTTTAGAGCATTTGATGAATTAGGATTAAAAGCAAAGAAGTTTACTGGTACAGTAATAGGTATTTTAGTAATTGAAGATTTAGCTGCAGTTTTATTGATGGTGCTCCTATCTACATTAGCTGTTAGTCAAAAGTTTCAGGGTGGAGAAATGTTGGCTTCTGTGTTAAAGCTTGGTTTTTTCTTGGTGTTGTGGTTTTTAATGGGCATATACTTGTTACCAAGTTTGCTTAAGAAATTAAGTAAACACATAAGCGATGAAACCTTATTAATTATTTCAATTGCATTGTGTTTAGGTATGGTTTTGTTTGCCGCTAGTGTTGGTTTTAGCTCAGCCTTGGGCGCCTTTATTATGGGTAGTATTTTAGCCGAAACAACACAAGCCGAACGTATAGAACATGTGGTTAAATCTGTTAAAGATTTATTTGGTGCTGTGTTTTTTGTGTCAGTAGGTATGCTTATAAATCCGGGTATATTAATAACATATATAGGTCCTGTTATTTTACTTACTTTTATTATCATGTTGGGTAAAACATTTTTTGTTACGAGTGGATCTTTAATAAGTGGTGTTCCATTAAAACAAAGTGTACAAGCAGGTACAAGCTTATCACAAATTGGTGAGTTTAGTTTTATCATAGCCACTCTTGGACTTACTTTGGGAGTAACCAGTGATTTTCTATATCCAATTGCTGTTGGTGTATCGGTAATTACAACATTTACCACTCCATATATGATCAGATTTGCTGAGCCTTTAAATGGTTTTTTAAATAGGGTGTTACCAACAAAATGGCTTCAAGTGATAAATGAATATTCTACTGGAGCGCAGCATATTAATGCTGAAAGTGATTGGAAAAAAGTATTAAATAAATTTTTTCAGGTTATTATATTTAATGGGGTAATTTGTGTAGCCATCATTTTAGTGGTTACAAATTTTATTGATCCCTTTTTTACCGTTTGGGGTAAATTGGGAACTGTTTTCACAACATTTATTGCAATAAGTGCTCTAGGGCCTTTTTTATATATGCTTTCTGTGCGCAAAATTAATCGCCAATCATATACCGAACTATGGTTAAACAGATACAACCGTGGGCCAATAATTGGAATGGAAATTGCCCGTGTGGCTTTGGGTGTTTTTTTAATTGGTTTTTTACTCGACCAGCTTTTTTCAACATTCACTGCGCTTACTATTGGCGTTTTGGTTGTAGTAATAGTAACTGTTCTTTTCAGGAGACGTCTAACAGCCTTCTCTAATAAAATAGAGAAAAGGTTTATTGATAATTTATACCTTAGAGAAACCATGCATGTTCAATCTCCTTTTGGGCATTTACTACCATGGGATGCCCACATGGCTAACTTCGATATTGATATAGATAGTACTTTAGTTGGAATACCTCTTGAGGAACTCATGCTTAGAGAAAAGTTTGGGATAAATTTAGCTTTGATTGAACGTGGTGCCAGAAAAATTATGATGCCAAACAAAGAAGACAAACTCTATCCATTTGATAAAATAACGGTAATTGGAACTGACGAGCAAATTTTTAATTTTAAAAATACCATCGAAACAGCCAACAGCGCACAAGTATTTAATCATGCTGAAGGTGATGTTACCTTAACCCAACTCACTGTTCATCCGGGTTTTATTTATCTAGGTAAAAGCATACGAGAATCAAATTTTAGGAAATGTATTAATGGAATGATTGTAGGTATAGAACGAAATGGAGAGCGTATATTGAATCCAGATTCTAGTATGAAGTTTGAACTGAATGATACCTTATGGATTGTAGGTGATAATAAGCTTGTTAAAGCATTGGTTTAATAGGATAATCATCTGTTTTTTATATCTTGTATAGTGCTACTGAAGTGGTAAGGCCAAAAAAACATACCTAATTTAAAATAAACATTTATTTTGCAACCAAATTAAGAAAGCAATGAATTACGATTTAATAGTTATAGGTAGCGGACCTGGTGGTTATGTTGCTGCCATCCGTGCTAGCCAGTTAGGATTAAAAACGGCTATTGTTGAACGCGAAAGTTTAGGTGGTATTTGCTTAAACTGGGGTTGTATTCCAACAAAAGCTTTATTAAAATCGGCTCAAGTATTTGAGTACATTAAACATGCAAGTGATTATGGTATTAATGTTAAAGATGCAGCTCACGATTTTGATGCGGTTGTTAAACGCAGCCGTGGAGTTGCTGATGGCATGAGTAAAGGTATTGCTTTTTTGATGAAGAAAAATAAAATTGATGTGCTTATGGGTTCTGGCAAACTGGCTTCTGCAGGAAAAGTAGAAGTTACAGATGCTGCTGGTGCGAAAAAAACATATGAAGCCAAATCAATTATTTTAGCAACAGGTGCGCGTAGCCGCGAGTTACCTAATGTAAAAGTAGACAATAAAAAGATTTTAGGTTACCGCGATGCCATGGTTATGGATAAACAACCTAAATCTATGATTGTAATGGGCAGTGGTGCTATAGGTTGTGAGTTTGCATACTTCTATAATGTGATGGGAACCAAAGTTACCATTGTTGAGTTTTTACCTACTATTCTTCCTATTGAAGACGAAGATGTATCAAAAGAAGTGGCTAAATCTTTTAAGAAATCGGGCATAGAAATTATGACTGATTCTGCTGTTGAATCTGTTGATACAAGTGGTGCTGGTTGTAAAGTAAAAGTTAAAACAAAAACAGGTGTAATTGAATTGGAGGCTGATGTTGTTTTATCGGCTGTAGGTATTCAAACCAACCTAGAAAACTTAGGTTTAGAAACTGTTGGTGTTAAACATGATAAAGGAAAAGTATTGGTTGATGATTTTTATGCAACCAACATTAAAGGAGTTTATGCTATAGGTGATATAGTGAAAGGTCCTGCTTTGGCCCACGTAGCAAGTGCAGAAGGAATTATATGTGTAGAGAAAATAGCAGGTCATCATCCTGAAGCTTTAAACTATAATAACATTCCAGGTTGTACTTACTGCTCACCTGAAGTTGCTTCAGTTGGATATACAGAAAAAGCAGCGAAAGAAGCAGGTTACCAAATTAAAGTAGGTAAATTTCCTTTCTCTGCTAGTGGTAAAGCAAGTGCTGCTGGAGTTAAAGAAGGTTTTGTGAAAGTAATTTTTGATGCTAAATATGGCGAGTTTTTAGGAGCCCATATGGTAGGTGCTAACGTTACCGAATTAATTGCTGAGGTTGTGGTTGCGCGTAAGCTAGAAACTACTGGAATGGAAATTATTAAATCGGTACATCCGCATCCAACCATGAGTGAAGCTATTATGGAAGCTGCAGCACAGGCTTATGGTGAGTGTATTCACTTATAATATTCTAAAGTTAATCGATACTAAAACGCCTTCATTCTATGCTAGAATGAAGGCGTTTTTATTTGTGTGAAATTGTTGCTTTATCCTTAAAATAAGTATCTCGCCTCCATTCTGCCAATATGAAGTGTACGTTGTGCATCAGCGGATCTGCCATCATAGTTTATGGTAATTTGTAAGTTACTGCCCAATCGTTGCTGGTAATTAATATTCCATACAGCATTTTGTCCAACCGCTAATCCTTGTAACATATCATAACCTAACTGACTTTGGGCATCGCCATTAAAATTAATTTGATAAGAACTAAGTTTCGCATTAATAACGCCTTGTTTTACTAAACTGTACCTAAACTCTGCACCTATTTCACGGTTATTGCTTTTTTGATTCCCCAATTCATCTAAATTATTTCCTTCAAAATAACTGAACAATGCTGTAAGCCTTAAACGTGTATTTAATTGATAACTTAAGCGAGGTTTAAACTCTATAAATGTGTAGTTAAAGTTATTGTCGCTAAAAAAATCACTAGTATAAATACGTACCCCAGTATTTATTGAATTGTTAATACTCCATGATGAGTTCACATTCCAACGAAAATTAATGCCTTGTTCGGTGCGGTTTCTTGCTTCAAATCCATTTGTTAAAAACGTTTTACTTCTTTGGTTTGAATATGTTATTTCGGCTCCAAATGTGGGGTTACTGCGATTAATAAATAAGGTGTTTCTAAATATAGCGTTTAACGATATTAAAGAGGTATCATTCACATTTAACAAAAACGGATTCAAAAAATCTCTAGTATTAATCTGTGTTGTTTTTCTATCAATTTTTAAAGCCGATTGATTACTCAATTTACTTAACAATTTTCTGAAATCTTTTTTGCCATTCCATACCGCTGCAGGATTTATATTTAATGTTTGGTTAAACTGGTTGGCGTTGGTGCTGATGTATGAATTTGTGGGTAAAAAAACACGGATGTAATTGGCCATGGGCTTATCGGTAATGCCTGCTAAAACAAACTCGTTAAGCTGTTGTGCGCCATCATCATTAAAATCTTTCCAAACATAAATACCTTGTCCAACCAATACTTCTACATACTGAAAATCTCGTCTTAATTCTTGACCCGAACCAATTTGATAATAGGTATTAGCTACAAATACCCGCCTTAAAAAAGCGTAATCATATTCTATTCTTGCTAATAAGGTACGCTCTGGTTTTAGCTTAGTAATATTTGTATCGCTAATTAAAAACTCGCGGTAAGTAAAGCTGCCAGATAACCTATTACCATTTTTTTGCCTGATATCTGCACCTGTATTAAAGTTATGCCCAACAGTTGATTGCGCCATTTCAGTATTTCTTGGTAATAAATCTAAGCGCTTGTTGTATACCAAATGGTAGCGAACTTTGGTTGAGTCTGTATTGCGTATAAATGCACCATATTGCTGATATCCATAACTACCACCAAGCAATGTATCGCTGTTTCGCCTAAAATAACTTTGTTCTGTTTCTACATTTAAACCACTAGTAAGTTTCCATATTTTTCTTGTAACCTCTCCTTTGTATCTTCTTACATCACTTGTTTCAAAACCCAATGTACTGTTTGATGTTTTTAACCATTCTGTTTCTGCTGTAAAAGTACTTTTGCCCAATAGTAAAAATGTGCCTACTTGGTGTTGTAATCCATTAAATTGTTTTTGTCGGTTATAGCTTCCTAATTGATAATATACTTGGAAATTATTATTGTAGTTTAAGGCTGTTTTAATAGATGTTATATTTTCTTCATACCCTGTATCTATATTGTTGTTTTGATTACTTAATAGCCTATTCCATGTTCTATCAAATTCTACATTTTGGTATCGTTCTACATACCTAAAATTTTCATTAACATGTTCATAATTTACACTGCTATTAAGTGTCCATTTATTGTTGTTTTTAATTGACGATAAGTTCGTAGTATTTTCAATAGATGCTTTAAGTCCATACCCGGCATCGTTGCCTTTATCTTGGTTAGAATAGGTATTGATATCGTTAATACTATTAGCTGCTTCTATTTTTATAATAGTATTTTTTATTGCTGTTAATTCTGTTCCTACTGTTAACATTTGCCTGCGTTTTGGGCTAATCAATTTAATAACAGGTTCATAATCTCCTTGCGGAATTCCGCCTATGGGTTCAACCCAAGCATAAACACGGCCGTTGGCATTGCTACTAATTTGTTTGTAATTTCCCAAACCTTGTCCTACCAAACTAAAACGCATTTCATAAAACACACTATCGTTACCTTGCGTTGGTGCATAAATGTATACCCCTTGATAAGTTAATGTATCTATTTTTCGGTATAAAACTTTTTTACTGTCGTAGCTTACTTTTACTTCACTGTTAATAATTGCAGCATCAATATTATCTCCAACATTAGCCAATATTTTTTTACTGCTATCGGTAAGGCTCTGTAAAAAGGGTTGATCTTTATTGTCTTGTTCGGTAAAGTAGTTTACACGGATTTTATACTTTGGCATTTCAAAGTCAGTGTGGGTATGAAATACAGTTCTAGCATAATTTCTATCAGCAAATTGAAACTCAACTACAATACGGCTATATTGTGTAATTGGCCTTCGAGGCATAAATGTAATTTCTCCTGTATTGTAATCTATTATATAATCATTCTGTTCTCCACGGGTTAATTTTTGTCCATCTAAATACACTGCTTCTGTACCAGATATAATAATGATAAACAACTCTCCATTTGTTCCGTTTAATCTATAAGGTCCTTGGTTTCCTTCAATACCATTTATGATGTTTCGTGAGAATCGGCCTCTACTTAATGCACCATCTGCACCAATATTTATTTTACCTTTTTTACCAATATTAAACATGGTGTTAAATTGTGCACCTCTTGATTTTTTATAATAGTTCATGAAGTAATTACCTGTTGGCCTTATCATTTCAAAATCACCTACAGTTAATGTGGTATTATCCTTTGTTAATTGCACAAATACGCGGTCGAAGTCTTGCAGCTGTTGGGTATTTCCTTCAGGTTGTATTGGGTTATTATCGTCACTTATGGCGGCAAGCACATCAATATCATTGTTTAGTTTACCTGCCATTTGTAAATTTAAATTAGCATTCAATACAATATCTTGGTTGTTTCCAAAACCTAAACCACGGCTAATCGACCCATTTAGTTTTAAACCATCGTTTTTAAACAAATTAATTCTGTTATTTGCGTTAGGGGCGTATCCTAAATCATAACGATTGCCTTTAATTTCGGGTATTTGAAGGCTTCTAGATTTGTTGCTGTAAACTTGTTTTAAATTAATATTAGGTGTTTTATAGCTTAATTGCAGGGGTTTGTTTTTATAGGCTTGATTAACTTTTATATACCCAGTAAAATAATTAATTTGATAATCAATACCCTCTTTTAATACATTGTTGTTATCTGTAAAAATAATTACACTACTCTGTACAATAGTATGGGTGTCAACAAGAAAACTATCTGCATTTACCGTAATTGTTTTTACACGGTAGCTTCCATTTTGTTGTGCTTTACTAACAAATATGGTGAGCACCAATACTACCCATAACCACAAGAGCTTCATCATGCCACATGTTGTTGTTTTGGTAAAGTAATACAAAATTCAGTACCCACTTCCAATTGTGTTTTAAATGAGATACTACCACCACCACTTTCTATCATATTTTTTACAATTGGTAAACCAAGCCCCATACCACTAATTTTAGTGCTATAGTATGGTGTGAAAACATTTTTAGCTTGTTCTTCTGTCATACCAGATGCATTATCCTTAACGAAAATTTTAATGTTTTCATTGTGGTCTATCACATCTATTTGTATTTCACCAATTTCATGCTCAGGCATTGCCTGTATTGCGTTTTTTAATAAATTTGATATGGTACGATTAAAATATCCTGCATCAAAAGATATGGTTAGGTTTTCGGCACAATGCAAACTTATTCTATGCTCATTACCCTGTGAGTATAAATCAACCAGTTGCGATAAAGTATCTTTTAGCTTAATGTTTTCATATGTGGGAGCAGGCATCTTTGCGTAAGATGAAAACTCATTGGCTAATTCAGAAAGCACATCAATCTGAGCGATTAATAAGTTCGAGGTACGAGTAATTTTATCTCCGATGTTATTATCATTGTTAGCATACGCCCGCTGTAAGTGCTGTACGCTAAGTTTCATTGGTGTTAGTGGGTTTTTAATTTCATGTGCAATTTGTCTTGCAATATCTCGCCAAGCACCTTGTCGTTCTGTTTCGGCTAGCTTACGCGCACTTGCATCTAACTCTGTAATCATTCGGTTGTATTGTTTAACCAATTCACCTATCTCATCATCACGCTGCCATAAAATAGGCTCGTTACTATGCCCTAAAGTAGTACTAGATAATCGTTGCTGAATTAATGTAAGCGGATAGGATATGTTCCTTGAAACCCAATATGCTATCACTACTATTATAATAAATAGCAAAACGTATAAATTAATAAATCCAATCACTACCGATGAGATTTCGCTTAATAAATCAATTTGTTTACTAAAATAAGGTAGTTGCAAATAACCTACTACTTCGCTACGGGAATTAAATACAGGTGCATAAGCTGTTTGAAACACTAAGTCGCCAATTTTTTCATTTTGGCTATATTGTGATTCGCGCAAATGATTCAAGTGGAAATAAGCATTTGGATGCATTTTAGGACCTATAATTTGCTCATCATACAGTTTACTTATACTGGAAGCTATTAACTCGCCTTTGGTATCATACAAAGAAATGTCAGTATCGTAAAAGTCTGCAATTTGATTGATAAAAGCCTCGGTTTCACCTTCTATAATTCTTCCTTTTAAATTGGTTATACGTTCGTTTTCAATATTGATAACAATGTTCCGTAACTTCTTCATTAAACGGTCGGTTTGACGCATGTTATACTTGTCAATTGTAAAGCGTATGGTAAAATAGGAGCTAAATATGAGTGTAGTGAAAACGATGAAGATAATAGATGTTTGAATCCGTGTTCTAATCAAAATAATTTGATTGGCATCCATCATCATTAATTTGAGTAAACTATTTCTTAGCCAAGAAATAATGTTATTATTGGTAAGCGAAGAGCGCTTTAGTGCTTGTGCATTCAAGAAAATAAACAGCACCAGCACCATAATTAATATCACTGTACAACAGGTAAAAATAAACGAGAACAAACCAATAACTTGGCTTAAGTTATTAGCAGGTTTACTTACCACTACGGTTAATGGTTGTGCATCTGTAAATAATAAGTGGCTATAATTGTTTTCATCAAAAAACTTAAATTTATTATCGGTTTCGCCCCATGTGTTAATGATGCTGTAAGCGTAATTCCCACTTTGATAAACTAGTTTTTTATCTTTATAAACCGCGTAAGAATATTCGTTATTTTTTGTTCTGTTTGCAGTGTTACCTTCAACTAAAATTTCGTCAAACCTATTTTCGTTTTGTATTAATTTGGGTTTAAGAATAACAAATAAATACCCAATTCTTTTTTTGCCATCCCTTATAATAAATTTACCAATATATCCTTTTATATCGCCACTGTTTTGCATGTACCTAAACGATTCTGCAAAAGATTCAAGGCGTTGTTGATTGTAAAGTTTATTGGCTTGATAGTAACTTAATTCATTACGTTCTTTAAAGTGATTACCAGATGAGTCATAATCTAGTAATTGTACATCAAATTTACTTAAGTATCCAGTAAAGTATAATTGACGAATGCGTTTTTCAAACTGTGATTTAATTATAAACGGACTCTCGAAATATATTTTGATGTAATTGTCTCGTTTTATCTTTCTATCAATACCACGCAAGAAATAGTCGTTGGTGATATCGTTTTGTGAAATTTGTTTTACTGCGAATAGTTTTCTGTTATCGCGCTCGCGCACATTATGCCAATGCCATATGCTTAATGCACTGTAACTAGATATAATAACAATTACAATAAAGTATTGCTGAAAACGATTGAGTTTAGGCGTAAATAATTTAAATACAATAAATACTGATGCCAATGTTAGTACTGACCAATATCTGAAAATATCATGCTCAAAATATTTATTGGCTATTAGTAAATATAACAGTGCAATGCATACTACAATTAACCAAATCCAAATTCTTTTTCCTTCATGTTTTTTGATGGCACGTGTAAAATTTCTGCTAATAAAATACACTACCAATAATTGCAATATGCAAACGGTAATAGCAAAATAAGTAAATATGTTTATAGAGTATATTTGGGTAATATCAAACGATATTTGAGAGTCGATGGTTAAACTTTTAATGGCACTATAAACTGCATCTGATGCAAAAATACATAAAATACCATAACCAATAATTGGCCAAATCTTACCTTTAGCATGTTTAACCTTATTGTGGTTTTTTCTATTCTCAAGTAATATAAAATACCACAATATTATTCCAGAGTCAACCAATAAATCTCCTAGTGAAGGAAACCAAACAGAAGAAGCATAAATACCCGCATTAAATAATTTGATGTCGTATATAAAATGTGGTATATTATATAAAGTACTTGCCGAACGTATCCATATAAATACACCAAAAAACAGCACACTAGTTAAAATCGGATAAATACGTATATAGTACCTTACCAATACATGAATAAGTGAAATGCAATACAGCAGTAATATCAAAATGGTTATAAATAACCAGGTGCTAGTTGATTCTCTTACAGCAAATATTTGTATTGAAAACAAGTATTTACCATCAATTGAAAAAATATCAGTGTACTTTTCGTTTATTTTTGTTTTAATAACAATGGCGTCTTCTAAAAAACTAAGCGCATTGCTAAATTTATTTTGTAGGTATTGGTTTTTGTAAGCAAAGTTATGTTTAACTAAATAGGTAAAAACGTAAGTATATGTTCCTCTATTCTGTTTATAAACCAAATACCAACCATTAGGTGCTTTTATAAAGTTGTGGTAGCTATTATCTTTAAACTTAATTTGTTTAATATTTATTTCATTATCACTCCAATACTTTAGGGTATCGTTTTGTGTAATAAACAAATTACATTCTTCTTTTTTTAAAAGCTTGTTTAAGCTACTCCAATTACGTTGAAGGTTAGTCGAGTCCATAACCAACTCATTTTGAATAAGCTCAACAAAACCAATTTCTTTGGCACGTATAATACGCTGTGTTTTTTCGTAACCCTGTTGTATTTGATTATCTGTATTTTTGATTTGTAGCTGCTCATATACGCCAAGCCCAACAAGAGCTAAGCAGCCTGCAATAAATAAAAACCAATATAAACGTATGCCTTTTTTCAATAGGGTTTAAATCCTTGTGTTAGGAATCAAATAGTTTTTCACGTAATCAGTAACACCTTCCTCTATACTGGTGAAATTTGTGGTATATCCAATGGATTTTAGTTTAGCCATGTTGGCTTCCGTAAAATATTGGTATTTATCTCTAATATCAATTGGCGTATCTATAAAGGAGATGTTTGGTGTTTTATTTAGAGCTAAAAAAATAGCCTCAACTAAATGATTAAATGTACGTGCCTTGCCACTGCCTAAATTATAAATACCACTATGTTTTCTGTGGGTCATTAGAAACATACATACATTAGTAACATCTTTTACGTATATGAAGTCGCGTAACTGTCCGCCATCCGGGTAGTTAGGGTTATGCGATTTAAATAATTTTACTTCTCCTGTTTGGTGTATTTGATTAAAGGCATGCATCACCACGCTTGCCATTCTTCCTTTATGGTATTCATTAGGTCCGTATACATTAAAAAACTTAAGTCCAGTCCAGAAGTATGGTTTTTTATCTTGTGCAATGGCCCATTTATCAAAGTCGTTTTTTGAGTGTCCGTATAAATTAAGTGGTTGCAATAAATCCAATTTGGATTCATCGTCATCATAGCCATGTTCACCATCACCATAGGTAGCAGCTGATGAAGCATAAACAAATGGTAAGCCAAACGCTACGCATTTTTCCCACAGCATTTTGGAATAATCTAAATTTAGCTCCTTTAAAATGGCATTGTTGGTTTCGGTAGTGTCTGTGCGTGCCCCAATATGAAAAATAAACTGAATTAAACTATGGTTTTCATCAATCCATGCACCCAAATCTGTACGATTTACTTTTGTAGTGTATGTTTTACCAGTTAAATTATCTTCCCTAATGGGCATTCCAAAATCGTCAACTAAAACTAAATCGTTATATCCAGCATGGTTTAAGGCGGCAACTAAACAACTACCAATAAATCCTTCCGCTCCCGTTATAATTATCATAAATTTATTCGTATTTTGCTCAAAAATAAAGATAATACACCTAAAACCTAAGTATTTCGCAGTTTTAACTTAAATGTTTTTCAATCATTAATAGTGGTTTGTATATTTGCTCCTCTTTAAGGCACCATGCAAAAAAGTAAAACAGTTTATATCACTCGTAAAGTGCATTTTAATGCAGCGCACAAGCTGTATAATCCCAATTGGTCTGAAGCTGAAAATGAGGCTTTTTTTGGCAAGTGTGCCAACAAATATTACCATGGGCATAATTTTGATATGTATGTAACCATTAAAGGTATTGCCAACCCAGATACGGGTATGGTAATGGATCTTAAAAAGCTACGCGACACCATTAATACCTATGTAGTTGATAAAGTTGATCACCGTAATATTAATCATGATGTTGATTTTATGACAGGTCAAATGGCTTCTATAGAAAACATGGTGGTAGCCATATGGGAACAATTAGCACCTCATATTACAGATGGCAAATTGCACTGCATTAAGTTGTATGAAACCGAACGTCAGTTTGTGGAATACTATGGTGAATAGCCCAATAACAGTAATCTATTTTTATCTGCATTCTTGTAGTTGAGTTTAAAACTTGTATATTTGATTTTTAACTAAATTATTAACCTAAATGAAAGCAATTTCAAAGTTTGGAATAATAGCAATAGCCGCTTTACTAAGCGCTTGCTCGAGTACAACTAATGTGTATGATTACTACCTAAAAAATGTAATAGAAAAGCATGAAGTAGGTAAGTCGGCCACTTCAAAAAGTAAATTGTTGCTTCGTGGTTTTGAAAGCACAAACAAAGCGCAGGTTGAATTTATTGCCTATAAAACAGATAACGAAAAATATTTGGTTTTAGGTTCACATAAAGTCGCTAAATCATTTTACATTCAAGACAGTTTATATCATTTTGATGTGACAGATTTATACAGCCGTGTACGTGGAGATGATTTCATTCGTCAGATGGGAGATTTAAATGTATTTTTCACTCATATACCAGCTGCTAATGCTTTGGCATTCTTATCCGTTTGGCCAAATTTAAAAAATGATTACAACGCATTAAAGCCAGCTACTGGTGAAGTTGCCTATATTGATTATGCCATTACCACAGATGTTGTATTAAGTTTTGAAAAGAAAAGTTTAACCCAACAACCTAAAGATTGTAACATTTGGATTGGTAAACGTAAACATACTGTTAGTATTGTAGATTTAACAAAAGTACTAACCGCACTTAAAGCATTTAACTAAAAGTATATATTTTTTGTAATTATCAATAACCTGAGGTGAACAACTCAGGTTATTTTTTTACCAATTCTTTTATTAATTGCAACACTAATTATTTCAATTTTATGAAAGCATATTTATTTCCAGGACAAGGTTCGCAGTTTGTGGGCATGGGTAAAGATTTATACGATAACAATGAGCAAGCAAAAGCCTTGTTTGAAAAAGCCAATGATATTTTAGGCTTCCGCATTACTGATGTTATGTTTAGCGGAACCGATGAAGAATTAAAACAAACACGTGTAACGCAACCTGCTATTTTTTTACACTCGGTTATTAAAGCTTTGGTTGCCGGAGATGCCTTTACACCTGATATGGTTGCAGGACATTCGCTGGGTGAATTTAGTGCCCTAGTAGCCAATAAAACATTAAGTTTTGAAGATGGTTTAACATTGGTTTACAAACGAGCCTTAGCGATGCAAAAAGCTTGCGAAATTAAACCAAGTACTATGGCCGCTGTGTTGGGTTTGGATGATGCCAAAGTAGAAGAAATTTGTGCAAGCATTACTGATGAAGTAGTGGTTGCCGCCAATTATAATTGCCCTGGCCAATTGGTTATTTCTGGAAGTATGGAAGGTGTTAACATTGCTTGCGAATTATTAAAAGCTGCAGGAGCAAAACGCGCTTTGGTTTTACCTGTAGGTGGCGCATTTCACTCTCCATTAATGGAACCTGCCAGGGTTGAATTGGAAGCTGCCATTCATGCAACACATTTTAGCGAACCTATTTGTGCTGTATACCAAAATGTAACGGCTTGTGCTGTGCGTGATGTGACTGCTATTAAAGCGAATTTAATTGCACAATTAACTGCACCTGTAAAATGGACACAAAGTATACAAGCCATGTTGAGTGATGGTGCCAGCGAGTTTATTGAGTGTGGTCCTGGTAAAGTATTACAAGGGTTAGTTAGTAAAATTCATAAAGAAGCCATGGTTTCATCATTAGCATAAAAAAATTCATGGCATTACCCAATATTTTTAGTACACCTGTTTGTGAAGATATGATAAGCAGAATAAATAGGCTTAACATAAATACACCAGCACTATGGGGCAAAATGAATGTAAGCCAAATGTTGGCGCACTGTTGCATTACATACGAAATGATTTTTGATAACAAACATGCTAAGCCCAATTTTTTATTGGGTTTTGTACTAAGAACATTTATAAAAGGTAAGGTTGTAGGAGAGGACCCGTATAAACAAGGCGGACCTACCTCACCACAATTTTTGATTACCAACGAACGTGATTTTGAAAAAGAAAAAACGCGCTTAATTAATTACATCAATCAAGTGCAGCTAATGGGTGAAACTGCATTTGAAGGAAAAGAATCGCACTCGTTTGGGGTGTTAAATAAAACCGAATGGAACAACATGATGTACAAACACCTGAACCACCATTTAAGTCAATTTGGAGAGTAAATACTATTCGCTTTTGTGGTGATATAAAACTTGAAATCCTGTTGGTGCAATACCAACAGGATTTTTTTGTCTTTTTTTTTGCTAATAACGTTCTCTGATCTTTGCTATAAGATCTTTTCTAACGTTAATCAGTTTGACTCTGTGTATTTTTTAAAATTGTCTAAGATTGCTTGCCAGCCGTTTCTCTGCAATTCAATTGGATTTTCTGTTTCTGGGTCAAAAGTAATGGCTACTTCTGTTTGTCCGTTTGTTTCTTTAAGCTCTAAAGTTGCCTGTCGTCCGCCAAATTCATAGGTAAAACCTTCACCTTGGCGGATGTCTAAATAAACAGCATCAAAGTCAAAACCAAAACTTCCGTCTTTAGCTTCCATTCTTGCTACATATCGTCCACCAACTTTAATATCGTTTGTTACAGTTGGGCAATGCCAACTTGGGTCGGCAAAGTTCCATTTTATTATATGTTCGGGTTGAGTGTAGTAGTCCCAAACTTTCTTCGTGTCTGCATTTATGGTAGCAGTAACATTTATTTTATTTGTCATAATTTATTTGAGTTCTGATAAAATTATTTTTTTCATTTTAAATGTATTTGTCAATGCTTTATCCCTTACAATTGGGTCTTCGCTCTGAATAAGTTCAAAATACTCAACTGGAACTATCTGCCACGATAGTCCATATTTATCTTTGCACCAACCACAAACACCTTCTTCTCCTCCGTTATTTGTTATTGCATCCCAATAATAATCAGTTTCAGCTTGGTCTTTTGTACTTATAACAAAAGAAACGGCTTCATTAAATTTAAACAAAGGTCCAGCCGCTAAAATACTAAACTCAATACCTGCAATTTGCATAACTGCTGTATCAAAGGTTTGTCCACCCATTTCTGGTGGATTTGTAAATTGCCGATAGTCTTTTAATATGCCGTCTTTAAAAATTGATAAGTAATAACTTACTACTTCTCTTGCGTCTTTCTCAACCCATAGACAAGGTGTTATTTTTTGTTGAACTGTCATATCGTTTATTTTTAATTATTTCTAAGTGGTTTCGGTAAAATTGCTCGTAACGTTTTTGGGGCTTTGTGAAGTTGGCGGATTTTCAGCACAAAAGTTCAATGGAAGCACGAATGTTGAATCTTGCACAAAAGTTTAATAGAAGCACTTCAGCCGACATTTTGCCTAACCGATGTTAGGGGTTCGTTGTGTTGTTAGCCTGTAATCTGTTGCAACCATTCTGAAATTATTTTTGGTTTAATGTCGTCAACACTTCTTATTTTAAGGTGTTTCAAAGTGTTTCCTTCGCCTTCTAATAAATTCTCAGGGTCAATGAGTTTGTCTATTTTGTAAAAGCCAAGAGTTATATGCTTTTTCGCAAATCTCAAGTATGCAAAATCTTTCCCATTGTTGAATACTGGCATATTCCATTTAATTTCTTCTGAAACATTGTCTATTGTCTCGTGGACGATTTTTCGCAATGTTTCAAGAATTATTATTTGTTCTTCTGTAGCTTTGTCTATATATTCAGTTACTTTTTTATTATAGTTCATAAAATTTTATCTAATTGTCTCTACAAGCGCATTCGTGATTTTCATTTATATACTTGATTGTTGCTATACTTAACTTTTCTAATGTGACAAGATTGATGTCAGATAATTTTTTGAAGTAAATACAGGCTTTACCCATTTTAAATTTCCCTAAATTTTCAAGAAGTTGTTTATTGTCATGTCCAGGTGCAGAAACATAAAGTGAGAATTCGGCTTTTCTAGGAGAAAAGCCAATTAGCATAGAGTCACCATCGTGTCCGCTCGCGTATTTGTAATGATAGCTACCAAAACCTATCATTGTTGGACCCCACATTTTTGGTTCGAAGCCTGACCATTTTTTCATAAGGTCAATTAGTTTAAGACTGTCTTGTTTTTTTTGTTCATTGTCTACAAATGAGTTTATGAAGTTAAATACATTGACTTCTGTTGCTGTCGTTTTTGATGCCATCTTATTTATACGTTTTTGATTTTTAGTCCAATGTCGTTTTTTACAATGACCGCTAACGTTCCCACGCTTGGCGCAGTGGGGGATTTTGGAAAACTAAATTGTCTGCCAGCACAAATTTACAATAGAAGCACAAAGTTTCAATGAACCACTTTAGCCCCCATTGCGCCAAACTTGTGTTAGCGGCTGTTTTTTCTGTCGTGACTGTCCGCGGGTTGCGTTAACGTCTGAACGTGATGGTTACACGAAAAAACTAAAAACTGTCTGCAAAAAAATTATGGCAAAGTTGTCTTTAAGTAAGCAAAGTTGTCTACCCACGATCCGCTGCTGTTGTCATAGGTCATGCTATTTGTCTTTAACGCAAATGAACTGTCGTTGATCCACACTATTTCTGAGATATACCAGCCGTCTGCCTCATGATTTATGTAGCCCTCATACTTTAATGAATTATTTGTCTTAGTAATTTTAATAACATTAAACCGACAAAACCCTTCAGGAGATGTCCCGTCATTTGAAAAGGAAATCAGGAATTTGTCATTAGGTGAAATAACAGGTGGATTATTAGGTCCATCCAATAGCGAATTTAAGGTGTACTTTATATTACTTGAACTATCAATTAAGAATGATTCTCCCAGAGTAAACTCGCCAGTTTCCCACCAGTTTTCTAAAACGTAAACTTTCAACTCGTCTACATAGCCTTTATATCCAAACCAAGAAAATCCTCTACGATTTCCATAGCTCTGATTATACTCAATGTTGAATGGGAGTTTTGATTTTGCAGTTTTAATAAAGAATAGCGTATCTTTTAGTTCAATTCTGGAAGAGTCTACTGTCAGTTTATTATGGTAGTTTTTCTTGTATTTTATAAATTGTGTTTTGCTGATTTCAAAAAATTCGAGTTTTGTCTTAATAAGAGTCGAGCAGTTTATGCATATAGTAGCGTCAACTGTGTCTGCTAAGTCGATATTGTCTTTGTAAAGGTGTTCAATTTTGTCTTTTTTTGTGGTGTCGCTGTCAACCCGTTGCGAGGCTGTTTGGTTTGAATTGTCGCATGATGCGAGGAAAAGCAGTCCAAATATTTGAAGAAAAAACCGTCTTGTCATTTCGTTTTAAAATTACCGCTAACGTTTCCGTAGCCTTGCGCAGTTGCCGATTACGGAACGATAATCTGTCGTGCTAAGATAAAGATGAAAGCGTAAAACAAAGCTGAAATTTAGCAATTTAACGGCAATTGCGCGAGGGTACTGTTATAGCCAGTTTCATTTCTGTGTCAGTCAAAGGATATTTGTCGAAATGTGTATGAGTCTTTATTCCTTATGTATACAAAAACGCCCAAAGATCGTTGCGCAATAAAAATAGTACTGTTGTTATCGATTTGCATTCCAACTGGACGACTACCAGCAGAATAACCTTTCCCAAGGCTATATTCTATATTTAGTTTAGTCTTTATCACTTCTTCAATACTATCTTTCTGTATTCTGAACACCCCAAATTCAGACATAATGAACAAGGGGACCTCCTTGTCTTTTAGACAAAAGGCACTTAAATCCGACTTTTCTCCAAATAGTAAATGCATTTGTGGCACTGAATCCTGTTGAGGTTTATCCTTTGACTTACGTGGTTGCGGCCATAATACTTGTTGAAGTTTATCTTTTTGAAATGTGTAAATGCCTGATTCACGCATAGCAAGGTGCGATAGTCCGCTGGCTATCCAAAGTGTACCCTTTGAAGAATACTCTAGTCCTTTTATGTTATCTTCTATGATAAATTTCCCTTTACCGAAAGTTTTATTATCCCCTTTTGAAATTGGTATTTCTACAAGAGCACCGCCCCACTCTCCATTGTCATAACCGAGATATATACTATTTGAAGTCATTAAACAATGTTGCGGTATGTCGTAATCGTTTGCATGAAATTCATCTATTAAGGAATCAATTGCAATTTTCTGCCAAGTTGAGTTAGGTTGTTTGAAAAATATTTCATCAAACGTAATTACCAAGAGCAGATTTTCATTTGCCACCAGCCTAAACTTTTTGATTTTATTGAAATCAGGAAAAAGAGGATTCGTAGTCCATTTACCCTCATGTTTGTTCTTTGTTAAGAGGAAGAAGGAGTCGTCTCTTTGCACAATAACATGTAAAGAGGAAGGTGTTTCTGTCAAGTCAAGAATTGCTGTATCATTAGCAATTTGAAGTCTAGTTAGCCTGTTTTTTATTGTGTCGCAAACGTAGTATTTATCGGTTCTTGACCAGTCTTTTTCCGCAATAATGAGGCCGTTCCAAACAAGTAGTCTTTTAAGTAACGGTTGTTCTACTTTCAGCTGGTCTATATTCTGTCCAAAACAGGAAAGAGTTGATAGAAAAAAAATGAAAGCTAGTTTAATGTTTGTCATCGAAATTGGCTATAACGTATTCGGGCTTGGCGAAGGTGGCGATTTTCACCACAAATGTTGATGCGGAAAACCAAACTTTGATTAACCACAAATGTGTCTGCGGAACACTGAACCGCCACTTTTGCCAAACCCGTGTTATGCGGTCGTTTTTCTTTATGCTCCATCATGCTTTTCTTTATATCTGATTGGGGTAATAGCCCAAATTAGTTGAAAAACAAAAGCACCAATCAGTGTCCATAGAATATCATTCCAGTCAAAACATCCTCTTGTTGTTATAGTTTGCAAAAACTCCCAGGATAGAAGTCCTGCAAGTGAAATTAGGTTTGCAGTAATGTGTTTCTTTTCGTTTAACCATTTATTTGTCCATTGCATTTGTGGTATTATTAAAATAAATAATGCAGGTATTCCAATTGCTGGAAAAAAATTAGGAGCAATTCCCAACAAATATATTATTGTCAAGTTTACGCCTGTGTAATTTGGTCTAATGTTGTCTTGCACTTGTTGATATGCAATAAAGCAAAGTGCAAATATCGTGAACCAATAAAATAAACTCTTTGATGTCTTCATTTTTTTAAAGTATCTCGCTATAATGTTGTCGTTCTATTTTTCATTTTGTCATAAAGGTCTTGAATAATCTTTTTGCTTTCAATTAATTTAGCTCCTGATATAATCGCTTTTTTGGCATTCCATAACGAGGGAATTGACAACTTTCCTTGTGAAAGAGAATACATCCAAATTAAGTCTATAAAGTTTATAAATAGATTTAGCCTATAAAATAATGATGGATTTTTAATGTCAAACCCCATTTTACCTAATGTCCTATCATTGAAGAAGTATGATGTCCCAACTATATTTACCGTTTCTGGTATGCTTTTATTCTCAATTAGCTCAATTATTTTTATTAATCCTTCAATATGGTACAACAATAGCTTAGTTCTTATTTCAATTCCTGCTCTATATTTTCTCATTACAAATAAGTAGTCAAAACTACCGCCACTGTGTAAGTCTATTTGACGGTCGTTTGCAATATAGCCAAGTAACATTGGTGAATAATACTTGTATACACCGATAAGTCTTAAAAGTGGTGTAACGGCAAATTGTCCAATAGGAATATAAATTATGAATAGTAAATAAAATATTGGTTGAGAATATCCTTTCTCAATAATTGAAAGTGCTGGCAAAAAACCAAATAACAGCAATAAAAGGGCTTCAATCCATTGTATTATCTTTGGTTGTTTATAGAAGCCATTCATATTCGTGCTGTCGTTTTTCGTTCAATATTGCGACCATAAAAGTATGAGGCTTTTTCTTCAATATTATCGTATGTTACTACTTCTTTATCCCTATGAAATTCAAAATAACAGAGCAGTGCAAAGTCACCTGAAGACATTGCGGTATGGCAGAGTAAAATACCTAAAATTGTCAATGACCAATTATAAGAAGAAATTGAAAGTAATAATAGCAATATCATTGAAATTGAAATAAAAGGGGCGAGTACAACTATTCTGAATTCATTCTTATTAGCAACAAATTTGTCAGCAAGTGCCAAAAAGTAAAACTTCTTTATGTTTGAGTCATAAGATGTATTTTTTGCTCCCTGCGATTTATAAGCTAAAACGTGAATGTATTCGTGCAAAGGAACTAATAAAAAGGCGATTGAAAAACCAATAAAATAGTGGTATGTCCAATCTAAGTTTGTTAACATTTCCTGCTGAAAATTAACAACAAACAAAATGATTGCTATCAAAAGAAAAAAAATATTTAGTCCATAAAATACAATTGAAATAGTCGTCCTTTTATTAAGATATTTTCTTAGAAATACTGGCAGATCCTTGTGTTCTAACTTGTCAAGCAGAAAATATCCTTTTTCTGTCAGTTGGTCTGGTCTAATTTTCATTTCTAAATGTCGTATTAAAATGCCGCATAACGGTTTGCAGCTACAAGAAGTTGGCGATTTCGAAGCACAAAACTGTCTGCCTGCACTGAACTTGATACGAAGCACAAAGCTTCATTTAACCACTGAACCGCCAATTTCTTGTAGGTGCTGTTAGCACTTCGCCCTTCTTTTCTGTTGTGTTGTTGTCTGTCCATTTTGGTCTGTCTTACTAATTTTTGGAGTCTTTAATTGAGAATTCAGTTTGGTAGCAAAATCTGTCAAAACAGTAATTGCAGTCTATTGATAAAGTATTCTTTACAACTGAAGTCAATTTGCTCTTTTAATTTTTCCTTTGCTTTTCGATTTATAATAGGCTGCCCACATTGATGCAATGCCACCCAGAGCAACCCAGATTGAGCCTGGAATATCTTTTCCTTCAATTTCAGCCAATAAAAATACTATTCCAATTATTATACTCATCCCAACTAAAACAAAATACATCCAAGATTTTTCGAAAAGTGATTTTGTCCTAATAACCTTAGATTGATTTTCACCCTTGAAGTTTGCTATTGCCTTTTCAAATTCATCACAGAAAATTTCTAATTGTTCTTCGTTGCAAAAATTGCTGTTGGCTACAAGTGTTAATTCGCTCCGATTTGTAAAAAGAATTTTAAGAGTAACCCCATTCATGTAATCTACTTGATATGATTTTATTTCATTAAAATTTATAATATGTTTCCTATCAACTAAATTTATTTCTGCGAAGGTTTCAGACAAAATTGCTTGTCCTTTTTTCTTAATATTTTTCCGATTGAACCAATAAATTAAAATTGGAACTACAAATGCAGCAATTAGTACTGCAAAACCAAGCCATAAAGCAGAAAACATTAATAGAACAAAAGGCACAAAAATGAGCCCGAATAAATTCAATAAATATTTTTGGTCAGTAAATTCAAAATTATATTCCAAAACCTGTCCCTTTATATGTTCTAATTTACTAGAAGGTATCTCTATATTTACTTTGGGTAGTGCATATCCACATTTCGTACAGTATTTTTGTGAACTTGAGTTAATTGCTCCACAGGTATTGCAGTTTATTTTATCCATGTCATTCTGTTAAGTTTATTTCTTGTCGGGCATTTCTTTTAGGGTGAGTGCTAACTAGTTTATAGACGAAGGTTTTCTTCGCTTATCTACCCTAATTTCGGTGTATATACGAAGGTGTTCTTCTTTTTGGTTTAATTGTTTTGTGGTTGTTTTCATAGATCTAAACTGTCGAATGGTGATACAATATTACGAATACTTCGGGTACTTACATGGGTGTATATTTCTGTTGTTTTACTGCTACTATGTCCCAAAATTTCTTGGATGTAGCGTAAATCGGTTCCGTTTTCTAATAAATGTGTGGCATAGCTGTGGCGCAACCAATGTAATGTTACAGGCTTATTAATGTTTGCTTTTCTTACAGCATCTTTTAATACAAGTTGTAAACTTCTGGCATCATATGGCATTCCTTTTTGCATGCCTTCAAACAAATAACGCTCGGGTTGGTGTGCCTTTGCATAAGTACGCAATAAATTTATGGTTTTATCGCTTAATGGGCTTATTCGGTCTTTCTTTCCTTTCGATTGATTGATGCGTAAAATATTTCGTTTAGAATCAATGTCTGTTAGTTCTATTTTTAACAGCTCGCCACATCTTAAACCGCAACTGTAAACTAGCGATAACATGGCTTTATGTTTTATGTTGTTTAGCGAATTAAGAATAGCACTTACTTCTTCTTTATTTAAAACATTAGGTATTCTTTTTTCACGTTTGGGCCTATGAACAGTTGCTATGTTTATTTTAGTGTTTTTTACTACCGTAAAAAACAGCTTTAGAGCATTTACTACTTGGTTTTGATAGGAGGCCGAATATTTATTCTTTTTAATATAGTCGTTGTTAAAGTTTATAATATCGGTGTTGTCTATCTCTGATATCGGTTTATTGGCATAATATTTTAACAATATTATGATTGCATCTGCATATACTTTTATGGTTTGTTCACTATATCTTCTTGAGTGCATCCACCGTGTAAATTGTTCAATATATAGTGGTGTTTCGTTTGCAAATGTGTTTGTATCCTTTGGGGTGTATGTTTTTACATCTATGGCAATTTTCATTAACTCCCTGTGGGTTTCATTATCCGCAATATGCCATGCTTTTAATGTGCGGCTCCATCTTGCTCCAGGTATTGCCCTTACCAATTGGTTAAGTGATGCGGTATTTGCAAAGTATAATGCGATACGTTGTTGGTTATCGTGCAGAACCAATTTTGCCATGATGGTTTTGTTGGTAATTAGTTGCGCAATTTGTATAACCGTGTCGGTCATGTTGGGGTTAATAATGGGTTTAAATACAAGTGCTAATTAAACAAATAAGTGGTGTATTTACAAGTTCTAATATTAACAGCGGTATATTTTTATAGGTAAGTTAAGTTTGGCTTAGGGATTGAAGCAGGCTGCCCAGCAGCGCGGAAAGCCCGACCATAAAGCCACATGCAAGGGTTGCGTATGGAGTGTGCTTTAGGGTAAGCCCCAAAACTAAAAAAGCCACCCTAATAAAAAATTGGGATGGCTTTTGTAATAATATGAAATAAACCTTATACCGATTTTGGACGGTAGGTATTTGTATTTGAAGTTGATTTGCTGCTTATTTTAGTTGCCTTTGGTGTTGCAGTTTTTGTACTTGTTTTTGTAGGTGCTGCGGTTTTCTTAGCTGTTACTTTTTTAGATTTCTCACCACTGTTTTCTAAATCTTCACTTTTATTTACAGTATTTTTTAGGGTTTCATCTGTTGCCTCATCTGCTTCTGCAGCATTATCTTCAGCCAATAAAACTTTAAAATCAACAATATCTTTTAGTGCATTGTACCAAACCAATAATTTTTTGATATCAGAGTCGTACACACGTTCACTGTCAAGCTTAATTACATCAACCAGAAATTTACGTTGTGTTTCTGCATTGTCTTTTGCAGTGGGTGCACCACCTTTTTCGTGTAATTTTACAAACACTTCTGCTAAACGCATATCGCCTTCTTCGGTATACATTGAAATATCTTCTAATACCGATACTTTATCTTGAATGCTGGTTGGGAAACGTTTCTTTGTTTCGTTTAAGCTTTCTAAAATTAAACCGGTTTTAGTACGGCCGATTATTTTGTGTAATCCGCTAACACCCGAAATGGCTACGATCTCTTTTAAATTCATCCTATTAAAAATGTTTGTTGTTTAAAATTTGCGAAGGGCAAATGTAGCATTTTTTGGAATATGCCAAACCCTTTCGTTTTATCTATTAAAATCAACACAATATATTTGCCTCGAGTAATGAAGTGGTATACGTTTTTTTTTACTTTATGTTTTTTTACGTTTGTTAACGCACAGCAAATAGTTAACATGGAGGGCAGGCGCTTTGAAAATCCTCGTAATGGATGGCAAGGCAACATAGAGTTCGGGGCCAACTACACACAAATTACCACTACCATAAAACAGTTAAGCAACCGTGTTTTTATCATACACCACAACCCCAAGCGCAATATTTTATTTGTAAATGATGTTAGTTTTGTAAGTGTTGATAACCGTAATTTATTAAATAATGCTTTTCAGCATTTTAGGTACATAAAACAAGGCGACTCGGTTGTTTTTCCCGAAGCGTTTGCACAGTTACAATTTAACCAGCAATTAGATATTAGCTTGCGGGCTATGGCTGGTGCAGGTTTACGCTTTAAGGTATATAAAGATAACAAATCGTTTTTTTATATGGGTAATGTGTTGTTTTATGAACACGAACAAAACCCTAACCTTGAGTCACAAAATAATTTACGTTTAAGTTCTTATGCAAGTTTGGATATTAGTGAGTGGGACTATTTACCCATGACGTTAGTTGCTTATTTACAGCCCAAAATTACAGATATTAATGATTACAGGATTTCGTTAGAAGCTAGTTTATTGTTTCGTTCTAAGGGCAAATTTTCTTTCAGATCTCAAGCACGTTATGTGTTTGATGCCGACCCACCACCTGGTATTAACAAGATGTTTAGCAGTTTTAACAACAGCTTGGTTTATAGTTTTTAATGATGTTTATTGCTTAATTTAATGACTAACTACTTATATTATAGTAGGTTATATATACTTTTATTAGGTTTTGTTTTTTGCCCTTAAAAGCGCTGTTAATCGCAATAAAACCTATAAATTTGCTCGATTTTCTAAAAATAATTATGGATACTGTAGCAATATATCAACCTAAAAACAAAATACGAATTGTAACCGCAGCAGCTTTATTTGATGGGCATGATGCAGCTATCAATATCATGCGTAGAATTATTCAGGCAAGTGGTGCAGAGGTTATACACCTAGGCCACGATAGAAGTGCTGAAGAGGTAGTGAATTGCGCCATACAAGAAGATGCCAATGCAATTGCCATGACCAGCTACCAAGGCGGGCATGTGGAGTATTTTAAATACATGCATGATTTATTGAAAGAAAAGGGCTGCGGACATATTAAAATTTTTGGTGGTGGTGGAGGTACTATTTTACCCGAAGAAATGGATGAATTGCATGGCTATGGTATTTGTCGTATTTATGGTCCTGATGATGGACGTGCCATGGGCTTGCAAGGAATGATTAATGACATGTTGGAGAAATGTGATTTTCCAACTGGGAAAAATCTGAATGGTGAGGCCAAACACTTAGCAGAAAAAGATTATAAATCTATAGCACGTTTGATTTCTGCTGCCGAAAATGATCCTGAAAATTTCCGTAATATCTTAGATCAAATTAATCTAACCTCTAACCATAAAAAAACATCTCCGGTATTGGGAATAACTGGCACAGGTGGTGCGGGTAAGTCTTCTTTGGTTGATGAGTTGGTGCGTAGGTTCTTGCTTGATTTTGAAGAGAAAACCATTGCTATTATTTCAGTTGATCCATCAAAAAAGAAAACAGGTGGTGCTTTACTGGGTGATAGGATTAGGATGAATGCCATAAAAAATCCGCGTGTTTACATGCGCTCCTTGGCCACCCGCCAAAGTAATTTAGCCTTATCTAAACATGTACAAGAAGCTGTTGATATTGTTAAAGCGGCTAACTTCGATTTAATTATTTTAGAAACTTCGGGTATTGGACAAAGCGATACTGAAATTATGGACCACAGCGATGTGGCACTATATGTAATGACACCAGAATATGGTGCAGCCACCCAGTTAGAAAAAATTGATATGTTGGATTTTGCCGACATTATAGCCATCAATAAATTTGACAAAAAAGGTGCGTTAGATGCATTGCGTGATGTAAAAAAACAATTTCAACGTAACCATAAACTGTTTGATAAAAACGCTGATGAAATGCCTGTTTATGGTACCATTGCCAGTCAGTTTAACGATCCGGGCATGAATAGCTTATACAAAGCTATAATTGATATCATGGCGCATAAAACTGGAGCTGAGTTGTCTTCATCATTTACCATCACACAGGAAATGAGTGAAAAAATATACATCATTCCTCCTGCACGCACGCGTTACCTTTCAGAAATTAGTGAGAATAACAGAAGCTACGATAAGTGGGTTAATAAACAAGCTGATATTGCCGATAAATTATACGGTTTGCAACAGTCTGTTGATACATTATTGGCCTTTAAAAATCCTGATACAGCATTAATAGATGCATTAAAAGCCGCATACAAAGAGATTGAATTAAACCTTGATCCGCGTAATAAAATTATATTAGAAACTTGGCAGCAAAAGAAAGACATGTTCTGCAACGAGCATTATGTTTTTAAGGTTCGCGATAAAGAAATAAAAATTAAAACACATACAGAGTCGTTATCTCATAGCCAAATACCTAAAGTTTCTGTACCTAAGTATAAAGGTTGGGGTGATGTTTTACGCTGGGCTTTGCAAGAAAATTTTCCAGGCGATTTCCCATATACTTCTGGAATCTATCCATTTAAACGCGAAGGCGAAGATCCAACAAGGATGTTTGCAGGAGAGGGCGGTCCGGAGCGAACCAACAAACGTTTTCATTACGTATCGCAAGGTATGCCAGCTAAGCGTTTAAGTACCGCTTTCGATTCAGTAACTTTATATGGTAACGACCCCGATCACCGACCAGATATTTATGGTAAAATTGGTAATTCGGGTGTAAGTGTTTGGAGTTTAGATGCCGCTAAGAAGCTGTATTCTGGGTTTAATTTAGCTGATCCTAAAACATCCGTTTCAATGACTATTAATGGTCCTGCTGCAATTATTTGTGCATTTTTTATGAATGCGGCTATCGATCAACAATGCGAAATATACATTAAAGCAAACGGATTAGAAAAAGAAATAGACCAAAAAATAGAGGCAATTTTTAAGGCCAAAGGGACTACTCGGCCAACATACAATGCTGCTGATATACCAGAAGGAAACGATGGTTTAGGTTTAATGTTATTAGGTGTTACAGGTGATATGGTTTTACCTGCTGAGGTGTACAACAAAATTAAAGTAGATACTTTAAAGCAAGTTCGTGGAACTGTACAAGCTGATATTTTAAAAGAAGACCAAGCTCAAAACACCTGTATTTTCTCAACAGAATTCTCCCTACGTGTGATGGGCGATGTACAGCAATATTTTATTGATAATGCAGTGCGTAATTTCTATTCTGTTTCAATTAGTGGATACCACATTGCCGAGGCTGGAGCAAATCCAATAACACAATTGGCTTTAACACTTTCTAATGGCTTTACGTTTGTAGAGTATTATTTAAGTCGTGGAATGAACATTGATGATTTCGCTCCTAATCTATCATTTTTCTTCTCTAATGGCATAGATCCAGAGTATGCAGTAATTGGACGTGTAGCTCGTAGAATTTGGGCTAAAGCCATGAAGTTAAAATACGGTGGAAATGAGCGTAGCCAAATGTTGAAGTATCATATACAAACTTCGGGTCGTTCGTTACATGCACAAGAAATAGATTTTAACGACATACGTACTACCCTGCAAGCATTGTATGCTATTTACGATAATTGTAATTCTTTGCATACCAATGCTTATGATGAAGCCATTACTACACCAACGGAAGAATCGGTGAGGCGTGCGATGGCCATACAGTTAATTATAAACCGTGAGTTGGGCTTGGCTAAAAACGAAAATCCATTGCAAGGTTCATTTATAATTGAAGACTTAACCAATTTGGTTGAAGAAGCTGTGTTGTTAGAGTTTGATAAAATTTCTGAACGTGGTGGTGTATTGGGTGCAATGGAAACCATGTACCAACGCAATAAGATACAAGAAGAAAGTATGTATTACGAGATGTTAAAACATACAGGAGAATTCCCAATAATTGGGGTGAATACATTCTTGTCTAGTAAGGGTTCACCAACCGTTTTGCCTAAAGAAGTAATACGCTCAACCACCGAAGAAAAGGAATACCAAATAACGATGCTTAATGAGTTGAAGAAAGGTAATGCAGAAAAAGGCGCTGAAATGCTTAAACGTTTGCAGGAAGTGGCCATTAAGAATCAAAATATTTTTGCCGAAATGATGGAAGCTGTTAAGTATTGTTCTTTAGGTCAAATTACCAATGCATTATTTGAAGTAGGTGGGCAGTATAGAAGAAATATGTAACAAGCATAAAATATTTTCTTGTCGGTTCATTTCGATTTAACCAATTTTCCAATTTTACCTTTTGGCCCTGCTAAAAATACAGCACTACCATTCTTTGCTTTTCGTACCACATGGAAGGGTTTGTTTGATATATAATTTGCATTTAAATATACTCCATGAGGCCCACATGTTATGTATCCTTTAAGCCAAGATATATGCTCAATACACGACAAGTAATAATAGTCTTCGAAACTCTCTCCATAAACTCCATTTAGAGAATTAAGAACATATTTTTTAAACCGAATTGTTGAATCAAGATAGTCTCCACCCACTAAGGCATATCCTGCATATTTTGAAAAAGAAAATGCTCCTGAAGATGCTTTTCCTTGATTAATTCCTAATCGACACCTTCCTTTTAATTCGAAATTCTTGAATACATAAATAGCCGAGTACATTCCGCCCGTTACAAACCCAAATTCATCTTTGCCCCAGCACCGTAAACTTGTTCCACTTGCTGCAAATACGGCTTCTCCATCCATAGCACTTGGTGTTTCGGTAGTATCCAATTCTTGCCAGGTTTCGCCACCGTTGTTGGTTTCAACCAATACAAAATGTCCGTTAATGGGATCGCCCACTAATATACCACGTTGTTCGTCCCAAAAATCCATGGCATCTAAAAAGTAAGCACTGTCGGTATTTTTGTATACTTCTTTCCAAGTTTGTCCACCATCTATAGTTTTTAAAATATAAGCAGGAGTACCGCTGCTCATGATCACTGCACGTTTATCATCAAAGGCTTCTATGTCTCTAAAATCGATTTTCTCGTAACCTTTAAGTTGCATGTAAGTAAATGTTTTTCCGCCATTGGTGCTGCGCGCAAAAGTGCCTCTGCTGCCACTTACCCAAATGGTGTTATCGTCCACCACACTTAATCCCCTAAAGCTAGTTTTGCTTAAAATAACACCTTCGCATTGGTTTAATGTGTTGCTATCTAATACCTGTATTTGGTATTGCGCAAAAGATAATTGGGTTATCAACAACCCCAATAAAACAAAAACTAATTTTAAGTTTGGTATTTGCACAGTACGTTTAAATTTGTTGTTATGTTCAAATATACATTTCTGTTGGTATTACTTTTTGCAGGTTGTGTAAATACACAAATTGGTTATTTTGAGGTAAGTCCATATGCACGTGTTACCTCCAATAAAATAGATCAACCACTTTATGTAAAATACAGCAGCAGAGTAAACGATACACATTTGGTTAAAGAGCCTGGTTTTACAATTCAAACTACCGATTTACATAAGAGTTATTTGTTTGCTACACAACGTGCTTTTGGCGATTTATTTAGTGATGTAAGATTGTTTATGACAAGCGATGTTGGATTTATATTAGAGATTCAACGAATGGATCCCAAATGGTCGTTTCATGAGAAACAAAAGATCAATCAATTTAAGGATACATTTAATTATACCGAGACTTGGTGCACTATACAATATGCCAGTACCATTTACCGAAATGATTTATTAGTGAGTCAATCAACAGGAAATGTAACCGTTAAACAAGAAGAAATTGCGGCATATAAACCAGAAGTAATTTTTAAAGAAGCCGTAAAACGCAGCATCGCAAAAATGGCACAAGAGCATTATGATAAGAGATGATTTTTTTACCACAAAGTTCAAAACGTTTTCACAAAGGTTACAATGATTGGTAGTAGAGTAAAGAGAAACATACATAATTAACCCTATACCCTTATGCCTCTGTTATTCATAAACCGTTATTGTAGCTTCTTCACTAGGTTATTTACAATATTACTCCAACTATACATTTTATAAAAAGCATCAGGTATATGTTTGGGTTGATTAATATATTGTACCACAGCATTTGCAAAATCATCCCAATTATTATCATCAACAACAATTAAATTATCGCCACAAATATTTTTATCAATCCCCAATGCTCCATTTTGTGTTGATATAACCCGTTGATTTCTGGCCAAGGTGTCAATGGCTTTGGTTTTTATTCCACCACCACTTAAAATTGGGTTCAACATAATATCAGCGGTATCAATATACAAATTAATATCATCTACAAACCCCATGTATTTGATATGTTCAGTGTTATTTATCTTTTGTGCAATACCATCTGGTAATCCTTTACCACAAATAATAATTTTGAAAGTTAATCCTTGCTTAGTTAGTCTCGGATATATTTCATCTATAATAAAGTTAACTGCATCGTAATTGGGTGCGTAACTTAAGGTGGAAAAGAATAAAATCATCTTCTCATTTGTGCCAATATTTAAGTCGTTTTTTAGGTTTGATATGGCTAGCGTATTCGATAATGATGGTTGTTTATCATAACTTATTCCATATGGTGTAAGCAATGTGTTTTCTGGTTTTAAATCAAACTCATATATGGCTTTTTGTTGGTCTATTTCACTTAAGAAAAAAACCAAATGAGCTGATTTGTATGTGAATTTTTCGTACATATAAAGTATTTGCCAAAACCACTTGCCCATACTTTTAAATCTTAAATACTCGATGTTATGGCTGCGTACTGCTATTTTATTTTTAGTTGTTAATCGTAACCAAACTATCAACCAGCCAAACCATGGTTGTTCAAATAATATCCAACTAACTTCTTTTTGTTTAATCAGTTTTTTGAGTTTGCTAATTAAACTAAAGTTATAATAACGACTAACATTAAATGGCATGGCATAAACCATGTCGGTTTTCCCTGTTTGAAATTCATATCCGTTTTTGTAAGGCTCAACCGTAAACGCTGTTACGTCATTGTTTTTAGATAACTCGTTCAGCAACCCTGCTGTACAAATTTCTCCTCCTGTGGTGGCAGGTAAAAACGGGTATGATATAACAGATATGATGCGCATAATAGTTTATTTGTATGCTTCTACATTAATACGATCACCAGATATGCCAAACCATTTTGTTAAATAATAATTGGGATATTGCATGCTCTTTTTAACCAAGTTTTCGATAAAAGTTCCACGCAAAGGAATGGTTGATGGATGTTTTATATCGTGTTTAACCAATACTTTATTAAAACCAGTTTGTTTACACATACGTGTTATACTTTTGCCTGTAAACTCTGTTAAATGATAGGGTGGTATGGTCATTGTTTTTTGTTTGCCTGTTAAATTGTAAACAAAAAATGCCAGCTTGCTTGATAACAAATTTAACGAACCCGGTAAATGAATAAACGCTACTCCTCCAGGTTTTAATATCTTTTGTACCAATTGCATGGCTTGGGTTGGGTTGGTAAAATGTTCCAATACATCACCCATAATCACCACATCAAATTCGTTTTCAAAAATATCATTGTTAAGCAATGCCATATCAAATGGTTTATTAATTAAGTTTAAACCAAAATTATTTTTAGCATATTCAACAGCAAATGATGAAAGTTCAATGCCTTTAACAGTATACCCAACATTATTTAGGGCGTTTAAAAAATTGCCTGTTGCGCATCCAATTTCTATAATATTTCCTTCTTGGCAATATTTTCTCATGTTTTCAATACCATCAGCGTAATCTCCATTATTTAATAGTGCTAAATAATCAGTATCCATATGATGTGTAGCGCTGTTAGCTTCAGTAAAATAATCTGAAGCATACATTTCTTCAATTTCTTGCGATGTAGGTAATGGCCATATTGAGCGTAGTTTACAACTATCGCATTGGTAAAGCCATAAGTAACGTTCTTTAAACAAATACCTGAACGGAACTTTACTCGCTTTTTTTGAACCACATAAATTACATTCGAAATCTTTAGCCATCTGTGTATATTTGAAAACCACCACAAGTAAACAATAATAATGTCAATCATCAAAGTTCACAACAGAAATTTTGAACCTTTTATATCCGCTAAACAAATTGATGAGCGCTTGAGCACTATTGCGCAGGATATTACCCAAGAATACAAGGATAAAAATCCGTTGTTCATAGCAGTTCTTAATGGTGCATTTATTTTAGCAGCCGATTTGTTTAGGAAAATCAATTTCCAAAGTGAGATTTCATTTGCCAAAATATCAAGTTATTCTGGCACATCAACCACCGAAAACATAAAGCAGCTTATTGGTTTCAGCGAATCAATAACAGACCGTCACATCATTATTATTGAAGATATAATTGATACGGGTTTAAGTATGCAACATGTTATAAATCAAATTCAAAGTCATCATCCTGCTTCGGTTAAAATTTTAACTTTGTTGTTTAAACCTAAATCTTTAAAAGTTGATGTAGCCCCTCATTACGTTGGGTTTTTAATTGAACCAAAATTTGTTTTAGGTTATGGTTTAGACTATGATGGCTTAGGTAGAAACTTACCTGACATTTACGCTGAAGTTTCTTGATGTTTTGATTGGCAGCCTAGATTAGTTTTTTTATGTAATTATCTCCTTAAATAGTTTAAGATTTAATGCCTTTAAGCGATGTGATGTAAGACTTTTATTGTTTAAATTTAACGTTTAGTCCTACATTTATCGCTACAATATTTCACCTCTTCCCAAACTTTTTCCCATTTTTTTCTCCATGTAAATGGTTTGTTACACGATAGGCACAGTTTAGATGGTAAATTGGTCTTTTTTACTCCTCTCATCGCTTACTTATTTTATTTAAAGTAACTTGTCTTTGAAGGTTACATTTAAATCGATCTATTTCCGGGTTACGCTTTTTGGCGTGCTTCTGAGAAACCCCTTGGTTAACTCGTTTGCGCCAAAGTCTCCAGCTACTTGGTTTTAGTTCGTTTCGCATCAAGCGTATTACATCACTTTCTGCAAGACCAAATTGTATCTTAATTGCGTCAAAAGGTGTACGGTCTTCCCATGCCATCTCAATTACCCTGTCAATCTCTTCAACACTTAATTTATTCATTAACAATACAAACAGAAAAGTATTAAAAGTGTTTAACAAACATGCAACAAGGTATTCCTATTTCGGTGGTTTGGTTTAAACGCGATTTGCGATTAACTGACCATGCTCCCATTAAAGCCGCAATAGAAAAAGGATTGCCAGTTTTGATGCTATATGTTTTTGAGCCAAGTTTAATGCGTGCACCAGATTCTGATATTAGACATTGGCGTTTTGTTTGGCAAAGTTTAATGGATATAGAAAACGACTTAACCAAATATGAAACTAAACTTTGTATTGCTGCAGGTGAGGTTGTAGATGTGATGACGCAACTAAACAAAAAGTTTAAAATTATGCATGTTTTTTCTCACCAAGAAATTGGAGTTAAGCTCACTTTTGATAGGGATATATCTGTTGCGAAATTTTGTAACCAACATCAAATTACTTTTAATGAGTTTCAACGAGATGGAGTACAACGTGGTTTGCGTAATAGAAAAACATGGAATAAAGATTGGAAATATTTCATGAGCCAATTTACTCAAGAGCCAGATTGGAGTAAGTTTATCAAAATCGAAACAGATAAGTTAACAGAATTAGATAATAGGGGAGATGTTTCTAACGAAGTAAAAACTGCACATCCTGCTTTCCAACCCGGAGGTACAAAATACGCTAGGCAATATTTAAGTAGTTTCTTGCAAGGACGCATGTTTAACTACATGAAGCACATTTCAAAACCGCAACTAAGCAGAACTGCTTGTAGCAGGTTATCGCCATATTTGGCATGGGGTAACATAAGCATGCGCGAGTTAATTCATGCTGCAACTAATGAACATGGTAAGGGTAACAAAAAAATATTATCTTTTTTTATTGCACGTTTGCATTGGCATTGCCACTTTATACAAAAGTTTGAAAGTGAGTGCCGCATGGAATACGAAAACCTGAACACTACCTTCAATAACATCCGAACTGAATGGAATGAGGATTTTTTTGAAGCGTGGAAAACTGGAAAAACTGGTTATCCTTTGGTTGATGCTTGTATGCGTTGTGTTATGGCAACTGGGTATGTTAACTTTAGGATGCGCTCCATGTTGGTTACTTTTTTAACACATAATCTTTGGCTCGATTGGCAAAAGGGATCAATACACTTAGCTAGGCAATTTTTAGATTACGAGCCAGGTATTCATTACTCGCAATTTCAAATGCAATCGGGCACAATGGGTGTTAATACTATTCGTACCTACAATCCGCTAAAACAAAGTTTAGATCATGATTCTAATGGTGATTTTATAAGGCAATGGGTTCCAGAGTTAGCCAATGTACCAGCACCTTTTATTCATCAACCATGGTTAATACCAGAGGGCTTACAACAACAGTATAAATGTAAAATTGGTGTTGATTATCCAATGCCTATAGTAGAGTTAAAATCAAGTGCCCAGCATGCCGCCAAACTTTTATGGCAAACCAAAAAATCAGTAGAAACCCGTCAGCAAAACCAACGTATATTAGAAGTGCACACTCATAGGAAAACAGAGCAAGAAAAACTGATTACCTCACGCTCTGGGAAAGCAAAAATTAAGATTGATTTAAACCATAAATTGTTTTAGTATTTTTTAATAGCCTATTTTTATATTGCAAAAAACTATATTCCATTGAAAGCCATCATAGATTTAGGAACCAATACTTTTCACTTGTGCATTGCCGAGGTTAAGCAAGGTATACTCATAGAATATTTCAATCTTCAACTTCCGGTAAAAATTGGTAGAGGGGGCATCAACAAAGGAATGATAACGCCAGAGGCTTTTCAACGTGGAATAACAGCACTAAACGAGTTTAAAAAACACATTGATCAGTATGAGGTTAAAGAGGTCATGGCTATTGCCACATCAGCTATTCGTAATGCTAAAAACGGTAATCAGTTTATAAAAGAAGCTTCAGATGTATCAGGAATTAACATAACTACAATTTCAGGTGATGTAGAAGCTACTTATATTTATAAAGGAGTTTTCCATTCTTTTAAATTTCCTGATTATCCTGTATTGGTTATGGATATTGGTGGTGGAAGCGTAGAGTTTATTATTGGTATAGGTGAGCAAATATTATGGAAACAAAGTTTTGAAATTGGAGCAGCTCGTTTAATTGATAAGTTTCATCATAGCAACCCCATTGACAATAATTCTGTAAATAAATTATTGAATTATTTGGTGCATACTTTATTGCCGCTGCATCAAGCAATAAATTTACATCAACCCCAAGCCTTAATAGGAGCAGCTGGAGCTTTTGAAACATTGGTTGATGTAGTTATTATGGACTTAGCTGTTGAACCCCTTTCGTTAAGCAAAAATGCTTTTGAAATTCGTAAAGAAGAATTTGACCTATTTGTTGAAATGATGCGTAATTCAACGCAAGAACAACGCATACGTTTAAAGGGTATGAAAGATTTTAGGGTTGAAATGATGACCGTAGCAGCTTTGTTAATGCAGTACGTGTTTAGAATAGGCAACTTTAAAAGAATAATAGCTGTAAATTATGCTTTAAAAGAAGGTGTTCTATTTACTTAAATGCTTTAAGTTTTTCGTATAGTTTTGAAATAGGTAAGCCCATTACATTGTAAAAACAACCGTTAATTTTTTCTACAGCAACATATCCAAACCAATCTTGAATACCATAGCTACCTGCCTTATCAAAGGGTTTGTAAGTTTTGATGTAGTGCCATATTTCTGCATCACTTAATGGTTTTATCTTAACTTCACTGCAATCAAAAAACGCCATATTTTGGGTTGATGTTTTGATGCAAACTCCTGTATAAACTTGATGCGTGGTTCCACAAATTTCTTTTAGCATATTGTAAGCCTCCTGCTCACTTTCTGGTTTGTTCAATACATGATTATTTACCCATACAATGGTGTCAGCAGTAATCAATACTTCTTGTTCTGATATGTCTTTTGGATATGCGTTTGCTTTTTTTTCAGCTAAATATAAGGCAATTTCTTCACCTTTCAGATGTTCGGGAAATGTCTCGTCAACTTCGTATGTAAATACCTCATATGCTAATTCTAAACCTTTAATTAATTCTTGCCTACGAGGCGATTTAGATGCCAAGATTATTTTTTTATTCATGATGGTAGGGTTCACCTTTAATAATAGTAAATGCGCGGTAAAGTTGTTCAATAAAAATTAATCTTATCAATTGGTGTGAGAACGTCATTTGTGATAAAGATACTTTTGTATTGGCCCTTGTATAAACTTCATCACTAAAGCCATATGCACCTCCAATAATAAAAACCATATGAGCTTGGTGTAATGAAAGCTTTTGTAAATAATCAGCAAATGCAGTTGATGTATATTCTTTACCGTTTTCATCAAGTAAAATCACAAAATCGGTTGGTGCCAATTTCTTCAATAACACTTCACCTTCATTTTTTTTTATTTGGTTAATGTCATTTGTTTTTAAACGCGTAGGCAATTCAAACAATAGACTTTCAAACTTGCAGTAATGTTTTAATCTTGTAGCAAATTCATCAAATCCTGTATCAACAAACTTAAAATGGGTTTTGCCTAATTGTAGCAATGTAATTTTCATTCACTTCAAATGTAATAATTCGGTATCATTCCAAATATTGTATTATTCAGTTGGAATTAAATGGAATAACATAAAAAAGAGGCTACCTTATTGGTAACCTCTTTTTACTTACTCTGGATTAACCGGAGGGGTATCTTTTTTCTTTCGTGGTTCTTTCTTTTTTACCACATTAATTTTCAGTTCTTCTGCATTGGTTTCTTTATTGTAATCAATTTCAATAACAGCACCTTCCATGCTTTCTCCTTTTAATAATTCTTCTGCAACTGGATCTTCAACAAAACGTTGTATGGTGCGAGATAAAGGACGAGCACCCATATCTGGGTCGAAACCTTTTTCTGCTAAGAAATCTTTAGCTACATCAGTTATTTTAAAGGTAAAGCCAAGTTCCTCAACACGCTTGACTAATTTCTCTAAGTTTAAATCAAGTATTTTATGAATTGATTCTCTATCAAGTTGGTTAAATACAATCACATCATCAATACGGTTTAAAAATTCAGGAGAGAAAAAACGTTTCAATGCGTTTTCAATCACAATTTTTGTATTGGCATCTGCTTGAGCTTGTTTACTTGGCGTGCTAAAACCTACACCTGCACCAAATTCTTTCAATTGGCGGCTACCAATGTTTGATGTCATTATGATGATGGTATTTCTAAAATCAACTTTACGACCTAAGCTATCGGTAACAAAGCCTTCATCCAATACTTGAAGTAAGATGTTAAATACATCAGGATGTGCTTTTTCAATTTCATCAAGTAAAACTACTGCGTATGGTTTTCTTCTGATTTTTTCAGTTAACTGCCCGCCTTCTTCATAACCAATGTATCCTGGAGGCGCTCCAACCAATCTACTCACGGCAAACTTCTCCATGTATTCACTCATATCAATACGAATCATGGCATCATCAGCATCAAACAAGTAGCGAGCAAGTACTTTGGCCATCTCTGTTTTACCAACTCCTGTTGGCCCTAAAAACACAAATGAACCAATTGGTTTATTCGGATTTTTTAAACCGGCACGTGCACGCTGAATGGCTTTGGCTAATTTTTTTATTGCATTATCCTGACCAATTACTTTGCCTTGTAAATCTTCAGGCATACTTAATAATTTTTGGCCTTCACTTTGCGCAATACGTTTAACAGGCACACCGGTCATCATTGCAATAACCTCCGCAATATCGTTTTCGGTTACCTTATAGCGTTGTTGTTTTGTTTCATCCTCCCATTTCACCTTTTCGGTTTCTAGTTGTTCCAATAAGTGTTTCTCCTTATCACGCAACTTAGCAGCCTCTTCGTATTTTTGGCTTTTAACCACTTTATTTTTCTCTACTTTAATATCTTCAATAGCTTTTTCCAGTTCAAGGATATTTGTAGGAACATGAATATTGCTTATATGCACACGCGCACCTGCTTCATCTAAAACATCAATAGCTTTATCAGGTAAATGACGATCGTTGATGTAACGGTTACTTAACTTTACACATGCTTCAATGGCTTCTGCATCATAAATAACATTGTGATGGTCTTCATATTTATTTTTAATGTTATTTAAAATTTGAACTGTTTCTTCTGGTGTTGTGGGATTAACCAGTACAGATTGAAAGCGTCTTTCTAATGCACCATCTTTTTCAATATATTGACGGTATTCGTCTAAAGTAGTTGCTCCTATGCACTGTATTTCGCCACGTGCCAAAGCAGGTTTAAACATGTTACTTGCATCTAGGCTACCGCTTGCTCCACCTGCACCAACAATGGTATGAATTTCATCAATAAACAAAATTACATCAGGTGATTTTTCAAGTTCATTCATCACCGCTTTCATGCGTTCTTCAAATTGACCGCGGTACTTAGTACCTGCAACTAAACTTGCCAAATCGAGCATAACCACTCGTTTGTTAAACAATACGCGAGAAACTTTGCGTTGCACAATACGTAAAGCTAAACCTTCGGCAATAGCAGTTTTACCAACGCCTGGCTCACCAATAAGCACAGGATTATTTTTCTTTCTACGACTTAATATTTGCGATACGCGTTCAATTTCTTTTTCACGTCCAACAATAGGGTCAAGTTTACCTTCCTCAGCACTTTTGGTTAAATCTCTTCCGAAATTATCAAGTACAGGTGTTTTAGATTTACTGTCTGATTTTCTGGTGGGCTCTGATGGTTTGCGAGGTTCTTCGCGATAAAAATCGTCTTCAGGGCTATCTGAATTCATTTCGTTTTTTACATCTGAGATGTTATTTTCAACAGCAGACTTAAATATATCGTAGCTAATTCCGTATTGAGATAAAATTTGTGATGCTAAATTATCCTCATCACGCAATACAGAAAGTAGTAAATGCTCAGTTCCTATAATATCTGTTTTAAAAATTTTAGCCTCAAGATAAGTAATCTTGAGTACCTTTTCTGCTTGTTTAGTTAAAGGAATATTAACCAGATTGGTGTTGTTATTGGCTGTGCCTTTAATAGCGTCTTCAATAGTTTTTTTCAATCGGATAATGTCCACATCAAGGGCTTTTAAAGTGCGGATGGCTTTCCCATCACCCTCACGAACCAAACCCAATAAAAGGTGTTCTGTGCCTATGTAATCGTGACCTAATCGTATAGCTTCTTCTCTGCTATAACTAATCACATCTTTTACGCGTGGTGAAAATTTAGCTTCCATAATATGTTTCCTCCAACTCTTTAAATTGTTGTTGCTGCAATTCAAATATAATTCCAATTATGTTACAACGCAATGTTGTCATAAAAAGGTTTAAACAATAATACTAACGTTGTCTACTACTTTTAAAACTTGACTTATTGGCTTAAAAAGTGACACTTTTAAATATCTAACCATTACGAATATTTTGTTTAGGTCTAGAAAAGTGTGGTTAGTAGTTTATTGTTGTTCAGTTTATTTCTGCTTTAATTTCTTGTAAAATACTGTTTTAAATTTTTCTAATTTAGGTTTGATAACAACTCTGCAGTAGCCTTCTTCTCCATTTTGGTTGTAATAATTTTGATGGTAATCTTCTGCTACGTAAAACGTTTGTAAAGGACTTACTTCTGTTACTATAGGAGAATCAAATACCTTTGCAGCTGTTAATTGTTCAATTACTTTTTCTGCTTCTATTTTTTGTTCATCATTATGGTAAAAAATCACTGAACGGTATTGTGTGCCCTTATCTGCACCTTGTTGGTTAAGTGTAGTTGGGTCATGGCTCATAAATAAGGCCTGAAGCAAATCGTTGTAAGTTATTTTTTGTGGGTTGTATACGATTCGGCAAACTTCTGCATGTCCTGTATTACCATAGCAAATCTCACGATATGTTGGATTCGGCACATTACCTCCGCAATAACCGCTTATTACAGTATCTACTCCCTCCAATTGTTGGAATACGGCTTCCACGCACCAAAAACATCCTGCACCAAAAGTGGCAGTGGCTGAATCTGGCTTATTTATGTTGTTATTCATGGTTTGTTTTGTTATGATTTTAGGGTTGGTATTTGATTTATTTTTACCACATGCAGCAAAAGTACCTATGGTAAATAGGGTAACCAATATTAGGTCTTTATTTATTGATTTCATACTAATACAACAATTGCTATTGATTAATGTTTAAATGCATTAAGGTAAAGGTATTTTATTAAGTTTGTGGTGTGATAAAAAGACAGATTATTATATTAATGAGTTGTTTTATTTTTTTGGGTTTTTCTGCTCAAAACAATACCTCTGATATTCCTCTCCTAGATTTAAAAGGGAATTTAATCAAGTTAAATCAACTACATAATTATAAAGCTACTGTTATTTTCTTTTTATCTCCCGAATGCCCACTTTGTCAGAGTTATACGCTTACTATCAATCAACTTATTAAAAAGTATAACGGAAAACCCATTCAGTTTATTGGGGTTATTCCTTCTAATGATTTTTCGGTTGATGATATTTTAAATTATAAGCGTAGTTATAAATTAAGCCTGAATTTAGTGCGCGATACAAAAAGTTTAATGGCTAAAAAGCTTGGCGCAACCATAACTCCAGAGGTTTTTTTATTAGGTAAAACTGGTGTTATTAAATATAGTGGTAGGATTGATAATTGGGCTTTTGATTTGGGTAAGAAAAGGTCTGTAATAACTGAGCATAATCTGATTGACGCCATAGAAGCTGTTCTTCAAAATAAATCTGTTAAAATTAAAAAAGCTAAAGCTGTAGGATGTTTTATCGAGTAGAGAATTTTCGCATATTATTTTTTATGTTCATTGGCCTATTATTGTTTAGTTGTAATGGGCAAACCTCATCAATTAAGGAGGTTAAAGGTCCAGTAACTTTTGCCGAACATATTGCGCCCATTATTTATACTAACTGTACAAAATGCCATCAAAAAGGAGAGGCAGGGCCATTCACTCTCACATCATACTATGATGTTGCCAAACGAGCCAAACTTATTAGGTATGTCACCGAACACCGCATTATGCCACCTTGGCCTGCAGATCCTACCTATAGTAATTTTGCAAACGAACTGTATTTAACTGATGCACAAATTAATTTAATTAAGCGTTGGGTTGATGATGGATTACTTGCGGGGGATACCATAAATTTAAAGGTTCCTGAGCTAGTTGGTACAGATTTACAGTTGGGTACTCCTGATTTAATTGTAAGGTTACCTAAATTGAAAATACCTGGTAACAATACAGATTTATTTACTGTAATAAAGATACCATATGAAATTAAGCAAGATACTTTTGTAAGGGCTATAGAGTTTGTATGTGGAAATAAACAATTGGTTCATCACATGAATGGTCATTTGGTGCAATTTGATGCAAGAAAAAAACAAAATATAAATGAAGGTAAAAGTTGGGTAAATCAAAACAAAACTCAAAGTAATCAAATACATCGCGAGTTGGGTTTGCTTCATGATGATGGAACATATCCTACGTTAACACCTAGCGTAAGTAATTATTTACCGGGTTCACTTTTTAGCCTATATCCAAAAGAAATTGGAGGGTATAAAATAACTAAAAAGGGCGCATTTTATTTAAATGATATGCACTTTGGGCCAACACCAATTGATGCCTACGACTCTTCTTATTTTAAAATATATTTTAGTGCAACTCCTCCTAAAAGGCCTATTAGTGAGTTTCAAATAGGTACATTAGGCATTGCGCCCGTTGTTCCAGATTTAGTTGTACCTCCAAATAAGGTTAAAACGTTTAATATTAAGGCTACCATACCTAATGATATTTCTATTGTTAGTATTGTGCCGCACATGCATCTTATTGGAAAGAGTTTTTTAGCATATGCCATCAAACCAAGTGGTGATACCATCCCGTTAATCAGGATAAATAATTGGGATTTTAGATGGCAGTACTTTTATCAATTTAAAACGTTATTAAAACTGTCTCGAGGAACAATTATATACGTAGAAGGTGTTTATGATAACACAGCATCAAATCCAAATAACCCTTTTAGCCCTCCAAAAGAGATTAGAGAGCGAGAAGGAAGTATGAAAACCACAGACGAGATGTTTCAATTAATTATTACATATGTTCCTTATCAGGTAGGAGATGAAAACATAAGCCTAGAAAATATAACTCCTTAACAAGATTGTGAAATGAATTAAGCATAAAAAAGGCCTAACAAGAATTTGTTAGGCCTTTTTGGTAAAAGTTCTATTAGTTTTTATGCTTCTGCAAGAGGAGCAACCGAAACGTACGATCTGTTATCAGCTTTCTTTTTGAAAACTACCTTTCCGTTGATAAGAGCAAATAAGGTATGGTCTTTACCAATGCCTACATTGTTACCTGGATGATGTTTTGTTCCACGTTGGCGAACGATAATGTTACCGGCTGTAGCAAACTGACCACCGAAAATTTTCACGCCAAGACGCTTACTATGCGACTCGCGACCGTTCTTTGAACTACCAACACCTTTTTTGTGTGCCATTGTATTTAGTTATTAATCGGTTTAAAATTAAAAATTAAGCGTTAATCGCTTCGATTTGGATTTTAGTAAAAGATTGACGGTGACCGTTTTTCTTTCTGTAACCTTTTCTACGTTTCTTTTTGAAAACGATTACTTTGTCGCCTTTACAGTGTGTTAACACTTTGGCTTTAACATTAGCATTGGCTACAGAAGGAGCCCCTACTTTTACTGATCCGTTGTTGCTTAAAAGCAACACATTGTTAAGTTCAATGCTGGCGCCTTCCTCTTGTTGTAACCTATGTACATAAAGAGTTTGGTCTTTTTCTACTTTGAACTGTTGGCCAGCGATTTCCACTATTGCAAACATGTTTGTATAAAATTATATTGTTAAAAGGACGGCAAAGATATGCCTATTTCAAAGAATTACAAGTGTAATGGTTAAAAAAACCGAAATAACTTTTCAATTGTGCCAAAACTGAGTATTTGTATCGGATTTTATTTAAAAATTAACTTAAAATTATATGATATTCACTTACAAGAATAGTACTTTTAACTTTAATAGTTGTTTTTTTTATTTTGTTGATTAACAGTTAAATGCCTTACTTCATTCAATTGTTTATGCCCTTTTTTAAATTTTGGGAGCAAAGTTCATAGATGCTAAAGTTTAACTAGTTTCTTTTTTAAGCCAATTTACTGATAAAAATTAGGATCATTTACTCAACTATCCTTTCGTAGGTCGCACAATTTGTCATAACTTGCAATTATGGAAAATCAACCTAAAGAAGCCTTTAACGAAATTGTAGATCACCTTCAAGATTATTTAGAAACTCAAAAGGAGATTATTAAACTAAATACTGTAAAACACGGGAGTACTGCTGCTGGGAATATGGTAGCTTTTACTTTGTTGGCTATGTTTTTATTGGTAACTTATCTCTTTTTAAACGTGGCCTTGGCTCTTTTCTTTGCAACATCAATCGGGTTATTTCAATCATTTTTAGTGGTAGGAGGGGGTAATTTACTGGTTGCTATTTTAGTTTATTTGTTACGAAATACATTGGTGGTGCGTCCAATTCAAAGTTTAATCATTAAGCTAACAACTTAATAATATGGCAAAAAATATAATTGAATTAGAAAAACAGTTATTGCTTTTAGAAATTAAAAAAGAAGAGCAAGTAAAGCAACTAAAGGCCGATTTTTCAGTCTTGGTTGATGCCATGAAACCTGCTAATATCATTAAACGGGGATTTAGTGAGTTAATTGGCGGAGATAAATCTGCCTCGGTTAATCCATTAGTTGGCGGTATAGCTAGTTTTGCTGGGACTTTCCTATTAGAAGAATTTTTATTTAAGCGTACTGGTTTTTTCTACCGAGTACTAACTAGTGTTTTGGCAAGTGGAATGTTTCAAGATTTAGTTAAAGGGGAAGACTCTTTGTTAAAGAAATGGGCAATAAAATTAAAAGATAGGTTTAAAAACACAACCACTGATTCTTTGATTGACGAAGATCATAACCATAATGAAGAAACCTGGCCTGAATCATCCTCAGCTAAATAATTGATGGCTTTTCTGTTTTAGTTAAATGGCTAAAATGATTGCCGAAAACTTGTGGATAGCGAATAGCGTTTGTAATGTACTTTGCCAACATGAGCATGGATTTTTTTATCAGTAATCTTGAGCAATTAAGTGTACATGAAGTTGGCAATAAAAATAATGGCGGACAGCTGTATGCTTCCGCGGAGAGTATAGAGGTTGATGATGAAAGTTTGGTTGCATTGCTTCAACATTATTTCTTTAAGCCATTCACAAATCAAGAGTTTTGGCAGTTTACATCCAGCAATGAAGATGTGAGTTTGAATCCTATTTATTCCTTTGCACAACAAATTTTTAATCAAACATCTTCTTTTCATTTACAAAGTATAAATATTGCAAAACACTTGTTTGAGTGCACCAATCATCCAAATATAAAAGATGGCGATTTGTATGTTGCACATATTAGTCATGTGAAGTTGGGTGATGAAATGTGTGACGCCATAGGAATATTTAAATCAGAACACAAAGAGCCTTTTTTAAAAGCAAAACGAAAGGGTAAAGTATACGCTATAAATGGAGATGAAGGCATTAATATTGATAAGTTAGATAAGGGTTGTATTATTTTAAAGCTTAATGAAGAACAGGGCTATAAAATAGCTATTGTTGATAAGGCTGGCCGTGGGGTGGAGGCTTCCTATTGGAAGGATGATTTTTTACAAATTAAAACCTGTGTAGACGATTACAACTATACTCGTAATTTTTTAAACGTAGCAAAAGCATATGTTACTCAAAAACTTACAGAAGAGTTTGAGGTAACCAAAGCCGATCAGATAGATTTGCTTAACAAGTCAGTAAATTATTTCAAGGAAAATGAACATTTTGTGGCTGAAGATTTCGCTGCTTCAGTATTTGAGGATAGTACAGTGATAAACTCATTCAACTCTTTTAAACAAACGATGCAAACTGATGGCGATTTAGACATGGCCGATGGTTTTGCTATCAACACCCAAGCTGTAAAAAAACAAGCACGTATTTTTAAAAGTGTTCTAAAATTAGATAAGAATTTTCACATTTATATACATGGCAATCGCAATTTGATTGAACGCGGTGAAGACCAAAACGGACGTAAATACTATAAAATATATTACGATAACGAAGAATAAAATACAAATAATTCAATTTTAAGGCATAAAAAAAGTCGTTCAATTGAACGACTTTTTTATTTAGTAGAGTGAGATCAGGCAATTTCTAACTTTTTAGAAGGGTATGAATTGGTAGTTGATTTGTGGAAATACATGAATAGGCGAGATGATTAAAATTTCATACCGAGTATAAGTTTTCTTTAACCACATATCCAGCAAAAGCTGATTCTGAAGCATAAATAATAACGGTGGTAAGACCTGGTAATGTTATCGCCAGTAATAGGTGTATGTAAATAAATTTGGGTAAATTGTTATTTTTGGGAGTAATTAATTTAAAAATACAGCTGTAATTGCAAAAAGAATAAAATGAAATAAAGTTTTGCATAGCAGTCCATTATAGTATGGCTAAGCGAAGGTTTGTTTCGTGTATATTCAAGTTATGCGTCATGCTTATAAGAAACCACTCACTTGAAACAGCCTAATTGAGAAAGAGAAATGATTGAAATAAAAAAATATTTCCAAAAAATGGCTCCTATTTCTGAAAAAGATTGGGAGTTCTTTTCATCAAAACTTATAAAACGTGAATTTGCCAAAAAATCAATAATTTTAAAAGTAGGTCATAAAGAAAACTACTTATCTTTTATTGAAAAGGGAATTGTTAGAAAATGTATTCCTCAAGAATTTGATGATTTAACTTTTGAATTTGCATTCATCAATAATTTTGTGTCCGCATATGATTTTTTCTTGACACAAGAACCATCAACTTACCAGTTAGAAACCTTAACAGACACTATACTCTGGAGTGTATCGTATAATGACTTAGAAATAATTTATGACAAAACGGAAATTGGCAATACTATAGGAAGATTGGCAAGCGAAGACCTGTTTATGAAAAAATCTAAGCGAGAATTATCTTTATTAATCCAATCTGCCCAGGAACGTTATTTGAACTTATTTACAGAACAGCCTGAATTGTTGCAATTTATTCCATTAAAGTATATAGCCTCTTATATTGGAGTAACGCCACAGGCACTAAGTAGAATAAGGAAACGTATTTCTTAACCCAAGTTCATTGTTTGAATTTTAGCTTATTAGCAATTTCCCAACTTATCAAAAAAAAGAGAAATGGGAAAATTATTATTATCGTTAGTATTATTTATCGTTGCAGCAACTTCGTTAATTGCCCAAGATTTAAACCCTTATCATCATATTATAAAGGGATTTGTTAGGAAAAACTTCAAATCTATAACAGAGCACCGTTATGACGAGGTTTTAAAGGGGGTGTCTAATAAAGAATTAGAACATACGTTTGCAGGAGATAATTGCTTGGGTGGTACACGCCATGATAAAGAAAGCTTGAAAAGATGGTTTGAAAGAGTGGGAATTGTACTTCCAGACCTTAAATTTGAGGTAACAGACATTCAGGTTAAAGGAAATCCAGCCAAAACCCTTGTTATTGCAAGGTGGACAGCAACTTGTCATTTATTAAATGGTGAGCCATACATAAATAAAGGAGTTCATTTTATCACATTGAAATGGGGAAAGGCTGTTAAATTTGATGTTTATGAAGATACTAAAACTGTATCTCATGGTTTAGATGTTCAATTTGAATCAGGTATCAAGGAAGCTAAAGCTCCCAAAATTGAAAGCTAAAATTACATCTAACTCCGAAATATTCATTAATGAAGCAATTGAAATAGCTCGAAAAATACAGTATTATTTGGATTCATCAGACCTTGAGACCAAATTGAAATTGCAGAAAACAGTGTTCCCAAAAGGGCTTATTCATTATCCCTTCAACAAGGAGTTAACTAACTCGAAATGTAAATAATTTTCTCCCCAGAATCCCTTTGTTTTCAAGGGCTTTGCAATGGCATAAAAAAAGAAAAAGCCTCTTAGAAAATCTAAAAGGCTTTTTTAATTTTTAGGTAGCGGGAAGCAGAATCGAACTGCCGACCTTAGGGTTATGAATCCTACGCTCTAACCATCTGAGCTATCCCGCCAGATTTGTTTGTTAATAGTTACAATAGCAAGATTTTTCTGTGAAAAAACATTACTTATTAACTAGTAACGGGGTGCAAATGTAAAAATAAAAAAAATAAAAACCTTACTTTTGTAAACAAAAAAATTACGCCTCATTATCAATACGCAACAATAAGGCTGTATTAAAATATAGACTTAGGTTTTATGCTTGTGTAAAATAATTAACACGTTGTACACATTGAATTTATTTTTACGTTTTATATTCGGAAACTGAAATACAATATAAAAATGATTTATACCCGAAAAATATTATTGAGTTCTGCTGTTGCACTAGCATTGGGTACGAGTACAGTATATCTTCTAAGTAATGGAAACGTTAAGGGCGTTGCTAATAATGTAAGCATAAGCTCTCCATCATATCCTACCTTTGGAATTGATTTGCCAAGCGAATACGATTTGCATGGTATAGATGTATCTCGTCACCAAAGAAATATTGATTGGGATGCAGTGAGTAAAATGAAGCATAAAGATGTTTCTATTCAATTTGCTTTTATAAAAGCAAGTGAAGGACGCACGGTTGTTGACGAATACTTTAAGTCAAATTGGAAAGAATGCAAAGAGGCTGGAATTTTGCGTGGAGCCTATCACTTCTATCGTCCACATTTAACTGCTGATGAACAGGCTCGACTATTTTTTAGACAAGTTTCAAAATTAGAAAAGGGTGATTTAGCTCCTGTTTTAGATATTGAAATGTATGGGGGGGCAAGTCAATCCTTGTTAAAGAAGAATTTAAAACGTTGGTTGGTATTGGTTGAAAAACAATACGGTGTAACACCAATTATTTATACCAACTATGGTTTTTATAAAACAATGTTAAAGGGTGCTGAGTTTAAAAAATATCCTCTTTGGATTGCTCATTACCGAACACCTGATTTAAAAGACAAATTTTCAGGATGGCATTTTTGGCAACATAGCGACCGAGGTCGTGTTAATGGAATAAGGGGAGGTGTTGACTTTAATGTGTTTGATGGAGATATTGAGGATTTGAAAAAGTTAACTAAAAGTTAAAATAGCATTATAGCATAATTTTAAAAGGCCGATCTATTTTAATAATAGTCGGCCTTTTTTATTAATCAATTAAAAATCAATTCTGAATCGCTCTTTACGGTGTTGCGAAAATGGAAGGGAATGTTCACTTAATTTAAAGTTTTCATTTCTTGTCCTCACTAAGTCGATAGCTGCATAAAATGCATTTCTAAAACTGTTTTCATCTGCCTTGTTTTTACCTGCTATGTCGTAGGCTGTTCCATGGTCGGGGCTGGTGCGAATAAAACTTAAACCAGCAGTGAAATTAACCCCATTCTCAAAACCTAAAAATTTAAATGGTATAAGACCTTGATCGTGGTACATAGCCAAAACAGCATCAAATTTTTGATATTGACGAGCACCAAAAAAACCATCGGATGGATATGGTCCGTAAGCCAGTAATCCTGCTTCTTGTGCTTTGGCACATGCAACAGCAATAATATCTTTATCTTCATTGCCCAAAAGGCCATTATCCCCTGCATGAGGGTTTAACCCCAATACCGCAATTTTTGGTTTGGTAATGCTAAAGTCTTTTTGTAGGCTTTTTTGCATCGTTTTAAGTTTACTTAAAATGCCATCAACGCTAATCTTAGAAGCTACATCTTTTAAAGGTACATGGCCTGTAACTAAACCAACTTTTAAATCATCACATACTAACATCATCAAATAATTACTTGTTTGATCTTGTTGAGCCAAATATTCTGTATGTCCTGTAAATGGTAATGCACCAGTATTTACATTATGCTTGTTTAATGGCGCGGTTACCAAAGCATGAATATTACCGGCTTTTAGGTCTTTGGTTGCAGCTTCTAAGCTCTTTAAAGCATATTTCCCGCCTACCTCTGTTACTTCACCTGGTTTTATTTCTACCTCTTCATCCCAACAAACTATAACATTAGCCTTTTTATGTACTACTTGATCAATACTTTTTATGATGTTAATATTAAAGTCTGGGTGGTTAATGGCCTTTTTCCAATAAGAAATAATTTTTGGCGAACCATAAACAACTGGTGTGCAGTAATCTGAAATACGGTTGTCTAATAAAGTTTTTATCACTACCTCAGGACCAATGCCGTTAACATCTCCTAGGGTTATGCCTATTAAAGGTAATTTACTCATGTGTTTAGTTGCTTAACTCTTTTAAAAATTGGAACATTAATCTTACACCAACGCCTGTTCCATTTTTAGGGCGGTAGCTACTTGCAGTGCTATTATATGCAGGTCCTGCAATATCAAAATGCATCCAAGGATAATCTATAAATTTTTCTAAGAATTTTCCTGCAGTTATAGCACCTGCAACTGGTCCACCAATATTTTTCATATCAGCAATATCACTCTTTAAGAGGTTGCCATAATCATCCCAAAATGGAAATTCAACCAAACGCTCATGTACTTGATTGCCACATATCTTTAAATTAAGCTTTGTTGCTTCATCTGCAGTGCCCATACAAACAATACCATAGCTACCAATAGCCGCAGCAGCTGCACCTGTTAATGTTGCAAAATCCATAACTAACTCTGGTTTATACTTTTTGGCATAAGCCAAAGCATCTGCCAAAATCATTCTTCCTTCAGCATCAGCATTAAGCATTTCTACTGTTTTTCCATCGTACATTTTTATTACGTCACCCGGTGCGTATGCATTTTCACCTGGTCGGTTATCTGTTGCAGGAACCAAGGCAATAACATGTACTTTAAGTTGTGCTTTTGCAACTGCATACATGGTTGATGCAACTAAAGCACCACCTGCCATATCGCATTTCATGGTATCCATTCCAGCTGTTGGTTTTAAACTTAATCCTCCAGTATCATATACCACACCTTTACCTACTAAAACAATAGGTTTTTTGTTGATCGCTTTTTTAGGTTTGTATTCCATAATGGTAAAGGTTGGAGGTGTTTGACTTCCTTTGTTTACCGCTAATAATCCACCCATTTTAAGGGCTTCAATTTGCTTTTTATTTAATACTTCAACTCTAAAAGAAGCGGCCTTTCCCATTTTTTTCATCTCTTCAGCAAAGCCAATTGCGTTTAAATGACTTTGTGGCTCATTTACTAAATTACGCGCTTTACAAACTGCCTCAACTAAAATTTCTAATTCTGTTACTGCAGTTTTTTTCATTTGGGTTGAAACAACAACAATATTTTTTAAGGTATTAAAATCTTGTTCGCTCTTGTATTTTATAAATTGATAATTACTCAATGCACAACCTTCGGCAATGGCTAATAGTAATTCTTCGTTTTCTACTAAAGATTGCAATTCAACATCGGCATATTTGTGTATATTAATGGCTGTACAAACTTTGTTACCAATGCCACGCAGCATTTCTAGTTGTTCTGATTCGTCTTTGCCTTCTATTTCTTCTATAAGTTGTATATATGCTAATCGGGTTAGTTGATTTACCAATATCAAATGCTCTTTAGCTGCAATTTTTTTGTTGATGTAATCAATTTCTTTTTTATCAAACGATAACGATTTCCAATCTGTTTTTTTGTTTGCTAAATAAAGTACCGACTTATTATTATTGTGTTTAGTTTTTAATTGAATTGTGGTGTTCATATTGTATGTTACTATGTGCAGCAAATCTATAAAAAAAACTCACATGCAAATAAGGAAGGATAAATGCATAAAATTTGTTCTATTTGCAATATGAGGCATGAACAGGTTAGAGCAAAAAAATATTTAGGGCAACATTTCTTAAATGACGAGCAAATTGCATCCGATATTGTAAATGGATTAATGAGTAAGTGTGATGTAAAGCAAGTACTTGAAATTGGCCCTGGAATGGGGGTGCTCACTAAATATTTGCTCCAAAAGCCTATTACCCTCTATGCCATAGATATAGATTCGGAATCTATTGATTACCTCAAGAAGCATTATGTTGATTTGGCTCCTAGACTAATTGAAGGAGATTTTCTACAAATTAAGCCAAGTGATTTATTTAAGGATGAGTTTGCACTAATTGGAAATTTCCCTTATAATATATCAACTCAAATAGTTTTCAAAGTGTTGGAATACCGAGAGCAAATTCCGATTATGACAGGAATGTTTCAAAAAGAAGTTGCCGAAAGAATTTGCTCTAATCCAGGAGGTAAAGAGTATGGTATTTTAAGTGTTTTAGCTCAGACCTATTATGATTTAGAATACTTATTTACGGTTCCTGAACATGTTTTTATACCGCCCCCAAAGGTTAAGTCGGGAGTGATGCGCATGTTACGTAAAGCCGAGGTACCTGATATTGATGAAAAGATGCTGTTTAAGGTTGTGAAAGCGGCTTTTAACCAAAGAAGAAAAAAATTACGTAATGCAATTTCGCAATTTGGTGTTGATGACACTATTTTGCAACAAAATGGTTTTGCTGATAAAAGAGCAGAACAATTATCAGTAAACAATTTTATAGCATTAACCAACTTAGTTATTAAGTATGGAAACAACAATAATTGATAACGGATTTATAAAGCAGATTAAGCAAATAATTGCGAATGATTTGTTAGATGAGTTGCAACAACAACTTCAACACATCTATGCTCAGGACGTTGCGGATTTGTTAGACAAGCTTGATACAAGTGAGTCGAGACAAGTTATGTTGTGTATTGATTCTGATAAGGCAGTAAAAGTTTTGGTTGAAATGGAAGATGATATTCGAGCACGTTTTTTAGCTACCTATCAACCCAAAGAAATTGCCGATAAGTTTGTACAGTTCATGGATAGTGATGATGCTGCCTATGTGCTTAATCATTTGGCTGTAAAAGAAAAAGAAGAGGTAATATCTTTCCTGATAGATATAGAGTTTGCATCAAGTTTACTTTCATTAATGAGTTACGAGGAATACACTGCTGGAAGTTTAATGGCGGTGGAGTTGGTTAAGGCTAATGATAATTGGACAGTAAGACAATGTATTGACGAAATTAGGCGACAAGCTGAAGATGTTGATTCTATTTACGTTGTTTATGTAACTGATAAGTTTGAGCGTTTGGTTGGATTAATCACACTTAAAAACCTCATACTTTCTCTTCCTGATTCCAAGTTACAAGAAGTTTCAAACAAAGAAGTTATTTCAGTTTCAACATCAACAGATAGTGAAGCGATTGCAAATTTATTTGAAAAGTACGACTTGGTTGTGCTTCCCGTTGTTAATGCTTTAGGCCAATTGGTTGGTAAAATTACAGTTGATGATGTGGTGGAAGTGATTAAAGAAGAAGCTAACGAGGATTATCAGTTAATGTCGGGTATTACCGAAAATGTTGATGCAACAGATAAGGTATGGATATTATCAAGAGCGCGTTTACCTTGGCTATTAATAGGTTTATTGGGTGGTATAGGTTCATCTCGATTCATAGAATTATATGAAGACACGTTGAAAATTCATCCCGAAATGGCCTTCTTTATGCCGCTTATCGCGGCTATGGGAGGTAATGTAGGGGTGCAGTCTTCGGCAATAGTAGTTCAAGGTTTGGCCAATGATACTTTGGGTACACAAAATATTGTATCTAAAATTTTAAAAGAACTACGAGTAGCGTTGTTAAACGGACTAATATGTTCTATACTTTTGTTTGCATATAATGCGGCTTTTGCAAATTCATTTGATTTAAGCATAACAGTAAGTGTGGCTTTGTTTAGTGTAATTATTTTTGCTTCAGTTCTGGGAACGTTTATACCAATGATGTTGCATAAAATGAAAATAGATCCAGCAATTGCAACTGGGCCTTTTATTACAACAACTAATGATTTATTAGGCCTAGCCATTTACTTTACAATAGGTAGATTAATGTATACTTCATTGTAATTTTATACTTCGTGCAACCATTCATTAAAAAATAATAACTAATAAATTATTAAGTATGGCAAAAAACAAATTGATTTTAATAATTGATGACGTTCATGAAATACTTATAGAAGGGTTAATCCAATTTGGTTATGAAGTTAATTACATGCCAACGGCCACCCGGAGCGATCTTTTACATCATATCTCAAAAGCAACTGGTTTAATTGTTAGAACTAAAACTCCAATAAATGCTGAAGTAATACAAGCTGCTCCCAAATTGAAATTTATTGCTCGAGCAGGCGCGGGTATTGATAATATTGATGAGAAAATTGCACATGCCCAAAATATTAAAGTGTTTAATGCAGGTGAGGCAAATGCCGATGCAGTTGGTGAACATACTTTGGGCATGATGCTAAGTTTGTTTGCTAAAATTAATAAATCGGATAAAGAAGTTAGGGTTGGTATTTGGAATAGAGAAGATAACAGAGGTGAAGAGTTAAGTGGTAAAACAGTTGCAATTATTGGTTTTGGTAACACAGGAAAAGCAGTAGCTCAAAAATTAAGTGGATTTAATGTAAAGGTGTTAACCTATGATAAATATCTTAGCAACTATTCAAATAAATATGCAACAGAAACTGAGATGGAAGAGATTTATTTGAAAGCTGATGTATTAACACTACATGTGCCATTAAACAATGATACGAATGGATTTATTGATGCTGAATATTTACAAAAATTTGCAAAACCAATTTGGTTATTCAACATGTGCAGAGGAGAAGTTGTAGTAATGAAAGATATAGTAACAGCGATTGAAAATGGAAAAATCAAAGGCGCAGGATTTGATGTTTTAGAAAATGAAAGATTAAATAACTTGAGCGAATCAGATAAAATATGGTTTAACTACATTGCTAAAAGTGAAAAAACAATTCTTTCACCGCATGTTGCAGGTTGGACAAAAGAGTCATATTTTAAGATTTCTACCGTGTTATTAAAAAAAATATTAGATGTAAATTTAAACGAATCAGTAAGTTAGCTAGATATGTTAATGTAATGTTTTGATAAATTAAACCAAATTCCTTTAATTTACCAACTTGTAAGAATTACACTCAAACCGAATAATTATTAATTAATGAAAAAGGTATACAGTTTTTTAGTTGCGCTAATGGCTATTTGTATGGTAGCTAACGCGCAGTCGCAACTGGGCGAACTTCGTGGTAAAATCATCGACAGCAAAACAAAAAAGCCTGTTGATTATGCTAGTATCCAGCTAAAGTTGAATGGCATTATCAAGGCTCAAGTGAAATCTGATGATGATGGTGATTTTATCATCAAACCACTACAACCTGGTGATTATACTTTGGAAGTATCTTCAATTGGATACCAAGGTCAATCTATTAGCGGTATTAGTGTAATAAGTGATCAGGCTACATATCAAAATGTTTCCTTAGTTCCATCTGGAGGTAAAGAGTTGGAAACTGTTGTGATAAAAAGTAAAAAAGTACTTGTTGACCGTGAAGGAAAAGGTGGGGGTACCAAAACCGCAGAAGAAATTATGCGCTTACCTCAACGAAATGCAAACATGGTAGCAAATACATTTGCGGGTGTTGATGCCAGAGCTGGTGCAGCCCCAACAATAAGAGGAGCTCGTGCTGATGGTACTGCTTACTATATTGATGGTGTTCGAGTTGCTTCAGGAAGTATAACGATACCTCAAAATGCTATTGATCAAATACAAGTGATCACCAGTGGTACTCCTGCTCTATATGGCGACTTTACTGGTGGTGCTATTGCCATTAATACAAAAGCTCCTTCAAGAATTTGGATGCGCTCATTTGAATATATCACCGCTTCTCCTTTTTACGGCTGGGCAGGAGATAATTCCAATTACAATGAATTTCAGGGTTTTATTTCAGGCCCATTACTAATAGCTAACAAAGGTAAAGCAGATAAAGAGCGCGTTCTTTTAGGCTTTTCACTTGCAGGTAGCGGTGTTTATCAGTTAGATGGTAGATTGCCTGCTGTTGATATTTTTAGAGCTAATGACGCTGCCCAAGCTAGGATAGAAGCAAATCCACTAACAAGAACCGCAACTGGTGGTTTTGTTCCATCGGGTGAGTTTTTAACCAAAGGCGATTTAGTAAAAGTTGACCAACGTCAAAATGTTGCTAATTACAGCATTAACTTACAAGGTAATTTTTCATATCAACCAACCAACAACATATCTATTCGTCTTGGTTATCAAGGTAACTTTTTTAGAGGTAGAGGATTTAGTTACGCAAATTCTTTGTTAAATTACGATAACAATCAACTATCTCAAGATTTTACTGGTCGTGTTATAGGACAGTTTACTCAAACATTTAATAAAACCGGTGATGAAGCTAAAAAACAACAAACTATTTCAGGCTTTTATTACACAGCGCGTTTCTCTTATGAGAGACGTTTCATAGAATCTATGAATGCCGATTATGGAGATGATTTATTTAGCTATGGTTATGTAGGAAAGTTCAAAACATATTCTCAAGATTTTTATGGATTAGTAACAAAAGAGTTTGAACAAGCACCAGATTCATTTAATTATGTAGATAAAAACGGTCAGCAAAAAACGTTATATACCTCTGCTTACCGCAGAAATTTTGGTACATTTGATACTGCCTACACATTTGAGCCTGTTGGAAACAATATTCGTTCAAACTACACCCGCTCCATTTATGATTATTATGCTTCGCAAGGAGATAATGTAACTAGTTTAAGTCAATTACGTGGTTTAGGAGGTTTAACAAATGGTGATAATCCACTTGGCATATACTCAAACATGTGGACTAGCCCCGGAACTGTGCAAGGTGGTTATAGTAAATCGATGAATGAGGCTTACATTTTGTTTGTAATGAGTGAAGCATCAATAGCCCCTAAAAAGAACCCCAAAGCGAAACACGATTTACAATTTGGTTTTACATACGAACAACAATTTAGACGTGGCTATGGTGTTGGTGCAACAGGTTTATGGACTTTGATGCGTCAGTATTCCAACGCTCAATTCGTAAGCTTAGATTCTAATAATTACTCATTAAAATTTGATCAATATGGTAACTTCCAAGATACTGTTACTTTCGCAAACAAGATTGATCCTAACCAACAAACTAATTTTGACAGAAACTTACGTAATAAGCTAATTGCAGATGGAGAGTTAGATGTCTACGGTAATCCTATCAGTGCTCAAACTCGCATTGATGTGAACTCATACGCTCCTAATAAATTTTCATTAGATATGTTTTCTGCTGATGAATTATTAAATAATGGTAATTCATTGGTTTCTTATAATGGTTACGACTATTTAGGTAACCGTGTTAATGGTAAAAAAAGTGTTAACGATTTCCTAAATGATCCTACTAACCGCGCTTTAGGCGCTTACCAGCCAGTATACATGGCGGCTTGGTTGCAAGATAAATTTGCATTTAAAGATTTGATTGTTCGTGCAGGTGTGCGTTTTGATCGTTTTGATGCAAATCAAGTTGTTCTTAAAGATCCATACTCTTTAGTACCAATTTACAGTGTTGGTGAAGTAAGAGGAGGTAATTTAAAAGGTTTAGGGTCATTAATTCCAAGTAATATTGGTGATGATTATAAAGTATATGTTGATACTAGAACACCAAACGCAGCAAATAAAGTAAATATTACTGGTTACCGTAATGGTAACGATTGGTACGACAAAGATGGAAATCCAGTAACTGATCCATCTGCATTATGGCGTGATGCACAGCGTGAAAATAGTGATGTAGAAAATGGAAATATACCATTCTTAGTTACTGATGCTGAAAACAATGGTATAGCCAAACCAACATCTGCCTCTTTCCGTGATTACAAACCAGATATCAAGATTTCACCACGTATTTGGTTCTCATTCCCAATTTCAACAACTTCTCAGTTCTTCGGTACATATGATGTATTGGTACAACGTCCTACAGAAAGTAATATAGCTCAAATAGATGATTATTTCTACTTGAACAACCGTAGAACTGGTGTAATTGCCAATCCTGATTTACGTATGACACAAGTAACTGATTACGAAATGGGTTTCCGTCAACAAATTGGGGATAATTCAGCTTTAGGTATCGTTGCATCTTATCGTGAATACAGAAATTTGATTCAGTTATATCGTTTTATAGAGGCGTATCCTTTCCCATATACCTCATTCAGTAATTTAGATTTTTCTACAGTAAAATCTTTCCGTTTAGAATATGAATTAAGAGACCTTGGTAACATTAATATTTCTGCTAACTACATGTTACAGTTTGCTGATGGAACTGGTTCAAACTCTCAATCAAGTAGTGCTCTAGTTCAAGTTGGTTTACCTACATTACGTAATATATTCCCTCTTGATTACGATACCCGTCATACATTAAAAGGTACATTCGATTACCATTACCGTGCTGGAAAAGATTACGATGGTCCTATTGTAGCTGGTAAGAAAATTTTAGAAAATGCTGGTATTAACTTTATTTTCAACTATACATCAGGTCGTCCATTCACACAAACTTTAATTGCAGTACCAGAGGTTCAAAGTGGTGTAGTAGCTCGTTCTCAAGTTAAAGGTACGATTAATGGCGCTAATTTACCTCCACAGTTTTTTATTGATATGAATATTGATAAAAACTTTACTTTCAAGAAAGAATCGTTATCAGGAAAAACTACTATGTATCGCTTACGCGTTTTCTTGTGGATGCAAAATGTATTTAATGCAGCTAATGTTTTAGGTGTTTATCAGTATACTGGTTCGGCCTATGACGATGGTTACTTAGCTTCGCCACAATCTATAGAACAAAAACGTGTTGCAACCAATACACAGTCTTTTGTTGACCTATACAATACAAGAGTTGTAAACCCTGGTTTATTTGCTCTACCAAGATTAACTCGTTTAGGTGTTTCATTATACTTCTAAAAAAAATAAAACATAGATATGAAAAGTATAAATCAACAATTTTTGAAGTTTGCAAAGGCAATGGGTGTTGCTGCTATTTTAGTAGCATCTGTAAACACTGCACAAGCTCGCTATAACGTTGGTACTCCAGATCCCAAAGGGCCTCGTGAGCCTGAAATAAAAGGCAAAAGGTTTGGCTGTTTGCCTGCTACACAGCAGCGAGACTTAGATGTAAACAACGTTAGAACTACCATTCTGAATGGTGGTGACATGTGGTGGAATTTAAGTAATGCACGTTATGAAATACCTAAAATCCAAACTGGACAGGTATCAAAACACTCTTTATTTTCTGGAGCTTTATGGATTGGTGGTGTTTCTAATGGAAACTTAAAATTAGCGGCACAAACATACCGTCAAGGTGGTAATGATTTTTATCCTGGACCATTAGTAAACGGTACCGCTGCAGTTTCGGAAGATAAATGTAAAGCGTACGATAAAATTTGGCGTGTTACTTTACGTGAGGTTCAAGATTTAGTAGCAACCACGGATATTAATTCATATGAAATACCTGATGATATAACTTCTTGGCCAGGTAATGGAGATGTTGCTATTGGTGAATCAGCTCGTTTAGCTCCTTACTATGATAAAAATAATGATTCAAAATATGATCCTTTAGATGGAGATTATCCTACTTTAAATAAAGGTAAAGAGGAAATCAAAAATATTCCAGATATGATGTTGTACATGATATACAACGATAAGGGTAATATTCATAGTGAAACGCAAGGTGTTCCTATAGGTTTAGAATTGCATACTCAAGCGTTTGCATACTCAACAAACGATGAGATTAATAACATGACATTTTATCGTACTACCATTTTCAATAGAAGCAGTGAAACTGTTGATAGTACTGTATTTGGTCAATGGGTTGATGCAGATTTAGGAAATTACTCTGATGATTATGTAGAATGTGACGTAGCCCGTAATTTAGGTATATGTTATAACGGTGACGATAATGACGAAGGTATTTTAGGCTACGGTTTAAATCCACCGAGTGTAGGTGTTACTTTTTTTGAAGGTCCGAGAAGACCAGATAGCTCAGAAATTGGATTAACGAAGTTTGTTTATTATAACAATGATTTTAGTTTAACTGGTAATCCTAGTCGCCCTGAGCATTTTTGGGGATACTTAAATGGACGTTGGAAAGATGGTGCAAATATTACATACGGTGGTAACGGCCGTGGAGGTTCTGATACTGCTAGTTTCATGTTCCCAGGAAATACAGATCCTGCTGGAAGACCTACTTGGAACGAACGAATTGCGGGTAATCAACCTCAAGATAGGCGCTTTTTACAAACAGCTGGTCCATTCACATTATTACCAGGCGCTGTAAACCGTGTTACTATTGGTGTTGTATGGGCTCGTGCATCAAGCGGAGGAGCTACAGGTTCATTCAACTTACTCAAAGAAGCAAGCGATAAAGCAACAACGTTATACAAAAATAATTTCGATTTAAAAGTTGGACCTGATGCTCCTAAATTAGAGGTTGTTGAATTAAATAGGAAGCTGGTAGTAAAAATTTTAAATACTCAAACTATTGAGAATTTTGTTGATGAATTTGCAGGCCCTTGCCCAACTAAAACAACTTACAAATTTCAAGGATACCAAGTTTGGCAGTTAAAAACTGCCAGTGTACCAAGTGACATTAATGATCCTGCGCAAGCACGTTTAGTCGCTCAATTTGATATCGTTGATGGTGTAGCTAGAGTAGTAAATACAGTATTTAGTCCAGAGTTAGAAGAGAATGTAAAACGTATCATGGTTGAAGGTAAAAATGAAGGTATTCAGCATACTTTCGAAATTACTAAAGACTTATTCGAAACCGGATCTGACCAAAGTTTAGTAAACTTCAAAAGTTACAATTATTATATTGTTTCTTATGCAACTGCTGCAAATTGCGCTACAGATGCCGAGCAGTACTTATCAAGTTCAAAAACTATTGGTGAATCAAACTTGACAATTTATACAGCAATACCTCACGATCCAACACCTTCTGGCGCATCATTAAATAGTGATTACGGAACTGGCTTGCCAATAACCATGGTTGAAGGTTTAGGAAACGGTGGACAGGTTGTGAAATTATCTGAAGCTTCAATTAATTCATTGCTTGCTGCTCCTTATTACGTTAAAGAGCGCAATTACCTTTCAGGATTTGGACCTGTAAAAGTTAAAGTTATTAACCCTGTAAATGTACCTAAAGGTAATTTCGAGTTAGTAATGCGCGATGGATCTTCTAATCTGAAAAAGACAGATACCTTATCAGCTGAAAATACACGTTGGGTATTGAAAAACTTAACTACTGGTGAAATAAAGACTTCAGATACTACACTTGCTTATGCAAATGAACAAATCTTTACTGAATGGGGATTGTCAGTTCAAATGAATCAATCAATACTTCCTGGAAATTCGGAGTCGCAAGTAGATGAATCGAATGGTTATTTATCTTCATCGATTGTATTCTCTAATCCAACTGATGAGTGGTTAAGTGGCGTTCAAGATGAACAATCACCATTTGGTTCAATTCCTTTTTACCAAACATCTTTTAATTGGATACGCTCTGGTAGTAATGGAAAACCTAACTTTGAGAACGCAGAGTTACATGATTTTGCAATTTCAAAGGTTCCGATTGATCCACGTAAGAACTTTTCAAATATCATAGAAAGTCGTTGGGCTCCATATGCACTAGCTTCGCGTTGGAGAACTTTATCAACAACTAAGTTGCCAACATTTGGTCCAGCATGGGATGGAGGTGTAGGTACAATAGGAAGTGGTTTAGCGTCAAATGATAATCCTTTATCAGACTTACATAGTGTTAAAGTTGTTTTAACGCGCGACAGAACAAAATGGAGTAGATGTGTTGTATTGGAATTGGGTGAAGACAAAAACCTGAATATTGGCAATGCTGAAAAAATGGATATCCGTAAGTCGCCTTCAGTTGATCAAAATGGTCAGCCAGATGGTAGTGGAACAATTGGAATGGGTTGGTTTCCTGGTTATGCAGTTGATATAGAAACTGGAGAACGCCTAAATATTATGTTCGGAGAAGATTCATCTCTTCCAGGAGAGAATGGTTCTGATATGATTTGGAATCCTACTTCAAGACTACTAGACCAAGTTGGTCGTCCTTCTTTTGGTGGTAAACATTATATTTATGTTATGACATCAAAACGTTTTACAATTGGCGCAGGATCATCGGCAATTATTTATAATGGCCCTCGTTATGATGGCTGTTCAGATTATAGCTCAAGGTTATCAACTTCTCCTGGTCCGGGTATGCCAAGTTCATATATCATAAGAAAGCGCCAAGTATTCTCACAAGCAATGTATACTTCAATGGCTATGTTAAATGCTGGTTCACAAATGAAATCGCCTTGGGATAATTTAATACCAAGTGATGTGGAAATTAGAATCAACGTTAAACGTCCATATGCAAGTTTTTCTGTTGATGGTTCTGTAGTAAATGATAGCATGCCTTTATTTAGATTTAATACAGACGGTGTAGCTACAATAATTGGAAACAAAGAAATAGCAAAACGTGTATTGGACAAAGTAAGTATTGTACCTAATCCATATTACGCATACTCTCAATATGAAGACCCAGGTAACCAGTTAGATAACAGGGTAAAAATAACTAACCTGCCACCTAAGTGTTTAGTTCAGATTTACACTATTGATGGTGTAGTGGTTAGGACCATAAGAAAAGATGATCCTACTGCTACTTATATAGATTGGGATTTGAAAAATAATGCCAAAGTACCTATTTCAAGTGGCGTATATTTAATACATATAAAATCCGATGAACTTGGTGAAGAAAGAATAATCAAATGGTTTGGTGTCATGAGACCTGTAGATTACGATACCTTCTAATAAAAACTTTAAAAATGCGGAGAGGTTCAAGCCTCTCCGAAATAAAATATAAAAAGTATTAGACATGAAAAAATATATATTACAATTAATGTCAATCACTGCATTGTTTTGTTCAATGCAGGTAAAAGCAGGTAATCCTGATCGTGCGGGTGGTGCTGGTGCAACACAGTTGCTTTTCAATCCATACGGTAGATCTGCAGGGATGTTGGGAGCTAATACTGCCTCTATTCGTGGTGTCGAGTCTTTTCAATACAACATAGCAGGTTTAGCTTACACCAATAAAACGGATATTGGTTTTTCTCGTACAACCTATTTACAAGGAGCAGATGTTTTTATCAATAACTTATCATTGGTACAAAACTTAGGTTCAGGTAGTGTAATGGGATTATCCTTTAATTCATTCGATTTTGGTAATATTCCAATTACATCAGAGTCTCAACCTGATGGAACTTTGGGTACATATTCACCTCAAATCCTTAACATTTCTTTGGCTTATGCTAAAAAGTTTTCAAACAGTATAACCGGTGGTTTAAACATTCGTTTAATATCTGAAGGTATTAGCAATGTTGGCGCTACAGGTGTTGGTATAGATGCAGGTGTTCAATACCAAACATCCTTAGTAGCAAAGAAAAAAGACATTAAAAAGGAAGATTTCCGTTTTGGTATCAGTATTAAAAATATTGGTCCTAATATGACTCAAACAGGCTCAGGTTTGTCATTCCGTTCTATAAACTCTATAACTGGAGCAGATAGAAGAGCTTTAATGGGATCAGAAAGCTATAACTTACCATCTTTAATTAATATTGGTGCCTCATACGATATGCGTTTAGACGCTAAAGAAAGTGATACTTATTTTCACCGATTAACTACCCATGGTAATTTTAATTATAATGCGTTCTCGGCTAATGTTACAGCCATTGGTATAGAATATGCATTTAAAGAAACTGTTATGTTGCGTGGTGGTTATGCTTATCAAGAAAATATTCTTGATGCAAATGATTATTACACCCAATATTTAGGTTTTGCAGGAGGTGCTGGTTTCATTTTACCTATAAGTAAAAGTGGCACACGCGTAGCTATCGATTATTCTTATGCTCCTACCCGCGTTTTTAATGGTATACACAACATATCTATTACGTTATCTATAGATAATAAAAAATAAGATATATTCGCATATTACTATAACGAGAAACGCTTCCTGCAAGGGAGGCGTTTCTTTATTTTTATTACTTGTTACAATTAACGTATTGAAATAGATATGGCACAAATTAATTATGTTTCGAAAGAAGGATTTGAAAAAATGCAAAAGGATTTGTATGAAATGAAATACGTTCAGCGTCCTTTTATTTCAAAGCAAATTGCTGATGCAAGAGATAAAGGTGATTTGAGTGAGAATGCAGAATATCATGCGGCTAAAGAAGATCAGGGATTGTTAGAAGGACGAATAGCCCAATTGGAAGATTTAATTACCCGCACGCGTGTGATTGATGAAACTAAGCTAGACAACAGCAAAGTGATGATGTTAAGTAAAGTTAGGGTACTCAACCTTACAACTAAAAAGGAGATGGTATACACCATGGTTTCTGATTCAGAAGCAGATTTTAAATTTGGAAAAATATCTATCAAATCGCCAATTGGATCAGGTTTAATGGGTAAAATAGTTGGTAATATTGTTGAGGTTACAGCACCAGCTGGAATTATTAAATTTGAAATTTTAGAAATTAGTTTATAATTATGGCTACCATTTTTTCAAAAATAATTGCTGGTGAAATCCCCCGCTATAAAGTAGCTGAGACCAATGATTTTCTTGCGTTTTTAGATGTTAGACCTTTAACTGCAGGACATACTTTGGTAATACCCAAAGTTGAAACTGATTACATTTTTGATATGGATGATGAGCAATTTGCGGGCTTACATTTGTTTGCTAAAATTGTAGCAAAAGCAGTTAAAACTGCCATACCTTGTAAACGTATTGGGGTTGCTGTTATTGGTTTGGAAGTGCCTCATGCCCACATACATTTGGTTCCTATGAATGAAATTGGTGATCTTAATTTTGAAAAAGAACGTGCTGTTTTTACGCCTGATCAATACGAACAAATGGCTTCAAATATTCGTGAGGCAATACTTCAATAAGTTAAATTATTTTTTAAGGTTAACTAAAATAGCCTTGGCGTAATAACGCTAAGGCTTTTTAATTTTGCTTGGATTAGCAGCTGCATATGCCTCCCACGAACTTGTTTTTTTACGCGTGGTTTTTGTTTTAGTGGTTTTTGAAACCGCAGCCAACAGACTTGAGTTTTGAATGAAATGGCAATAGGCTGCAGCCAACCCATCGGTAGCATCTAAAAATTCCGGAGTTTCTTTAAAGCTCAATAAACTTTGTAGCATACTTGCCACTTGTTCTTTGGTGGCATTACCATTACCTGTAATTGATTGTTTTATTTTTTTAGGCGAGTATTCATTTACCGTCATATCTCTTGTTATGGCTGCAGCAATAGCCACTCCTTGAGCTCTTCCTAGTTTTAGCATGCTTTGTACGTTTTTGCCAAAAAAAGGTGCTTCAATGGCCAACTCATCTGGTGTATATTGGTCTATTAATGCAGTTACGCGTTCAAAAATACGTTTAAGTCGTAGGCTGTGGTCCTCTAACTTATCCAATTTTACAACACCTAAACTAATTAAATGTGGCATCTTTTTTTCAATGCCAATCAATCCATAACCCATAACAACTGTTCCTGGATCAATACCTAAAATTATTTTGTCGTAATTTTTTATCTGCGCTAAGTTGCCCAAAGTTGTTATGTTTGAAAAGTAATTAATAATTCTATTTACGCAAGTTACAAAACACTTTGATAGCTGAACAGCCATACTTAAAAAAAATTATATCAGTAGTAAAGTTTGCCTTATTACCCATAACATTTGGCTTTATATTTTATAAGCTGTTTTACGCCTACGATTTGGATAGGTTATGGCATGAAACTACAGTAGTTTGGGATGTGAATTCTATTATTTTGTTGTGCTTAACATTGGTTTTGATGTTGTTAAATTGGTTACTCGAAACTTTAAAGTGGCGTTTATTGGTTCAAAAAAACGAGAATATCACTTACTTAGAAGCGTTTCAAGGTGTGCTATCGGGGGTAGCTTTAAATATGATTACACCTAATCAATTGGGCGACTTTGTTGGTCGTTTAATTCACCTTAAAAAGTTAGATAAAATTCGAGGTACTTTAATTACTGTTATTGGCCATACAGCCCAAGTTATTATGACAGCCGCCTTTGGATTATGCTCCTTAATTTGGTTTCTATTTTATAATCAAAACATAACCGAACAGCAAAGTAACACGGCATACTTGGTATTATTGGCATTGGTGATGCTAACCATAATAGCATACCTAAATATGGCATGGTTAGCTAGGCTAAATTATACTGCTAAAATAAAACCTTACCTTAATGTGTTTAAATTGTACAAACGAAGTGAGTTGGTTCAAATATTGATGGTTTCGTTTTTGCGCTATATCATTTTTTTGGTGCAATATTATTGTTTGCTTTTGTTGTTTAATGTTGATGTAACCTTTGCTCAAGGCATGGCTTGTATCATTGCAACACTTTGTGCACAATCTTTTGTACCAAGTTTTATTCTGGTTGAAGTAGGTATGCGTGGTGCAAGTGCATTGTGGTTTTTTGGAATGTTTACAGCGGTAGTAACTCCTGTTTTATTAACAGCCTATTCGTTATGGATTATTAACTTAATGATTCCTGGTTTGGTTGGATTAGTATTTATTTTAAGGTGGAGGCAAGTAAATAAATGATGATGTTTTTGTTTTATGTTTCTTTAATTCTACTTGCTTTTTATCTGCTATTAATTGGCATTTATTGGTTAGGATGGTTGGCCATTAAACCTTTTGATAATAAGATTTCGAGTGTAAATAATAAGTTTTCGATATTGGTTCCTGCACGCAATGAAGAATTGTTAATTACACATTGTTTGCAATCTATCATCAACCAAAACTACAATGCTGCATGTTACGAGGTTATTGTAGTTAACGATTATTCAACGGACGATACTGCGGGTGTAGTGAGTGAATTCATCAAACAAAACGCTAATTACAACATTAGGTTAATAAATATGGTTGATGATGGACAACAACGCAAACTAAAAAAAGCAGCCATTACTTTTGCTATAGAACAATCGTATAACCCATACATTATTTTAACCGATGCCGATTGTACAAGTGGTCAGAATTGGTTAACCACCATCAATAATTTTATTGATGTAAATAACAGTAAACTTATTTATGCTCCGGTTGAATTTAAAGCTGAAAACACTTTTGAAAAAATACAATCGTTGGAGTTTGCCGGTTTGGTGGGAATAGGCGCATCTGCTATTCAACTTCAAAACCCTAATATGTGTAGTGCGGCCAATTTAATTTTTGAGAAAAATGTTTTTAACGAAGTTGGCGGTTACAAAGGAAACGATGGAATTGCCAGTGGTGATGATGAGTTTTTACTTCACAAAGTATTTAAACGTTATCCCGATAACATTCACTTTTTAAAACACATTGAAGCAGTGGTAAGCACAACAGCCAATGCATCAATACAACAGTTGGCCGACCAACGTAAACGCTGGGTAAGTAAAAGTACCAAATACGAAAACCGCTACATAACTGCAGTTATGGTGGGTGCTTATTTGTTTAATTTTATGGTAGCGCTTCAGCTTATTTTACATGTTAAATTTGGGTTGATTTTATTGTTTTCAAAAGCAGCAATTGAAGGCCTATTTTTGTTTGATGTGATGCGATTTTTTAAGCGACAAAAATATTTATTATTTTTACCCTTAGCTGAACCGTTTCATATTTTATACGTTTTAATTATTGGTATCTGGGGCAACTTGGGTACATATAATTGGAAGGATAGAAAACTTAATTAGAATTTTAATGGAATCGCAATTAACCGATATAGAATACGATATTTTAAATGCCATTTATTTTGTTGAACCATTTGAAAACATTTTGGCCGAATGTAACGCTGCGCCCAATGTGGTAGCCGATGTGTTAAAACAACTTATAGCTAAAAAGTATGTGGTAGCCATGCGTTTTGATGAAGAACAACAAGAATATGTACGTAGTTTTATTTACGATACCGACAACATGCACGCATACGCTTATCTGGCCACCAAAGAAGGATTACTGGTGCATAATAGTAAGTAAAAAGGTAAATTCGAATATCTAAATTAGAAATACGAAAAGAAAACTAGTAATAATTGACTATTAACTAAAATAACTGATAACTCAACATTCATAACTCATAACTTCCCAAAAATGAAGGCCATCATACTTCAAGGAATTAACCAACCATTAACTTATACAGATGTTGTTATGCCAACCATACAATCAGGTGAAGTGTTGGTAAAAGTGAAAGCCGCAGCGTTTAATCACCGCGATTATTGGATTCAGAAAGGGAAGTATGGCGGATTACGTTTTCCGAGTATACAAGGTAGCGATGGTTGTGGAGTTGTGGAGTCTGTTTTTGATGATGCAAACAAACATTGGTTGGGTAAAGAGGTGGTGATTAATCCATCTTTAAATTGGGGAAGTAACCCCAACACGCAAGCCAAAGACTATATTATTTTAGGGATGGCACAAGATGGTACTTTTGCCGAGTATGTTAAAGTACAGGCACGTTTATTACACGAAAAGCCAACGCATTTAACAGCCGAACAAGCCGCTGCATTTCCGCTTGCTGGTTTAACAGGATTTAGGGCATTAATGACGCGTGCTGCAGCCAAACCGGGTGATACGGTTTTGATTACCGGTGCAGGTGGCGGTGTGGCATTGTTTTGTGTGCAGTTTGCCATTTCCTTAGGTTGTAATGTTTATGTTACATCGGGTAGTGATGAAAAAATTGCTAAAGCTATTGCCATGGGTGCTAAAGGTGGCGTGAATTATAAAACAGAAAACTGGCATAAAGAAATACAAAAAATAAGTGGTGGGTTTGATGCCATTGTTGACAGTGCTTGCGGTGAACAGTTTGAGAAGTTAATTGATATATGTAAACCTGCAGGACGAATTGCATTTTACGGTGCAACCTTAGGCGCGTTTAACAGTGGTGTTCCTGCTAAAATATTTTGGAAACAACTCACCATTTGTGGTAGCACCATGGGCAATGATGAAGAGTTTGCGGCTATGGTGAAATTTATTGCCGATCATAAGATTATACCTGTGGTAGATGAAGTTTTTACGTTAGCACAAGCACAAACAGCTGTAGAAAAAATGGCAAGGGGAGATCAGTTTGGGAAGATTGTATTGAAGGTTGATGAAGTGTAAAGCGATTTTTTTACCTATGCAAAAAACTAATCAACGAATTATACAATTAGACGGCCTCCCTTTTTTTGCAGTGGTGATGGTGATGTTGGCACATTGGATGCAATGGCAATGGACTAATTCTGTTTTAAAAGTATTTCCGTTTACCCAAGGTGTTGTTAAGTTGTTTTTTAAATTTCTAGTATTTGATTGTTATCAAACTCGTTAGCTCGGACCTTAGTCCGTGTGTCGTAATATTTATAAAAATTAACTGTACTCCGCGCGTTAATGGTTGACTTTGGTAATTACCCTTTCTTATATATATCCGGCATATGTAAGTTTAAATACCTTGCACTTGCACGTATTGTAATAATTACAAAACCAGCTATAATGCTTACTAAGTTTTCGTCTGTTATAAATTTTAGCAAACCAAAATACATCACGCCCCCTGAAATACAGGCGCTTGCATACACATCTTTTCTAAATACGTAAGGAATTTCGTTTAGCAATACATCACGAATAATACCTCCAAAACAGCCGCTAATGGTGCCTATGGCAACTGCAACTATGGGATGTAAACCAAACGAAATGGCTTTGGCAATAGCTACCACACAAAAAAATGCAAGCCCAATGGTATCTAACCAAAACATGGTGTGGTGAAATTTGCGAATATATTTGGTAAAAAACAGTGCAATTAAATAACAAACAATAAGCGTGATGATGGTTTCTAAATCTTTCATCCACGATACTGGCAAACTGCCTATCATCATATCACGTAATGTACCACCACCAATTGCGGTAACAAACGTGAGTACTAAAATACCAAACACGTCTAACTTTTTTTGTATAGCTGCCAACGCTCCACTAAATGCAAATGCTATAATCCCAAGTAGCTCAACTGTATTATGAAAAGTAAAAAACATAGGTTTAGTTTAATGAGATAAAAGTAGTTTATTTATTCTGTATTAAACTCACCACCCAAGTAGTTAACCTGCGTGGGAATAAACGGGGCAATACCGATAAAATAAAATTTCCCCATCCATGAATAGCAACATGTTGTCCGCGCATCATAGCTTGGTAGCCGTATTCAGCAACTTGTTTTGAAGTAGGTAATTTTCGTCCTTTAACCAATTTAGTTTCAGCCATACCAGATACATCCATAAATTTTGATTCGGTAGGGCCTGGGCAAAGTGCAGTAACTGTAACACCGGTTCCTTTTAATTCTTGCGCTATGGCTTCACTAAAGTGTAAAACAAAGGCCTTAGTTGCATAATACACAGCCATGTTTGGTCCAGGTAAAAATCCTGCAACAGATGCTACGTTTAAAATTTTACCGCTACCTCTTTCTAACATTTTTGGTAATAAGCTATGCGTTAAATGGGCAAGCGTTATCATGTTTAACTCCATCATGTCCTGCGTGGTTTTCCAGTTGCATTTATGATATGCTCCAAAATATCCAAAGCCTGCATTGTTAATCAGGTATTGGATGTTTTCGTTTTGTACTTCATCTATCAAATTTTTAACCTCTTCCGGTATAGATAAATCTTTGGCAATTACTTTAATATTTATATCATTATAGCGTTTCAATTCTTCTGCCAATGCAAGTAATTTTTCTTTGTTGCGTGCAACTAAAATTAAATCCGATTTTTCATCGGCAAGTACATGTGCTAACTCAAGCCCAATGCCGCTGGATGCACCAGTAATTAATGCTGTTCTCATAAAGTTATTTTAAATCTAAAGTGATTTGATCATTTAATAAAGTAAAGGTCATGCGGTGCAATGATGTTGCACCAAATTGTTTAATGGCCTCGCGATGAGCTTTGGTTGGATAGCCCATGTTTTTATCCCAACTGAATTGCGGATACTGTTGGTGTGCGTTTTGCATAAACTCATCGCGGTATGTTTTAGCTAAGATGGATGCAGCTGCTATGGATTGGTATTTTCCATCGCCTTTAACCACACACTCATGTTTAATTTTTTTGTAAGGAATAAAACGATTGCCATCAATTAAAAGCAAAACAGGTTCAGTAATCAACTTATCTAAAGCGGCATGCATCGCCATAAAAGATGCTTTTAAAATATTGTACTTATCAATATCCTTATTGCTAAGTTGTGCAACACCATAACTCAAAGCGCGTGCTTCAATTTCTAATCGTAATTCGTTACGCTGCCGTTCATTCAATTTTTTCGAATCATCCAAACCACGAATGGGTTTTTTATCATCCAAAATTACTGCAGCGGCAAACACCGGTCCGGCAAGACAACCTCGTCCGGCTTCATCACAACCTGCTTCTAATAAACCTTTCTGATAATATCGTTTTAATCCCATGTTTTATTTAAAAAAAATGTTTGATTACTCATGCCATCAAACATTTAAAATTATTCAGCCGAATCTTCTGGTTTAGCGTTAGCTAATTTTTCTAATTCTTTATCGATGTAATAAAGTGATTGTGGGCCACCGCCAATTAATTTTATTCTATCAATTAAGCGGGTAAACTGCATTTCTTCCTCCAATTGTTCATCCACAAAAAACTTTAAAAATGCTTCAGTAGCATGGTCGTTTTCTTTGCGCGATGTTTCAATCAATTTATAAATAGATTGGGTTACTTTATTTTCTGCTTCCAACGATTTTTGGCAAGTTTCCAAGATACTTTTAAATACAGTTCCTGGTTTTTTTAACTCAGGCACGTGTGCATGACCACCAACTTGATTGATGTAGTTAAAAAACTTCATAAAATGTACTTGTTCTTCGGCACTTTGCTTGTAATAAAATGCAGCCGATCCTTCGTATCCATTGCTATCGCACCACGATGCAACCGATAAATAATGGTATATCGCAGCCATCTCTAAGGTAAGATGTGCGTTTAATGCTGCTTCTACTTTTTTAGGTATTAACATAATTTATTTAGTTTAAAAGTTTAACAATAATCATTAACTCAAGCCTTCAATAACACCGTTGTTAAATGTCATGCCCTTTGCAGCAGGTTCTTTTGGTAAGCCAGGCATTCGCATTATGTCACCACAAACAGCTACAATAAATCCTGCACCGGTGTTAATTACCAAATCTTGCACATGTAAGGTATGTCCGGTTGGCGCACCATACACATCAGCATTATCAGTAAAACTATATTGTGTCTTGGCAATACAAACAGGCAAATTAGCTAAGTTATTTTTCTTAATTCTGCCTAATACGGTTTTACATTTGCTACCAAACTCTACTTTATTGGCACGGTATATTTTTGTAGCTACTTTTTCAATTTTAGTTTCAATGCTATCCTCTAATTCGTAGGTAAAGTTAATAGGTTTTGATGGATTGTTTTCAACGGTATGCACAATTTTATTGGCCAATTCAACAGCACCTTCTCCACCTTTAACAAATGCTTCGTTTACTGCAAATGCACAACTTTTTTCTTCACACCAAGTGCGTAAAAAGTCAATTTCTTCTTGCACATCAAAATGAAATTTATTTAATGATACTACAATACTTTGTCCAAAACCTTGTAAGTTTTCGATATGGCGTTGCATGTTTGGTAAGCCAGCTTTAATGCCATTCATGTTTGGTTTTTTAGTAGCATCCAATTCTAAGCCCGCATGCATTTTTATGGATTGTGTAGTTACTACCAATACAGTTGCTTTAGGTTTTAATTTAGCCACGCGACATTTAATATCTAAAAACTTTTCGGCACCCAAATCACTTCCAAAACCAGATTCAGTTACCACGTACTCAGCGCAACTTAATGCCATTTTTGTGGCAATAACACTGTTGCAACCATGAGCAATATTTGCAAATGGTCCACCATGAATCATAGCCGGAGTATTTTCAGTAGTTTGAACAAGGTTTGGCATAATGGCATCTTTTAACAAAATGGTAATTGCACCACCTACACCTAAATCTTTAACAGTAAAAGGCGAGTTATCCATTTTATAACCAAGAATAATGCGCTCAATGCGTTGTTGCAAATCGTCAAAGTTTTCGCTTAAACACAAGGCCGCCATAATTTCGCTGGCAGGTGTAATATCAAAACCTGTTTCTTGCGGAATACCATTGGTAAGTCCACCCAAACCTGTAGTTACAAAACGTAAGCTTCTATCGTTCACATCAAGCACACGTTTCCAAGTTATTTGTTTTAGTGCTTTATCGCTGTTTAAGTTGTTATATTGATAGTTATCTAGCAATGCAGCAATGGTATTATTAGCAGTTGTTATGGCATGAAAATCTCCAGTAAAATGAAGGTTTATATCATCCATTGGTAACACTTGTGCGTAACCACCTCCAGCTGCACCACCTTTCATACCAAACACAGGCCCTAGTGAAGGTTCGCGCAAAGCTGCGATACATTTTTTGCCAATTTTATTTAAACCTAAACTGGCACTAACGGTAGTTACTGTTTTACCTACACCAGCTTTGGTAGGAGAGATAGCCGTTACCAAAATCAAATTATTTTTATTAATGTTGGTTTCGTTCAATACATTTAATTCAACCTTGGCTTTGGTTTTACCATATGGTATAATGTTATCTGCAATTATATTTAACCCATCTGCAATTTGTTGTATAGGTTTTAATGTTACTTCTCGAGAAATTTCAATGTCTGATTTCATATGTGTTTGAGGTTTTACTATTTGTTATTTTAATGCTGCAGCTTTTTCAATACTATTCCAAAGTTGCATAGCCGAAATATCCCAATTAAAATCTAGTTTTCGTTTGGCACTTGCAATTTTTTTTTGCTCATAGAAATCTTGGTCGTTAGTTAGTTTTATCATAGCTTCGGTTACCTGGTTTGCATCATCGGGTGAAACTAAAATCCCTGCATTGCCAGCAACCTCGGGCATTGATGTTACGTTAGATGTAATTACAGGCACATCACAAGCCATGGCTTCAATAATTGGTAATCCAAAACCTTCGAAAAATGGAATGTACACCATTGCATGTGCAGCAGCAGTTATTAAATATAAATCTTCTTCAGCAACTCGGCCTGTAAAAATTACATCTTGTTGGTATTTCATTTGATTGTATGTTTTTTCAATACCTGAACTTTGCCAAGCTTTACGGCCAACTATCAACAATTTAAAATTGTTTAGGGTTGATGTTTTGTATGCATCAAATGCCTTGAGTAATGTTTCAATATTTTTACGCGGATGCATGGCACCTACATAACAAAAATAATTGCAGCCATCGGCAAACTTCTGTTTGATTTGTGTTTTTGCGTTTTCGTTAATCGGCTTAAACCCTTTGCTAGGTGCGTTGTACACCACATCTATTTTATTGGGGTTGATGTTAAATTGTGTAACTATATCTTGTTTGGTGTAATTAGATACCGCTACTAACCTTGCAGCTTTGTGGGCATACCGCGGAAAAAATGTGGTGTAATACCAATACTCCAATTTGTTGATGCCTTGTTTAAAATGCAAAAAAGCTAAGTCGTGAATAACTGCTAGTTGTGGTATATTGGTTCGTAAACTCAAATAACCATCAGTGCTCACAAATACATCTGCTTTATGTTTCTTTAATGCCTTTGTAACAGAAAAATTAAAGAACCAATAATACAAAAATGGATGACGTGCCTGAGGAAAAAGTGTTATTGGTTTTACATTATCGGCAAACACAAATTCTTTGCTAAATGGTCTATCAAACAAAAAAATAAATTCATGTTCGGGATGGTTATGCGCAATACGCTGCATGGTTTCGTATGTATACCTGCCAATACCCTCAAGTTTATTGGCAAGTAAAAATCGCGCATTAACTGCTATTCGCATAAAATTAATAGGACTAAATGTGCTTGTAATAATTATTATTGTACACAAATAAACAATTAATATTAAAAGGCCGCACCTCGATGTCGAAAAAAATTTTAATAAATGTGTTTTTACTTGTAGCAATTAATCTGCTCATAAAACCATTTTGGATTTTGGGTATTGACAGAACTGTTCAAAACACAGTAGGTAATGATATTTATGGTGCTTACATGGTTATGTTTAACATTTCATTAATGTTTACCATGTTGTTAGATTTTGGTATTAACAATTATACCAGTTCATTTATTGCTAAACATAATCAATTATTTAGTAAAAGATTCGCATCATTATTTCCCTTGAAAATAGTTTTTGCTATAGCATACCTTTTTGTTACATTGGGTTTTGGGTTGATGTTTGGTATTGTCGGAAAGCAACTTTGGTTGTTATTATTATTAGCGTTAAATCAGATTTTAGCATTTTTTATTTTGTTTTTCAGAGCTAATATTAGCGGACTACAACTATTTAAAACTGATGCTTTTCTATCAGTAACCGATAGGGGCATGATGATATTTTTTGCAATTATTTTAATGCTAGTTTACAATGGTAATTTTACAATTGAACACTTTATTTTATCACAGTCATTTGGATATTCTGCTTCTTTAGTTATTTCATTTTGGGTGTTAAAAAAACCATTGCAAGGGGTTAAGCTTAATTTTAAAAAAGTAATGATGTGGAGTATGATTCGCCAATCATGGCCTTATGCTCTGCTCGCATTGTTAATGACTATTTACATGCGTAGCGATATTTTAATGATGAAAAAGTTACTTTCAAATGGTGACGAACAAAATGGTGTTTATGCAGTTGCCAATCGTTTATTAGAAGCAGCAAATATGTTTGCTGTTTTAGTTGCGGGAATGTTGCTGCCATTATTCTCCAATATGATCAAACGTAAGGAAGATTTAAGCAGTTTAATTAAAATGAGTATAACAATTCTAATTTTACCTGCAGTTGGTGCAGCCTCTATTTCTTGGTTTTACCATATGGATGTGATGATGCTATTAAGTAAAACAAGTCCAGTAGAGTCTGGTCATGTATTTAAATACGTTATGATTAGTTTTGTAGCTATGTGTATAATGTACATTTTTGGCACTTTGTTAACTGCTAATGGAAACATAACGTTACTTAATAAGCTTGCAGCCATGGCTTTAGTCATAAATTTAACCGTTAATTTATTTCTGCAGCCAAAATTAGGAGCCAAGGGAGCAGCATTGTCTGCTGTATTTACACATAGTTTTATTGCTTTAACCAATATGTATTATGCAATTAAAAACCTAAAAGTTAAGATAAATACTAGTTATATACTAAGGTTTTTTTTCGTTTTGATTACAATAACCATTAGTGTAGGATTAGCTCATTATCGTGGTATAAATCTTAGCATAGCCATTTGTTTTTCAATTGTAATTGCTATACTAATGTTATTTATTACACGTTTATTAAATATTCAACAATTTAAACAACTATTGCAAAGCCGCGTTTAAGTGGTAATTTGCACACTCTTATTTTTTTATATTTTTGTCCAAATTAGTAAGCATGCAAAAAACGCAACAAGAATATCAGTTTAATTTTATCGAGCTCGTTAAGTTTTTAATTAAATGGAAAAAACATCTTGCCATTATTTCATTATCGGCAGCAGTTGTAGCATATCTCATAACACTTTTTCTCAAACCAGAGTATAAATCAAAAGCTGTTTTTTACCCAGGAACAGTTAATTCTATATCATATGCATTGTTTTACAGTTTAAAAGAAAGGGCTCAAGATGCTTTAGCTTATGGCGATGAAGAAAATGTAGAACAATATCTTCAATTGGCAAAATCAAGTCAGCTACGCGAAAAAATTGCAGCTGATTTTAACTTAATAGAGCATTATGGAATTGATGCAGATGATCCCAAAAAGTTTGCTAAACTAAATAAGAAGTTTGAAAAGTATGTTAATGTAAACCGTACTTCATACAACTCTGTAGAAGTAGTTGTGCTAGATAAAGATCCAGAACTATCTGCTGCTATTGCCAATGCTGTTATGTATAATACAGATTCATTAAAAAAGCAAAGTCAAAGTATTATTGCACAGCAAGCGTTCAATATTATAAAAGAAGAATACGTTGCTAAAATTGCTATTATCGATTCATTAAGTGAAATGACACGCACATTAGGTAATAATGGCGTATACAACGTAGAAGAACAATCTCGTGGCTTGGCTGAGTTAATTGGAAAAGGAACCAGCAATTCGTTTACAGATAAAGAGCGTAAAAATTTAGGACAGCATGTTGGCGATTTTGTTTCATTAGATGAGCAAATTCGTTTTGAAGCAGAACAGCTTACCGATTTAAGAAAAAAATACAATCAGGCTAAATTAGATTTAGATAGTAAGTTAAGTAACATATTTGTAGTTGATATCGCAAAGCCTAATTATGATAAAGCATATCCGTTACGTTTGGTTATTTCCATTTTATCAGCAGTTGCGGCTTTTCTATTAAGCAGTATTATCATAGTTGCAATGGAGCGCTTTCAAAATGTTAAGGGTAGTTTATCACAAGAGTAATTTTGAGTGAAATTTTAAAAATTCGGTGGTTTTATACAATCGGGGTATTGTTTATTTTACTCACTGCATACGGTATTTATACTGATGATTATTCCATTCATGTTTTACCTTTTATACTTTTATTTGCATATTTGGTTTTATTTAAGCTTGATACTGTTTTACTTCTTCTCAGTTTTATTGTTCCGCTTGCCATAGAGTTTGATGATATTGGCATGGGACTTGGTATAAGCCTTCCCGATGAACCCATAGTAATGGTGGTGATGTTTTTATCTGTGCTGAGATTTATTATTGATGGTACATATGATGTAAAAGTTTTCAGGCATCCAGTTTCTGTTTTGATTTTAGTTAATATTGGGTGGTATATTGTAACTATTTTTACCAGTGAATTACCCTTTGTTAGTTTCAAGTTTGTATTGTCTCGCTTTTGGTTTATAGTGGTGTATTATTTTTTAGGAGTAATGCTATTCCGAAAACTATCCAATATACATAAATATTTATGGTTGTATATAGCCTCCCTGTCAATTGTTGTTGTTTATACCTTGTATATGCACAGTTTATCTGGCTTTACACAAGAGTCATCGTATTACATCAGCATGCCTTTTTATCGTGCACATGGAATTTACTCAGCAGCAATTTCATATTTTATACCCTTATTTTTTGCCTATTTATTTTATAGCCGTAAACTCAAATTAAACTTCTTTACCATTTTACTTGTAACCTTTTTATTGGTTATGTTTTTAACTGGTGTATTTTACTCATACACTCGCGCTGCATGGTTAAGTATTGCTGTTGCTTTAGGCATGATTTTACCGCTTGCACTTAAACTAAAATTGAAAACACAATTAGTAATTTTGTTTTTTGGCGCAACCTTTTTTTTAGCTTTTCAAGATCAAATATTTTACGCTTTGTCTAAAAACAAACAAGATTCAGGTGAAGGTTTTGGTAAGCATTTACAATCAGCATCAAATATACGTACAGATGCATCAAATATAGAGCGTATAAATCGCTGGATATCGGCAATAAATATGTGGAAGGAGAGGCCCATTATGGGGTTTGGTCCAGGCACCTATGTATTTTGTTATGCCCCTTATCAGGAAGCCCGATACCGTACCCTTATTAGTACTAATTTCGGTAATCAAGGCAACTCGCATAGCGAATTTTTAAATCCATTATCTGAAACAGGATTAATTGGCATGGGTAGTTTAATTATGATCATATTAGTTGGATTAAATACCGCTTTTAATGTTTTTTACAAAACCAATTCGGCTAAAGTAAAAGTAGTTTTGATTGGTGTAACACTTGGATTGATTGGCTATTTTACACACGGGTTTCTTAATCATTACAGCGAAACAACAAAAATAGCACCATTGGTATGGGGTAGTTTTGCCATTATTGTAGCTATTGATTTATATCATAAAAACGATGTTAAATCGGATGAGCGTTTAACGCATGAAACTAAATAATTTAGGCATGTGCGGCTATCAATAAATCTAAATCTTTAGGATAGATATTTAAACGTTGGCCTAGGTGTTTATTAGTTAAATTTCCCTTATAAATATAAACTCCACTCCTTGAAGATTGGTTAACCCACAGGTAATCAGTAATTGAACCGCATTCTGCTAAATCCAATAGTAGCGGTGTTAAAACATTGCTCAATGCATAACTTGCAGTACGACTAACTCTAGAGTTAATATTAGGTACGCAGTAATGAATCACATCATGTTTAATAAACGTTGGTTTATCATGGCTGGTTACTTCGCTTGTTTCAAAACATCCACCTTGGTCAATACAAATATCAACAATAACAGACATGGGTTTCATCTTACAAACCATTTCCTCGGTAACCACATTTAAACTTCTACCTTCCGCACTCCACAAACAACCAATAGCTACATCAGCAGATTCAAGGGCTTTTTGTAGTATTTTTGGATGAAGCAACGAGGTAAATATTTTAACTCCTAAATTATTTTGTAATCTTCTTAATTTTTCTAGTGAGTTATCAAAAACTTTAACTGTAGCTCCTTTTCCTAATGCTGTTCTAGCAGCATATTCTCCAACAGTGCCAGCACCAATAATAACAATTTCTGTTGGCGGAATTCCAGTAACACCTCCTAACATTTCTCCTTTACCTCCACGCGTACTGCAGAGCAACTCGGCAGCTACTGCTATAGATGATAAGCCGGATATTTCGCTCATGCTTCTAACTATAGGGTGTATTCCGTCATCAGATTTTAAAAATTCAAATGCAATGGCTGTCATTTTTTTTGCCATTAAACTTCTGATATATGCATCATTTCGACTACTAAGTTGAATTGCAGATATCAGTAATTGTTGGGTTTGAAGTAAACTGATTTCATGTTCGGTTGGCGGCTCAACCTTAACAATAACATCGGCCTTAAATACTTCATCAGGGTTATAGCATATTTGAGCTCCTGCCTCGCTGTAATCTTGATCACTAAAATGTGCATGCTTGCCTGCTCCAGCCTCAATTCTAACCTCATTTCCATTAGTAACCAATAAGTTTACCGATGAGGGGGTTAGAGCTATTCGATGTTCTTGTAAAGTTGTTTCTTTAGGAACTCCAATAAATAAACCTTTTATTGATTTTTTCACCTCCAATAATGCCTCTTTGGGTTGTATACTTGCAGCTTTGGCTAACTCACTAAAACCTGCTTTGTTTAACTCGTCCATAATTGGTTTGTGTTTTTTCAAAAATAATGAACTCTAACTCAAAAAAGTATCAGTTAAAATAAAAAAACAAATAATATTTCCTTTTTACTCAATTAAATTTTCTTGTATTGTACTGTTTTTCAGTGTTTTTTACTATAAAATAGTATAAAGGTTGCTAAAAAATAATTGGTTTAGCTATATTTGCAGGCTTCAATAAAAGATGGGATCGAAGGGTAAAGATTATTTAATCGAGTTTAACAAACTCACCATGGGCTTAAATCATTTTGAGTTCAATCTAAATAATGCCTTTTTCGCTCAAATAGAAGGTAGCATTATCAGCAATGCTGAGGCTAGAGTTACATTGGAATTAAATAAAACTGAATCCATGTACGAACTGCAATTTACACTAACTGGAACTGTTAGTGAAAAATGTGACAATTGCCTGAGTGATATTGATCTTTTGCTTGATAATGATTTCTATCTTTTAATGAAAATAAGTGAAAATGAAGATTATAGTGACGATGAGATTATTTATGTTACCAAAAATATTTTGGAATACAATTTAACTCAATATCTATATGAATCGTTTATATTGAGTATGCCTACTCGGAAGGTTTGTGAGATGGGCGGAAAAAAATGTGACCCAGAGTTGGTAAGTAAAATCAACAACTTTGAAAGCGATGACAAAGATGGTAATCAATCAAACCCAATGTGGGATAAACTAAAAGGAATTTTTTAATAACAACTAAAACATACAATTATGCCAAATCCAAAGCGAAAAATTTCTAACACTCGCAGAGACAAAAGAAGAACCCATTACAAAGGCGTTAATCCAACCCTTTCTGTTGATGCAACTTCTGGCGAAACACACTTACGTCATAGAGTAACTGCTGATGGCTTTTACAAAGGTAAGTTAGTGTTTCCGGATATGAGAAAAGACGTTTAATATTAACCCAAACCCATACCAATTGATGAGAATAGGCTTTGATATTATGGGAGGTGATTTTGCCCCCCTTGAGGCTATTAAAGGAGCTATCCTTGCCCAAAAAGAATTAACTTCTGATATTAGAATTGTATTGTTTGGTGATGAATCAGCAGCAAGAAAAATGCTAACAGAAAATGGTGCCAATGAATCAGATTTTGATTTTGTTCATACCACAGAAGTTATTGAAATGGGAGAGCATCCCACAAAAGCAATATCCCAAAAGCGTAATTCAAGCATTGCAGTTGGTTTCAGTCAATTAGCGGCCAAACAAATTGATTCTTTTGTGAGTGCAGGTAACACAGGAGCCATGTTAGTGGGTGCTATGTTCTCTGTTAAACCCATAGAAGGAGTTATCCGACCTTGTATTACTGCCACAGTACCAAAGCCAAACGGCAAAACCGGATTACTTTTGGATGTAGGTGTAAATGCAGATTGCAAACCAGATGTTCTATATCAGTTTGCTGTTTTAGGCTCTTTAATGATGAAACATGTTCTAAAGGTTGAATCTCCTCGTGTTGGTTTAATGAGCATTGGTGAAGAGAAAGAAAAAGGTAATTTAGTTACTATCGCAGCCCATCAGTTATTAGACACCGGAGGTCCGTTTAATTTTATTGGTAACGTGGAAGGTCGAGATTTATTAACTGATAAAAGTGACGTGATAGTATGTGAAGGGTTTGTTGGAAATATTATACTAAAAGCATACGAAGCGTTTTATTATGTTGTGAAAAAACGTGGAAGTACTGATGAGTATCTTGATCGCTTTAATTACGAAAATTATGGAGGAACTCCTATTCTTGGAGTAAATGCCCCTGTAATAATTGGACATGGTATTTCAAACGCAAAGGCTTTTAAAAACATGATTTTTACAGCTAAAGAAGTTTCAGATTCTGGCTTGTGCAACATAATTAGGGAAGAATTTAAAAATCTGGTATTACCTGTAAATTAGCATGAGTAAAATTACAGCAGCAATTACATGTGTTCAAGGATACGTTCCTGATTATAAGCTTACCAATGCTGAATTGGAGAAACTAGTAGATACCTCAGATGAGTGGATAACTTCTCGAACTGGCATCAAAGAAAGAAGACTACTTAATACTCCTGGCTTAGCAACCTCTGATATGGGAGTTGAAGCAGTTAACGGTTTGCTTAAAAAGCGTGGAATAACTGCAAACGAAATCGAACTAATCATATTTGCTACAGTTACTCCTGACATGGTATTTCCATCAACCGCTTGTATTTTGGCCGATAAAATTGGTGCCAAAAATGCATGGGGGTTTGATTTGGCCGCAGCTTGTTCAGGATTTTTGTTTGCATTACAAACTGCAGCTTCATTTATAGAATCAGGTAAACACAAAAATGTGTTGGTAGTTGGAGGAGATAAAATGTCCTCAATTATTGATTATACAGACAGGAACACCTGCATTATTTTTGGTGATGGTTTAGGGTGTGTTCTGCTTGAACCAAACAATGAGGGTAATGGAGTTATAGACAGTGTATTGAAAATTGATGGTCAAGGCCGTCATTATTTACATCAAAAAGCAGGCGGGTCATTAAGACCACCAACGCACGAAACAATAGATTCACGCGAACATTTCGTGTATCAAGATGGAAAGGCAGTGTTTAAATTCGCAGTAACTGGAATGGCTGATGTATCTGCTCAAATAATGGAACGAAACAACTTAACTGCTGAAGATGTAACATACCTTGTTCCACATCAAGCCAACCTAAGAATTATTGATGCTACTGCTGAACGCATGGGATTGGACAAAAACAAAGTGATGATAAATATTGATCACTTTGGTAATACCACGAATGGCACTTTACCTTTACTGCTATGGGAGTGGGAAAATAAATTAAAAAAAGGTGATAACCTTGTATTATCCGCATTTGGTGGCGGATTCACTTGGGGCTCTATCTATTTAAAGTGGGCATACAATGGCAGTAAAGTTTAATTTTATATTTAAGTAGTAAACAATTATAAAAATAAATTACTTTTGATAGTATTCAAATAACTCCAACATGGAATTAAAAGAAATTAAAGAACTGATTAAATTGGTTTCGGAAACGGGAGTTTCTGAGGTTGAAATTGAACGTGGTGATTTTAAAATTGCCATTAAAAAAATTGAAGAAAAAGTAATTGTGCAAAATACAGCACCAGTCATTCAACCACAAATGGTTATTGCGCCACCAGCTGTAGCATCAACTCCTGCAACGCCAGCTACTGAGCGTACAAACAATTTAATTACCATTAAATCACCAATGATTGGTACATTTTACAAATCATCATCTCCTGATAAACCCGCATTTATTGGAGTTGGCGATGAAATAGTACCAGGAAAAGTTCTTTGCATAATAGAAGCAATGAAATTGTTTAACGAAATAGAATCAGAAATATCAGGCCGTATTGTTAAAGTACTTGTTGAAAATGCTTCACCAGTTGAATACGATCAGCCTTTATTTTTAGTTGAACCAATGTAAAATTTTTAAAGCAAAAGAATACTAAAGTCGATAAGTTCTTTTTGTAGCTTGTCGACTTTGTTTTTAAAATCATATCAACATTTAAAACAACGCATGTTTAAAAAGATATTAATTGCCAACCGTGGCGAAATAGCATTAAGAATTATTCGAACTGCTCGCGAAATGGGGATTAAAACAGTTGCTGTATATTCAACAGCAGATAAAGATAGTTTACATGTAAGATTTGCCGATGAAGCTGTTTGCATTGGCCCTCCACCATCTCCACAATCATATTTAAATATACCTAATATTATAGCTGCGGCAGAAATAACTAATGCTGATGCTATACATCCGGGATATGGGTTTTTATCAGAGAATGCAAAGTTTTCTGGGATATGCCGCGATCATGGAATTAAATTTATAGGTGCATCACCAGAAATGATTAATGCCATGGGGGATAAGGCTAGTGCTAAAGATACTATGAAAAAAGCTGGTGTTCCTGTAATTCCTGGTAGTGATGGTTTACTAGTAAGCTCAGATGAAGGCCGTGAGTTAGCCAAAGTTATTGGTTATCCCGTAATCATAAAAGCTACTGCTGGAGGCGGAGGAAGGGGCATGCGCATCATATGGAGTGATGAAGAGTTTGAACGCAATTGGGATAGTGCTCGTCAAGAATCATCTGCAGCATTTGGTAACGATGGAATTTACATGGAAAAATATGTAGAGGACCCTCGTCACATTGAAATTCAGTTAGCCGGTGATCAATACGGAAACGTTTGCCATTTAAGTGAGCGTGATTGCTCAATTCAGCGCAGACATCAGAAACTAGTTGAAGAAGCGCCATCTCCTTTTATTACTCCCGAGTTGCGTGAAATAATGGGTGATGCAGCAATAAAGGGAGCCAAGTCAATTAACTACGAAGGTTTAGGAACCATTGAATTTTTGGTTGATAAACACCGTAATTTTTACTTCATGGAAATGAATACCCGTATTCAAGTTGAACATCCAGTTACCGAAGAAGTAATTAACTACGATTTAGTAAAAGAACAAATATTAATAGCTGCTGGTGTTCCTATTAGTGGTAGAAATTATCTACCTACAAAACACGCTATAGAATGTCGTATTAATGCCGAAGATCCACAGAATAACTTCAGGCCTACTCCAGGTAAAATTGAATATTTACATAAGCCAGGTGGACACGGTACTCGAGTTGATACACATATTTATGCAGGTTATACTATACCTTCTAATTATGATAGTATGATTGCTAAATTAATAGTTAGTGCTCAAACCCGTGAAGAGGCCATTATTAAAATGGAAAGGGCATTAGGAGAATTTATTATTGAAGGACCTGGCATAAAAACCACAATTCCACTCCATATTAAATTGATGCAAAACGAAGATTTTAAAAAAGGAAATTTTACTACATCCTTCATGAATACCTTTGATATGAACGCTTAATCAAATAAATTCATAGTAAAGCCTGACTTGTTTCAAATGGGAGTCAGGCTTTTTTTATGACTTTTTTTGTTTAAAAACTTGTTGATATAAATAAGTTGCTTATCTTTGCCCTCCCTTTTAAGAGCCACATTAGTGGTTTGGATGTTAAAGTCTGATGGTTTAAATTACTTTGTAACCCGCTCAGCAAGCAATATTTTAATTAAAATTAAAATATTTTTTGTCAGGCACTTGCATAGCACAATAATTACATCTACTTTTGCCTCCCCTTAGAAATTAAGAAAAACTGTTTTTTAAAGCAAAATATGCCAACTATACAACAGCTTGTAAGAAAAGGTCGTACCGAAATTACTACCAAAAGTAAGTCACCAGCCTTAGATTCATGCCCTCAACGCAGAGGCGTTTGTACCCGTGTGTACACAACAACACCAAAGAAGCCTAACTCGGCAATGCGTAAAGTAGCTCGTGTTCGTTTAACAAACGGAAACGAAGTTAATGCGTACATTCCAGGTGAAGGTCACAACTTGCAAGAGCATTCTATCGTGTTAGTTCGCGGTGGCCGTGTTAAAGATTTACCAGGTGTTCGTTATCACATTGTTCGTGGTGCATTAGATACCGCAGGTGTTGCTGGACGTAACCAACGCAGATCTAAATATGGTACAAAAAAACCAAAGCCAGGTCAAGCAGCGGTTGATCCAAAAGCTAAAAAGAAATAATTAAGATTTAGGGATAGTATACAATGAGAAAATCAAAACCTAAAAAACGCATTTTATTGCCAGATCCGAAATTCAACGATATCTTGGTAACAAGATTTGTAAATAACCTAATGTGGGATGGTAAAAAAAGTACAGCGTATGATGTATTCTACACTGCACTCGATAAAGTAGAGGCCAAAATTCAAGAACGTGGTATTGACGTTTGGAAAAAGGCACTAAACAATATCATGCCAGCAGTAGAGGTTAAAGCAAGACGTGTTGGTGGTGCTACTTTCCAAATTCCAATGGAGGTTCCTGCGGATAGAAAAGTTGCAGTTGGAATGAAATGGATGATAGACTACTCTCGCAGACGCAACGAAAAATCAATGTCAGATAAATTGGCAGGTGAGATTATCGCTGCTTCTAAAGGTGAAGGTGCTGCAGTTAAAAAACGTGAAGATACACACAGAATGGCAGAAGCTAACAAAGCATTCTCTCACTTTAAAGTTAGCTAATTTATAAAAGTTTAGAGTACATACAAAATGTCAAGAGACTTATCATTAACAAGAAACATTGGAATAGCAGCCCATATTGATGCGGGTAAAACCACAACAACTGAGCGTATATTATACTACTCTGGTGTAAACCACAAAATTGGTGAAGTACACGATGGTGCTTCTACAATGGACTGGATGGTACAAGAGGCCGAGCGTGGTATAACAATTACCTCAGCAGCAACTACTGTGCCTTGGAAATACCGTGGAAAAAATTATCATATCAATATTATTGATACTCCTGGTCACGTTGATTTTACCGTTGAGGTAAACCGTTCATTGCGTGTATTAGATGGATTAGTGTTTTTGTTTTCTGCGGTTGATGGCGTAGAGCCTCAATCAGAAACTAATTGGCGCTTAGCCAATAATTATAATGTTGCTCGTTTAGGCTTCGTTAATAAAATGGATCGCTCTGGCGCAGATTTCTTAAATGTTGTAAAGCAAGTAAGAGAAATGTTAGGCAGCCATGCCGTTCCTCTTCAATTGCCTATAGGTGCAGAAGATGGATTCAAAGGTGTTGTTGATTTAATCAACTTCCGTGGAATGGTTTGGAACGAGCACGATAAAGGTATGACTTTCCAAGAGATTGATATTCCAGCTGATATGATGGAAGAGTCCTTGGAATGGAGAGAGAAATTATTGGAAGCAGTTTCAGAATATGATGACTCTTTGATGGAGAAATTCTTCGAAGATCCAAAATCAATTACGGAACGCGAAATATTAGATGCATTGCGTAAAGCTGTTGTTGATATGAAAATCGTTCCTATGTTGTGCGGTTCATCATTCAAAAATAAAGGTGTACAAACCATGTTAGATTTAGTTATGGAATTGTTACCTAGCCCAATGGATAAGCAAAGTATCACAGGTACAAACCCTGATACTGGTGCTGAAGTAAGCCGTAAACCATCTTATAACGAGCCATTTGCTGCTTTGGCATTTAAAATTGCAACAGATCCATTTGTAGGTCGTTTGGCTTTTATGCGTGCTTATTCAGGTAAATTAGATGCAGGTTCATATGTTTTAAATACACGTAGTGGAAACAAAGAGCGTATTTCACGTATATTCCAAATGCATGCTAACAAACAAAATCCGATTGAAAGTTTAGGTGCTGGTGATATTGGTGCTGCAGTAGGTTTTAAAGATATCAAAACAGGTGACACACTTTGTGATGAGAAAAATCCTATTGTTTTAGAAGCAATGAACTTTCCTGAACCGGTTATTGGTTTAGCAATAGAACCTAAAACACAGGCAGACGTTGATAAGTTGGGTATGAGTTTAGCTAAATTAGCTGAAGAAGATCCTACTTTCCGTGTTCACACTGACGAAGATACAGGTCAAACTGTAATATCGGGTATGGGTGAATTACACTTAGAAATTATCGTAGATAGATTGAAACGTGAGTTCAAGGTTGAATGTAATCAAGGTGCACCTCAGGTTTCATACAAAGAAAATATTCAAAAAGCTACTATACACCGCGAGGTATATAAGAAACAGTCGGGTGGTAGAGGTAAATTTGCTGACATCCAGTTTGAATTAATTCCTGGTTCAGCTGATAAGCCGGGCCTTGAATTTGTAAACGAAATTGTTGGTGGTGCAATTCCAAAAGAATTTATTCCTTCAGTTGAAAAAGGTTTCAAAGCCGCAATGGTAAATGGTGTATTAGCCGGTTATGCTATTGAAAGTTTAAAAGTTCGCTTATTTGACGGTTCATTTCATGCGGTAGATTCGGATGCATTGTCTTTTGAATTAGCAGCTAAAATGGGCTTTAAAGAAGCAGCCCGCAAATCAAGTCCTGTGTTGCTTGAGCCAATTATGAAAATAGAGGTTCTTACACCAGAAGAAAATATGGGTGACGTAATTGGTGACTTAAACAAACGTAGAGGCCAACTTGAAGGTATGGATACTCGCGCTGGTTCACAAGTTATTAAAGCAAAAGTGCCATTGGCAGAAATGTTTGGATACGTGACTCAACTACGTACGTTGTCTTCAGGTCGTGCAACTTCTACAATGGAGTTTGATCATTACGCTGAAGCACCTCGTAATGTTCAAGAAGAAGTTTTAGCAAAAGTAAACGGTAAAGCAAAAGCCTAATATCATGGTTAACCAAAGAATAAGAATCAAGCTTAAGTCATTTGACTACAATCTGGTTGACAAGTCGGCAGAGAAGATTGTAAAGACGGTAAAATCTACCGGAGCTGTAGTTAGTGGTCCAATACCACTTCCTACTAAAAAGAAAATTTACACAGTTCTTCGCTCTCCGCATGTTAATAAGAAAGCCAGAGAACAATTCCAGTTATGCTCTTATAAAAGAATTCTGGACATTTACAGTTCAACCGCAAAAACTGTTGATGCATTAATGAAATTAGAATTACCAAGCGGTGTTGATGTTGAAATTAAAGTTTGATCATAGAAAATTATGTCAGGACTGATAGGAAAAAAAGTTGGGATGACCAGCATTTACGATAAAAACGGTAAGAATGTTGCTTGCACGATTATCGAAGCGGGCCCTTGTGTGGTAACGCAAGTTAAAACCACCGAAAAGGATGGCTACACTGCTGTTCAGCTAGCGTTTGGAGATCGTAAGGAAAAAAACACTCCCGCTGCGCAAATAGGTATATTTAAAAAGGCTAATACTACACCTAAACGTAAGTTGGTAGAATTTAAAGGCTTTTTACAAACACTTGAACTAGGACAAACAATCTCTGTTGACCTGTTTGCTGAAGGAGAATTTGTTGACGTTGTTGGCACTTCTAAAGGTAAAGGTTTTCAAGGTGTTGTTAAACGTCATGGGTTTAGCGGTGTTGGAATGCAAACGCATGGTCAACATAATCGTCTAAGAGCTCCAGGTTCATTAGGTGCTTCATCCGACCCTTCTCGTGTATTTAAAGGTATGCGTATGGCTGGAAGAACTGGTGGAGACCGTGTGAAAAAGACCAACCTAGAAATTTTAAAAATTGTGAAGGACCAAAATTTGCTAGTTATCAAAGGTAGCATACCAGGTTCTAAAGGTTCAATCGTATTTATCGAGAAATAACATGGAATTAGCAGTATTGAACATAAACGGTGCAGAAACCGGTAAGAAAGTAACTCTATCTGCAGATACTTTCGGTATAGAACCAAATAACCATGCTATTTATTTAGATGTGAAGCAATACTTGGCTAACCAACGTCAAGGTACCCACAAAGCTAAAGAAAAGAGTGAAGTAAGCGGTTCAACTAAAAAGTTACATCGCCAAAAAGGTACAGGTGGATCGCGTAAAGGTAGTATCAAAAGTGGTACTTTCGTTGGCGGTGCTCGTATTCACGGTCCTCGTCCTCGCGATTACAGTTTCAAGCTTAATAAAAAATTGAAACAACTTGCCCGCAAATCGGCATTTGCTTACAAAGTAAAAGAGAATAATATAACAGTATTAGAAAGTTTCAGTTTTGATGCTCCTAAAACAAAACAATATATATCTCTTTTAAATAACTTGAAGTTAGCAAATGAAAAAGTGTTGATGATCATACCTGAGTATAATGACAGCATTTATCGTTCTAGCCGTAACTTGCCTAAAGCAAAGGTTGTAGCAGCTAAGGATGTTAATACATTCGAAATCTTACATGCTAACAAAGTTATTCTGCTTGAGAATTCGTTACCTATTATTGTGGAAACATTAAATTAATTAAGATGAGCGTTTTAAAAAAGCCTTTAATCACTGAAAAATCTACACATTTAAGCGAAAATCTTAATCAGTATAGTTTTTTAGTAGAAAAAACAGCTAATAAACCTGAAATTAAGGTAGCTATTGAAAAAATGTATGATGTTACTGTAACAAGTGTTAGCACTGCTATTTATGCAGGTAAAGCTAAATCTCGTTTCACTAAGAGAGGACAATTCAGTGGTAGAAGACCATCAGTTAAAAAAGCTATTATCACTGTTAAAGAAGGTCAAACAATTGACTTCTTCGCAAACATATAATTGAAGAATATTTAAGTAATTATGGGAATTAGAAAATTTAGACCAATGACTCCCGGTACTCGCTTTAAATCAGTGAATACTTTTGAGGAGATCACGACATCAACACCCGAAAAATCGTTGATTGCAAAACAAAGCAAAAGTGGCGGTCGTAATGGTTCTGGTAAAATGACGATGCGTTACATTGGTGGCGGTCATAAGCAAAAATACCGTATCATTGACTTTAAACGTAACAAACATGCAGTTCCTGCTATTGTTGCTACCATTGAGTATGATCCAAATCGTAGTGGTCGTATTGCATTATTGCATTATGCGGATGGGGAGAAAAGATATATTCTTGCACCACATGGATTAAAAGTTGGTCAAACTGTTTTGAGTGGCTCTGGTGCTGCTCCTGAAATAGGAAATGCACTACCACTTAGTGAAATACCATTAGGAACTGTAATTTACAATGTTGAATTACAACCTGGCCAAGGTGGAAAGTTAGTTCGTTCTGCTGGTTCATTTGCTCAATTATTAAATAGAGATGGTAAATATGCTATTGTTAAATTAGCATCAGGTGAAACCCGTATGATTGTAGCTGCGTGTTTAGCAACAATAGGTTCAGTTTCTAATCCTGACCATAGTTTAGAGCGTAAAGGTAAAGCTGGTGCAAACCGCTGGAGAGGTGTTCGTCCTCGTACAAGACCAGTAGCTATGAATCCTGTTGATCATCCTATGGGTGGTGGTGAAGGTAGAGCTTCAGGTGGACATCCACGCTCACGCAAAGGCTTGATAGCAAAGGGTTACAAAACCCGTACACCTAAAAAGCATTCAAATAAATTTATTATCGAAAGACGTAAGAAGTAACAGAATATGGCTCGTTCGCTAAAAAAAGGACCATTCGTTGATATCAAGCTTGACAAAAAAGTACAAGCCATGAACGAATCAAAAAAGAAATCGGTGATTAAAACTTGGTCACGTAGAACTATGATTACACCTGATTTCGTAGGTCATACATTCGGAGTGCACAACGGAAACAAGTTCATTCCGGTTTATGTAACTGAAAACATGGTAGGACACAAACTTGGTGAATTTGCACCTACCAGAACATTCAAGAGTCACCCGACTAAAAAAGACTAAGGAATAATGGAAGCAATAGCGAAATTAAATAACTGTCCTACTTCGCCTCGTAAGATGAGGCTACTTGCCGACTTAGTTCGTGGTAAGCGTGTAGGTGAAGCGATGAATATCCTTCGTTTCAATAACAAAAAAGAAAGCTCACATCGTTTAGATAAATTGTTACGTTCGGCAATAGCCAACTGGGAACAAAAAAACGAAGGCGCTGATGTTGAGAGCGCACAGTTATACGTGAAAACGATTTTTGTAGACGGTGGTGCAATGATGAAGCGTGTTAGACCCGCTCCACAAGGTAGAGCATATCGTGTTAGAAAACGTTCTAATCACGTTACGCTTGTAGTTGATAGCAAAATTGCTGCAACTGTTGAAACAGTAAATAATAATAACGCATAAATTTAAATCAGAATGGGACAAAAAGTTAACCCGATAGGTTTAAGATTAGGTATCATCAGAGGTTGGGAATCTAACTGGTACGGTGGCAATAATTTTGCTGATAAACTTATTGAAGATGAGAAAATCAGAAAATACCTAAAAGCTCGTATCGCAAAAGGTGGTATTGCTCGTATTGTAATTGAAAGAACAATTAAGCGCATCATTATTACTATTCATACATCTCGTCCTGGTATAGTAATTGGTAAAGCAGGATCTGAAGTAGATAAGATTAAGGAAGAGATCAAAAAGCTCACAAAAAAAGATGTTCAAATCAATATTTTTGAAATTAAACGTCCAGAACTTGATGCTACCTTAGTTGGAGAGACCATAGCAAGTCAATTAGAAGCCCGTGTTTCATACAAACGTGCTCTTAAAACTTCAATTGCTTCTACTATGAGAATGGGTGCCGAGGGTATAAAGATAATGGTATCTGGTCGTTTAGGTGGCGCTGAAATGGCACGTTCTGAATCTTACAAAGAGGGAAGAACACCTTTACACACCTTACGCGCTGATATTGATTATGCAATCGTTGAAGCTTCTACCGTATATGGTAAAATCGGTATTAAGGTTTGGATCTGTAAGGGAGAAGTATACGGTAAACGTGATTTATCTCCAAATGCAGGTGTTGCTAGTACCGAAGGCTCACGTGGTGGTAATCGTGGCGGAAATGAAAGAAGGAGTGCAGGCGATAGACCAAGAGGTGAAAGAAGGAGTGCAGGTGACAGACCACGTGGTGATAGAAAACCTGCTGGTGATAGAAGAGGAACCGGAGATAGAAAACCAAAGAATTAATTAAGGGCAGTACGAATAAATAAGTATCGAAATGTTACAACCTAAAAGAACAAAGTATAGAAAGCAACAAAAAGGCCGTGTAAGAGGTAATGCTACACGTGGAGCAGTTTTAGCTTTCGGATCATTCGGTTTAAAATCGATTGAAACAAAGTATATTACAGCAAAGCAACTTGAAGCAGCTCGTATTGCACTAACGCGTCACATGAAACGTGAAGGTCAGGTGTGGATTCGTATTTTCCCAGATAAACCAATTACCAAGAAACCTGCCGAGGTTCGTATGGGTAAAGGTAAAGGTGCTCCTGAGTATTGGGTTGCACCAATAAAACCAGGTGTTATCATGTTTGAAATTGATGGCGTGCCAATGGACGTTGCAAAAGAAGCAATGCGTTTAGCAGCTCAAAAACTTCCTGTAACAACCAAATTTATTGTAAAACCTGATTACGTAGCATAAAATGAAAAATACAGAGATCAGAGAATTATCCAACAAGGAATTGGGAGCTCGTATTAAAGCAGAAAAATTGCAGATGACCAAAACAATGTTTAATCATGCAGTTACTCCTTTAGAGAATACTAATACCATAAAGGACGGCAAAAAATTAATTGCTCGTTTGTTAACAGAGCAAAAAAGCAGGCAACTAGCAGGCCAAAATGCTCAATAATTATTAAGATGGAAACAACAGCACCAGAAGTAAGAAATTCACGCAAGGTTATCATCGGTAAAGTGGTTAGCAATAAAATGCAAAAAACCATAGTTGTAGCCGTTGAGCGTAAAGTGATGCACCCAAAGTACGGGAAGTTCATCAAAATGACCTCAACATTTAAAGCCCATGACGAGAAAAACGAATGTGGTATTAACGATATCGTTAAGCTAATGGAGACTCGTCCTCTGAGTAAAGATAAACGTTGGAGATTAGTAGAAATTATCGAAAAAGCTAAGTAATCATGATACAACAAGAATCAAGACTTAAAGTTGCTGACAACAGTGGTGCCAAGGAAGTACTTTGCATAAGAGTATTGGGTGGTACAGCTAGACGTTATGCATCTGTAGGCGATAAAATCGTAGTGTCGGTTAAAAGTGCAATACCTTCTGGTACTGTAAAAAAAGGTTCCGTTTCAAAAGCGGTTGTCGTTCGCACTAAAAAAGAAGTAAGAAGAGCAGACGGTTCATATATCAGATTTGATGATAACTCGTGTGTGTTATTAAACGCACAAGATGAACCAAGAGCTACACGTATTTTCGGCCCTGTTGCTCGTGAACTACGTGAAAAACAATTTATGAAAATCGTTTCATTAGCACCGGAGGTATTGTAATTATGCAAAGAAAATACAACAAACAAACTAAACTCCACATTAAAAAAGGAGATATGGTATTGGTTATTACCGGTGATGATAAAGGTAAAAAAGGTCGTGTTATTGAAGTTTTTAATACTGAAAAACGCGCTTTAGTTGAGGGCATTAATATTGTCAGCCGTCATACAAAACCAAACGCACAAAACCAACAAGGTGGAATTATTAAGAAAGAAGCCCGTATTAATATTTCAAACCTAAAAGTTGTTGATAAATCGGGTAATGCTACCCGTATAGGCCGCAAGGTTACCCCAGAAGGTAAAATTGTTCGCGTATCAAAAAAATCAGGTGAGGTAATAGAATAATATTAGATATGTATACTCCAAGATTAAAAGAAACATACAGCAAAACAGTAGCACCTGTTCTACAAGAAAAGTTTGCGTACAAAAATGCAATGCAAGTGCCTCGTTTAACCAAAATCTGTTTAAATCAGGGTTTGGGAGCAGCTGTAGCTGATAAAAAGATTGTAGATCAAGCAGTGGAAGAAATGTCTATCATTGCTGGTCAAAAAGCTGTGCCAACTAAATCGAAGAAAGCTATCTCTAATTTCAAATTAAGAGAGAACATGCCAATTGGAGCTCGCGTAACTTTACGTGGAGTAAAAATGTATGAGTTTTTAGACCGTTTAATTTCTGTATCGTTACCACGTGTTCGTGATTTCGCAGGTTTAAATGTAAAAGGTTTTGATGGCCGTGGTAATTACACAATGGGTGTTACCGAGCAAATAATTTTTCCTGAGATTGTAATAGACAAAGTAAGTAGAATTAATGGTATGGACATAACTTTTGTTACTACCGCTGCCACTGATGAAGAGTGCCACGCTTTGTTAAAAGAATTTGGCTTACCATTTAAAAAATAATAACAATGGCTAAAGAATCAATAAAAGCTCGTCAGGTTAAACGCGAGAAATTAGTAGCTCGTTACGCAGTAAAAAGAGCGGCATTAAAAGCTGCAGGTGATTTCGATGCAATACAAAAATTGCCTCGTAATTCTTCTCCTGTTCGTTTAAAGAATCGTTGTAAACTAACAGGTCGTCCAAAAGGTTACATGCGTGATTTCGGTATTTGCCGTAATCAATTCCGTGAAATGGCATTGATGGGGAAAATCCCAGGTGTAACGAAAGCCAGTTGGTAATTTCGTAAGATTTTAAAAATTAAGGCGCTAAAGTTTAGGAGTTTTAAATTATTCCTCTATTTTCGCGCCTCATTTAACTATAAAATAATATAAACTAAGCCGATAAGAGTAAAAGCCTTGGCTAACTATCGGCTAGAAAAACAAAAATTATGACAGATCCAATTGCAGATTACTTGACTAGGTTACGCAATGCGATCAAGGCAAACCATCGCATTGTTGAGATTCCTTCTTCACGTTTGAAGAAAGAAATGACTAAAGTACTCTTCGACAAAGGTTACATCCTTAATTACAAATTCGAAGATTCAACTACTCACCAAGGCACAATCAAAATTGCTTTGAAGTATCACCCGGTAACCAAATCCCCAGCTATCAGAAAACTTGAGCGTATAAGTACTCCAGGTTTACGTCAATATGCTGGTACAACAAATATACCCCGTGTAATTAACGGATTAGGTATAGCAATTTTAACTACCTCGAAAGGTGTAATGACCGATAAAGAGGCTCGTGCTAACAATGTTGGTGGTGAGGTATTATGTTACGTTTATTAATCACAAGGAGGTAGTAAAATGTCACGTATTGGAAAAGCACCGATTACATTACCTAAAGGAGTTGATATTAACATATCAAACGGTAACTTAGTTACTGTTAAAGGTCCTAAAGGAACATTAACTCAACAAGTAGATCCTGAGTTAAGTATAACAATTGAAAATGGCGTATTAGTAGTTACACGTCCTACTGAACAAAAAAGACATCGTGCAATGCATGGTTTATACCGCGCATTAATTAATAACATGGTTTTTGGTGTTACAGAAGGCTATACTGTCAAACAAGAATTAGTAGGTGTAGGTTACAAAGCTACTAATGATGGAAATATTCTCGATCTTACCTTAGGTTTCTCTCATCATATTTACTTTCAAGTTCCTATGGAATTAAAAGTTAAGACCGAAACAGAGAAAGGTAAAAACCCGATTATTACCCTTGAAGGTTCTGATAAACAACTTATCGGACAGGTTGCTGCTAAATTACGTAGCCTACGCAAACCTGAGCCATACAAAGGTAAAGGTATTAAATTTGTTGGTGAACAACTTAGAAGAAAAGCTGGTAAAACGGCATCTAAATAATAAGATAAAGCTATGTCAGTACTTAGAAAAAAAGTTGAAAGAAGACTTAAAATTAAAAAAGGAATACGCAGCCGTGTTTTTGGTACTCCTGAAAAGCCACGCTTATCGGTATTTAGAAGTAATAAAGATATTTACGTGCAAATTATCGATGATGTGCATGGTAAAACTTTAGCTTCAGCTTCATCAAAATCAGTTAAAGACAAAATGACCAATATTGAGAAATCGGCACTTGTTGGGAAAGCTATAGCAGAAAAAGCTGTTTCCGCTGGAGTTACAACTGTGGTTTTTGATCGTAATGGTTACTTGTACCACGGCAGAGTAAAAAGTTTAGCCGAAAGTGCAAGAGAAGGTGGTATAAAATTTTAATTATAACCTATCAAAAGTTATGTCAACAGCAAACGTAAAAAGAGTAAAATCTAGTGATATAGAATTAAAAGAAAAGGTTGTGTCTATCAATCGTGTTGCGAAAGTAACAAAAGGTGGACGTACTTTTAGCTTTTCAGCCCTTATAGTAGTGGGCGATGGAAATGGTGTAGTAGGTTACGGTTTAGGTAAAGCTAACGAGGTTACTGATGCTATATCTAAAGGTATTGATGACGCTAAGAAAAATTTGGTAAAGGTACCTGTTTTAAAAGGTACTGTACCTCATGATCAACTTGGTAAATATGGAGGTGGAAGAGTATATTTACAACCAGCTTCTCATGGTACAGGTGTTATTGCCGGTGGTGCTATGCGTGCTGTGTTGGAAAGTGCTGGAATTACCGATGTATTAGCTAAATCAAAGGGTTCGTCTAATCCACACAATGTGGTTAAAGCAACTATTGATGCATTACTTAAAATGCGTGATGCATTTACCATTGCTCAAACAAGAGGTATTAGTTTAAAGAAAGTTTTTAATGGTTAATACAATGTCTAAAGTAAAAGTTACACTAGTAAAAAGTACCATCGACAGAGTTGAGGGGCAAAAAAGAACTGTTAGGGCTTTGGGTATTACCAAATTAAATCAAACAGTTGAAAAAGAAGCAACACCGCAAATCATGGGAATGATTAAAAAAGTTGCTCACTTGCTTAAAATTGAAAACATTTAATTAGCCAGTCTACAACACAATGAAATTACATACATTAAGGCCTGCAAAAGGCGCAACACATAAACAAGGAAAACGCGTTGGTCGCGGTGAAGGTTCTGGAAAAGGCGGAACATCTACACGTGGTCATAAAGGTGCTGGATCACGTTCAGGTACATCTACAAAACGCGGTTTTGAGGGTGGTCAAATGCCACTTTACAGACGTGTACCTAAGTTTGGTTTTAAAAATTTAAACCGTACAGAGTTTGTTCCTGTAAACTTAGATCGTTTACAAAAACTAGCAGAAGAAAAAGGTCTAACAACAATTGATTTCCAAACTTTTTTAGATAATGGTTTTGTTTCTAAAAAAGGTGTTATCAAGGTGTTGGGTCGTGGCGAGTTAACATCAGCTATTCAGGTTAAAGCACATGCATTCTCAGAATCAGCAATCAAAGCTATCGAGGCTGCAGGTGGTAAAGCAGAAACAATATAACCAATGAAGAAACTGATCGAAACCATCAAAAATATTTATCGCATTGAAGATTTACGCTTCAAACTTGCGTTTACCTTTTGGATGTTAGTCATTTATCGTGTAGGTACATATGTAACCTTACCTGGTGTTGATCCTAATATGTTAGAAGGCTCTAAAAACCAAGCCGCAGATGGTATTTTTGGTTTGATCAATATGTTTGCTGGCGGTGCTTTCGCAAGGGGTTCAATCTTTGCGTTAGGTATTATGCCATACATTTCTGCATCAATTGTAGTACAGTTACTTACAATGGCTGTGCCTACTTTTCAAAAAATGCAAAAAGAAGGTGAAGATGGACGAAGAAAGATCAACCAAATTACCCGCTATTTAACTATAGCAATAACGGCAGTTCAATCAATAGGTTTTCTTGTAAACTTAAAATCTGAAAATCCAGGTGCAATCATCTCAACTATGGAAGGTAGTGGTGTATCTGATTTCATGTTTATGCTTACCTCTGTTGTTGTCTTAACCGCTAGTACAATGTTTGTTCTATGGTTGGGTGAAAAAATTACAGATAAAGGTATTGGTAATGGAGTATCATTGATAATCATGATTGGAATCATAGCTCGTTTGCCATTTGCAATTAAGGATGAATTTGTATTTAAATTTACTGAATCTGGTGGTGGGCTAGTAATATTTTTGGTAGAATTAGCCGCATTGTTTGCTATTATCATGGGAGTTATTATGTTAGTTCAGGGAACTCGAAAGATTCCTGTTCAATATGCTAAACGTATTGTTGGTAGCCGACAAACTGGTGGGGCACGTCAATATCTCCCCTTAAAGGTAAATACAGCAGGTGTAATGCCAATTATTTTTGCTCAAGCTTTAATGTTTATTCCTTCTACCGTAGCCCAATTTTTTCCTAACTACGAAAGCATGCGATTTATAATGGCCTTAGTAGATCCTACATCATTTGCTTACAACTTGACTTTTGCTGTACTTATAATTTTGTTTACTTATTTTTACACAGCAATATCAGTTAATTCAACACAAATTTCTGATGAGTTAAAGCGAAATGGAGGATTTGTTCCTGGTGTCAAGCCGGGTCAAGCTACAGCAAGTTTTATTGATAATATCATGTCTCGTATCACATTGCCAGGCTCTATCTTTTTAGCAGCAGTGGCCATAATGCCATCATTAGCAGGTGTTTTAAATATTAACAGTCAATTTGCACAGTTTTATGGAGGAACATCTCTTTTGATATTAGTAGGTGTTGTATTAGACACTTTACAACAAATTGAAAGTCATTTATTGATGAGACATTATGATGGTTTGATGAAGTCAGGGAAAATGAAAGGACGTAGTGCAGTGGGCGCAGCTTAAAATAAAAATTGGCAATTTAAAAACAATCTGCTATTTTTGCAGCCCTTATAAAAGCAAGTATGTCAAAACAGTCACTGATAAAACAGGACGGAGTAATAACGGAAGCATTGAGTAACGCAATGTTTAGAGTACGCCTCGAAAATGGTCATGAGATCATTGCCCACATATCGGGAAAAATGAGGATGCACTACATAAAAATATTACCAGGAGATAAAATTTCGGTGGAAATGTCACCGTATGATTTATCAAAAGGTAGAATTATTTACAGATATAAGTAAACGAAAGATGAAAGTTAGAACATCTGTTAAAAAACGTAGTGAAGACTGCGTTTTAGTTAAGCGTAAAGGAAGAATCTACGTGATTAACAAAAAGAATCCAAAGTTTAAACAACGTCAAGGATAAATAAGAACTATGGCTCGTATATCAGGTATAGATTTGCCTAAAAACAAAAGGGGTGAGATTGGACTTACCTACATTTATGGCATCGGAAGATCAACCGCTCAGCACATTTTAACTGAGTGCGGAATTGATTTAAGTAAAAAGGTTAGCGAATGGAATGACGATGAGTTAAGCAAAATTCGTAAATTTATAACCGAAGGTTTAACTGTTGAGGGTGAACTGCGCTCAGAGAAACAATTGAACATCAAGCGTTTGATGGACATTGGATGCTATCGTGGTTTACGTCATCGTAAAGGCTTACCTTTACGCGGTCAACGTACTCGTACTAATGCTCGTACCAGAAAAGGTAAACGCAAAACTGTTGCAGGTAAGAAAAAAGTAACCAAGTAAGAGGTAAGTAATAACATTAATAATGGCTACAAATAATAAAAAAGTAAGCAAAAAAAGAGTAGTAGCGATTGACACGAATGGTCAAGCGCACATAAAAGCTACCTTTAACAATATTATTATCTCAATTACCAACTCTACAGGTCAGGTAGTATCTTGGGCTTCTGCTGGTAAGATGGGATTCCGTGGTTCTAAAAAGAACACACCATATGCAGCGCAGATGGCCGCACAAGATTGCGCTAAGGTTGCTGTTGATGCCGGTATGAAAAAAGTAGAAGTGTTTGTTAAAGGACCAGGATCTGGACGTGAGTCTGCTATTCGTACTTTGCAGGCATCTGGCTTAGATGTGTTATCAATACGTGATATAACGCCTATGCCTCACAACGGCTGTCGCCCTCCTAAAAAGAGAAGAGTGTAATTATTGTTACTTTTAAGAAAAAAGAAAAATGGCTAGATATATTGGACCAAAAACTAAAATTGCCCGCAGATTTAAAGAGGCAATTTACGGACCGGATAAAAATTTCGAAAAAAGGGGGACACCTCCGGGTCAGCACGGTCAATCTCGTAAGAGAGCTAAATTAACTGAGTATGCTATTCAGTTATTCGAAAAGCAAAAAGCAAAATACACTTACGGTGTTTTAGAACGTCAGTTCTATAAAACATTTGAAACTGCTGCTCGTAAAAAAGGTATTACAGGTGAAAACTTGTTAAAATATCTTGAAGCTCGCTTAGATAACACTGTTTATCGTTTAGGCATCGCAAAAACTCGTTCAGCTGCTCGTCAGTTAGTTAGTCATTGCCACATTACTGTAAATGGTAATGTAGTTAATATTCCTTCTTACACACTTCGTCCAGGTGACGTAATTGAGGTTCGTGAGAAATCTAAAACTTTAGAAGTAATAGCTGACTCCTTAGCTCATGGTAATGCTACTAAATTTAATTGGGTTAACTGGGATGGTAAGGCAATGAAAGGTACTTTCTTAGCTTTACCTGAAAGAGATCAAATTCCTGAAAATATCAAGGAACAGTTAATCGTTGAATTATACTCAAAATAATTAATAATAATACAAAATGGCCATTCTCGCTTTTCAAAAACCGGATAAAGTTATTATGCATAAAGAGACTGACTTTTTTGGTCAGTTTGAATTCCGTCCGTTAGAAAAAGGATATGGTGTTACCATTGGTAATGCTCTCAGGAGAATTCTACTTTCATCTTTAGAAGGTTTTGCAATAACATCAGTTAAAATAACTGGTGTTGATCATGAATTCTCTACGCTTAAAGGAGTTATTCAAGATGTTGTAGAAATCGTATTAAACTTAAAACAAGTACGTTTTAAGCGTATTATAGATGGGGTTGATAACGAAAAAATCTTCATTAACATTAAGGGCCAAGATGCATTTAATGCTGGTGAAATTGGTAAACATACTAATACATTCAAGGTTTTAAACCCTGAGTTAGTTATTTGTCATATGGATCCTTCTGTTCATTTAGAACTTGAGATTACAGTTGATAAAGGAAGAGGTTACGTTCCTGCAGAGGAAAATAAACCTAAAGATGCTCCAATTGGTTTAATTCCAATGGATGCTATCTTTACTCCTATCAAAAATGTTAAGTACAGTGTTGAGGACTTCCGTGTTGAACAAAAGACAGATTATGAGAAGTTATTAATCGAAATAGCTACAGATGGATCTATTCATCCAGAGGATGCATTGAAAGAGGCTGCAAAAATACTTATTCAACATTTTATGTTGTTCTCGGATGAGTTAATTACAATGGATACCCAGGTAAAAGAAGCTCCTCAAGAAGTTGATGAGAATGTATTGCACATTCGTAAGATTTTAAAGACTCCATTATCAGACTTAGATTTATCTGTTCGTGCATATAATTGCTTAAAAGCAGCTGATATCAAAACTTTAGGTGATTTAGTTAGTTATGAGATTGGTGATTTATTGAAGTTCCGTAACTTCGGTAAAAAATCTCTTTCAGAATTAGAGGAGTTAGCCAGAGAAAAAGGTCTAGTATTCGGTATGGATGTTGCTAAATATTTGGGTAACGAAGAATAAAAATTAGATGATATAACATAAACCTTGATTGTGTTTATGACAAATTATAAAAGAGATGAGACACGGTAAAACATTTAATCACTTAGGAAGAACAGCTTCGCATCGTAAGTCAATGCTTTCTAACATGGCAGGTTCGTTAATATTACATAAACGTATTTCAACTACTTTGGCCAAAGCCAAAGAATTGAGAAAATACGTTGAGCCAATCATCAGTAAATCTAAAGAAGATAATACACACTCTCGTAGAACCATCTTTAGTTACTTAAAAAGTAAAGAAGTTGTTAAAGAACTATTTGCAGCAGTTGCTCCAAAGGTAGGCGATCGTCCAGGTGGATATACAAGGATATTAAAACTAGCAAACCGCAAAGGTGATAATGCAGAAATGAGTATAATTGAATTGGTTGACTTTAATGAGGCAATGCTTGCTGAAAAATCAAGTAAATCTACTGCTAAGAAAACTACTCGTAGGGGGCGTAAGACTGCTGCTAAACCAGCTTTAGAAAACACAGATGCACCCTTAACAGAAGAAAATTAGTATTATACTATCAATATTTAAAACGGCTAAGTATATACTTAGCCGTTTTTTTATTTATAAATTTTATGATCATACATGAAAATACCCTTATTTCTGAAGATATTTTTGAAAAACATTTTATCTGTGATTTAAATTCATGTAAGGGAGCTTGTTGTGTTGAAGGCGATTTTGGTGCGCCTGTTATTAAGACTGAAGTTAACACCATCAATAATTATTTACCTTTAATTACGCCTTTTTTATCTGATGAAGGTATATCTGTTATAAAATCAATAGGTATAAGTGAGCTAGATAAAGACGGTGATTTAGTAACTACTTGCTTACCAACAGGTGAATGTGTTTTTTCTGTAAGAACAGACGGTATTTTGTCATGTGGTATAGAGAAGGCTTGGAAAGCAGGTAAAATTGAGTTTCAAAAACCCATTTCTTGTCACTTATACCCCATAAGGATTAATAAAGTTGGGGATTATGATGCTTTAAATTATAACAAATGGGATATCTGTAAACCAGCTTGTGCATTAGGAGAAAAACATCAAATGCCAATCTATAAGTTTTTAAAAGCTCCACTTATTCGCGCTTATGGTGTAAGTTGGTATAACGAATTAGAGGGAATTGCTGATGCCTTAAATGAAGATTAATTAAAATTCTGCATATCTAATCATTCGGCTATTAAACTTACGAATCATTCTATCAAAAGGCATATTTGTGTAGTTGATTCGTTTTGTTTTGAAGTAGTTTTGTGGGTCACCATCAGTATAAAGACCAAACATTTGGCCCGGAATTGTGTATGGTTTTCCCATTTGATTCATCTTATTATCATATATAAATAATCCATAGCTAATCCTGTCACTATAATTATAAAGGTCGTTACAAAAACTAGCAACCATAAAATTCATTTTTGGGGGAACTTTAATTGTTGTGTCTACTTCTAGGTTTTTGTTTAAGATAATAGATGAATAGTTACCCGATACGATTTGGTTTATATTGCTATCTGCAAAAAAGTATACTGGTGTGAATGAATAATTACGGATAAATTCTGCTATTACCTTTAGATTACGTACCCTAAGTTCATTTATGGTATAATTTCGATCTCCTTCATCTGACAAACGCGCCAAATCTTTTTCTGAAAGTGTAGGAAGCATAACAAATAAAATCCCTTTTTGGTATTCCTGAATTTGTTCTTTTAAGGTGATTTCTTTGTTATCTATGAGTCTTTTTAAATCAACTGCATTCAATTTTAAGGTCATTTCTAAAGTTGATGTTCTTCCTTGTATTTGTGCATTATCATTATTATTTGTTGCACTGTAATGGTAACCAAGCTCAAAATTAACTACTGGAGATAACTTTACCGAAAAGCCAGCATTTAATCCGATATCAATTTTGCCAATTTTATTAGTGTTGTTTACCGCATCTATTTTTACATAATATCCATCTTTAATTGTCTCACTTCTAGAGTCTAATAAATAACCAGGGCGTAAACCAAGATATAGCCACAATGCATCATCACCAAACATTGAAAAGTATGTATTTAAGTTAAGGTCTAAATGTTGAAGAGAATAGCGGCTATCATTTTGTTTTTCTTTGAAACCAGAAATAGAATATGTAGGTTCAAACGCAAGAAGGATTTGGTCACTTATTTTTTTAGACCCGAATACACCAATACTGTAATACCCGCTTCCGTTGTATTTTCCGTATTGTGTGCCAATTGTGCTCAAGTTTAAAGAACTTCTTAATCCATACTCATAATTTGATTGCGCATTAACTGTTATGGCTAAAAAAGATAATATAAATAAGAATTGTATTTTAATTTTATAAAATCCCATGTGCTTAGTTTATTATAAAGTCAATATTTCGTTTTAAACCGTTGTATTTTGTTCTTCTCATAGGAGATTTTTTAAAAACCGCTTTAAAAACATCTTCTGTAATCTCCATCCAATCTTGTTTTGTAAAGTTTAATAGTTCTTTACTAGGGGCAAATGTTGGCTCTGTATTTGGATTTGCAAACCTATTCCAGGGGCATACATCTTGACAAACATCGCAACCAAACATCCAATTATCTAATTTGCCTTTTGCTTCCTCTGGTAAGGCATCTTTTAGTTCTATGGTGTAATAAGAAATGCATTTACTTCCATCAACAATAGTTGGGCTCACAATAGCTTGTGTTGGACAGGCATCAATACATTTTGTACAAGTTCCGCAATGGTTTGTAGCTAATAAGTTGTCAGGTATTAATTCTAAATCTAAAACTAATTCACATAAAAAATAATACGAGCCACTTCCTTTATTAATCAAATTCCCATTTTTGCCAATCCAACCTAATCCGCTTTTTATAGCCCATGCACGTTCTAAAATAGGTGCAGAATCCACAAAAGCTCGCCCATTTATTTCACCAATATTTTCACGTATCCAAATTAAAAGTTCGTGCAGTTTTGCTTTTAACACATCGTGATAATCTTTGCCATATGCGTATTTACTAATTTTGGGTGCTGTGGTATCGTTTTGTTTTTGGGTTGAGTAGTAATTAAATAAAAGCGATACCACTGTTTTTGCTCCATCAACCAATAACCTAGGGTCTAATCTTTTATCGAAATGATTTTCCATATAGGCCATTTTGCCGTGCATGTTGTTCGATAACCATTTTTCTAACCTAGGCGCTTCTGTTTCTAAAAATGCTGCTTTACTAAATCCCACATCAAAAAAGCCTAGTTCTTTGGCTTTAATTTTTATGAGTTGGGTATTACGTTCGGCATTATTCATTTAAGGCAAATATAGCATATTGATAAGGCTTTTTGTATTAACAAAATGGATTGAATTTACAACTTAGTAATCAAACTTCAATAGAATTGAATCATTCTGAAAACTTATACTATTTTCGCTCTTCAACTATATTTGTTACATGAAAAAATTATTCTTATTGATTTCTCTTTTTTCTGCTGGTGCAATACTTACCTCGCATACCACAAAAAAGCAAGAAGAAGGTATGTTTCCATTATCGGAACTTAAAAACATTGACGTTAAAAAAGCAGGCTTAAAGATTACACCACAAGAATTATACAACCCAAGTGGAACTAGTTTAATTGATGCCATTGTAAGGGTAGGAGGATGCACTGGATCTTTTCTAAGTAGCGAAGGATTGATTGTAACTAATCACCACTGTGCTTTTAGTTATGTGCAAGCCATAAGTGATGTGAAAAACGATTACATTAAATTAGGTTTCTTAGCCCAAAACCGCCAGCAAGAAGTACCTGCCAAGGGGTTAGTATGTAAAATTACAGCATCATATAAAGATGTATCTGTTGATGTATTGAGTGGTACACAAGATTTAGATGCAGTTAGCCGATTAAAGAAAATTTCAGATAATATTAAAGTTGTTACCCTAAAAGAGAACGAATCCAACCCTGGTTTGCAATGCGAAATATCCGAGATGTTTACGGGTAAAACGTATGTGCTTTTTCGTTACAAATTACTTAAAGATGTACGTTTGGTTTATGTACCACCTGTTAGTATTGGTGCTTATGGTGGTGAGCTAGATAATTGGGTTTGGCCTCGCCACAGTGGAGACTTTGCATTTTTACGTGCATATGTTGCACCTGACGGAAGCGCAGCTGAATACAGTGAAAAAAATGTGCCTTATAAACCTATAAAATATCTAAATGTAAATCCCAAAGGTGCCAATGAAAACGATTTTATTTTTGTATTGGGTTACCCAGGGCGAACATACCGTCATCAGCCTGCAGGGTTTTATGAGTACCACGAAAATTACTTTTTAGGATATATTAGTAGTTTGTTTGATTGGCAAATAAACCAGATGGAACAACTTGGAAAAAAAGATTATGCACTTAGCATTAAATACGCAGCGCGAATTAAAAGTTTAGCTAATACGGCTAAAAATTTCAAAGGTAAATTACAAGGATTTAAACGTGCTGAATTAAGTGCTAAAAAGCGTGAGGAAGAAAAACAATTGCAACAATATATAGATGCAAATAGCACACTTAAATCTAAATATGGAAACGTTATTCCTCGAGTTAACGAGCTTTATACTGATTTAATGAAATACGCAAATCGTAATATGTGGCTTGATCAAATTTACAGTGTTTCACCTTTGATACAAGCCTCTGCTACATTGTCAAATTACAAGTTAATTTATCAAAAGTTACCAAATGAAACAGCCAAAAAAGAATTTATCCTATCTCAAAAAGCAAATATAAAAAAGGATTTGAGTAAATCTCTAGGGCGATATGATGTTAATTTGGATAAACTCGCCATGGTAAAAATGTTTAGTGATGCAGTTTCATTTAATTCAAATGATATGTTGCCTTCAGTGAATAAACTAATTAATGGTCGCACTTCTTTGAGTGAAATTGAAAGTTTAGTTGAGGGGCTATATAGCAAATCTAAACTCAACAACAATAAAGAAGTTAATGATTGGATTGAAAATGATTTGGCTTCCTTGCTATCATATAATGATGAGTTGATAAGTTTTGCTGGAGAGTTAAATGTAGAGATGTTGAAGTTTGACATCGAGGATCAGAAACGTGATGGAGAGCTTAGTCAACTAATGGCAAGTTTGGTTGAAGTGAAACAACAATGGAAGCAACGCTCTTTTATTCCTGATGCCAATTCTACACTACGTTTTACCTATGGTTATGTGAAAGGGTACTCGCCTAATGATGGCTTATATGCAAAGCCGTATACTACTTTAAAAGGGGTTATTGAAAAAAGTGATACAGCAGAATATCAGTTGCTAGATGCTATAAGAGAATTATATGCAGCAGGTGATTTAGGCGATTTTATTCATCCTGCTTTGGGTGACTTACCTGTTAATATTTTATACAACTTAGATACAACAGGTGGTAACAGTGGCAGCCCGGTTATGAATGCAAAAGGACAATTAATTGCCATCAATTTCGATCGGGCATTTACGGCAACCATCAACGATTATGCTTGGAATGAAACCTACAGCCGAAGTGTTGGTGTGGATATACGTTATGTATTATGGGTGTTACAAAAAGTAGCTAAAGCAAATCATGTAATTAATGAATTGACAATGGCCAAATAGAGACTCTATTATAAACCACAAAAAAGGCATCGTGTTTAATTACATGATGCCTTTTTAATTTAATTTCCTATATACTTTAATACTTTTCTAAAATGCTATGCCTATGGTAATACCTGCTCTTATTCCGTATCCTTTTATATACCTATTTGGTATACTTGGAGCTAAATAGTCAGTGAATTCTTCATAAAAATAGGAAATTGGCTGTTGAATTGTGATGGCCTTATCTATTTTTTCCTGCACCAAAACCTGGTAAACAGGACCAGCAAATAAATCAACCAAAACCGTATTTTTAATGATAAACTGTTTACCTACATTAAATCCAATTCCTGCACTCTTAAAAGATGAATTTTCCTTAAATAAAGTAGAGTAGTCGGTATAATCAAATGTTTTTTTATAATCCATGTACCTTAAAAATGGACCAACATAAAAACCATTTAACCCATACCCACTAAAGTTTATGCGGTACTCAGGGGTAATGCTAAATCCTGTTACACGCAAATCATCAACATTGCCGAATTTCACAAAGTCATTGAAATCCATATATGATGCGGTAAGTTGAATTGAACGGAATGGAGTTAATAAGCATTGATATGAAACGCTCAGGTTGCTATATAAAGGACTAAGCAAGTTGATTTTGGCCCCATTCTTTTTTATAGGCGGAAACTTGGGCTTAGCTTGCACAACAAATACTACAATAATAATTGATGCAAGAAATAAAGTTAGTTTTTTCATCCTTAAAATAATTATTAGAATAAAATACCTAAAGTAATTCCACCACGCAAACCATACCCACTTATATACCTATCAGGTATATTGTTGGCTAATTCGTTTATTTTTCTTGATTCCAATCGTGCACCTGTAGTAGCGTTACGTGTAACTTTATCCTGATAAACTAGAGCTTGAAATACTGGCCCACCAAAAAAGTCGAATGTAACTCTATTTTGTATGACAAATTGGTATCCCACAACAAAGCCAACTCCAACGCTTCCAAAATTGAACTTTTCTTTCACGTCTAAAATTTCAATTGGCATTTGGGAAGAAGTACTTATACTGTTTTGATATCCGGCAATACGCTCATAAAACATGGCGCGGCCAAATCCACCCACATAACCACCTTGAAAACCTTCACCAGTGAAATGCAACCGATACTCACTAGTAATTGCAACCCCTACGACAGTGGTATAATTATTATTCACATAAGAATTATTGGAGCTTTCATTAAAATCATTGAAATCCATATATGATGCACCTATTACAACTGAGTTGCCATTGGTTTTTAATTTTTGGTAACTTACGTTAAGTGTGTTATAAATTGCGCTTAATAAATTTGTTCTTATCGCATAATTACGTTTAACTTCTAAGCTATTTTGGGCTAATCCAACAAAGCTTGTACCTAATAATAATAGTATAATTAAATATTTCATATTCTTTAATTAAAATAATAGTCCAACACTTAAACCACCGCGTATCCAATATCCACTAATAAAAGGTTTAAAATCAGATGCAGAATAATTTTTTCCAGGTGATGTTAAATTGCTAAAATTATAAGAAGGGCCCAAGTTCATATCAAAAGCAATGCGCTTCAAAAATACCCACTGGTAGCCCATTAATAATCCAACTCCAGGAACCGAAAGTTCATCTTCTTTGGTTTGAATATCTTTAAAGTATTGGTAACGCGCATAGGGTTGAATGTAATATCCCCTAATAGGTGTTTCTCCAATATAAAATCTATACTCAAGCGCTGCAGAAAATCCTTTTACAGGTACAGAAGTGTTAAATAATTGCCCAGTGAAATAGCTAGCGGTTGTAATGAAGGAGGCATCATTATTCAGGCTTTTTTCGTAGCTTAAAGTTATTGTTCCTATAACAGGGCTCAATAAATTAAACTTAATTATACTGTTATGCTCTTCTTCATTATTCTGGTTGGGACCCACTTGTGCTGTTACAAGTTGAGTAAGTATGCTAAATAATCCCCAAATAAAATATTGTTTCATATGTAAATTAATACCACAATTTATAGTTATTAATATTATTATACAAATTATTTTATGCCAATTTTAATTAAAAATAAAATAAAAACATCGGCATTACTCAAGCCGACATTGATTTGAAGTAAATCATGCTATGCAGCTTTTATACTTTTAAACTTTATACTTTCCAGTTTGGCATTGGCTACTTCTAATGAAATGCTTAATTCCTTTTCCTTGTTCGAAGGTGCATCATACATATAATCTGTCATAATGTTTTCGCATATGCTTCGCAGGCCACGCGCCCCAAGTTTTAGCTCAAATGCTGTATCTACAATCAGGTTAATTACATCGTTACTAATGGTTAGTTTAATACCTTCCAATTCAAACATTTTGATGTATTGTTTTATCAATGCATTTTTAGGTTCAACCAAAATACGATGAAGTGTATTGCGGTCTAGAGGATTTAAATGACATAAAACTGGTAAACGTCCAATAATCTCGGGTATCAAACCAAAGTTACGCAGGTCAGCAGGTGATATGTATTGCAAATAATTAGTTTCATCAGCTTTGATACCTACCTGGTTTTTAAATCCTATAGCTTGAGTTTGCATTCTTCTAGCAATTTGTTTGTCAATACCCTCAAACGCACCACCACAAATAAATAAGATGTTTTCGGTATTTATGGCAATCATTTTTTGGTCTGGATGTTTACGCCCACCTTGAGGAGGAACATTAGCAGTTGTACCTTCCAATATTTTTAATAAAGCCTGTTGAACACCTTCTCCACTCACATCGCGTGTTATACTAGGGTTATCACTTTTACGGCTAATTTTGTCAATTTCATCAATGTATACAATGCCTCTCTCGGCAGCACTTACATCGTAGTTTGCTGCCTGTAACAAACGTGTTAATACGCTCTCTACATCTTCGCCAACATAACCAGCCTCTGTTAAAACAGTGGCATCTGCTATGCAAAATGGAACATTTAATAATTTTGCTAATGTTTTAGCTAATAATGTTTTTCCGGTTCCTGTTTCACCAACTAATAAAATATTTGATTTTTCTAGCTCTACATCATTGGTTTTGTTTTTATACATTAAGCGTTTAAAGTGATTGTAAACTGCAACACTTAATACTTTTTTAGCCTCGTCTTGTCCAATTACGTATTGATCAAGGTGTTTTTTTATTTCTGCTGGTTTGTATAATTTACCTGCAAAATCAAAAGTTGTATTTTTACCTGCATCAGCAGTTTGGTCTTCGTTTATAATTCGGTACGCTTGGTCTATACAGTTTTCGCAAATCAGTGCATCAAGTCCAGAAATCAAATATTGGGTTTGACTTTTTGGACGTCCGCAAAATGAACAAATGTCTTCTTTTTTCTTACTCATGGGATACAAATATCTATAAAAAAAAACAAGCCAACTATTATTATTTGGTTGGCTTGTTAAATGAAGTTTTTATTTAATTATTTATGTTCTTTCTTAGTTTTGTTCAACACATCGTCAATCATCCCGTAATCTTTAGCTTCTTGTGCTGTCATCCAATAATCGCGGTCGCTATCTTGCTGTACTTTTTCAAACGGTTGATTGCTATGTTCAGCTATAATATCATACAATTCTTTTTTCAGTTTTTGAATTTCGCGAGCTGTAATTTCAATATCACTGGCTTGGCCTTGTGCCCCTCCTAGTGGTTGGTGAATCATTATACGTGCATGAGGTAAAGCAGTACGTTTACCTTTAGCACCAGCACATTGTAATACTGCACCCATACTAGCTGCCAAGCCTGTACAAATAGTGGCTACATCAGGGTTTATCCATTGCATGGTGTCATAAATCCCTAAGCCAGCATATACACTGCCTCCTGGTGAGTTGATGTACATTTGAACATCTCTTCGTGCGTCCATAGAATCTAAAAATAATAATTGCGCCTGAACAATGTTAGCAACATAATCATCTATTGGCATGCCAAGAAATATAATTCTGTCAGCCATTAAACGAGAAAACACGTCAATTTCGCGGAAGTTCATTGGGCGTTCTTCAATAACCGTGCGTGTCATTCCTTCTACAGAACTTTCTAAGTATGCATCTACTGCCAAACTGCTAATTCCTTTATGTTTAACAGCATATTTTCTAAATTCTTTTCCGTGGTCCATCATAAATTATTATTATTTGTTTGCAATATATAAAGTTGATTCTAAGTTTCAAGAGTTGTGCCAATTGATTTTACTGACATAATACACTGACAGTGTCTAAGAAGTTTATTGAACGTCATTGAATAGTAAAATTATTGTTAAAACCGACCGTGGTAATACAAAAAAAAGACGCGAACTATTCGCGTCTTTTTTAAATAAATTTACCTTATCCTTTAGAATTTATATTTAGGATTAATGGTGATGTTGGTCATTGTGTTCGGCAACTATTTTGAAAAAAGCTTCGCTGCTTACTTCTTTTTCTTCAATTTTTACCTTGATTTTAATAACATCTCGTACTTTTTGCGATACAGCCAAATTAATCATACGGCTGCGGTAATCTTCTTTTTTCATACTTGGCTCAATAATACCCTCTAGCATTTCATCACTTATTCCTGCAGTTCCATATGCCCCAAACATACTACGGGTGTAATTTAAAGCGGCCTCTTTAATGTCGGCCTCTTCTACTTTTACACCAGCTTCGCCCAATACTTTTTCTTCAAAAATATGATTACGAAGGTAATTTGCTTCTTTACTGTAGTTTTCGTCAACGTTTTCAGTTGTAAATTTATCCGCATGGCGATCAATTAACCAACGTTTTAAAAATGCATCAGGTAATTCAATTTTTTGTTTAGCTACTAAAGTATCTAGCATTTCATGCTCAATTAAATGATTTGCTTGGCCATTAAAGTAGTTTTCTAGCTCACCTTTAATACGTAAACGCAATTCATCAATAGAGTTTACAACGCCTTCACCATAAACCTTATCAAATAACTCTTGGTTTAATTCCGCCTTTTCGTTGCTTTTAATGTCTTTAACAGTTACACGGAAATTTTTATTAATATCTGCAACTGCAAGTTTATTGATGTTTAATGCGTGAGACATTTCTGTTTGGTCGTTATCAAACAAATCAAAAACATTTACATCAAATGATTTCCCTTTGGTTGAACCTAAGAATTCATTTTTAATGGCTTCATTTTTTATTGATTGAATCAGTATTGGGGTTGAATCTGAATAAACACCCCCTTCAAAAGTATTGCTATTTTCATCTAGTTCAGCCATTGTAGTGTATACAATGTCATTTTCACTAGCGGTATCAACATCAATCAAATTACCCGAACGCTTTTGCAAACGATCTACTTCTTCGTCAATTTGTTTTTCGTCAATCGCTACTTTTAATTTGGTAAATACATCTTTTTCAGATATATCTAATGTAAACTCAGGAGCTAATCCCACATCAAATTTAAATGTGTAATCATTGCCTTTAACTAACTCATCTACTTTGGTATCTTCGGTTAATACCGGTTGGCCAAGTATGTTTAGTTTGCTTTCCTCAATGTAATCAAACAAACCACGGCTTGCAGCGCTATTAATGGCTTCAAGTAAAACTGTAGTTCCATACATTTTTTCAATCATACCTTTTGGTGCCATACCCGGACGAAAACCAGGAATGTTGGCGCGTTTTTGGTATTCTTTTAATTTGGTGTCAATCTCTTTGGCGTAATCAGTGCCATTAATGTTTACTGAGATTGTGCCGTTTAAGGCGTCTTTTTTATCGAAAGTAACGTTCATATTAAAATAGTGTATTAAGAAAAAAAAGACTGATTTTAGGTCAGTCTTTTTCGTTTCTAGTTGTGCGCATGGAGGGACTCGAACCCCCACGCCTCTCGGCACCAGATCCTAAGTCTGGCACGGCTACCAATTACGCCACATGCGCCTAAAAAGGACAGCAAATGTAAGGCGAAAAATGGTTTATGCAAATTTTTTTTAACCTTCATTAATCTTATTGTTTTAAAAAAGGAAAATCAAACCTATTGATTTGTTCAAAACCACAAATTAAATGTCATTTTCTAAACTGAACTTTAGCTGAATGTAAAACAATTAATACTCATTTATGCAAAGGCTAAGATTGATGATCAGCAGTTTATTTGGTGCATCTTTAATTAAAATAGTTATAACTGTATTGTTTTAAATTACACCTCATGCTTTTGGTGTTAATATGTGGGGATTTGAATAAATGTAATTGCCTACATTTGTATTTGATTTTTTAACCACAGTACTAAGATTATGCAGCCCTTAGTTGATATAGAAAAAGAAAATAAAGAAATAGTAAAAGCATACCGTAATGTTATTAAGGCATGTAAGCGTAATTTAGATAACTACGATAGGAAGCAAATCAGAAAAGCATTTGAGATGGCTTTGGATTCGCACAAAACGATGCGCAGGAAATCTGGTGAGCCATATATTTTTCATCCTTTGGCCGTAGCGCAAATTTGTGGCGAGGAGATTGGGCTTGGAGCTACATCTATTATTTGTGCCTTGTTGCATGATGTAGTGGAGGATACTGAAATAACACTTGATACTATTGAACTTAATTTTGGTAAAAAGGTATCAACTATTATTGATGGATTAACCAAAATATCGGGTGTTTTTGAGCAGCAAGATAAATCAATTCAAGCGGAGAATTTTAAGAAGTTACTTCTAACATTAAGTGATGATGTTAGGGTTATATTAATTAAACTAGCTGATAGGTTACACAATATGCGTACCCTTGATTCTATGAGTGCTAAATCGCAACTTAAAATTGCCAGCGAAACGCAATACGTGTATGCGCCTTTGGCTCACCGTTTAGGGTTGTATTCAATTAAAACCGAGCTCGAAGATTTAGCAACTAAATACCTTGAACCCGATAAGTATAATTTCGTTAAAAATAAATTACAAGAAACCAAATTACAACGTAATCGTTACATTAAGCAGTTTATTGAACCATTAATTGAAGACTTGGATAAGGAAGGATTTAAATATGAAATGAAAGGACGACCTAAATCAATTCATTCCATTTTAAATAAAATGAAGAAACAAAATATACCTTTTGAGGAAGTGTATGATTTGTTTGCTATTAGAATAATTATAGATACGGATTTTGAAGATGAAAAATCTGATTGCTGGAAGGTATATTCAATTGTTACCAATAATTATCGTCCAAATCCAGATCGTTTACGCGATTGGGTAAGTTCACCCAAAGCCAATGGTTACGAAAGCTTGCACACCACCGTAATGGGGCCTAAAGGTAAGTGGGTTGAAGTACAGGTGCGCACCCGCAGGATGGATGAAATTGCAGAAAAGGGATATGCTGCCCATTGGAAATACAAGGGTAGCAATACAAAACAAGATGAAGGCCTTGAAGAATGGTTGGGTAGGGTACGCGAGATTTTAGAGGATACAGGTCAAAATGCACTTGACTTTTTGGATGACTTTAAAATGAACTTTTTTGCCGAAGAAATATTTGTATTTACCCCCAAGGGTGAGTTACGCAAGCTTCCAGCAAATGCCACCATTTTAGATTTTGCTTTTGATGTGCATTCTCAAGTAGGTGAACGTTGCATTGGTGGAAAGGTTAATAATAAATTAGTGCCATTAAACCATGTGCTAACAAATGGTGATCAGGTTGAAATTTTGACTTCAACAAAACAGTCGCCTAAAGAAGAGTGGATAAATTACGTAGTTACCGCAAAGGCCAAAAGCAAAATACGCGATTGGCATAAGCAGGTTAAAATGCGCGCAGCTGCCATGGGGAAAGAAATTCTGGAACGCAAGTTTAATCAGGAAAAACTAGCATTTACCAGTGATGCATTACAGGATATGATAGCCTATTACAAATTACCTACAGTTACCGAATTGTATGCGCAAGTTGCCGATGAGAAAATTGATAAAACCAAAATACATATTGCCGAAATTCTTGATTACATTAAACAACAAAAACTAGAACATTTACAAGAGGTTAAACAACAAAAGGAAGCCAAGGCTGCACAAAAGGATTCCATAAAAGTTACACCTAAGGATGGCGTAATAATAGGAGACGAAAGTGATCTTCCTTATAGCTTTAGTAAATGTTGCAACCCAATTCCTGGTGATGAAATTTTTGGATTTATTACCGTTGGCGAGGGGGTAAAAATACACCGTACCAATTGTAGTAATGCCATTAGTTTAATGAGTAACTATGGTTACCGTGTTATAAAGGCTAAATGGGCGAATCAAATTTTTGAGAAATCGAAGGCGTTTAGCACACATATTAAGGTTCAAGGCATTGATAGTGTTGGTATTGTTAGCATCATTACAGATATTATAAGCAAACAATTGCAAATAAATATGCAAGCCATACAAATAGGTTCAAAGGCGGGGATGTTTGAAGGGAATATTGAATTGGAAGTGTATGATACTGCCCAATTAGAAGAGCTGATGAATAAGATTAAAGCTGCAAGCCCACTCATTAAGGTAAGTAGGGAAGATATGGTGTAGTTTATTTATTTCTTGTTGCATAGAAAAGGTAATTATCCATGTTGATGAAAAACAAGTTGTATTGATTGGGTATGAATCTGTTGATGTGTGTGTTTACCTCATTAATCAAGTTAACAGATTGTTTTTCGATTGCGAATGAGTAAAATAAAAAAATATCGTATTTCTTTGGATATGTTATTTTCCTTGAACCTTGATTTGGAATCTGTATCAAACAATTTTCTATTTCAGACTTGCTGAAAATAGTATCAATCCACCTTGTGTCTGTATAAGTTAATGGAGGGAAATAGTTTAGTTCACCATTTTCATTCCAAGAAAAGTTGAAAAAATTGCTACTACCAGCAATGCAATTAAAATAGCTTGCTATAGATTTATTGGTTTCGTTATCAAAGTAAATTACTTGCACGGGTTGTACATGATTTTGTACCCACCAGCTGTTAGAATCGTTATGTTTTCGTTTAATTAGTTGGTTGTATTTAACAGAGTCAAGTTCAAAAATAACCTCTTCGTTAAAATTCATTTTTTTGCTAAATGACGTTTGTTGAAGTTGGTTTACTTCACTAGGACTTTTTACTCCAATCGATTTTAAGTATATTCTTCCGCAAGAGCAGAAGAATATACTTAAAATTAAAATTATATGAGAGAAATTAATGTTGAGTTTCATAATTAATAGTGATTACATATCCACTTGCAGTCTCAATCACAGGATAACGACCTTCGGAAAAAGCAATATTATTCAGTCCGATTTGATCCGCCACATTTGACTCGAGTGGAAAGTATTCGCCATCGAAAGTATCATTAATAAACCAGTCGTCATAAACTTCTGAAAGAATTTTATTAAACGGAATCGTAATTTTAATTTGGGTTTGATTAATAACCTCCATTTGACCTTCCATGTAATCCAATGCAGTAACGTTGGCATTCAAGTCATAGTCTTCATCTATTTTGGAGATAGGGGTTACAATGCAAAATTTTCTTCCGCAGCATCTTTTCGTGGAAGTTGTAGGGCATTGGCTGCGCATTCACTTTTCGAAACCAAAAGTTGCTGGTGTTGAATTTATGGTTTGAATAATGTTTGTATTGCTTGGTTTACCTTTTGTTTTGTCAATATTGGGTAATTCTTGTTTTTGATCGGAACATCCAAATAAAAAAAAGGCTATTAATAGTCCTGAGCTAAAGATAATTGTTTTCATTTTTTTTTAATTTAAGGGTTGATGTTGAATGATATTTCCTAATCGGTTTTGCGAATATCAGCTACATTCAATTTTTATTTCCTGGAAATCAAAATTGAGAGGTAAATTGGAACTTTTAAAAATCTGCAGCTTATAAGAAATAAGCTTTATGCTTGGATGGAAATTTTTTTGTTTAAACAATAATGGAGTCTTTTTTCTGTAAATAGTATAAAAATGACTGACTTATTTAGTCTGTCATTTTTAATTGTTGTTCTGTTTTTTTTTCTTTAATTACAGGTCCTTAAATTATTCTATGAAGTATTTTAATCCTGTTTTTCAACAAAGACTTGGTGTGATTCTTAAAGCAATCCGAAAGTCTCGACACATAAAAGCTCAAACAGTTGCAGAGGCTCTTGGTATGGCTGATCAGAGTAATTATGTTCGAATAGAAAATGCACAAGTTTGTGATATTAGTTTTTGGCGATTACTTGAAATTTGTGAAGTTCTTTGTTGTAGTTTATTTCAAATATGCTTCTTGTTAGGAATTGATTTTTTAGTTAGGGACAGAATAAAAACATGGGAACAGTTTTATGAATCCTTGAAACAATTGGAAGAGTTAGATCAAAAGTTTCTTGTTGAACTTTCTGATCAATTTAAAAATAAGGAATGAGTGCTTATTTTTTATCATTATTATATAACTTATTCACTAAAATTTTATTTCCGTTAAAATGTGTGTTATTTTGCATCATTGTTTAAGCAAGATATGCAGGCAAATCAATCGACTGAAAATATAAAAGATGAAGTTAAGAAGTTGTTTATCGCTTTTTTGGAGCAAAAACAACAGCGTAAAACTCCTGAGCGTTTTGCCATCTTAGACGAAATATACAGTAGTAAAGAGCATTTTGATGTAGAAACATTATACGTTCACATGAAAAACCGCAACTACCGTGTAAGCCGCGCTACCGTTTACAATACCTTAGATTTATTACTTGATGCCGGTTTGGTAACCAAACACCAATTTGGTAAAAACTTAGCCAGGTACGAAGGAGCTTATGGCCATAAACAACACGATCACATGATTTGTAACCATTGCAATAAAATTTTAGAGTTTTGCGATCCACGTATTCAACAAATTAAAAGCATGATGGGAGAGTTGTTGGATTTTACAGTAACAGATCATTCGTTGCATTTATTTGGTAACCCTAAAACTAAAGATGGTAAATGCAATACTTGTAGTAAAGTTCTATCAGAACAATTGTAAAAAATAATAAACGAGCTAATTAATTAAATACTTATATGGCTAACTTCGGTTAGTAGTAGTAACCCAAAATATAATGATAGATGTAGTTTTAGGCCTCCAATGGGGCGATGAAGGAAAAGGTAAAATTGTTGATGTATTAACACCACAATACGATGTAGTGGCAAGATTTCAAGGTGGGCCAAATGCAGGACACTCGCTTGAGTTTAATGGCCAAAAGCATGTGTTAAATACAATCCCATCGGGTATATTCCACCAACATACCATTAACGTAATAGGTAACGGTGTGGTAATTGATCCCATTACATTAAAAAAGGAAATAGAAAAAGTAATGGCTTCGGGAGTTGATCCAAGAAAGAACCTATACATATCTGAAAAAGCACATTTAATTATACCAACACACCGTTTGGTTGATGCAGCAAGTGAAGCACAAAAAGGTGAGCATAAAATTGGTTCTACCTTAAGAGGTATTAGCCCAACATACCAAGATAAAATTGGCAGAAGTGGTTTGCGAATTGGAGACATTTTAACGCCAAATTTTAAAGAGAAATACCTAACAGCGGTTGCTAACCATAAGCTATTGTTAGATAGATTTAACCACAGCTATAATCTTGAAGAACATGAGCCTGCATTTTTTGAAGCCGTGGAGTTTTTAAAACAGTTTAAAATAATCAGCTCTGAGTATTTTATTAATAAGTTAATTAACGAAGGCAAAAAAGTATTGGCCGAAGGTGCGCAAGGTACTTTGTTGGATATTGATTTTGGAACTTATCCGTTTGTAACTTCATCAAACACCATTACAGGTGGTGTTTGCAGTGGTTTAGGTGTGGCTCCACAAAAAATTAATAAAGTATACGGTATATTTAAGGCATACTGTACACGTGTAGGTAGCGGACCTTTTCCTACCGAGTTACACGATACTACAGGAGAACAATTGCGCAAACAAGGTTTTGAGTTTGGTGCAACAACTGGTCGCCCGCGCAGAACAGGTTGGTTAGATTTACCTACACTTAAATACGCCATTATGCTTAACGGAGTAACCGATTTAATTTGTACCAAAAGTGATGTGTTAAGTGGGTTTGAAGTTGTACCTGTTTGTGATGCTTATGATATTAATGGTGCACGTGTAACAGAAATTCCTTACAACTTTAATGATGCCCCTATAAAGCCATTGTTTAAAGAATTTAAAGGTTGGAGTGAAGAATTAACAGGATTAAGAAAGTTTGAAGAATTACCTGCAAACTTTAAAGCTTACATGGAATATGTAGAAGAACAAGTAGGATTAAAAATGAGTGTGATATCTATTGGTCCTGATAGGGAACAAACTATAGTAAGATAAATCAAAAAAGTCGGGCTTGCCCGACTTTTTTTATGATGCTTTGTTAAACCATTCCCCCAACCATTTTTTAGGTTTAAGGATTTTTGTTTTCTTCAAGCCAAATTTACCTATGGCATGTTTTTTTAGGTGTGCCACGGCTTCATCAATAGAGTCGGTTATAAGTAAGTATTCTTTAATTTCTGCTTCCGATACGGTTTTGTTTCTGATCATATCCTCGGTTAATTCAATTAAGTTTTTCCAATAATCCTTACCAAATAATACCACTGGGAATTCATTGATTTTACCAGTTTGAATCAAAGTTAGTGCTTCAAACATTTCATCCATTGTTCCCCAGCCGCCCGGCATAATTACAAACGCATACGAGTATTTTACCAAGAGTGTTTTTCGTACAAAAAAGTATTTAAAGTTTACAGAAGTATGTACATATGGATTTTCTTTTTGCTCGTGTGGCAAAACAATATTACAACCAATTGATTGTCCTCCGGCCTCAAAAGCTCCTCGGTTTGCGGCTTCCATAATACCCGGTCCACCACCGGTAATAATGGTAAAACCTAATTTGCTAATTTCGGCACTTAACTTAACTGTAGTTTGGTAATATGGGTGGTCTTCTTTAAAACGCGCACTGCCAAATACCGTAACACATGGACCAGTAAAATGTAATTTTTGGAATCCTCTGATAAACTCCCACATCACTTTAAATAAAAACTTAAGTTCTCTAAATCGTGATCGTGGTCCTTCTAAAAATCGCCTTTCAGAATGAAGAATTTTATCTCTTTTAGCTTTAGTTATTTTTGTCATAAGTGGATACAAAATAAAAAAAGACGCAGGTGTTTTCTACGTCTTTTTATTGTTACAAAATAATCTATTACAATTACAAATTACCTCTATTGGCTTGTTCTCTTTCTAAGGCCTCAAACAAAGCTTTAAAATTGCCTTTACCAAAGCTTTTTGCTCCTTTACGTTGTATTATTTCAAAAAACATGGTTGGTCGGTCTTCAACAGGTTTTGTAAATAGTTGCAATAAGTAACCTTCATCATCCCTATCAACCAAAATACCTAATTCTCTTAATGGTTCAATATCCTCTTCAATTGTTCCTACTCTATCTAATAAATCGTTGTAGTAACTATCCGGAACTTTTAAAAATTCAACACCTCTTGCCATTAACTGTCGAATTGTACTAACAATATCTTTAGTAGCAATAGCAATGTGTTGCACCCCTTCACCTTCATAAAAATCAAGGTACTCTTCTATCTGTGATTTTTTCTTTCCTTCAGCCGGTTCGTTAATAGGGAATTTGACATATCCATTACCATTGCTCATTACTTTACTCATCAAAGCTGAGTATTCGGTACTAATGTCTTTGTCATCAAATGAGAGTATGTTTTTAAAACCCATTACATCCTCATAAAACTTTACCCATTTGTTCATTTGGTTCCATCCTACATTACCCACACAATGGTCAACATACAATAAACCTGTTGGCTCAGGATTATAGCTACTTTCCCATTTTATAAAACCAGGTAAAAACACACCGTTGTAGTTTTTGCGCTCAATAAACAAATGTTCTACTTCGCCATAAGTTTTAATACCACTCAAGCGTACTTCTCCATCTTTATCAGTTAGTGTAGTTGGTTTAATAGTGCCTACTCCGCCTTTACCTGTTGTTTTTTCATATGCTTCGTAAGCATCATCCACCCAAAGTGCTAAATATTTTACCCCATCTCCGTGTTTGCGATGATGTTCAGCAATATGGCTATCACTGTGTAATGGTGATGTTAAAATTAAACGCATCTTATCTTGAATTAAAACATAAGACACGCGGTCTTTTAACCCTGTTTCTGGTCCAGCGTAAGCAAGGCTTTGAAAGCCAAAAGCTGTTTTATAAAAATGAGCGGATTGTTTAGCATTACCTACCCAAAGTTCAATATAATCGGTGCCATTTAATGGCAAAAAATCTTGCATGGTTTCTTGTTTTTTTATATCTAAGGTTTCCATTCTGTTGTTTATTCTTCGTTTATTAATCAGTGTTATTCAACCCAGGTTTTGTAATATCCTGGGTCTTCCAATTTCATTGCCTCTTCTGTAATTTGTAATGGATAAAACGGGTCAATCATTACAGCAAGTTCGCGTGTTTCTTTTTTACCTATTGATTTCTCTACTGTGCCAGGGTGTGGCCCATGCGGAATACCTTTAGGATGTAAACTTATCATTCCACGTTCTACGTGTTTACGGCTCATAAAATCTCCATCAACATAATACAATACTTCATCACTATCTACATTGCTGTGGTTGTATGGCGCAGGTATTGAATCTGGATGATAATCATATAACCGTGGTACAAACGAACAAATTACAAAGTTGTGTCCTTCAAAAGTTTGATGTATTGGAGGTGGCATGTGCACACGCCCGGTAATAGGTTCGTAGTTATGTATACTAAAGCCATAAGGATATTGGTAGCCATCCCAACCAATCGCATCAAACGGATGCGAGCCAAGGGTATAAGGGAATATCATATCTTGTTTTTTTATTAGCACCTTAAAGTCACCTAACTCATCATGGGTATTGGTTAATACTGGTAGTTTAATATCACGTTCGCAATAAGGTGAATGCTCTAACAATTGCCCAAATGTGTTCATGTAACGTTTTGGTGGGCGAATAGGAGAGAAACTCTCTGTTATAAATAACCTATTTTGTTCTGTGTTAAAATGCAATTGATAAATCACACCCCTGGGTATCACCAAATAATCTCCGTATTCAAATTCAATATCACCAAATATGGTTTTTAAAACGCCACTTCCTTCATGAACAAAAATCACCTCATCCGAATCGGCATTTTTATAAAAGTAATCAATCATGCTTTTTTTAGGCGCAGCAGAAGATAAGTATACATCCTTGTTAAACAACAGGTATACTCTACTGGCTAAATAATCATCAACAGGAGCGGTTTTAAATGTTAAAAAACTACGATTTTGTAAGTTCTTTTTTAAGGCTGCTTTAGGCGCGATGTCATAAGGATCACCAATATCTTTAACCAATGTTGGCGGATGGCAATGGTATACCAAACTGTATATACTACTAAAACCCTCGGTGCTCACCAATTCTTCCGAATAAAGTTTACCATCTGGTTTTCTAAATTGTACGTGGCGCTTAGCCGGTATTTGTCCTTGTTTGTGATAAAAAGGCATTTTTCCTTATTGTTTTATGATGACTATTTATGCTTTCACAAAAAAAATATTGCAATTGTTGCAAACAAAATAGCGTTTTTTGTGACTGACTAATAATGTTAGTGCAATAAACAAAAGTATCCGAAATAGACAATGAAAAAACTGATTTTTATCACCGCATTAATGGCACAGATAGTTGCTTGTAATAGTAATAATGATAAGGCTTCTAATAAGGAACAAAAACAAATAGTGCCATCGAAATCGATTACTGAAATTAGTATAGAAATAGAAAAAGATGCAACCAACCCCGAATTATATTACCGTAGAGCAAATGTTTATTTCGAGGAGAAAATGTTGGATGCAGCCTTGGCTGATATTGAACAATCGTTAGTATTAAGCGCAGATCAACCATTGTATTTGTTTTTTAAAGGCCGCATTTTATATGCAATGAATAAAACACAAGATGCCTCAATTGCCTATGAAAAAGCTATAACGATTAAACCCGATTTTGAAGAAGCTCAACTTAAATTAGCAGAGTTGTATTACATTGTAAAAGAACATAAAAAATCGATGGACTTATACAATACTATATTAGCAAACAATAAAAGTAATACCACCGCTTTATTCTTTAAAGGGATGAATTTTAAAGAAATTGGAGATACCGCATCGGCTATTCAAACCTTTCAAAAAACATATGAAATAGATCCTAATAATTACGATGCTGTAATGCAGCTAGGGAATTTATATGCAGGGTTAAAAAACAAAATAGCTTTAGATTATTATATTACTGCATCAAGACTTAAACCTAAAAGTGCTGAGCCACCTTATTCTGCGGGAGTATACTTTCAGCAAAACAGTGAATATAAAAAGGCTGTAAAAATGTATGAACAAGCTTTGAAGGCTGATGAAAAGTACTATCAAGCTTATTACAATTCGGCATTAATAAATATGGAAATAGAACGTTACAGCGATGCTATTGTAAATTTAAACACAGTTGTGAGGCTTGAGCCTGGTTTGGTTGATGCTTATTTTATGCGTGGTATTTGTTACGAAGCCATGAAAAATAAAGAAGATGCCATTGTAAATTATCAGTATACTTTAGAGCTCGACCCTAAACATGTGGCAGCACAAAAAGCATTATCGTCCATCAAATAATAAATAGTAACCCATCTAATTTTAATTTTTTCTTTTTCGCTTTCTAGCACTTACTTTGCGTTACTTTTATGAGCAATATTAATATCACATTACCTGACGGTTCGATTCGTTCGTTTGAATCGGGAGCAACCGCCTTAGATGTAGCCAAATCAATTAGCGAAGGCTTGGCCCGCAATGTATTAGCAGCTAAAGTAAATGGTGAGGTTTGGGATGCTACCCGACCTATACAAACTGATTCTACATTAACCTTGTTAACTTGGAATGACAAAGAAGCTAAACAAACCATGTGGCATTCTTCTGCACACATAATGGCGGAAGCAATTGAAGTGCTATTTCCTGGAACCAAATTTGGTATTGGGCCTGCAATTGAAAATGGGTTCTATTATGATGTAGATTTTGGCGGTAAAGAATTTTCGAGCGATGATTTTAAACGCATCGAAGAGAAAATGACAGAACTGGCCAAACAATCAAATGCCTTCAGCCGCAAAGAAGTTAGTAAAGCAGATGCTATTAACTATTTCAAAGAAAAAGGCGATGAGTATAAACTTGATTTGTTAGCAGGTTTAGATGATGGTAGTATAACCTTTTATACCCAAGGTAATTTCACCGATTTATGCCGTGGTCCGCATGTGCCTCACACTGGTTTTATCAAAGCAATAAAATTAATGAGTGTTGCCGGAGCATACTGGCGTGGTGATGAAAAGAATAAAATGTTAACGCGTATTTATGGTGTAACTTTTCCTAAAAAATCAGAGCTGGATGAACACTTGGCAATTATTGAAGAGGCCAAGAAACGTGATCACCGTAAATTGGGTAAAGAAATGGAATTGTTTACTTTTTCCGAAAAAGTAGGCATGGGTTTACCATTGTGGTTGCCCAAAGGTGCGATGCTGCGTGAAAAGTTAGTGCAGTTTTTGCAAAAGGCACAAATAGCGGCTGGTTATTTACCTGTAATAACACCACACATTGGTAACAAAAATTTATACATCACTTCAGGTCATTACGAAAAATATGGTGCTGATTCATTTCAGCCAATATCCACTCCTCGAGAAGGAGAAGAATTTTTCTTAAAACCAATGAATTGTCCGCATCATTGTGAAATCTATAAAGCTTCACCTAAGTCATACAAAGATTTACCGGTGCGTTATGCCGAGTTTGGTACAGTATACCGCTACGAACAAGCAGGTGAATTACATGGTTTAACACGTGTTCGTGGCTTTACTCAAGATGATGCACATTTGTTTTGTCGGCCGGACCAAGTAAAAGAAGAATTTATTAAAGTAATTGATTTGGTGCTTTATGTTTTTAAAGCTTTAGATTTTAAAGACTACACAGCACAAATATCCTTACGTGATCCTGAAAATAAAGTTAAATATATTGGGTCTGATGAAAATTGGGCATTAGCAGAAAATGCTATTATCGAATCTGCAGCTGAAAAAGGTTTAACTACGGTTGTGGAGTTGGGAGAAGCCGCATTTTACGGTCCGAAGCTCGATTTTATGGTTAAAGATGCTATTGGCCGTAAATGGCAATTAGGCACTATTCAGGTTGATTATAATTTACCCGAACGTTTTGAGTTGGAATATACCGGAAGCGATAACCAAAAGCACCGCCCAGTAATGATACACCGAGCACCATTCGGCTCTTTAGAGCGTTTTGTTGCGGTTTTGATAGAGCATTGCGCAGGTAATTTCCCACTTTGGTTAACTCCTGAACCCGTTACTATACTACCAATTAGTGAAAAATATCATGACTATGCGCAAAAAGTTGTGAATGTGCTTAATAAAGCAGATATTCGCGGCCCGCTTGATGATAGAAATGAGAAAGTGGGAAGAAAAATTAGAGATGCTGAAGTGAAGAAAATCCCATTTATGTTGGTGGTTGGCGAGCAGGAAATGCTAGAAGAAGCGGTTTCTGTTCGTAAGCATGGAGGAGAGGAAGTTGGGAAATTGAAACTAGAGGATTTTGTAAGCTATTTTAAAGAACAAGTAAAAATAAATAACTAAACATTTGGCAGCACCAAACACACCAAATACTCCCGGTAGACCAGCAGGACCGGGACAACGTCCGAACAACGGTTTGAAACCGGGATTTATATCACGTGGACGTAAATCGTTAGAACCTGAACATAAGTTAAACGAAAACATTCGTGCTCGTGAAGTAAGGTTAGTAGGCGACAATGTGGAGCCGGGTATTGTAACTATACAAGTTGCTTTACGCATTGCCAATGAGTTGGAGTTAGACTTAATTGAGATTTCGCCAAACGCGGAACCTCCGGTATGTAAAATAGCCGATTATAAAAAGTTTTTATACGAGCAGAAGAAAAAGAAAAAGGAATTAAAAGCGAATTCGGCCAAACAAGAGATTAAAGAAATTCGTTTCGGACCTAATACAGACGAGCATGATTTTGAATTTAAATTAAAACATGCCGAAAAGTTTTTGCAAGAGGGAAATAAAGTACGTGCTTACGTTTTTTTCAAAGGACGTGCTATTGTTTACAAAGAAAGAGGAGAGGTATTGTTACTTCAATTTGCACAAAAACTATCTGAGTTAGGAAAAGTAGAGCAGTTGCCAAAGTTGGAAGGTAAAAAGATGTTTTTACTTATGGCACCAAAAGGTAAAGCTGCTAAGTAAACAAAGAATTATCGTAGATTGGATTTTAAAAAAAAAGGGAAACAGGATTATGCCTAAAATGAAAACCAACAGTGCTGCCAAAAAGCGCTTTAAATTAACCCCTAGCGGTAAAATTAAACGTGCGCAAGCATTCAAAAATCACATCTTAACCAAAAAAACTACCAAGCAAAAACGCGGCTTAACCAAAATGGTTGTAGTTAGCGATGCCGACATGGGATTGGTTAAACACTTACTTGGAATCGGTAAATAATTTATCGTGAAAAGTAAAAGGCAACTAGGTAAGCCTTAAAATTACCTTGGTTTATTTTAATTTTAACCCGAACATTAGCTCAAAAGAATTCAACCTAAAGTTGAATCGCTTAAGTTCAAAAAAAAACAAATTATGCCTCGTTCAGTAAATTCAGTAGCGTCTCGCAGACGCAGAAAAAAACTCCTAAAGTTAGCCAAAGGCTACTGGGGTAAACGTAAAAATGTATTAACCATTGCCAAGCACACCATTGATCGTGCATTGGCATTCTCTTACCGCGATAGAAAAACCAAAAAACGTAACTTCCGCAGCTTGTGGATCACCCGTATCAATGCAGGTGTACGTCAAGAAGGTTTATCTTACTCTCAGTTTATGGGATTAGTGGCTAAGAACAATTTAGGTTTAAACCGTAAAGTTCTTGCTGATTTAGCAATGAATCACCCTGAAACTTTTAAAGCTGTAGTTGATTCAGTAAAAAAATAATTTATTAACCACACCGGTTTACGATATACATCAAAACCTCGTTAGCAATAACGGGGTTTTTTTGTGCATCATAGTTTGCTAAAATTATTAGCTTTTTCAACTATTAATTTTATTTAGTTTTGATGACCACTTAAACCCCGAATGGAAAATTTATTATACCAAATTGCACTTACGCAAATACCCGGCATTGGCGATGTTTTGGCACGTAACCTAGTAAGTTATTGCGGTGGAGTTGCCGAAGTTTTTAAGCAGAAAAAATCACGTTTGTTACAAATACCTGGCATTGGCGAAACACTTGCCGATAGCATATATAAGTTTGATCATTTTAAAAATGCCGAGGCCGAGGTAAAGTTTATAGAAAAGCATGGAATTAAAACCTTGTTTTATTTGGATAAAGAGTACCCACAACGCCTTAAAAATTTAACAGACGCTCCGGTTATGCTTTATGCATTAGGCAATGCAAATTTAGATGCCGATAAAATTGTGGGTATTGTGGGAACACGCAAAGCAAGTGATTATGGAAAAGCATTTACAGAGGAGTTAGTAGAAACGTTGAAACCAACGGGGGCTTTAATAATAAGTGGTTTGGCCCTGGGTATTGATGTAGCCGCACATCGTTGTTCAGTTAAAAACAACTTATCTACAGTGGGCGTAATGGCCCACGGGCTTGACAGGATTTATCCTAGTCAGCATAAAACCATTGCAAAACAAATGCTTGAACATGGTGGACTATTATCCGAGTTTACAAGTGGTACAATTCCCGACAGAGAAAACTTTCCTAAACGAAACAGAATTGTTGCAGGCTTATCTGATGTATTGGTTGTGGTGGAAACTGGAGTTAAAGGAGGAGCCATGATTACTGCCGAAATTGCCAATAGTTATAACAAAGAAATTATGGCTGTTCCTGGTAGGGTAAGTGATGAAAATTCTTATGGCTGTAATGCACTAATTAAACTTAACAAAGCATCTATAATCACTGTTCCTGATGATGTACTTATAGCCATGGGTTGGGAAACATCAACTCCTAAAATACCCAAACAGCAACAAATGCCTTTAGGTTTATCAGCCCAAGAGTTTACAATTGTTAATTTTATTCGCAGCAAAACCAAAGCAGGAATTGATGACATCGCATTTGCACTACAAATAGATAGTAGTAACCTATACTTAACCTTGCTCGATTTAGAATTTAAAGGAATAATAAGACAACTTCCTGGAAAGTTTTTTGAATTGGCTTAAGACCAATTATAGATTTATGTAATTAGCTATTCTGAATCTAAGTAATATTTCAACATCTACATTCATTATCATGATTTGTCTTTAAAAACAATTACAATTGGCATAACTTGCAACCATGGTTTTAAAACGTTTTTTTCAAATCGTATGGTTATTTGGTTTAATGGGTTTAACACAAACCTCCATTGCACAGCATAGCGCAAAACCAAAGCGTGTGGTTTTTTTAATTGGCGATGGCATGGGACTCACACAAATTAGTGGAGCCATGAGTCAGTATAACGGGCAAAATGCTTTTATGCGTTTCCCGTTTGTTGGATTAAGCAAAACATCATCAGCCAAACAATATATTACCGATAGTGGTGCTGGAGCTACCGCATTCTCCATTGGTAAAAAAACATATAATAATGCCATTGGTGTTGATGTTGATACGCTATCACAACCTACCTTGTTCGAGTTGGCCAAAAAGCAAAATATAGCTACTGGAGTTGTTGCCACAGTTAGTATACAGCATGCTACACCAGCAAGCTTTTATGCGCATGTAAAACACCGTAAAATGTACGATAGCATTAGCACTTTTTTACTAAGTGGTAATTGCGATATTGCCATAGGTGGTGGTGCAAATTTTATTTATAACCGTGCTGATAAAAGAAACCTCGCAGACGATTTAAAAGCAAAGGGTTTTGGCGTATTTAACGACTCTATTTTGGTTGATATAAATGCTTCAAAATATATATACACCTTGGCAAAAGATGAAATGAAACCCATTTTAAAAGGAAGGGGTGATTTTTTAAAACGTGCATCAAACCAAGCCATAAAAAACTTGTCAAAAAATATAAATGGTTATTTGTTGATGGTGGAAGGTAGCCAAATTGATTGGGGTGGCCATGAAAATGATTACCAGTATATGAAAACCGAGCTTTGGGATTTTAACGAAACCATTAATACCATATTAGATATGGCAGCACAAGATAAAGACATGTTGGTAATTGTTACTGCCGACCACGAAACAGGTGGTTTAACCTTAAACGAGAGTGATGACAAATTAAGTTTTACGCCTAAGTTTACCACTGGCGACCACACCGGTGTAATGGTGCCTGTATTTGCTTATGGCGCAGGTGCGCATGAGTTTGCAGGTATGTATGAAAACACCGAGATATTTAATAAAATTGTAAAGCTTCTAAACCTAAAATAATGGACCAGAAATTAGTGTATTTGATACTGGCAGTAGTGGCGATTGTTGTATTTATGAAAGTTTTTTTACCTAAGCTAAACCTTAAAATAAACCAAGGTAAAATACTACGCGCTATTTTGTTTTTAGGTATGATGATTTGGTTAGGAATTGATTTTTACCTGAAAGAAAAGTATTGGTACATTATATTTTTGGTATTGGGTACAGCTGCATTTTTATTGATGTTGAAGGATAGTAAACAAAAAGATTAGCTGGTTTATCTTATCAAGGTTACGTTTCCATTTATAGTGCCACTTATTCCATCTTCACCGGTATATGTTATGAGGTAAATGTATACATCATTTGGAGCTTGTGTGCCTTCAAATGTGCCATCCCAACTTACATTTAGGTCAGTAGTTTCAAATACCAACGTGCCCCACCTAGAGTAAATTTTCAAATTATATTTATTCACATCAGTTACGTATGCCTTAAATACATCATTGCTACCATCGTTATTCGGACTAAAAACATTAGGTACGTATATGCTTGCAGGGCAACTAGAAATAACTTTAATTTCTGTTTTGTTTTTACATCCCAGCGTGTCTGTTACTTCAACACTAAATTCTCCAGTGTTTTTCGCTAATAATTGAAATGCAGTACTGCCGTCATTCCATAATGCACTCGAAAAATTCCCAGCAATCTGAAGTAGTGTATCTTGTCTACATACTTTTATAATAGGGTAGGTAAATAATGTTGGTCGAGGGTACATTGTTAATGTAATGGTGTCACTAGCTTTACAATTGTTATTGTCTGTTACCTGAATGTAATATTTACCACCAGATATAGCTTTTAAGCTAGCATTGCGTGATCCATCTTGCCAGAGGTATGTATTGAAAACCTTATCGCAAAAAATGGTATAGCTTGTTCCTTCACAAAATACATCATCATTTCCAATATAAACATAAGGAGAAATGAAGGTGTCTATTTTGATAGTATCTGAATTGTAACACCCGCTGTTATCTCTAACTGAGATCCAATATTCACCGATGTTAAATACCTCGATTTTAGCTATACTTTGCCCCGTACTCCAAAGATATTTTTCCGCATTCGCTGTGTTTGTTGATAGTGTTATGGTGTCAGTATTACATATTGTTTTATCAGGACCAAGATTTACAATTGGCAATAACTTATTGGTTAATAAAATGGTGTCTAAATAGGTACATCCATCTTTTAAAATTTCAACCCAAAATGTACCCCCACCAACATGGTTATAAATAGGTCCAAGAGTTCCATCAAACCACCGATAACTTTCCGCATTTGAAACACTAGCGTTTAAAGTAATTGGTTGATAAGGACATATACTTGAGTCGTTTCCAATGTTTAGGTTGGGGTTAGGTTTGTTGGTAACCATTACACTGTCCAACGCTGAACATCCATTTACTTTAACTTCAACCCAATATAATCCTTCATTAACTGTAATATTACTTTGTGTGCTTCCGGTGTTCCAGATATAACTTGCTTGTGGTGTAAGCGCATTAATGTTATAAAACGAGTTGTAGCAAACAATTGTGTCTTTACCTATATTTATATTAGGCGGATATTTTTTGCGAACATTTACACTATCTGTTATTGAGCAATTGTTTTTAGTTACAGTAATTTTATATACTCCTTCATTACGAATAGATATACCCGGTGTTGTATCGTTTGTATTCCATAAAAAAGAATAATTTGATTGAGCTTGTCCTGTTGAAATGAATATAGGCTGTGATGAATTACTACAAATGGCTGTATCTTTAATAAGAACAAATGTGGGTTTTTCCTTTCGCGTTAAATAAATTGTATCATATATGTAACATGGGTCAACCCATGTTCTTATCGTATACATACCAGATAATAAAGTTGTAATGGTTTTACTATTGGAACCAGTATTCCACAAATAATTAGTACCTGTAATAGAAGATGATAAAGTGGTTGGATCAGAAGGGCCAGCACAAGTTGTTATATACTTATCAGTTAGTGTATCGATATTACTGCAATCAGGAACTATTGATATGTCGTCAATGTAATAATAACACATTCTATTCCACCCTCCACCACTTCCACCCGCCACAGATTGCAGGTGGGTGCTATTGTTTGAAGAAAAACAACCAATGGTTATGTATCTTTCACCTCCTATTGCAGTATAACTTCCTGATATTTTTGTCCAATTATTTTTGTCTGTAACAAAACCCGTAAAAGTGATTTGTGGAGTAAAGTTAAGCACATTTGAATTATTGGAACTAATTTGTTGTGAGGAGAAATACACACCCAAATTGTTTGCAGCAAATTGGCTTTCATCAGCTAAACTAACAAACATTTCAAACTTATATGTTCTACCAGCAACAAGGTTGCTAATAAGTGTGCTTTGCATGTATTCGCGATATCCTGCAAATTGTCCACTAGATTCAAGATTCAAATAAACACCAATATAAGCGTTGCCTGTTTTGGCATTTTGATTACCTACAAAATTAATTGGAACATCAGGTAAATTAGTTCCACTGCCCGTTACACATGTATTAAAATAGTCAGCTGTTCCGTCTGTGGGTTGTATCCAATTAAATGGTAATCTTCCATCATTTCTGGAAATTGGGCAATTTGGATAAATTTCAAAGCTAGGATTTTGAACAAGATTTTGCGCAGAAGTGGTTAACGATGACCAAATCAATAAAATAAGTGCGCTCCATCTTGTTTCTATCAAAGTGTGTTTGTTTTATATAAATATACAGAGACCAAAAGAAAAGCCTTACAGTTGTGATGTAAGGCTTTTAATGTTGTATTAAGGCACTAGCAAAACTCGTTAAATGCTGCTTCTAAATTAGCCGCAATCATTTCTGCGCTGCGTCCTTCTATATTGTGGCGCTCAATAAAATGAACCAACTCCCCATTTTTATACAAAGCAATACTTGGGCTTGATGGAGGAAATGGTGCAGTAAACTCGCGCGCTTTTGCAACGGCTTCCGTTTCTTGTCCAGCAAAAACAGTGATTAATTTACTTGGTTTTTTGGCAGCATTTTCAACGGCTTTAATAACTCCAGGGCGGCAAGTGCCAGCAGCGCAACCGCAAACTGAATTAAAAACCAATAATTTTGTTCCTACGTTATCAGCTAATTCCTGCTCAACCTCATTGGCTGTCATTAAACTTTTAAAACCTACATTTTCTAATTGTTGACGCATTGGCGCAACTAACATTTCAGGATATGGCATATTTTATTTTTTATGTTTTATGTTTTGGTGAATAATATTTTAAATATTCAATCATCAAGCCAAAACAACTTGGCCTGTATAATTGTCATTAACATGTACAAAGGTAAAATATCCCTTGTTAACGTAAAATAAATTTTCATTATATCGTTATAAATACTAATTTTGCAATCCTTTAAGATTTAAATATTTATGTCTGAATCAACAACACATTTACCTTACAAAGTAAAAGACATCTCACTAGCAGAGTGGGGCCGTAAAGAAATTTCACTTGCTGAAGCAGAAATGCCGGGCTTAATGGCCATTAGAAAAGAGTATGGCCCGCAACAACCACTGAAAGGTGCACGTGTAGCGGGTTGTTTACATATGACCATTCAAACTGCAGTTTTAATAGAAACATTAAAAGCTTTAGGTGCTGAAGTTACCTGGAGTTCATGCAATATTTTCTCAACTCAAGATCATGCTGCTGCTGCTATTGCTGCTGCTGGTATTCCTGTTTATGCATGGAAAGGTCAGAACGAAGAAGAGTTTGATTGGTGTATTGAGCAAACGCTTTTTGCCTTTGAAGGTGGTAAAGCTTTAAACATGATTTTAGATGATGGTGGTGATTTAACCAACATGGTTTTTGATCGTTACCCTGAATTAACCAAAGACATCAAAGGTTTATCTGAAGAAACCACTACCGGTGTTCATCGCTTATATGAGCGCATGAAAAAAGGTACTTTAGTTATGCCTGCAATAAATGTTAACGATTCGGTTACCAAATCGAAATTTGATAACAAATACGGTTGTAAAGAATCTTTGGTTGATGCAATTCGCAGAGCTACTGATATCATGATGGCAGGTAAAGTAGCTGTTGTTGCAGGTTATGGTGATGTAGGAAAAGGTTCAGCAGAATCTTTACGTGGTGCAGGTGCGCGCGTATTGGTTACTGAAATTGACCCAATTTGTGCATTACAAGCTGCCATGGATGGTTTTGAAGTAGTAACTATGGAAGATGCTTGCACCCGTGCTAACATTTTTGTTACAGCTACAGGTAACGTTAACATCATCACTGATCGCCACTTTAAAGCAATGCGTGACAAAGCAATTGTTTGTAACATTGGTCATTTCGACAATGAAATAGATATGGCTTGGTTGACTCAAAATTATGGATCAACAAAAAACACATTGAAGCCTCAAGTTGATATTTACAATGTTGATGGAAAAGAAATCATTATTTTAGCCGAAGGTCGTTTAGTGAATCTTGGCTGCGCTATGGGCCATCCATCATTTGTAATGAGTAATTCATTCTCTAACCAAACTTTGGCTCAAATTGAATTGTGGAACCACAGCGATAAATATGAAAACAAAGTATACGTGTTACCTAAACATTTAGATGAGAAAGTAGCATACTTACACCTTGAACACATTGGAGCAAAGTTAACTGTATTACGTCCTGATCAAGCTGATTACATCGGTGTGAAAATGGAAGGTCCGTTTAAAGCTGAGATGTACAGATACTAGTAACAATTTTCGAAAAGAAAATTTAACACATTAAAAAAGCCAATCCTTTAAAAGATTGGCTTTTTTGTTTACAACTATTTTGGGTAGTTATGGGTTGATTTTTAATCTTTGTGCAACGCATGCAGGACCCATCAACAAACTTAAATAATACTCCATTTGACGAATCTAATTCGCATTTTAAATTAGCATTTGATGCATTGGAGTTTACTGATGAGTGTTTATTTATTACGGGTAAGGCTGGTACAGGGAAATCAACCTTGCTCAGGCATTTTGTTGCCAATACTAAAAAAAAATGTGTGGTCCTTGCTCCAACGGGTATTGCTGCAATAAATGTAGGTGGGGCAACTATTCATTCGTTTTTTAGGCTGCCATTTCGGCCAATCGTTGAGGGCGATGATGAAATTCAACGTTTTCCGCGCAACTCAGACAAGTTTAAAATGATACAAAAAACAGATGTGTTTATTATCGATGAAGTTTCCATGTTACGAGCAGATATTATTGATGCTATTGACCAAACTTTACGATTAAACAGCGAGTATCCCGATAAACCTTTTGGCGGTAAACAAATGATTTTTTTTGGCGATTTGTTTCAGTTAGAACCAGTGGTGCAAAACAATGAAGTAGAAAGATATCTATTTAACGAGTACTATAACAGCCATTACTTTTTTGATGCGCGTGTATTCAGGCAAGTACATATGCATTGTATTGAGTTACGTAAAATATATCGCCAAACGGATCCGGATTTTATTCATATCCTTGATGTAATAAGATTGAATAGAGCAGATGAAGTTGAGCTGGCTCAACTCAATAAACGAGTTGACAGAAAATTTATTCCTACGGCTGATGATACTTATGTTACATTATCAACCCGAAACAGAGTAGCTACAGGTATTAACGAGTTTGAGTTGGTTAAAATTAAACAACCTGAATTTATTTACCGTGGCGTAATTGATGGTGAATTTAATACCAAACAATTGCCTACAGAGAGCACTTTGGTTTTTAAAGTTGGTGCTCAAATAATTTTCATAAAAAATAATTTAGATGGCAAGTGGGTTAACGGTTCCATTGGTAAAATTCATGCTTTGGCAGAAGATAAAATTGAAGTGCTTTTGCCCAATGGAAACATAGAAGAAGTGAGCCGTGAAACCTGGGAGAATAAAAGGTATTATTGGGATGCTGTTAACCGAAGGGTTAAAAGTGAAGTGGTAGGTACATTTAAACAATATCCTGTAAAACTGGCTTGGGCTATAACCATTCATAAAAGCCAAGGTTTAACTTTTGATAAAGTAATATTAGAATTAAGTGGCGGTACATTTGCCCATGGACAGTTGTATGTGGCGTTGAGTCGCTGCCGCACTTTAGAAGGCATGATTTTAAGAGAACCCATCAAACAAAAAGATATAATTATTGACGAGCGCGTAGTAAGATTTGCTCGTAATTATGCTTCTTTGGAAGATGCTTAAATTTAATTTTGTTACAACTTTTTATTCGACTTTGGCTAACTATTTAGCTAATTCGTTGATGCTTTTTGAAGTCGTTATTTGGTCTTTATTCATCATTATATAACCAATTATGACCATGGCAACAACCCAGCCAATAACTAATGCAATAATTAATATTCTACCTGTTTTCATAGTAGTAAACTTTTATTTACTACAAATTTTAAAAATATTATTGGTTATGAAGTAGTAAAAATGACCAATGGTAGAAAACTAATGATTAAACCAAGATTATAAAAATGAAGATTCGATTTATTTCAGGTTTTGATGTTTTCGTTCAGTAATACAATGGTTTTTGTTTTAATTAAACGGAACGGTATTGCCCATTTAAAAAATCATGATATGCCATTGTGATACCTTCCTCTAAACTAATTTTCGGTTGCCATCCCATGTTTCTTAATTTAGTGGCATCCATTAATTTCCTAGGTGTACCGTCTGGCTTAGTATTATCAAATCTTATTTCTCCTTGGTAACCTACCACTTTTTTAATTACATCAATCAATTTTTTTATAGATATATCTTCACCAAATCCTACGTTAACAAATTGTTTTTCGTTGTAATGTTGCATCAGTAAATAACATGCATCAGCCAAATCATCAACAAATAAAAACTCCCTTAATGGTGTTCCTGTTCCCCATGCTTCAATAAAAGGGCTGTTACTTTCTTTGGCTTCATGTAGCCTTCTTATTAATGCAGGTAAAACATGTGAATGATTGGGATGGTAATTATCGCCATAACCATATAGGTTTGTTGGCATTGCCGAAATAAAATTACATCCGTATTGATCTCTATAGCTTTCGCACAGTTTAATACCCGCAATTTTTGCAATAGCATATGGTTCGTTAGTATGCTCTAATTCACCCGTTAATAAATAATCTTCCTTTAATGGTTGCGGTGCAAGTTTTGGATAAATGCATGATGAACCAAAGAACATCAATTTTTTAACTTTATTCACATAAGCTTGATGAATGATATTGGATTCAATCATAAGGTTTAAATAAATAAAATCTGCACGATAGGTATTGTTGGCTACAATACCACCAACTTTAGCTGCAGCTAAAAAAACATAATCAGGTTTTTCTATTGCAAAAAAATCAGCAACGGCTTGTTGATTTGTTAGGTCTAAGTCTGCACTTGTTCTAACAATAATATTATTGAATCCTTCTGCAATAAGTTTTCTATGCATGGCCGAACCAACCATACCTAAGTGCCCGGCAATGTATATTTTTTCATGTTTTTCCATTTGGTATTCACCCAACTTTTATTCGAAATAGTTAAGCGTTTTAAAACCTGAATCTCTTAGGTACTTTTCTTTTTTCATCAGTTTTAAATCACCTTTCATCATGTCTTTTATCAATGCAGGTAAATCGTATTTAGGTTTCCAACCTAATTTGGTTTGCGCTTTTGTTGGGTCACCAATTAACAAATCAACCTCGGTAGGGCGGAAGTAGCGAGGGTCAACAGCAACAATTTCTTGCCCAACTGTTAAGTTACACGATGTAATTTCTAACTCTTTTAAACGTGCTTCATCAATTGCATCCACGTATCCAATTTCGTTTTCGTTTTCGCCTTTAAATGCAAGTTTAATACCTACATCTTCAAAACTCATTTTCACAAACTCGCGAACGGCAGTTGTAACTCCTGTTGCTATCACGTAATCTTCCGGTTTGTCTTGTTGTAAAATTAAGTACATGGCTTCTACGTAATCTTTAGCATGCCCCCAATCGCGTTGTGCGTTTAAGTTGCCTAAGAAAAGTTTGTCTTGCATACCTAACACAATTTTGGCTGCTGCACGTGTAATTTTTCGGGTAACAAAAGTTTCGCCACGTATAGGGCTTTCATGATTAAATAAAATACCGTTGCACGCATACATACCATAAGCTTCGCGGTAATTTACCGTAATCCAATAGGCATACATTTTAGCTACAGCATAAGGTGAGCGTGGGTAAAAAGGTGTTGTTTCACTTTGAGGTACAGCTTGTACCAAACCATACAACTCTGATGTTGATGCTTGATATACTTTAGTTTTGTGAGTAAGATTACAAATACGTAATGCTTCTAATATTCTTAAAGTGCCTATACCATCAGCATTCGCTGTGTACTCTGGTTCTTCAAAACTTACTTGCACATGACTCATAGCAGCTAAGTTGTATATTTCATCAGGTTGTGTTTCCTGAATAATACGAATCAGATTGGTGGAATCGGTTAAATCGCCATAATGTAATTTTAACCTTAATTGCTTTTCATGAGGGTCCTGATAAAGGTGATCAATCCTATCTGTATTAAATAACGAACTTCTTCGCTTAATACCATGAACCATGTAGCCTTTGTTTAACAAAAACTCTGCTAAATAAGCTCCATCTTGTCCGGTAATACCTGTAATAAGTGCTGTTTTCATTAATGTTTTTTCCTTTATTGCAAACCATTGGTTAAATTTCTTCAAAGAAACCTGTTTGGCGATTTTTCTTTACGTTATTCCAATTAAAATACCTGCCGTTCATAGCTACATATACACCATAAGGTAAGGTTTGAGCAAAGGCAAGTGCACTTCCTAAATTAAACAATCCATCACTTGATCCAAATTTATATGGAATCATTGCTCCTGTAATAACGATGGTTTTATTAGTAATGTTTTCTGCCAAAATTTTTGCGGTTGTAGTCATGGTGTCTGTACCATGCGTAATTACAATGCGGTCTTCTGTGGCCTGTTTACAACTACTAACAATGGTTTCGCGATCAATGTCCGTCATCTCCAAGCTATCAACTAACATAAGTGTTCTTACACTTAAGTCTACCATACATCGGCCAAGTTTTAAAATTTCTTGTATGTGTGTATCTTTAAAGAATAATTCACCATTTAGTTCATTGTATTCTTTATCAAATGTACCACCTGTTACAAATATGCGAACACTGCTCATAATGCAAATATATTCTATACCAGCAATGTTGTATAATAGTAGTTCAAATTTATATGTTTAACACATAATATTTTATAATTGGCTGCTCGTTATGAAGTTATTTCTGTATTTTTTTTTGATAGTAATTATTTAAGAATAAACTGGCATAGAACTATTAAGTTATAAAACTCATTATATTTAAAAAAAATTTTATGTTACTCGTTTTATAATAATAAATTGCAATCAAAAAAAGATTATCAAAGGTTCAACTCAATAAATAAAAATAATCTGACCATGATGGTGAAATATTATAAATACTCAATGCAACCTAAGGAGTATTTCTTAATACAAACAACCAAACAGATCTATTGTAATCTAAACTAAAAGTGTTTTAAAATTTTATTAAACATGTATTGTATTGATAATCAATAAATAAATTCAATATTGAATACGACTTTATTTATCTGAACACATATTAGTTTTTTGCGTGTTAAATATTAATTTCGAGCCTTCTTTTATAATACAGTAATGAGTACAGTAGAAACGACCTTAGAGTCGGTAGTTATAAGATTTGCGGGCGACTCAGGTGATGGGATGCAATTAACTGGAACCCAATTTACCAATGCCGCTGCGCTGTTTGGAAACGATTTAGCAACTTTCCCGGATTTCCCTGCAGAAATTCGTGCTCCTATAGGAACCATTGCCGGTGTTTCAGGTTATCAAATACATTTTGGTTCAACCCGTATTCATACACCCGGTGATCAAAGCGATGTATTAGTAGCCATGAATGTTGCTGCCCTTAAATCAAACCTTAAAGGATTGAAAAAGGGTGGGGTAATAATTGCAAACACAGATGGCTTTGATGCTAAAAATTTACGTTTAGCAAATGTACCCGAAGATCAAAATCCTTTGAAGGATGGAAGTCTCTCTGGTTACGATTTGAAAGAGATTGACATAACAAAAATCACCCGTGCTGCACTAGCCGACAGCGGACTTGGTACTAAAGAAATAGATCGATGCAAAAATATGTTTGTACTTGGTTTATTGTATTGGATGTACCAACGTCCAATTGAAAATACTATTGAATTTATAAGTAGTAAGTTCAAAAAAAATCAAAGTGTTGCTGATGCTAATATTAAAGTATTACAAGCAGGTTGGAGTTATGGTGAAACTACTGAAATGTTTGCTCAGCGTTATCATATTGCGCCAGCCAAAATGGAGGCAGGAATATACCGCAGCATTATGGGTAATCAAGCCACAGCATTAGGTTTGATATCCGCTTCAGTTAAATCATCCTTGCCTTTGTTTTACGGAACATATCCTATCACTCCTGCTTCAGATGTGTTGCATGAGTTATCAAAATACAAAAATTTTAATATCAAAACCTTTCAAGCTGAAGACGAAATTGCGGGTATTTGTTCAGCTATAGGCGCTGCATTTGGAGGTCATTTAGCAATTACTGGTTCTTCTGGTCCTGGTATTGCTTTAAAAGCGGAAGCAATTGGTTTGGCTACCATGTTAGAGTTACCATTGGTAATAGTAAATGTTCAGCGTGCTGGGCCAAGTACTGGCTTACCAACAAAAACAGAACAAGCAGATTTATTACAAGCTTATTATGGTAGAAACGGGGAATGTCCTGTGGTAATTGTTGCGGCAAAATCACCAGCAGATTGCTTTAATATGGCTTATGAAGCATGTCGTATTGCTTTAGATCATATGATTCCTGTATTCTTTTTAAGTGATGGCTACATTGCAAATGGAGCTGAACCATGGAGATTTCCATCATCAGACAAACTTCAACCAATTCATGTTGAATTTGCTGGCGAACGACAAGCAAGTGATGAAAAGTTTATGCCATATTTACGTGATGAGAAATTATCTCGTCCTTGGGCTTTACCTGGAACAAAAGGTTTAGAGCACCGTATAGGTGGTTTAGAAAAGCAAAACATTACAGGTAATATTTCATACGACCCAGAAAACCATGAATTGATGGTTAAACTTCGTCAAGAGAAAGTTGATTTAGTGGCTAATTATGTTCCTGAACAAAATATTGATAATGGTGCCGATAGTGGTGATTTATTGATTTTGGGATGGGGTGGAACATATGGTGCTTTAAAAACTGCAACGGCACAATTAATAGCCGAAGGTTACAGTGTTTCTCATGCACATGTGCAATACTTAAGTCCTTTCCCTAAAAACCTAGGCGAGTTGATGAGTAAGTTTAAAAAAGTAGTAATACCTGAATTAAACAATGGCCAGTTGGTTAAAATTATTCGTGATAAGTATTTTGTTGATGCCATTGCATATAATAAAATACAAGGTCAGCCATTTATGAGTATTGAAGTGGTGAATAAAATGAAAGAGATTTTAGGATAATATATGTTAAAACGGATGTTCTAAAAATTAAAAGAATGACAATAGAAACAATTAAATTAACATCAAAAGATTTCTCTTCAGACCAAGAGGTGCGTTGGTGTCCTGGCTGCGGTGATTATAGTATATTAAAACAAGTACAAACAATTTTGCCTGATTTAGGTAGACCTAAAGAAGAGTTTGTTTTTATATCAGGTATCGGATGTTCATCACGTTTTCCTTATTACATGGATACGTTTGGTATGCACTCTATACACGGACGTGCTACTGCAATTGCTACTGGACTAAAAGCTACCCGCCCAGAGTTATCGGTATGGGTAATTACAGGTGATGGTGATTCAATGAGTATTGGTGGTAACCACTTTATACACATGCTGCGCAGAAACCCTGATTTAAATGTATTGTTATTTAATAACCAAATTTATGGTTTAACTAAAGGACAATATTCACCAACATCAGAGCAAGGTAAAGTTACTAAATCAACGCCAATGGGTTCGGTTGATTATCCATTTAACCCAATTGCATTGTGTTTGGGTGCTGATGCTACTTTTGTAGCGCGTACATTAGATCGCGATCCAAAGCATCAACAAGCCATTATTAAAAGAGGTTACGAGCATAAAGGGACTTCGTTAGTAGAGATTTATCAGAACTGCAACGTTTTTAACGATGGTGCTTTTGAAGTTTTTACAGAAAAAGGAACCAAGAAGCAAGAAACTTTAATGATGGAACACGGTAAGCCATTGATTTTTGGTGCCGAAAACGAAAAAGGAATAAAGCTCGATGGTTTTAAACCGGTAATTGTAAATATTGCTGATGTATCAGAAAATGATTTGTGGATTCATGATGAAACAGATTTGGTTAAAGCAACTATCTTATCTCGTTTTTATGATGACCCTTCGGTTGAAAGTCATTTTCCTCGTCCGTTTGGTGTGTTTTATGTAAACAACAATAAAGCAACTTTTGATGAGTTGTTTAACAATCAAATTGCTCATGCCAAAGAAAGTTATGGCGATGGCGATTTAGACAAATTGTTAGCAGGACGTGAAACTTGGGTGGTTAACTAAGATATACGAATTAATTATAATTAAAAACAGTCCCGAAGTTTTTCGGGGCTGTTTTTTTATGCTTTGATAACAGCCCCTAAAACATCATCAACCTCAATGGCTGCGATAGTTTTGGGTTGAAGGTGAGGGCTTACCAAATTAGTAACTTTTTTACCTAAAGCACTCCATCTACCTGGGTGTATTGGTTTTATGGATGAAAACAATCCGATGGTTTTTAAACCAAGTATACCCGATAAATGCATGGGTCCTGTGCTGCATGCCACCAGAGTTTGGCATTTTGATATGAAGTATATTAATTGATACAAATTCATTGTACCCGTTGTGTCAATACAGTTTGGGTGATGAGGAATATGGGCACGAATTGATTTGCCTTCTTCTTCTGTTCCGGTGTAATAAATCTGATAACCTTTTTCTAAAAGTTGATTGGCCAAAACAGTGTATTTTTCTATGGGCCATTCCACAGCACTTCCTTGTGATTTGGTATGAAGAATAACTTTGGGTTTATCATCTTGTAATGTGCTTTTCAAATCTTCAGGTAAATCAATATCCGGAGCACTAAAATTTTGCATCATTTTAGCAATTTCATCAAGGCTTGGTGTTGACTTTAACCCAAATGGTTTTAGCAATTCAAAATTTAACTGAGATTCGTGAAGTGTTGATTTTTTACGACTAAAGTTTAACAGTTTATTGCAGGTAAACCAATGGAAAAAACGGTGAGAAGTTCCAATGCGAATATCAATGTCAGCCTGTTTTACAATTTGAGCAATTTCTTTTTTAGGAAAAACATGCAAGCATACATCAACTTTTAGTTTTTTTAAAAAGCTAACTTGATCTTGAAACGAAATACTTTGTAGATTTTTCCATTCAACTATTTCATCTACTTGTGGTATACATGATATTACAGGTTTGGTATAAGTGTTGCCTAAAAATACAATTTTACATTGCGGAAAAATTTCTTTAATCCAAACACATATAGGCAAGGTTAGTACCACATCACCAATACTATCAACTCTGCTTATTAAAACGGTTTTGTTATTTAGGTTGATCATGCCTGTTTAGTATTTAAATTTAAGGCACGTAATTTTTTGTATTTTAAAAATGTTGCATAAGCCGAAATACGGCTGATGGTAAACCCGGCAGTACCATCTAATAAACCTAGCTTTAAAATATAATCACGAAAAAATTTAACAACAGGACTTAAATACAACACCAACAAGTTTACTTTCTTACCTTGTTTATGCTGAGCATTGGCAAGTATGGTGGTAAAATATTCAACTTGTTTGTAATGGTCGGCAATGGTATAATAGCTGTAATGTAAGATATCACCATCAATATGTTTGGTGCTACTTCCTTCAAACATTTCGTATTTATCGTGAGGATTAGTTCCTGTCCATTGTCCTTTGTGCGAATCCCATAAGCGTAATTTTCTATCTGGATACCACCCGCAATACTTAATCCATGAACCGCAATAATTGGTTAACCGATTCATCTCGTAGCCATCATACTGCCAATTTTGTTTAATGGCTATTATGTTATGTTTTAATTTTTCATCAATAGCTTCGTCTGCATCAAGCGATAAAATGTGCGGATAGCTAGCCTGTTTAATTGCCCAATTCTTTTGCTCAATATGCCCGTCAAACTTGTGCTCAACAAACTTAACTCCGTATCTCAAACAAATTTCTTTGGTTTTATCTTTCGAGAAAGAATCAACCACAACAATTTCATCGGCAATATTTACCACAGATTTCAAGCAACGTTCAATGTTACGCTCTTCGTTGTAGGTAATTATTACTACCGATAATTTATTACTCATTATGGAAATTACAGACTAATGTTTGTCAAATAATTGTTAACGTTATCTTCAATACGTTTTTCAACACTGCTATAATTGGCTTTGTCAAACTTCATACCTGTTATGTGTTCGTATAATTCTATATATCGGTTAGAAACTGTTTCAATAAAATCATCACTCATATCAGGTTGTGTTTGTCCTTCTAAACCTTGGAATCCATGCTCAATTAACCATTGGCGTACAAACTCTTTTGATAATTGGCGTTGTTGTTGGTCTTTAGATTGAATAGCTTCGTATGAGTCTTTATAAAAATAGCGCGATGAATCCGGTGTATGTATTTCATCTATCAACATAATTATGTCATCTTTTTTACCAAACTCGTATTTAGTATCAACTAAAATTAGATTTTGTTTTGCTGCAGCTTCTGTGCCCATTGCATAGAGCTTACGAGTATAGTCTTCAAGTATAATATAATCTGTCTCAATTACTAATCCTGTTTTGATAATATCTTCACGGCTAATGTCTTCATCATGTCCTTCGGTGGCTTTTTTAGTTGGAGTAATGATTGGTTCGGGTAATTTGTCATTTTCCCTCAATCCATCAGGTAATGAAACTCCACAAATTTGTCGTTTACCGGCTTTATATTCTCTCCAAGCATGTCCAGCTAAATATCCACGGATAACCATTTCTACTTTAAATGGTTCACACATTTTACCAATTGTAACATTAGCGTCAGGACATGCAATTTTCCATGTAGGCACAGTAGCCGAGGCCATATCTAAAAAATGTGATGCAATTTGATTAAGCACTTGTCCTTTATATGGAATAGGGCGCTTAAGCACCACATCAAAAGCACTAATTCTGTCGCAGGCTATCATCACCAATAGCTTGTCTTCAATATTATATACATCCCTTACCTTACCTCGGTAAAAGTTCTTTTGATGTTTAAAAAAGTAATTAGTAGATACGATAGCGTTTTCCATTGTTATTAATTGAGTGGCAAATTTAATCAACAATTATTAATCATTGTTTTTTTGTTCTTTGTCGTAGGCTTTAATAATATCTTTAACCAATCTGTGACGCACCACATCTTCAAATGTTAAATAGGCAAAATGAATTCCCATTATACCGTCTAAAATATTTACCGCTTTTAATAATCCCGATTGCGTTTTTTTTGGTAAATCTATTTGAGATAAATCGCCTGTTACTATAAACTTAGCATTTGGCCCCATCCTAGTTAAAAACATTTTTAACTGTAGGTCGGTTGCATTTTGTGCTTCATCCAAAATAACATAAGCATTATCTAGAGTACGCCCACGCATAAATGCCATAGGTGCGATTTCTATTACCCTGTTTTCTATATAAAATTTCAACTTTTCAGGAGGAATCATATCATCTAACGCGTCATATAATGGTCGTAAATATGGATCAATTTTTTCTTTTAAATCACCTGGTAAAAAACCTAGGTTTTCACCTGCCTCTACAGCTGGTCTTGCCAGTATAATTCTTTTTATCTCTTTATTTTTTAGAGCTCTTACAGCCAATGCAACCGCAGTGTAAGTTTTTCCGGTACCAGCTGGACCAATGGCGAATAAAATATCGTTATAACTCATTAATTCAACCATATTTTTCTGATTAGGAGTTTTAGCCCTTATCACCTTACCTCCATTACCATACAAAATCACATCTTCGTCTTTGGTCTTTAATTCTTCAGAAATATCTGAAACATCAATCTTGCCTAAAATACTTTCCATCATATTGATGTCTAATACTCCTTGTTTTTGGCTCAATTTGCATAAAGTAGCCAATCCGTTTTCAAATCGTTCAATTTCTCTAATTTCACCATTAACAAATAAATTGTTACCTCTAGAAACTATTTTTAACTTAGAAAAATGATGCTGTAATATTTTTAAATTTTTATTATTCACACCCAAAACATTGGATGGTTCGGCTCCTTCAATTATTATTTCCTTCTGAATCAAGTCTTGTGATATTAATATTGTGTAAACTGGTATTACCTTAATAACTTTGCTTAACAAATATATGTTTCAATGGTATAAAAAAATAAACTATTAAAGTTTTTTACCAAATTGCACAAAATTAATTATTAATATTAAATAGTGAAGGTTATAACAATTACAAGTGATTATGGAGCAAATACTTATTATGTAGCTTCTTTGAAGGCGCGTATTATAGAGCTAATTCCTGATGCTATGATTGTTGATGTATCACATAACTTACCTGCATATGATTTATTGCAAGGGGCATTCTTGCTCCAAAGTTGTCTTAGCGATTTTAAGTCAGAAACGATTCATATTATAGCAATTGACACTAATTTATTAATTTATAATGATATCCTCATTGGTAAAATAAGAAACCAATGGGTAATAGCCGCAGATAATGGATTTCTTTCTATGTTAAGTGATGAATGGGATGCCATTTATAAGGTTAATCCTTCGATGTTCTCAATAAAAGATCTATCACCAGAAAAAAATACATTCACCATACTAGCCAATTATATTTTAACTGGCATTGATGTGAAAACTTTTGCTAATATTACTAAGCCTAAGATTGTTTATAATAGTCTTAAACCTGTAATTACAGATTCTCAAATTAGATCATCAATTGTTCATGTTGATGGATACGATAATGCAATAACTAACTTAAATAAAGTAACCTTTCATAATTGGATTGGAAATGCTAATTACAAAATATTTTATAGAAGAAGAGAAAGCTTAGCTAAAATTGATCCAAATTATGCCAATGTAGCTGAAGGTGATGGTGTAGCAGTTTTTAATGATGTAGGTTGGCTTGAGATTGCCATCAACAGGGGACAAGGCAAATCATTATTAGGTTTGAAATTAGGTGATCAAATTATTATTGAAAAACAAGAATGATAAATAGAATAGTTCGACTTTCTTTTGACCCGAAATTAGTTAATGATTTTTTAACGGTATTCGAAAACAGTAAAAATCACATTGCTAATTTTCCTGGTTGCCATGGATTAACTTTATTACAAGATGCTAATTATAGTAACGTATATTACACATATAGTTTGTGGCTAAATGAATCTGATTTGGAAAAATACCGAAATTCTAAGTTGTTCGAAACAACTTGGGCTGCTACTAAAAAATTGTTTAATGATAAGCCCATGGCATTCTCAACCACAGTAAATCAAATTGTAAAATGAAATTAACCATCTTTTTATTTCTTATCTTGTTATGTGCTGAATTATCATTCGCAAAAACAATGGACTCAATAAGGGCTGAAACAATAAAAGGGCAAAAATTCATTATACATAAAGTTGATAAATCAGAGAATTTAAACCTAATAGTAAAAAGATATAAATCAACGCTTGCCGATGTTAATAAGCATAATGAACTAAAAAACAATAAGGTTTCTAAAAATCAAATTTTACGTATACCTGTATATTCAGAGATTATAAAGTCATTCGTTAATCAACTTAATGATTCCTCAAGGATCGATGAAGCGCATGCAAATGCTCAAAATGTTGAGGTGCAAAAAACTTACACGCACCAAGTTTTGCTTGGCGAAACATTAAATGCAATTTCTAAAAAGTATAAAATATCGTCTGCCCAAATTGTAAAATGGAATAACTTGAAGTCAAATAAAATTGCAACAGGTCAAATCCTTTTAGTCGATGAATCTGCAACAGTTAAACCATTTCATAGGTTAAATACTCCTGAAGCTCAAATGCCCCAAAATAATCAAATGCCACTTATGGCTTATGGTGATTTAATAGAACAAGTTGGTATTGCTATTATAGACGAGACAATGCAAGTTCTCCATTCCGATGCACCTATTGGTACAATAATAAAGGTGATAAACCTTGATAACAATAAACAATGTCTTGTGCGAGTAACTGGCAAGCTTGACGCTTCAAAATACAATAATTTTGTTGTTTCAATTGGTAACGAAGCGCAATTAAAACTAGATATAAAATCTGTAACTGCTCGTGTAAAAATAAGCTATTCGGTTAAGCCATAGCTATCCGCTTTTGGCTTAAATAATATGGTATTAAAACAAATAATAGCGTACAAGCCACACCAATTTGTGTTTCTATCATAGCTTCAAACTGAAATGCAATAAGTAGAATGGCATAAGCAAATTGAATCAACTCATATTTGTAAAAATGATTTACCCAAATAGGGGCTGTAAACGTTAACGAAAATATAATTAATCCAATTAAACCAGTTGCTGCTAAGTAATAAATAAATTGGTTGTGTGGTATTATAGGAGTGATGATACTCGGGTAATCTCTTTTAAACAAAGCATCGTTTTTATCTCGCAAATCGCCTTGTCCGCAACCTAACCAAATATTTTCTTTTGCTATCTCTAAAGCGGTTTTGTATGATACCATTCTTGTGGCAAGCGAGTTAAAGTTAGGGTTTTCCTGATTAGTATATACGTTTACATCTTGTTTGGTATTAATCAGTTTATTTCTCATGGTTGGCGAAATAGCCAAACTAATCATTACAATACAAACAAGCGCTCCAGCTGCAATCCCAATTTGCTTATAGTTTTTGTTTGCTATTACTTGGTTTATCACACCAATTGCAATCACTGCGTATAATGTAAGTAAACCACTTCTAACCGAATAAATGTGTAAGAATAAAATCAAAAATATGGCAGTGGCCATCATTAGTTTTTTCTCTATTTTGCTTTTTATAAGTTGTTGTTTGATGAAGTAGTAAATAACACAAATAACAAATACAATCAATAAGCTATACCTAATGTGGTTTATAGGCCCAGGCATAATTTTCGATTGTAGATACAACTCATTAATCTTATCATAATTTAATGCATAGTTAGTAAGTATGCCACTAGCGCTTATTACACAAATACTAATCAACGAATAGAAAATAACTTTAATTTGTTTTTGACTCAACACGCCAATACTTGGCCAAATCAAAGCGTATAATAAAATCGGAACCTTTATCTGAAGTCGTTCACCCAAGTATTTTAAATTATCGCTATAAAAAAAACTAAGGAGTAAAAATAAAAAACTCAAACTAAAAATTAGCATGCCTTTATCAGATATAAAATTAGCCCACAGCTTTTTGGGGTGAGTTAATAGTATTACACTTAACACCTGGCCAATAGAACATATACTTAGCATTGCTGGAGCCTTTTCACCTAGTATAATACCTACAAACCAAAGGCAAGTAAATAGGGTAAAAAAAACTGTTTTATAATAATCTGTGTTACTTGTTCTCTGAACCATCATGTTTCAATAATACAAAAGCCTCCGTAAATACGAAGGCCTTTGTTCAAAATCGAATAATATTATTGCTTATGCGAAGCGATTTCCAACCCAAACAAATCTTTTAACAATAAATTCACTCGTGGTAAGACTAGCATTTCCTGCAGGATTTCCTCCTGTTACATGAAAATCGCTAAACGCGGCATGTGAATTTATAAATGCAGCACCAGTAAAATTAAATGATACAGGTGTATACGCTTCGTTCATTTCATCTTCTATCGTTTGCATTATTTTCTTATCAGTAGTGTATGCGCCACAGGTAATAGCTCCTTTTTCAAAGGATAGTTTTTTAGCCAGCGCAATAGAGCTTTCAGTGGATGACGTTTTAATCACGAATACAATTGGTCCAAAGCATTCTTTATTATAAAGATTGTAATCACTTTCATCCATAACTATGACAGCTGGTGTTGCTATTCGAGCATCTTTAAACTCTTCATTAACTATTGATTTGCTTTCAAGTACCACATTTCCGCCTAATTCACCTAAATGCTTTACTCTTTTCAACGTAACTTCAGATTGTATAGCTCCTAAAGTTGGAGCTCCTGCTTTAGGGTTATCAACCAAACTAGTAATGGCTCCGCATAATGCCTGTACAGTATCTTCAAAGCTTATCAAGCCTTCATTTGTATTAATTCCATTAGCAGGTATAAAAATATTTTGAGGAGCAGTGCACATTTGTCCACTATATAAGCTGGCACTAAATGCAATATTAGACATCACTGTTTTTAAATCAATAACACTATCTATAATAATACTGTTTACACCCGCTTTTTCTGTAAATACAGTTTTGTTTAATGATTCTATATAATTACCGAATTCAGTTCCACCCGTGTAATCAACTAACTTTACAGATTGGTGTTCGGCCAATAATTTTGTTATAGGATTGTCCAAAGTATCAGGTGCAAGTTGTACCGTGCATGCGTCAATATCATTTTCTATGAAAACTTTTTGTAATTCACTTATCACAATCGCTATGGGTAAAATAGCCCTAGGGTGCGGTTTTACAATTGAAACATTTCCTGTTATTAAATTTGCAAATAAGGCTGGAACGGTATTCCAAATCGGAAACGTACTACAACCTATCACTAAACCAACACCTTTCGGCATGGCTTTCCAATTTTTCTTCAGTTTCAAATCAAATTTCCCCATCGGTTTTACCCATTCGGCTTCTGCAACGTACTTAGTCAACTCTTCCAAACCAGTAATAATAGACTCCAAGGCTCTATCATTACTATGGGGTCCCGATGCTTGGAACGACATCATGTAAGATTGTCCAGTAGTGTGCATTGTTGCATAAGTGATATCAAAAAAGCGCTTTTTAATTCTATCTAATGCCTCTATTAATATTCCAGCTCTATATTTCACAGGAATTTTACTCCAGTTTTTTTGAGCCTCCAATGCGTTACTTATATATGTATCTATACTATATGATGGATACTTAACTCCAATACCTAACTGTAAATAAGGTGAAATTTCTTCTCCAATCCATGATTTGGCATTTCCTTGGTGTAATTCACTAAAGTTGTTATTCATAACTGAACTTATAAAGATCTTGCCCTTTGAATCACCATCTTCGCTGTATGCTTTTGGGTTTTCAGGGTATGGAGTGAAATAACTCCTGGTGTGCAATGCTGTCAAAGCCGAGTTTACAATGTTATCGTGTTTTTCAAATAATGACGATGTTGTGTTCATGTTTTATATAATAATAGTAATTATAACTGTATCGTATCCTTGCGCAAGTTTAATCAAATGTACATTCATAGCATAATAGAAACTTTTGTTTTTTTATATTTGATATACATTTTGTTCGCCTTTTTTTATGTAAATATATTGTTTATTAAACGTCTTATCTGTTTTTACTCAAAATATATCCTTGTAACACAGTAAACTAGAAAATTAGTTTGTAGCCAAATTTGCTACAAATAAAAATCGACCTACATTTGCATCCCTCAAAAGTTGAGGGGGTATGAATTAGAAAGTTCTTTTAAAGATAAGTAGCGTATATAATTTGATTATATTGATTA
>JAIXWD010000010.1 GCA_027482225.1 Bacteroidota bacterium
GTATCATTAGGTACAGGTACATCGTTTACCACACCAAGTATATCGAACACTACAACTTATTATGTAGATGCAACAGCAAATGGTTGTACAACAGCAACAAGAAGTGCAGTAGTTGCAACAGTTAATGCCTTACCAACTATATCAGGAACAACACCTGGTTCAGTGTGCGGAACAGGAACAGTAACTATAGGCGCAACAGCAAGTGCAGGCACATTAAATTGGTATGCAGCAATAACAGGTGGAACATCATTAGGTACAGGCACATCGTTTACCACACCAAGTATCTCTAACACTACAACGTATTTTGTAGATGCAACATCAAACGGTTGTACAACAGCAACAAGAAGTGCAGTATTAGCAACGGTTAATGCTATACCAACAATAACAGGAATTACACCTGCTGCGAGATGTTCTACCGGAACAGTAACATTAGGAGCAACAGCTAGTGCCGGTAATGTTAATTGGTTTAATGTTGCTTCTGGAGGTAGCGTATTAGGTACAGGCACATCTTTTACCACACCAAGTATATCGAATACCACAACATATTATGTAGATGCAACAGCAAACGGTTGTACAACAGCAACAAGAAGTGCAGTATTAGCAACGGTTAATGCAAATATTACTGCTTCAGTTAGTGTAAGCGCATCTACCACTTCAGTATGTGGTAGCAATCCAATTACATTTACAGCATCACCAATTAACGGTGGAACTACACCAATTTACCAATGGAAATTAAATGGTGTTAATGTTGGAACCACTTCAGCCACCTATATTTTAAATACACCATTGGCTAATGATTCGGTAAATGTTGTGATGACTTCTAATGCAACACCTTGTTTGGTAAGCGCACAAAGCACAAGTAATTTTGTTAGGTTAACCAATTCAACTGTTAACCCAGCTGTTACCATATCATCAAATAGTGGTAATACGATTTGTTCAGGTAGTAATATTACATTTACTGCTGTTCCAAATAATGGAGGTTCTTCACCTACTTATCAGTGGTACAGAAATGGTGCTGCTGTTGGTACAAATTTGTCTACGTATTCAACAACATCTCTTGTTAACAATGATACCATTAAGGTTTTATTAACATCAAACGCCAGTTGTTTATCAACGCCAACAGCAATGAGTAATTCGTTAACCATTACAGTTAATACAACACCTTCAATAACTACTCAACCCATATTACAACGCATCGTTTCTGGAAGCACAGTGCAATTTAGTGTATTAGCTAATAACGTTGTTGCTTACCAATGGCAAACAGCTCTACAATCAGGTGCATTTGTAAATGTACCAAATGGAAGTGTATACACTGGTGGAAATACTTCAACATTATTTATAAGTAATACAAATGGATTGAATAATCAACGCTACCGAGTAGTTTTAACTAACGTGTGCGGTAATACAAATTCTGATTCGGTTACATTATTTATAAATTCTAAACCAGATGCATTAAACGACACGCTATTTGTTGCTCAAGGAAAATTAGACTCTGTTGCAGTTTTAAATAATGATTTTGATATTGATGGTGTATTATCAAACCCTACCATCATTAAAGCACCACTATATGGTAGCAGTTCAGTGCTTATGTCAGGTAAAATTACCTACCTACCTATTGCAGGTTATTATGGTTACGATACACTTACTTATCGTGTTTGCGATAATGGAAATCCTGTTGCATGCGATACTGCTTTTGTATATATTAAAATTAACGCAGCTCCAATTGTAAGAAATGATACCTTATCGGTAAATGAAGATGATTCAGTTGTAATTAATGTTAGATTAAATGATAACGATCCTGATGGACCATTAAATAACCCAGTAATTCGTGTTCAACCAAATAATGGTACGGTGGTTATTAATCCAAATGGGACAATTACATTCAGACCTAATCCAAACTTCCACGGAGTAGATTCATTTATGTACCGCGTATGTGATAATGGCATGCCTGTATTATGTGATAGTGCTTGGGTACGATTAAATATCAATCCGATTAATGATAGACCTGATGCAGTTGATGATAATGCGAACACAGGAGAGAACACACCAGTTGTTATAAATGTAAGAAGCAATGATGCAGATATTGATGGTACATTAAGCAATCCAGTTATCATTACACAGCCATTAAACGGAACAGCAACCGTTAATACAAACGGTACTATTACTTATACGCCAAATACTTCATACAATGGATTAGATTCGTTTGTTTATCGCATATGCGATAATGGTATTCCAGTATTGTGTGATAGTGCATGGGTACGTTTAAATATCAATTCAATAAATGACGGTCCTGATGCGGTAGATGATACATTAACATTTAATGAAGATGATTCGATAACTGTAGATTTACGATTAAATGATAGCGATGTTGATGGCACATTAAATAATCCAGTTATCCGTACACAACCAAATAATGGAACGGTGGTTGTTAATGCCAATGGAACAATAACATTTAAACCAAATCCAAACTTCCACGGATCAGATTCGTTTATGTACCGCGTATGCGATAATGGTTTACCAGTATTGTGTGATAGTGCATGGGTACGTTTAAAAATCAATCCAATAAATGACGGACCAGATGCGGTAGATGATACATTAACATTTAATGAAGATGATTCGATAACTGTAGATTTACGATTAAACGATAGCGATGTTGATGGCACATTAAATAATCCAGTTATCCGTACGCTACCAAATAATGGAACTGTGGTTGTTAATGCCAATGGAACAATAACATTTAAACCAAATCCTAACTACAACGGAAAAGATTCGTTTATGTATAAGATCTGCGACAATGGTATGCCTGTGGCTTGTGATAGTGCTTGGGTAAGGTTAAATATAAACTCAGTTAACGATGGACCATTGTTAGTTAATGATATTGCATCAACCAATAAAAACACAGCGGTAGTAGTTAATGTATTGGTTAATGACAATGATTTGGATGGAACTTTAAGTAATCCTACAATTGATATAGCAACGCTTAATGGAACATTATTGGTTAATGTAAATGGAACTATTACATATACTCCTAATTTAAATTTTGTTGGTATTGATTCATTCCAATACAAGGCTTGTGATAACGGACTACCAATATCTTGTGGTAATGCTTGGGTTATTATAAATGTAAAACAGGTGATAGATAACAATAAACCAATTGCGGTTAATGATACCATAGTGGTTAAAGAAGGTACATCAGTAGTATTTAATGTTACACTTAATGATATAGATGATAAAGGATTGGGTATGCCTCAAGTGATACTTGCACCTAAATATGGAACACTATTACTTAGAGCGGATACCACATTTATTTATACTCCAAACGAAGGATATTTTGGTCCTGATAATTTTACCTACCGCATAGGCGATTTAGGAACACCTAACTTGTTTGATACTGCATTGGTAATTATTAAAGTAACTGAAAATACCCTTAAAATACCTGGAGGTTTCTCTCCTGATGGCGATGGTATAAATGATTATTTCGTTATACCTGGAATAGAGAAATACCCGAACAATGTATTAAGGGTAATAAATAGATGGGGTGAAGAAGTATTTGTAAGACAGCGTTATGCAAATGATTGGGGAGGAGAGCCAAATCTTGGTTTAAGAATTCAAGATGGTAAACTGCCAGGTGGTACTTACTTCTACATTTTTGAAACAGGAACAGATGAAAAACCAATAACTGGTAGTATTTACATTAACAAATAACCGTTATGAAAAAGATATTAATTATATTAATAATAGTAGCAAATTCACTTTTTGTGAGCGCGCAGCAAGATCCAATGTTCAGTCAATACTGGGTTAATCCTCAGGTGTTAAATCCTGCGCAAGCAGGTGCAGATGGCAGAACATTATTAAATGCAACTGGACGTTTACAATGGGTAAACGTTAAAGGAGCGCCTAAAACAAGTTCACTGGCCATAGGGGGTATGGCTGGTGAGCGAATAGGTTTAGGATTATCTTATATTTACGATCAGGTTGGTGTTTCAAGAACCAATACTGTAAATGCAGATATTAATTATCATTTAAAGTTAAAACGCAATTGGCGTTTAATAACAGGGTTAAGATTAATAGGGTTAGTAAACCAAATGAATTTCTCTGAGATATCAACTACAATACCTGGTGATCCTTTGTTTATGGAAAACCTTAGCAGTGGATTAAAACCTAATGCGGGTTTTGGATTTTTATTAACTAATAAATCTTTTTACATAGGATATAGTCAACCGCGTGTTGTTAACTATGATTTTGGAGCCACAAGTGTAATGGGTAGCACTAAAATTATATCTCATCGATTTACCTATTTGGGGTATAATTTTGATTTGAATGATGAATTTAAATTTCGCCCTAGTGTTTTGATGAAAGAGGTAACAAATGCTCCTGTGCAGTTTGATTTGAATGCGGTTCTTGAAATGAAAAGTAAAGTTATAACTGGCCTAAGCTATCGTTCAGGTGATGGAGTAGGAGCTATTTTAGGAGTAGTAAATGTTGGAAGGTTTGATATGTATTATTGTTATGATTATCCGCTATCGGCCATCTCTATGTTATCTAAACAAACACATCAAATTACTGTTAGCTTAAATCTTAATGGTAAGCCTAGCCGCATTAACTCACCTCGTTATTTTAATTAATTGGTATGAAAAAGATCTTATTGGTATTATTAGTTGTGATATGCTGTTCTGATATAAATGCACAGTCGCCTGCAAAACTAAATAAACAACTTTTTGAAAGAGACATGGTAGATGCTGAGTCTATATTGGCAAAGCGTTTAAGTAAAGGCGACTCAACTGTGTTGCCACAATACGCCTATGTTTTGTTACGTTTAAACAAGACGAAAGAAGCATTTAAAATATACACAGCCGCTGCAGATAAAGTACTAGTAACTGAAAAGCAGCACATGCTTGATTATGTTAGTTTATGCAAACAGAATAATGTAAATCAATCAGCATACAATCCATTTATTTTAAAACTTCGCGAAATGGGGTTAAGAGAATATCTGACGGAAGAATCTATTAATATTCTTGCAGTGATAACTAACTCATGCGCTAACTCCAATGCAGATGAATTTGGATCTTCCAATTTAGGTGGTGTTAAGATCTTTTCATCAAACAGATTGTCTAAAGATGAAAATGTTCAAAATGCATTCATGCAAACTTTTGCCATCAATAATTCTTGTGAAGCAGTAATAAAAGATTTGGCATCAGAATCAAAAAGATTTCACGTTGGTCCGGTTTATGTAACCAACAACAACAACAACTATATTTTTGCTACGGTTAGCCGCACTAAAAAAAATGCAGCGGGTATTTATCAACTTGAAATTTTATGGGCTAAAAAAAATGAAGCAGGATATTCAGCTTTCACTTCGTTACCTTTCTGTTCACCAGATTATTCAGTTCAACATGCTTGTTTTGATGAGGCAAACAATACATTGTTTTTCTCGTCAAACATGAAAGGCGGCAAAGGTGGCTTTGATATTTATTACAGTAAACTAGTTGATTTGGTTTGGGATACTCCTAAACCTTTAGAAGCAGTAAATACGGCTGCAGATGAGGTTTTTCCAACAATGAATAATGGCGATTTGTATTATAGTTCTGAAATAGCAAATGGGTTCGGAGGTTTAGATATTTTGATGTTAAGTAAAGGGGCGCAAATTCCAATTGTTTTATCGGCTCCAATTAACTCAAGTTATGATGATTTTTATTTTCAACCTATTTCAAAACTAAGTGGATCATTTAGTTCGAACAGAACAGGTGGTAAGGGTGGAGATGATATTTATGATTATACTATTGATACTACACCATATACTGTATGTATTGAATTAATAGATAGCATAACCAAACAACCCAATAAAGGTGTTGCTGTAAGTTATACTATTGGAAATCAAAATTACACGTCAACATCTGATGAGCAAGGAAGCTTTTGTTTTAATTTACCTGCAACAAGCAAGTTATTAGGCAGTAATTTGATGGTTTCATTAAGTAAAGGTGGTTATTATCCATTATCGTTTCAGATGCCACTAAATTTTGATAAAAGTCGGAAACTAGTTATTGCAAAATTAATGAATGCAGTTCCAGTAGTTGTTGCTAAGGCTAAAATAAAAGTTGGTCAAGATTTAGGAAAACTTTTAAACCTTAATCCAATTTATTTTGATTTGGGTAAATGGGATGTAAGACCAGATGCAGCTGTTGAATTAGATAAAATAGTAAACGCGATGAAAGAGTTTCCAAATTTAGTGATTGAATTAGGTTCGCATACAGATTCTCGTTCAAGTGCTAAATTTAACCAAACACTTTCTCAAAAACGTGCTGAATCATCAGGTCAGTATATTTTATCAATGGGAATAGAACCTAAAAGATTAACTTGGAAAGGTTATGGTGAATCAAAATTATTAAATAAGTGCAAGGATGGTGTGAAATGCAGTGAGGCCGATCACGCTAAAAATAGGAGAACAGAATTTAAAATTATTAAGATGTAATTTGATCCGATTGGGCCAATGCACGCTTTTTAAATTCACTCCAAGTAATTTCTTCATTGAGGCCGACTTTTTTCTTAAGTCGGCTTCTTACGTTATGTACGTATTGGCTCGATAGCCCCATTAAAATGCTAATGTCTTTTACTTTATAATCTTCTGTAGAAAGTGCAAAAATTCGCTTTTCAGTTTTATTAAAGTCTTTCAAACTTGGAAATAGTTTTTCATATAATTCATTGTTTTGATAAAGCTTATCTGCAATTTCAGGATGCTCAATGTTTTCAAATTTTGAAATTTTAGCTAGCTCTCGTTTAATGTTATATAATTCTTTAGCACTATTTGTTGTTGTTGTTGAGGTAATGGTGCTACCTAGTTCATTAGATTTAATAATTATTGACTTTGATAACTCTACAATTCTGTTGTTTAATTGCTTTTCCTTTTCTAGATGCTTTTCCTTTTCTTCTATTTGCTGTTTCTCTATGCTTAGTAATTGAAATTCAACTTGTTTTCGCTGTCCGTTTAAATAGAAAAGAATAACAAGTGTAACCAAAAATAATATTGAAATAGACCCAAGTAACATTAGCATTTGGTTCTCTTTAGTTTTTGTAGTTAACATTCGGTTTAACTCATACTGTTCACTTAATAAACGTTCAAATTTAATCTCATGATCAATATCTCTAACCCTCAACGAGTCGTTAATTTCCAAATATTCATTATGGTTCTTGTGTGCTATTAAATAGTTTTTATTGGCCTGCACGTGTTTGTTTTCATATTGCAAAATAATACCTAATAACATATGTGCCGAATATTTTAATAACCTATCATTCGATTGCTCTATTGCATATTTATCTATTAACGATTGAACAAACGTGGAGTTTAAAATTCCAATGCGATAAATTTGATCATGAGGTATTAAGGTTATTAATGATGCAACTATTTGAATAAAATACTCTTCAAAAAAAGTTTTATGCTTGGATATATAATCTGCACACGCTTCTATTCCTTTATCATTGTAAATCTGGTTCCAGGTGTTAGTAAATAGTGCTGCTTTAAAATCAGGATTAAAGGATTCTAAGTTCAGCTTAGAAAGAAGAGCTCGACTTTTATCCCATTTTTTTTGTGCTTGGAACAAGGCTATTCTGTTGCATTGTAAATTTTGATTATCATATTCATCTCCATCAAGAGCTGCATCAAGATTATGCAACTGCCATATTTTTTCAGCCTCTTCGTAATCCTTGTTAGAAATTAAAATTGAAACCAAATTGGCATATAGCAATGTATCTGTATTTGCGAATCCGTTAGCCTTAATTGCTGATGCTTTAACGAAATAATATCCTGCTAGTCCTGGTAAGTTCTTGTTAAATGCCAAGGTTCCAAGGTTCATAGCAAATGTTTTTAGCATGATACTATCTCCCTTTATTAATGCGTGTTCAAAACCAAGCGAAGTGTATTTTTCTACAGAATCGCTTTGAGCTATTTGGGAATAACTTGCGCATATATTCTGATATGTATTAGTTAAGTTAATCGTATCGAAGTATTTAGTTGCAATATCTAATGCTATTTTACCATGATTAACAGATTGTTCATATTGTTTTTCAATTGAGAATATATAACACTTTAAAGAATTTAAATAATAAAGAGCTAGCTTGTTTTCTTCATCTTGGGCCTTTTCATTCATCTCATTTATTATTGAGTATGCTTGTTCCTTTTTATTTTCTTGGTGTAACCGAGATATCATTGTGATAATTGTCCTCTCGTTACCTTTCAATTCGGGAATTCCATTTATAGATATTTCATTTTTACTTGGTGTACTTTTAAATATGTATGCTTTAAAAATAAAACCAAGTGCAATACACAAAACAAGAACAAGTCCATATATCCACTTTCTTTTATTTATCCAACTGTTAATAGATGTTAAAAACATGCCTGCAAATTATAGTTATGGCACATAACTTATAGATTATTACATTATAGTTACAACAAACTATATAATAATTCAAATAGCCTTCCTCTATATCTTTTGCTTTATTTATAATAGATGTATTATTATAACATATCATAACATTTTTACATGTTTGATTTTGTATTTCAATTTTTCCTTTCAAATATTTTATTCATCTAAATTTAATGGAAGTGTTGTATTTATTAAGTAAGCTAGTCAAATGATGGTATAACACTGTTCATTGTTAGTAGATGTTATATTAAGAAATTGGTTCACTGGCTAATTATATGTCGCGTTTATTGTTGGTGTAATTTATGTGTTCAAAAAATCCTGTTAAAAACAGAAAAAATGAATTTTATTTTTGCTGTTAATCATCTAATACAATTACACAATTATAATTACTCAAAAGGCTTATTAAATTTAATAAAACACGATATTTTTAGCTATCGATTTTTTTTTTTAAAAATGCCAATTATTTTACATAAATTAATTGTTAAGATTTTTTTACATGTCATCCAAAATAGTATAAAAACAATACAAATCAATGCAAATTTAGTGTCCAATTGAAACATAGATTTGTCCCAATGTCGCATTCAATTGTATTTTAATGATAAATAAGTTCCCTTAGTACTTTTTACTCTGATTAAAAACAATGTAAGTTGATGATATAACTAATTAAATAAAAATTAACAAAATAAAATGAAAAAACAACAAACACATCTAAAGCTATTTTTGCTTTTAGTATCATTTATGTTGCTATCTGCACAGTTAATGGCACAAAACGCCTGTTCAGTTAATTATCAAAATGCTTTAAAATTTAATGGAACTGGTGGAACTCACTCTGGACCCTCTGTTGTATGTGGAACCGGGGCTTCAACCAACATCAGTTCTAATTTAACTATTGAAGCTTGGTTTAACTACAGTGGAAATGCAAGTAGTATTAATGTTATTGCAGCTAGAACTGCTGACGGACAAGTTGACGGTGGTTATGGTTTGATGATTAACACTTGGAATACTTCAGATAGAAAAATTGTATTCGAGACAAATTTTAATGCTTTAACTACAATAAATTCAATAAATGCAAATACTTGGTATCATGTTGCTGTTGTGGTAACTGGTAATAACTCTGCTGTTATTTATTTAGATGGAGTTGCTCAGGCAACTACAGGAGGTGTAAATTTGACAGCTAATCCAACTCAAAGTTTATCTATTGGAGCCATGACTTCAGGATCTTTTTTCAAATTTAATGGAATGATTGATGAAGTGCGCATTTGGAACACAGCCCGCACCGCAACCCAAATTCAAGATAATAGGTTTGTAACAAGTATGGGACCAACAACAGGTTTGGCTGCTTCATATGATTTTAATGTAGGAACAGCCGATGGCACAAACACCGGTTTAACTTCATTAACAGATTTATCTGGTAACAATAACACAGGCACACTTAATGGTTTTACTTTATCGGGTTCAGTTTCTAATTGGACATTTGGTAATTTAGCCATCACAGGTGGAAATACGATCTGTGGTTCAGGTACTTCTCAACTATCTCACAACATTTCAGGTGGAACATGGTCATCTTCTAATACTTCAGTTGCAACGGTAAATTCAAGTGGATTAGTAACTGCAGCAGGAAATGGAACGGCTACAATAACCTATACATACAGTTGGAACGGTTGTGCATCAAAACAATCCACCCGAAACGTTACCGTATCCGGGTTCTCTTGGACTAAAATTTACGAAACAACAAACCCAAGCCGTGATGGTTCAGGTTCTATTGTATATGTTGCTGGATTTGGAAAAACTGGCGGTGCAGCATCTGCATTCACTGGAAGTTTTAACCGAGTTAGGTATCGTATGCAAAATAATGTAGCTGGTGTTCTTCGTTGGGCAGAGGTTTCATTTGATGCATGGACTGGTTTAACAATTGCAGGTCTTCAAATACCTGATCATATTAACAATGCCATATTACAACGAAACGTTTTTAACATAGAAGTGGCATCTAATATGCCAGGTGTACATACTGGTAAATTTGATACGGGAAGAATAGAAATGTGGCCTTACAATTATAATGCAGCAGTTTCTGGTTCATTAACACCTGTTGGAAATGCCGCTAATTATGATTGGGATGATCAACCTACTGTTGGCACAAACGGCCATGGTTCATTTCAAATTCACAATGTAACCAATGGATTCCGCCAAACTATTTTTGGTTGGAATATGCACAGAAATGGTGGTCCAGCAGAGAATGGTATTGGTAACTCGCCAACAGGAGATCCAGATTGGACATTTAATACTTCTAACGGAATTGCAAATTTTGATGTAGAGATATATGTAGGCACACCATTGATTAGTTTAGCATCTGGTTCGCAAAATCAAACCTTGTGTTCTGGTGCTACTTTAACAAATACTGTTTATAGTTATAGTACTGGGGCAACAGGTTTAACAGTTCAAAACCTACCTGCAGGTTTAACACCTACTTTAGATACAACAAATAAGCGACTCACCATTACTGGTAATCCAACAGCAACCGGAACTTACAGGGTATTTCCTACTGGCTCATTCAGTTGTGCACCAGATACACTTTATGGTGTGATTACTGTTGCTCCATCACCAACTATAACTGCAAACACACCAGCAAGTCGTTGCGGAACAGGAACTTTAGTTTTAGGTGCAACAGCAAGCTCAGGTACTATTAATTGGTACAGTGCGGCAACAGGCGGAACATCATTAGGAACTGGTACATCGTTTACCACACCAAGTATATCAGCAACAACTAATTACTTTGTAGATGCAACAGCAAGCGGTTGTACAACTGCAACCAGAACATCAATTGCCGCTACCGTAACAACCACACCAACCATTACAGCAAGCACACCAGCAAGTCGTTGCGGAACAGGAACGGTGGTTTTAGGTGCAACAGCAAGTGCAGGTACTATTAATTGGTACAGCGCAGCAACAGGCGGAACTTCATTAGGAACAGGAGCATCATTTACCACACCAAGTATATCAGCAACAACCAACTACTTTGTAGATGCAACAGCTAATGGATGTTCAACTGCAACAAGAACTTCAGTAGCTGCAACCGTAAATGCAATTCCAACAGCAATTGCAACTGCCAATTCAGCAACCACATTTTGTGCAGGCGGAAGTGTAGTTATTAATGCAAATACAGGTACGGGATTAACTTACCAATGGTTAAACAACAACGCACCAATTGCAACTGCAACCAACGCTTCACTTACTGCAACAACAGCAGGCAGTTACCGTGTATTGGTTAGCAACGCAAGCGGATGTAGCGACACTTCAACTGCAGTAGCTGTAACAGTAAATGCGATTCCAACCATTACAGCAAGTACACCAGCAAGTCGTTGTGGAACAGGAACAGTGGTATTAGGAGCAACAGCAAGTGCGGGTACAATTAACTGGTACAGCGCAGCAACAGGCGGAACATCATTAGGAACAGGAGCATCATTTACAACACCTAGTATATCAGCAACAACTAATTACTTTGTAGATGCAACTGCAAACGGATGTACCACTGCAACAAGAACATCAGTAGCTGCAACCGTAAATGCAATTCCAACAGCAACTGCAACTGCCAATTCAGCAACCACATTTTGTTCAGGCGGAAGTGTAGTTATTAATGCAAATACAGGTACAGGATTAACTTACCAATGGTTAAACAACAACGCACCAATTGCAACTGCAACCAACGCATCACTTACAGCAACAGCAGCAGGAAATTATCGTGTATTGGTTACCAACGCAAGCGGATGTAGCGATACTTCAACAGCAGTAGCAGTAGTTGTAAATACGATTCCAACCATTACAGCAAGCACACCAGCTGCTATATGTGGAACAGGAACAGTAGTATTAGGTGCAACAGCAAGTGCAGGTACAATTAACTGGTACAGCGCAGCAACAGGTGGAACATCATTAGGAACAGGTACAACGTATACTACACCAAGTATATCAGCAACAACTAATTACTTTGTAGATGCAACAGCAAACGGTTGTACAACAGCTGCAAGAACATCAGTAGCA
>JAIXWD010000019.1 GCA_027482225.1 Bacteroidota bacterium
GTATTTACCATTGGTAAAGCTAAAATTACCTTGTTACATACACCGGGCCATACCATGGAAAGCAGTTGTTTTTTATTAACAGACGAAACTGGAAAACAAACCTCCCTATTTACAGGAGATACCTTATTTATTGGTGATGTGGGAAGGCCAGATTTAGCACAGCATGTGATTGCCGATTTAACACAAGAAAAACTTGCCAAACATTTGTATCACTCGTTGCAAAATAAAATTATGCCTCTAGCCGATGACATAATTATATATCCAGCACATGGCGCAGGTAGCGCTTGTGGTAAAAATTTGAGCAAAGAAACCAGCGATACATTAGGCAATCAAAAAAGAAAAAATTACGCGTTAAGAGCTGGTATTACAGAAGAAGATTTTATTCATGAATTACTGAATGGACTAACTCCTCCTCCAGCATATTTCCCCAATAATGTATTGATGAATATTAATGGATACAGCAGCATAGATCAAGTATTGCAAAAAGGCACACAACCATTAAGTGTTGACGCATTTGAAGCAGCAGCAAACGAGACACAAGCATTAATAATAGATACCCGCAGTGCCGATTTATTTGCCAAAGCATTTATTCCAAATGCTATAAACATTGGTATTGATGGAAACTTTGCTGTTTGGGTTGGCACCATGATTATTGATATTAAACAACCTTTGTTACTCATCATTGAGGAAGGAAGAGAAGAAGAAGTGGTTACCCGTTTGGCGCGCGTAGGTTACGATAACGCCATTGGATATTTAAGAGGTGGAATTGATGCCTGGATTAACGCTGGCAAAGAAACCAGCAGCATAAGTAGCATTTCAATTGATGATTTTACTAACGTATATCAATCTGATAAAAACATAAATATTATAGACGTACGTAAAGCAAGTGAGTTTTATGCCGAACATATTATTGATGCAGAAAATGCACCATTGGATTACATCAATGAAAGCATGCTTAAAATTGATAAGAACAAAACCTATTACGTACATTGTGCAGGTGGTTATCGCTCTATGATTTTTGCTTCGGTGCTTAAAGCACGTGGTTACGATAACTTAATTAATGTGCAGGGCGGATTTATTGCAATTAAAAATTCGGGGGCATTTCCTGTAACAGATTACGTTTGTCCAAGTACCATGTTATAATGAAAACATTTATCATAAAACACAATAGAACCATACTTGGCAGTATCATTGGTGGGGCTTTAGGTTATGCATACTATTATTTTATAGGATGTAGCAATGGCACTTGTGCCATTACATCAAACCCAATAAACAGCACGCTATATGGTATTTTTATGGGAGGTTTGTTGGGAAGCTCTTTTAAAAACGACATAAAACCAAAAACAAATAAATTACATGAAACCAAATACCGTAATTGATGTTCGCTCGCCTGAAGAATATTTGGGCGGACACGTTGCAGGAAGTTTAAATATTCCTTTGCAAGACATAACCAATCATGTTGAAGAAATAAAAGCCATGCCTAAACCCATTGTGTTATGTTGCGCAAGCGGAAACAGAAGCGGACAGGCAACTGCATACCTAAAAAGTATGGGAGTTGATTGCAAAAATGGCGGCAGTTGGTTTGATGTAAATTATTTAATGAATAACTAAACGTATGATAAACTTAATAAAGAAACTTTTTAACCTTGGTCCAAAGGTTGATTACAACGAGCTGATGGCAGCTGGTGCAATTATTGTTGATGTAAGAACCAAAGGCGAGTTCGAATCGGGACATATTAAAGGCGCCATAAACCTGCCATTACAAACCCTGGAACAACATTTGGGTAAGTTAAAAAAAGACAAACCTGTTATTACTTGTTGTGCAAGCGGTATGCGCAGTTCATCGGCCCGCGGATTTTTAAAATCTAAAGGTTATGAGGCATACAACGGTGGTAGTTGGATGAGTTTAAAAAACAAAATTGGTAAATGATGAAAGAACGAATATTAACCGGCTGGACTTTTATGCGTGCCCTTTATTTAGTTATGGGAGTTACACTTATTATTCAGGCTATAGTGGCCAAACAATACATGCTGGTAGCCTTAGGTGGGTACTTTGCAGCCATGTCTGTTTTTGGTATTGGATGTGCAGGAGGAAGATGCGCTGTACCTACACCATCAAAAAAACAAACACCGCATACCGAAGACGTAACTTTTGAAGAAATAAAATAATACCATGAGCAACGCTTTTAATGAAATTATTGCAGGACCTAAACCGGTTTTGGTTGATTTTTCGGCCGAGTGGTGTGGCCCATGCAAAATGATGAAACCCATTTTAGATGAGTTAAAATTGATGATTGGGGATGATGCAAAAATTTTAAAAGTTGATGTAGATAAAAACCCCGCAGTTGCTCAACACTACCAAATACAAGGTGTGCCAACACTTATTTTGTTTAAAAACGGACAAGTACTATGGCGACAATCGGGTGTAATGCAAGCAGGCGCATTGCAACAGATTATCAACCAACACAAGTAACATACTAAAATGTCCCAATTACTTGTCTATCCTTTCACAACCTCCGTTCACGACCCGAATGCTCGGGTTGCCGTCCGTGTGTCGTTATATTTTCTAACACAGTTAAATTTTTCATAAGCTTATCTTAAAGGTAATACTTTAATTGGAGATTCATCACTGGCAGAACTTAATCTATAATGCTGCGGTTGACTGACTATTCCGGCAACAACAGGATTCATGTGTATGTAGTTTTCTTTTTGAGTAATAAATTTATCGCTGTACAGTTCTTCAGGATGATTTCCTGGAATCCAAACCCTAAATGCTTGTTTTCCTGTTTTTGTGGATTGCCCAATTGTAAACTTCTCTAATAACCACTCACGCCTGCTCTCTTGTTTATTTGCCGTAATCTCCTTTATAATTTGTTTTGATGTATGCTCTTTCAGGTCTCTAAGTATATCACTTAAATTACCTGCACTACTTACAATAAAATGTGCATGACTTGGCATAATAACGTAAGAGTATACCTCAAGACCTTTATTTTGCTGGCAATATTTAATACTGTCGATTAAGATGTTTACATAACACTCTCGTGTAAATAAATCTACCCAATCAACTATCGTCATTGTAATAAAGTATGATTTACCATCTTCTATTTTCAAAAACTCGGACATAATCAAATATAAAACTTTGTAAAAAAATAACCCCACCAGCTTTTGCCCTAATGGTGTAACGTTATTTTAGATTTTACTAAGTATTTTGTTTTCCGACACACTGACGGCACGTCAGCGTGAACAGGGAGTATACCTCAAGACCTTTATTTTGCTGGCAATATTTAATACTGTCGATTAAGATGTTTACATAACACTCCCGTGTAAATAAATCTACCCAATCAACTATCGTCATTGTAATAAAGTATGATTTACCATCTTCTATTTTCAAAAACTCAGACATAATCAAATATAAAACTTTGTAAGAAAACAACCCCACCAGCTTTTTCCTTAATGGTGTATCGTTATTTTAGATTTTACTTTACTACGTATTTTGTTTTCCGACACACTGACGGCACGTCAGCGTGAACGGGAATGGCACAAAAGCGCGGAGCAATCATAAAATATGTATTCGAAACACATTTTCATGCTGACTTTGTTTCTGGACATATTGATTTGGCCGAAAAAACAGGTGCTACTATTGTTTATGGACCAACACAAATGCAAATGGGTTATAAAGCCTATGTTGGTCAGGATGGAGAAGTATTTACCATTGGTAAAGCTAAAATTACCTTGTTACATACACCGGGCCATACCATGGAA
>JAIXWD010000013.1 GCA_027482225.1 Bacteroidota bacterium
AGTTGTTGCAGTAATACTTGGTGTAGTAAATGAAGCTCCTGTACCTAATGATGTTCCGCCTGTTGCTGCGCTGTACCAGTTAATTGTACCTGCACTTGCTGTGGCTCCTAATACCACTGTTCCTGTTCCGCATACAGCAGCTGGTGTGCTTGCTGTAATGGTTGGAATCGCATTTACTGTTGCTGCTACTGATGTTCTTGTTGCTGTGGTACATCCGTTTGCTGTTGCATCTACAAAGTAGTTAGTTGTTGCAGTAATACTTGGTGTAGTAAATGAAGCTCCTGTACCTAATGATGTTCCGCCTGTTGCTGCGCTGTACCAGTTAATTGTACCTGCACTTGCAGTGGCACCTAATACCACTGTTCCTGTTCCGCATATAGCAGCTGGTGTGCTTGCTGTTATGGTTGGTCTAGTTACCATGGTTACAAAAACAGAATCAACTTGTGTACCACCGCAAGTTCCACCAGTTACGGTACATCTTGCCCAACCTGTGGTTTTAATCCACTTGGTGCGAACAGTTCCTCCGCCATTCCAAGCATAAGAAGAATAACCTGAATCTGCAGTAACTAAAACACTGTCGCCACAACCAAAAATAGAATCAGGTAAATTAAATGCGTTTGAACTGATTGTTGCAATGGCAGCGGTTCTTGAACTGGCACAGCCTGAACCTGATATTGTTACAAAATTGCTACCAGGAATATTGAATTTGTTACTCATTGAACTTTCAACGAAAACCCTTGAGTTGTCATCTATAACTGCGTTATAGATAAATACTTCAAAAATATCAACATTAGAACCTTCTCCCCAATTTCCAAATCCATTTAATACGATACCATTAGGTCCTGTATAACCTCCAGATATGTTTGCTAAAAGATTACCATTTTCATACACTTTATTTGATGAGGTGCCATTACTTGAACCTGAGTATATATAAGGTAAAGTCATGTTTGATGTAACGCTACCTTGCCAAATCCAGCCGTCATAGTGAAACTGATTACGAGCACCATTCCAATAACCATGTAACCAGTTGTTAGCTCTTCCACCAAATACACGTCCAGTAGCGCCAGTGGCCCTAGAGGATGTTACAATTGAAAAGGGTGTTGGGAAATTAACCGTATTAAACATGAACTGTGAAGTATTGCACCGAAGTACGGGTCTACCATTGTGTCCATTTAAAACAAAAGTTGGTTGGTTACCGGTTACCGTTTGCGATACATTGTTACCAAAACCGCTTTGGTCGTATATAATTTCTACAAATGCAGTTGATACACCCAACCAAGTTTTTATGGCAACGGTATCTATTTCGTTACCCACAAAGCCAAAAATCTGTGTTGCATTATCAGACGAACGTCTTAATTTAATTGCATTTCCGGTATAACTTGTTTTTAGTTTTCTTAAACCTACAGCTAATCTTAATGATGAAAGCGTATCTCCCGGAAGAGCTTCGGGAATAGCATCTGCATAATAAGTTGTTGTTGTTGCTATACTTGGTGTATTAAAAGAACTTCCAAATCCTATTGGACTTCCGCCTGTTGCAGTGCTGTACCACCTGATGGTGGTTCCTGCAGCAGATGTTGCCGATAATGTTACCGAACCTGAAGCACAACGGCTTCCATTTATTACAACTGGTGCTGATGGCAATGGTGTAACTATTACCTGATAACTGGTATTGGTAGAACAACCAGCAGTTGCATTAACTGCGGTAACTGAATAGGTAGAAGTTGTTGTTGGGCTGACCACAATTGAATCTGTAGTTGCCGAAGTTGACCAAGTATAATTTGTTGTACCAGCTACAGCCGGGAATGTACCTTGAAAAGCAACCGGATTGGTAACGGGAATGGTTCCTGGCATATCAATGCGGATTCTTCCTAAACTGCCTGCACCACCGAAGCCGCTACCACCACCATTTACGCCACCACCATTTCCACCTATGGCAGTAATCGCGCTACCAGGCAAAGTAATGGCACCAGCCTGAATTTGTAGAGACCCACCGGCTCCTCCTCCTCCTCCTCCCATTCCATAAGGTGATCCACCAAAATTATTAGAACCATCTCCGCCAACATCGCCATTGGCAACTATATTACCTGCACCAGTAATGGTACTAGCAGATATAAATACAATACCGCCACCATTTCCGCCTGGTCCAGGATGACCACCGTCTTCATCAGAACCACCTTCACCACCAGCACCACCTAAATATAACCTAGCAAGTGAGGCAGCACCTACAATTTGCCCACCAGTACCACCCAAGTGGCCGCTTTGATCTGTTCCACTAATTCCAACAGCAGCATAGCCACCACCACCTCCTCCAGCAGCATCTTGCCTGCCGGTTCCTCCTCCTCCTCCATTTCCATTAGCGTTGTTCCAAAAACCATTTGCACCACTGGATGCAGCACCCATAAATCCTTGCCCGTATATGCCTTCGCCTTGAGCACCATTTGCATCACGATATAGAGAAGTGTTATGTGCAACACCTCTGTATCCTTTACCTTCAGCTGTGATTCTACCACTTGCATTAACATTTATTGTTCCTGTTGCCCTAAAAGCCAACACACCACCTGTGGTGCCATTCCAGTTGTTACATGTTAAAATACCAGCCGAAGTAATTGTTACATTTTGGTATTGCGGCACCCGAACTACCTGATGTTTAACTGTAGCACTGGCATTGTAAGTATTAACCTTATTTTGGGTTAATGTCAGGGTATTTGATGAGATGGATGCTATAATTGCAAACTCATACTGACCAACCAAGTTACCTGTGGTAGCAGGATCAACCATGGTTATAATTAATATTTCTTGACCTACTGCAAAACCAGTTGCACTCGCTACGGTAATGGTATTTGTACCAACAGCATTGTTTCCAGAAACAGCCGATCTGATTGAGTCCGTGTGATAAGTAGATGAAACAGTAATTGAACCATTTGCTCCGGTTCCTGCATTAATGTTTACCAATCTTGCACGCAGTGTTACCGGACTACCGGAACAAACTAATGCCGTACTTTGTGTTACTGCAATTGAGCATTGTGCGTTACTTTTTTGACTCACAAAAAGTGTAAAAAGTAACATCACAAGCGTGAGGTTTTTGTAAAAAGTCTTCATGATTAATGATTAATTATTAATTGCTACAAAACTAACCAATATGACCCTGACCAACATGATACATAATGATGTACCACAAGTGCGAACAACACTAAAAACATTAATATATATATTGAAAAACAATAACTTATGTTTTTAGTCGCAATAAACCAAACATATGATAACAATAATATAATGCTAAGAATAGGGCTAAGACAAAATTTCAATACATGTATCCCAAAAATTGGTTCTACTTACCTAGATTTTATGAGTATTTATAAAAAGTATTGAGATAAACAATTCCGTTTAATCAAGGCATAAGAATTTTGATAGCCCAATTGCGTTTCAGATTTCATAAAAAAAAGCACAACATATTACTACTAAACCTACTTTTTGTAACTTAATCAAAATAACTTAGTAACTCGTAACTGAATACTTTAAAGCATGGTTGGATATATTCAATTAAATTTATCTTTGTGGTGATTAAATGGTGAAAATTATCCATCCATATATTGCCACGTTATTATTGGTTTTGTTCAGCATTACCTTTGTACCGATTAATTTTATGCATCACCATGCAGAAGAGGAACATGCTGCTGCTATGCATAATCATCAGTTAGCTGAGCAACACCATTGCGAATTAGATGATTATTATTGTGATGCATCAACCCAAACACAACATTGTGATCATCCGCAACACATTGCCAAAACAACTGCTAATTGTTTTAGTTGCGAATTTCATTTCATCAAACATTTCCAAACAAATACGAATCAATATGGGCTAGATACCCCTGTTGAATTTATACAATACACACAACATACTCCTACATCTTTGCGCGAAGCACTCATATTGCTTAGCAATAAAGGTCCGCCTACAATCTTGGGCATTTTAAGTTAACGGAGTTTTAAGGTTAAGGTTACAGTTATTATACTTCACACCTGTTTCAATCTATTTTATCAATCAACATATGTTTCAAAATACAATACGTATTTTGTTGTTATGCTGTTTGCCACTTATATCCGCTAATGTTTTTGCAACAACTGTTAAATCTAAACTATACACGCTAAGTGTAAGTATAGTTGACAGTATAACAAAACAACCATTAGAAGCTACTAGTATAAGTATTGCAGAACTGCATAAAAATACAATTGCTAATGCCTCAGGGATTGGAGTTTTCGACTCTTTACAAAAAGGTTATTACACGGTTCAATGTGCGTTTTTAGGATATCACCCACAACAGCAGAAGGTTTGGGTTGATGCAGATAAACGCATTGTGATAGAACTTTGCCCGGAAAGTACGCATTTACATGAATTAGAAATTAAGGGTCATACAGATGATTTAACCCGTTTAAATATTCAAACCCGAGCCATAATTGATGTGCAATGGATAGAACGTAACCGCGGAAACAACATTGCTGATATGTTAAAGCAAATTCCTGGTGTAACTAGTATGAGCAGTGGAGTTGCAATTGCCAAACCTGTAATAAGAGGCTTGCATAGTAATAGGTTGGTAACTGTTAATGATGGCGTAAGGCAAGAAGGTCAAAAATGGGGAGCAGATCACGGAACAGAAATAGATCCTTTTTCATCAAATAAAATTGAAGTTATAAAAGGTGCATCATCTATTGAGTATGGAGCAGAAGCAATTGGAGGTGTCGTAAGAATGAGTCCTCGCGAGTTTAAATACATAAAAGGAATAAATGGTGAGTTAATGCTAAACGCTGCTACAAACAATAAAATGGGTGCAAGTTCATTGTTATTGGAGGGTGCGCATGGTAGCAAACATAAATTAAGTTGGCGCACACAAGGTACCATGCGTAAAGCAGGCGATTCTCGGTCGCCAAGCTATGTTCTTTCTAATACTGGGTTTAACGAACTAAATGGAAATTATGCCGTGCATTATCAGTTTAAGAACTTACATGCAGAATTTACCCAAAGTTACTTTAGTACTTCCATTGCCATATTACGTGCATCGCATGTTGGCAATACCAGCGATTTATTGCAATTAATATTATTGGGTAACCCTACATATATTGTTCCTTTTACATACAACATCCAAAATCCGCGTCAAGAAGTTAACCATAAGGTAAGTGCATTTAAAACCTACTATGTCTTTAAAAGCGGTGCTAAAATTCAAACGCAGTGGAGCTTGCAATACAATAATCGCAAGGAATATGATAGGCCACCTCGTTGGGCTAATTCGCAACAAAAAAATCCTACACCGCAATATTATTTACAGCTTAAAACGCAATTGGGTGAATTAAAATTTGAACATCCTAAATGGAAAAATTTTAAAGGTGCATGGGGCGCAAGTTGGATGAAACAAGATAATGTGAGTAAAGGCATTCAACCCATCATTCCAAATTTTATTGCCAATACATCAGGTATCTATGCAATAGAAAAATGGCAAAAAAACAGGTGGGTTATTGAAGGTGGCTTGCGCTATGATTGGAGGACACAAACCCGGTACTTTTTGGTAAATAAGGTAGTTAAAAGTGAAGACAAAAACTATGGTAGTGCAACCTTCTCAGTTGCGAGTTCTTATTGGTTAAATCAGTATTTGAAATTCCAATTGCAACAATCTTCTGCATGGCGCGCACCAAGTATAAATGAGTTATACAGTAACGGGTTACACGGAGGAACTGCAACCTACGAAATAGGCAATAGTAGTTTGCAACCCGAACGAAGTTATAACACGGAATTTGGAGCAACTTACACTAACAAAAAATGGAACGCAGAGCTAAATTTATACAGAAATTATATCAATAATTTTATCTATAAACTACCTGTTAACACTCCTATAGTTACTATTCGTGGTGCTTTTCCTCAATTTGTGTTTGCCCAAAATAATACCTTGTTACAAGGGGCTGATTTTGTAGCTCATCACTTCATTAACAAACAATTTACTGCAAGCATCAATGCTTCCTACCTGCATGCCCAGCAAACAGATGATAACACTCCGTTAATTTATATGCCTGCAAACAGACTCGGATTGCAAATACAATATCAACAACCTAAAATTTGGAAATTACATGATATGTTTATTCAACCAAAATACACCTATGTAGCCAAACAAATTCGTTACCCAGAAGGGATAGACTACATTAGTCCACCTAATGCGTACAGCTTGATTGACATAAATTTTGGATTTGAACAACATATTGGCAATCAAAAGTTACGTTGGAGTTTTAGTATTTATAATGTACTAAATTCAAGCTACCGCGATTACTTAAGTCGCTACAGGTATTTCGTTCTTGAGCCAGGAAGAAATATGATGATTAGGCTCACCATTCCATTTAATTTATACAATAAAAAACAAATAATATGAAAACAATTAAAAGAATTAGTTTATCCGTTATAGCAACAACAATTATTTTTTCTGCTTGTACAGAAGATAACATTGAACCAACAAAGCCAAAGGACAATAATGCCCAAGAGTTAATAACTACTTTGATATTAAATGGATATAATGCAAATAACCCTACTGCTAATCAGTTTTCGGTAAAGTGGGAAGACGTTGATGGTGAAGGAGGAAATGCGCCTACAATTGATACTTTAAAATTAGATAGCGGAGTAAGTTACCGTGTGCAAGTTTTGATATTAGATAAAACAAAAACTCCATTTGATACGATTTCTAATGAAGTGGTTAAAGAGGCTAACGAGCACCAAATGTTTTATACATTCAGAGCTAGCTTAAACGACAAATTAAATATTGCTCGATTGGATACAGACAATAATAACCCTCCACTACCTCTTGGTTTAGACATAATAATTACACCTTCAAATGTTACACCCTTTGTTGTTCCATTAATTGGTAGTTTAAACATTAAATTAAGTCATTATGATGGTGTGCCAAAAACAACAAGTCCATCAGCAGAAAGTGACATTGATATTAATTTGCCAGTTGAACTGAAATAAAACAAAAAAAGCGAACCAAAAGGTTCGCTTTTTTTATGCTTGATCTGATTCAGGAAAAAATAGCGCTTTTAATTCTGTGGCATCATCTGGTTTCATTTTGCCTGCCAAAATTAGGCGCAACTGCCTCCTACGAAGTGCTCCCTCGTAACGTTTTTGTTCCTCTTCATTTTCTGGTATTACAGCTGGAACTCCAACTGGAGAGCCATTTCTATCTAAGGCTACAAAGGTATAATAGGCTTCGTTACTTTTAAATTTCTCACCACTCTGAATATTCTCTGCCCAAACAGTAATATGCACCTCCATAGAAGTATTAAATGAACGAACTATTCTCGCTTCGAGCGTCACAACATCACCTAGCTTTATACTCTTTTTAAAACTTACACTATCAACAGAGGCTGTAACTGCTAGCTTACCACTATGCTTTTGTGCAGTAATAGCAGCAGCAATATCCATCCAATGCAAAAGCCTACCTCCCATTAAATTATTAAATGTATTTGTATCATTGGGTAATACAATTTCATTCATTATGGCTACAGATAGGCTAGTTTTTTTTGATTCAATTGTCATATAAAACAAAGGTAATCGATATTACGGGTATAAAAAAAGAGGCTCCAATTGGAGCCTCTTTTTTCTAAATAAATCTATTATGATTATTCTTTGATTAACTGACGTGTAATAACGTTGTTACCAATATGAACACGTACCATATATACAGCTGATTTAGCATCGAACTGAGTTTCATTTAACTCAATGTTTTGCTTACCAGCAGTTAATACACCTGCATGATGAGTATACACATTACGGCCTATCATATCAAACACCTCAAGTTTCACATCTTCTGCCTTCTCTAAATCAAACTCTACTTTAGTTAATTGAGTGAATGGATTTGGATAAACATTGAACTTAAGTTGTGACGCTAATTCTTCGTTTAAGCCAACGTTTGCATTAATAGTGATTGATTCGTTGTATGATGCATCACATGAGTTAGAATCTAAAATTGTTAACACAACGTTATAAATACCTTTACGATCAAATATATGTGTAATAGTATTTGATTTGCTATTTACAACAGGGGTTCCGTCACCAAAGTTCCAAGTGTAAAGCGATAATCCAGTTCTGTTTGAGGTAAATCTAACCTTACTAGAGTCTAACTTAGATGAAACAAAGTTTACTGATAAAGCACTACTGATGGTAATTGTTTTAGTAGCTGTATCACGACAACCTGCAACATCAACAATTAACTTAGGTTGTTTAACCCCACCTGTTAAATAAGAGTGTGTTGTATTTGGACTATTTGAGGTGTTGTTATCACCAAAAATGTATGTAAAAATTGGAGTTACAGCAGGAGGAACGATCGATTGATTAGTAAATGACACGGCTCTTCCAGCACAACCGTTGGTTGTTGTAAAGTCTGCAATGGCTTTATCTTTAACAGTTGCAATAGTTTGAACTGAATCAATACAACCATTTACAGAATCAGCAGCAACTAATTTTACATAATAAGTTCCTATTGCACCAAAGGCATGAACTGGAGTAGCTTCTGTTTTAATTGCTGAGTTATCTCCAAATGACCATCTAAATTTAACTCTACTTAAACCATCGGCAAAAGTTGAGTTATTTTTAATTATCAAATTGCTTCCTTTACATGCATTATCTAAAGTAAATGCTACAGATGGCTTATTAAATACTGAAACAGCTGTAGAAACAGTATCAATACAACCATAGTTAGATATAACCTTTAATATTGCTCTGTAATTGCCACCTGCAGGATAGTAATACAATGGCGAATTAGAATACCCAATATCTCCATTACCAAATGTCCACTCACTACCAAATGAATTGATACGACCATTTTTACCAGCAGGAATTGTTGATGCATTGCTAAACTGAACAGGTGCACCAGCACAAACATTTTGAGCAGTGAAACTGGCATCAGGTTGTGCAAAAACTTGAACTGCATTTACCGCAGTATCAATACATCCCTGTATGTTACGAACCAAAAGCCTTACATTTATTATGGTATCAGATCCTGGTACAATGGCATCTACAACGCTACTATCAGCAACTTGACCACCAATGTTAAATGAGTAGAAGTTACCTAACGTTTGAGGGCCAGTACTAGTGAAACGAGTTACTTTACCTTCACATGATAATGTTGAAATGAAATTAGCTACAGGAGATGGTAATACCACTATGTTATAAGCTAACGAATCTAATAGCGTTGTATTATTTTTAACAATTAAACGCACCCTATAATTACCTGGAGTATCGAATGATTTTATAGGGCTTGCTGCATTAGAACTTGTACCGTCTCCAAAGTCCCAGCTAAATTGCATTGGTAAGGTAAACTGTCCGGTGGTTGACACATTAGTAAACAAGTTATTAATACTTTGACACAATGTGTCGTTTGGTGCAAAGAAATTAGCAATTGGAGCATTTCCTATGGTTACATATCTTACCACAGTAGAATCGCAACCTTGAGGTAATAATCTAATTTTTACCTGAAGTGCAAATGTTTTGTTTGAATCTACTGGCATACCATTAACTAATACATAACCCGCAGTAGTTGGTGTTGGTGGCACTAAAGTGAAATTCCTTGCAGAGTCAACAATGATATTTGTGTTTGACACTTGATCATAGAAATACTTATACATGGTTACGTCAGCTACAGTCCAAGTAGAATTGTAATTTGCATTGCTTGCACCTGTTGGAGGTACAATTTGATAACGTCCGAATCCACCAACGCTTATTGCGTCTGGAGTGAACATATCACCACTGTTATATTGACCATCAAATACTGAGCCTTTAATTACAAATGGTCCGTTTTTGAAATTTCTAAAGAATACAATCGCTGTGTCATCAAAAAAGTTAGAGCAATTTGACGTTAAATTACGAGCCAGAACACGCAAATATGCAGAATCTGATGTTGCCAAATAACCTTGCAATATCATATTTGCATCGGTACCAACTACTGTTGGGCCAATAAAACGTTGAGTTAACATATCAAACATGGTATACTCAAACTTAGAATCAGCATTTACGATTGTTAAATTAATAGAATCATTATAGCAATTGGTGAAGTTTTTAGGGGTAATAGGTAGATTAAGGTAGTTATCAAAAATTACTATACTATCAATAATAATATTACCACCATTTTTTGAATAACCTTCAATACCTAAACGAACACCTGAAAAACCTTCTAATCCTAAGCAAACATCATAAACTTTATATCCAGGTACTGCATAAGATGCGTTCTTACGATAAATAGGGTAACTAGATATTAAATCGTTATATAATCCAAATCCGTATGATACCCTAACTAAAATTGAATCATTTATATTAAAGTTATCAGCAGATTGAGAAACAAACAACCTCAGTGTTGGACGTTTAGCATTGCTAAAGTCTAAACAAGTTGAGGCGATACGAGAGGCAGTATTGTTTACTGTTCTTAACATCGCAGCTCTAGAACCAGTTAGAGGTGCTAAAACAGGATTAGTTACGGAACCAAACGATTGAAGATCCCAAATATTGCTGCTTCCATTAATCCCTTCTGTTGTCCAATTAAATTCATTAGGTAAATCAAAACCAGTTGCAATAGAATTATTGTTGTTGATTGCCATGATTGTTGTAGTGTAATTGTAACCCGAACGTGGATCCGTGTTCATGAAAATCGCTGGTTGATTTCCACCGTCTACACCTGCAAATCGGTATGCAATTTTAGTATTTGAAGGTTGAGGAGGAATATTATAAACCCTATCTAAACCAATTTTGGTTGTAGCAACCATCCCTACTTCTACACCACCGTTAATTCTATAATATAATGTATCATTAATAACAGTTGACTTATCCATTACGCGTGCTTTAATTTCGATAGGCACACCATCAAAAAAGCAGAAATCAGAAGGCTTGGTCATGTCGTAAATCTTAGGTCCAAAAATATCATTGTAAGACCCAACATATTCATGTGCACCAATAGTTGAAATACCTGTAGCTAATCCCGGACGAGGACCGCCTAAAATATCATTATTAACACGACTAATGCGTGAACCCGCTCTGTATATTGCTGAGGCAGTAGATGTAGGTATTAGTAAATTTACATCACTTGTAAAAGGAGCAGGTATACTCATTGATAGGGTATCTTGCCCTGTAAAATTAGCCCATGTAGCCATTGTAGGGTAATTTACCGCTACAGTACTAATATTAGAACCGCCAATTTGGTTAACACCAAATGCACCAGCAGAAATATAGTTATTATAATCTGTAGATCTAAATGGATTAGTAGCACCTGCAATTGCAACTGCATAATTGTTACCACCTGCAAATGCGCGAGACAATTTATTTTGAAGAATATTATTTAAAACATTAATATCACCTAAGGTAGTTGAATTTACACCAATACAAGCAGAAATACTTGAGGAGCCTAACGTAGTAGCAGAACCAAGATTAATAGAGTTGTTCCAAATGTTAACATCAATCTCACGGAATTGAGATGCCACTTGTGTACCGTTTAATAAAATTCCATAAGGATTATTAATAAAGTTGATGCCCGTTGGCAAAGTACCAGTAGCTGCAATGTCAGAAATCATATTGTTAAATATGTATAACGACTTTCTATTGTCCCACTGTAAATTAACATGAATACCGTATGCGGCTGGGTTATTAGTAGATTTAATACCTGTTATGGTATTTCTAGTAATAGTTACAGCAGAATCTGTATTTAAGAATGGAAGAACTGAACTACTAATTTCTATACCACTATTTAAGTTGAAAGTAGGTATACAATTTCTGATTAGATTACTATCAATTAATAAATTAGATTGTGAAATAGCTAGAATACCTGCAGAATTGGATGCACCACCAAAATAATCTGTTGGAACACCAGCATTGAAACTATTTCCACCAATGGTGTTACCTCTTACAACAGTACCTAAATCATAAGAACCAGGAAAATTAGTATTACCTCTTAGATGTATACCAAATCTAACACCGGTAATTAAGTTACCCTGGTATACGTTATTGTTATTCCTTTCACTAATAGGATTAACAGGAACAGTAGAAGTTGAATTAAATGCCACACCTCCTTGGTAAATACCAGCAAAGGTTGAAATTGTATTTGGGGTTGAATAACCAATAATATTACAATTTTTTATTTCAATGTTTGTAGCTGGTTGAGCCCATCCCATTACATCTATAATCCTAGTTAACGAATTGTTTACAAAACTTAAATTTGTCGGAGCTAGAGGTAATCTGATGGTTAAATTTCTTGCCACCCCATCTGATGAACCGTCAATGGTAACCCAACGGGCTCCTTGAAAACGTATAACACTAGCAGCTGCAGAAAACTGAGAGCGGGTAGTGGCACCTGTTGAGGCAATAACAGGATTAGCACCAATAGAAGGACGAATAATAATTTGTCTGTTTCTACTCATGAAAGGATAATCATGTAAAGCAGAAATTAATGTATCTCCTTCACCAACGTAATTATTGGTGATATTAATAACTATCTCATAGAATGGCGGTTGATCTGCATCCACTCCATTAGTATTAATGTAACGGAATAAATTATTGATGGTATTAAATGATCCAACAGTTGCTGTTCCAGACAAAGGAGGAGCTAATATTCCATTAACCTGATATGTTGCTCCACCCATTAGTGGTGAAAAACTTTTTGGTAATTCTAAAGCACCTATTGTGGCATCAAAACCTCTGGCTTTACCTGCAATATCTAAAACCACAGATCCGCTTCTAACAACTGCTTTTGCAATATGCCCAACATACATAGTATCAACTAAGTTAGTAGAGTCGTTTAGGAAAGGTACTTCTCCGAACCTTGATGTTGTTTCAAATCCATACTGCTTTCTTAATTCTGCCAATGATGGCAATTGAACCGCTGGATTTACTAATCCAATAATGTTGTTAGTAAAATTAGAATTAGCGCCTGAATAATATAAATTATTATTACTTGCTAAAAATGGATTTTGATTTCCACCAACCACAATACATGCCGCATTTGATACCGCACCTGCAATTGTCCTTCCGTAGGTATTAGAGAAAATATTGCTAAGTGATGTGATACCTGACGCCCTCGGGTCAATGTACAATGCGGTTGAATAGGCACCTGAGGTTACTTGAGTAAATACATTTTGTGACATGTGAATGGTGTTGTGAATTAAACTAACGCCAATATTAACAACACCTGACGCAACAACTGGAGATTCAATAGCAATACCTGAAGCAGAACTAAGTGTAGCAGGTGATGAAGTTCCTGTTCCAAATATTTTTGCTATGATATTATTAGATATTACTATACCGCGATTGGTTTCACTAATACCAACACGAATACCAACTGCAAAACCAGATGTTGAACCTAAGTTATAAATAGTATTTCTGGTGATAGCAATATTTTGTGGAGTACCTGCTTCTGTAGCTGTACCGTCAATATCTATACCTCTAAACCCAGTGGTATTTGAGATATTATTTTTAATGATATTACTGTCAATGGTTCCTTGTAAAACACCTTTTATGTATATACCAGCAGTATTGGATAAACCTCCACCAATATATGTGGTTGATGGTGCACCACCAGCAACACTAATTCCAACGTTTCCTCCTATACTATTGCGTGAAATGGTTAAGAATTGATCTACTAAACCAGCTCTTGCTCTCCAATAAATTCCATATCTAACTGCTTCAATTATATTATCTCCAATAAAGTTGTTAATATTAGCCCCACCTATTGCGCTACCTAAACCAGATACATTATTAGATGCACCCATGTAAATAGCAGCAAGCGTATTGTTTAATGTACTTGACGAGCTACCAACAAGCCTACAATTTCTAATTGTATTATTAGAAGTTGGGTTACTCAATGTTGGTATAAAAGCAACTAGCTTGGCTAGAGCAGAGTTAGCAGATGTAGGTAAACTTATGGTGATATTCCTTGCGCTAGTTCCATCTATTTCGAATGAGGAAGCACCATACAATTTTATTAATGCCGAATTGTTACAAATAAATGCACCGCTTGGAATAGTGATATTAACAGGTACCGATGCACTTAAGCGAATTGGACGTGTACCTGACATACCTGGGTAAGGTAAAATTGCAGGAGGAACCAACAAGTCTGATGCAAATCCTGCATTAAACACAATGTTAATTAATCCAGTACCTGATGTTCCAAAACTATTTAAATGGTTTATAAAACTTGTTAATGATGCAAATGAACCTGATGTAGGATTCGCATCGGTTGGCCAAGCGTCAACACCATTAATACTGTATACTGCACCACCCACTAAAGGTGCAAGTGCATTGGTTGTATTTTGAGTAAATTGGTAAGCACCAATAGATGAATTTGAAGTAGGACGGTTATTGCCCAAAATATCTTTTGCCATCAACGCACGACCAGCTGATGCGTATCTTGTGGCAGCACCATTTGAAGTAACTAATGTGGTATCGTTCTCGAAAAATGGACGCGTGGTGATGCTACTTTTATCATAAGCAGTAAACGTTGCCCATTCTCCAAGTGATGTATAATTATTTAATGCAGTATAGCCAATGTTAGCCCAACCACCTGTTGTTGTATATTCATATAAATTATTATCTATACTATCAAATGGTGCTACAACATTATTAGCTACAACGTTACGATTAATGATAATTGCATAAGTGTTATATGCACCTGTTGTTGTAGCAATATTTTGCTGCACGTTTGAGAAGATATTATTGTAAACACGTAAACCACCAAAAGTAGTTGCACCTGTTACTAAACAAGCAGAAGAAGATGTATTTAAAACTGCGCCTGTTAAGGCAATACTGTTATTAAAAATGTCAATACCCGCTTTAATGGTACTATCTTCAACCAAAATACCTATCGGGTATTGTAAACCAGGAATTGAAGCAGATCCTGGTGATGTTAAACGGGCAATCGTATTATTAGTTAGTCTTATTGCCAATGGATATTGGTGATTACCTAAAGCAACACGAATACCAGTTATTCCACCATTTACTGAACCAAGGTTATAAACACGATTGGCATTTATGATTATATTACTGTCTAAAGAAATAGTACTGGCAATGTTCGATAATTCAATACCTTTAAAACCTGTTTGGCTGGTAAGGTTTCCCATAATGGTATTTCCTTCAACAACCGCATTGGCCTGATTACTTAACATGATACCTGATGCATTAGCAAGACCACCAATAAAACTAGCGGTTCCTCCAATTCTATTATCACGAATAACCAAACCTAAATCTTGGTTTCCTCTTGCAATTGCACCCGAACCTCTTGCATAAACGCCATGTTGAACTCTTTGAATATCGCAATTTGTAATGTTGATATTTGCATTTCTTCTGGCTGAATTCGTATTTAAGTTAGCGCCACCAATATATACACCTGCGTAAGTATTTACAGCAAATCCTGTTGCTACACCGTTGATGTTAACATTTTTTACTGTAACTGTATTTATTGGAGATGCAGTTGTACTTATAATGTCAATAACCCTTTGTGTAGCATTGGCCCCTATTGCGTTAACATTAAAAGTTATATTACGCTGACCCGTTGTTCCTTCGCCATCGAGCACAAAAAATTGTGTACCTATAAAACTAAACAAACCCACATTAGAAATCTGAGAACCTACTGTTGAAATTGTAAAATTAACTCCAGGAACTGGCTTTAAAACAATAGTCCTCAATGCTGATGCATAAGCAACAGAACCAACACTTATAGCCGAAGGCTCAGAACCAGTGTAACCAGAAACCAACAATATGGTCATTTGCCCAATCGTGTTTGGATCAATACCATTTGCAGTTAACGCATTAAGTAAACCAGTTGCATTGGTGTATGGATTACCAATAGTGTAAGCGCCAGATAAATTTGCAAAGGTGTCTTTAGGTGCAACTAAATCGTTACCTACACCATTTACATAATAAGTTTGGCCCGCTGCAAATGGAGCCTGAGCTCTTGCGCTAGAAAGCCCTGTTAGCATAGCCAACAAGAACACAGAAGCGAAAAGTTTGTTCGATAGAGATGTAAACTTGGTTCTCATATATGGATATTGTATTATTTATTTTGGAGTAATAATCAAAGTTTATAAAATTTAATCAAAAATCAAAGCATTTTAATGTAATTTTTGAGTTTTAATATTTTGCTTTCTTGGCTTACTTTGGCTTCTCCATGCAAAACCCTTGAGCCTCAACTCTTCAGGGCTTATCTCGTTAATTGGATAAAAAGTTGCATCTGGTTGAGTAATAAATTTTGCGGTGTTAATTTTCCCTAATTCAAAACTAAAGGCCATTTCGCTACAATCTATCACATTTACACCAATGTAAGTGCTGTCTTCTTTAGCATAGTAGATACTCTGACCATTACCATATACTTGAATAAAGGATATTTTACCCGCTTTAAAATATGCCTTCATGTTTCGCCCTTTAACTTGATTATAATGTCGACTTGTTTCTTGAGATATCACGAAGGCATTGTTCCTAATATCCATAGAATCTAACTTTCTGTTATTCAGGTAAAAAACAATGGTATCACCTGTAACTTGGTTCATATCACTCCACAAAACAGGCTTGTGGTAAAGGCTCATTATAGAATCACTTTTCAAGTATACCAACGAATCACAAATCACTTGCATGTCAGTTTTATAAATTTTAACATTCCTATACGCTTTAAGTATGTCTTTTGCCTGTTTAGTTCTTTTTTGATAAGTGAAAATAGTATCAGCCCAAATCATCATGCTATCCTTATCAACTATGCTAATAACAAGCGGATTACGTGTAATATAACTCCTACCCTCTTTACCCATAACCTCTGCTATATTGCCCAAGATAATCGTTTTATTAATGGTATCTAATATAACAACACCGCCCAATGCTTTAGCATACTTGCTTTTTTTATCATAAATGATGGTATCCGCAATGAGTGTGTTTTCTGCACTTCTTATTTTCGCCCTTTTAAGAAGTATACCCGATTGCTTTTCTGTGTGGTAAGTACCTGCTTGGCAATAAATAGTATCTTCTTTTGAAACAATTTTGGTGTTACTATAAAAGGTGGCTACTTTAGTATTGGGTTGATACTTCAATGTATCTGTAGTCATTGTAAATTCTGGACTCACCAATTTAACTTCTTTCTTAAAATACAACTCTTTGGTTTTAGTGTAATAGTAACCATATTTACTGGTTAACTCATTTTGCCCACTCAATAATACTCCACCACTGTAGTAGCTCGCTTTATTATTGATCAAATCAAATTCTAACTCTTGAGTTGTTAATACGGATGTGGCATCAATCATGCTGACATTTTTTTCTAATCGCGCTAGTTTTTTGTTGCCATCATATTTTAAAAAATCACCATAAAAGTTTAGGCTATCTCTATGGTTTATATGAACATGTTGATAGGCCTCCACAAAATTGGTTTCATCAAATAAATAAGCACTATCGCATCTAAGTATAGTAGCATCTTGTTTCAACTGAACATCGCCTATTAACTTTTTCACTTTATAGTTTCCACGCGTCTCCATCTCAAAAGTGTTGGCATTGAGTACCTCAATCTTATTTCCTTGCGCAAATACACTTTGCGTAATGCCAAAGATTGCTATATAGAGTGATAATAAAATGTATTTTCTCATGCAGCCACCAAAACTAAGCAATTATTGTAATTTTGAGCCATGATTATTACAGAATTGCTAAAGGATTTTTTAAATGTGAGTAGCACCATTGACCAAAAATTTATTTTGGCTGTTAGTGGTGGTAAAGACTCTATGGCCTTAGCACACTTATGTAAATCTGAAAACCTTAATATTGTTATAGCACATTGTAACTTTATGTTGCGAGGACAAGAAAGTATAGATGATGAAGAGTTTGTTCGCTCTTATTGCTCCACTAACCAAATTACTTTTGAATCCATAAGATTTAATACCAAAACTACTTGCGAAGAGTTAGGACTATCAACCCAAGAAACAGCTAGAATTTTACGGTACAATTGGTTTGAAAAAATAAGACAACAGCATCATGCGAATTACATATTAACAGCCCACCATGCTAATGATTTAGCCGAAACCTTTATCTTTAATGCCTCTAGAGGAAGTGGAATTAATGGCCTTGGTGGTATCCCCAAAAAAAATGGTGTTGTTCTTAGGCCACTTATAATGGTTGGTCAAAATACCATCAACAATTATATTACAGCACATCAAGTACCATTTCGCAACGACACATCTAACTTCTCTGATGATTATACACGTAATTTTATTCGTCATCATATTATACCAAAACTTGTTGAGGTAAATAATCATGCTATTGAGCATATTGCAAAAAGCACCCAAATTTTGCAAGAGGCACAAATAATACTCATCGAAAAACTAAACGAAATAATTGATAAACATTCAAGTTATCTTGGATCAACATTAATAATTGATAACAGTATAATTAAACAACTGCCATACTATAATTACCTATTAAATTATTGGCTATCCCCATTCGGATTCAACAGCAATCAGATTAACGAAATAAACAGTACAGACCATTGCTCTGGAAAAACATGGAATAGTAACACACACGTTTTATTATTTAATCGAGATGAACTGAGGATTGAAAAGCTTACCAATGACAATGTAAATACGCTTCTTTTCGAGAAGAATTTTCCAGACAAATTCATCTTTAATGGTTATCATTTCGAAGTAACATATATTGATAAAAAGCATTTAGATTTTAAAGAAAACCTGCTGTATTTCGATGCTGAAAAAATCAACTTCCCAATTACCATTAGAATATGGAATCATGGGGATAGCTTCAAGCCTTTAGGAATGTTTAATAATAAAAAAGTGAGCGATTTTTTTATTGACAAAAAAATTGACATTTTAGAAAAAACAAGGATTCCTATTATATGCTCTAAAGATCAAATTATTGCTGTGGTTCCTTATCGTATTGATGATAGATACAAAATAACCGATAGTACAAATACTATTTTAAGGTTAGAAGTTACTCAATAAAAAAGCCCGATTCAATATTGAAACGGGCTTTTTTATTAAGTTTTATTATAATTAATTTTTACTTCACTGTAACACGTTGTGTGTATTGCTTGCCATTGTTAATTAACTGCAATAAGTAAATACCCGATGGTAATCCTTCTGCATCAATCTCTGCTGTTTTACCATGCATATTGATGCTTTCATTAT
>JAIXWD010000017.1 GCA_027482225.1 Bacteroidota bacterium
CCGCCTTCGCTTCCAAATCTGCTTGGACGTCTATCATCACTTCCACCTTCAGTACGTTTTGTGTAAGAACGTGTTGACGGTCTTCTGTCTCCGCCTTCGCTTCCAAATCTGCTTGGACGCTTGTCATCCCCTGAGCTACGCGTGTAACTGCGCTTAGCAGGTGTTGAGTCAAAACCTGATTTTTTTGCACCAAATGATGGCTTATCGTCTTTACTAAATCTTGATTTACTTCCTGATTTCGCTGCTCCAGAGCTGCTTTTAGGAGCGCTGCGTTTGCCACCTTTTTCTTCGCTGTATGGCCTTTTTCTTAATCCCATTTCTGTTTTATAATTATACAAAGGTATTCTTTAATTTTAAAACATAGATTTGTATTTACAAAATAACCCTTTAATAAAACCTTGTAACTCAATTTTAATCATACACATGCGAGTTGTTTTTATAAAAATATTTGTTTTAAGCATGTTTGTTACAGGGGGTGTTTTTGCACAAAATATCAATAAAAAAGCAAGACCCAAAATTGGTTTGGCATTAAGCGGTGGAGGAGCAAAAGGAATTTCACATATTGGTGCATTAATGGTATTAGAAAAAGCAGGAATTAGCGTTGATTACATTGTTGGAACATCAATGGGAAGTGTGGTTGGCGCCTTGTATGCCATTGGTTATTCGCCTGATAGCATTGCATATATAGCGCGCAATGAAAACTGGGATGAACTTTTAGCCAACAACCCAGGATTACGACAAATTGCAATTGAAGAAAAATCGGATTTTAATAGATACATCATTGAGTTGCCTATTGAGGGTAGGCGTTTCCGTTTTCCACGCGGGTTAATTGATGGGCAAGAATTATCTGTTGAATTATCTCGATTAACTTTTCCCGTATACGACAAAAAAAAATTCACGGATTTTCCAATTCCATTTAAGTGTGTTGCCACAGACATTACAAATGGGGAGGCCGTTGTGTTAGATAGTGGAAACATAGCTGACGCAATAAGAGCGAGCATGGCTATTCCATCATTTTTTACACCAGTAAAGTACCAAAACAGGCTTTTAGTTGATGGGGGAATTGTAAGAAATTTTCCTGTTGAACATGTAAAAGAAATGGGTGCTGATATTATTATTGGCGTTAACTTAAGCAAGGGTTTTTTACAAGAAAAAGAATTAGATAATATCATAGATATTCTTAATCAATCGATGTTTTTAAGTGATGGAGAAGACACAAAAAGGCAAAGAGAGTGGTGTGACTTTTTAATTGAACCCGATTTAACGGGTTTTCATGCAGGAAGTTTTAATGCGGCCGATTCGCTTATTAAGAGAGGGTACGATGCTGCTATGGAGTCTTTTGAGGATCTACAGAAGTTAGCCAAAAAACTAGACAAAGAATTTGGCCAAAAAGAATCTATTCAAATCCCCAAAATTGATTCGGTTTTGCTAACTAATTTTGAAGTAGAGGACATTAGCAAAGCAAACAGAGATTTGATTATAGATCGTTTAAATTTAACTCGTAACCATTGGTATAAACCTGATGTTTTTCCTGAGGCCATGAAAAAAGTATATGGTACGCGATACTTCAGAAAAGTGGGTTACGAATTATTTAAATATGAAGACGGAACACGCATTAGACTTAAAGGAAACGAAAATCCGCCAACGTTTTTTAATGTAGCGCTTAACTACAATAGTTTTTCTAAGGCTGCCATTATTTTAAACCTAACATCCCGAAATCTATTAGGTAAAAACACCCGCTTTTCTTCAACCTTAAACATAGCCGACATGCTGAGGTTTAAGAGCGAATATTTTAAGTATTTGGGATCTGCAAAAAACCGCGGATTAGGGGTTTCTTTTTGGTTTGATAATTATGATTTTCCGCTATACGAAACATTTGTAAGACTAGCCATGTACCGACAAAAATATACTGCGTTAGATATAAAATATCAAATCGCATCATTAACTGTAAATAGCACGGGTGCTGGGTTAAGAAGGGAACTGATTGTTCTTACACCTAATATATACGGTAGCGGTGAAAACTATGATGGCAGTGTTGTACAGGATAGAGTATACATAGACTTTAACTTAAATACGCTCAACCGACATTATTATGCTCATTCGGGCTCAAAAGTTAATATGAATTTAAGTTATTTTTTTAACAGTAATTCTAATTTAAAATTAATAAGCAGAGACTCGCTCAATGGCGGCTTTATAAGCAAAAACATGACAAGCGAACTAACGGATTCTTTGATAACAAATCGCTACCTACAGTTTAAATTATTATCCAATAAGTATATCCATATTAATAAAAAAGCAACCCTTGTTTTAGGCTTTTATGGTGGATTAACGTTTAATCCTTTTAGCCCCAAAGAAAACGCGAACACAATATTCAATAATTTTATGGTTGGTGGATTAATTCCTAACTTTAGAAACCAAATACCATTTATTGGTCTCAGCGATTTTCAAATTAGAACAAATAATTTTATTGGTGCACAATTCTGTTACCAATACGAAATATCAAAAAACCTATTCGTCATTCCAAAGTTTAATCTTGGATACCATAACAATAATTTCGTGCGGTATTTTACAAGTAATGATGTTCTGAAACCATCAAATCAATTATTCGGTTATGGAATAACTGGCGGTTTTAACTCAATACTTGGTCCATTAGATTTTACAATTATGAGAAACACACAAGTACAATCTTTTGTGTTTTATGTGAATTTAGGCTACAATTTCTAGTAACTGGCTGATATTGTGTCAATAATGCCGGGGCGTTTTAAATAGTGTCTAATAAAACATCTCATTGTGGGTAAAGTGCTGTGTCATCTTTGCCATAAACGGGGCTTATAGCGCACCTAAAAGCTAAATTTGTTGTTTATTCACCAATAATAGCCCATATTTTGATAAATTATACCCAATTTGAGCTTAAAAACGGCTTAACCGTTATTCATCATCCCGATCCAAATTCTAAACTTTGTGTTTTAAATATTTTATACAAAGTTGGGTCAAAAGATGAGAATCCTGAAAAAACAGGTTTCGCCCATTTATTTGAACACTTAATGTTTGGCGGATCTGTAAATGTTTCCGACTTCGACAACCAACTTCAAATAGCCGGAGGAGATAACAATGCGTTTACAAGTAATGATATTACAAATTACTACATCACACTTCCTGCAAATAACATAGAAACTGGTTTTTGGTTGGAAAGTGATCGCATGCTAAGTTTGGATTTTAGCCAAAAGGTATTAGACGTACAAAAGGCTGTTGTAATTGAAGAATTTAAAGAAAGATACATTAACCAACCATATGGTGATGTGTGGTTAAAACTTTTGCCTTTGGCTTATAAAGTACATCCTTATCGTTGGCCCACAATTGGCAAGGATTTTTCCCATATAGAAAATGCCACGTTAGATGATGTAAAAGCCTTTTTCTATTCATTTTATGCACCCAATAATGCCATTTTAGTTATTAGCGGAAATATTGATTTAGAAACAACTAAGGAATTAACAAATAAGTGGTTTGGGCCAATTCCGGCAAGAGTAATAAACCGCCAGCAATACCAAATAGAGCCACAACAAACCGAAAAAAGGATTGAACACGTATACAACGATGTTCCTTTAGATTTAATAATAATGGGTTACCACATATGCGAACGAATGCACCCAGATTATTACGCAGTTGATTTAATGACAGATATTTTAGGTGGTGGCAAATCTGCTAGGTTGTTTAACGAGTTACTAAAAAAACAAAAATTATTTAGTGAAATAGACTGTTATCAAAGCGGTGATTTTGATGCTGGTTTGGTAATAGTGGAAGGTAAATTAATTAAAGGTGTTACGCACCAACAGGCCGAGGAAGCAATTGAAAAGGTGTTAAACGAGCTGATTGAAAACGGTATAACAGAAACTGAACTAGAAAAAGTTAAAAACAAATCTGAAACAAATATCCGATTTAATGATATGGGTGTTTTAAATAAGGCTATGAAATTAGCCTACGCAGCCTATTATGGAGATATAGAATTAGCAAATACAGAAGTAAGTGAATATTTAAAAGTAAGCGCTCAAGACATTCAAAGAGTTGCCAAAACATACTTAAAATCAACAAATTGCAACGTACTTTATTATCACGCAAAACATGAATCAACCAAATAGAACGATTGCTCCAGAAACACAGAAGATAATACACCTGGGCTTCCCTGTTTGCAAAAAAATATCGGGCAAAACAGGCGTAAAAATATATCATTTATTCGCGCCTGTAGATGAGGTTTTAAGAGTTGAATTTGTATTTGATGCTGGAATAGCAAAACAAACCCAAAAACTAATTGCAACTGGCGTTAACCGGCTTTTAACAGAGGGCACACAAACAAAAACAGCGGAACAAATTGCTGATAGTTTAGATTTTTATGGAAGTTACTTGCAAACAAGGTGCACAGTGGATGATGCTCAACTTACTTTATACTGCTTGAAAAAACACCTTCATAAGTGTTTGGAAATAGTGTTAGACGTGATAAAAAACGCACAGTTTCCTGATAACGAAATAGATATATACAAAAAAAATAATAAACAGCGTTTAAAAGTACTGCAACAAAAAACGTCTTATTTATGTAGAAGAGCTTTTTATGAAACACTTTTTGGGGAGACAAGCCCTATTTCATCATACTCATTACCAATTGATTATGAAAAATTTTCACGTGAAACACTGGTTGAATTTCATCGGAAATATTATGCTGACACAATAAAGTACATTACATTATCAGGAGATGTTGACAATGGCGTAATTGAACAATTGTCTCAATTTAGTGCATCATTTAATCCTTCGCAAAGCGATAATAAATACAAAAACGAAATCATTATTCCAGAGAGTAAGATAATAAAAAAAGAAAAATCTGCTCAGGCTACTCTTCGAGTTGGAAGAAAAATTATAAACAGATCCAATGCTGATTACAGAAAATTACAACTTGTAAACCTTGTTTTAGGTGGATATTTTGGTTCAAGATTGATGAAAAACATAAGAGAAGATAAGGGTTTAACATATGGAATATATTCTGTGTTAGAATCCTATTTGGATGATGGTTGCTTTTATGTTGAGGCCGATGTAAATAATGACAAAACACATGTAGCTATTGAGGAAATATATAAAGAAATAAATACACTGTGTGTTGAATTGGTTCCAGAAAAAGAACTTTCTACAGCCAAAAACTATCTACTTGGTTCGCTTTTAAGAAGTATTGACGGTCCTTTTACCATTGTGGACAGAAATAGAATCCTAATCGATTATGGTTTTAAATCAAATTATTATGATGAATTTATTGAAATAATCAATACTACAACTTCTGAGGAGTTAAGAGATTTATGCAAGAAGTACTTTAAGCAAGAAAACCTCGTTGAGATAATATGCGGTGCATAACAAAGATAATTCTTATACTAATTATTTGGACCACTAACGTCTATTCACAATCACCTAATTTAAGGCGAATTTGTCCAAATGGTGCAGATAATAATTTGTATTGGTCAAGCCCTCTTGATACTTGTAGTCAATTTAAGTTTAATATCATCTGGGAACGAAAGGGGATTGTTGGACCATTTTCTCCAATTGATACAATATACAATTTAACACAAGAAGCTTACCTACACATAAATGCTACACCTCCACTTAGCGAACCAAACTCTTATTATTTTATTGAAAGAAGAGATTCTTGTGGTCCAACCTATAATCAATACAGCGACACCTTATTGGTAGATGTTTTACCGCCAAGTATATCTGAACTTGACTCGGTAAGTGTTGATTTAACAAGCAACCGAGTATTGTTAGGTTGGAGTAAAAACTCTTCACCAGATTTTGATAAATATTTATTATATGTTCTTGTTAATGGATTTTTCACAGCAATGACTCCTTCTGAAACAAGAGATACATTTGCCATCGACCAAGGAAATACAGATCCAAGTAAGGGAAGTTTTACATACAATATTAATACAAGAGATAGCTGTGGTAAACTTCCTGCATTCGAAAAAAAACACAGTACTATTTATCTATCTCTTACTAATGATACATGCGCAAAAACATATCGCTTATCTTGGTCGCATTATATTGGCTGGAATGCAATAAAAAAATATTACATATTTAAAAAAGAGAATTTAAACCAATTCGAATTAATTGATTCTGTTAATGGAAATACCAACACTTATCTATCAAAGTACACAACCGGAAATGAATATATATTTTATATAAGAGCGATTAAAGACACTTCAATATTAATTACCAGCTCGTCAAATAGTGCAGCTTTTATTTCTCGGTTTAGACAAGATCCAAGCAAATTGGATATAAACTATATAACTTCTGGAATTCCAATTGACGAAAACTTATATCTTAGCTTTAACACGAACAAAAACGATGAGGTATTAAAATATGAGTTAAGTGTTTTGGATGATAGACTAAACACACTATCAAAAACATCTTTAGAAAAGTCGGATATGAACACCCAAATTAATCTTGGTCTAACCGATAAAAACAGATACTATTTTTATATATCAGCTTTTGATATTTGTAATAACATTTCGTTTGTAAGCGACACAAGTACAAATATTGTTTTATCAGGAAACGAAATTAATAACACCCGGTCACTAACATGGAACTCTTATTTCACGTGGAACGAGGGTGTTGATTCTTACACAATATACAGAGGATCAGGTGATAACGGAGTATTTACATTAAATCCATGGAAAACGGAAGTAGACACTAATATAACCGATAACGACCAAAGCGTAGTAATGTTGGGTGAGGGTATATGTTATTACATAATGGCAAAAGAGGCAAAAAACACATCTAACATAAGTACATCAAACAGAGTTTGTCTTTCTGCAAAGTTCTTAATACATATCCCAAATGCATTTACACCTGGGGGTTATAATCCAAATTTTAGACCAGAAGGAACCCAAATAGACTATAAAAACTCAAACATGAAGATTTATAACAGATGGGGACAATTAATATATGACAGCTCAATAAACCAAGGTTGGGACGGAAAAGATACAAACGGTGTGTATTGCGAACAGGGAATCTACTTTTACTATTTAGAAATATACAGTACTAAAAATGAAAAACAGATTAAGCAAGGAACATTCACCTTACTCAGGTAAAATCAGCTTTAACGACATAAACATTAAGACAACTTTTAGAGAGAGAACAGCCATTAAAAAATGGGTTACAAATGCGCTTAAAAAAGAGGGGTTTGAACTGGGCGAATTAAGTTATAATTTTTGCACAGACGAACACCTATTGGGATTAAATATTACTCACCTTAATCATGATTTTTATACTGATATCATCACCTTTGAACTTAACGAAAACAAAACAATTATAGGTGATATATACATAAGTTTAGATAGGGTAAAAGACAATGCAAAACAAAATGACAAAACATTTTCCAATGAGTTGAAAAGAGTAATTATTCATGGTGCTTTACACCTATGTGGATTCAAGGATAAAACAAAGAAAGACGCCACCCTTATGCGCGAGAAAGAAGACTATTACTTATCTTTGCTCTAAATTTTACCAAATTTCACGTGAAACACGTGTTGTAATATAAACAACTGACTATCAAATGTTTAATAAATACGATGTAATTGTAGTTGGAGCAGGGCATGCTGGCTGTGAGGCTGCTGCTGCTGCTGCTAATTTGGGCTCAAGGGTTTTGCTCATAACCATGGATATGAATAAAATTGCCCAGATGAGCTGTAACCCGGCAATGGGGGGGGTAGCAAAAGGACAAATTGTAAGAGAAATAGATGCGCTCGGTGGATACTCAGGTATAGTATCCGATAGAAGCACCATACAATTTCGCATGCTTAATATGAGTAAGGGTCCTGCGATGTGGAGTCCGAGAGCACAAAACGATCGTATGTTATTTGCCCAATATTGGAGAGAAATGTTGGAACAAACACCAAATGTTGATTTTTGGCAAGATATGGTAAGTGAAATCATAGTAGATAATGGAAAAACTTGTGGAGTAGTAACGGGGATGGGACAAAGAATTATGGCTGAATCTATTGTACTAACAAATGGAACTTTTTTGAATGGTATTATTCATATTGGAACAAAGCAGTTTGGTGGTGGCAGGATAGGTGAAAAAGCAGCAAGTGGAATAACAGAACAACTTATTAATTTGGGTTTTGAAACGGGAAGAATGAAGACAGGTACTCCTCCAAGAGTTGATGGAAGAAGTTTAGATTACACAAAGATGGAAAGACAAGATGGTGATGAAATTCCTTCTAAATTTTCTTATAGCCCTGAAACTGTTCCTGTAAAAAACCAAAGACCTTGTTGGATTACCTATACAAACGAAAACGTGCATGATGTGTTACGAACCGGTTTTGATGAATCTCCTATGTATGCTGGAAGAATTCAAGGATTAGGCCCACGATATTGCCCGAGCATTGAAGATAAAATAAACAGGTTTGCTGAAAGAAACCGGCATCAAATATTTGTTGAGCCCGAAGGTTGGGATACGGTAGAAATTTATGTTAATGGTTTTTCAACCTCTTTACCTGATCATGTGCAATTTGAAGCAATTAGGTTAATACCAGGGTTTGAACAAGCAAAATTGTTCCGTCCAGGTTATGCTATTGAGTACGATTATTTTCCACCTACTCAACTAAAGCTCACCTTAGAAACACACTTAATAGAAAATCTATTTTTTGCTGGTCAAATTAATGGCACTACAGGTTATGAAGAGGCCGCATGTCAGGGTTTGATAGCAGGGATTAATGCACATCAAAAAGTAAAAGAGCAAGATCCTTTTGTTTTAAAACGTAGTGATGCATACATCGGTGTTTTAATTGATGATTTGGTAAACAAGGGAACTGATGAGCCCTATAGAATGTTTACATCAAGAGCCGAATACAGAATTTTATTGCGTCAGGACAACGCTGATATTAGATTAACAGAAAAAGGTTATAACCTAGGTTTAGCTAGTGAAAATCGTTTGCGTGCGGTGGAAAAGAAAATAAGTGACACCGATAACATTATTAAATATTTCAAAAAGACTTCAGTAACTCCAGAGGAAATAAACCCTTTACTACTTGAATTGGGAACCACTACTATACCACAAAACTATAAATTGGATGCCATTTTAAGTAGGCCACAGGTAGAACTTAAGGACATCACAAATGCTTTACCTGAAACAAATGCATTACTATGTAATTTCGATAATGAAGCCCTACTACAAGCAGAAGTGTTGTTAAAATACGAGGGTTATTTAGAGAAAGAAAAACAAGTGGTTGAAAAAATGAATCGCTTAGAAGATGTAAGGATAAAAGATGATTTCGACTTTTTTGCTGTTCAATCTATTTCAAAAGAAGCGAGAGAAAAGTTAAACAAACAAAGGCCAAAGACACTTGGACAGGCTTCAAGAATAAGTGGAATTTCGCCTGCAGATGTAAGTGTACTTATGGTGCATTTAGGAAGATAATACTTTTAAACAACCTGTATAAAACCTATTGGGTTTAATAGCCCAATATTTTGTTTATTTGCTTTAATGGAAAACCTTACTGCTTGCCTTGTATGCGGAAATACGCAGCTTAATAAAGAATTAACCTGCAAGGATTTTGTGGCCACAGGTCATCAATTTGATTTATACCGCTGCTCAAGCTGCACTTTTCTGTTTACCAATCCTCGACCAAGTGCTGATGAAATTGGTCCATATTATCAAAGCGATAGGTACGTATCTCACGCAGGAGATAAGAAAGGTTTTAGTTTTATGTATAAGGTTTATGATTGGGTGCGAGATTATAGCATTACTCAAAAACTTAAACACATCAAATCATACCAACCATCAGGTAGTTTGATGGATCTTGGTTGTGGGCTTGGATATTTTTTAGACGGTGTTGTTAAAGACGGGACTTTTAATAGTCTGGGTGTTGATGTAAGTCAAGAGGCTGTAGATTACGTAAAACAAAAATTTGGTTACGAAGTTAAAAACGAAAGCGAACTTGATTTACTACCCGAACAAGGTTATGATGTTATAACGCAATGGCATGTATTAGAGCATGTACACACATTGAATGAACGTTTGTTACAATTAAAACGTTTATTAAAATCTACTGGAACAATGTTTATTGCAGTGCCAAATAGTAATAGTTGGGATGCCAAACACTATAAAGAGTTCTGGGATGGATATGATGTACCAAGACACCTATATCATTTTAATCAAAAGAGTTTTAACCTACTGATGGAAAAGCATGGTTTTAAAGTTGTTGAAACCAAAAGTATGCCCTTTGATGCTCCATACATTAGCATGAGAAGCGAAGTACACCAGGATAATAAATTTGAATTTATTCGTGGAGCTATTTCTGGTTTTCGATCTACAGTAAGTGCATGGAATAAAAACGACCATAGCAGTTTATTATTTGTAGTAAAACATGCGTAATTTATTTGTCGTATTTTTTCTTTTTTTGTGTTTGATATATGTATCATGCGCTCAGATTGTTAATCCTACTGGAGGTGAGCGTGATTTAACAGCACCAAAACTATTAAATGTATCTCCTAAAAACCTAAGTACTAATTTTACAAAAAATAATATTCAATTTAAGTTTAACGAATTTATCCAACTCAATAATCCAGGAGAACAAATTATCATTTCGCCTCCTTTAGAAAACAAACCTGAGTTTATAAATAAAGGTCGTTTATTAGAAATTAGGTTTAAAGAAAGTTTGCTTCCTAATACTACCTATACCATCAATTTTGGTAATGCAATTGGTGATAACAAGGAAAATAATTTAGTGAAAGATTTTGTTTATGTTTTATCTACGGGTAACATTATTGATTCGAATTATATTAATGGAAAAGTAGAAAACGCTTTTACAAATAAACCAGAAAATGATATTACTGTAGGACTCTACTATACAGCAGGATTTAATGATTCAACTGTTATTAAAAATAAACCAATTTACATGGCAAAAACCAATGAAAATGGGCTGTTTAATATTAAAAATTTACCAGAAAATAACTTTAAAATTATTGCTTTTAGAGACGAAAATAAAAACCTTAAAAAAGAAGTGAATGAGCCTATCGCTTTTTTAAATAACATTATAAACTCAACAGATAGTAATAATAAAAACATATCACTGAAATTATTTAAACCTGATCTATATAAACCAGGTAGGGTTATAGATACATTTAATAGTGAACCAGATAAATTTGTATTTGTTATTTATAAACCTAGTAACGTAAATATTAAACCTAAAAATACAAATAAATATTATCTTAAATATATTAAAGGAAATCAAGATATAGATACGTTTTATTTATTTTCATCAACCCTAAAAACAGATAGTTTACTAAAGTTTAATACATTAATAAATAAACAAAATAATGAACTAATTATTAAGCAAAAAGTTGTTAATAAGATAACCAAACTAACATTTTCGATTACCAAACAATTAGAGTTAAATGATATCATAAAAATTAATTTTATTAATCCAATAATAAAAATAGACACCTCTCGAATTAAATTATTGAAGGATTCTATTAAACTTGCCTATAAGCTACTTCAAATAAATAATTTCGAAATACAGGTTATATACCCTAAAGAGGAGAGTACTACGTATAAACTTTTATTAAATGATAGTGCTTTTTTAGATTATTATAATCAATACAGTAAACAAGAAAAGGTTGTTTATGTAATGAAAAATAAAAAAGAATATGCAAACTTAATTTTACATGTTAAAGTACCTAAAAATAACGTTCATCCATACTTATTACAATTATTAAGTAGTGATGAAAAAATAGTTAATTACCAATTTACTATTACTAATAACCAAGATATTAACCTAGATAATGTAATACCTGGTATTTATAAGGTAAAGTATATTTATGATAGTAATGGAAATGGAATTTGGGATACAGGTGATTTAAACACAAATACGCAACCTGAAAAAGTTAAATATTTGGATCAATTACTAATTTTAAAAGCATATTGGGACTTAGAACAGAGTGTATTAATAGAGTAATTAACATATAATGTGGATTGCGACATTTTATCCTTCTAAAACAGGTTGATAACTATTTATTACAGTCCATCAACCTAATAAGTGCGACATTATAAACATGCTAACGCAATCTTGTTCCCATTTATTAGTAATTAATTTTATCACAAATGGTATGTTAGTTAAGCTATCCACAGCTGTTAATAAAGTATAAAATATATAAGAATTACAGCTAGTTAATATGTTAGTTAAATATTAACTGAGTAAGGATAACTATAAAACCTAATTATTTAAAAATAGTTATACGCCATATTCACACCCTATTAATAATAACAACCTTTATATATAAGTAATATAAGATTAAACGAATGTGAATAGTACTTTAAATTGAATTGCTTAGTTTTGGACTTGAGTTATGATTGAAAAATTAAAAGCCTTAGAAAAAGAATTAGAAAGTATTGTGTTAAACAATGCTGATGAAACCGAGCAGTTTAGATTAAAATATTTAAGCCGAAAAGGTTTATTAAACGATTTATTTGAAGAATTTAAAACCATACCAAACGATCAGAAAAAAGAAGTTGGTAAGGTAATGAATTTGGTTAAGCAAGCTGCACAAGTAAAGTTTGATGAGGCACAGGTTAATTTTGAAGAAACTATAAAAGATAGTACTACTGATCAGGATTTAACTCTACCTCCAGAACCTACAAAATTAGGCTCTCGTCATCCTTTGGTTTTGGTTGAAAAACAAATAGCAGATATTTTTTCAAAATTAGGATTTAGCCTTTCTTATGGGCCAGAAATAGAGGATGATTGGCATAATTTTTCAGGACTTAATTTCCCTGAAAATCATCCTGCAAGAGACATGCAAGACACGTTTTTTATTGACAAAGAAATTGCTTTACGTACTCATACATCTAGTGTTCAGGTTAGGCTAATGGAAAATCAAAAACCACCTTTACGTGCCATAATGCCCGGTCGTGTATACCGCAATGAGGCAATTTCTGCTAGAGCCCATTGTTTCTTTCACCAAGTTGAAGGAATTTATATTGATAAAAATGTATCTTTTGCTGATTTAAAACAAACACTTTACCATTTTGTAACAGAAATGTTTGGAAAAGAATTTAAAATACGTTTCAGACCGAGTTATTTCCCGTTTACAGAACCTAGTGCCGAAATGGATATTTCATGCATTATATGCAAGGGAAAAGGCTGTAATGTTTGTAAACACACTGGTTGGGTTGAGATATTAGGATGTGGTATGATAGATCCAAATGTAATGCAATCGAATGGGATAAATCCAGATGAATTTAGTGGATTCGCATTTGGTATGGGTATAGAACGCATAACCATGTTAAAATATAATGTAAAAGACCTGCGTGTATTTTCTACTAATGATGTTCGGTTCTTACAACAATTTGAAAGCGAATAAAAAATTTTTTCCCGCTTCTCGACTAATAATTTAAAAGGTTCGAGAATTTTAAAATGTACTCGAACCTTTTTAACTAACGCATAACAACATGTAACTACTTCCTCTTTTTATCTGCAGTTTGTGTTAAAGCGGATGCCGCAACCTTTTTAACATGCTTAGGTGTTTTTGGGTTTTGTAGCAATTTACCTGCGGTACTTGCCACCTTCTTCGATGTTTTTTCGTTTTTAGCCATTGTAAATAAATTTAAATGGTAATTAATAAGAACTCCAACCGCCATCTACAACAAGCACAGCCCCATTAATAAAACTGGCATCATCGCTTGCTAAAAATAGAGCAGCAGTAGCAATTTCGTTTGGTTCACCTATTCGCGGATTTAATGCCATTCCCGTCATTATTCTATCTTGAACCATAGGCGTTATTTTAGTCATATCAATGGTTTCACCAATACTTGTTGCCACTGCTCCTGGAGCAATTGCATTACATCTAATCCCCGATTTGGCATACATGTGACCTGTATTTTTAGTTAAACCAATAAGCGCATGCTTACTTGTTGTATATGCAGCACCAGCTACACCACCTTTTAACCCACCTATTGAAGCAATATTGATGATGTTACCACTTCCGTTTTCCATAAATATTTTGATTGCTCCACGCATGGCTTTGTATGGCCCATCAACATTAACTTTCATCACACGATCCCAAGTTTCATTATCAACTTCGCCTACTGGCTGGAAATTATCCATTACTCCAGCATTATTTACTAATATGTTTAGTGTTCCATAGGTGGTTTTGGCTAAATTTATTATGGCATCAACATCAATATCATTAGCCATATTGGCTTTAATGGTAGTAATATTGCCACCCAATTTTTTTACTTCAGCATCTAAGGTGTTTAAACGGTCTTGATTAATATCCGCAGCAATTACTTTACACCCATTATTCACAAATAATAAAGTTATTGCTTTGCCCATTCCAGCTCCAGCACCTGTTATTACGGCAACTTTGTTTTCTAATTTTTTCATATCAATACAAGTTTAATTTGTTAATGACAAGTTAAACTTAATTGCGGTTTGAATACATGATTTTTGTAGGTGAAAAAACCTGATATTAAGCAGCCTTGTTTAATATAAATAACAATAATGAGCTAATCCATCGTAAGATATAAGTCTGCGAAATCAATACAAAAAGAAAAAAACAGGCACATTAACAACTTATTTGCACAAGTTTTTTGCAAAGATTACATTTAGAAATTAGGACTGTTTTAATGGCTTGATTAGTTAATAACGCGCTTTACGTTATTAGTTAATAATAACTCGCCCATAGGAAATGCGTCAAATACATCCATTTGCCGGATTTCAACACTTAGTTTACCGCTATTATCCAGTGGTTTTACCCAGAGTTCCAACCTCTTTTTTTCGTTAGGGTCGCTTTTGCTTAATTTACCCGGTTTACCACAATTAATTATATAAATCACCCCATTTTTATTAACGTTTCCCTTATTAAGTAAAATCTTTAGCGATTTAGTTTCTTTATTTCCAAACAGGCATTTGGCGGTACCATCTCTATTTATGGTTAGCACTACTGGAATAGAAATTGGTGTGAAGTTATACTTGAACATACCGTTCATTGTACGTACGTTTATCGTAGCATTTTGTGTTTGCCACACGCCAATATAGTCTAGTTTGGGTTGGTCTACTTTTTGACAAGTAAAAGCGCTTATACCAATAATAAAAACCGCAAAATAGATTGAATTATAGATATCAAGTTTTTTCATTTCAATCAATAAAATTAAGCATTTAAAAAATTTTTTTAACCCTCCATTGCCCTGTATAAAAAATCGTTTAAGGGGGTAATTGATTTAAAAACCTCAACCATTTTAGTAGAAAAATTAGGTGCTAATAAATCTTTATCACTTAATTTATATTCGGCTATAAAACTTTTGTTTTTGATAAACTGAATCATTGGATTATCAGCTTCGTATCCCTTGGGTGGACGCTTAAGACCCTCGCCACTTAGCTTGCCAAAATTATTTTTAAATGTTTTATATGATACAATGTTAACAAACTCCTTGGCATTATAATCTATCTCTTGTCTAATGGCAGCAAGTTTTTCGGGCATAGGCATGTATGATCCACCAGCAATAAAACTAGCCTCTGGCTGGATGTGTAAATAGTAACCACAAAAATCATCACGCTTGCCACCCTTACTCAGGCTCATACCAAAATTGGTTTTATATGGCGATTTATCTTTGCTAAATCTAACATCGCGGTTAATGCGAAAAATACAATTTTTGGGTTCGAGTTGTGCAACATCTTTATCAAAATTACCCATCAACCCAATGGCCTCTGCAGTAAACGCTAACCAGTTTTTTCTAATGTCCTCGTATGTTTTGCGGTTATCGTTAAACCATTCTTTGTTATTGTTTAATTCTAAGTTTTTTAAGAAAGTAAGCAGCGCTTTAAAATCCATGATAAATAATTTTAAAGCAATTTAGTTATTTGATTATTTTCGCCACAGCATTGGTGAAAAGTTAAGGCAATTGACGATAAATTTTTTTGTGCCACAACATTTAACCAACACATTTATTTATGGCAGATAGAGAAAGACCAAGTTTTGAAGATAGCAACAATGTTACGGTGCAACGTTGTTTTTTTGCATACGAATATGCACGACCATTTGTTGAGGGAAAAAATACGGCCGATATAGGTTGTGCAGATGGTTATGGAACGCAATATTTAGCAGATTTTACCAAAACAACCATTGGGGTTGATTACAGTGAAGAAACCCTGGTAGAAGCAAGAAAAAAACATGTATCAAAAACAAACCTTACTTTTAAATCGGGTTCTGTTCCGCCAATACCTTTAGATAATGAAAGTGTTGAAGTGGTAACTGCATTTCAGTTTATAGAACACATACAAGATAGGCTAGCATTTATTAAAGACGTACATCGCATTTTAAAACCAGGCGGTGTGTTCATGTGTTCAACGCCCAATATAAAAATGAGTATTGCGCGAAATCCATTTCATGTGCATGAATATACTTTTGATGAAATGAAAAGTGAAATTGCAAAAGTGTTTTCTGATTTTGAAATTATGGGTGTACAAGGCAATGCTGCTGTTAATAAATATTACGAAGACAACGCCAAATGGGCCAAGAAAATTTTACGTTTAGATCCGTTGGGTTTACACAAAATTATTCCTGCTAGTTGGTTGGTGGCTCCATATAATTTTTTAACCACTATCATGCGCAAAAACTTAAAAGAGCAAAACACAGATACCCTAAACATCACCACAAAAGATTTCTTTTTGAGTAAAGAAAACCTAGACAATACCTGGGATATATTTGTTATTGCTAGAAAAAAATAGTAATGGAGAATGCTAATAATAAAGACTTTGAATAACCCGAAACCCCGAACAACAAACGGTTTAACGCTCCAGGTAATACCTTAAGCTTTCCCAATAATGTGTTGGCCAAAATTGTTTAATTTCATCTGCAAATTCTTGTGGTATGGAGGTGTGAAATAACTCAACAGTGCAGGCCCCATCTGTTCTATCTTTTAGTATAATTGCAACTTCGCTCATGTGATTTTGGGGCCAAACCGCGTCAAGCCAAGCTAAACTCCAAATAATTTTTTTACCTCTTTCTAAAATAATTGCCTTGCCAAAAATTGCTCCATCTGCCAAACTAACCCTGTCACCTTCCGTATCGCTCACAAAAACATCATCTCCGGTAAAAGAACCATGTCTGCGTTCGTCAGTCAATATGGTATAAATATCAAGCGCGGTGGTATTAAATATTTCGCTCTGGTGTATATCGATCAGTAACATGATTCAAACATAACAATAAACGTTAACTTGGCCTTTTAAATCTAATAAGCCTCATATGGTTTAATTGATAATACCATACATGCCGCCCCTTATTTATTAAAATTTTACATTAATTGGTTCTGAATATTCGTTGGTGGAAGTGTGTAGATAAAATGGTTGTGATGTATGGTAAATTATGCAGATGTTTTAACATATTTTGGTACTGATCGTTAAAACATCAAATGTTGTTTTTGTGTGTTGCGCCAACCTGCTTTGCTTTTGTAGGGGGTAAAATAAATTAACAAATCGGCCTGCGATTTATACTTCACGAAATAAATTTTTTTATCAGCTTGAGACTGGTATTCTACAAAGTGCCATAAGCCTTCGTTGCCTATGGCTTCGCTTTTGTATTTGGCTTTGTACACCAATAAATCGGCCTGGCTTTCATAATCTACTACAAATACTTTTACCTCAGCTTGTGAAACATAATCGGTAATAAATATACTTTGTGCTGAGGTAATTTCTGCAAGTAATAAGAATCCGGCAAGTAAGGTAAGGTTTTTTATGTGAGCTGGTTTGATGAGCTAGGTAAAAGAAAGTGATTAAGATTAGCGATTCATATAAAAACCTACTTACTAAATTTTATAATAAAACACTTTATTCGTATGAAAATGTTTATCGAATTAAATTCAAATCAAACTAACTAACCCAACTGGTAATATACTGCCAGGCCAAGCAGGGTAAAAAACAAGAACTCTTTAATTAAAAATCGTTTATCGCTTATAAAATAATAGGCAACTATAATACTGGTTGGAACGCTTAGGTATACAAGTGCATAAATGTAATTTACGTTTTCAAAAAACAATCCTGCTATACCAATAAACAGCATCAAATAAATACTTTGAATAATCCTTCGGGTATTTACTTTGTTACGAAAAAAGTTCTGTTGTAGATTAAAAACAGAGATGGCTACAACTGGTAAAACAATAACCCAGGGTAATAAACGCACCCAATTTGTTTCTATTGTTTTTAGTTGTTTATACTCAAAGCTTTGAACAATATAAAGCAACAGTTCATCGTACCTATTGGTTACATAAAAGTAAATTCCTGTAAAGTATAGCGGCATACAGATACCCAAAATAGATATAACCAAATAACGCAAATTAAATGAGGTAAAAATAATTACACTAATTAAAATAAAGGGCAAAAACAACCACAAATCGTAATTAAAAAGAATGCCAACACCAAGGTATAAACCAGCATCCAGCACAACCAACAATGGGTTTTTTGATTCGTACAAGTAGCAAATTCGTTGTAACAACAAAAGAACAAAGGTGTTGGATATAAGCTGAGGAGTTAGTTCGGTTTGTTGTATAAATAAGCTGTTAAGCAAAACATAAAACAAGCCAGGCATAAAAGTATCTTTATACAAAATGCTTTGTGACGAAACTATGTAATTAATAAAAATAGCCTGTAAATAAACCAGCACGGTGGCAATTATAAAACTCCATAAATAAGCATTAGGTAAAGCAGAAATAAAACCAAACGCCAAGCGTGCAAAAGGGGCATTTTGAATAAAATCATACTTGGGCATTGCTGTAAAAGCGGGTACGCGAAGTAACACGGTTAGAACAAACAGCATGATACCAGCCAATAAAGTTTTCTGTCTAAATAAGTTTAACACGTATTATAATTTACGTTGCAAAATATGTTAAATGTAAGCATTAATCATAATGGTATATAAAAAATGTAACGCAGCGCAATAGCTGATTTACTGTTATAATTACTATGTTTTAACGCAATTTATTATTGATTATAACCTAAAAGTTTAACCTCATTAAACAAAACCGATGGTCTTTTGATGTAGGAATAATAATGGATCTTGATGAAACCTGACGAGACTCGGGTGGCATTATGGTTACAAAATAACTCATTGATTTAATCAGCACCTTGCTTTCTACCTCACCATTTGAAGCAATGGTGGCCAACATAACATCACCTTCATTCACCACATCTACATTGTATACAATACCAATTTTATCATTACTTAAGGTGGTTACAAACGAGGAGTAATAACCACCATCGTTCATACTCGATTGTGTTTTTTTAATAAAATGACGGAAGCGCTCACTTCCATCAGCGTTTATAGCAATAATCACAATTTCATCATAATTAAAAACGGTTTTATAACTGGTTTGGGGAAATCCATTTAAATTATAGGTGTAAGATTGTTTGGTTTCGTAGTATTTTTCTGCAATGATGGTGCATCCACCATCACTATTGGGAATAATTCTTCTAACATATAAATCGGTTAAAACAGGGTTGCGTTCGTTTTGCATGGTACCTGCAATTTTGCTGCTAAAGCTTAAATCAATTTGGTCAAATCGTTTCACTGTCATTTCTGCCAATGCGGTGTTGAGTTTAAAGTAAACGGTTCCCAATGCCTTATTATCTGATTTGTCGCTATAAAAACCTGCAACATTTACTGTTTTAGCATAATTGTTTACCACCAAAGAAAGATCGTTTACAAAAACAGAATCTTTGTTAATAGCAAATTCTAACATGTTGTCATTTGCCGTAAAGTAAGCATATAGAAAGTAATTTCTTGGCCTATAATCTCTTGGTTTTCTTCCCTCTTTAGGAAAATCAATTAGGGCAAATGCATTTCCCTCATTATCGCATTCCATGTGGCTAACAAAAACATCATCAGCTGCATAATCTAGGCCAAACCTCCGTGTATATTTAGCACCTAATGTTGCATCAAATCCAAAAATATTGAGTATGCTTTTATTTTTATCGCTGCCTTGTGTTACAAATAAAATGGCGTAGTTTTTTTTATCTGTTGATGACCGAATAAATATTCTTTTATCAGGGCTTAAGCTTCCATCAACGGATATTAATGTTTTTGTGCTAACCAGATTGATGTTGTTATCAATTTGCTGAAGCTGAATTTCAACTTTACCTGGAATGTTTTTTAGCGAGTTAAACTGAAACAATCCATCATCGTGAACGATTACACGCTCTAACCAAGCACTTTCTGGCTGTGGCAAATCTTTGGTAAAATCAAGAGCCAGGTTATTTTTATATTTTTCTATTTGAATATCGCGCCTAAAATCGCTGTTGCGAGCTCGTGCCAAAAATATGCCAGAGGTGTTTTCGCCCAAAACCTGCGTGTAGTTATACTTGGCTTTGGTTTTTTGTTGGTTGCCCCACTCAACTGTTTGAGCTTTAATTGGTACAACGCTCAGAAGCATTAAAAAGAAAAGCGTGAGCAAATGGTTTTTCATACTAGTGCAAGTTAATAAGCTGGTCACACATTTGTATTAATTCTTTAACCATAATTCAGGGTTTTGTTTTTCCTGAACTTTCCAAATCTCAAAATGCACTTCGGTTTCGTCATCATCATTAGTTAAAACATTTCCAATTGTTTCTCGTGTATCAACTGATTGGCCTTCTTTAACGTTAACCGATGCTAATTTAGCGTATGCGGTGTAATATTTACCGTGGCTAATCAATACAATTTTTCCCATACCCGGTATTGAGAATATTGATTTCACAGTTCCTTTAAATACGCTTCTTACTGGGCTTCCCGGTTGGGTTTGTATATCAACTCCATTGTTATTTATCATTACCCCTTTAAGGGTAGGGTGGGCGTGTGTGCCAAACCTTTCCGCCAATGTGCCTCTTTCTACAGGCCAAGGCAGGGCGTTTTTGTTGCTTTCAAAATCGTTAGATAAACGTTGCGCTTCAGGTGTTAAATACATATCACCCGATGCCGTTTTGGGTTTATTGGCCTCGGTTGTTTTGGGCTTGGTAACACCTGCAGTTGTTTTAGGGTTGGTTGTTCCTTCTCGCTTTCTTGATTCTTCTTCTTTTTTACGTGCAGCTGCAATTTCTTTCTGAATTAAATCTGCAATGGCATCGTTTAATTTACGTGCAGCTCTTTCATTCTCGGCTAAAGTCCTTCGTAGTTCTTTTTCACGCTCTTGCAGTTTAACCAATACGGCACTTTCTTCTTTTTTATCAACCTCAAGTTCTTTTTTCTCCGACTCTTTTAAAACGATTAATCCTTGTTTTTCTCGTTTTGCGGCAATAATTTCATTAAGTTCTTGTATAATTTGTTGTTGGGTATGAAGTATCAATTCTGCCTGGTGTTTGCGGAAGTCGCCCAGTTGATTCAGGTATTGTATACGCTTAATAGCCTGATTAAAACTCTGTGCTGCAAAAACAAACATCACCTTATCATATACATTGCGCTGTTTGTAGGCGCCTAATAGGCTTTTTCCATAATCTTGTTTAAGACGTGTAATGTCATCACGTAAGTTGCTTATTATCACTTGCTGCTCAACAATTTGTTTTTCAAGCATAGCAATTTCATCAGCAACGGTATTTATTACCTTTTCTCGGTTTTCTATTTGCCTACTAATTACTTGTAAATCGGCCAGTGTTTTGTTCTGTTTTTTGCGCGTTTCTTCTAATACCTTTTTGGTGTCTTGAATTTTCTTAACGAGTTCTTTACGCTGATTTTCTAATGCTTTACGCTGGTTAACATAGTTTCCTTGTTGTCCGTTTACACCAACAACCAATAGGCTTAAAATAAGTAAAAATAATGTTTTATGGTTTAACCACTTCATACCCCGATGGAACTGTAAATTGTATCTCGCGTTTTTTAGTAAACACAAAGTTGCTCAGTTCAAAGGTACATTCTAAATTTTTTTCTGCCCGTATGTTAATATTCATGGCATTTGGGTACACATTTTGGTCAAACGCAATGTAATTAGGGTAGGTAATATTAAGTTGACGCGATTGATTTTGCTCTTCAATTAAAGTACGATTTACCTTGTAGTTAGCGTTATAAAAGGTGGTTTGTTTTTGTGTGTTTATGATTGTTGATACCGATATGGCACCCAATATAGTGTCTACTACACTTTTTTGTACACTGTTATTAAAAACGGTATTTCCAATAATTAAATTTTGAAGATTATTTAGTTTTAATGGCACATTGCTTAGGCGTTGTATGTAATCAAAATTAGTTGCAATGCATTTGCGATGAAGTCTATCAAGAATTTTAACACTGTCTTGAGTAATCATAATGCGAGCAACCTCAATACCCAAAACAGCGGTTACGCTCATCCATATGTATTGGTCTTTTTCCATCATAAGGTTAATGTCTAACTCAACCTTTTGATTGTCGTCTTTATAATTTACTTTGGCTCTGCATTGGTAAAACGCAAAGGAATTTAAATTGGCATCAATGTTATTTAGAACAACCTCTGTAGGGGTTGGTCCCTGTTGTGGCAAATTGGTTTTAACAGGCAACGCGCTTGCACTTTTTTTGCTTTTACAACCAATAGCAGTACCCGTTACTAGCAATAAACCCAATGCCCAAAACAAATTTTTACTCATACCACTTTTTATCCTTAATTTTTTTGTCAATTATTTTGTTCTCCGCTCCATAATCGCGCGCTTTTATCCATTGTTCAACGGCCTTATTTATTTCACCTAAAAAAAACAACACATCACCATAATGGTCTAATACCTCTGCATTTTTTGGTGATAGCTCAATAGATTTTTCTATTTGTACTTTGGCCTCGGTGTATTTTTTCTGCATAAATAAAATCCATCCGTAGGTATCGTAATAAGATGCATTTTCTGCTTCAAGTTCAATGGTTCGCAGGCTCATTTCTGCAGCTCTTGTTAAGTTGGTTTTGCGTAAACTTAAAAAATAAGCATAATTATTTAATGCATAGGTGTTGTTTCTGTCTATTTTTAATGCAGCTTCAAACGCACTATCACTTGTGTTGTATTGTTTTAAAAAGTGTGCCGCATCTCCAATAGAAACATACAACTGAATTTTAATTTCTGATTGTCCTTCGCTCAACTCAATTCCCCTAAGCGCCATGTCAATAGCAGCTTGATACTGTTTTAATTGTTGAGCTGCAAAGGTGTAATACGCATAAAAAAGCGCCTCATTAGGAAACATTTCAATTGCTCGATCGCAATCTTTTGTCATTTGCTGGTTATCGCGCAGTTCGCTGCTGCACAAAACCATTTGTCGCCAAATGCTGTAGTTTCCGGGTTCTATAATTGCTGCTTTTTCGTATTGTTCGTGTGCCTCTTTGTATTTGGTATCTTGAGTATATAAATCGCCTAAAAGCATCCATACAGCAGCTTCATCAGCATTTGATTGTGTAAGCGCTTCGGCTAATTGGTAGTTTTTACTTTTTTGCTCATTACCAAACTGGTTGCTAGATATCACCTCAACACAAGTACGTAATTTCGATTTTACATCCAATGTATTACTTCTGGCGGCAGCCAGGGTGTAGTTAAACCACTCGGCATAGTTTTTCTTATTTCTATAATCATCTGCTAAAGCCAGAAGTGCATATCCATTATCAGGCTCAATGGTTAATATTTTTCTGTAAAGTCCATTTGCTTTTTCCTCTTTACCATTAGATAAATAGATATCAGCCAATTGACCTATATATTTTGTATTAAGAGGGTAAGCTGATGTTAGTTTTTCAGCTTCTTTAACTGCTTTATCTACTTTATTTTGAGCCAAAAAAATACTCTGTTTCTGTTTAACTATATCCTCATTTAACCCAATTGCTCTTTCGGCCTCCGTAAGAAGTTTTAATGCGTTGTTTAATTCACGAGCCATTACATACATGTATGTTGCATCATACAAATAGGATAACGTATTTGGGTGTTTTCTATAAAGTACAGCGTATAAATCGCCTGCTTTTTTGTATTGTTTTTGGGTTTTGTATACTTCGCCCAATAGTTTGTTGTACCATGGGTTTTCCGGATTTAACTTTACAGCTTTTAACGCATATCTTTCTGCATCAATTAGCAAGTTTTTTTGCAAATAAATTTGTGCAGTTATAAAGTTTAAAGCACCATTTTCTGCATCAATTAATTCTGCTTGTTTAATCTCTTTTAATGCATCATCAGGTTGTTTAACCATCAAAAATTTATTGGCATTTATAAAATGATGATCAAATTTTATTCGTTGCTCTTCTGTTAATTTAGCATTACTTTTTTGAGCATAAACTAATTGTATTGATGTTGACAACATCAATACAATTAACATGAGTACACGTTTTGTGTAATTATATAACCGTGGTGTAATCCCCAATACTTAGGTCTTTTTGTTCGCCTTGATATTCAACGTGGCTGCCCAACATGGCATTGTTTATCACAGCATTTTTAATTTTGGTATTATTTTGAATGATGCTGTTTTCTACAACACTTCTTTCAATTACACAACCTTCGCCAATAGATGCGTATGGTCCAACAACAGCGTTTTTTATTGTAACATTCTTACCAATTAAACTTGGTTGAATTATTTGTGAATTAATAATGTTTGAGGTTTCATCAACCATTTTTATGCCTTCATCATGCATGTGTTGTAACACACGTGAGTTGGTATAAACTGTCGAGTTTTTATTGCCACAATCTAACCATTCTTCCACCTTTCCAGTCTCAAACTTTAAGCCCTTTGCTTTCATGTTTTCGAGCGCGTTGGTTAGTTGGTATTCGCCCTTTTCTTTAACGTTGTTATCCAGCAGGTATTGCAATTCATTGCGTAAATTAACACCATCTGCAAAGTAATAAATACCGATAATTGCAAGGTTACTAACAAAAGTAGTTGGCTTCTCTATAAAATCAGTAATTACTCCGCTAGCATCTAACTTTACCACACCAAATTGGCTTGGATCTTCAATTTGTTGTACCCAAATTATACCGTCTTTGCTTCGGTCAAGTTTAAATCCAGCCTTAAATAAAGTATCTGCAAATACAATTAAAACATTCCCATCTAAAGCTTCTTTGGCGCACATAATGGCATGTGCAGTGCCTAATGCTTCGGTTTGATAATGTATGGATCCCTTAGCACCAAGCTTAGCAGCAACTTCAATCAAACGTTCTTCGGCCACCTTACCAAAGCTTGGATGTATAATGTATGCAACCTCTTCTATACCTTCTCCACAAACATCTTTTAGGTCTTCAATAATTTTTTGTACAATTGGTTTTCCTGCAACAGGAATTAATGGTTTCGGAACGGTTAGGGTATGTGGCCTCATTCGTTTGCCCATACCAGCCATTGGTACTATTATTTTCATATTTTATAGGAGTAGTATTCACTACTTTTTATCGTTTAGGTTTATTACTTATTCTGATATTAATCTTAATATTTTCCAATTTCGCCTCTGGCTCATTATACTATTATTAAGTGTTGTTATTTTCCTGTACTGCCATATCCGCCTATACCACGCTCTGTTGTTCCAAGCTCTTCAACAACCTGCCATGTAGCCGTTTCGTGTTTAGATATAATCATTTGTGCTATGCGCTCGCCATGTTTTATTTCAACACTTTCGTTGCCTAAATTAATTAACAACACTTTAATTTCACCCCTATAATCTGCATCTATTGTGCCTGGTGAATTAAGCACGGTAATGCCGTGTTTATGTGCCAAACCGCTTCGTGGCCTTATTTGTGCTTCGAAACCAATAGGCAATTCTATAAACAACCCTGTTGGAATTAATTTACGTTGCATTGGAGCAAGTAAAATTGTTTCCTCTAAGTTAGCGCGTAAATCCATTCCCGCTGCATGTGATGTTTCGTATGCTGGTAAAGGATGTTCCGATTTATTAATGATGTTGATTTGCATTGCTTATAACCTTACGAAAATAGTGTTTTTATTCTAAAATGGTAAGTTGTATCCGAGTATCTGTTTAAATGTTAATTGCTTTAGTATTTAATTAAAGAGAAACAAATTATGTATAAAAGTTCTTATTTCACTAACGTTTTATTATTCGTGTTTGTATTCATAAAAAAGCAAAACGTTTAATAAATAAAACCGCGAAACACCAGATGTGATTCACGGTTTTAGAAAAGTGTATTTAGAAAAGTTTAATTTATTTGTTGATGGCTGCAACCATTTCTTCACTTTCTGGTTTTACAGATGATGGAAAATATGATTGTAATTTTCCATTTTCATCAATTAAAAATTTATTGAAGTTCCATTTTACTTCGTAATCACCAAGGTTGTTATTGCTTTTTTGGCATAACCATTGGTAAACGGGGTGTTGGTTTTTTCCTTTAACGTCAATTTTTTCAGTTAACGGGAAAGTTATACCAAAATTCTTTTTGCAAAAAGCACCAATCTCTTCTTCTGTACTAGATTCTTGTCCAGCAAATTGGTTACAAGGAAACCCAATAACCACTAATTTGCCTTTATACTTTTCGCTTAACTTTTGCAAGCCATCGTATTGTTTTGTATATCCACACGCTGATGCAGTATTAACACACAATATTTTCTTGCCCTTATAATCAGCAAAGTTAATATTGCCCTTTCCGTCAAGGGTTTTAATTTTTAACTCGTAAAACGATTTTCCCATGGGAGCGTGAACCACAGACTTAATTCTAAAAATAAAACTGTAAGCTAACATGCCTAGTGCCGCAATTGACGACAGAATTAATATTTTCTTTTTCATATTCATAAATTCAAAATAGCTTGTTGTACATCCTCCATTTGCCATTGCGGTGTTGATGTTGCGCCACAAATACCAATCTTATCTCCATCGTTAAACCACTTTTTATCTAAATCTTCTTTACAGCTTACAAAAAACGTATTAGGATTTTCTTCCTTGCATACGTCATGTAATACCTTGCCATTAGATGATTTTTTGCCAGCCACAAACACCACTTTATCGTATCGTATTGCGAATTTTCTTAATTCACCATCCCGGTTACTCACTTGGCGACAAAGCGTATCATTAAAGTCAACCTCAACACCTTTACTTTCTAATAACCCTTTTAAAGCATAAAGGTTTTTAGTGCTTTTAGTGGTTTGACTATATAGTTGAACTTTTTTGGGCAACGTATATTGATCTAATTCTTCAAATTTTTCAATTACAATGCCATCACCATTTGTTTGACCAATTAATCCGTCAACTTCTGCATGCCCATGCTTTCCGTATATGATAATTTGCTCCTCATCATTATAGGCTTCTCTTATTCGGTTTTGAAGCTTTAAAACTACTGGGCAACTCGCATCAACTAATTCTATATTATTGTCTAATGCCAATTTGTATGTTTCTGGCGGCTCGCCATGTGCGCGAATTAAAACTCGTTCGTTGCTCAAGGTTTTTAAAGTTTTGTGGTCAATTATTTTTAAACCCTTTTTTCGCAAACGTTCAACTTCTTCATCATTGTGTACAATATCACCAAGGCAGTACAAACTACCTGTTTCATCCAATATTTCTTCGGCCATGTGTATGGCATAAACTACACCAAAACAAAAGCCCGAGTTGTTGTCTATTTCTACGTTTACATTCATAGCGGATACAAAATTAACCAATTAAACCACATAATTGTTTGCCTATTGTAAAACGTTTTGGGCAAACAGCTGTTAAACATACATGACCAACACAACAGAAGAAAAAGAATTTGAAAGCTACCGTGGTCCCGCATCGTTATCGCCAATACCCTTAAGTGTTGGTTCTGTGCCAATTAAGCCAGAAGATAAGGGTAAAATTAGGGCAAATGCCGTTGAGGCTATGCACCATTATGCGCAACAAGAAATGGATATGCTGCGCAAACAAGCGGATTTAATTATGCAGCAAGTTCGTGAAATAGAAGATAGACTAAAAATCTCTGAACAAATCTATCAATCGGAAATGCGGTTTACGCCAATAGTTAATCAAATTTACCACCTTTACGAAAAAGAAAATCATTTTGCCATTTCGTTAATAGGCCCGAACGAATGGGGTAGAAGTAAAACAAAATTGAAACATGTGGCAACCATACGTTTATTGGGCGATCATAGTTGGCATGTAATTAATAAAAATAGCGAAAATATTTAGTGGCTAATTATCTCTTATAAGTGTAATTGTGCCGTGGTCGTTACGCTGATAACCATTTTTCTTTTTTATGGTTATAATGTAATAATAAACACCTTGAGGTATATCCTCTCCTCCTTGGTTTTTGCCATCCCAACACCAATTACCGTTGGTGTTTTCATAAACGGGAGTTCCCCACCTGTTAAATATTAAAATGTGGTATTCATCACATTTTTGGCTTATTCCAGTAACTTGATAACAATCGTTTATTCCATCATTGTTGGGTGTAAATACATTTGGAATCTTTACTTGTTGACCACTATCTCCATCAATAAAATAAATATTTTCAGCAGTATCTGCACAAAAATTTCCTTGGTTAAAAATAAGGCTAACCTTGTATGTTCCTGTAACGGCATATTGGTGGTTTGGGCTAAACTCTGTGCTGCTGTCTCCATCGCCAAAACGCCAAATTAAAGGAACATTATTTATGTTGCTTAAATTCCTAAACACAACATCAAGCGAACAACTATCCCGTTGCATTATAAAACTTGCATTTGCTTTTAAGTTTACAAACATATTTTTTTCCAAAGTATCGCGCACCTTGCATGTATTGCTATCAATAATAACCAACCTAATGGTGTATTTTCCCATTTGTTTAAGCGTATCTCCAAACCCGGCACTTGTGTTGTTAGCCAATACGTTATTTAAATACCAATAAAAGTATTTGCCGTTAGTGCTTTTATTGATTGAACTAAAATAAGTTGGTGCGCAAAGGGTACTGTCAGTTAATATAAAATCTGCCGTTAACAAATGGCTGTTTATCCGGTAATCTATAGTTATACTTGCTGTATCAGCGCATGGCGTATTTGGGTTAGTAATTAATGTTATAATATAGCTAGTGTCTTTTGTATAAATGTGTGTTGGGTTATTTTGGGTTGATGTTTGACCATCACCAAAATTCCATAAATAAACTATTGGGCTTTGGCTATAGTTTACAGATTGGTTGGTGAAAATAACCAAATCGGAACAGCTATCCTTTTTAGCCGTAAACTGAGCATCGGAAGATGGATAAGCTGTAAATGGTTTTATTAACGTATCGTAAACTGCACAGGTGAGCGGGTTATATACCACTAGTTTTAATTCGTAATTTCCACTCTGGGCAATATTTTCAACAAAGTTTGTACTAACACTATCAACTAATAATAAATTTAAATGCCAATAATTTTTTGTGGCATTAATGCTGTTATTAAATGCATTTATTACAATGGGTTCACAAATTTGGTCTGATGTAATATTAAATTTGGCTAATAAAATTCTATTGTTGGCGTCAATCCTAATTTGTTTAGATGTAATGCGTTGACAGGGGAAACCAGCATTTGTAGTAAGTGTAACTGTGTACCAGCCAGTATCGCCATATTTATGAGTTGGGCTAGTTTGACTTGATAAAACACCATCACCAAAATCCCACAAATAATTTACCGTATCGCCAACTTGTGTATTGGTTGTGTTTGTAAAACGTACTTTAAGCGAGCAGCTGTCTAACTCTTCTGTAAATACTGGATAGCGTTCGCTAATTATTGAAAAAGTTCTTTCAGTGGTATCAAAAATTTGACAAGTTGTGGTATCACGTGCCACTAATTTAACGCGGTAAATCCCTGCATCTGCAATGGTATCAAAACCAGTATTTTGTTGAGAAACCATTTGGTTATTTACGTACCAAAAAAACTGTCGGCCATTGTTGCTATTGTTTCTAATTTCGATAATATTGGGTGCGCAGCGTAAAGTATCTAAAGGTAAAAAAGAGGCGTTTAAAAATTTGCCCAAACGGTCATAGTCTAATTGGTAAAAAGCAGTATCAGCACAAAGGTTACCCGGGTTAGCTATTAAACTTATGTTGTAAGAACCATTTGTGCTGTAAAAGTGAACTGGATTTTGAAGCGTGCTTGTGTCGCCATCACCAAAATACCAAATGTATGGAATAGGTTGTCCGTTGCCCGATGTACTTTGGTTGTACATAAAAACAGTAGGCCCGCAACTGTCTTGTTTTACTGTAATTTTTGCTAAAGCAGCGTTTTGTACGGTAAACGTTTTTATCATGGAGTCTACCATATTACAAGCTAACGCATTTTGAACTTTTAGTTTAACGGTGTAAGTACCTAAAACATTAAACGAGTCGGTTAAATTAATACTGCTATCAACCAACACATCATTTATATACCAATAGTTTTTGGTGGCGTTGTGCGAGTTATTAATAAACTGCATGCGTTTATTTCCGCATCCATTTCTAGGCTCAATTTTAAAATCTGCAGTAAGTACATTTCCTTGTCTAAAATCAAATTTAAAAGTGGCATTGCTGCATCTTGGGCTTTTGTTTGTTGGCGAGTAACTTCCTGGTGTTGTTGGAAATGTTCCGTATATACCATCATTACAGCTGGCACAAACTGATTGGTACATGATTCCTCTTTTATCAAACCGACTTGTTCCTCCATCCACGTGATCGGCACCAAACAATTCGCCAAAAAATGTAGCGTAATTTAAGCTATCAGCATTTGGGCTAAGTACAAATAAATAAAAGTCGCTGCCATCGGTAGTGTTTTGAAATGCATTAGCCGAAAATGGCATGCCATTGGTGCTACTTGCAAAACCTGTTGGGTTTAAAGCCCTGTATCTAGATTGAAAGTTAACTACTCCCGCCCAAACAGAGCCATAAATTCTACCGCATACATCAACCATAAATGCACTTGGTGCTAATGCATTATTGGCTGTTCCATTTCCTATTTGAGTAGAGAAAATTATAGTATTTAAGTTGGATGATAGTTTACTTATAAATACCCCCCCTCTGCTATTATAATAAGTACCATGTGTAACCAAAATACTGTCGTATGTTTGGCCCATTATAAGTATGTTTTGCGATTGGTCTAACTTAACAAAATGAGCTTGGTCATAGCTTGTGCTTCCCCAATAACGCATGCCTAAAATAGAGGTAAAAGAACTGTTTAAATTCACTATAAATGCATCACTTATTCCACCACGATATCCAGGCCCAGTAGTTGGTGAAAAGCCAATACTTTGTGTACCACCCGCAACTGCAATATCTCCATTGGGGAACACATCTAATGAGTATAGTGCATCATGTTTTTCTCGGCCTAAATATGTACAGTTTTTTACTATGGTAAGTGCGGCATCTAATTTAAATATTACGCCATCTTGCAAGTTGTTTTTAGTTGGTTGAACAGCACCAAAACTTATGGGTATGTTGTTTGATGTTGTAGATGAAACTAAAACCACATCCCCGGTTGGTGTAAGTTGTATTTCGCCCCTAAACTCATCAGAAAAATTCATGCGTAAAGAGTCGGCAATATTAATACCATCTATTCCATTACCTCCCAAGTAAGTACTGCCAACCAAAGCTCCGCCATTTGGGGTAAATCGGGTAACTGTAATATCAAATGAGTCTGATTTTGTTCGGTATGCTCCGTTGGCACTTACAGGAAAGTTAGCCGATAGCGTTACCCCTAAAACCAAAAGCTGCTCGTTTGCATCGGTAACTAAACTCAATGGGTAATCGTTTTTTTCGCCACCTAAATAGGTGGCATACACTAAAGCTGTGCCATCGTTGTTGTATTTACTAATGGCAATATCACAAGGAAAACCAATTTGTGGCCAGCTTCCTGATCCGCCTCCCCAAACTGTTTGAAAAGCCCCACTAGTTGCAGGATAACGGCCGTTTGGAAAATCAGTGGCATTACGTGCAATGCCAGCTGTGTATAAATTACCGCTATTGTCGTAGGTAGCAGTGTGGCCAAAATTATCAACGCTGCTGCCACTATATGTGCTAAAAATAAGCTCAGGGTCTATGATTAAATCATAATTCGGGTTGTAATCTCCTAATAAAAACGATACAACTTCATCTTTTATCACAAAATCACACATTACATCTTGCTTAATTCCGTTTATAATTTGATAGGCGTATGGCTTGGTTTCTATAAATTCGTTTATACTGGTTTTTATTATCAGGTTACCATTTTGAAGTTTAATTTTATTTGCGCCTGTGTAGCGCATTTTTATTTGATGGGTTGATGTTTTGGGCGAGACAATGAAATCGTATTTTAATCCACCTTGTTTGTTGGTATAAACATGCATAGAAATACCAGGATAAATTTGAGAATAGATTAATTTAGAATATGATGGTACTTCACCTTTCCAAAAATCAGGGTTGTTTCCGTTAAAAAAGTTGTAGTAATGTGGCAAAGCGTTTTGACCAATAATTTCATTTTTAAGCGCATTTTCAAACTCTACCCTTACGGCATGTCGGTTTATAATTTGCGGTTTAAATAGGTGTGGATTTAAGCTATGGTTAAAATAATTTGCCACGTCTTGTTCTTTTTCAAAAAAATATTGAAAGGCATTTTTTTCGATAAAAACTTGCGCACCTTTCAGGTTTATTAGGTATTGAGATGGATTTACCCACTGGCCTTTATTGGCTATAAATCCGGTGTTTAATTTCGACACAGGTTTTTCATCGTGCGGAAAGGCACGTATATGGAACAGCAATGCCCACAACAATAAAACACTGTACAAAAAAATATTTTTTAACAAAACAACTGATAAGAAGTGGTGTGCTAAGTTAGATAAATAAAGCATTATTTGCGTTGCATAAAGTTTTTTTTAACTTTTAACAGGGTACTTGCAACCTTGTGCAAACATTTTTCATCTTAAAGAGCAACCGGTAAAAACGTGAACAAACAAAGCGAGCATGAGCTTATACAAGAATGTTTGAAAGGCAATAGGTTAGCGCAAAAAGGGCTTTACGAAACCTATTCAAAAACCATGTATGGAGTTTGCTTGCGTTATAGCAGCAATGCTGATGAAGCGAAAGATATTTTGCAAGACGGGTTTGTTAAGGTTTTTACCAAAATGGGGCAATTTAGTTTTGCCGGTTCTTTTGAAGGCTGGATGAAACGGATTTTTGTAAACACGGCATTAGAGTTTTATCGTGTTAACAAAATTCACATGTACCACAGTGATGTTGATGCTGCCTACAATCAAGCTCACAACGATTTTACGGTGGAACGCATGAGTTGTAATGAAATATTAATAGCCATTAACAGTTTGCCACCGGGTTATAGGGCAGTGCTAAACCTTTATATTGTTGAAGGTTATAGCCATGCAGAAATTGCTGAAATGTTGGGAATAAGCGAAGGAACTTCAAAGTCTCAACTGAGTAGAGCTAGGGTTCAACTTCAAGAAGCACTGGAAAAACAAAAAAAGAAAAGTTAATTAAATGTCTAAAAAAATAAATATAGATGATTTGCTAAAGCAGGAAATGGAGCATTTATCTCCAGAGCCACCTGCTGATATGTGGCAAAGCATAAGCAATCAATTACCTGATGTGGTTACAACATCATCTACCACCACCACCGGAGCCGCTAAGACAGTTTTTGGTGTGTCTTTAAAATCAGTTGTAATTGCAGCAGCTATTGCCACCGGTGCGATTGGGTATGTCATATATACTTCATCTAACAATAATCCATCAAACACAAGCGAAGCAACAAATGGAATAATAGGCGAAACCTTACCTGAGGTAAAAACTGTTGATGAAAATCCTACCTCTGAAGGGGTAACTTCTTTAAATCAAACTAACGTATTGCCTAAAACAATTTCAAGCCCTAAAAATAAAAAACACCAAAATAAAATTACCACTTTTGATGATTTGCCTGATGATGAAGTGCAAGTTGATATGCCGGCACCAACATCAACTCAAAGCAATAAAGATTTAGTTAATAACGAGGAAATTGTCTCTGTAAAACAAGAGCAGCAAAACGTTCAAACAAACACAGAAAAATCATTACAAGAAAACAAGCAAGCATCTAATTATTCAACAACACAAAGTACGTCTAGCGAGGAGTTTTTAAAACCCAATATACCAAACGTTTTTACCCCTAATAACGATGGTTACAATGATGAATTTGTGATAACCATTGAGAATGAATTGCTCTACGATTTAAAAATTACAGATGCTAAAGGCAATGTGGTTTTTGAGAGTCGAGATAAAAACAAGCACTGGAATGGCACCAACCAAAGGAATGGAGAGACCTGCGAACCGGGGGTTTATGTATTGGCATTTAGCTATCAGTTTAAGGGCATGAGCGAGCCCAAAATAGAGAAGGGGTTAATACTCCTAAAATTATAGTTTGACAAATTAAATTATATTATATATGTTAGCATATTATTACCAATTAAAAATTAAACCCAATAAGCCAAATGATCTTGGTTTATTGTGGCTAACAAAACATCAACCAAGTACAATGAGAAAACAAGTACTAAAATTCTATTTGTTGCTATTGCTGTCGCTGTTGGGCTTTAAGTCTGTACATGCGCAGTCGTTGGCGCTATCGCTATCCTCACCAACTATTTGTTTGGGTGATCAGCTCAGTATTGATGCAGCACTTACGGGACTTCCTGCTGGTGTTACTGCTACAAACTGTACGTTTGATTACAACAATGACGGTACAGTAGAATCAACCATTCCAAATGGTGGCCCTAATTACACTACCCAATACCTTTATACAACACCGGGTAATTTTATTATTAAGGTAGAGGTTAATTTAAGTAACAGCGCAAAAGTTACACAAACAATACCAATAATTGTGTATCGTTTGCCTATTCCTTCTGCAACGGTTAATGGCCAACCTATTCAGTGTTTTAGAGGCAATTTAGTTACGCTAACTAACACATCGATAAAAACAGATAACCGAATTTATCGCACCCAAATTATTTGGGGTGATGGTAATGTAGATAATTTCCCATTTCCAGTATTAGGGCAAAATTATTCTCACTCTTATAATACAAATGGACAATTTAATATCACTGTAAAAGCCATTGATAGTGTTGGCTGTACTGCCGATACTTTTTATACAGGTATGCTCACCATCAAGGCAAACATTACGCCTTCATTTAATGTTTTAGGCCCTCCGGGTTGTTTTTGCTCTCCTTTTATGCTTGAAAACACCACTACTCAGGTGCCTTTTAACCAAGTTAAAAGCTATACTTGGGATTTTGGCGATGGTCAAACATTTACCCGAAGCAGGCCATGGAATTTGCCTATAGACTCGTTAAATTACGATACCATTTGGCATAACTACTGTAAAAACGGTACGTTTTTACCTGCTTTAACTATTGAAGACATTACTGGTTGTATAGATAGTTTCAGATATACTGTGGCCATGACGGCCAACAAACCAAGAAATATTGTTATTAGCCTAGATCCTAGGCCTTTCCTTTCTTTGACAGATACTGTTTTTGGTTTAAGGCGTGATTCTGTTTGTTTTGATAAGGAAGGTTTAAAAACATTAACTTTTGTGCAAACACCAAATCCAGAAATTAGTGTAGGTAACGGAGAGGTTTTGTGGAACTTCGGAGATCCACCGTCAATGCAACAAAACTTAAATAACAATTCATGGAACCCCCCGCACACCTTTGTAAGGGGTTTGGGTGCATACAATGTTAACTTGTTGGTATGGCCGCTTCGCCCTAACCCTGCTTGTAGAAAAGACACCACCATTGTAGTGGAAGTATTAGGCCCAAGAGCTAGGATTGAAGATCCGCAAAACATGATTACTTTAAAACCTACAGAGCAAAACCAATGTAACCCGCTTGGTAACTATTATAAAATTGTAAACTTTGTTAATACTGCCCAATATTATAAGTCTGATCATGTTTTTAGGCGTTGGGATTTTGGTGATGATGTTGCGCCTCAGTGTACCTCTTATTTGGTGCCTAAGGCTGGATATCCACTTCCTGGAGGTTGGGTTGATGCTACTGACCAATATAATAACAGTGATGGATATTGGCGTCAAGGAGGTAAGGTATTTGAAGGTAAGCGCTTAGATTGTCGCTACTCTGCTGATACTTTGCCTTTGCACCGATATACCAGCTGGGATGAAATTTACAGACGTTACCGCTTTGGCCATGATTTTATGCCATGGAACCCAAATCAGTATTCAACTAATCCTGCAGATACCTTGCCTACTGCTAACCCAAGAAAAATATTAGTTCATAAAGACGATACCGCATGGTGGGGTAAACCTGTGTATTTAAACCCTGCAACAGGTGTTTGGAGTTTAACGCAAGGAAGTGGGCCAGCACCATATGGATTATGGCCTAGAATTGATACTGTTGCGTCTTTTGATGAGAATGGCCAACCCAACCCGCAAGATTTAAGGCCTTTTAACCGTTTTACAATGCAAAATGGTGCACCTGATCCTGTTTCCGGTTTCTGGGGTAATACCAAACGCGGGGGCTATGGATTTTTTCCAAAAGGCTTTGTTGTAGACCCAAGAACCGATACCATGGAGGCTAAATATACCGGCATAGATGGCGTGTTTTATCGCCACAACTATGAAACCATGGTAGATCCATCAAGAACATTATACCGCTATTTATTTGATAAAGCAGTACAAAAATGTTACACCGTTGAGCAGTTTTTAAAAGACACCTTTAATAATGTGGGTAACAAAACACACATTGTTGCAAATGACTTTACCAAATTAGATTCTTTAGATTGTAATGATGACGACCAGGTACAATTAAAGCTAATGCGCCCTGATGCAACAGGTTTGGGTATGAGAGGTAAAGAGTGCCCAGGTAGTTTTTTTAACCCAGACCAAGCGGGTATTAATTTTATGATGGGTGCTGTAGATAACGCTTTAGGCCAATATCCAGGCATTAGCCCAGATTGTGGTGCTTCATGGATTCGTATGAATTTAGATTCTATGGCTGATAGAAGGGATCAAACTCCTTGCGCCTTGGATGGTTTTATCAATTATACGGGGGCAACAGGTCCGGCACCTCAAGCGGGTGGTACTTTTTCTACCACACCGGGTGGCCTAACCTATCCTCCATTTTCTTTAAACCCAGATTATAACCAGTTTTTTATGCCGCCTAATAGATGGAATGCTCCTGGTGGTACTAACTTCTGGTACCATTATGGAACCAACACTATTCCTTTGGAGGTATCTCCAATTAGTGGTGTTACTTTTTTCCCTCCAGCCAACCCAACAGGCGATATTACCATTGGTTTAATAGTTGGTACTGGCGACCCTAACAACCCATGTATTTCGGATACGGTTTGGTATCACAATTTTTTAAACATTACCGATTTGGACGGACGTTTTTATGTTGATCCAGTATACGCGCCAATTACTAACATACCAACCAATGGTGCATGTAAATACTATTGTAAAAACGACATGGTGAATTTTGTTTACCTTGATAGTGTGCAATCGTTTATACATAGCAGTACCATTGATTGGGGAGATAACTCTGTTACCGTTGATAGTTTTTATTATAGCCCTAAAATAGGATTAAACGATGGTTATTTTGTTAATGGTTTCCGCAGGGTGCGTTACAATTACTATTTTGGCGTGTGTGGCGAAAAAACCATTGGTGATTTAATAGACAGTTTACCTTTCCCTAATGGCTTACCTGGCGTAAATGCTACAACTCGATATATTGATAATTACACCATGCGTATATATAATGTAACCAGTAATCCAAACGGCTCTTTAAATCGTATTGGTAGGGTGGTTACCAACGATTCTACCATTTGGGAAGAATGTGGTAAGCGCTTTACGGTGGCTGATAAAGATACCATTGCTAAGTTTTATAGAAGTGAAATACTTGACCGTGCAAAAATGTTATTGCCTGTTACACATAAATATTGGTCAAGCTCTTACGAAGCTGATTGTAAACGAAGCGGCTCTACTCCAAGAGCTGTTCGCCACCAATTGTTAAGTACCAAAGAATGTAAAAAACAAACGGTAGATAACAAACTATTGGTTCGTGGTGTAATAGATTCCGTTATGACACGCGATGCCAAAGGAAATTTTGATGATGTGTTCTGTAAAAACGAGCCAGTTCATTTTTATGATTCGATTCGTTATTACCGCAATGATTGTTCTTTATCTGATATTAATACAAACCCAAATGGCGCACCTATAAGTAGTACTAATACCCCTCCTTGTACCTATTCGGTTGGAGCTCCATACAATGACCCTTTAAATGGTTATCATTACGATACCGTAAATTATTGGAGAAAAGGTTCGGTTGATATTAATGAGTATTACCCATGTGGAGATTTTATAGAAAAAGTTAAATACTACTTTGGAGACGGAGACTCAGCTATGTGGACCAATCCTGTGCATAAATACAAACAAGCAGGCGAATACACGGTAACCTTGCTTAGCCGTGATAAAAATGGTTGCTGGGACACTGCTTTCTGTAAATTAATTGTAACAGAACCGAATGCTATTCCTGTAATTAAGCCTGGTGTTTACAATTGCGGAAGTCCTGTTACGTTCTTCGATCGTTCTAACATGAGTCCTATACCGGGATACACGTACAATAAGTTTGACAGCATACGCTTTGAGCCAAATGCATCAACTGGTCAACTTGTAAACAGAAACTATTGGTTTTTTGGCGAGCGTAAAACAGACACCTTGCGTTTTGATGCGCAGTATATAGATACGCCTGTATGGAATTACCGTGGTAATGGTGCATTTAGAATTAAGTTAGTAGTAGAAACTGCTCAAGGATGTAAAGACACTGCATTTGTAAATTTAAACATCAAAGGTCCTCGTCCTAATTTCAAAGTAATTACAGATACAGTTGGTTGTGCACCATTTACCATTAAAGTAGTAAATCTTGCTGATGTTGAGGGTGCTGAAAGCCCTACCGACAAGCCAACAAAACGTACAGACATACTTTGGGGTGATCCTAATAACCAAACATCGGTCAGCTTAAGTCAGTACGACACACTCACATTTACTTACAGCGATTCGGGTACCTTTTTTATTGTTGCCAGAAGTGATGATAATAACCCGCAATCGGATAACAATGGATGTAAGATAGTTTACTATCCTGATACCGTTGACGGGATAAATGCACCTGTTCGCATTGTTGTGAAAAGGTCTTACCCTGCTGAAATGAGTATTGACAAGCAAATTGTTTGTGTAGACCAACCGTTTACTATAACCAACAAGTCGGATACGATTAGTTACACGGAGTTTAAATACGAAATGATTAATGATGATGGAAATGTGTTTATCGATTCAATCATTAAATCTAATTTAGACAACAAGTTTACTTATACATTCCCAGATACGGGTAGTTATAGCGTAAGGCTCTTCCCAACCAAAATTGCACCTGGCTTGCCAAATTGTAAATTGTTTGATACGGCATCTGTTCGTGTAGTTCGTCCATTTGCAAGCTTTACTATCGATTCTGCAGCAAACTCACCTAAGTTTGGCTTAAAAAACACATCGGTATCATCTAGCGAATACACTTGGACTGCTTCAAAAAATGGTACCATCATTAGTCAAGTTGATAAGGTTGAATCAGACAGAGATTGGAATTTTGACTTTGGAACGGATACAGGGGATGTTGTAATATGTTTACAAGCATTTACCCCAGACCCTGCTAAACCTGTTTGTATGGATAGTGTTTGTCAAACCATTTCTTATCGTTTTGTGATAGAATTAGAGATTTACAATGTATTTACTCCTACTCCAAAAGATGGAAAAAATGATGTGTTTGACATTAAGATTCAAGGTCAAAAATTATACGACTTGGTAATTTATAACCGTTGGGGAACCAAAGTTTTTGAAAGCACAGATGCCACATACGATTGGAACGGTACAAACATGAACGATGGCAGTGATTGTGCAGAAGGAACCTACTTCTATGTATTTAAGTACGAATTGTTAAACGGTGAAAAGAAAACTGTAAACGGTACAGTTACTTTAATTAGAGAATAAAAACGCTTGATATTTCATATTAAAGAGGGCTTGCATTGCAGGCCCTCTTTTTTTTGCAATAAGTTTTTAGTTAGTTTTGTTATCTCAATTTTAAAACATCAAACCAAATAAATGAAAATTGCTGTTGTAGGCGCTACCGGATTGGTAGGTACTGTTATGCTTAAGTTGTTAGCCGAAAGAAATTTTCCTGTTACTGAATTAATTCCTGTTGCTTCGGAGAAATCTGTAGGTAAAGAAATAAATTTCAGGGGAAAAACTTACAAGGTTCACAGCATGCAACAAGCAATTGAAAAAAAGCCTCACATAGCTTTATTTTCTGCAGGCGGAAACACTTCGTTACAATTTGCAGAGGTGTTTGCTAGTGTAGGCACTTTTGTAATTGATAACTCATCGGCATGGCGAATGCAGCCTGACAAAAAATTGATCGTACCTGAAATTAATGCAGATGCCATTACAGTTAATGATAAAATTATAGCAAACCCAAACTGTTCAACCATTCAAATGGTGCTTGCTTTAAACCCATTGCATAAGAAATACGGTATTAAACGCATTGTTGTATCAACCTACCAAAGTATTACCGGAACAGGTATTAAGGCAGTTAAACAAATGGAAAACGAACGACAAGGCATTATAGGTGAGATGGCTTATGCGCATCAAATTGACAAAAATTGCATTCCGCAAATAGATACGTTTTTGGAAAATGGCTACACCAAAGAAGAAATGAAAATGGTGAATGAAACAAAAAAGATTATGCGTGATGACAACATACATGTTACTGCAACTTGTGTACGTATACCTGTAATGGGAGGTCACAGCGAAAGTGTTAACGTAGAGTTTAATAAAGAGTTTAACTTGGTTGATGTTAGAAGGATGCTTGAGAATACACCTGGAATAATTGTAAAAGATGATATTGATAAAGCCGTTTACCCAATGCCTTTAATTGACGCACACAATAGGGATGAAGTTTTTGTTGGAAGAATTAGAAGAGACGAATCTCAACCCAATTCTTTAAACATGTGGATTGTTGCAGATAATTTAAGAAAAGGTGCTGCTACTAATGCAATTCAAATTGCTGAATACCTGGTTGACAAAAATTTTGTTATTGCTTAGCGGTATTCATGAGTAATCTTTCTACCTTTACAAAGTCGCAATTGGCATTAAGAAATGGCCAAGATAATGACCAAATATGGGTTGCATATAAAGGTGTAATTTATGATGTAACAAAAAGCAGGTTATGGCGAAACGGAAAGCACTACGAGCATTGGGCTGGGCAAGATTTAACCGAAGAATTAAAAGATGCGCCACACAGTAACACGGTGTTTGATAAGTTTGATATTGTAGGATATTTAGAAAAATAATACATGAGCACAAAAGCATTTAGCTTTGACAATTACATTTTAAAAGGTATGACATACGATGTGTACCTTGATTTGTTGATAGATTTATTATCGGAGGGAAAAACCACGGGATTAAATCAAGATGATGGATTAATTGAATATGCAAAGTTGAATATTCAACGCATGGAGCGTATTTACAAAACTATTATTATTAATGATGAGCTTGCCAATAAAGTAAAAGCCATTACCGAAAAACAAATATGGATTGGTATTACCGAAGGCTGGTGTGGTGATGCAGCGCAAAGTATACCCTTATTTGAAAGGCTAGCTGAATTAAACGATAACATTAGTTTTAAAATAGTGTTACGTGATGAAAACTTGGACTTGATAGACAGAAACCTAACCAATGGAGGAAGGGCAATACCGATTATAATTGCAATACAAAACGATCAAGAAATATGGAAATGGGGTCCACGGCCCAAGTCGTTGCAAGCTATTGTAGAAGAGTTTAAACAAAACCCAACCGTTACATATGAAGAATTAAAAACCCAGCTTCATACTTGGTATGCAAAAAACAAAACATCTGAGCAGCAAAAGGAGTTAACTAAATTAATAAAGTAATTATAAAAAGCCCTGAAAATGGGCTTTTTTATTGCTAGTTAATTTCCATTAAAATCAACACCTATAAGCCAAGAATTTCTTAATCAATGTTACCAATAATAGTTACCCTTAGGCTTTAAAAGGAAAGTAGTAAAAACAAATAATTAAATACATATATAGGGTTTGTATTATGTTATAAATTAACCCCAAAGCAGTCTTAAACTACAAACTAAATTCAATTACTAAAGGAAATAGATTACAACTGTCTTATTTCGAAATTTGAAATAAAAAATGAATGTTTAGTGCAAGCATTTTTACATTTGGGCAATAGTTCCAATACACCTATTGTAAAGATATATGTGTTTTGAAATTAAAGGAAAAATAGGAGCCCAATCTGTTACATAAGTGTACTAATTGATAAACTTAGACAAGTTTAAAATTTAACATCAATAAAATTTTTTCAAAATAATTATCCGCTAACTATTTGTAAAATAACTCTTAAAGGACTAATCGTGTTTGAGCAATATCTTAAAGACTTAAAATCATACCCTAAAGTATGATGTTCACATTTAAAAGTGGTTTGGGGATAACGTTTTGTTTATGTGCATTTATTTGCGTGCATGAAAACGCTGAAAACTTTATTTGCAGCCTTAGCCCTTACTCCTTGTTTATTTGCCCAAGACATAGCTAGTGTTTCGCTGCCAGAACTCAACCAGAGTCATCCAGAAGAAGATGAAGTGGTGGAGGTATCAAGCCAAGAAAAACATTTTTCTAATTTACGCCAACTTACTTTTGGTGGCGATAATGCAGAGGCATATTTTAGTTTTGATGGTAAGAAATTAACCTTTCAAAGTAATAACCCAGCTTGGGGATTAAAGTGCGACCAAATTTTTTGGATGGATATTGAAGAGGCGGCAGATAACCGCATCTATCAACCGTTAAATGTAAGTAACCTACAAGGCCGAACAACTTGTAGTTATTACATGCCTGATAACAAACGCATAATTTATGCTTCTACTTTTAAGTCTGGTATCGAATGTCCGCCAGCACCTGAAACCAGTGGTCGTTACCTATGGTCAATAGACCCAAACTATGATATTTTTGTTGGTGATGAAAATGGAAAAGTATTAAAACAACTAACCGAAGTTTCTGGCTATGATGCCGAGGCAGTAGTATCGCCCAAAGGAGACAAAATTTTATTTACCTCAACCCGGGATGGAGATTTGGACTTATACATCATGGATATTAATGGCAAAAATGTTAAACGTTTAACCAATACATTGGGTTATGATGGTGGTGCATTTTTTTCTCCTGATGGAAGTAAAATCGTGTTTAGGGCTAGTCGTCCATTAGGCACAGATACGATTGATTACAAAAGCTTGCTTTCAAAGGGTTTGGTAGCGCCAACCAATATGGAAATTTATACCATGAATGTTGATGGCAGCAATTTGCAACAGATTACAAAATTAGGAAAAGCCAATTGGGCGCCTTTTTACCACCCAAGCGGAAACAAAATCATCTTTTCATCAAACCACCACAGCGATAAAGGTTACGATTTTCAGCTGTTTATGGTTAATACCGATGGAACAGGTTTAGAGCAAATAACATTTGAAAGTAAGTTTAACGCCTTTCCAATGTTCTCTCCTGATGGGAAAAAATTAGTGTTTTCATCGAACAGAAACAACGGTGGAACCCGCGATACCAATGTGTTTATTGCCGATTGGGTAGAGTAGCCCCAAACAAATCTTGCACATTCTTTTTACAGCATAAATAAAGTGATGAAATAATTAATCTTATTTGTACACTTTTTTACTTTGCTAAAGCCACATGATTATTCCATCTAATGTAAAAAATTCGGCTTATGCATCACCAACTACTGTATAATTTGGTACAAAGGTTAGGCTTTTGGGCTATTTTTAACTAAGTTCGTGCCACTCAAAATGACTAAACGCTGGTTACCAAAAGAAGAACCCTCAAAAGATATCGTTGAAAACCTTTCATCGGCTATCAACGTAAACAAAACACTTTCTGGTGTTTTGGCCCAAAGGGGTATAATTACTTTTGAGGCTGCTAAAAAGTTTTTTCGACCACAATACGCAGATTTACACGACCCATTTATTATGCTTGGTATGGATAAAGCCATTACCAGGATTGAACAAGCCATAGCTACAAATGAGAAAATTTTAATCTATGGTGATTACGATGTTGACGGAACAACTTCTGTTGCAATTGTTTATGCATTTTTGTTGGCCCGCTATCCCAATGTAGATTTCTATATTCCAGATAGATATATCGAGGGGTATGGCATTTCATTTAAAGGAATTGATTGGGCTTCAGAAAATAACTTCTCGTTAATTATTGCTTTAGATTGTGGGATAAAATCTGTAGATCGTGTGGCTTATGCCAAAGAAAAAGGCGTTGATTTTATTATTTGCGATCATCATTTACCAGGTGAGGTAATTCCCGATGCAGTAGCTATTCTTAATCCCAAACAATTAAATTGCCCTTATCCGTTTAAAGAACTTTCAGGCTGTGGAATAGGGTTTAAATTAATACAAGGATATGCTGCTAAGCATTATATCCCTTTTGCCGAAGTTGAACAATACATCGATTTAGTAGCTATAAGTATTTCTGCTGATTTGGTTCCAATTTTGGACGAAAACCGCATATTGGTGCATCATGGATTACGTAAGTTAAAATCAAACCCAAATAAAGGTTTAAGCGCATTGTTAGATACCTATGCCGTTAAACCAGAATATAGCGTAAGTGATGTGGTGTTTTTTATTGGTCCGCGTATTAATGCAGCTGGCCGTATTGCCGATGCAAAAGATTCTGTTCGATTGATGACATCAAACGATTATGCCACGGCAAAAGAAATAGCAGAGTTGGTAAACCAACACAATACTGAACGTAGGCTATTTGATAGTGATATTACCTTACAAGCTTTTGAAATGATTAAGCATGATGAACAATTTGCCGACCGCAAATCAACGGTATTATTTAATAATGCATGGCACAAAGGCGTAATTGGTATTGTTGCTTCACGTTTAATAGAAAAGTTTTATCGCCCAACCATTATTTTAACCGAAAGTAATGGACTTGCAACAGGTAGCGCGCGTTCTGTTGAAGGTTTTGATTTATACAGCGCCATTGAAGAGTGCAGCGATTTATTAGAGCAGTACGGAGGCCATACACATGCTGCAGGTTTAACCTTAAAGTTAGAAAATGTAAAACCATTTGCCGAAAAATTTGAACGCATTGTTTCATCCAATATAGTAGAGCGCAGCTTAACACCCGAAATTGAATATGATGCTGAAATACTGCTTCGTTCCATCTCTCCAAAGTTTTTTAATGTACTAAAACAATTTTCTCCATTTGGCCCAGGAAATCAAAGCCCAATGTTTATGAGCAAAAATGTTTGGGAAGTTGGCGATGTGATGATAGTAGGAAATAACCACTTAAAAATGAGCATCACCCAAGAAGATGGCGGACGTATTTTTAAGGCCATTGCATTTGGTTTAGGCGAGCATTACGACAAAGTTTCTCAAGGCATATCGTTTGATATTTGTTACACGGTAGAAGAGAACCACTTTAACGGGCATGTTAACCTCCAACTCAACATCAAGGATATTTTGTTTAGAAGTTAACGCACTCTATTTTTTTTATCTATTCTTCCTCTCCACCCTGCATAGCCGAAAGCAATTTGTATGCACCCTCGGTAACAATATTTTTATTGCTTAAATCTTGGGTTGATGTAAAGGCTGTAAAGCCGTTTTCTTCGCCAAATTTTTCTACCTCAACACGGGTAAAAGCATAACTGTCGTTTAGTTTTTTACTCAAAAAAAATAGATATGACTTGCCTTCAAAATCAACAAATGCATTATTAGGTAAAGTACTGCTTGCATTGGCTTTTACATCAATATAAGCAGTTAAATACATGCCCGGTAAAAGGTCTTTGTCTTCTTTATTTAAATGGCAATGTACGCGAACGGTTCTGTCCTCGCTAATTTCTCGGCCAATTAAATGTACCTTGGCAAAACGTTCTTGGTTTTCGTTGGCCAAAGTAAATGCTACTTTCTGACCGATTTTTATGTGTTGAATGTCTTTTTCAAACACACTAATTTCTGCGTGTAAATGTTCGGTATCTACAATTTCAAATAAAACCGTATTGGCTGTAACAAACGCACCGATATTTACATTTACCTTGGTAACATACCCGTTAATAGGAGAGATAAGGGCAACCGTTTTTTGAAAATTACCTTTTTCTAACTTAACCACATCAATTTGTATTAACTCTAACTTAGCACGTAAACCATTAACGCGGGCTTGCATTACTTCAAAATCTGTTTTGGCCTTTTGTAGAGTTTTTCTACTGTTTATTTCTTCTTTAGCTAACTCTTGTTGCCTATCGAGTTCGTTTTTTAAATAAGTAAGCGTGCTTTTATTTTCTAAATAATCTTGCTGTAATTGAATGTAATCAGGGTGTTCCATTTGTGCTATTACTTCGCCTTTATGAACATGCATGCCTTCTAATAAGTTTGTGCTTTTTAAAAAACCACCATAAGGCGCAGAGATACTGATCAAGTTTTGTGGCGGCACATCCAATTTACCATTTGTTTTTATTTTTTGGTTGATGTTTTGGCTAACAGGTTTTGCTAAAACAATACACGCATTGTTAAATTGGGTTGATGATAAAACAATGATTTCTTTAGCAATACTATCAATATTTTTCTCGGCAACTTCAGTATTTTTTTTATTGCCGCAAGCCACCCCAAATAAAACGGTTGTAGCTATAAGTATGATGTTATATTTTAAATTTTTCATGTTGTTATTTTTCATTAATTCCAGCTAAAAATTGTAGTTTAAAAATGGAGTTATTGTGTTCCTTTACTGCAAGCCAATAATCTTGTTTAATTAATGTGGCATTGCGCGTGGCGTTTAAATATTCGGTGTAACTGATATTGCCTTGTTTGTATGATTTTTGTGCTTGATTATGCACGAGTTCTGCGTTTGGCAAAGCACTGATTATGTAATAATCTAAATTGTTTTTGGCACGTTTATATTCAGCAATAGCTGTTTTGTGCTCATTGATTAAGTTGATTTCGTATTGCTGGTAATGTTGCTCTGATATGCGAAATTGTATTTTTGCAGCTTTTATCATGGATGCATTCGGAAAATACCACAGAGGAATATTAACACCCAATAAAAAACCTTGAAAACGATTGCTAGACGTGGCAATGCTGGCATCATTATAATTTGAAGACCCGATTAGGGTTTGGTTAAAATAACCTACTTTAATATCGGGTAAGGCTCTATTTAACTCCACATTTTTTTGTTGCTGGGCAATGCTAATTTGTTGTTGCATATAAGCCAACATAGGGTTGTTTTTTATATGTGATGAATCAATATTTAATTCCAGTAGTATAGGTTTTAATTCGTTTTCTTTTAATGTTATGGAATCGCTTGTGTTTAGCAAAGTCATTATTTGAAACATACTTGCATCTATCTCTAGTTGGTTTTGTTTTAGCTGATTTTTGGCTTCCATAAAATGCATTTGTGCAGTAGATTTTTCCAGTAAAGTGGCCTCGCCTGCATCATATCTTAATTTTTCTGCACGAGCAAAAGTTTGATAAAGGCTATCTGTTTTTTGCAGTAACATTTGCTGTGCATATAAATATTGTAGATGTGTATAGGTTTGCCTTACTACAAAGGCCAAATTATTTTTAACATGTTGCACCTGGTGTTGCTCAGCCTTTATTTGGTTATTACCTAGTTTATTTTGTGCTATAAATAACGTTGGAAACGGAATACTTTGTGTAACCGTAAGGTTATTATCGTTTTTATAAAAGCTATTGTATTGCCCCTGCATGTAAGTAAAATCTGTTTTAGGCAATTCGGTTGCGGTACGCTTAATAACTTTTTGGTAGTTAATATTGGTTTGGTTTGCTGCTATACCCGCATTATTACTCAAGGCTTGTTGAACTGCTTCTTGCATGCTTAAGTTTTGGGTTGATTGCGCATAAGAATTCAAACCAAATAAAAAGATTAACGGTAGCACAACAGCAACTTTTTTACTTTTTAAGTAGGTGCTTTTTTCAAACAACAAATACAACACAGGTAAAATAAATAAGGTTAAAAAAGTTGCTGATACCAAACCACCAATTACAACAGTTGCTAATGGTTTTTGTACTTCAGCACCACTGCCATGTGAAAGCGCCATTGGTAAAAATCCTAATGAAGCAACTAAAGCTGTCATTAATACGGGGCGCAACCTGCTTGATGAACCACGAACAATTATTTCTAGCGGATTTTTAGTTTCGTTTAATTTAAGGTGATTAAACTCTCCAATTAATACAATACCATTTAATACCGCCACACCAAACAAGGCAATAAAACCAATCCCAGCTGAAATACTAAATGGCATATCGCGCATCCATAAAGCAACAATGCCACCAATGGTACTTAATGGTATAGCAGTAAAAATTAGTATAGCCTGCTTAAACGAATGGAAAGTAAAAAACAAAAGCATGAAAATTAATAACAAGGCTATAGGAACGGCTATTGCCAAACGATTACGCGCATCTTCCAAGTTTTTAAATGCACCGCCATAAGTGGTATAATAACCGGGTTCAAAATTAATTTCTTTTTCAATTGATTTTTTGAGATCATCGACAACTGTCTGAATATCGCTATTACGCACATTAAATCCAACCACAATTCTACGTTTTGCATCATCTCGTTGTATTTGGTTGGGTCCAACTTTAAGTTGTACATCTGCCAATTGCTTTATTGGAATTTGATTTCCTTTTGGTGTGGTAACAAATAAGTTTCTTAAATCTTCAATATCTTTTCTGTTACTGGCATCAAGCCTAACTACCATATCAAATCTCTTTTCGTTTTCAAAAACTAATCCTGCACTTTCACCTGCAAATCCTGCACGTATGGCCATATTAACATCACTAATATTTAAACCAAACAATGCAATTTTTTCTCGATTGTAATTAACCACTACTTGCGGAAGGCCACCCACTTGCTCAACATAAACATCAGACGCACCATTTGTTTTTTGTGCTATTGCACCAATTAGTTTTGCGTAATGTGCAAGTTGATTTAAATCTTCGCCATAAATTTTTACAACCACATCTTGTCTTGCACCAGTCATTAATTCGTTAAATCGCATTTGTATTGGTTGTTGAAAACCGTAACTAACTCCAACCATGTTTTCTTCAAGTTTGAGCTGCATTTTTTCTGCTAATACTTCACGTGTTTCAGCAGAAGTCCATTCGTCTTTTTCTTTTAATATAACCATTAAATCGCAAGCCTCAACTGGCATTGGATCGGTCGGAATTTCTGAAGAGCCAATTTTACCAATAACTTCTTTTACCTCTGGGAAATTATCTAGCAATACTTGTGCTGATTTCTGAGCAGCATCAACCGTTTCACTCAAACTACTACCAGTCATAATGCGCGTTTCTACTGCGAAATCACCTTCATCTAATTGCGGAATAAATTCGCCACCAAGGGTCATAAACAAAACAATGCTACCCACAAAAACCGCTACAATTGCACTCAGAACAATTGCTTGTTTACGAATCACCCAAACAAAAGAACCATGATAAATCACTTGCAGTTTGGCGATCATTTTATCAGAGAAAGTTGGTGTATGGTTTGTGTTTTTACTTAATACCAAAGCGCTCATCATGGGCACGTAAGTAAGCGATAAAATAGAAGCACCAATAATGGCAAAGCTCACAGTTTGCGCCATGGGTTTAAACATTTTACCTTCTATGCCAACCAATGCTAAAATGGGTATGTAAACTATTAAAATAATGATTTGACCAAAGATGGCGCTCTTCATTATTTTTGACGCGGAGTGTTCTACCTCAATATTCATGTGTTGTTGGGTAAGTGTTGTTGTACTTTTTCTCAGTCCTAAGTAATGTAAAGTTGATTCAACAATAATTACTGCACCATCTACTATCAAACCAAAATCAATTGCACCTAAACTCATTAAATTACCCGATACACCAAACAAGTTCATCATGGATACTGCAAATAACATGGCCAAAGGAATTACTGATGCCACAACCAATCCTGCCCTGAAATTACCGAGCATCAACACCAAAACAAAAATTACAATAAGTGCACCTTCTAAAAGATTTTTGCTCACCGTACCAATAGCATTGTTCACCAATTTGGTTCGATCTAAAAAGGGTTCAATAACAACGCCTTCTGGTAAAGTTTTTTCTATTTGTGTAATGCGCTCTTTTACGTTTTTAATAACCTGAGAGGAGTTTTCACCTTTCAGCATCATTACCACTGCACCAACTACTTCTCCTTGATTGTTGCGTGTCATTGCGCCATAACGAATGGCTGATCCCAACTTCACCTCACCAATATTTTTAATTAAAATAGGAATTCCGCTTGATGTATTTTTTACTACAATTTTATCAATGTCTTCTTTATTGGTAATTAAGCCCTCTATTCTAATAAAGTAGGCATTAGGTTTTTTATCAATGTACGCACCACCTGTATTTTGGTTATTTATTTGTAGTGCATGGTGTACCTCGTTAATGCTTATATTTAGGCTCTTAAGCTTTTCTGTATGTAATGCAATTTCGTACTGTTTTAAATTGCCACCAAAACTACTTACATCTGCTACACCTTTTGTGCCTAATAACTGCCTACGTACAATCCAATCTTGTATGGTACGTAACTCCATGGCGTCATAACGTTTTTCATAACCGGGTTTGGTATGAATTACATACTGAAAAATTTCTCCTAAACCTGTTGTAAGCGGTGCAAGTTCTGGATTTCCCATACCTTCAGGAATTTGCTCTTTGGCTTTCCCTATGCGTTCATTTACTTGTTGGCGAGCCCAATAAACATCAATATCATCATCAAACACAATGGTAACTACCGATAAACCAAACCTAGAAAATGAACGTATTTCGTGTATTCCTGGAATAGTTGCCATGGTTTGTTCAACAGGAAACGTTACAAAGCGCTCAATATCCTCGGCACCGCTACTTGGCGCTACCGTAAGTATTTGTACCTGATTGTTGGTGATGTCGGGTACTGCATCAATAGGTAATTTACTTAACGAGTAAATACCCCAAATAACTAATGTAAGTGTAAATAGACCTACAATAAATTTATTCCGAACGCTAAATCGGATTATAGCTTCTAACATAGTTTTACTATGAATAAAATTTGATTAAGAAAATAATGCGCAAGAATTGGCGCAATGAAACAACGCTTATTTAGGCAATTTTAGGTGGTTGCCATATTGATGCGGCATTGTTGCTTGGCACATGTTCATTAACAATAGCAAAATGCTCTGCTTGAGAATTAAAATCAGGGTGTAGAATATTTATGCCCACGGTGGTTACAGCTAAAGGAATAACCTGCACATGTTGGCAATGTTGTTTTTGTGTACCCGGTAAGTTTTCATGCTCATGTGCATCAGTTTGCATGTGTTCGGTATTACCGTAATGCAATTCTATAAAGGCAATTACACCAATAGATTCGTGCTCGGTTAAGTGATGAAAGTAATGCGCAGCCAATGCAGGTAGTCTTAAAACCTGATGCATAATTGCATCGGGTAAAGTAATACTTGTGGTAAGTACAAAAAGTAATATGTATTTAGCTACTTTCAATATCAACACAAAGTAAGGCTAATATTTTTATAAATACAATGACTTGTGATGTGAACCTCATTAGTGGTTTCAAACCCTGACGATGGTTTAAATACTTCCATTCCACTTTCTTACAAACCACTCTGTAGCTAACATCATCATCAACAAAACAAAAATCCACTTTAAATCAATCCAGCTTTTTACATCTTGATTTTGATAAATGATAGGCTTGATGCGCTCGTTCTTTTGAATAGCATCCGCTATTTTATTCATGTTGTTGAGGTAGTACATCTCGCCACCTTGCTGGGTGGCAATTTCATTTAATAATTGATGGTTTGCGGTGGTTTGTGCAAACTCCATCTGCAATGGTTTTACAATAAATTGCCCTTTTACCTTTTGTGGTTGAGTGCCAACAGTTGTGTTGGCCTCAAAGTCGTAGGTTCCACTAGGCAATAAACCAACATTGAGCGTATATGCGTTATTGGTTTTATTAAAAGTAAAGGTGTAATTCTTGCCTTTACTATTTTTTAACACCATACTTAATTCAGGGTTATTAACTAACTGGTAACTTTCGTTGTACAATTCTGCATCAAATACCACTGATTCGTTTTCTTCAATTTCTTTTTTACTGTTTACCCTAAAACGGCTTTGGTCTTTTTTGCTAGTTAGGTATTGAACCATACCACCCCAAATGGTTGATGAAGTTTTTTGTTGACTGATGGCATAATCATACATACGCCATTTCCAGTAACCTTCTGCACAAAAAAAGCCACTTTTACTATTACTTCCTTTGGCAAAAAACACTAACGGATATTCTGTTTTTACGTAACCAATTTGTTGTTTAAATAAAACCTCCGCTTCGCCATTAATTTTATAACTACCAAATGGTGCCATTACAGGAGGAAACTTTTTAAGGTGTTCTTGCTCTTCTTTACTTAATGTAAACAAACTAAAGTTATTGTTATAAATTGGAGTCACTTCGTTCATGTTAACTATGCGTGTTCCGCCCACTTGTATGGTTGGTTCTAACTGGTTTAAATAACCCAAATTTGTTTGTGCCCCTATAACAAATAAAATCGGAATGTTCATTTCTTTGAGCTGTTTCAACAGAACTGTTCCTTCTCCATTATTTCCAGGCAATTGGTGGGAAATAACCAAACTATATTGTGCTAAATTATTTGGTGTTTGTTGTTGTGATATGATGAATGTATTGGTGGTGTAGTTCTCTTGTTGGTTTAATGTTTTTTCAATAGCTGCAACATCAGGGTGCGGGGTGTATGCTAATAAGGCAATTTTTTGTTTTCCATCAATTACATTAATAAATAAATCCATACGGTTGTTTACTAAACTTACTTCATTGGTTATGGCACTTGCTTCAACAATTAAATGTTGTGTACCTACTTCGTTTGCAGTAAGGTTGGTTAATAGCGTATTAAAATATTTGTTACTTAGTAGCAGTTGTTGTTTAAACGTTGGTTTACCATTTTGTGTAATGGTAATTTGTGTTGATTGGCCTGCTGCAGCAAAGGCAGCCAAATCTATTTGTAATGGAAAATTGTTGCCTTTAAAAACAAGCTGATTGGTGCGTACATTTTTTATTAGCACATCTTTACGTTGTATTGTATCGCCTAGGCCAATTGTAAATACGGGTGCTTTAAGTTCGCTTGCTGCTTGTAGCGGATTTTCACCCTTGTTATATAAGCCATCGCTGGCTAAAATAACAGCACCAAGATTTATACCATCGTACGTATTTTTTAGGGTAATGAAAAGTTGGTTAAGGTTGGTTTCTTTATCTATAAAGTCAGGTGATGTTGCTAGTTTACTTTCTTTACCAACAAGGTATTGCACCACATCATAATCATTACCCAGTTCTTTTTGTAAAATCTCAAATTGGTTGTTTAATGCTTTTTTTAATTGCAAGCTATCATTACCCATAGTAACGGACTGCGAGTTATCTACCGCAAATACAATTACTGGTTTTTGGGTTTGAGTAGTAATTAACTTTACCAACGGTCCAAGCAACAAAACCATCAAAATGAATAAAACAGAAAACCTAAATGCATGTATTAGCCACAAAAGTTGTTTAGCTCTTTTGCCTTCAACGTCTATAGGATTATTGCGGTACAAAAACCATGTTGCAGCAAGTGCAAGCAAAGCACCAATTATACCAAACCACCAAGGGTATTCAGATAACATGTTTTAGTTAAGTTGTTTATTGTAAAATTAAAACGGGCAACATAATAAAGTTGCCCGTTTTTAAAACGATTCTCTTTTTATCGCTATTGCATTACCATTCCACCATCAACACATATGGTTTGCCCGCTTACATATGTTGACAAATCTGAAGCTAAGTACAATACAGCGTTAGCTACATCTTCGGGCGATCCACCACGCTTTAATGGAATACCTTTAACCCATTCAGCCCTTACTTCATCGCTCAAGGCCTCAGTCATTTCTGTTTCAATAAATCCAGGGGCAATAGCATTACAACGAATGTTGCGTGAACCCAGTTCTTTGGCAATAGATTTTGTTAAACCAATCATTCCAGCTTTTGATGCAGCATAATTAGCTTGTCCTGCATTACCTGTTATGCCAACTACTGAAGTGATGTTGATAATAGAACCAAAGCGGTTTTTCATCATTGGGCGTTGAACGGCTTTAATCATTGCAAATGCCGATTTTAAATTGGTATCCATTACCTCGTCCCACATTTCTTCTGTCATGCGCATTAACAGGTTATCTTTAGTAATGCCTGCATTGTTTACCAATATATCTAAGTTGCCAAATTCAGTAACTATTTCGTTTACCAATATTTCTGCTTCTGCAAAATGCGCTGCATTACTTTGGTAGCCTTTGGCCTTAACCCCAAGAGCAGATAGTTCAGCTTCAAATGTTTTTGCTTTTTCTACCGAGCTTACAAATGTAAAAGCCACGTTGGAGCCTTGTTGAGCTAGTTTTAAAGCTATACCTTTACCTATGCCACGGGTAGCCCCGGTAACTAATGCGGTTTTTCCTGCTAATAATGTCATGATTGTTAATTTTAAACTTTGGTAAAACTATACTCTATCGTGGTTTTACGCAAATATTCTTTTCCAAATTTTACATTAAAAACGACTTGACAATTAAGCGGTTGTAAATTAACCCTTTTTTTACATCCCCCTAACAAGCCTGTTTCTTATTAGCTGCAGCGTAATAATGGTTTTAATTATGCACCATAATTTGGGTTTAAAAATTATTAGTTTAAAACTGGTATAATCATCCAATAGGTTAAGGGTGGTGAATATTTATCAGTATTCTTTTAGTAATAACCTGAGCGTATGCTTTAAATTATTAGTATTAGTTTTGCAGAATGAATTTTTTCTCGGCTCAAGAAACGCTTACTATTACACTAACTCTTTTTGCCATTATTGATATTTTTAGAACCGACCCCGATGAAAAATCAGGAAGCATAATACCTATTGCTTTTCAATCATTGCAGGAAGTGGGACTTTAACTATCATCATCTCTTTAAAAGCGGTTTATCAAATGCAAAATATTGTGTTGGGCATTGTACTTAATTTAATTATTGTTTACATCGTACTTAAATCTAGCAAACACATAGAGCACGTACTAGGTAAATCGGGGTTAATATTGGTACGTAAATTTTTTGGAATTGTGTTGTTGGCTATTGCGGTTAAGTTATTTAAAACCAACCTATAATTACTACGTTTTAAATATAATGAAAACGGCATTTACGAATACAATGATGCTAAAGGCCTCTTGTATCGTTTTGATTTCAAACATATTAAATGGTTTGCCATGTGCGGTATGCTTAATTCTGATGCTTAGAAACTGAAATGCATTTAAAATAACAAGGCAATCAAACAGCTAATAAATATAATGGTACTAAACCCTTAACATTTAAGTTAATCTATTTTTTGGAAAAGTTAATGACCATCATAAGTAAAGGGTATTAATAGCTAATAAATATTAAGTAAAAGAATAGAATAGATGGGTTTCATTTTGAAGATTTTAACTCTATTACGAAGTAAATTTTTTTTAAAACATACAAAAATGTAGTTTCGCACATTATAATACTAATTAATTGAGATGAAGCAACATATTGAATCAATAAAAAAGACCCTTGCTGGTGAAGGAATTGGAGCTAATGTAATTGACCAATTAAAGGAATTACGCGACTGGTTTAAAGCCAACCGTGAAGAGCCTGGTTATGTAAAAATGATCCGTTTGGCCTACGAGAACATTGAGGAAAACAATGACTATACTTTTTTATACTTAGAGGAAGAAGATGGTAAAGGTAATTTAGAATATTTTATTGATTTGTTGGCCGACTATAATAACAAATACAATAAAGAAGAACTACAAGATATTAAAAACTTAATGTTGGGTATTGAGCCTGAAGATGAGGAAGAAGATCAACCAGAAGTGGCTGAGTAATTTATTATAAAATTTATTTGAAAAGGCTGTCTCAATTTTTTGAGGTAGCCTTTTTTAATGATTTACAGGTTTGGTCTTTACCATCCGCTTTAATATTGTACTAGTTATATTACTAAAATGATGTATTTAAGATAGGATTAATATTTGTTTCATAAATACCTTACGCTTTAATGGCCTAACTAACAGGTCAAATTTTACTTATTAAAAAGCCCGATAAACTATTGTTTATCGGGCTTTTTAGACATGTATTTAATTTTGTTTATGCTGAAATACTTTCTTTTATTAAACTACGTACTGTTTTAATAATGCTATCTACATCATAACCACACTCTGCATAAAGTTCGTTCGGTTCCCCATGTTCAACAATCCGATCGGGCATGCCTAACATTTTAATTTCGGAATTGTATTTATGTTCAGCCATAAACTCTAAAACAGCACTTCCAAAACCGCCAATAGTAGTTCCGTCTTCTATGGTAATAATCTTTTTGTATTTGGAAAAAACATTGTGTAATAAATCTGCATCAATAGGTTTAACAAAACGTAAGTCAAAGTGCCCAACACTTATCCCTTCAGTTGCTAATTTTTCAATGGCAGTTGCCGCCATATTACCTACCGTACCAAAACTTAAAATGGCCAATTCGTTTCCATCTCTCAATACCCTACCTTTTCCAATTTGCATTTCTTTTAATGGAGTTCTCCATTCGGGCATCACACCATTACCTCTTGGGTAACGTATGCTAATTGGTCCTGCATTTTTATCCAAACTAGCTGTGTACATCATATCGCGCAGCTCTTCCTCATTCATAGGTGCACCAACAACCATGTTAGGTACACAACGCATGTAGGGCACATCAATCATACCATGGTGTGTTTGTCCATCTGCACCGGCAATGCCAGCACGGTCCATACATAATACCACGTGTAATTTTTGCAAAGCAACATCATGCACCACCTGATCATAAGCACGTTGCATAAATGAGGAATAAATATTACAAAATGGTACCAAACCTTGCGTGGCTAATCCTGCACTAAAAGTAACTGCATGTTGCTCGGCAATGCCTACATCAAATGCGCGATTTGGCATGGCTTTCATCATTATATTCATTGATGAACCTGAAGGCATTGCAGGTGTAATGCCTACAATTTTTTCATTTTTCTCGGCCAATTCAACTAAAGTATGTCCAAATACATCTTGGTATTTTGGAGGCTGTGGTTTGTCGGGTGTACTTTTATAAATTTCTCCTGTAACTTTATCAAATAAACCCGGAGCATGCCATTTGGTTTGGTCTTTTTCAGCTAAAGCATAACCCTTGCCTTTAACAGTAACACAATGCAGTAACTTAGGTCCTGGTATTTTTTTTAAATCGTTCATCACCTTAACCAAGTGGTTCACATCATGTCCATCAATTGGGCCAAAATAACGGAACTTTAATGATTCAAAAAGGTTGCTGTGTTTAAGTAACCCACCCTTAAGTGTGTCGTGTACTTTAGAGATGATATCTTGCGAAACGTGCCCAACACCTTTTAACTTATCAAGCGCTTTCCAAACGTCATCTTTAAATTTATTGTAAGTAGGAGATGTGGTAATATCTGTTAAGTATTCTTTTAGTGCACCCACGTTAGGGTCTATACTCATACAGTTGTCGTTTAACACCACAATCAAATTGCTATCTTCAACTCCTGCATGATTTAGTCCCTCAAAGGCTAATCCAGCTGTCATAGCACCATCGCCAATAATAGCAATGTGTTGCCTATCTAATTCTCCTTTTAAACGGCTTGCAACAGCCATACCCAATGCAGCTGATATGGAAGTAGACGAATGTCCTACTCCAAATGTATCGTATTCGCTCTCGGCACGTTTTGGAAAGCCGCTTATGCCTTTGTAAACCCTATTGGTATGAAATTCATTTCTACGACCAGTTAATATTTTATGGCCATATGCTTGATGCCCAACATCCCAAACTAATTGATCGTATGGCGTATTAAATGCGTAATGTAAAGCCACAGATAGCTCTACTACCCCAAGGCTTGCACCAAAATGGCCACCGTATACCGAAACGGTATCAATAATGTATTGCCTCAACTCCGCACAAACGTTGACTAAATCTTCTTCTTTAACCTTGCGCAAATCGGCAGGAAACTCTATAGGCTTTAAATGCTTACCAGGTTTAATTTCCATCATAATTTTATTAACAGCTTAACAAGGCAAATGTTTATTATTCTATTGCTTTGCTTTGGCTTTTATTACAAACGGTAAAAGTACGTATTTGGTTTAAAGTATAAAAATAATGTTCGCAACCATTGAAATTGTTTAGCATAAGCATAAGAATGCCCCCATTAAGTGTCTAACTTTTTGGGGGCACCCAAAGGAGCAATTTTTTGTAGTATAAATGTTATAATCTTGCGTCTGTTATTAATAAGTCTTCACGTGTTGGTACACATATTACTGGAATTGGCGAGTTGTTAACCATTTGTTGAGCAAACTTACCCAAGAAAAACGAACCTAGTTGAGGCTCTTGTTCGGTCATAATTACGATTAAGTCAGCTATAATTTCTTCAGCATACATGATGGTTGCATTGGTGATATTACCTCCCAATCGTTTTTCTGAAGTCCATGAAATATTATGATCTTCAATACTATTAATGGCCTGGCGTGAGTAATTATTTATAACATGCTCGGCTTCTTTATCTTTTCCAGTTGAAACGCCTAAAATGTGTATGCTAGCTTTTAGTGCTTCAGCCAAATCAATGGCTACAGGTATTTTTTGTCTTGATTCAAAAGAGGTATCCATTGGAACAACTATCATTTTAAAGTCTGTTGATCGGGCATCATCTCTGATGGTAAGAACCGGACATTTAGCAGAACTCACTACCTTATTTGCATTACTACCTAACCAAAATTCCTGAAAACCAGTATTTCCGTGTGTTCCCATTACAATTAAATCAGCCTGCACGTCAAGCGATTTAACAATAATTTCTTTATAAACACTGCCCTTACTCTCGGAGTAGGAGTGAGGCGTTGTACCCAGAACACTGGCTACTTTTTGTCTCACCTCATCAGAGGTAGAGTCTTCTGTTACATGATGCACATAAAGTGAAGCACGATATGCATTGGCTAACGATAAAGCAGCCTTAAGAGCCATGGTTGAGCAACTTGATGTGTCAACCGCTACAATTATTTTGGTGATGTGTGTGGCCATAAATTAATGATTTTATTAAGTACAATGTAAATAAAAATAGCCACACTACCAAATATAATGCGCTATTCGCCTTTAAATTCTGGCTTGCGCTTTTCGTTAAACGCGCTAACTCCTTCTTTATAATCAGCGCTTCTACCTGATATTTCTTGACAGTATGCTTCATATTGTAGCATTGTGTCTAAGTCGCTGTGGAACGATTTATTCAACATTTTTTTCATTAAGCCAATTGCCTTCGTTGGTGCATTAGCATAATACTCGGCAATTTTTAAAGTCTCTGTATCTAAATCCTCGTGTTTAACAACGCGGTTTACCATACCCCACTCTAAAGCTTGGCTTGCCGTAACTTTTGTGCCCATTGTTGCTAATTCAAATGCACGTGCCGATCCAACTATACGCGGTAAAAAATAACTCGAACCAGAATCTAAAACTAAACCTACATTAATAAATACTTCAATTAAAGAGGCATTTTCACTGGCTACAATTATGTCGCTAGCCAATGCCATACTGCAACCAGCACCAGCAGCTACTCCGTTTAATTTACAAATAATTGGAACTGGTAAATTGCGCATTGCCTTTATCATAGGGTTATAGCGCGTATACAAACTATCGCTTAATGAGCGGTTTTTTGCTCCCGCTATCGACTTTAAATCTTGTCCGCTGCAAAATGCCTTGCCCGCTCCTGTTAAAATAACTACACGTATTGATTTATCGCGATCAATCTTTTTTAATGCATCAATTACATCAAAACTTTGTTGCTCATTAAAAGCATTAAAAACATCTGGCCGATTAAGTGTTAATGTGGCAATGCCATTGTTAACTTCAAATAAAATAGTTTCGTATTGCATAAGTGTATTGTTTTAGTTTAACCAATCCCTGCTTGTGCTTATGTAAAAAGCTCTTCAAAAACACGTTTGGTTTCGGGGGTGGCAAGTTCATGTTTTTTTTGCAAAATAAATATCCGCCTATTCTTTAATTTATTAATATATTTTATCATACCATTTGGTGGTGTGATGCTGTCGTTTTTACCCACAATTAGTATTACATTTATATTGCTGTTATTAAGGGTTTGAGCAAAGGTTTTAAAATTTGTTTTTAACTTACGTTGGGCGTACCAAGTATTAAATACTTTTTCAATACGTTCTTGTTTACCAACAAATTTCGAGGTGAAAACGTACACACTTCGAGCTAAAATTTTCCAATGGTATAATCGCTCAACCCAGCTTTGTAAAGCCCCTGGTGTATTAACGAAATATTTAAAAAGATATAAACCCAAAGGATTATTTGTAGTAAAATTTAAAAATTTGTTAAACGAAAATGTGGGTGGAGACAACAAAATAAAATAATCAATGCGATGGGAGAAATTACGCACCAAAGCCCTTGCTAATCTGGCGCCCATACTAAATGAACAAACTGAAAAATTTTCAGCATGAAGGTCCTCTTGTTTGGCAATTCCACTCACAATGTTCTGCATGTCCTCATCTAAAAAATCTTCTTGTTCTTGCCATACACTATCACCATGCCAAAAAAAATCAATGGCTATTATTGTAAATTGTTTTCCCAGAACATCCTCAAAATAAGCATATTCTCTACCTGTTTGGTTGTATCCATGGAAAGCAACCATTACGTTTTTGCCTGTCCCAAATCGGTGGTAAGATATGCATGAGTTTTTGTATAGAAATAGGTTCTTATCCATGATTTTCATGTTTCAATTCTCATCATTGCTTACATAAACTTATCTTTACCGCATGGCTAAAATTGATACGGCAAAAATACGGAACTTTGTTACGCACGATGTGTGGCATGTAAAGTTAGATAAATTTCCAAAATGGCAGCGTGGAATGATAAAAATTTTACGCGTTAGCATATTAGCTGTAAAGGATTTTGTTCGCAAAAATTTAGCCTTACGTGCATCGGCACTTACCCTATACTCTTTACTATCTATTGTTCCTGTTGTAGCTATGATATTTGGCATTGCACAAGGATTTGGACTACAAGAATATTTAGATAGCCAGTTGAAAAATATTTTGGTTGGACAACCCGAGGTGTTAGAAAATGTAATGAATTATGCGCATAATCTCTTGGGTAGTACAAAAGGTGGAGTAATTGCTGGTTTGGGTTTTGTATTGTTGTTGTGGAGTGTTTTACAAGTATTATCTAATATCGAGGAAGCATTTAATTCTATTTGGGATGTACAAAAACCGCGAACCATGGCTAGGCAGTTTACTGACTATTTATCCATGATGTTAGTTGCTCCGATCTTTATTGTAATTTCAGGTGCGGCAAATATTTATATAACAACTCAGGTACAAAATATACTAATTCATCTTAGTTTTTTAGGTCCTGCTATTACAGAGTTAATTATTATTTCATTACAGGTTTTACCTTATATCACCACAAGTATTTTGTTTTTCTTCTTGTATTTGGTTATGCCTAATACACGTGTCAAGCCCAAGGCTGCTCTTACTGCAGGAATTATTGCTGGTTGTGTGTTTCAGGTGTTTCAATGGGCTTACATTGCTTTTCAAATTGGCGTATCGAGATACAATACTATTTATGGTAGCTTTGCTTCTATTCCTTTATTCATTACTTGGTTACAGTTTAGTTGGATGATAGTATTGGTTGGTGCAGAAATCTCATTTAGCGTACAAAATATTGCCTTATTTGAATCAGAAAAACAAACGGGGAATATTAGTCATAAAATGCGGATGCTATATTGTTTGTATATCATGCATTTTATAGCCAAAAAGTTTAAAGATGCATTACAACCCCCAGATGCTTCAGAGATTGCAACAAAATTAAATTTGCCTTTGAGTTTAACACGAAGTTTATTAAGCACAATGCAGAAATGCGATTTACTTGCTAAAACAATAGAAGAAGGTAAAAATAAAGACTATTGTTATGTACCTGCACTTGATTTACAATATTTAAGAGTAGGATTTATAATAAATAAAATTGAAAGTTTGGGCCAACTAAAAAAACACGAAGGAGAGGTCTTACATCAAATAAAATTAACCTACATCGCATTAGAAAATGCCATGAACCAGTCATCCGAAAACAAACACATTTTAGAATTTTAAATGGTTGAGCAAATTACCCCTGATATGCTATTGTATGCATATAGCACCGGAGTTTTTCCGATGGCTAACCAAGAGGAAGGGGATGTTATTTATTGGATTGAACCTGAGTTCAGAGGGGTTATTCCTTTAGATGAATTTAAAGTAAGCAAATCGCTAAGGCAAACTTTACATAGTGGAAAATATTACGTTACTATTAATAGAAATTTTGAAAGCGTAATGCGTGCTTGTGCTAATCGAGAAGAAACTTGGATAAGTGAAGAGATTATACAAGCATACTGCAAATTAAACCAAATGGGATATGGGTTTAGTTTTGAAACCTGGAACCAAAAACATGAATTGGTTGGTGGGCTTTATGGCTTTGCAATGGGTAAGGCTTTTTTTGGCGAAAGTATGTTTAGTACCCAAACAGATGCAAGTAAAGTAGCCCTATATTGTTTAGTTGAGTGGATGAAAGAAAACCAATTTACGTTATTAGATACACAGTATATTTCTGATCATTTAAGAACATTAGGTGCAATAGAAATTACAAAAGCACAATACAATAAATTGCTTGCTGATGCATTGGCATAAATTGAAATTGTTGTTGATTGTTGTAATGTATAGTTTAATTAAAAGCATTTTGCTTATGTATGTTATTTTACATAGCGATTGTTATAAAAAGTATATGCTAACTGAAATACAATTATGCTAACGGTTAAATATTAATAATGTTGAATTTGGGTTAATGTACTAATATTGTGTGTATGCAACGGTTGTTTTTTATATTAATGATGTTGTTTGCCTCTGTGGCAATTGCCCAAACAGATAGTTCTGATTTGGTGGATGAGGACGAGGATTCGTTTGAGTGGCTTAAAGGCGATATGAATGAAGACCAAGAGTTTGGTATACGCTTGGGTACAAACACAACTACAATGTTGGGTGGAGAATTGGACAATCCAAGGCCAATGTTTGGGTTAAATGGTGCTGTTTATTATCGTAAAAAGGTATCGCCAAAAAATGCCTTTCAACTTGATTTAGCAGTAAGTTTACGTGGCAGTAATTTTGATAATCCAGTTGGTAAATACAACAAACTTGTTACTTATTATTTAGATTTACCAATTACATGGGTTAGATCAATAAACGCTAATAACAGTTCTCACTTTATTGCAGGGCTACAATATTCTCATCTACTTAATACATCAATTTTTATCAACCCCAACACGGTTGCCGAAAATGAAAAACCAAAGTTAAAACCGAACGATGTTTTATTGGTTGCAGGTACTCAGTTTTATGGTGGCTTTGTTGGTTTTCAAATTGTGGCTAAGTATGGTTTGTTAAACATTAACAACGGCTTAATAAGTGGATTAAATCCGCTGTTTAAAAACAAGGATATTCATAATTTTGTACTTGAAATAAATTTACTTTTTTAATCAACCCTAACAGGGCAAATACCAAACACTGTGAATCGTAACGAACTTGTTAATCAAATTAAATTAAAGAAAAGCTTTTTGTGTGTTGGATTAGATACTGATATCAAAAAAGTACCTGTACATTTATTACAAGAAAAAAACCCAGTATTGTCTTTTAATAAAGCCATTATTGATGCCACAAAGGATTATTGCGTGAGTTATAAAATTAATACTGCCTTTTATGAGGCAGAGGGCGTTAAAGGATGGCAAACAATGCAGGATACTCTGAACTATATTCCTAAAAATATTTTCACCATTGCTGATGCAAAGCGCGGTGATATTGGTAATACCAGTGATATGTATGCACGTGCTTTTTTCGAGCACATGAGTTTTGATTCTGTAACACTTGCACCATATATGGGACAAGATTCTTTATCTCCATTTTTTAAATACGAAAATAAATGGGGTATAGTATTGGCTTTAACATCAAATCCGGGTAGTGCAGATTTTGAGCAACAACAGATTGGTGATCATAAATTATACGAACGTGTAATAAAAACTTTTGCAGCATTAGCAACAGATAAACAATTAATGTTTGTAGTTGGCGCAACTAAACCTCAAGAGTTGGGCGAAATACGTAAACAAGTGCCTGGTTATTTCTTACTGGTTCCTGGTGTTGGCGCACAGGGGGGTAGTTTGGTTGATGTAGCAAAACATGGCATGAACAAAGATTGCGGCTTGTTGATTAATGCATCTCGCAGTATTATATACGCAAGCAACGGAATTGATTTTGCAAAAAAAGCTGCAGAGGAAGCAAAACTAATGGCAGACGAAATGGCTCTGTTGCTGCACAATTATGGTATTATTTAAACATTGAATCAGTAATAAAAACAGGCTTAATTGTAAATAGAGTTAGGGTGATATGGTAATAAGAAAAAACAACTAAATTTGTTTTAACCTTAAACCCTAATTACAATGCGAGAAGACTTACTCCAATTTATTTGGCAACAAAAAGCGTTGCTTAAATATGAACTTAAAACCACTGATGGTAAACGTATTGAGGTAATAAAAACGGGCTCGTTAAACATCGATGCAGGGCCTGATTTTTTTAATGCCCGCATTAAAATTGAAAATACCATTTGGGCTGGTAATGTTGAAATACACTTGAAAAGTAGTGATTGGATTAAACACAAACACCATACAGATAAAGCCTATCATAATGTTATTTTACATGTAGTATTTGAGCACGATCTTGATTTAAATATTCCAACATTAGAACTTAAAAGCTATCTATCTAAAAATCTACTCGACAACTACCATTTATTGCAGCAATCTGCCTTGCGTGTTCCTTGTCAGAATATGATAAGTTTACCAGAGCGCATTAAGCTGGAGCTGTTTTTATATCGATTATCGGTTGAGCGTTTAGAGCAAAAATGTGTTGCACTTGAGCAAGAGTTAATCCAATATAAAAATAGTTGGGAAAAGCTGTTTTATGTAACAACAGCCAAGTATTTTGGAATGAAAATTAATGCAGAACCTTTTGTACAATTGGCACAGAATATTCCTGCTATACTATTCGCTAAACACAAACACAATCCAACCCAAATTAACAGTTTAATATTTGGAGTAAGTGGTTTTTTGCCAGCACATCAACCTGATAATTATACTGAAGAATTGGAACAAGAATTCTTTTTTTTAAGAAATAAATATAATTTGATGCAACTGAATAAAAGTGTTTGGAAATTTGCTAAAACGCGGCCAGCAAATTTCCCAACAATTAGGCTTGCCCAATTTGCCACATTGGTGCACCAGTCGGCACATTTATTTAGTAAAACGATGGAAGCCGAATCGTTACAAGAGGTTAAAAAACTTCTATTGGTTGTGCCCTCTGATAAGATTAACCTCAACTGCTTTCATCATGCAAACCACATTTTGGAGCCAGTAATGGGCGAACAGTTTCTAAATCACTTGATTATTAATGTAGTTGTACCAATAAAATTCTTATTCGGCAAACACATGCTTAACGAATCATATTGCGAACAAGCTTTAAATTGGCTAGAAGAAATTAAACCCGAAAACAACAGTATCGTTAAATTTTGGAAAACCTGTGGCATCAAACCAAATCATGCCTTACATTCGCAAGCATTAATTCAGTTAAATCATAATTATTGCACACAACACAAGTGTTTAAATTGTGCAATAGGAAACCATATATTGTATAAACATGTATAAATTAATATTTCTGTTTTGTTGTATTTTTTTATTTAATGATTTGTTCTCTCAGCAGGTTGTTTTTTCAAATCATAAATTAAATAAAACAATTGTTGTAAAACCTGGTTGTAAAGTTTTTTTAGGCTATAAAGGCTATAACGGTATGCAAGAGTTTGCATCTAACACGGTAACAGATATTACTGATAGTACCATTACTTTAGGGGTTGATTTAAGTTTTTGGTTTCCCAATAAAAAGCCTAACCCATCAACTAATCAATATAAAATAATCCGATTAAGCGATATCACCCATTTTAGAAAAAGAAGCATGGGTGGGGAGTTGTTAAAAAATGCAATGCAAATTGGAGCAGCAATAGGTTCAATATATTTATTATCAGATTTATATAGAAACAGTACTACAAGCAGAAGTAATGCTATTCTTATTTCGGCAGGTGTAGGAGTGGTATTAAATTTTACAGTAAAAATGATTTTCCCCGAAAATGCAAAATATCGAATGAAAGATGGGTGGACCATAAATTTAAAACCCAATGAACTGATACCAGTTGGCAGAAATTAGCCTTAGTTTAAATTAATTTGCCAATTTGTGATTGAAGCGATTAAATTTGTCTGTGGCTAAGATGGAAAAGAAAATAAAATACTTTGTAGAGAAATATGCTTTTGGTGTATGCAGCGATCTTGGTGAAAGATTTGGCATTGCTTCTTCGCGCATCAGATTGTATTTTATTTATACTTCTTTCATAACAATGGGTTCCCCAATTATTATTTACCTGATTTTTGCTTTTTGGCTCAATGTTAAAAAATACGTTCGCCAACGTTTAACCCTTTGGGATTTATAAGCTAGATTAACGCTAATTATTATTTTGAAAAAGCCCGCAATTATTTTCGCAGTTCTCTCCGTATACATTGTAGCTGCTTTTGCCTGGTGGACATACGCTCACATAAAAAGTAGCAAGGATATTTTTATTGAGCAAGGGAAATACATAGAGCTGCTTCCCTATAAGGCTTCACTTGATGTACGTGGTGCTGTTGATCAAGAAATGTTTAGAGATACAGTTAGTTTTAAATCTTATTTTAACTTTAATTATCCCGAGCTAAATCTTGAATTCGATCACACCCAAGATCCCATTTATAATTATGCAATTACACCCAAGAAATCAGCCATAGAAGCTATAAACAAGCAATATAAGCGTAGGGTATTGATGTATGGCACTGAGGGCATTGTGATGGTATTGCTCTTATTTTGGGGTATTATTTGGATTTATAGGAGTTTGCAAAACAGGCTTAACCTTAAGCGCCAACAAAGTAACTTTTTATTATCTATTACACATGAACTTAAAACACCTATTGCCTCTATTAAACTATACCTAGAAACATTGTTAAAGCGACCTAATTTGGATAAAGCACAGGCAGAAGTTATGATGCGCAATTCCTTAAATGATGTAACCCGTTTGCGAGATTTGGTCGAAAACCTTTTAATGGCTGCACAATTAGACACACATCAATTTACGTTGAGCTTTGCTTCTATCAATATTTCAAATCTTATATATGAAGTGTCAGAAAAATATGTTCTTCCACGTAATTTACAGCATAGGTTAAAGGTACAAATCCAGCCCGATGTTTATGCCAACATTGATGCAATTGCTATGGAAATGGTGATCATTAACTTGTTAAGTAATGCATTTAAGTACTCTCCTGATGATAAACCTGTTACAGTTACATTGCACAACGAGGGCAGTGAAGTAAAGATTAAAGTAATTGATGAGGGTAAGGGTATTTCTGTTGAAGAAAAAAAAAGTTTATTTAGTAAATTTTATAGGGCCGAAGACGAAAACGTGCGAAAAAGCAAAGGCACAGGACTTGGTCTGTTTATTGTAAAAAATTTACTAAATCACCACAATGCCTCGATTATTGCAAACGATAATAGCCCTTCAGGGGTTATATTCGAAATAACATTACAAAATCATGTCACAGCATAGAATATTATTGGTTGAAGACGAAGAGCATTTGCAACATGCCATTAAACTTAATCTTGAATTGGAAGGATATGTGGTACATGCAGTTGGGGACGGCAATAATGCTATCAAGGCCTTCAGAGAAGAGAAGTTTGATTTAGTTATTCTGGATATTATGCTTCCTGAAACTGATGGTTTAATGGTTTGTGAAAACATAAGGCTTTATGATGCCAATGTTCCAATTATGTTTTTATCGGCAAAAAATACAGCAGCTGACAGGGTTTTAGGATTAAAAAAAGGTGGCGATGATTACATGATAAAACCTTTTGATTTAGAGGAATTGTTAATACGCGTTAAAAAGCTAATAGAGAAAAACGTCCGAATGCACCAACATGCTGACCAAAAAACGGGCAGTTTGTATAAGTTTGGTCCAAATTGGATTAACTTTGAAAGCTATGAAGCTCAAGGCGTAAATGGTAAAATAGACTTAACCAAAAAGGAAATTTTGTTGATGAAACTACTCATCGAGAATAAAAACCAAGTGGTAAGCCGCGAACATATATTAAAAGTTGTTTGGGATTATACCGTGATTCCTAATACCCGAACCATCGATAATTTTATATTGTCATTACGTAAATACTTCGAAATTGATCCCAAAGAACCTCGATATATTCAAAGTGTGCGTGGGGTAGGATACAAATTTGTGGTTTAAAGCTTAATACATTCAACCAAATAGTAAAAAGATATAAAAGCTCCTTGTATGTTATATATATAATATATGTTAAAAAAGCTTCGCTTTAGTTAATACTATTTTGATATAGCCTTGCAATATGAAAACAACTAATAAGGAGTGATTTTAATAGTTGTGTTTTTTAAATTATTAGTTTCTTTAACCAAATATTAAAGCTTAACCAGGTGATAAATTTAAAAAACATAAATTCGTGGAAATAATTTTAATATGTGTCAACCCCCATTTTGCCCTTATTACAAGCAATTAAATCAGCAAACAAGTTTTTTCTTCATGTTTTTTTCACATTTAGTTGTGAATTATAAAATGATGGCGTACTTTCGCCACCCCGAAAACTAAACTTATAGGTTGTGGATACATTAAGTTACAAAACAAAATCGGCCAATAAAGCTACTGTTACTAAAGAGTGGTTTGTGTTTGATGCGGAAGGCCAAACAGTTGGACGTTTTGCCACTAGATTGGCAAACATTTTAAGAGGAAAGCACAAGACTAGCTTTACGCCTCACGTAGATTGCGGTGATAACGTAATTATTATCAATGCTGATAAAATTCGTTTCACAGGTAATAAAATGAACGACAAAGAATATGTGTTCTATTCAGGTCATCCTGGTGGACAACGCTTCGTATCAGCTAAAAATATGATGGCGAAACGTCCTACTTATGCCGTAGAGCACGCTATTGAAGGTATGTTGCCAAACAATAAACTTGGCCGCGAAATCTTCAGAAATCTTTTCGTTTATGCAGGTAGCGAGCATCCGCACGCTGCTCAACAGCCAAAAGCATTAAAATTCTAAGAGATGGAAGTTATAAACGCATTAGGTAGAAGAAAAACTTCAGTTGCTCGAGTATATATTACAGCGGGAACAGGAAAATTTGAAGTAAACGGTCGTGAGTCAAAAACTTACTTTCCTACAATAGTATTGCAGCACAGTATTTTCCAACCATTCGAAATTACAGGAACAACAGATCAGTTTGATGTTAGTTGCAATGTAGTTGGTGGTGGAGTTGCTGGACAGGCAGATGCCATTAAATTAGGTGTTGCCCGTGCTTTAGTAAAACATAATCCAGAATTGAAACCAGCTCTAAAGGCAGTAGGTTTAATGACACGTGATCCTCGTATGGTTGAGCGTAAAAAACCAGGTCAGAAGAAAGCTCGTAAGCGTTTCCAATTCGTTAAACGTTAGTCTTTATTTTTTAAAAATTATATGTCACAAATCACACAACAAGAGTTGTTGGAAGCTGGTGTGCACTTCGGTCACTTAACCCGCAAATGGAATCCTAAGATGGCTCCGTACATTTTTATGGAGAAAAATGGAATCCACCTTATCGATCTTAACAAAACTGCTGTTAAGCTTGAAGAGGCCGCAAACGCCATCAAAAACATTGTAAAATCAGGTCGTAAAATCCTTTTTGTTGCAACAAAAAAGCAAGCAAAAGAAATGATTGAAAATGAAGCTAAGCGCGTAAACATGCCTTTCGTAACCGAGCGTTGGTTAGGTGGTATGTTAACAAACTTCAGTACCGTTCGTAAATCAATCAAGAAATTGCAAACCTTAGACAAAATGGCTGTTGATGGTACTTATACCAACATGGCTAAGAAAGAACGTTTAATGGTTGAACGCGAAAAGGAAAAATTACACAGAGTTTTAGGTGGTATAGCCGACCTAAACCGTTTACCTGCTGCTTTATTTATTGTAGATATTAAGCGTGAGCACATTGCCATTGCAGAAGCACACAAATTAAATATCCCAACCTTTGCTATGGTAGATACCAACTCAGATCCAACTGTTGTTGATTTCGCTATCCCTGCAAATGATGATGCTGCAAAATCAATCGCTTTAATATCTCGTGTTATTACTGATGCTATTGTGGAAGGCCTTGCTGAACGCAAAAAGGAGAAGGAAACAGACACCGATAAAGAAAAAACAGAAGAAACTGTTGAAGCATAAATTTTTTACTAAAGTCGGCCCACAAGGCCGATTTTTGTATAGCGTTTAAAGTAAAATTATTTAATTATCATATAATAATAATACAATGAGTACTATTAGTGCTGCTGATGTAAACAAATTGCGCCAAATGACAGGCGCTGGTATGATGGACTGTAAAAAAGCCCTTACCGAAACTAATGGCGATTTTGACGCTGCTGTAGATTTCCTTCGTAAAAAAGGTGCTAAAGTTAGTGCAGCTCGTGCCGATAGGGATGCAAAAGAAGGTGCAATTATTGCAAAAACTTCTGCCGATAACAAATTAGGAATCATCATTCAATTAAGTTGCGAAACAGATTTCGTTGCTAAAAATGAAGACTTCGTGAAATTTGCAAATAGCATTGCAGATCTTGCCTTAGCAAACAAACCAGCTAATGCTGATGCTTTAAAAGCATTAGATTTAGGCGGTCAACCACTAAGCGAGCGTTTAATGGAACAAGTAGGTAAAATTGGTGAAAAAATTGACGTAGTTAAATACGAAATTGTTGAGGCAACCAACGTAGTAGCATACATTCATGGTGCAAACCGTTTAGGTGTATTGGTTGCTATGAACAATGCACCAAGCGAGGCTAACCTTGTTGCTGGAAGAGATGCTGCTATGCAAGTTGCTGCATTAAATCCTGCTGCGGTTGATAAAGATGGTGTTGATTCTACTGTTATTGAGCGTGAGTTAGAAATTGCTAAAGACCAAGTTCGTGCTGAAGGAAAACCTGAAAACATGATTGAAAAAATTGCTCAAGGTAAATTGGCTAAATTCTACAAAGAAAATACCTTATTAAATCAAGAGTTTGTTAAAGATGGTAGTTTAACTGTTGCACAAATGCTTGATAAAGCAGAAAAAGGCTTAACAGTTACTTTGTTTAAACGCATTTCGCTTTAATTTAATAACATAACAGAAATTAAAAGTCGCTTGAAAAAGCGACTTTTTTTGTGCCATTCACTTCTAATTTTATTTTAATAACATACTTTACCCTTTAGTAATAAGCATTATCTCATTTACCTATGAAAGCGTTTTACTAGCATCTTAAAATAATCGTGTAAATCAATAATATCAATAGACTAAACCCCATTGGATATTTCTGATTTACCGTTGAAAACAAATAATTTCTCTAATTGCAGGTATGAGCTTATATTTACCTCCACAATAGTAAATGTACACTAGTGCGGTTTAATTTTCGTTTATAGTATTTTAATGAAACATACTTTCTTTTTTCTAAGTTATATATTCTTTTCGTGTTTAGCATCTAATGCACAAACACATGGTCAGGTTATTGATGAAATTGCAGCGGTTGTTGGTGATAATATCATCATGCAATCAGAAATTGAGGTAGAATTTCAACAACTACAAAAAGACATTGGATCACTAAACGATAGTGCCCGTTGTGCCATCATGCGTCAAAAAATTGTAGAGCGTATGTTACTTACACAATCCCAATGGGACAGTATTCCTTTAGGTGACGAAAGGGTTGACGCTGAACTGGAAAAGCGTATTCGTTTCTTTTCTTCGCAATTTATGGGTGGACAAAAAGAAATGGAAAGTTATTATGGTAAAACCATTACTGAAATTAAAGCCAACAACAGAGAGAAAATAAAAGAAGGATTATTGGTTCAAGAAATGCAAAGTAAAATTTTACGTGATGTTAAAGTTTCTCCAACTGATGTAAAGAAGTTTTTTAATGAATTAGACAAATTAGACAGTCTTCCATACTATAGCGCAGAGGTTCAACTAGCGCAAATTATCATGATTCCTAAAGTTAGTAAAGAAGCAAAGGAGCTAGCATTTGAAAAAATTAGCGAGTTACGTGAACGTATTTTAAAGGGTGATAATTTTGGCACACTTGCTTTAATATACAGTGATGATAAAGGCTCGGCACAAAAGCGCGGTGAGTTAGGTTATTTTACACGTGGAGATATGGTGCCAGAATTTGAGGCTACTGCTTTTAAACTAAAGCCCGATAGCGTTTCGAAAATTATTGAAACAAAATATGGTTATCATATTATGCAGTTGGTAGACAGAAGAGGAGACGACATTAATGTGCGACATATATTAATTAAACCACAAGTGTTTAGAAGCGATGTGTCGCGGACCAAAGAAATTTTGGACAGCATATTGTGGCAAATAAAAATTGATTCCTTAACGTTTGAGAAAGCAGCATTAAAATTTAGCGATGATGAAAATACCAAACCTAATGGTGGTTATATTACTGACGGAACTATTGGAACCAATAAAATTCCTTTAGATGAACTGCCAAAAGACATCTTTTTTCAGATAGAAAAACTAGAACCTGGTAAAATTACCGAACCTGAACAGATTACATTGCCAACACCTGATAAACAACAAGCTTGGCGTGTGTTTTACTTAAAATCTGAGGCTGCCCCACACCGTGCAAACTTGCGAGATGATTATCAAAAAATGCAAGCGTTAGCCCTACAACGCAAACAAATGCAAGCCATGCAAAATTGGATAGAGAAACACAAAAAAGCATTTTATATACAAATTAGTGAGCAGTATAAAACCTGCGGTAACCTTAATGAGTTTATCACTAAATAACTATTTTATAAATGAATATATCAAACTTTACAAACGATGTGGAAGCGGCCAATGCGCTTCACCAAAAATATAAAGAATTAAAAAGCGAAATAGGTAAAGTAATTATAGGTCAACACGATGTGGTTGATGCCGTATTGATGTCGATTTTTGCAAATGGACATACATTATTAGTAGGTGTTCCTGGTTTGGCAAAAACATTATTGGTGCGTACCATTTCTGAGGTGTTGGATTTGAATTTTAGTCGTATACAATTTACCCCTGATTTAATGCCTAGTGATATTACTGGTAGCGAAATATTAAATGATAAACGTGAATTTAGTTTTGTGCGTGGCCCTTTGTTTGCTAATATTGTTTTGGCCGATGAGATTAACCGTACGCCACCAAAAACTCAAGCGGCTTTGTTAGAGGCCATGCAAGAACGTAATGTAACCGTTAACGGTAAACTACATCATTTAGAGCAACCGTTTTTTGTATTGGCTACTCAAAATCCCATTGAACAAGAAGGAACATACCCTTTACCAGAGGCTCAATTAGACCGTTTTATGTTTAATGTTATTTTAGGATATCCTACATTAGAAGAAGAGTTGGAAGTAATAAAAAACACCACTGGAAACTATCAAGCTAAGCTAAATAAGATATTACACGGTAACGACATTTTAGCTTTCCAACAATTGGTTCGTAAAGTGCCAGTAGCCGATAATGTATTGGAGTATGCAGTTAAACTAGTAGCACAAACTCGACCAAATACTCCTTTGGCAGGTGCAAAAGTAAACGAGTACGTTAGCTATGGTGCTGGTCCTCGTGCTGGGCAGTTTTTAGTATTAGGTGCTAAATGTCATGCTTTATTACGCGGTAACTACAGCCCCGATATTGATGATGTGAAAGCAGTTGCATTTAACGTGTTGCGACACCGTATTGTTAAAAACTATAAGGCCGAAGCAGAAGGCGTAACCATAGAGAAGATAATACAAGGCTTGATGTAAAATTGGCTTTGCACGAAACCATGAACAGAACTTTTGCCATTTTAGTTTCGGTTATATTTCATCCAGTGTTTGTTAACCTTTTGGGTTTTGTTGCGGTAATAGAATTAAATCCGCATTTGCAAGCAGGATTAACGCCACAAGCCAAATGGTTTTATATGGTGTATGTGTTTATTAGCACGGGATTAATTCCTTTATTGGTGGTGTTAGCACGTAAGGCCTTTGGTTTTAGCAACAGCATTATGCTAAACGATGCAGATGATAGGCACATACCCTACATTGTAACAGCTACTGCTTATCTTTTTGGTTATTATCTATTCGTTAAAATGGGTACACCACACGTTATGCAAGGTTATATGTTGGGTAGTGCATGTATTTTGGTGGCGGTGCTTATTATTAATTTTCGTACTAAAATAAGTGCACATACAACTTCATTAGGTGCATTGGTTGGGTTGATATTGGCCTTATCACCCATTATGGTGTTTGACGTAAGAATATTTTTAATACCCTTGTTATTGATTAGTGGATTAACAGCAACCTCTCGCCTGGCTTTAGAAGCACACACACATCAACAACTATATTCTGGTTTTGGGTTGGGTTTTTTATTCATGTGGTTGATGCTTTAGTAATTGTTAAATCAATAGCATTAATATGAAACATCATCAGAACAACATACTTTTATTTATTACTTGCCTAGCAATTGTTTTATTTAATTCGTGTGGTATGATTTATATACGTGCCATTGGTGTTAAGCCTTTTAAGCCTGTTAATGAAGAGCAATTGATTTCCTATTTAAGTTCACAAAATGTAAGCATTGAAAATGTTTATCAAATAGACTCGGTAAGTTTTGTGCAACTCATCAACACAAAGAAAAAAGATACTTTAATTTACAACAAACTACATTTGTGGGTTCAAAACCATGTTCAGCCTTTACAAACCATTTGCTTTGATAACGAAACACAAAAGCCGATTTATGCATATTTTAATTGTATTGCAGAAAGTAAAGGATTAACACAGTTTACTTGGAATAAAAACAAGGAATTGGAATCGTTTCCGCCCAAGGAATATACTTCAGAAAATTGCATAGACTCATTGTTTACAATGAGTGAATTGACAAATACCATGGTTGATTTTAAGGGCAATCAACTAAGATTACAAAATAACGGTAAAAGATATAATGTGTTTTAATACTATTCATTGTTTGTTCAAAAACAAGCAAACAACATCATTAAAGAAACAATAACTCACTTAAATAAATACGCACCTAACGAGTATAATCTCTACTTCGTTAATTTTGATAATTGCCTGTATCAATTAACTAAAAGTAATTAACTAGTTACCCGAAGCTACAAAATAAAAATCGCCACCTTCGTATTTAATTGCTTCGTTTGGGTTAATGGGTTTTAAAGCAAAATCAACCAAAGCATTTATTTGGTAACCCAAAGGCAAAAACAAATCAAAAATAAGTTTACGGTTTTCGGCACTGCTAATTTCCATTTGTATGGTGGGTTTAAACTTAGTAATGGTTTTTATAAAATGAGGCATTACGTAAATCTCATAGCCTTCTATATCACACTTTAAAAAATCAAAGCGGGTTAGGTTGGCAAACAACTCATCGGGCACACGCATGTTTACATCATAGGTTTGCATGTTATTTTGTTTCGTATCTCCATCAATCACCTTGGTTAATCCATGTCTAAAAACACCATCAACCACAGGTGTTCCCATTTGTATGGTTTTGTTTTCGCCACCCAATGCGGTTTGGTGTAAGGTAATATTACCTAAACCAAATTGTGTGGTGTTTTTAATAAATAACTTAGCAAATAAATCTACAGGCTCTACTGCATGTACATGTCCATTGGGGCCAGCGTATTTTGATAAAAAAACCGAGTAATAACCAACGTTTGCACCAATATCAACACAAACAAAACCGGGCTTAACCAACTCTTTTAAAAAAAACAACTCCGGGTATTTTTTCTTTAAAAATCCACCGCGTATCAAACGGATGTATACATCACTTACCAAAGCCAAATACTTTTGGTGGCCAAGCATGTCTAATAAAAGTGCGCGCAGTTGTTTTTCCATGTTTATTTGGGAGGGTAAATTACAAAGTTTATTTTACTTCTTCGTAATCTATGTACTCACCAATGTTTTTATCGGCTGGTTTTTGTGTTTTATTAATTTTAGGGTTGATGGTTACATTCCCCTCCGGTTTCTGTTGGTCTGCTTTGTTATAATGGTGGTGATGATGCGTGTCAAACCTAAATACTTTTGTTCTTACTGTACCGCCCATGTATTTACCAAACAGCAATCTAAACAGTACATAAAATAAAAACAGGTATATTAAAAACTTAATCATGAGCTTAATTTATGTGTGTACAAATGTACTACTTAATATGCTTCACACCAACAAACTTTAACCTACTAAACTCACTTGTTTGCTGAAAATATTTTTACCTAAAAATGTACCTGCATGTTCGTTAAAATTGGCGGAATCGTCTGTGGTTAAATAATTTTGGGTACCGCCTTTGCTATAATATTGCTCCAATTCAGGGTGTCGGTTTAAATAATCAACCAAACTATCAGCTACTATTTTGCCTTGTGTAAGTATGGTAATGTGCTTAGGAGTATACTTTCTTATTTTATCAACCAATAAAGGATAATGCGTACAGCCCAATAAAAATGTATCAATATCAGGTTGTTGTTGCAATAAGTTATTGATGTTTTTTTCAACAAAATAATCTGCGCCTGGATTTAAATATTCGTTGTTTTCTACCAGCGGAACCCACATAGGGCAGGATTCTTGAAACACTTCAACATCAGGGTAAAACTTATTTATTTCTACAACATACGATTTAGAAACAACAGTTCCTTTTGTTGCAAAAACGCCTACTTTTTTTGTTTTGGTATATTTACCTACTACCTCTGTTGTTGGTCTGATAACACCTAGCACACGCAAATGTGATTCGAGGTTCGGTAAATCTTTCTGCTGTATGCTGCGTAATGCCTTTGCCGATGCTGTATTACAAGCCAGAACTACTAAGCTGCATCCTTGTTCAAACAGGTGTTTTACGCATTGTAAAGTGTATTCGTAAACAGTTTCAAAACTGCGTGTACCATATGGTGCGCGTGCGTTGTCGCCCAAATACAAATAATCGTACTGCGGTAATGTTTGTATAAATTCTTTTAATATGGTTAGTCCTCCATAACCACTATCAAAAACACCAATAGGTCCGGGTTTTATCATACCGCAACTTAGTTTAAAGTTGTATTTAACGCAATAAAAAAGTTCGCATAACAATTATAGTTATGCGAACTTTTATTCAAAAATTGAATTGGTTATTTAATAACAACACGCTTGGTGGCAACGCCTTGTTGCGTGGTTACTTTTATAACATACAATCCTTTTCTGTTAATGTTAATTTGGGTTGATGTGGTGGTATCAACCAACTTGCCGGTAACATCAAATATTTCAATTTTATTTAATTGAATATTTGAAGGCATGTTTACAAAAACAACATCATTACTTGGCACTGGATAAACATTTACCAACTGATTAATTAAATCGTTTTTGCTTAAGCTGTTTACCAACTTAATGTTAAAGTTTAAGCTATCAAAAGCAGCAAAAGTTGGGTTTTTTAATGCGCTAACCTCTTTAACCCAAACGGTAATGTTGTTGTACACGTTAGGTAATGTAAGGTTAAAGCTATCTGCTATTATGTTGTTGGCAATAGTAATCGTGTCAAATGTATTGGTTTTTATGTTAAGCCCTGTATATTTAACTTCCACTGTATCTACAAAAGTTTTATTCCAGCTGATGGTTTTGGTTTGATTGCCTTCCCATGTAGCATCTGGAACAGTTGTAATTTTAATAGCAGATTGTACAATATTAAATGTGCCCGAAACAGAAGAAATGGTTGAATTATTCGGATTGATAACACGTATTCGAGCAGTAGTGGTTGGTACTGATGTTAAATTGAATGTATATGAACCGTTTACAGCAGCAGTGCTACCTATTGTTGTGAAAGGGGTTGCTCCAATTTGAATTTGAACCACAAGTGAGTCTAAGTTTTGTTGATTCCAAGTAACAGTGTAAAATTTACCCCTTACCCAAGTTTCACCAGCTTTAGGGTAGGTAATGGTTATCAAATTAATCTTAGAGTTTAAGGAGTCAAAAGCAGCAAAAGTTGGGTTTTTTAATGCGCTAACCTCTTTAACCCAAACGGTAATATTGCTGTACACATTTGGTAAAGTAAGATTAAAACTATCAGCAGTAATGTTGTTGGCAATTATAATCGTGTCAAATGTATTGGTTTTTATGTTAAGCCCTGTATATTTAACTTCCACTGTATCTACAAAAGTTTTATTCCATCTAATGGTTTTCGTTTGATTGCCTTCCCATGTAGCATCTGGAACAGTTGTAATATTAATAGCAGATTGTACAATATTAAATAAACCCGATGCCGAGCTAATAGTTAAGTTGGTTGGATCGATAACACGCACACGAGCAGCATTAGTTGGTGCTGTTGTTAAGTTAAAAGTATATGCTCCATTTGCAGCAGCTACTCTTCCTAAAGTTGTGTAGGGGCCAGCATTGGTTTGAATTTGAACCACCAATGTATCTATGTTTTGTTGATTCCAAGTAACAGTGTAAAATTTACCCCTTACCCAAGTTTCGCCAGCTGTTGGATAAGTGATGCTTACATTACGAGGCACATCAATTCTAAAAGTATTGGTGCTTGAATCTGCAATTGCATTATTTGTTTTACTTTTAATACGCACCATAGCGTTATTGGTAATTGTATTAGGTATGTTCCAGCTATATGTTCCTCTGCTACCAGGAACGGTATCTGTAATCGATATCCATTGAGCTGTTGCTGCGGTACGGTATTCTATTACAACAGTATCAATATTCTGTTGGTTCCAAGTAATATTTTGTACACTACCCACCATAAATGTTTGTCCGCCATTTGGTGATGTTAAGTCAACCAAAATTGCATTTGGAACTGGCACATAAGCCATAGTAGCAAAGTTTATTCTGTTTACCCAACTTGGGTTATCTATAAATGGATTGCGATTTTTTTGTGAAGTGAAAATATACTCGTTACGTGCAATTTCAATTGGGCTAGGCGGATCTTGTTGGTGCCATTGTAAAAGCAGGCTAATATCCTGGCCTGCAGGTAAACGCCATTGGTTACTACGCTCGCCATTATATCGTACCAACATGTAAAACAATGCACGAGCTAAATCACCCTTTTGTTCATTACGTGGTTCATACACTGTAACGCCATTTGCATTTGTGCCCAATTTACCAGAACCTGTTGGCGAGGTACTTGTTGCATTTAATACCACACCAAAAGGATTATTGCTTCTTATTGCGTTAGCGTTTGTTTGATCTGCAGGAAACAGGTTATGCATGTCATTGTATTCTAAAACTTCTTTTCCTCCTATCACTGGCCAACCGCTACCTGTGCCACCATTACTTGGCATCCAACTTTGGGCAAAGGTGTGCTCACGTGTAAGTGTTCCGCTATTTGTACCAGTCCACCAAATAAAAGGATCTTGATATACATGTCTTAAACCAGTATACACACATTCAACAACTTTACGTCCCATGCTGGTATCGCGCGCTAAATAATTGTTTACCATGGTTGATGCGTAGCTGCTGTAAAAAACAGTATCGTGTGGTGTTCTTATCCTGCTGCCTAAAGCAGTTACAAAGTTAAAATTGTTGGTATCAACATTAGTATAGTAGCTTCCCGGAGTACCATTTTGTGTGGTAGTTGTTGCACTTGGTGCAGCGGTTGTATTGTAATTTTCAAAACCTGCTGGACCGTTAAATGTAAACGCAGCAAATGAATAAGTGGTGTTTGCTAAAATATAATTGGGGCGAAGTAATGTTGTATCATCTCCAATATAAGCTACTTGTGCATTGCCAATGTAATCACCACGTTGGTAGGTAACGCCATCAATTGGTGTTTCATTGATGGTAGCCGCTGTTTTACGCAACAAAATATATTTTTCTGCACCATCTGCTCTGTTAAAGCTTACATTAAAAGTATGTGTTTTAACACCACTTATATTAACTGCACCAACTTGGTTGTTGGGCTCGGTAGCAAATTGTCCGCCTACACCGTAAAGGTTTACATTAAATGGATTACGGTCGCTATCTGTGCTGTATATTTTTAGGGTTGCAAAACGAGATCCGTTTGCACTTGGGTTAAAATACACCGAGAAGGTGTCTGTTCCATTGTTAAATGGGGTAATGCTATCAAAAGCACCAATACTAAAGTCGCTCGCATTTGTTCCCGTTAATTTAATGCTATCAACTTTTAAGTTTGCTGATACGCCAAAATTTTGCAATGTAAATAATTTGCTTGGCCCATTGCCGTAAGCAAAGGTGTTGCCGTTTATTAAGGTTACATTATTTTGTTTAACCAAAATACCAGTAGCAGGAGGCGGAGAATTTAGTATCAATACACTATCAAGCGCCACATTGGTGCCGGATTGTTTATCCGCATAAAAAAACCGTACATACCTACTTGCTGAATTCAGCGATTCAGCGTAACGCGTAAGTGTTGTTGTCATTGCTGTAAAGTTGCGAATGTCAGTCCAGGTTAAACCATCAACCGACTCTTGTACTTTAAAGGAACCCGTAAAAGGAGGATTTGCTCCAAAACCTGTTCCTCTAATGTAGTAACTTAAATTACCAGGTTTATCATTAAACCAAACGGTTAAAAACTCTCCGGTTGCATCAAGCCTGCACGAAAGTCCATCAGCACCAACAGAAAACCCGTTTCCCGAGTATGTTAAATTACCGTTTGTCCCCAATCCTGTTGTCCACCCAATTGGCGGGGTAGAAATACCAGGAGTAGTAAAATTCCAGCTTGTTGGTAATACCGCTTGTGCAAATGCCAATATTGGCATCATGCATATTAAAAAGAATATTTTTTTCATGTTTAAACGCTTAAAAAGCTGTGCAATATAATTATTGTTGGTGTAAAACAACTCGTTATCAGTCAATTTTGTGAGTTAAAATACCTGCATGGCATTTTAATTTGCCATCATTGTTATGCGGCTTATGCATGCGGTTAAATGATAAAATCATCAACAGTTTTTTTCATGTATCTAATTTCTAAATAGTCTTAACCATCCTTTAACAGACAGAGGATAAGCCTTACGTTTAGCACAGTTCGTGTTTGCGTCTATTTTCTTACATCTATGATACTTTGTTTTACAAAATAATAATCCGGGTTAATTGATTATTTTCGCACCTCAAACTATGGCACTCGATCAACTTGATGATGAATTTGTGGATCAGAAGGAAATGAGTTTCTTCGATCATATTGATGCTTTCAGAGGGCATATTGTAAGGTCTGTTATAGCTATTTTAGTACTTGCTATTGCTGCCTTTTTTAACAAATATATTTTGTTTGATGTCATTATATTTGGTCCTGTTCATACCGATTTTTGGACATACCAAGTATTGTGTGATTTGTCTCATTTGGTTACCGATGGTGATGAGTATTGTATCAAAGAAATGGGTTTTGTGCTTTCTAACATCAGTATGAGTGGGCAATTTACCGAGCATATTTTTGTTTCTTTTGTTGCAGGGTTAATCCTCGCTTTCCCTTATATTTTATGGGAGTTGTGGCGTTTTATGAAGCCAGCATTAAGCACCAAGGAGATAAAGTATGCAAGAGGCTTGGTGTTTTTTAGTTCATCATTGTTTTTCATCGGTATATTGTTTGGTTATTTCTTTCTATCACCACTTTCTATCAATTTTTTAGGTTCATACAAAGTGAGTGAGTTGGTTAGTAATGAAATTAATCTCGATTCTTACGTGTCGTTTATTGCTACGTTAACTTTTGCAACAGGACTCATTTTTGAAATGCCTATTTTGGTCTATTTCTTGGCTAAAATTGGGGTGCTAGGTAGTGGGTGGATGCGCAAAAACAGACGTTACGCAGTAGTGGTTATTATGGTGTTGGCTGGTTTGTTAACTCCATCTCCCGATATTGCTAGTATGGTGCTTATGTTTATTCCACTTTATGGTTTATATGAGTTAAGCATATTGGTAGCGGTTAAGGTTGAAAAAGGAAATGTAATTAAGTAATTAATTGTAAACTAATATCATATGAAAATAGCAATTGGTGGCGACCACGCAGGTTTTACTTACAAACAAGAAATAATAGGCATGTTAACGCAAGCCGGACATGAGGTAAAAGACTTTGGTCCGTTTAGCGATGCTTCTGTTGATTATCCTGATTTTGCACATCCCTTGGCAACTTCTGTTGAGCAAGGTGAAAACGAATTGGGCATTTTAATTTGTGGTAGCGGCAATGGTGTGGCTTTAACAGCCAATAAGCACCAAGGTATTCGTGCCGCGTTGTGTTGGCTGGATGAATTGGGGGCACTTGCCCGTCAGCATAACGATGCAAACGTATTGTGCATACCTGCTCGCTTTATCTCTTTAGATTTAGCCAAGCAAATAACCAATACATTTATTAGCACTCCGTTTGAAGGTGGTAGACACGGAAACCGTGTAAACAAAATTTCGTGCGCTTAATTTCTTAATGTGAGCACCAATATCCCCGACATATTACGAAAACTTTATAGTGGCGATAAACGTGCTTTAGCGCGCTGTATCACTTTGGTTGAAAACGAATGGCCTGGATATGAACAATTGTTGCAGCAACTTACCTTTGCTAAAAATACTCCCGTTATTGGTATTACTGGTCCTCCGGGTGCTGGTAAAAGTACACTTATTGGAGCCTTGGCAGGATACATTACCTCATTAGGGAAAAAGTTAGCCATTATAGCGGTTGACCCTAGTTCACCTTTTAATCGTGGTGCACTAATGGGCGACAGGCTGCGTATGAGCGATCATTACCTTAACCCCAATATTTTTATACGCAGCATGGCAAGTAGAGGTAGTTTAGGTGGGTTAGCGCCTAAAATATTTGAGGTGGCAGATATCATCAAAGCATCAGGTTTTGATTACATCATTATTGAAACAGTTGGTGTAGGACAAAGTGAAGTAGAAATTGCTGCATTGGCTGATACAACAGTTTTAGCATTAGTACCTGAGGCCGGGGATGATATTCAAACCATAAAAAGTGGGGTGATGGAAATTGCCGATGTGTATGTATTAAACAAAGCCGACAGAGATGGTGCAAACACTTTTGTAAAAAACCTAAGCATGCTGGCTCATACCAATGCACACGATGGCTGGGAGGCTCCTGTAATTAAAACTGTAGCTACAAAAAATGAGGGCTTGGTTGAGTTGTTAGATGCTATAGAAAAGCACCACCAACATGAATTTAATAGCCATAAAAAAGCACATTTAATGACCGAAAAAGCCTTGATGTTGATACGTAATTTGCGTACTAAAGATATTTCATTTGAAACCATTGAACAAGAATTGCAGCAATTAATGAATGATAAAAACTTTAACCTCTATCAATATGTTTCTAAATTTACTTAGGAGCTATTATCAAAGATGAATATTTGTATCATATCGGGTTCTGCTAGGGCCAATAATAACACCTTAAGGGTGGCAAAAGCAATTTCACAAAGGTTAATTGCTATAGGGCATCAGGTTTCGTTAATTGATTTTATAGGTTACGATATTCCACTTATTAATCAAGGTGAAATAAAGGCAGATAACTTTTCTCCGTTTCAACAAAGTATAGCTGATGGTATGCTGAACGCTAATTCTATAATTGTAATAACACCAGAATACAACTGGAGCACCACGCCCGAAATTTTAAACTGGTTACATCGTTTTGGAGATAAAAAATTTGCTAACTTATTTAACGATAAAGTTTTTTCTACTGTTGGCGTATCTACCGGAAAAGGAGGTAAAGCACCTGCCATACACTTACACAGCATCTTAAATAAAATCATCAGCTTTACGGATTTAAACAGTGTGGTTTCTCCTAAAATTTTTGAATCACATTATACCAAAGAAGTACTAGACGAGCATGGGGCTTCACTAGGAAATGATATGTTTGATGCTGGTTTAAATGACTTTATTCATTACACTTTGCGCGTAACGCAAAGGTGGGTGGGATAAGTTACTGCCTCGCTTGTTGGCGACTATAGCGTAAGTTATTATTTCGTAACCCCCGTGCGTATAAGCAAGTATTAAAACGAAGTTCAGCGGAGCTAAATGAGTTAAGGTACTACTTTAAAACCTACTTTGATTTTCTTAATATTCCCCCTCTCGATACACTTCACTGCGTTTCGTACTCGAGGTGGCTGAGATTTTCAATTGATACAATTTAGCCTACTCGAGCCTAGTGGTGACCAAAGCGTCAGCATGAGCTTCGGGCGGGTTGTGTGTATGCTCTTGTATCGAGAGCATGAGTGAATTGAACAATCCCCTCTCGATAAAATTGCCCCAATGCTCTGGCCAATTGAGCAATCACTCGAGGTGGCTGAGATTTTCATTTGTAAAGTTACAGCCTCATCGAGTTTGCCTTGGGTAGATTGTGGGTGGAGCAAGTATCGAGATGAGTAAAAGGAACTCCTTTTAAACGTACTTTGATTTTTTTAACAATCCGCCTCTCGATACACTTCACTGCGTTTCGTACTCGAGGTGGCTGAGATTTTCATTTGATACAATTTAGCCTACTCGAGTGAGCTTCGGGTGGGTTGCGCGTATGCGCTTGTATCGAGAGTGGGAATGAATTAAACAATCCGCCTCTCGATACACTTCACTGCGTTTCGTACTCGAGGTGGCTGAGACTTTCAATTGATAGGTTATAGCCTCATCGAGTTTGCTTTGCATGGCCTGTGCTGATGAGCAAGTATCGAGATGAAGCTACTTTCTACTTTTAACGAATTTCTTTTTGGATAAAGTTGGTAGTTTGTGAAAATTCTCCTCAATCAAAGCTTGCTTTTTAGCCCTTGACCATTTCTTAATTTTTTGTTCAAAATAATATGCAGATTCTGGGTCGGTAAATGTTTCATAAAACAATAATTCAATCGGCCTTCTGTTGAAAGTGTAACTACCAGGGTATTTTCCCGATTCATGTTCATTTATTCTTTTATCGAGATGATTAGTCATTCCAATGTAGAAACTATCATCAGCGCACTTTAAAATGTAAACATAGAATATAGGGTGTATATGCATAGTCAAATATAATTCATTTTATAATTCAATACGGTTCATCTTAACAATCTACCTCTCGATACGACCCGATTACTCGGGTCACTCGAGGTGGCTATTTGATAAGTTACAGCCTCATTGAGCCTGGTGGTGACCATAGCGTCAGTGTTTGCCCCGAGTACTCGGGGTAACGAGATGTGGGATTTAATTTGAGAATCGCCTCTCGATAACCCGAGTACTCGGGTCCCCAATTCTCAGGCCATTGAGCAATCACTCGAGGTGGCTGTTTCTTCCATTTGTTTAGCTACAGCCTCATCGAGTTTGCCTTGGGTTGTGGGTAGAGCAAGTATCGAGATGAGTAAAAGGAACTCCTTTTAAACGTACTTTGATTTTTTTAACATTCCGCCTCTCGATACACTTCAATGCGTTTCGTACTCGAGGTGGCTGAGATTTTCAATTGATACAATTTAGCCTACTCGAGCCTAGTGGTGACCAAAGCGTCAGCATGAGCTTCGGGCGGGTTGTGTGTATGCGCTTGTATCGAGAGCATGAGTGAATTGAACAATCCCCTCTCGATAATATTGCCCCCATGCTCGGCCCTTTGAGCAATCACTCGAGGTGGCTGAGAGTTCCATTTGTTAAATTACAGCCTCATTGAGTTTGCTTTGGGTGATTTGTGTGTAGGTGCTTGTATCGAGATGTAGGATTTAATTTGAGAATCACCTCTCGATAACCCGAGTACTCGGGGCCCCAAATTCAATGGCCCATTGAGCAATCACTCGAGGTGGCTGAGATTTTCGTTTGATACGTTATAACCACATCGAGCAATCGCTATATTTACCGTTTAGCCTTCAACTCATCTTCACCCAATTTGTGTTCCCATTTTAATGAACCATTTTTATCAAAGCACTGCATACTTAAAATTCGTTTACCACGGGTTCCGCTAATACTTATGTTGCAAAAATTATTTTCCATTACCAATGTATTGGCAACACGCATAGGGTTATTAAATTCGAGGCTTTTACTTATATCACTGGCACGGCTGCTGATGGCGCTGCTTGTTAAATCATGTAACGCATAGCCAAGGCTGGTTTCAACCGTTGTGTTTTTAATCAATTCGGTATGATGCCTATCGCCTGTTAAAAATATCACGCCACTAATTTTATTTACTACTATAAAATTAATGATGCGTTCGCGTTCTTTCTTATAAAAATTATAACTTTCTTTATCTGTGTTTTCATTTAAAAACTGGCCACCAATTGCAATAAATTTAAACGGTGCTCGGCTATAAACTAAGTTATTAAATAACCACTGTATTTGCTGTTCGCCAAGTTGTGTTTTATCTGGGTTTAACGAGTCGTTTAAAAACTGGTAATCCCTAAAATAACGGTCGTCAAGCATAAAAAAATCAGCATCGCTAAAACTAAACATACTATAAATGCCTTGGTTATTTTCGCCATACGTTTTATTGGCCCAATAGCTTTTAAAAAGACCCAATGTGGTTTCTTTTAATGGGTATGTTTTACAGGCATCATTACTTCCAAAATCATGGTCATCCCAGGTTGCATAATGGATACGCGATGCCAAAAATGGTTGTAAGTTTTTATCTGCACGGGTATGTTGGTACCTGTAATTTAATCCACTAATACTCCCATAATCCGCTTCACGCGTGTAGGTGTTATCACCCAACCACAACATAAAATCGCTAGGTTTTTCATTCATTTTAAGTAAAATTTCAGTTCCTTGTCCATAAGGTTTCCCTGGTCTATCATATGCGCTATCATTTACATACAAACAACTGCCCACTAAAAAATTAAAATCAGGTGCGTTGGTTCTCCACTCCCACAAAGGTTTGGTTTTAAAAGTGAGTGGATATGGGAAATTAGCTACTTTGCCATCCAATAAAATCTGGTAATTATACGTTTTACCCATAGCCAAATTGCCAATTATAAAATGGTGGTTGGTTATTTGGCAATTGTCAACGGTTTTGGTTAGGGTTGATGCATTTTTAGTATCATCGTTTGCAATCCAATATTGCAGGCATACTTTTTTAGCACATTGGGTTTGGAGCCAAATGGCCGTTTCTCTATGTTCCATATAACCTGGCATTGGCCCTGCTAAAATGGTTGGCTTTTGTGCAAAAGATTCTAAAACAAAAAAGGTTAAAACAGTAAGTAAAATTGATTTTAAGATAACCATATGGATATGATTTTTATCATTAGTAAAGGTACAAAGGTTACTAAAGGAAAATGAAGATACCGCCTTGCTTTGTTAGTTAATTGTAAATCAACACAATAAAAAATTTACAGACAAAAAAAACCAAACTTGTAAAAAACTTGTTGGTAGTGCTATTAAATCACTTATATTTCACCAAATTTGCATCCCTTTAATTTAATATTAAGGATTAACATCCAACAATGAGACAGTTAAAAATTAGTAAGCAGTTTACCAACCGTGAGAGTAAATCGCTAGACAAGTACCTGAACGAAATTAGTAAAGTTTCCATGATTGATGCCCAAGAGGAAGTGGAACTTGCACGTAGAATACGTGAAGGAGATCAGGTAGCACTAGAACGATTGGTAAATGCAAATCTTCGTTTCGTGGTTTCGGTATCTAAACAATACCAAAATCAAGGTTTAACCTTAGGCGATTTAATTAACGAAGGAAATTTAGGACTTATTAAAGCTGCCAAACGCTTTGACGAAACCCGCGGTTTCAAATTTATCTCATATGCCGTTTGGTGGATTCGTCAATCTATTTTACAGGCGTTAGCCGATCAATCACGTATTGTTCGTTTACCGTTAAATAAAGTAGGTTCAATTGGTCGTATTGGTGGTGTTGCAGCTAAATTGGAGCAAAGATTAGAGCGAGAGCCAACAGTTGAAGAAATTGCCATTGAAATGGACTTACCACTACAAGAAGTGGAAAACGCATTGCGTTCAACAGGAAGGCACTTATCTATTGATGCACCTTTAACCGAAGGCGAGGATAACACCTTGTTAGGTATTTTAGATAGCAACGATGAGCCAAGACCAGATGTGCAATTGATTAACGAGTCGTTGCAAAAAGAAATTAACCGTGTTATTTCTACACTTAGCGAAAAAGAACGCGATGTTTTGAAATATTACTACGGATTAGATGGTGGCCCAGCGCACACCCTAGAAGACATTAGCGAAAAAATTGGTTTAACGCGTGAGCGTGTTCGTCAAATTAAAGAAAAAGCTTTACGCAGATTACGTAAATCTAGTAAGAGTAAAATCTTAAAAGCGTATTTAGGATAAACACTAAACAATTTTTCGTTTATAATTCATTAAAAACATCTGCCACAAAACGGCAGATGTTTTTTATTTTTGACAGGTTCAATACCCATAATTGGTATGGGTTTAATTTTTGATTGAAACCAAAACATGCAAAACAATTTTAGGCCACAAGGCTTTAGTATATTACCACCTGTTGTTAAAAACCTGATTATTATTAACGGGTTATTATTCCTTATTAGTGTTGTTCTCGAAGATCGATTAGGATACAACTTGAATCAAAAATTCGGTTTGTATTATCCCGAGTCTACTTTATTTAGGCCGTTTCAAATTATTACGCATATTTTTATGCATGGCAGTTTTATGCACTTGTTTTTTAATATGTTTAGTTTGTGGATGTTTGGTAGCGCATTAGAAAATTATTGGGGTCCGAAACGGTTTTTTGTGTATTATTTTGTAACTGGGTTTGGTGCAGCAGCGCTTCATTTGGGTATTAATGCTTACGAAATTAACCAGGTAAAAGAAGTAATTAATGCCTACTTGTCAAATCCAAGTTACGAGGCGTTTTATGAAATTCAACAATTAGATACACGCCTTTTTGATGTTGATCAATTGCAAGATTTTTTAAGAAACTGGAGTACAGATAAGGCAAACCCTCAATACACACAATATGCTCGCGAAATTGCAGAAGCGCTTCTGCAGCGCAAGCTTAACGTGCCAACAGTTGGTGCAAGTGGTGCTGTTTATGGTTTGTTACTGGCATTTGGTATGTTGTTTCCAAATACTTTGTTGTTTATGATTTTTATTCCTGTACCCATTAAAGCCAAATATTTTGTAATGCTTTATGGCTTGCTAGAGTTGTATCAAGGTATTTCAAATAATCCGGGTGATAATGTGGCGCATTTTGCCCATTTAGGTGGCATGCTTTTTGGCTTCATCTTAATTAAGTATTGGAATAAAACACGTAGAGATACGTTCTATTAAGTAGTCTATTCTTATGAATCTCTTTCAGGAAATAAAACAAAATTACCTACTAAATAATCATGCTGTTAAGCGTATCATAGCTGCAAATGTTGCCGTTTTTTTAACACTTGCCGTGGTAAATGTGTTTTCGTTTTTATTTAATAGTGGTGTTTCAACACAATCGTTTACCAGTTATTTTACTTTACCCGCCAACCTATCTGCCTTTGCCTTTAAACCTTGGAGTATATTTACATACATGTTTTTGCATAGCGGCTTTTTGCACATATTATTTAACATGCTTTGGTTGTATTGGATGGGTGGTTTGTTACATGAATATTTAGGAAACAAACGTGTTTACCAATCGTATTTTTTAGGAGGTATTTTTGGAGGGGTTGTATACATATTGGCCTATAATGTTTTTCCTGCTTTTAATGAGGCTAAACAAGCTGCATATGCACTTGGTGCATCAGCAGGGGTTTTAAGTATTGTAATATCAGTCGCAACACTTCTTCCAAATTACCAAATTCGGTTGCTTTTTTTTGGTGATGTTAAATTAAAGTGGATTGCAATAATTAGTGTAATACTTGATTTAATTAGTATACCAAACGGAAACGCAGGTGGGCACATTGCACATATAGGTGGAGCTATATTTGGTTTTTTATTTATTAAGCACCTTTATACCAACACGGTTTTTGATAAATTTTTTGATACAATAGGTAGCCTTTTTAGTAAAAAATCAAAATTGAAAGTACACTACAAAACAATGCACAAAGGCGATAAAGTAAATGTGCGTGTTACCCAAAAGGATGTGGATTTGATATTGGATAAAATATCAAAAAGTGGTTACGAAAGCTTGAGTAAGCGAGAAAAAGAAATTTTGTTTAAAGCTAGCAATGATTAGTTATGTTTATAGTTAACCGAATAGTATTTATTTTAAATAGCATAGCAATTTTAGCGCTACTGGCTACCTATGCTGCACCATATATCAGCCCCGATTTGTTATGGCCAGTTGCTTTTTTAGGCTTAGCTTTTCCAGCGGTGGTTTTACTAAATGTGCTGTTCATTATCTATTGGTTGATCTTCTTTAACATGAAGTTTCTTTTTTCATTAGCAACAATCGTAATTGGATGGGGGCATATTACCAAATTTGTGCAGTTAAATGCAAAAAAGCTCGAGCAAAAACAACCTCATTCAATTAATGTAATTACATTTAATGCAAGGTACTTTGGTTTGTTTGATGGAAAAGGAAAAGAAGATGTAGATATATTTTCGGAGAAACTAGATAAGCTTGCTCCAGATTTATTATGTGTGCAGGAGCTCAGTAATATTTCGGTTCCAGATTCTAGCATTGCTTATACCGCTTTTAAAAAGAAGTTCGAGAATTATAATAGGGTAAATATTAAACTACAAAAGGGTAGGTGGCAGTGCGATAATATTGGTATTTTAACCAAGTTTCCTGTTGTAAATAAAGGTGTTGTTGAACATGATCTAAGTAGCGGTAACTACACCATTTTTGCCGATATAGTTGCTTATGGAGATACCCTACGTATAATAGCAACCCACTTGCAATCTATTAAGTTTGAGCGTAGAGATTATGAGGCCGTTAAAGACATTAAATTAGAAAATGACGCAAAGAAAGTAGATGCCTACAAAAGCATTGTTTCTAAAATGAAATATGCTTTTTTAATGCGTGCAAAGCAAACAGATAGCATTGCCTATTTTATTGAAAAAAGTCCTTATAAGTTGATAGTTTGTGGCGATTTTAACGACTCCCCATTATCCTACGCATACCGCACTATTAAAGGGGAAATGAAAGATGCATTTACTGAAGCTGGTAGTGGATTTGGAAGAACCTATGTTGGCGCTATGCCTAGCTTTAGGATTGATTACATTTTTGGTGACAACCGCTTTATCTTTTATAATTATTATGCTAAGGCTTTTGATTTTAGCGACCATAAAATGGTGAGTTGCAGTATTAAAATAAAATAGCATTTAATCTGCATTATTTTCTGCTTGATTCTGCTTATATATTTTATACCAACTTATAAAACCTCCCACACAAATAAGCGTGTATACCACCATTAAACCAGCGTAGTAAAATAATTCTTGTTGGTAGTAAAGCATAACACTAAACGCATTTAGAGCAAACCAATACACCCAGCTTGTTAAAATTTTTCTAGCCTCTTTTATTGATGCCAATAAACCAAAAACAGTAATAAAACTATCTAAGTATGGGCTTGCACTGTCGGTGTATTTATCAAATAAAAACGCACACAACAAGCTTAGCAAAGAAAAAAGGGAAATAAATTTAAGGTGAGTAGTAATATGCCAATTGTGAATGTGTTCGTTTTTTCGCTCTGCCTTTTTCCAATACCATAAACCGTATACACCTACTAATGCGTAATACAAACTTATAATTGATTGAGCGTAAATTTTAGTTTGATAAAAAAGCCATATCCCTATTAATGATGATGCAATACCAAACCACCAGCCAATAGTTTTCTCGCGCATTAAAAGCAAGCTGTATAATATACTTAAACCCGCACCTGCAATTTCAAGGTAATTGGTAAACATCATGCTTCAAAACTATGGATATTTTATTTCGTTGCTAATGTCTTTTTAAATCAATTTATATAAATCAAAAATCTAATTATACATTTGCACCTGTCTTTGGGGTGGTAATGGGTTTTAAAACCTATTGCCTGAGATCATACCCTTGGAACCTGCCGAGGTAATGCTCGCGAAGGGAGTAGACAAACTCATGGTTATTTATTTAGTTGGTGCACAATCTAACTCAGTAATCATTCCAAGAAGGTAAACAATTGATTTCAGCAACCTACCCCGGTTGCTGTTTTTGTTTAACCTTAATTAATTTATGTAATGAAAAAATTATTTGGACTCATGCTTGCAATTGGATTGCAGGTTACTGTCTATGCACAACAAAATGTTAGCGGCACAGTTAAAAACGCATCAACGCAACTAACTTTGGCTGATGTGTCTGTACATTTAAGTTCTATTAAAAATGTAATCCGAACCGCACTTACCAACGAAAAGGGTGAGTTTACTTTTAAAAATCTAGGTAAAGGACAGTACACTTTAACCGTAAGTTTTGTTGGATTTAAAACCATTTCTAAAAACGTAATTGTTGGAGATGTAAGCATTACGGATATGCTATTAATGTTGGAGCCCGCAACGGTTTTGAGTGGAGAAGCATTGGTACAAGCAACACGTGCAAAAGATAACAATGCTTCCACATTTACAAACATAAATAAACAAGAGCTGGCAAAACAAAACTTCGGCCAAGACTTACCATTTTTGTTAAACCTTACACCTTCAACTGTAATTAATTCTGATGCGGGCGCAGGTATCGGTTATACTGGTATTCGTATTCGTGGTATTGACCCCACAAGAACCAATGTTACTATAAATGGTATTCCAGTTAATGATGCCGAATCTCATGGAACATTTTGGGTAAATACTCCCGATTTGGCATCCTCTGTAGAAAACATTCAGGTACAACGTGGTGTCGGTACATCTACAAATGGTGCTGCTGCTTTTGGTGCAAGCATTAATATTCAAACAGATGGTTTATCGCATAAGCCATTTGCAGAAATAGCTAATTCTTTGGGTTCATTTAATACCAGAAAACATAGTGTAAAATTTGGTACAGGATTGTTAGACAACGGTTGGGCATTTGATTTACGTTTGTCTAAGTTAAATTCAGATGGTTTTATTGATAGGTCGTCTTCAGATTTAAAATCGTTTTTTACTAGCGCTAGTCGCTACGGTAAAAAAAGTTTATTTAAGGTAAACGTTTTTTCGGGTAAAGAAGTAACTTATCAAGCATGGAATGGCATTCCAGAACCTCGTTTAAAAAATAACTTAGAAGGTATGAATGAGTATGCCAACCTAATTGGAACAGACTTAAATCACTTGCTTAAATCAGGTAATAGAACTTATAATGAGTTTACTTATAAAAACCAAGTAGATAACTATCAGCAAGATCATTACCAACTTTTTTATACTTATTTACCCAATAAGTATTTAAAATTAAATATTGGAGCGCATTATACTTATGGCCGTGGTTATTATGAAGAGTTTAAACCAGGTGAGCGTTTATCAAAATACAAGCTTAATGATGTGATTCTTGTTAATGATACCGTAAGAAGTAGTGACATTGTAAGAAGACGTTGGTTAGATAATGATTTTTATGGTGTGGTGTTTTCTGCCATTTACGAGAAAAATAAGTTAACTGCCACATTTGGTGGTGGAGCCAATGTTTATGAAGGTCGTCACTTTGGCGAATTGGTATGGTCGCATTATGCAAGCAATAGTTTTTTAGGAACACGTTTTTATGATGGTAACTCAATCAAAAAAGAAGTGAACTTTTATGGTAAAGCGAATTATCAATTCACAGATAAATTTAGCTCTTTTGTTGATCTTCAAGTTCGTTCAATTAATTACGATTTAAAAGGCGTTGATCTAAATGGGTCAAATTATAATCCGTATGATTTTAGTTTGAATTACTTATTCTTTAATCCTAAGGCTGGTTTGTCTTATGCATTTAATCAGCGTACCAATTTATACGCATACTTTGGTATTGCCAATCGCGAGCCTGAGCGTAAAGACATTATTCAAGCTCCAGTTAATAATGTTCCAACATCGGAAAGGTTGTTTAACTATGAGCTAGGTTTTAGAAAACGCATGAATAAATTTAGTGTAGAAGCAAATGCCTATTACATGGATTACCAAAATCAGCTTGTAAATACCGGACAAATTAATGATGTGGGTGCATATAATCGTGTAAATGTGGCAAGCAGCTATAGGGCAGGTATTGAACTATTGGGGGGAGTACAATTATTAAAAAAACTTCGTTGGCAGGCAACGTTAACTTATAGCCAGAATCGAATTTATCATTTTACTGAGTATATTGATGATTGGGATAATGGAACCCAGATAACCGAAATACATCATCAAAAGAAAATTGGTTTTTCACCAGATTGGATTGCATCCTCGGTATTAAGTTATACACCTGTTAAGCAATTACAAGTTGATTTGATTACAAAATATGTTTCAGAACAGTACTTGGATAATACAGAAAATGATAAAAGAAAATTGGATGCTTTTTTGGTCAACGATATTCGAATTAACTATGATTTACCGATTACTTTTATGTTTAACTCAATTCGCTTAGGTGTATTGATTAATAATATACTTGATGTAAACTACGAGCCGAATGGATATACCTTTAGCGGTATAACTGGTGGTAGGCGATACGATTTCAACTATTACTATCCGCAAGCTGGAACAAACATATTAGCTAATTTAATTTTAAGATTTTAATAAAAACGGGAAGCAAGGCTTCCCGTTTTTATTTTCCAATAATATCAATGTATCTTAACAATGCATCATGCTCTGTTTCGGCAACTAAGAGTAAAAAATCATTTTTGCCTTTATTAGTTTGAACCTTCTCAAGTGCGTTGTAGTAAGCCATTCTACTTTTTGCATCGCCTTTAATATTGGCTATAATGTATCCATGTTTTAGCAATATTAAATTCATTACTAATCTTGATGTGCGTCCATTTCCATCAATAAAAGGATGAATAGTAACCAGTTTTTCGTGCATCTCTGCAGCTAAAATTACTGGGTGTATTTTTGTTTTGTTGGTTTGGTACCAAATAAAATATTCTTCCATTTTTTTTGCAACTAAAAAAGGAGCAGGAGGAACATGTGCGCTACCTTTAATCATTACTTGAACACTTCTGTACTTTCCTGCATTTGCCTGATCAATACCTCTTAAAATTAAATTGTGTAAGGTTAAAACCTCGCGTTCATTTACATCCGATTTTTTATCGATTAAATGTTTAACATAATCAATGGCTTCTTTGTGGTTAACAGCTTCTAAATGCTCACGCATGGTTTTACCACTAATTGTTAAACCTTCGTTAATTACTAAATCAGTTTCTTTTAGCGTAAGTGTATTGCCCTCAATTCGGTTGCTTTCAAATGTGTATTCTAGCTCAAGTGCTTGTGCAATACGATAGCTATCAAACTCGCGAAATTTATCAAGTTTCTTTTTTAGCTTATCTATTTGAGATAAAAGTGTTTTAAGCCCCCTAGGCGTAGTAATGTTTTGAGGTTGATTGTTTTTGTATTTAACTTGTTCTTCGGCAGCAACAATGGCTTTAAGGGCTAATTCGTCATTTCCTATCTCATAGAGTATTTTTTCTTTGAGCCAGTCTATCAGTAGGGTTTCCGTATTTAAATCTAATATTTCGGCAAGTTTTATTACCTGCTTACGTGTTGGTTTTCTTGCGCCCGATTCAAATTTACTAACTAAAGCTTGATCAATACCAAGTTGTTGAGCTACTTCGCGTGTCATTAAGCCTTTTTTTTCTCTGGCTGTTTTAAGTATTGATTTCATCATGATTGAAAATGTCATGACAAAAATAGTCATTATTTTCTTTTAAAAAATAACTAATCCATTTATTTTTTATCCTTCAGTTCATTTTTTAAATAAATCCCAGTATGACTTCTTTTTTCTTTACTTATTTCTTCCGGTGTGCCAACGCATAAAACTTCACCACCATATTTACCACCTTCTGGTCCAATATCAATAACGTAATCTGCAACTTTAACCATATCTAGATTATGTTCTATTACTAATACGGTATTGCCCTTGTCAACTAGTTTTTGTAATACATCTAATAATACTTTTACATCCTCAAAATGTAATCCAGTTGTGGGCTCATCTAAAATGTAAAATGTATTTCCGGTATCTCGTTTACTTAATTCTGTGGCTAATTTTACTCGTTGTGCCTCACCACCACTTAGTGTGGTACTTTGTTGACCAAGTGTAATGTAACCCAAACCAACATCATTTAATGCCTCAATTCTTCTAAGTATTTGCGGTGTATTTTCAAAAAATTTTACAGCCTCTTCTATACTCATATCAAGCACATCATTAATAGATTTGCCTTTGTACCTTACTTCAAGTGTTTCTCTATTATAACGTTTACCGTTACAGGTTTCACACTTAACATATACGTCAGGTAAAAAATTCATCTCTATTGTTCGCATACCTGCTCCCTGGCAGGTTTCGCATCTACCACCTTTAACATTAAAAGAAAATCGTCCTGGTTTATAGCCTCTTATTTTTGATTCGGGTAAGCTGGCAAATAAGTTGCGGATGTCTGAAAAAACCTCAACATAAGTTGCTGGATTACTTCTAGGAGTTCTACCAATTGGACTTTGATCTATGTCAATTACTTTATCTACATGTTCAATACCACTAACTTTTTTGTAAGCAAGTGGCTTTTGATGTGAGCCATAAAAGTGTTGGCGTAAAATTGGATAGAGGGTATCATTAATCAATGTTGACTTACCACTACCACTAACACCTGTTACAGCTATAAATTTACCTAGAGGGAAATCAACAGAAATATTTTTTAGATTATTACCTGATGCTCCTTTTAATGACAAGGTTTTTCCATTTCCTTTTCTTCGCGTTACAGGAACCTCAATTTGTTTTTTACCATTTAGGTATTGCGCTGTGAGCGAATCTGATTTCAAAATATCACTCCAGCTTCCTTGAGCTGCAATGTGACCACCATGAATACCAGCTCCATAACCTATGTCAAGAATATAATCACTTTCGGCCATCATATCCTTGTCATGCTCTACTACAATTACACTATTACCTACATCACGTAGCTCTTTAAGCGAGTGAATTAATCTGTTGTTATCTCTTTGATGTAGTCCAATACTTGGCTCATCTAAAATATATAAAACGCCCACCAATTGCGAACCAATTTGCGTTGCTAATCTTATGCGTTGAGCCTCCCCACCGCTTAACGTTCTTGATGGCGAATTTAGTGTTAAGTAATCAATGCCTACACCTAACAAAAATTTTATTCGGTTACGAATTTCCTTTAAAATTTCTGATGCAATAATCAGTTGTTTTTTGTCAAGGTATTTTTCAATATTTTCAAACCATTCTCCTAATGCAGTTATCTCTAATGATGCAAGTTCACTAATGTTCTTACCTCCAATTTTATAATGAAGTGATTCTTTTTTTAATCTTGCACCACCGCAATCTGGGCATGCATCTATAGTCATAAATTCTTCTGCCCATTTTACAACAGAATCACTACTTTTTTCGTGATAGTGTCTGGTAATAAATGGAATCAATCCTTCCCATGTTGCGGTATAATTTTGAGTATAACCACTGTTGTATTGATACGGAATAACCAACGTTTCATCGCTACCAAGCAAAATTACGTCAAGTGCTTCACGGCTAATTTTTTCAATTGGATCTGCAAAACTAAATTTATATTTTTTAGCTATTTCACGTAGTTGCAAAAAGGTCCAATTGTCTCTAGGCTCACCTAATGGTGTAATAGCCCCTTTGTTTATACTTATTTTTTTATCAGGTATAATATTGTTTTCATCTAAGACACTTACCACACCAAGTCCATCACATTTTGTGCATGCACCATATGGTGAGTTAAATGAAAAAGTGTTTGGTTGAGGTTCGTCATAACTAATTCCACTTTTAGGGTCCATCAAAAATTTACTAAAGTGAAATGCTTTTTCTTGTTTACCATCTCCAACCAATAAAACAAGAGTTCCCTTACCCATTTTAAGCGCACTTTTTACACTTTCGTTTATCCTAAATCTATTGTCTTTTTTAGCATCAACCCGATCAATCAAAACTTCAATATCATGAATTTTATATCGGTCGGCTTGCATTTTGGGTGTAATATCTTTTACCTCTCCATCAAGCCTAACTTTTGTAAAACCTTGTTTACGTATCTGCTCAAAAAGTTCTCGGTAATGTCCTTTTCTTCCTTTTACTAATGGTGCTAATATCGCAATTTTGCTGCCTTCAAACTCTTGTATAATTCCCGAAACAATTTGCTCTTCGGTCATTTTTACCATCTTTTCACCACTTACATAACTGAATGCATCGGCCGCTCTTGCATAAAGCAATCGCATAAAATCATAAATTTCGGTTATGGTTCCTACTGTAGATCGTGGGTTTTTATTTACTGTTTTCTGTTCTATTGATATTACTGGTGATAGGCCATTAATTTTATCTACATCAGGTCGCTCCATGTTACCAATGAATTGGCGTGCATATGCGCTAAAACTTTCCATATACCTGCGCTGACCTTCTGCAAAAATTGTATCAAAAGCTAATGATGATTTACCACTACCGCTTATGCCTGTAATGGTAACTAATTTATTGCGCGGAATGCGAACATCAATATTTTTAAGATTATGCTCTCTTGCGCCAAGTATTTCAATATATTCATCTTCGTTAATCGAATCAACAGATTCGGATTTTTTTGTTTTTGCCATGAAAGTAAATTAGCCATTTAATACAGCTAGATTATTAACCACGAAAGTAGGGTTATTGTTTGAGGTGTAAAAGACTTAATATACAACCATAAATTATACATTGTAGCATAATGTAGGAGTTTAATATTTATATACAACTTTTGTTAAATCCACATTGGAACTGCGGTTTTCAAATTGCTTTTACAATACAATCAACATAGAATGTGCTTTAGGCACCACTTAAGTTTGATGGCTAAACCAACCTTCTTTTTTTCTTTTATGTTTTCATTAATAGGTTTCGGAATAATAATCAGGGATTAAGTTATTTTAGCGGCATGAATAATAATATTGGTATTGCTGTCCATGGCGGTGCTGGCACCATTTTGCGTAGTTTAATGACGCCTGAAAAAGAGGCTTTGTACATAAAAGGTTTGCAAGAAGCCATTGATGCAGGACATAAAATTTTAATTTCAGGTGGTTCAAGTGTTGATGCTGTTGAAGCAGCCGTAATGGCTTTAGAAAATTTCCCATTGTTTAATGCAGGTAAAGGAGCAGTTTTTACCAATAAAGGTACGCACGAAATGGATGCCAGTATTATGGATGGTAAAACGCTTGAGGCTGGAGCAGTTAGTGGTATAAGCAATGTGCAAAATCCAGTAGCTTTAGCTCGTTTAATTAAAGATAAAAGTGGGCATGTTTTTTTGTGTGGAAAAGAGGCTGAAGCATTTGCCAAAATGATGCAATTACCCATACAGCCTGACGAGTACTTTTTTGAGGAAAGCAGATACAAACAATGGCAAGAAGTTAAGGATAAGGATGGTTATCAACTAGATCATACGGTAAATAGTGGCGAAGGCAAAAAGTTTGGAACTGTAGGAGCCGTAGCTCTTGATTTGCATGGAAATATTGCTGCTGCAACTTCAACTGGTGGGATGACTAATAAACGTTTTGGTAGGGTAGGCGATAGCCCAATAATAGGTGCAGGTACATATGCAAATAACCATACTTGTGCTGTTAGTTGTACTGGGCATGGCGAGTATTTTATACGTGCTGTTGTTGCTTATGATATTAGTTGTTTAATGGAATACAAAGGATACACACTTAAGCAAGCTTGCGATTATGTTGTAAAAGATAAATTAGTAAAACTTGGCGGTGAAGGTGGTTTGATAGCAATTGACAAATCAGGAAATATCGAGTTACCTTTTAATAGCGAAGGTATGTACAGGGGTTACAAAAAAGGAGATACATCGGCCGTTGTAAAAATTTACGAAGATTAAAAGCATAAAAAAGGAGTTGAATTTAACTCCTTTTTAATTTAGATTTTTATTTATGCCTTAGCTGTATCGTTAGCTATGAACTTTCTTTCTTTTAATAAATATCGGTTACCCCTAACCATAATACTTACACGTAAGTTATCTAATGCTATTGGTTCACCCATGCCAACTTCGGTAATGTTTGTGTGTCGTATGTCTCTTCCATCAACAATTACAACAGCACCGCTTCCTACAACTTCTAAGTTATTTCCACCAGTAACAATTACCCCTGTGTCTTCACCCAAACCTATACCTGTACATTGCGGGTTACTCGCAACTGCTTGAGCCAATCGGTTAAAACGTCCGCGTTTATCAAAATGTGAGTCGATAATTACATTACCCATAAATGCCAAACCAGTAGTAATTTTAACCTCACCTTTTAAGTGAGCCAATTCGCTTTTGCCTTGATAAATCATGGTATTACTCATGGCCATTGCCCCCGCGCTTGTTCCTGCAATCACAAAGCCTTCTTGGTTATAATATCTATCGTGTAGCACGTTGTATATTTCTGTACCACCAAAAATAGAGGTTAACCTAAGTTGGTCGCCACCAGTAAACATAATACCATCAGCATTTTTAACACGATTGATAAACCCTTCTTCAAAAACATCTTCGCGTTTTCCAATGTCAATTACACCTATGTTTTTGCAGCCTATTTTACCAAATGCATCTAAATAATTTTCACCTACCTCAACTGGTATTGAAGAAGCAGTGGTAATAACTTCAATGCGTTTCTCAACCCCACCAACTTCATCAATAAAGCGTTTTAATATGCCAAGTTCAAAGAAATTTAAGCGGTTACGCTGAATAAAACCCTGCTCTAAATCAGTTCCTTTGTCTTCTGCCCCCCCCACCGAAATCAGCTTTCCTTTAGGTATTTCCAAAACAATGTTAATTTATATGTGAAGCAGCAAATATAAATGCATGCCTTGGTTACACAATTTTATTTTCCCCCTAACTTACTTAATCCGCCTACAAAAACATACCGTTAGTTAATTCAAGTTTTTTATGTAAAATGCATGTAGTTAAAATCACCCCCAATTTTTATTCATTTTGCTATGAAAATTTTAGACATCAAAGTAATGCGTGGTCCAAATTATTGGAGCGTTCGTAGGCATAAATTAATTCAAATGCGTCTTGATTTAGAGGAGCTTGAGCAGTTTCCTACAAATAAAATTGAAGGATTTGGTGAGCGTTTGCAAAAGCTTTTTCCTACCATGCATTCACATCGTTGTTCAATAGGCACACCTGGTGGTTTTTTTAAGCGGGTTGAAGAAGGAACATGGATGGGACATGTAATAGAACACATCGCGTTAGAGTTACAAACACTTGCAGGTATGGCTTGTGGATTTGGCCGAACACGCAGTACGGGTAAAGAGGGTGTTTATAATGTGGTGTTTAGTTACATGGAGGAAAAAGCTGGAATATTCACTGCAAATGCATCAGTTCGTATTGCTGAAGCATTAATTGCTGGTAACGAATATCATTTGGCTGAAGATATCCAAAATTTAAGAGAAATACGTGAAGAAGAACGCCTCGGGCCAAGTACAGGTTGTATAGTTGATGAGGCTATAGCAAGAGGTATTCCCTATATCAGGTTAAACAGACACTCTCTAGTACAGCTGGGTTATGGTATGAATCAAAAAAGAATTAGAGCCACTATTGCCAGCACAACAAGTAGTATTGCTGTAGATATAGCCTGTGATAAAGAAGAAACGAAAAACTTATTAGAAGCTGCAGAAATTCCTGTTCCTCGCGGTCGAATTGTATACAGCGAGGAAGGTTTGAAAGAGGCACTAGAGCGCATTAGTTACCCCATTGTAACCAAACCTGTTGATGGCAACCATGGTAAAGGTGCCACAACTAATATTAACAATTGGGAGGATGCTATACGTGGCTTAGAGGCTGCAAAGAAATACTCGCGAGGGGTAATTGTAGAAAAGTTTATTACAGGGCAAGACCATCGCGTGCTGGTTATTAATTACAAATTTGTTGCAGCTGCCATCAGAAAGCCTGCATCTGTAGTTGGTGATGGAATTAGTAATATTCAAGAATTAATTGATAAAACAAACGAAGATCCACGTAGAGGCTATGGTCACGAAAAAACTTTAACGCAAATTAAAGTTGACGATTTTACCCTAGATATGCTAGCCAAAACTAATCTTAACTTGGAAAGTATTTTACCTAATGGCAAAGAATTACTTTTAAAACCAACGGCAAATTTAAGTACTGGGGGAACCGCAATGGATGTAACCGATTTGGTGCACCCTGATAACATTTTTATGTGTGAACGTATTGCGCGCATTATAGGTTTAGATATTTGTGGTATTGATATCATGGCAGAAAACTTAACCGAACCAGTTAAAGATATTGGAGGCGCTATTTTAGAAGTAAATGCTGCTCCTGGCTTCCGCATGCATATTGATCCAGCTGAGGGTATTCCACGAAACGTAGCCGAACCAGTAATTGATATGTTATACCCCAAAGGAAGTAGTGCACGTATTCCTATCATTGCTGTTACAGGTACTAACGGAAAAACTACTACCACACGCTTAATGGCACATATGGTAAAAACCATGGGATATAAAGTTGGCTATACCACAACAGATGGTATCTATATTCAAAATCAGTTAATGTTACGTGGAGATTGCACGGGTCCAGTAAGTGCAGAGTTTGTATTGAAAGATCCAGCAATTGATTTTGCAGTATTAGAAACTGCACGTGGCGGAATTCTTCGCGCAGGACTTGGTTTTCATAATTGCGATATTGCTATAGTAACTAATATTGCCGAAGACCATTTGGGCCTGCAAGATATTGATACCATTGAACAACTCACACGTGTTAAGGCTGTTGTGCCCGCTAGTGTTTTACCCGAGGGTTATGCCATCTTAAATGCAGATAATAAATATGCTGTAAGTATGGCTAAAGAGTGTGTATGTAAAATTGCATACTTTAGCATGGACGAAAATAATTCTATAATCAAAGAACACATTAACAAAGGTGGGTTAGCTGCGGTATACGAAAACGGATATGTTACCATTTGTAAGGGTACTTGGAAAATTAGAATTGAAAAGGCGGTGAATATTCCGCTTACGTTTGGCGGACGTGCAACTTATAATATAGCCAATGTATTGCCAACATTATTGGCTGGGTTTATTCGTAACTTTAAAATTGAAGATATACGTGTGGCTCTTCAAACCTTTATTCCTGGTCCTGCGCAAACACCTGGCCGTATGAATATTTTCCGTTTTAAAAACTTTGAGTTGATGGTGGATTATGCACACAATACATCGGGTTTTGAAGCCATTGGTGAAATGCTTAGTAAAATAGATGCTAACCATGTGGGTGTAATTGCTGGGGTAGGCGATAGAAGAGACGAAGATACCATTGGGCTTGGTAGACAGGCAGCTAAAATGTTTGATGAAATTGTAATTAGGCAAGATAAAAACTTACGTGGTCGGACCGAAGATGAAATTATTGAATTGATAAAACGTGGTATCAAAGAGGTTGATCCTAATAAAAAAGTGACTTCGTTTAAACGTGAATCTGATGCGATTGACTTTGCCATAAAAAATGCCCGCAAAGGAACTTTTTTAACTATTTGTAGTGATGTAGTACCTGCTGCATTAGACCTAATTTTAGCGTTAAAAGAAGCTGAAGATAAAGGAGAAGTCGAGTTGGGTAAATAGCTTAAAGTTAAACAACAACCTATGTATAGTTAACAATTTTAATATGATTTTAATTTTAAAAGTATGCCCAAATCATAATAAACTGAGCTTATATAAAATTTTTAATTAAAAAGTTTTTTAGTCTAAAACACCAACTATATAAATATATATTAATAAACAACGGAATTTTGGAAAGTTGAAGAAACTTTAAATGTTGCATCAAAACATGATAAATATATAATTCAGAAATGGAAAGAGCTTAATAAGTAATAGGATAAATTAAAGAAGTTTTATTTTGCTTTTTTCTGTTTATTAGTAAAGTAAACTTATTATATTAGTGATGAAGTTTAAAACTATATGGTAACTATTATAGTAACTAATATAAGCGTTTGCTAATTATATCTAAAACGTGGTTATATAATTGTGCTGGAGTAAATTTACGCCAATTCACCGCATCCAAATCTCCACCAAAATTTAGGTAGTAATCAATATTATTTCTTCTAAATTCGTCTAATACATGATCTTGAAAGTTAAGTGCCACTAACCAACCATCTTCAATATCTTGAAACCACTCTTCATAATAACAATCATCGCTAACATGAAAGTTTAATACGTTTTCGCCTATTAAGATAAACTTATTTATACCTTCTGCTATTAGTATTTCAGCTACTTCACGCTTTAAAAGCATCACATCATTATTAATGGCATCGTTCCATTCGCCTATTAATTCAATAATGGCATAACCTTCACAGTATTCTGTAAATAATAGTTTTACATATAAGGTATTCGATCCAAAATCATCCCATTGAGGATGTATCAGGTAATTGTATATCTGATTGGTGAACTCAAACTCGCTGTACTCACGCTCAAAAAAAGGCGACTTGCTGTCGTGTTCAGCTTGGTAGAAGTCTCTCCACCTATAATGAGGTTCTATATCCTGCATGGTGCAAATTTAATGCTTCAATTGCTTATTTTGGAAGGCTTTTGAGGAATCTTTAAATTTAACAATCAAGGCTTTGTAACTTCATATAAAAATGTATTTTTGCCCACCTAAGTTTAACATAACACTATTAAATTAACATGGCATATTTATTCACTTCAGAATCGGTTAGCGAAGGCCACCCGGACAAAGTAGCCGATCAAATTTCGGATGCTTTAATTGACAACTTTTTAGCTTTTGATCCAGAATCAAAAGTGGCTTGCGAAACTTTAGTAACTACCGGACAAGTTATTTTGGCTGGTGAGGTTAAGTCTAAAGCTTATCTTGATGTTCAAACCATTGCTCGTGATGTAATCAAGAAAATTGGTTATACTAAAAGTGAGTATATGTTTGAAGCAAATTCATGTGGTGTGCTGAGTGCTATTCACGAACAATCAGCAGATATTAATCAAGGTGTTGATCGCAAGAAAAAACAAGACCAAGGTGCAGGTGACCAAGGTATGATGTTTGGTTATGCTACTGCAGAAACTGACGACTACATGCCATTGGCTTTAGATCTTGCTCATAAAGTATTAATTGAATTAGCTGCTTTACGCAGAGAAAATAAAGCAATTAAATATTTGCGTCCTGATGCAAAAAGTCAAGTAACCCTTGAGTACAATGATAAAAACCAACCAGTTCGTATTGACTCAATAGTGGTATCAACACAACATGATGATTTCGATACAGAAGCCAAAATGTTAGCTAAAATTAAGAAAGATATCATTGAAATTTTGATTCCGCGTGTTAAGACTAAATATAAAAAATTCGCTAAGCTATTTAACAACGATATTAAATACCATATTAACCCAACAGGTAAATTTGTTATTGGTGGTCCGCATGGCGATACCGGTTTAACAGGTCGTAAAATCATTGTTGATACATACGGTGGTAAAGGTGCTCATGGTGGTGGTGCATTCTCTGGTAAAGATCCAAGTAAGGTAGATAGAAGTGCTGCGTATGCTACACGTCATATTGCTAAAAACTTAGTAGCTGCAGGATTGTGCTCTGAGGTTTTAGTGCAAGTTTCATATGCAATTGGTGTTAAAGATCCAATGGGCATATACATCAATACTTATGGCACATCAAAAGTTAAATTAACTGATGGTGAAATTGCTAAAAAAGTAGAAAAAATATTTGATATGACTCCTTACGGAATTGAAACTCGTTTGAAATTACGTAATCCTATTTACAGTGAAACTGCTGCATATGGTCACATGGGTCGTAAAAACGAAATAGTAACCAAAACATATGTTTCTCCTGATGGCAAAAAAATAACCAAAAAGGTTGAACTATTTACTTGGGAGAAACTAGATTACATAGATAAAGTGAAAAAAGCTTTTGGTCTAAAGTAATCACTGATATCACATATTGAAAAGGGCAGAAAATCAATGATTTTCTGCCCTTTTAGTTTTCTTGATGTAATTTTAAAAACCAATAAACATAATTCCTGTAGCAAATGCTCTAACATCAGGAGCTTTGCTGTTGTTAAAATAAGGTGTTAACGCATAGTTGGCAAACAGCTTAACTTCTTTGTAACCAAGTCTAACGGTCCCGTCAACCCTAAAAGCATTTATGTTAAAATCGTCATTAAATGTAAACCTTTCATCAGAACCTCTCGCTGTTGTTTCGGTAACAACTTTGGCTGTTGCTGCATATCTTACAATTGCACCTACAGCAATGTGAAATCCACCGTTAGCATTTTTTTTACTGCCTGGTGCATACTTAATTAGTAAAGGGGCATTTATATCATAGGTGAAGAGCTTATTTTTAGTAAGGGCAACACCTGCATCCGTGCTTGTTAATATATCACTATTTGGTGTGATGTAAGAATTACCTTCAAAATGATAATTGCTAAATTGAGAACCTAAACCAGTTGTAAAGGCTAGTTTGTTTTTAATAATATGACCATCAAATTCAAATAAATTTATTCCATACAGCCACGAGCTACCTATTTTGGTATTTAAAAATTTATAGTCGTTACTATGTGTAAAGTTCATGCTTGATGTAGTTAGTGCATTTATCCCTGTTTCTAATCCTGCGTATACACGTTTCATGCGTCTACGTTTTTCAGATTCATTAGTAGGTTTTTCTTTATCATCTTTATTATCATCAATAATAATAAACTTACGTTTACCAATTTTTAAACGAGTAGTATCTGCATAGGGTGTAATTTTGTCTGTTGGTATGTCAATATTTAAATCAGTAGTATACTCATCGGTATTGCTTTTTATTTTTCCTGCTCCGTCTATATTAAATATTTTATTTTTAGGCTCCCCACGGTAAATTATCAAACTTGCACCGTCAGCCTTAGCATGCAACGATTCGCTTACATATATTTTTACATTACTACCTCCATCTGCTTCAATGTTCATATTTATAACCGATAACTTACTTGCATTTAGTAATGCTGCGCCATCCGTTTCAAATACTGCATTAGTAGCTTTACCATCAACTATCAATTTTGTACCACCATCTATATCTACTTTGATATTGTTACTAGATACTATTAAATGCGCCTCAGATGCACCATCCATAACAATGTTAAGATCTGAAGACTTCAACGTGTCTATGCTCTTTAAATTCGCCCCGCCATCTAACTTAATGTCGGTTATTGATTTTGCATATACCTTTATTTTACCTGCTGCATTAAAATTATCACCAATGATAAGTTCGTTGTTTACTACTTTTAATGTACTAATAAGTTTTTCGGCATTATTTTCAATGTATACTGAATACCTATCGGCAATTACCAATTCAACATTTGCAACTGCACTTAAATTTATCTTGGTAAATTCATTAATGGGAATGCTGTTTTGTGCTTTTATGGGCTTTAAATAAATAAGCGGAGCGCCTATTAAAACAAGAGTTTTTAGTAATTTAATTTTCATAATTTATTGCTTTTATAGTAATACGATTTACTGCTTATATAGTTACACTATACCTTTATTTTTTAGACCAAAAAAAATCTAGTGCAGCTAACTCAAAATGATTGATACGTCCAGATGTTGTATCGTTGTCAATTTTTAAATCGACACCAGTTGTTTTATTTATAAGCCCCACTATTGTTATTTGCCTATTGGTATCTGATTCGCCAAGTAATTTATTGGTGTTTTGCCTTACTTTTCTCGCCAATAAACTTTTAATGTCTTCAAATTGATCTTGCTCCACTAATTCTTTCTGTTTAACATTATTTAAAATAATAGCGTTTAGTGGTTGGTAAGTATTAGCATTAAAATGTATGTTAATCAAATGCGGTTTAATGGTGGGTACCTTTTCTGCATTTACAATAACCGAATTAATTATTACCTCTTTATTTTTTACTAAATATGTTTTTGTGTTATCAATTTCTTTGGTTCTAATTTCTTTTGTTTGGTTTGATTTCAACTTCGTTTGTTCAAAAGCCTTTAGTGTTTTGGTTTTTTTATTACTGTTTTGATTATTATATACAATGGGTTGATGTTGTTGAGTGTTTTTATAATAAATAACACCAATAACACTTAAAAATACTATTACAGAAGCTATTCGTAACATTGGAGTAAACCAAAAGATGGATAAGATTTGTTTTTTTAGTTCAGTTTTATTGGGATATATAAGACTATAATCTGGTTGTTGTATAGTTAGTGTAAATAATTTTTGCTCACTTATAAGGTTGGGATTTTGCTTAATAGCAGCTTGGAGTTCTGTTGTCTCTATGTATGATAAATCAGATTCAATCTCTTTAACTAGTAAGTGTACGTTTCTGTCTTGAACTGATTTTAAAAGGATGCTGCTATTGAATTGTGCCTCTGTTTTAGGTAAAAAGACATTATTCATATTGATAAATTCTGCTTTTATATCCGCATGTTGATCCAAAAACAATAATACCTCAGTCACCTCATACGGATGTAAAGTTCCGTCAAGATAATCTATTAAGTATGTCTCGTAATTATTTCTATTTATGCTCATATCACCCGATATAAATTACCAATGTATTCTTTTAAAATAACACGTGCACGGTAAATGTATACTTTAACCTGACTCTCACTTAATCCTGTAATTTTTCCAATTTCTTTGTAGTTGTACCCTTCATAATCGCGTAGTAAAACTACAGCACGCTGTATGTCATTTAGTTTGGAGAGTGCTTCATTCAAGATCTCTTTTACATCATTATAATTATTAAACGTAATAAAGTTATTGTCTTTTGCACTCTCAATATCACCAACAAATTTTTCACGCCTAAAAGCATCTACCATGCCATTGTAGGCTATGGTAAATAGGTATGATTTTACTGTTGCGGCATCAATATCTGATAGTTTTATCCATAGTTTTTCGAATGCATCTTGCACAATGTCCTTTGCCTTATCCTCATCCTTTATATTTTTGAGTATAAAGCGAAATACACCATCGGCATATTGATTAACACAATTGTTGTATTCGTTTACTGTCATTGGGCTTGTGGTAATACGATTCAGACAGGTAATAAGTTACATGCCCTATAAGCATTACTACAAATGTATTGAAATTCAGATTAATAAATATTTACAAGTGATTTCTTGTTATAACAATGACCAAAGTGTAATTTGGTTAAAATTAAAATATACCAAATGAAAGTATTGGAGTTTTTAATTGATGCATTTAGTTGGTTAAAAATCGTTGCATCACCTTTTTTAATAGCAGTAATTATTGCTGTAATTATTTACCTCAATGTATCGGGAATTTTAGGCCTAATATTATCTATAAGTATACTCTTGATTGGAGTTGTTGTAGGAGTAATTTTGGCTACACGTATCTGGAAAACGCAAGGCACAACCACTTTTTTAGCGCGTATCCATGCAACTCCTGAATTGGATAAAATAAACCACGAAAAAAAATAGTTTTAAAACTCAACCACTATTTTTTCCCTATCTTTTTTCATTCGCGCTGGTATTGCTGCAAGTAGCGCGGCTGTAAAACTTTCAATTAATTGTTTTTTCAAATCAACCCGATGGATTACCATACTAATCTCGCGAACTGGATCTGGTTTTTTGAAGTACCTTACGCGTTCCATCTGTTCGTCATTAAAGTCAAAAATACTTAATTCGGGTAAGATGGTTATGCCTCTGTTTACTTCCACCATTTTTTTAAGTGTTTCAAGGCTGCCTGTATGGTATTGAAACTGCTTATTTTTAGAGTTTCCTTTATTTCCTGTACAAAGATTTAAAACTTGGTTGCGCAAACAGTGCCCTTCGTTTAGTATCCATGTTTCTGTGGGGTCAATATCTTCTGGCACCAAAGTTTTTTTACTAAACAATTTATTGTCTTCACTCATGTATGCCACCAATGGCTCGTAAAACATTGGTGTGTATTGTAAATAACCAGCCTCAATTGGTGTGGCCATAATGCCACAATCTAATTGATCATTTTTAAGCTGTTGTAAAATTTGGTTGGTTGTAATTTCTGCAATTTCTATATTTACTTTAGGATTATTTTTCATGAAATCGACCAAAAACAATGGCAACACATAAGGGGCTATTGTGGGTATAATTCCTATTCTAAGTTGGCCTGTTAATTCACCTTTTTTATCTTCATTAACAACTTCTGTCAATCGGTTACATTGCTTTATAATTTCTCTTGCCTGTTGTATTATGCTTTTACCAATTTCTGTAGCAACCACTGGCTGTCTACTTCTATCAAAAATTCTAATACCGAGTTCGCGCTCTAACTTTTGAATTTGCATACTCAATGCAGGCTGACTTACTGAACATTTTTCGGCAGCAGTTAAAAAGTTACCATGAGTATCTACTGCTATCACGTATTCAAGTTGTGTAATTGTCATATCAACAAAACTAATACAAATTTACTTTATATAGCTTTGGTTGATATTTATCAGATTTCATACCAATAATTATCAGGAAATAAAACACATAATATGTTTTGCTAGTACATCCGATTCTTCAATATGACCCATGTGTGCGCTGTTATTTAAATAGGCTACGTAGCTCTGTTTACATAGTAAAGATTGTTTCAACATATCTTCTTGAGGTATTAGTTCATCGTACTTACCAATTCCCCAGAAAACTGGTAAATCTGTTTGCGCTAAAAAAGCAAAAGAGTCTTCCCTGTTTTTCATGGCCATTAAAGCCTCGTTTAACCCTTCAGTTGTAAAATTTTCTGCTAGGTTAATGTAATATGGTGTAATTAATTCCTGTGGTGTATTACGTTGAAATAATGGGGGAATAAAATTTCTTACATAAAATGATGCTCCTTTTTCGTTTATTAGCCTTTTTGCTTGGTCGCGTTTTAGTTTGTGTTCTTCGATGTCGGGTTTCGCAGTGCTGTGTAACAAGCCAAATGACGAAAGCATATGATTGTATTTTTTCGCGAAGGCTAGTGTAACATAACCACCCATGCTATGACCAATCATCACAACATTATGTTCTCCCAAATCAACTAATAATTCATATACTGCATCAGCCATGCGTTCCATAGATGAATTATGTTGTACTGCTGATTGTCCTGCGCCTGGTAAATCAGGGGTGATTATTTTACAATGCGCTTTAAGCAACAACACCTGCTTATCGAAGCAGGTGTTGTTTTCACAAAATCCGTGAAGTAGCACTACTGTTTTGCCTATTCCGGCTGTAGTGTAGTGTAACATATTAATTTAGATTTTAGTAGAATTTGTGTCTGTTATCTTGCACATTTTTCAACTCTTTTAATGTTTCAAAAGTTGCATATTCTATACGTTGAGATAACTGAGTTTGAACTTCGTTTTTAAATATACTAAAATCAGTAATTATTGGAGCCTCGTTTACTTTATTTATTGAATAAATGTAAACAGCGTTATCACCTTTTAATGGCCCAGTTATTTTGCCAGTGGCTTTTGTGCCAAATAAAGTACCTACCATAATATTATCAGGACCAATATAAGCAATGTTATTGTTATCAAATGATTGTCCTGTTATTGGAGTTATGCTTAGTTGTAATTTGGCAGCTACATCTTGCATGTTTTTAGCACCGGTTAATGCAGTTGTAGCTTTTTCTAAAAGTTGTTCAGCTTTTTTCTCTTTACGATAATCAGCTTCAACTCTTGCTTTTACTGTTTCAAAATCTGCATTACCTTTTTCACGAACTGCTGTTAATACTGCAACGATGAATTTATCATTTATTGAGAATACCTCAGAGATGTCTCCCTTTTTCGCATTAAAGGCCCATCGAACAGCCTCACGTGCTTCTGTTAAACCACCCAATTGTTTGTCGTTTTCACGAACAAACTCTGCGGTTCTTTTGATCAACTTTTGGTCAGTAATTAATTTTTCAAACTCCTCGGCATTATTACAATTTGCTACAAATTGACTTGCTGCATTGTACGCTGTTGAGGTTGTTGCTTCACTTGGTTGTATAGCACGACTTAATACTCCAGCACAAACCAATTTCTTCGATTTATCTTCTGTAATTTTTAGTATATGAACGCCAAATTGTGTTTTTAACACTAGCATATCACCTTTTTTACCTGCTAATACAGCATTATTAAATTCTTTAACCATTTGGCCTTCGCTGAACCAACCTAGTTCACCACCACGTTGAGCCGTTCCATCTGTTCCGTGTTGCGCTGCCATTGCACCAAAATCTGCACCGCCTTTAATTTGAGCCATTACCTCGTTTGCTTTTTTAACGGTAGCAGCGGTATCACCATTTTCTGTCTTAAATAAAATATGGCTTGCACGCATTTGATATACGCTATCCTGTTTCGTACCTATGATTTTGTAAATATTGTATTTGCCTTCGCTAAAAATTGGTCCTACTATAGTACCAACTGAATCACGGAATAAACGAGCTGCTATCTCCTCAGGATATCCTGAGCGAGGTTTAGCTGTTGGGTCAAATTTAACATCGCTATTTGCATCAACATATAAAGTATCGTTTGTGGCGTTGGCGAATTGAACCAATTGGTCTGTTACCCACTTTTCAGCTGCTGCTGTATCAGTTGAACTCGCAACGGCATCAAACATTAAAAAGTCTAATTTACGGCTGTTTTCTTTTTCGGCATACTTCTTCATGTTTTTATTCATGTATGCTTTTAGGTCGCTTTCTTCTGCAGTGATACTAGAATCTGGAATACTGAAATAATTTAAAGCTACCGCGTCAACATCAACCGTTTTAGAGCGATTGGTGTATAATGTTTTTGCCTCCAAAGAAGTAGCAAAAACACCCTTACGGATTAAACTATAATATTTTTTAGTTAATGCATCTTTTAACAAGTAAGTTTCAAAGTCGTGTAAACGTTTTTTGGCGTCAGCATCTCCTTTTTCATTAATTTGTTTAAGGTTACTTATAACCATCGACTTGTCAAAAACACCTGTTTGAGGATTAGTGAAAGATTGTTTTACTTGTGGGTGAATATTGTCTCCAACAAACATGTCGGTTAACTCTTCATTTGTTACTTTAATACCAAGGTCTTCGTATTCGCCTTCCATAATTCCCTCCATAATCATTTGGCTCCAAGTTTGTTCGCGTACCATATCAATAGTATTTTGATCCATTGGGGCATCTGGGCCCATTTGCTGGCGTGTTAACTCCGTATTTTCTGTAACTTTTGCCTCGAATGCCTTTACACCTATCTCTTCGTCATCAATTACACCTACACTTGTACTTTGCGAACCGCCAAAAATACGACTGTTGCTTTGTAACGCATCCGAAATTACAAATAGCGCTAAAGCACCGCCAACCACTACTATGGCTAAGCCCGATCTGTTTCTGATTTTCTCTAATATCGACATGTTGTATCTAGTTATTTATTTATTATTCAATTTTTATAAGCGAGCGAAAATAAATTTGTTAATCGTATAAAGCAACAAAATTTAGCTTGCAGGTTAGCTTTAAAATCAAAACTTTGCAAACAATTCGTAAGTAAACATGAATAATTCATCGACAAATACCACAAGCAAAACTCGTTTATTGCTAATTCCCAACTATTTAGCCGATGATAATCCCTCTGATTTTATTGCAGATTTTGTGCGTCATCAAGTTCACCACTTAAAATATTTTATTGTAGAGAATGAAAAAATAGCCCGTAGCTTAATAAATAAGCTTAAATTAGAATCAACGCAACAAGAGTTAACCATACTTTTATGGAACGAACACAGTAAGGCTGAGGATATGCGTGAAATTACCGATATGTTTAAACATGGATTTGATGTTGGTATAATTACGGATGCTGGCTTACCATGTATAGCTGATCCGGGTTCTGATGTAGTCAAAATAGCTCATGAAAAAGGCATTGAGGTTATTCCGCTACCTGGTGCATCAAGTATTTTTATGGCTTTAATGTCTAGTGGTTTTAACGGACAAGGCTTTACTTTTAATGGATATTTACCAATAGACAAAATTCAAAGGGCTAAAAAAATTAAGCAACTTGAAAGTGATTTGTTTACGCGCAAGCAAACACAAATTTTTATGGAAGCACCTTATCGCAATAACCAATTATTGACTGATGTATTGGCTAATTGTGCACCTCAAACGAAATTATGTATAGCATGTAATATTAGTTCTGCCGAGGGCTTTATTAAAACCAAAACCATCTCACAGTGGCGACAACAATTGCCTGATTTGCATAAGAAGCCTGTAATATTTGTTTTAGGTATTTGATTTTGAAAACCAAATAACATTTAAAAGTAGTGTTATTAGAGTCATCGAAATGATGCTTAAAATACGAATGTGTAATTAACTTTGGATTTTAGTGTGTAAGAATTTGGTCGACTTAGGTTTAATTGCATACATAGCAAGGGAATTAAACCATGTTTTTTGTGATTTTAATTAAAATGATTGCTTTTTATTCAGTTATTACTAATTTTGCCTAACACATGTTAGGTTATGTCGGAATTACTCACAACCAATAGGAAAGAACAATTGCTTGAAGTGGCTGCTAAGTTATTTAAGCAAAGGGGTTATGCCGCTACTTCCATGCGTGATTTAGCTGCAGAGTTGGGTATTGAAGCCGCTAGTTTATACCACCACATCAAATCAAAGGAAGAGATTTTAGAAACCATATGTTTTGATTTGGCATCAAAGTTTAGCAATGTGATAGCCGAAGTAAATGACATTTACTTTAATGCTGAGGAAAAACTTAGAACAGCCATAAAAAATCATGTTCAAATTATTACCCAAAACACCAATCAATCAGCCGTTTTTTTGCATGAGTGGCGTAACCTAAGTGAGCCTAAATTAAGTGAATTTATGAAATTGCGGGATGCATATGAAAAAGGCATACGTGTGATACTAAAAGATGGTATGAATGAAGACGTTTTTGATGATGTAGATGATAAATTTGCCTCTTTAACCATATTGTCAACCGTAAATTGGATTAACGAATGGTATAATCCAAATGGTAAAATGAGCACTGAAGAAATAGCTCAAAAGTTAAGCGACTTTATTTTGGGTGGGTTAAGAAAAAAGATGGTAACAGACATTAATTATAAACCATAACATCAAGAAAATCTGAAACGCAAATCGTTTTTTGCATAATTACAAACTATAAAAAAGTAACTAATAATTAAAAAAATATGTACGGAAATGCTTACATCGATCCAAATGAAAAGGCTAACGCAATGATAGCTGGAGAGGATCCAATTAAATTAGCTGAATTTGAGGCGCGTATTGCCCGTGGCGAAAAAATTGAACCTAAAGATTGGATGCCCAAAGAGTACCGCAAGCAACTCATTCGTATGATTGAGCAACATGGCCACTCAGAAATAATTGGAGCATTGCCTGAAGGAACTTGGATAACACGTGCACCAGGCTTTAAGCGTAAAATGGCATTAATGGCTAAAGTACAAGATGAAGTTGGTCATGCACAACTATTATATAGTGCTGCAGAAACGTTAGGCAAAAGTCGTGAAGACATGACCAACGACTTAATTACGGGAAAAAGTAAATATAGTAACGTGTTTAATTACCCTGCATTTACTTGGGCTGATGCATGTATTATTGCTTGGTTAATTGATGCAGGTGCTATTATTAACCAAGTTGCAAATGCAAAAGGAAGTTATGGTCCCTACTGTCGTGCTTTAGATAGAATTTGTACAGAAGAAAGTTTCCACTTAAAATACGGCCATGATAATGTAGTAACCCTTGCAACTGGAACACCAATTCAGCGCCAAATGGTTCAGGAAGCTTTAACCCGTTGGTGGCCCCCAATCATGCACTTTTTTGGCCCAAGTGATAAAATTTCACAACACTCCGAGATACTTATGCGTTGGAAAGTAAAGATGGCAAGTAATGATGATATGCGCCAGCAGTTTTTAAATATGTACGTTCCCAAAATTTGGGATTTAGGTTTAGTACTTCCAGACCCTAAATTGAAGTTAAACGAAGAAACTAAGAAGTGGGAATATACAGAACCTGATTGGGATGAGTTTAAGCGTGTTATTAATGGTGGTGGTCCTTGCAATGCCGAACGTTTGGCTGTGCGTAGAATGGCTGAAGAAAGAGGTCGTTGGGTGCGTAAGGCACTTTATAATGCTACAGAAAAATACGTTACTCCATTGGCCTAATTTTTAGTTTATGATTAAATCACTAGACCCGCGCGTTACACGCGAAAACATAGAAGAAAACAACCTTATTGCGCCCTTAACTCCAATGGATAATTGGGAAACCTATGAGGTGTTTCACCAAAAAAAACGCGGTGATCAACATATGCATGTTGGTATTGTTCATGCTCCAAATCCTGAAATGGCTTTGTTATTTGGAAAAGAGCAATACGGACGTAGAAGTATAACAGCAAATATTTGGGTGGTTAAAACAGCGAATGTTTTTGCAAGCGAATACGATGATGCCGATATGTTTGAAACAACACCCGAAAAGCAATACCGTGAAGCCGGTGGCTATAAGGTGATGGATAAAATCAATAAATACAAGAAGGCGAATAAGGCGTAATGACTTTTGAAAAAATTATTACGTATGTAGGGCATACTTTCATGTTAATCCTTATTTTTTTCTCGATATTTTTTTATCAGGAAAGAATGTTACATACGGATAATGCTTATGGTGTTTTAACTTTAATTAACACAGAAAACTTTATCATACCTCATTATAGGTATCCGCTGGTATTAACTCAGTTTTTACCACTGTTAGCCATAAAGTTTAATGCAAGTTTAAAAACAGTAATTATGGCTTATTCAGCTAATTTTTACTTACTCTACTATATATGTTTTTTGGCGGCAATGTATGCTTACAAAAACTTAAAAGTGTCGTTAATCATTGTATTTACTTTATTGGTAACAACCAGCGAAATTTTCTTTCTTCAAACAGAAGTTGCGCATGGGTTGGTATTTGGTTCTTTGTTTTATGCATGGCTTAATATCACTAAAACAGCATTAAGCAATTTTAAAAAATTTGCTCACCATTTAATGGGTGTGTTTATTTTTTTAATCGCGGTACTTTTTCATCCATTATCAGCTTTGTTCACAGTATTCGTTCTAGTTTGGAATGTGATTGAAAAACGAAATTGGTCTGATGTGAAGTCAATGGTATTTTTAGTACTAACTATTTTGGTTTTGATTATCAAAGCTAAACTAACTCCTGTAGGCTCTTATGAAGAAAGTTTTTACCAATCCAAAGAGTTGTTGTTGAGTGCATTATTAAACCTGCACAACTCCTATGTTTTTAAGTTTTTTATTTTGCGTTTACAAGGCTTGTATTTGCTTCCAACTATTATGTTACTAATTACAATAGGCTGGTTCAGTTACAAAAAGCAATGGCTAAAGTTATTGTTTTTATTTCTGGTATCTATTGGTTATGTAGTTTTAGCCTCTGTGATGTTTAAGGGCGATTCTGAGATCATGATGGAACGTATTTTTTTATGCTACGGTGCCATTGTTTCAATAGGTTTTGTCAATGTTTTGTTTGATGCCAGCTTAATCTATCAACAAAAAAATGTACACCTTTTCTTAACCATTTTAACCGCAGGATGTTTGTCTGCAGGTATTGTTAAAATATTAGAGGCATCGGTAAAATACAATTACAGATTAAGTTTAGTTAAACAACAAGCTGAAACAGCACAAATGTATGAAGGATCAAAATTTTATGTTTTAAATAAAGATGTTTCTTACCCTTTTGCCATGTGGGCAAATGCCTGTGAGCAACTATTGTATAGTGCAATACATCACCCTAAAAAAGTGAAAACAGTATATATTTTTAACAATGAAACCGATGTACAAAAAACATTAATTGATATTAAACCAAATATGTTTTTGATGGTATCATTTTACCTCACACTAAACGACAACCAATTAAACGCAAAGTATTTTACATTAGCACCTGATACTTATAAATATTTAAAATTGAATTGATATGAATACAACAGCAATAAAAGATTTACTTTACAAAATGGCCGATGATCTTTTAATTATTGGACATAGAAACAGCGAATGGACTGGATTGGGTCCTATATTAGAAGAAGATATCGCCTTCTCTTCTATGGCACAAGATAAAATTGGACAATCGCAAGCATTGTTTCAATTACTGCACGAGTTAGGCGAACAAGAACCAGATACTGTTGCTTTTACGCGTAATGCTAAACAGTTTCATAATGCACAATTTGTTGAGTTACCAAATGGTGATTACGATTTCAGTTTGATGCGTCACTTCTTATATGATGTAGCTGATCAATTGCGTTTTGAAATGTTAGCTAGTAGTAGTTATGAGCCATTGGCAAAAGTTGCACGGAAAATAAAAGGTGAATTAAAATACCATGTTTTTCATGCCAATACTTGGATAGTAAAATTAGGTAGTGCAAATGAAGAAAGCAAAGCTCGCATGCAAACCGCTTTAAATGATGCATGGAATTATTCATTGGGTTTGTTTGAAGAAGGTGACTTTGAAAACGACTTAAAAAACGAAGGTGTGTTTGCAGGTGAAGTTGCCCTAAAACAACTTTGGTTAGAAACTATTAAACCAACATTAACCAAAGCAACACTTACCATTCCTCATGAAAACACATGGGAGCCTGAACTAGGCGGACGAAAAGGTATTCATACCGAACATTTAGAGCCTTTGGTTGAGGAGATGAGCGAAGTATTTAGGGTGGATCCAAGTGCAGAGTGGTAGTAAATTACACTCTTGATGTTGGTTTAAGTTTATAATAAAGCAATTTGTGTATGATTACAGAACAAGAAATTTGGAAAGGTCTTGAGTTGGTTAAAGACCCAGAAATTCCAACCTTAAGCATGGTTGATATGGGGATTATTACTAAGGTGGAAGTGCGTGGCGAAAGTAATGTTTTTGTAGAAATGACACCAACTTTTACCGGATGCCCTGCCATTAAAATGATGGAAGGCATGGTTGCTGATAGGTTAAAAGAAATGGGTATTACCCAAGTAGAAGTAGTTACAACTTTTGATAAACCATGGGACAGCAATAAACTTACTGAAAGGGGTTTAATGTGTTTAAAAAAACATGGATTAGCACCACCTATTAAACACAGTGGTGAGGTAACCATGGAATTGCTTGAGCACACCGAGTGCCCATTTTGTGGAAGTAAAAATACCGAAATGAAAAGTCCGTTTGGACCAACACTTTGCCGCAGTATGCATTACTGTAACGAATGTCTTCAGGCGTTTGAAGGATTTAAGCCTGTTGTGTAATTCATTTAAATTTATTAGATATTTGAGGCCGATGAAAAACATTGGCCTCTTTTGTGTTTTGTTTTTGGTAACACTCGCTTCTTGTAAGAGTAAAAAGGGTGTGCATCAAACGCCAAAGACAGTATTTACCAAAAAGGAATACCGTGCACTCAGTGAAAAATTAAATCTAGAAATCAACAAATCAGATAATATTAAGTTATATAATTTTGTTGGTAATTGGCTGGGAGTACCTCATAAATTAGGTAGCTGCTCAAATTTGGCAATTGATTGTTCGTGTTTTATTCAGCTTTTGCACCAACAAGTATATGGTAACAAATTGCCCCGAACGGCTGCAGATATGCAACTTGATAGCAAAGAAATAAATATAAAAAATTTAAGCGAAGGAGACCTGGTTTTTTTTAAAATAAATGCTAAAAAGGTTTCGCATGTGGGCGTATATTTAAAAGAAGGTTGGTTTGCTCATGTAAGCACTAGTAAAGGTGTTATGATTAATAACTTAAACGAAGCTTATTATCAAAAGTATTACACATCTGCAGGCAGGGTGAAATAATTTTAATGAATTTAATCCGATACTTTTCTGCCCATCATCAAACCATCTCGTATAGGCAATAAAATGTGCTCCAGTCTTTGGTCGTTGTGTAAATGCTTGTTAAATGAATCAAGCAATTGGGTGTCTTTATCTTTTTGCAAACTTTTTTCATCAATCACTTTACCGCTCCACAATACATTATCGGCAATCACATAACCACCAACATTTAAACAATCCATGGCTTGGTTGTAATATTTTAAGTAGTTAGGTTTATCTGCATCAATAAAAATCAAATCAAATTTGTAGGGTAATGTTTTAATAATATTATATGCATCGCCCACAATAAATTGTATGCTATTTTTCATACCTGCTTCTTCAATAAAGCGGTGTATGTTGTCTTCCTGTTCGGGGTTTACATCAATGGTAATTAATCGTCCACCTTCTTGTAAACCTTCGGCCAAACAAATGGCTGAGTAACCCGTGTATGTACCAATTTCTAAAATGTATTTTGGTTTAATCATTTGGCTAAACATGCTCAACAAACGACCTTGAAAATGGCCGCTAAGCATACGCGGCTGCAATACATTGGCAAAAGTATGGCGTGTTAGTTTTTTTAACACTTCGCTTTCGGTTTGGGTGTGGTCATCGCAATATTGCTGTATGGCGGGAGAAATAATATCAAACATATTTTATCTTTTTCGAAACAACAAAATACACAATCAAACAACCCAGTGTGTTGGCTATCATATCAAAATAATCGTAACTGCGGCCTGTAAAAATAAATTTTTGCATTAACTCAATTAATGCTCCATAACTTGCACTTACCGCACACCAAATAACTATTACTTTTTTTGGGTTTTGGGTTGTGTATTGTAAGTTAGCTTTAATTAATAACCATGCCTGGACACCAAATAACAAGGCATGAATGGGTTTATCGTAACCAAATAAATCTTCAAGCTTAAGCTGTGCCAATGTGCCAGGTTGCGCACCACATGCAAATAAAATAAGCAGCGCCCAAGCAATGGCTAATTTATAGTGGTATAATTTTTTTTGCTTAAGCAGCATTTGGTTATGGTAATAAATAAACCACCAATTACAATTGGTGGTTTACAATTGGTTTTAATCGTTTATGGCTTTTATACCTGGTAGTTCTTTTCCTTCAAAATATTCAAGTAAAGCTCCACCACCTGTGCTTACATAACTTACTTCGTTTTCGAAACCAAATTTAGCAACGGCTGCAGCACTATCGCCACCACCAATTAAACTAAATGCCCCGTTTTTGGTAGCCTCAGCCACAGCAATAGCGGCTTGTTTGGTTCCGTTTTCATAACTGCTCATTTCAAACACACCCATTGGGCCGTTCCATAAAATGGTTTTCGATTGTTTAATCACCGCTGCATAATCATCCGCAGCTTTCGGTCCAATGTCTAATCCCATCCAACCCGCTTCAATGTGTTTGTTGTCACAAACTTTATGGTTGGCGTCATTGCTAAACGCATCAGCTACAACACTATCAACAGGCAACATGAGGTTAACGCCTTTTTCTTTTGCTTTAGCCATTAAATCAAGGCAAAGTTGCAAACGATCTTCTTCACATAAACTTGATCCTATTTCATAACCCATAGCTTTTAAAAAAGTGTAAGCCATACCACCACCAATAATTAAATTATCTACTTTGTCAATTAAGTTTTCTAAAATTAATAGTTTGTCGCTAACCTTTGCACCACCTGTAATAGCGGTAAATGGACGAGCAGCATTTTTCATTACCAATTCAGCATTGGCTACTTCTTTTGCCATTACATAACCAAAACATTTTTGAGTAAAAAAATGAGCAATAACAGCTGTGCTGGCATGTGCACGATGCGCGGTACCAAAAGCATCATTTACATATACATCACCTAATTTACTTAGTTTTTCGGCAAACTCTGCATCACCTTTTTCTTCTTCTTTATTAAAGCGTAAATTTTCTAATAATAAAATTTCACCAGGATTTAAATCAGCAGCTTTATCAGTTGCATCTCGTCCTATGCAATCTTCTGCGAATTGTACCTCCACCCCAAATAATTCAGAGGCTTTAGCAACAACATGCCTCAATGTGTATTTTTCAATATCAACAGTACCGTCTTCTTTTAATTTTTTTAACGGGCGACCTAAATGGCTCATTAATATGCAGCTTCCGCCATCGGCAAGTATTTTTTTAATGGTAGGAACTGTTGCACGAATACGCGCATCATCAGTTACTGCAAAAGTTTGTTTATCTAACGGAACGTTAAAATCTACACGAATCAAAGCCTTTTTTTTGGCAAAGTTTATAGTGTCTACTGTTTTCATGCTGAATACTTTAGGTATAAAATAGTGAATTGTAAATGCTTAAATTTGAGCAAAAATAGTTTTTTGTATTTAGATTGTGGTTGATTTTTTAAGCTTATGTTGCTACAAAAAAAGGTATAGCAACACTCAACAATAATATAATATGGGTAAAGTTTGGGTTTCTGTTTTTGTGCTATTTGTTTTTATAGCATGTACAAGTAAAAAAGAAAAGGTATTGATTAAGCGTTGGCGTGTAGCTGATGTTACTTTTGTTGATGCCGAAAAAGCTACCCTGCAAAGTGATACCATGCAAGGTAATTTAATGTTAAGGCAACAAGCGGTATTGCGCGATGTGCTTCTTAAAAACTTGTATGAGTTTAATGAAGATGGAACATACATAACTGGTAATGCTGCTGGTTCTGCAACCGGAAAATGGAAATTAAGTGGTGATGCCATTATTTTTATTAGTGATGTTGAAAAAGATGGAGTTGCATCAACAAAAAAAGTTCCGTTTCAACATTTAAGTGATGATAGTTTGGTTTTGTTGCTAAACAATGATCAAACGAGTATTAAATTAAAATTAGTTTTATTACCTGTTGAGTAAAAAGTAATCAAATTCACTAAGCATGATTCGCTTTTTTAAAGTATACGATTTTAAACTACACGGCCTTGAGCCCCAACAAATCAACACAACTCGCACCATTGATATTGAAGGAAAGCGTATTTGTTTGGCTTACACTTCTTCTGGCTATTATGCAGTTGATGATAAATGTCCGCATGCAGGAGCTCATTTGGGCAGGGGTGGTTGGTGCGAGGATGACTTTGTGGTTTGTCCTATTCACCGATATAAATACAATCTAAAAACAGGGCAAGGTAAACAAGGTGATTACATTAAACCATACACTGTACAAAACCGTGTAGACGGTATTTACATTGGCATTGAAAAAAAATGGTGGCAATTTTGGTAAATGAAATTATTAAAGCGCTGCTTTTTTACTAACAGCAAATAAACCCATAAACGTTAGTGCCCCGTTTAATATCAGCATTTCAATACCTATTTGATAATTACTAAACCAACTAATACTATTGTATTGAATGAGGTAACAAATTACTGGCGCTAACAAGCAAATTACTGGCGCAAATTTATCAGTAATACTGCGTTTAGTTAACATGCCAAAGGCAAACAAACCCAACAATGGCCCATAGGTGTATCCAGCAATATCTAGTAAAATACCAATAATAGATTTATTGTCAAGCCATTTAAAATAAAGCACAAATAGTAAAAATATAAACGAGAATATAAGATGAACCGTTATACGAGTTTTACTTTGTTGGGCTTCGCTCAATTTCTTGTTACGTTGTAATCCTAAAATATCTATACAAAAAGATGAGGTTAATGCTGTAATGGCCCCATCCGCACTAGGAAATAGTGCAGAAATCAAACCAATAATAAATATAATTGCAATAATTGGTGGTAGGTATTGCAGCGCTATAGTTGGAAATAAATCATCTCCTTTTACCGAAAGACCTTTGTTTGCTGCATACAAGTATAATAAACCACCTAACAATAAAAAGAAAAGGTTAACCAGCACCATTACACTACTAAACGTAACCATGTTTTTTTGTGAGTCGGCAAGGTTTTTAACACTTATATTTTTTTGCATCATTTCTTGATCAAGGCCTGTCATGCTTATGGTTATAAACGCACCACCAATTATTTGTTTCAGGAAAAACTTCTTATCTAGTACATCCGTGTTAAACATTTCTGTATAACCTAGCTTATTAAGTTGAGAGATGGCTTCTGTAAAAGTTAAATTTAAATCACCCATGATGTAAAATACACACACCACTAATGCTAAAAGCATAAAAAAGGTTTGTAATGTGTCTGTCCAAACAATCGTTTTTACACCGCCTTTAAAGGTGTATAACAATATCATAAGTAGAATAAAAAATGTTGTGGCAACAAATGGTACGCCCAAGGCATCAAGAATAAATAGTTGCATTACATTAATTACTAAATACAACCTTAAGGTAGCACCAAGGGTGCGCGATACAATGAATAGCAATGCCCCAGTTTTATAACTATATGTGCCAAACCTATGATTTAAGTAGTCATAGATACTAGTTAAGTTTAATCTATAATACAAGGGTAAAAGCATATAGGCTACCACAAAATATCCGATAAAGTATCCTAATACTACTTGGAAATACGCAAAATGATTGGCGCTAACAGTTCCTGGAACACTAATAAATGTTACACCACTAAGTGAGGTGCCAATCATTCCAAAAGCCACCAACATCCAGTTGCTGTTTTTATTACCAATAAAAAATGAGTGGTTAGTGCTGCCCTTAGATGTATAAAAGGCAACTAAAAGTAGCACGGCAAAGTAGGCTACTATACAGGTGAAAAGTAAAACAGGCGACATGTAAACAAATGTACATGTCGCCTGTGTATGGCTAAAATAGAGTTAATAACAGTTATGGATTGATGTAAACTAAATCACACACCTAATTTAGTTAGTAATCAATACTTTTTGGAAATAGCTTTGATTGCCAACCTGAACTTTTATAAAGTAAACCCCAGCTTTAAGGTGTTGGGTTGATGCACTATATTGTTGCGCTCCAGATGTTAAATCACCCGAATGTAGTTCTTCACAAACTTGTCCGTTGTAGTTTACCAATGTAAGTTTAACGTGACCTTGTTGTTTTAAATTAAAAGCAACATTTAAAGATTTTTCGTTGTTGTTTACGTATGACGTTAAAGCAATTTCTTTAGCAATTTCGTTTATGCCTGTATTTACTTTTTCTTTTACAGTAATTACCTGTTTGGTGGTGTTAGATCTAGTTACAGCAAATGCTCCATATAAATTTACATCCCCTGTTCCGGTAGCAGGAGCTATCCATTGGAAAGTCCAAGTTGCTGCAGTGCTATTAATAGCCGCGCTGTGAGTAATATAGTTTGTTGATGTAACCTTAGATCCTGTTCCTGAAATTGGCGTTCCTTTAAATGTACCGCCAGCGTTTTGAGCAGAGAACATAAAACCTTTATCACCTTCTCCTGAGAATGATACCGTTACATTATAAGTAGTTCCTGGTGTATAACCTTCTGTTGGTATATTGGTAGTCATTCTATCGTTGACGTTTGAGGCTGGACCATTATGGCAACCAGATTGTGCACATGTAGCTCCACCTTCTGCAGGTCCACCACTTGTAGGAAATGGCGCACCTTCAGGTCGCGAATTTAGACTGCCAATTGATAAAACACCAACTAGCGTTAGTACGGTAAAGAATAGCATTATGGTCTTTTTCATAAATTTTGTATTTATTAATTACATGCAATATAAGAGAAAGTTATGCAAAAAATAGTTGCATGTGTTAATTAAATTGTGTTGAAGTTGTGAATACCCAGTTAGTAAAATAAGTACATTTGTTGCTATGAATTATCCATCGGTTTTAATAGAAGAAGCGGTTAATGAATTAAGTAAATTTCCGGGTGTAGGTAAAAAAAGTGCCATGCGCATGGTGCTGCACTTGCTTAAACAGCAAGAGCAGGATGTTATAAATTTGGGTGAAGCGGTGATAAAATTAAGAACCCAAATAAAGTATTGTAAACGTTGTGGTAATGTGAGTGATGCAGACATTTGTAATATATGTAATAACCCTAAGCGTAATCAAAAAAACATTTGTTTGGTTGAAGATTTACGCGATGTGATTGCAATTGAAAATACGTCACAATATAATGGAACCTATCATGTTTTAGGTGGACTAATTAGCCCGGTTAATGGTGTTGGTCCTGATGATTTAAATATAGCATCGTTAGTAGAGCGCATCAAAACCGAAGAAATTACAGAAATTATTATGGCTTTAAGTGCAACCATGGAAGGTGATACCACTGTGTTTTACTTGTCAAAAAAGCTAAAAGACTTGCCGGTTAACATCAGTACCATTTCAAGAGGTATAGCCATTGGTGGCGAGTTAGAGTATGCTGATGAGATTACTTTAGGCAGAAGTATTGCACTTCGTGTTCCTTATGCAGGAAACTAAATTGGTTTGACTTTTCCGAAACTAATTTTTGAATTAAAACTGATACAAAAAGCCGATTTACTAAAGTAGATATCTTTCATCGAATTCAATTTTATTTTCTTTAAGTAGGTTTATAAACTCATCTTTAAAGTCAATTTTTTGGTGATGTGTCTCTTGATTTTTGATATAATCAATTAGCCTGTTCTTTTCATTAATATTGTATGAAAATGCACCGTAACCTTGTTGCCAGGCGGTAAAATCATGAAACAGTTTTTGGTTTTTGATATGCAGTGCGCTTGATACTTTTATGTCTTTAATTAATGAAGACAAAGAAACTGTAGGATGAATGTGGGTAAGAATATGTATGTGATCTTCTACACCATTTATTCAGTATAAATGACATTTTTTCTTCTCAAGAATGCCCCATATAAATTTGAATAACTCCTCTCGGTTTTGCTTTATTATAGTTGGTTCGCGGTGTTTTGTGCTGAAAACAATTTGATACAGAATTTGTGTATATGTGCTCATAAGTTTAATGGTGAGGTTATCAAATACAATATATGAATAATTTATAAGAATTGCATATCTAAATTTTACATTCAACTCCTACGGAGTTGTTTAATTACGTTTGTTTGTATGCAACGGGTTCCACCCGTTGCTATTCAAATTCAAGTCTTACAGACTTGTTTAAATTCATACACGATTAAATCTTTTGAATTCGACAAACAACCCCGAATGGGGTTTAATATGAATAGCTCTAAATGCAATTTGGGGTATCGTCAAACGACCATGTCCACAACCACAAAGTGGTTGAATGTGAATGCCCGTAACTACAACACTTCTTCGGTTATTAGTTTTTCACGGTATTGATCTAATACTGCGGTTTTTGAAACAAAGCCAAGATAAGTCCCTTCTTCATCAACCACTGGTATTTTCCAAATATTGTATTCATCAAACTTCTCAATCAGTTCGTTTACATCAGCATTTGGCAATACAGTATAACGTGGTATGCTCATTAATTTTTTTACTTTAATGCGGTTGTATTCTGTCTGGTTAAACATTATCTCCCTTATATCATCAAGAGTTATTATACCTAGTAAGTGGTTTTGTCCATCAAGCACTACAAAAATATTTCGTTTAGATGTGGAGATGATTCCTACTAATTCGCCAAGGGTTTGATTAGGCGATAGCGTTGTGAAATCGGTTTGAATAATACTACGTATATCAACCCTGCTTAATAAATCTTTGTCTTTATCAAACGTAATAAATCCGCGCTCAATTAAATTCTTGGTATAAATAGAATATTTTTCGAAATAACGGGTAATAAAATAAGAGCCAGATGAAACCAGCATCAATGGTACAATTAGGGCGTAACCACCTGTAATTTCGGCAATAAGAAATATGGCTGTTAAAGGTGCGTGCAAAACACCACTTACTAAACCAGCCATACCAGCAGCCACAAAGTTTTGCGTGCGTAAATCAACTATGCCTAACGCACCCAATGTTTTAACAAATATAAATCCCAACAATGCGCCTACAAAAAGCGATGGACCAAATATTCCGCCATTACCACCCGAACCAACTGTAATGGCACTTGCAAATACTTTAATCAATAATATTGCTGTTGAAAATCCTATTACCACCCATACGTTATCGCGGTATACATAAAATAAACTTCTATCGAATAAGTTACCTTGGTCGGCATTCATTAATTTATTTATTAATCCATAACCTTCGCCATAAAGTGGTGGAAAAATAAATATGAGTAAGCCTAATAAAATACCGCCTAAGATGGCTTTAGGAAATAAAGCCTTGATGCGTTTAAAAGCACTTTCGGTTCTTATGGTCATACGCATCATATAAACCGATAATAATCCGCAAATCATTGCTAGTAAAGTATAGTAAGGTATACTATGTATACGCCAACCATCCGTAAATAAATTAAATAAAGGTTCACTGTGAAAGAACTTTGCCACCACAGCTCCCGAGGCAGAAGCCATTAACAAAGGAATAAAAGCAGGAATACTTACCTCTGTTAACAAGACCTCGAAAGCAAAAATCACCCCGGCAATTGGACTATTAAATACAGCTGCAATACCTGCTGCTGCACCTGCTGCTAATAATAAAGTTCGCTCCGATTTGGTAACCAATAAATCTTTACCTGCATTCGCACCAATGGCACTTCCGGTAACAGCTATGGGGGCTTCTAGTCCCACCGAACCTCCAAATCCAACAGTAACTGCACTGGTAATTATATGAGAAAAGGTATTATGCCTTTCAACATTTGAGCCTTTTTTGTTGATAGCATAAATGATGCTGCTTAAGCCTTTATCGAAAACTATTTCATAATGAAATAACCTGATATAAACGGCAGATAAAACGATACCCACTAGCGGAAAAATGAGGTATAAGTAGTTTTCAAATTTTACATCAAAACCGCTTTCACAAAATTGCTGTATCGCATGCACCAATGTTTTTAAAACCACGGCAGCTATGCCCGCTGAAACACCTACTAATAAACTGGCAACAATCAAAAAATTTTTGTCGTTGATATAGCGGTTTCTGTTTTTTAAAAACTGATAAAAGGCAAGCTTACTATTTACGCGTAGGCGTTTAAACATGTACTTTTATTTTTGGTTGAAGTGTACAAAGATATACTATTTAAGAAGTGCTTCAAAGGATTACTATTAGCTCTTTTTAAGCTACAATTTATATCAAATTATTTGCAAATATTTGTTGTTTATTGTGGCTAAAAAAATTATTTAATGCAAACAGAAGAATGATATTTCGTAATAAAATTATATTCCATAAATCTTAATCGAATTTTTAGTAGTAATGTTTGCCACTTTTTCTACTGTAGTGCTTTTCAACTCGGCTATTTTTTCGGCAATGTTCACTATGTATGCACTTTCGTTACGTTTCCCGCGGTATGGCATAGGGCTTAAATAAGGCGCATCTGTTTCTAAAACTAAATGTTGTAAGTCAATATCAGCAATGGCATCAGGCAATTCACTTTTTTTATAGGTAAGCACACCGCCTATGCCTAAATAAAAGCCAAGATTAGTTACTTGTTTTGCTTGATGCGCATTGCCACTAAAACAATGGAAAATTCCACGCAAAGCAGGATGTTTCATTTCTTGTAATATGGCAATTACTTCATCGGTACTGTTGCGCGAATGTATATTAATAGGCAAGTCCATCTGTATGGCCCACTGTATTTGTTTTTTAAAGGCCATTATTTGTTGGTCTTTAAATTCTACACTCCAGTAAAAATCTAAACCAATTTCACCCACTGCATAAAATTTACGTTTCTTAAACCACTTTTGTATTTGAAATAAATGTGCTTCTACATGCTCATCAACACTGCAAGGATGTAAGCCCATCATGGGGAAACAATTATCGGGGAATCTCCATACCAGATCCAACATGGGCTGGATGCTTTTGATGTCTATATTGGGTAAAAACAAACGTTTAACACGTGATTCAATTGCACGTTTAACCATCGCTTCGCGGTCGTCATTAAATTCTTCGCTGTATAAATGTGTATGTGTGTCTGTAAAAATCATGTTTAGTAATATCTGTTTTTCCAATTTAATTTTTTAGGAATAATAAAGTAAAATATGGTAAGTAAAGTTAACCCTAATGAGTACATCTCGTAACATAATAAATGAACAATATTGGGTTGAATAGCAAGTTGCCTTTGCTGCCAATAAATGGTTACGCATTGTATGAATAATTTAATGGCTATAAACGCCAAGGCAAGTTTTATATTTATAAATAAGCAAACGATAAGTGCCATCCAAAAGGAGCCATAAATTGCAAAAATAATCCACCAGTAAAAAGGAAGTTCTTTTGCTCCAGTTAGCCAACGTTTACGTTGGTTTAGTAGTGTTTCTAAATTTTGTGTAGGTGCCGAAATATTAATGCTTTCGAGGTTTATCATGTTTATGGTTTGGTAACCCTTTTTGCGAACTTGTTCAAATAATTTATAATCTTCTGTCACGCTAAAATCAATGTTTTCGTAACCACCAGTAATTAGGTATGCATCTTTTGTAATAGCCATATTATTTCCTACTGCTGTGCTTGGAATTCGTATACGGTTAAAACTTAATAATAAGCCCATAAAGTATAGCCAATCTATATGTTGCATGTTAGCTAAAAATCCTTTTCCACTCACTAAAGTTGTTCCACTTACAATACCTAAATTAGGTTTAAAAAAGCTGATTAACGTTCGTGCCCAATTAATTGAAACTTGTATATCGGCATCTGTTATTAAAAAATAATCGCCTTTAGCAACATGAGCTAATTGTGCTAAAACATTGGCTTTTCCTCTTGCCTTTCCTAGTTCATCGGTTATATGAATTTGCGTAACATTTGGGTATTGATTTACGAATTCGTTAATAATTTTTTCAGTGTCATCGTTAGATTGATCATTACCAATAAGTATGTGCAGTTTATGTTTAGGATAGTTTAGGGCTACCAAATACTGAATGCACGCTGCAATATTTTTTTCTTCATTACGCGCAGCAACTAATACACTTATTTCAGGTAATTCATCATCAGGTATTACTTGGCTTGGCTCATCAAATCGGGCACTAATGGCAACAATTAAATTCAATAATTGGATGCACACAAATAAAGACATTAGCCCAACAGCAAAAAAAATCATAAAGCTTTAAATGTATAATGTAATTGATGAAAATGTTGCAACACACCCTTAAGCATAATCAGCATGTTTTGCTCTGCCTTTTCACTATCATGGTATACAATCACATCACCAGCTTTAATTAATTTATTTAATTTTATCAGTGTTTTATGTGGGTTTAAATTTTTATCGTAATCACGTGTTAAAACACTCCACATTATGATACGATAATTATTTTTTAGCAATTTAATTTGCGATGGTTTAATACGACCATATGGTGGACGAAATAAATTTGATGGAATTACTTCAGCAGCTTTTTTAATATTATCCATATAAGCGGTATCTGAAGTTTGCCACCCTTTAATATGGTTATAAGTATGGTTGCCTACTGCATGTCCTTTGCTTAATATTTGATTAAAAATATCAGGGTATTTGGTAACGTTTTCGCCTACACAAAAAAAGGTAGCCTTGGCGTTAAACTCATCTAGTATATTTAATACCAATGGTGTTATGGTTGGGTGTGGACCATCATCAAAAGTTAGATACAATACTTTATCGTTTGTTTTCACCTTCCATGTAACATTGGGAGCAATTAACGGAAATATTGAAGGTATTGTGTGTTTAAACATTACTTTTGCGTAAATAGCTTTTGTACTTAATGAAAACCAGTTCCATTGTATTAGGATGCAAATTAACGGTATTCGCGTTAATTTTTAGTTTACAAATACACGCTCAGGGCCAGGGCCAGGTATTCACACTCCAACAGTGTGTTGATATTGCCCTAAAAAATAACATTAACGTAAAACAGAGAGAGCTGAATTTAAACGCTGCGCAAGCAGATGAATTTCAGAGTAAAATGGCAGCATTGCCAAATTTAAACGCACAGGTAAATAATAATTATAATACTGGTTTTGCCATTAATCCAATAACAAATAGTTCACAACGCGATGTAACTTTTAGAAGCAATAATTTTAGCTTAAACAGTTCTGTTACATTGTTTAATGGTTTTCAAACCACCAATAACATTAAGTTACAACAAAAAACCACAAAAAGTATAGAGTTTGATGTAGCAGCTGCCAAAAATACATTGGGGTTACAAGTGGCTAATGCGTTTATGCAAGTATTATTAAACAAAGAAATTGTTGAAGCACGAATGCTACAAGGTGCGGCAACTAAAGAGCAATTATATCGCCAACAAAAATTATACGATTTAGGTGCCTCTAGTCGGTTAAAGTTTTTACAGGTAAAATCTCAATATGCAAACGAAGGATCTCAATTGGTGCAAGCCCAAACGTTGTTAGACCAAGCGTATTTAACCTTATGGCAGTTGATGAATATTGAGCCTGATACGGCTAATAAAATTATTAAACCAGACAACTCACAATTTAATCTTGAAAGTGAAACCCGAACTGCGGCTCAAATTTACGAAGACTTTTTATCTCGAAGCCCTGAAGTAAAAGCGGCTAAGTTTCGTGCTGAAAGTGCACGTATTGCATATACCATGGCTTTGGGCGGTAGAAGTCCGCGTATATTGATGAGCGGTGGATTAAACTCGTTTTACAGCACTCAAAGTACACGCGGTGTAGGTTCGCCAAATACCAGTTTAACTCAAATTGGTATTGATAGTTTTGGTGTGCCAGTGTATGCACCTTTTTTGCGTTACTCCCAAACCGAAGTAACACCATTTAGCGATCAGTTTGATAGAAATTTAGGTAAATCTATTGGTTTTACTTTAAGCCTGCCCTTGTTTAATGCTTGGCAAGTTAACACCAACATTCAAAAACAGCGTATCAATCAAATGAGTGCTGATTTAAATAAAAAACAAACAGAACTTGATGTATACAAAAACGTGAACCAGGCCTATTTAGATTTTCAGTCTGCACAAAAACGTTATGCTGCAAGTTATGATAACTTTGATGCCAATAAAGAATCACTTTCTTTGGCCGAAACACAATTTACTTTGGGTGCTTTAAACACAACCGATTATACAACAGTAAAGAACCAATATTTACAGGCCGAAACAAGTTTATTGCAAGCAAAATATGAGTTGTTATTCAGGCGTAAAGTGCTTGATTTTTATTTAGGAAAACCGCTATACTAATTTTATGAGTAAAATAGAAAATCAAAAAAAGAGAAGTAACCGTTTGTTGCTGTTTTTAGGAATAACAGTTGTTGTACTTTTATTGGTGCTGTTAATTGGAAAAAAATCAGGATGGATTGGTGGAGACGATTTAGTTAAAGTAGCAACTACAAAAGCAGAAAAAGCTTCGATAACCGAAAGTGTAACAGCCAATGGAAAAATACAACCTGAGGTTGAGGTGAAAATTAGCAGTGATGTATCTGGTGAAATACGTGAGTTGTATATCAAAGAAGGGGATTCGGTAAAGGCTGGACAATTACTAGCTCGCATTGATCCTGAATTGTATCAATCCGCACTAGCAAGAACTGAGGCTGCTTTAAATAATTCGAAGGCCAATTTAGCAAGTTCTAGAGCACGTTTATTGCAGGCCGAGGCGAAGTTTACAGAGTTAGAAAAACAGTTTCAACGCAACACCAAATTGCATCAAGAAAAGTTATTAAGCGATGCAGAATTTGAAACTGCAAAATCAACTTATGTTACTGCAAGGGCTGAGGTAGAATCTGCAAAACAAAATATATTGGCTTCACAATTTACTGTTCAAAGTCAAGAGGCAACTTTAAAAGAATCAACCAAAAATTTATCGCGTACCGAAATATTTGCTCCTGTAAATGGGGTGGTATCAAAACTTAGTGTTGAAAAAGGTGAACGTGTGGTTGGTACATCACAAATGGCTGGAACAGAAATGATGCGAATCGCGAACTTAAATGATATGGAAGTTAGTGTTGATGTAAACGAAAATGATATAGTAAAAGTAGCTTTAGGAGATACTACTTTGGTTGAAGTAGACGCTTATGGTACACGTAAGTTTAAAGGTATAGTTACAGAAATTGCAAATTCAGCTACTATAACATTGGCAACAACCAGTGATCAGGTAACAAATTTTGTGGTGAAAATTCGTATCCTTCGGACTTCATATGCCGATTTATCATTGTTATATGGAAGTAAACGAAGTGTATTTCGTCCAGGTATGTCGGCTTCAGTTGATATCCAAACACAATCTGTTAATGATGTAATTGCTATTCCAATTGAATCGGTTACTATGCGAGACAAATCAGAGTTAGATAGCAGTAAAGTAGAAACTATTAAAGTTAAACGTAAAACCTCAAATACAACAACCACCAAAAAATCTACTGATGAACAAGAAATGGTTTTTGTATTTAATGATGGCAAAGTATTTTTACGACAAGTAAAAACAGGCATACAAAACGATAAGCTCATTGAAATTAAAGATGGGTTAAAAGTAGGTGATGAGGTTGTATCTGCACCTTTTAGTGCAATCACACGCACTTTGAAAAATAACACGGGAGTTAAAAAAGTAGCTAAAGATGAGTTGTTTGAAACCAAACCTGAATAAACCAACTACATTAAATTTATTTATTATCGTTATGCTTCATGTTTAAGCACCTATTTTTTATACGTCTAATTTTTTGTTTGATGATATTATGCATGAATGCAACTCTAGCAAATGCATCAAACCCAATCTTACTACCCGATAGTTTAAAACAAATTAAACCTAAACGTGTAGCTATAGTTTCAGGAACAACCACTTTGGCCTTAGTTGGAACATATGCTTACCTTCAAAATGTGTGGTGGAAAGACCAACAATCATCTTTTAAAATAGACCGCGACATGGATTACCGATATGCTAAAAACATGGACAAAGCGGCACATTTTATTGGCGGAGCTATGTCGGCCGAGTTGTTTGGAGTAGCGTTTGAGTGGTCGGGTGTAAAAAGAAAAAATGCATTGTTATATGGGGGTGTAGCAAGTACGGCTATACAAGCTTTTATTGAGGTGAAAGATGCTTATGCACCAACATATGGTTTTAGTTTTGGTGATTTAGGATATGGTGCAGTAGGTAGTTTCTGGCCATTGTTGCAATACCATGTTCCTACCACACGTGCGTTGCAACTTAAATTAAGTTACTACAAACATGATAATTACTACTACCAGCAATTTCCGTATGCGCAACTTATTGATGATTATATGAATCAAACATATTGGGTTTCGGCAAGTATTAATGATTGGTTACCTAAAGGAAGTAGGATTGAAAAAATATGGCCCGATTTTTTAAGTATTTGTGGTGGTTGGGGAGTTGCCAATGATTTAAACTTGTATTACACCGGACAAAATTTGGAGGTGAATAAAGGCAAAGGAAGTTTTGAGTACTATATTAGTTTTGACATAGATTGGAAGAAAATCATCAAACAAAATACTGCGTTTAAACGGGTACTTACCTATTCACTTAATCATGTAAAATTACCTTTACCAACATTACAAATCAGACCACAAACAAACGCTTATTGGGCGTTTTGGTAATTGCATAAAAAAAGCGGCCATGAAAAATTCAAGGCCGCAATAAGTTATAATTTTTTAATTAGTGTGAATGACCTGCGTGATCATGACCTTCGTGACTTTCTTCAGACGCAGTGTCCATTTCAGTACCAATTTGTGCTTTAATTGCAGCTTCTAACGAGTCGCTTGCAGCCTCATCGTCAACAATAGTGCTATCCACTACAGCTTGCTCTTGGGCATTTAAATCTGTTTTAGGTGCATCATTTCCACACGATGCAAAAACCAATGCAACACCTGCAATGGTTAATGTTAAAAATACTTTTTTCATTGTTGTACTATTTTTGATTGATTACAGAAATCAAAGTTAGTAAAATACCAATTATCTCAACACAAAGTTTTGCCCAAGGTAAACCTTACGTACTATTTCATCATCGGCCAACTCGCGAGCGGTTCCACCTTTTAAAATTTTACCTTCAAACAATAAATACGCTCTATCTACTATACTTAAGGTCTCATGTACGTTATGGTCGGTAATTAAAATACCAATATTTTTATGTTTTAGCTTGGCTACAATTTGCTGAATGTCTTCTACCGCAATTGGATCAATGCCCGCAAAAGGTTCATCCAACAATACAAATTTTGGATCAACAGCTAAAGCGCGGGCAATTTCACAACGCCTACGTTCACCACCACTTAATACATTACCCATGCTTTTACGTACTCGGTTCAAGCCAAACTCTTCCAACAATACTTCTAATTTTTCTTCTTGTTTAATTTTGCTCAGTTTGGTCATCTCCAACACCGACTTAATATTATCCTCTACACTTAGTGTTCTAAAAATAGAAGCCTCTTGAGGTAAATAGCCTAAACCTTTTTGTGCACGTTTGTACATAGGTAAAGGTGTAATGTCTTCACCGTCAAGCATCACTGTTCCTTCATCTGGTTTAACTAAACCCACTGTCATGTAAAAAGTAGTGGTTTTACCAGCTCCGTTCGGTCCTAATAGACCCACGCACTCACCTTGTTTTACTTCAATAGAAACATTGTTTACTACCGTGCGTTTTTTGTATTTTTTTACGAGGTTGTGTGAGGATAGAATCATGTGTTACTATTTAATATGCTCTTGCCGTATTACCTTCCATAAAATTGGTAAAAGCTTTGTTTACTACCTTAAAACCTCCTGGAGTTGGGTAGTCTCCGCTAAAATACCAATCGCCTTTGTGATCTGGACAAGCAATATGTAAGTTCTCTATGCTTTGGTATATAATTTTTACCTCAGCCTTTAGGTCATCTGGAGTTAATATTTCGGCAATTTTTTTGCTAATTTCATCATCTGTAAATTGGTCGTATAGCTCTTTAACAAAATTTACAGTTTGTTCTTTAGGTAAGCTTTCTTGTGCCTTACATTTTTGATAAACCTCTTGTAACATTCCTTCTTTGTTGTGGTCCTTTAACAAACCTAACATAGCTTGAAAAGCTACAAAGTCTTTAAGCCTACTCATGTCTATTCCGTAACAATCCGGGTAACGAATTTGTGGTGCAGACGAAACAATAACAATACGTTTGGGATGTAAACGATCTAAAATACGTAAAATACTGCTTCGCAAAGTAGTTCCGCGAACAATGCTGTCATCAATCACCACCAAAGTATCTACATCATTTTTAACCAAACCGTATGTAACATCGTACACATGTGCTACCATGTCTTCACGGTGTTCGTCATCGGTAATAAATGTACGTAGCTTAACATCTTTTACAGCTATTTTCTCCCTACGCGGTTTCCAGCTTAAAATTTCTTTTAGCTTGTTGATATCCGGGTTGGTACCTAGTTTTAAAATTTCTTGTGCTTTGTAATCGGTTAAATAATCGTGTATGCCATCAATCATTCCGTAAAATGCAGTTGCTGCCGTGTTTGGAATATAACTAAACACCGTATTTGGTAAATCAGCATCAATGGCTTCAATTACTTTTTTACTTAATAAATGCCCCAATTTTTTACGCTCTAAATAAATATCACGGTCGTTCCCACGTGAGAAATAAATACGTTCAAACGTACATGATTTTTTAGGCAACGGAGCTAAAATCGGCACTTCGCTGTAAGAGCCATCTTTTTTAATAATTAAAGCATGACCAGGTTGTAATTCTTTTACAGCATTTAAACGTACGTTAAATCCAGTTTGAATAGCAGGGCGTTCGCTAGTAGCAACAATTACTTCATCATCTATATAATAAAAACATGGACGAATCCCTGCAGGATCTCTTAAAATAAATGAATCTCCATTACCAATTAAACCAGTTAACACATAACCACCGTCAACTTCACGCATAGCTCGGGTAAGTATACGAACAATGTCGATGCTACCACTAATTTTTTCGGTAATTTCAATATTGTTCAAGCCCAATTGTTTGTATTCATCAAACAAGCGTTGGTTTTCTTCATCTAAAAAATGACCAATCTTTTCGAGCATGGTAACTGTATCAGCTTTTTCTCGAGGGTGTTGACCAAGTTCAATCAACAATTCAAATAACTCGTCAACGTTGGTCATATTAAAGTTACCTGCCAAAAGCAAATTACGTGTCATCCAATTATTTTGACGTAAAAAAGGATGGCATAAGTCACTGGAGCTGCTACCGTATGTACCATAGCGTAAATGACCTAAATAAACTTCGCCCACAAAAGGAGCGTTAGTCTTCATGTAATCAGTATCTTTAAGTTGATTCTTATCGGCTGTTTCGTTTATTTTTTTTCCTATTTTACTGAAAATTTCTGCAATGGCATCGCTTCCACTTTCTCGTCTTCTGTAAATGTATTGTTTGCCCGGTTTAACATCAAGCTTAATCACTCCAACACCTGCACCGTCTTGGCCTCGGTTATGTTGTTTTTGCATTAGTAAGTTCAGCTTTTTTAAGCCGTAAAGACTGCTGCCATACTTTTGTTGGTAAAAATCTAGTGGTTTAAGTAATCGGATAAATGCTATTCCGCATTCGTGTTGTATTGAATCACTCATATAAGAAAATGGAGTGGCGAATTTAGTTTTATAAATTTAGGAAGTGAAATTTACTTTTTACTTTCGGCAATTGCCGCGTCAAGTAAGGCATTAAAACTTACACTGTCTTTATAACCTGGCTCTAATTGTAAACTCATTTTTTTTGTAAAAATAAAGTAGGTAGTAGGAAAACCTGTTGCATTTCCATTGGTTAACATTTGATAGAGCTCCTCAGGTTTAAAGGATTTATCATCAATATTGTAGGTAACGTCTTTAATTTCAGGATTAAACTTAATGGGTATAAAGTGCTCGTTAATCTTTTTTATGATATTAGGATTGGTATACGTATCTCGGTCCATTTTTTTGCACCATCCACACCAATCGGTATATGCATCAATCAATACAATTTTTCCTTCTTTAACGGCTTTAGCGTATCCTTCATTCCATCCGTACCATTTAAGTTCGGGCTTGGGTACTGGATTTTGTGCTGGTGTAAAAGCGCTCATTATCAATATGGGAAGCACAAAAAGGGGTATTAAAAATTTCTTATTCATAATAAATTGTATTAGAAACTGATTTACAACAATCGTTCCGAAATTATGCATTAAATAACATATCACAAAATGTGTTGTATACGTTATGATTTAGCGATTTGTGTGTTGGGCTTAAAACCATGCAGGTTAATACGGCTATTTTCATAAATTCGCCCTTTACCATACATGAATAACGTAAACTATAATCTATTAATCAGTAAGCTTGATGCTTTTGTTCGTAAGCATTACAAAAACCAGCTGGTACGTGGTGCCATATATTTTGCACTGATTACCTTGTTTAGTTTCTTATTAATAGTGGTACTTGAGTATTTTGGCCGATATAGTAAAGGCGTTCGTGCTTTTATGTTTTACGCATTTTTTACTGGAACTATTTATTGTTTGATTCGATTTTTAGTTTTACCGCTAATGGGTATGTATCGCTTGCGTAAAACCATGAGCTACGAGGATGCTTCAGCAATTATTGGTGAGCATTTTCCGGATGTTAAAGATAGGTTGCTTAATACCCTTCAGCTTAAACAAGAGGCTGATAAACAAGATTCATCAGAATTATTGGTTGCTGCTATTAGTCAGCGAACCGAACAACTTAAACCAATTGTTTTTACGGATGCCGTTAACATCAAACAAAATATAAAATATGCAAGATTGGTTTTAATTCCAGTGGCTTTATATGCAATTATTTATATACTCGCACCCGGTATCATTACCAATGGTAGCGAGCGTTTGGTAAAGTATAATCAAACATTTGCGCCTCAAGCGCCTTTTAGTTTTGAAATAACAAATACCACTTTAAAAACACCACAATTTACAGATTTTGAATTAAACATTAAACTAACCGGTAATAGTATCCCCGCTGAAGTATTTATAGAATTTGGTGGACAACAATACAAAATGCAAAAGCAGAGTAACAATGAGTTTAGTTACATATTTAGAAATGTAAATAAAGATGTTTCATTTGCATTTTGGGCGGCCGATTATTACTCGCAAGACTACATGTTAAAAGTAGTAGCAAAGCCAACTTTGATCAACTATCAAATAAAACTAACCTATCCAATATACATCGGTAAAGGTGTAGAGGTTATTCAGAATCCTGGTGATATTACTGTGCCAGCAGGAACAACTGCAGAATGGAGTTTTAATACTGCCCAAACAGAGGAAGTAATTTTGGGTTTTGGCAATGCATCAAACCAAGCCGAAAAGAAAAATGACAGCCGATTTGTGTTTAGTAAAAAATTACTAGCAACTACACCTTACTTTATTAAAAGTAAAAACAGTAGTTATGGCGTTGCCGATAGCTTAGCCTATTTAATTAATGTACTACCAGATGCTTTTCCTGCTATTAGTGTTGATGAAAAAGCAGACTCCATTACAGGTAAACAGCTTTTCTTTATTGGGGATATTAGCGATGATTACGGATTAACCAAGTTGGTTTTTGCATACAAATTTTTAAAATCAGAAACTGAAAGTAAAGTAAAGCAAGGTGCTGTTAGCAAGCCAATTGCTGTTCAGCGTGATGAAAAGACGCAACGTTTTTATTTTCAATTTAATATTAATGAAACAGGTGTTAATGCTTCAGATGAATTGGAGTATTATTTTGAAGTGTGGGATAATGATGGGATACGTGGAGCAAAATCAACTCGCAGCAAAACCATGTTATTTAAGGCGCCTAGCGATAAAGAATTACGCAGCGAAATAGATAAAGCAGGTAAGAGTTTGAAAGATGATATGAAGGATGCGATGCGTGAGAGCAAACAACTACAAAAAGAGTTAAAAGATTTGCAGTCAAAGATGCTTGAGAAACGTGAGCTAACTTGGGAAGAGAAAAAGAAAGCACAAGATTTATTAAATCGCCAAAAAGAATTGGTGCAAAAAATAGAAGACATTAAAAAGCAAAACGAAAAAAATAATTTAAAAGAAAACGAATACAAAGAATCGAATCCTGAAATGTTGGAGAAACAAAAGTTGCTCGAGAAAATGTTTAACGAGGTACTTAATGACGAGTTAAAAAAGTTGATGAAAGACATGGAAAAAATGCTTCAACAACAAAATAAAGATGCACTTAAACAAGAGATGGATAAGATGCAAATGAACAATAAGGATGTGGAGAAAGAGCTAGACAGAATGTTGGAGCAGTTTAAGCAATTGGAGTTAGACAAAAAGATTACTGAAACCACAAAACAGCTTGAAAAATTAGCAGATAAACAAAAAGAAATTGCCCAAAAAACCGAACAGCTAGACCAGCAAAAGGGATTAAATAAAGAAGAGAAACAGCAGCAACAAGAGCAAATAAAACAAGAGCAGCAAAAACTGCAACAAGAGTTTAAAGACTTGCAGAAGGAGTTGAAAGATATTGAGCAAAAAAATAAAGATTTAGAAGAACCGCGTGATCTAGGGGATACTAAAAAAGAAGAAGAAAAAGCCAATGAGGAAATGCAGAAGGCGCAGGATAACCTAGATAAAAAGGATAATAAAAAAGCCAAAGAAAATCAAGATAATGCTGCCAAAGAGATGGAGGAAATGTCTGAAAAAATAAAAGAAAAACAAGAGGAGGCAGAGAAAGAACAACACGAAGAAGATGCAGCAACATTGCGCGAAATTTTAGAGAATACCATTCAGTTAAGTAAAGACCAAGAAGACTTAATTGATGAAATGAATAAGTTAAATGGCTATAGTCCACAATATGTTGAGTTGGCAAAAAAACAAAAAGTAACAAAAGACAATGCAAAAATTATTGAGGATAGTTTGTTGGCGTTAAGTAAACGTGTGCCAGAAATTAGTTCGTTTATAAACCGTGAAGTAACTAAATTAAATGATAATTTAGATAAAAGTGTTGCTGGTTTTGGTATACGTAATTTTATGGAAATACGCACACGTCAGCAGTATGCCATGACTCATGCAAATAACCTTGCTGTAATGTTAAGCCAAGTGTTAAATCAAATGCAACAGCAAAATCAGCAGGCAAAAAGTAAAAAGAGTGGAAAAGGGAAACCAAAGCCAAAACCCGGACAAGGAAAGGGAAGCAAACCTTTAACCATGAACCAGATTAAAAAAATGCAAGAAGAGTTGAATAAGCAATTGCGTGAAGGCATGAATAAAAAGGGTGAAGATGGTAAACCACAACCGGGCGGACAAAAACCAGGACAAATGCCAAATGGACAGCGACCTAACCCTAATGGAGAACAAGGTATGGGCAGTGAAGGATTTGCTAGGATGGCTGCACAGCAAATGGCTATTAGGCAGCAGTTGCAAAAAATGATGCAGCAAATGGATACAAAACAAAAAGAAGGTGTGGGTGGAGCAAAAATGTTAGAGGAAATGAAGCGTATGATGGAGCAAACAGAAAAGGAGCTCTACAATAAAAAACTAACTACAGAAATGTTGCAACGTCAGCAAGAAATTTTAACACGATTGCTAGAGAGTGAAAAAGCTGAACGTAAACAAGAGCAAGAAGAAAAACGTGAAGCCGAACAAGCTAAAGATAAACCTAAAATTAGTCCACCATCATTTGATTTATATATACAACAAAAAAACAAAGAGAAGGAATTGTTAGAAACCATTCCGACAGATATGCAGCCCTACTACAAAGAAAAAAGTAAGGAGTATTTTAATCGTATTGGTGGAGGTAAATAACATCAAGATAAAACCCAATGAAAAACCTTAACCTATACAGTTGTATAATTTTATTGATTTTAATAGCATGTGGTAAAAACAATAAGGTTGATTTAATAGTTAAAGGGGCTAAAATATATACCATTGATTCTTTGATGTCAACTGCATCAGTAATGGTAATTAATCAAGGTAAAATTGTTGAAGTCGGCACCGAGGAGTTACTAAAAAAGTACCAATCCGATTCGGTATTGAAGGTCGATGGAAAATTTATTTATCCTGGTTTGATAGACGCCCATTCGCACTTTTATGGATTGGGGGCATTTATGCAAACGGTTGATTTAACCAATACTAAAAGTTGGGATGAAGTAATAGAAAGGTGCAGAGATTTTGTTAGGAAAAATAACCCCTTATTCTTGACAGGTCGTGGCTGGGACCAAAACGATTGGGCGGTGAATAAATTTCCAACTAATGATAAACTCAATCAGCTTTTTCCTGATATTCCAGTTTTGTTAAAACGTGTTGATGGCCATGCAGCAATAGCCAATAACAAAGCACTTGAATTGGCAAAACTCAATACAAATACTAAAATTGATGGTGGTGAGTTGATTAAAAATGCAAATACACTAACTGGAGTTTTAATTGATAACGCAGTTGATTTGGTGCAAGAAAAATTACCCAAGCCCAATAAGGCAAATATTGCAAGATCTTTATTATTGGCGCAAGAAGTATGCATCGAATTAGGTTTAACGAGTGTGTGCGATGCTGGACTTGATACTGAAGTGATTGAAGTGATTGATTCTTTGCAGAAAAGCAAACAACTATTAATAAGGGTGTATGCCATGATTAGTGCCAACGACAAACAAGTTGATGAATGGTTAAATCGTGCGCCCATAAAAACAGATGTATTAAATGTATCATCATTTAAAATGTATGCTGATGGTGCACTGGGTTCTAGAGGTGCATGTTTAATACAGCCTTACCAAGACCAACACAAACACCATGGTTTAATACTTACTCCATTCGTAAAAATGGAAGAATATGTAAAGCGTATCATCAACTCACCATATCAACTAAATACTCATTGTATTGGTGATTCGGCCAATAGATATGTAATGTATTTATACGGTAAATACCTGGGCGAAAACAATAACCGCAGGTGGCGAATTGAACATGCACAAGTGGTTCATCAAAATGATTTTAAATTATTTGGTAAGTATAACATTGTGCCTTCTGTTCAACCTACACATGCCACAAGCGATATGTATTGGGCTGGAGATAGGTTAGGCCAAGAGCGAAAAAAATGGGCTTATGCATTAAAAACGTTATTGAAACAAAATGGTTGGTTACCTTTGGGTACAGATTTTCCGGTAGAGCCTCCGCAACCTTTTTATACGTATTATGCAGCTGTAGAAAGAAAAGATGCACAACAATTACCGGTAGAAGGCTTTCAGATGCAAGATGCATTGACTAAAGAAGAAGCTTTAAGAGGTATGACCATTTGGGCTGCAAAATCAGCATTTGAAGAACACATGAAGGGCTCTTTAGAAGCAGGCAAGTTAGCTGATTTTATTGTAATGGACATGGATTTGTTGCAAGCTGATATGCTCAAAATTAGAAATGCTAAACCAAGTGCAGTTTATATTGCTGGTATCCGCTTAAAGTAGTTTTGAAATCCCATATGTGAATTCAATTGACAACTAAGCTAAAACTGTTTTTATCTCTTTATTTTATCCTTATTTTGCTATAAAAAGCCGAATATTTTTATATTGCAGACTTTAAGCAAAATTATATAGATGAAATTACTGAAAGACTTACATCATGAATATGTTTTTTTGAGACGTATTAAAGTTATATCTGATGAGATAGCCAAACAAATGCCCGACAATGTAAAAATTTTGGATATTGGTTGTGGTGACGGAACCATCAGTAAACTAATCAGTGAAAAGAAATCTGGTATTAGCTACGAAGGTATTGATATAATGGCTCGCCCAACTTGTGCTATTCCATTTAGAGAATTCGATGGGGTGCATATTCCATATCCAGATAATAGTTTTGATGCTGCCCAATATACAGATGTGATGCACCATGTACCGGATGATAATTTCAAAAATTTATTGAAAGAAACCATGCGTGTAAGTAAAAAGTACTTGGTTATAAAAGACCATTTATGGGCTAATACATTTGATTTTCAAACCTTAAAATTCATGGATTGGGTAGGTAATGCACCTCATGGTGTTAAAGTTATTTACAACTTTAAAACTGAAAAATATTGGATGGATTTGTTTGATGAGCTAGGATTAGAAGTTGTAACCATGAACAAACGTATTCCATTATATCCAGGTGTGTTTAACATGGTATTTGGAAGACAATTGCATTTTATTGCCGTATTAAAAAAGAAAAACAGCTAAACCTTTAACATGGAAAAGCCAATAGAATTAACCATTGTAATGCCTTGCCTAAACGAAGCAGAAACCCTAAAAATCTGCATTGATAAGGCCATGAAATATTTAAACGATAACAATATTAGTGGTGAGGTTGTTATTGGTGACAATGGCAGCACTGATGGTTCGCAAGATATTGCACGCAGTTGTGGTGCACGTATTGTTGATATACCTCGTAAAGGATATGGCAGCGCGCTTATGGGTGCTATACAAGCAGCCAAAGGCAAATATGTTATTATGGGTGATAGTGACGATAGTTACGATTTTAGTAACCTTAACGCATATTTAGAAAAACTGCGTGATGGTTATGATTTGGTAATGGGAAATAGATTTAAAGGTGGTATTGCAAAAGGTGCCATGCCATTTTTACATTATTACCTTGGTAATCCCGTGCTATCATTTATAGGTAAATTATTTTTTGGAGGTGGCGTTAACGATTTTCATTGTGGATTGCGCGGCTTCCGCCAAGATATTGTTACTGTTTTAAACTTACAAACTACAGGAATGGAGTTTGCAAGTGAAATGGTTGTTAAGGCTCAAATTAACAAGTTAAAAATAATCGAAGTTCCAACCACACTTTCAGTTGATGGAAGATCACGTCCTCCTCATTTACGTACATGGCGTGATGGGTGGAGACACCTGCGCTTTTTGTTATTATACAGTCCAAAGTGGTTGTTTTTAATTCCTGGTTTAACCTTAATGTTTATTGGTTTAATTTTGTTTGTGCTTATTCAGCAAGGTCCAGTTCAATTAATGAATATTCACTTTGATACCAATACATTGCTTTATGCAGGTGCATTCGTTGTAATCGGTTTTCAAGCTGTTAACTTTGCAGTATTTACTCGTATTTATGCTATACAGCAAGGTTTCTTGCCTAAAAATTCAACCCTTGATAAACTCTATAATTTTTTAACCTTAGAAGCTGGTTTAATTGTTGGTGTTTTAATTACAATTGCTGGTTTAGGCGGGTCTATTTATTCTTTATACTTGTGGGATCTACAAGATTTTGGACAGCTTAATTACTCAAGTATTTTACGTGTAGTTATTCCATCTGTATTTGCCATTATGATGGGTTTACAAACCATATTTTCAAGTTTTTTCTTGAGCTTTTTAGGCTTGAATCAGAAAAAAAGCTAACCTGTTTTTTGAAATCAGTTACTTATGCAAACACCTAAATCAGATAGCCGTTTAAGTATCATCTTGCCAATAAAAGGCAACGCTAAATATGCTTCATTCGAACAAATTTTTAATTCGTTTAGTAAGGGTAAAGCTGATGTTGATTGTGTCCTCATCACATCATCAAATCAAAAATTGGCTGATGAGTTAAAGCAAAATGCTGCATATCAAGATTTAGTTCAGAAGCAAAGATTACAAGTATCAAAAAATTACACCGAAGCCTTTTCTCTTGCAGGAGGAGCAACAAGTTTGGTTGTAGAAAATGCCGATACAGTTAATATGTCTGCGTTGGTTGGTGCAGCTCAAGCTAAAAGAAAAAAAATGCTTAATAATGCATTTTATTTTGGCTCTTATTTCTTAAAAGAAAGTGCCAATAAAAACGGAATAACACAAAAAATAAGTAATGCCATTTATAATAATTTTGTTCGATTCCTAACTACAAGTAATATTAATGATAACCAAAGCGGGGTAATTATCGTTAATACAGATTTTGCACAACAAACTTTTGAATCAAAACTTAGTACTGCAATAAACTATTTTGAAATTGCCAACCAAGTTGGCGCGTATAAAATTAATGCAGAAGATGTTGCGTTAATTGCCGATAAAAATAGTCCTTCAGGCAGCATACTTGGCCTGTTTTCATTGCCATTAATATCATTATTTTTAAGTTTCAAGTTTTTTGTACTTTCTGCTTTGCACGAAATCAAAACAAATGCTCCAAAGTCAGATAATAAAGGTAATGCACCAGTTTTTCGGATGATTTTTTATGTACTTGTTCTTGGTTTTTGCATAGCTTATCCTTTGTTAAGTCAGCAATATGGAATGACTTGGGATGAGAAGCAGCATGATGAATACAGTAAGGTAGCTTACAATTGGGTAACGAGTTTTGGTGAAGACACCACCGCCTTAAGCGAACCTTTAGGAAGTCAAGATTATGTGCGCCAAATATTCAGACATTATGGGGAGCACATTAATTTAATTTCTGCAATTTTATACAACACATTCGATACCGATCCTTACGATACGCGTCACTTTATTATTTCATTGTATGGTTTGTTTGGGTTAATATGTATTGGATTAACTGTTAAAGCACTAACCAGTTGGCGAGGTGCAATCATTGCCTTATTATTTGTTGGGCTTAATCCAAGTTGGATGGGCTTTAGTATGAACAACCCAACAGATATTCCTTTTGCAGTAGGCTTTGCTGTTTCAGGATATTTTATGGTGCGTGTTCTGCAAAACATGCCTAATCCCAAACGAAAACATATAAGTTGGTTGGGCATTGGTGTTGGTATTGGCATTGGTAGTCGTGTAGGTGCAATTTTAATCATTGCCTATATGGGATTGTTTTTAGGTGTACAATGGTTGTGGTATTGCATAAAAAATAAGAAGGGAATTTTTAGTGAAGGTGTATTAATTTACCTAAAAACTTTTTTAAGTATTGCAGGATTGGGTTATTTATTTGGCATATCGTTATGGCCTTATGCATTAAGCAATCCGTTCAAAAATGTTTACATCGCATTTAAAAAGTCGAGCGAAAACGCATTTTATGCAAACAATACTGAGTTGTTTGAAGGAACAAGGATGTATATGCTTACCGAGGCACCAGGATATTATGTAGTTAAATTTTTAAGCATAGGCAATCCCATTTATTTATTAGCAGGCATAGGTTTAACATTATTGTTGCTAAATTGGGTTCGTAAATATGTAAACATTGGTTATGTATTGATGTTTTTATTTATGATGATCTTTCCTGTGGCTTGGGCCGAGTATACCGATTTAAACTATTACAATGGATGGAGACATTATTTGTTTGTACTTCCAACAATGGTTGTTCTTGCTGCTATTTCATACGAGTTTTTGCTCAATGCCTTAAAAAATAAATTTGCCCAAATTGGAGTTGTAATTGTTTTGGGTGTTGCATTTACTAAACCATTGTTGTGGATGGTGAAAAATCATCCTAACCAATATGTATATTTTAATGAGTTTGTTGGTGGCATAAATGGTGCATATGGTAATTTTGAAACGGATTATTACAGCAATTCTTGTCGCGCAGCTGCCGAGTGGATTGCTCAGCAAGAGCCAAATAAGAAAGTATTAATAGGTATCAATAATGAACCTTTAACTGCGTCTTATTATGGTCATCGCATCAACCCCAATTTAGATTTCTTTTGGGTACGTGAATACGAGGAGTATAAACCACGTTGGGATTATTTGATTTTAACTAGCCGTACGTATAGTAAAAATGAACTTTTGAATGGTGCTTTTCCTCCAAAGGGAACGGTACATGTTATTAAAGCAGATGATGTGCCATTATGTGTTATTGTAAAACGAGAAAATAATTACATGCCTGACGGTTATGAAGCATTGGCTCGGAGAAGCGCAGATAGCGCAATCATGTTCTTTAACAAAGCGGTGGCATACGATCCAATGAATGAAGAGGCTCATCGCATGTTGGGTACTGCTTTCTTATTTAGTAATCGTTTTACAGAAGCTGAAAAAGCGCTTAAAAAGTGTATCGAAATTTATCCCGAAAATTACTCAGGATACAGTATGCTAGGACAAGTTTGGTACACACAACAAAAACCAGATAGTGCTTTACCATACTTAGACAAGGCTTTGTTTTACAAACGCAATGTAACTGAAGCATATTTTTATGCAGGCCAATGTATGTTGCAAAAAAACAATTTTGCAAAAGCTGCCGAGTACTTTGAAAATGGGGTAAAAAATAATGGTAACATACCCGAAATGTATGAGGGTTTAGGCTTGGCATATTTAAACTTAGCTAATTACTCAATGGCTGAAGGGGCGTTTAACAATGCACTAGCCATGAATCCGAATTATGCGCGTGCTTATTATTACTTGTCGCAGGTATACCAACGTACCAACGAAAAGGCAAAGGCAGAAGAGTGTATCAGACGTTATCAGACCTTGGCAGGTGGGCAACCAATGCAATAATACTAAATGTTATTTATCAACGTTTAAGTTTAATAGTATAAAACACGCACATGCAGTTATCTGTAATTATTGTTAACTATAACGTAAAGTATTTTCTTGAGCAAGCTTTGTATAGCGTGTATAAAGCAATGCACGGTCTTAATGGCGAAGTATTTGTGGTAGACAATAACTCAGCAGATGGTAGCTGCGAAATGGTACGTAGAAAATTTCCACAAACTATTGTAATAGAAAACAAATCGAATACGGGTTTTAGCGTGGCAAACAATCAAGCCATTAAACAAGCAAAAGGTAAATATATATTGTTGTTAAATCCCGATACCGTTGTTGAAGAAGATTGTTTTAGGCGTTGTATCGATTTTATGGATACACACGAAGATGCAGGCGCAATAGGTGTTAAAATGATTGATGGTAAAGGCAAGTTTTTACCCGAATCAAAACGTAGTTTGCCTACGCCAAAAGTGGCATTTTATAAGATGTTTGGATTTGCATCTATTTTTCCTAAATCAAAAACTTTTGGAAGATACCACTTGGGTTTTTTAATCAATGATGAAGTGCACGAAGTGGAAGTTTTATCAGGTGCTTTTATGTTTATACGTAAAGCTACTTTAGATAAAATTGGTTTATTAGATGAAGACTACTTCATGTACGGGGAAGACATTGATTTGTCTTATCGCATAACGCAAGGTGGTTTCAAAAACTACTACTTTCCCAATACAACCATTATACATTACAAAGGCGAAAGCACAAAAAAAACCAGTGTAAATTATGTATTTGTGTTTTATAGGGCGATGATCATTTTTGCCCAAAAACACTACAGCAACAAACATGCAAAGCTTTTTAGTTTCCTTATAAGTTTTGCCATTTACATACGTGCAGGAATTTCTTTAGTTGCAAGGTTTTTCCAAACCGCGCATCTTATGATTATGGATGCCACTTGCATGTATATAGGTATTTATCTTATAAAGTTATACTGGGAGCGTAACCATAAATTTGTAGAAGGAGGCTCTTACCCCATAGAATTTATGTTGGTTAATGCCAGTATATATACCATCATCTGGGTGTTTGGTTTATACCTCTCGGGTGCATACGAAAAAACCCGATCTACTACGGCTATAGTAAAGGGGATATTATTTGGTTTAATAGGTATTAGCTTATTTTATGCTTTTGCACCATTAAGTTACCGTTTTTCTAGAGCCATTATTATGCTGGGATTTGTTTGGGCTTTAATTGGTGCCTATTTAAACAGGTTAATTTTATATGTAGCCAAGTTTAAGAAGTTAGATTTGGCAATGGCATATGATACAACAACCATAATTGTTGGAGGTAAAAATGAGGCCTCGCGTGTTCAGGATTTATTAAACAGAACAAAAGCCAACTGCAAGGTTGCAGGTTATGTAATAGTTAGTAATGATATTGAACCAGGCGATGACTATTTAGGTGATGTTTCTCGACTAAGAGATATTGTTCAGGTATTTAATGCCGAGGAAATTATATTTTGTTCTAAAGATATTTCTGCTACACAAATTATTCAATGGATGAGTGGTGTTAACTTTCCTGGTGTGCAATACAAAATTGTTCCCGAAGAAAGCTCATTCATTATTGGCTCAAACAGTAAAAATAGTGCAGGTGATTTTTATGCACTGGATATTAGTATGGCGTTAAGTGAGCCACAAAATCAACGTAAAAAAAGGTTACTAGATGTTGCGGTAACTATACTATTAACAGTTATTAGTCCAATCTTAATTTTGTTAATTAAACAGCGAGCTAAGTTTATTAAAAATTTATGGGAAGTATTGTTTGGTCAAAAAACCTGGGTTGGATATACGCATTCATTAAATCAAAACGCGCTGCCTAAAATTAAGCAAGGGGTATTATCACCTGTAATTAAATGGAACAACCAAGTAGAGCCAGGAACAGCTAATAAACTAAATTTTATGTACGCTAAAAACTACTCTATAGGAAAGGACTTATATATTATCCTTATTTCGATTACTAAATTAGGCAGTTAGATGATATTTAGTTATCAATCACTGCATAATCAGTTACCAACTGATGTATAATTTTTGCAGTTTGATCTGGGTAGTTTAATATAATAGGACTTCCAAAATCAATCCAACTTTTTATGCGGCCACTGAATGTATCATCAATTTTATTGACAACAGTAATACCAATTTGCTTTAACGCTTCGGCATTACATGTCTGTTCATACTGATTAAGCATGGGTATTGATAATACTTTTTTACGCAAATAAATTGCCTCTGCGGGACTCTCAAATCCACCTGCTGTTACAAATCCCTCACACGAAGCTAAACTGTTTAAAAATTCGTCATTAACAATTGGTTTTACTTGAATATTACCTTTTACATAAGATATTTTGCTGTGCTTACTAAATATATGCCAATTTGAATCCTTAATCTTCATCAAATATGGAATCAAAACATCATCAGCATGTGCAGGTAAATAAACTGTAAAATGCCCCTCGTTGCTTGGTTCAAGCATTCTCACTTCTTTACGAATAATGGGTGTATTAATGAAGGTGTCGTAAGGTTTAAAATGAAACCCAACATTATGCGATGCTGGGGCAAAATGCTTTAAGATGCTTTCGCTCATTTTGTTCCTCTTTATTGGTCTTGGTGTATGTTTTGATAAAAATGCTGCTTGATGACTAAGGGCAATACATGGTTTGTTTTTTAATTTGCAGGCCCAAGCAGTAATCGGCTCAAAATCGTTAATTATTAAATCGTAATTATGAACAGGAAAAGCCATAACATCAGATAGAAACCTGATTGGTTTTAATTGCTTAATGCTGTCAATAAAGTCGATACCACCATTTTTCCCAAATGTAAAACCAATGCCTTCTTTTTTGTATTTAATTAAATATGGCAGTTTAACTTCGGCTTGATGGCCACTTACTAAAACATCAAGTTGTCCATAATTGATTAAATGAGGAATAACCTCTCTTGCTCGGCTAATATGACCATTGCCAGTACCTTGTATAGCGTACAATATTTTCATTAAACAGAACTTACTGCTGCTTTAATAATATCTTTATATAGCGATTCCATATTGGGAAGCTGAACATTTAATTCGTCTTCTTCATAAATGTTTTCATCACCAAACTCATCCTTATAGTGATATAAGCTCCATTTTTTATCCCAGTATTCAAGTGCGGTTAAGCTTTCTACCCAATCGCCACTGTTTAAATAAAGTGCTTCTCCTTTATCTGTTTTTACGTTTCTGATAGTTGGTTGGTGTATGTGTCCACACAATACGTAATCATATCCATTTTCGATAGCAATACTTGTTGCTGTTTCTTCAAAATCATCAATAAATTTAATGGCTTGTTTAACGCTATTTTTAATGCGTTTACTAAAAGATACCTTACCTCTCCCCATTTTTTGGGAGGCCCAATTTACGATACTGTTTAACACAATGAGGGTGTCATATCCAATAGCGCCAAGCTTAGCTAACCACTTACTGTGTTTCATGCTCACATCAAAAACATCACCATGAAAAATCCAGGCTTTTTTACCGTCTAAATCTAAAACAAGTTTATCAAGTAGTTCAAGTTTACCAATTCGAAAATCAGTAAACTTTCTTAACATTTCATCATGGTTCCCTGTTAAGTAATACACTTTGGTTCCGTTCGTCATCATCTTAAATATTCGTTGAATTACTTTCATGTGACTATCGGGCCAATACCGTTTACTAAACTGCCAAATATCTATTATATCTCCGTTAAGTATTAAAATTTCGGGGTTAATTGATTTTAAGTAGCGGTTAACCGCTTTAGCATGGCAACCATATGTACCTAGGTGTACATCAGAAATTACGGCTACCCTAATGTTGCGTTTATCCATTTACGCGTTATATATTGGTTTAACAAAGTTTAAAAGCCAATGTGATGAGAATATTAAGTAATAGTGAAGTGATTGTGCGGATTTTCCTAAAATTCTATGTAAAATAATTATAATCAATGCATACATTAGTTTGTTTTAGTCGCAACTTTTTATTAATTCGAATGTTTTAATTTCAATTATGCCTACAGCAATAACCAACGATATAAAAATTACAGTAGAGGTTGCCTATCAAGAGAACCAATCTGCCAAGGATCATGTTTTTGCCTATCGCATTACAATACATAACAAAGGCGATTACACTATAAAATTGTTGCGCAGGCATTGGTTTATTAATGATATAAATGTAGCTAAAAATGAAATTGAAGGTGAGGGCGTAATTGGCCTTCAGCCCATACTCGAGCCTGACGAATCGCACCAATACGTTTCTGGCTGTGTTATTCATTCGGATATAGGAACTATGCATGGTACCTATTTAATGGAGCGCCAACTAGATGGTAAACAATTTAAGGTAACCATACCTAAATTTAACCTTATTGCTCCATGTCGCAACAATTGATTACAGTTAAAAATAACCGCTTTAAAGCAGGTATATTATTAGGTGGGTTGTTGGTCATTTTAGGAACATACTATCTCATCAAAATTCAGTATAAAAAAGGTGCGGTTATTACCGAAGGCATCGTAACAACGAATTACATGCATGGCATTAATAAAAGTGATTTTGGTAGTACGGTTAGTGCTGAAATTCGATTTTATGCAAACGATAGTTTGGTAACTATTTTGGGTCCCGAAGGCCAACCTATGGATGTTGGTTTAATTGTTCCTATTCTATATCATGCCAATAATCCGGGTAATGCAGTTGTATATACTTTTGATGCTTTTTGGCTACATGGTTTAATTTGGTGCATTTTACCAAGTATATTTTGGGTTGCAATTAGTTTGAGTGTAATTGGTGTTAAGGGAAGTGAATTTGGTTAATATTTTTTTAACCTAACCATATCCTTTTAAGTAATGTGTTATAGTTATATCAATTATTATGCAATTAACTTAATGTAAAAAACTCTTCTTTTTCGGTTGTATGATTTCTAATTACACCCGCACTAACTAAATTAATAAGCATTTTTTGTGCCCGCCATCTAGATATGTTTAACAATTTGCAAAGTTGTTTAACAGTTATTTTGTTGTTTTTACCTAGGTATTGCATTAGGCCTTCTTCATGTTTACTGTATTTAATTAAAGTATCTTTAGGGTTTGTGGCCCTTTTTAACAAATCAACCACCACCTTACTGGCAAGCAAACTTTTGTCTTTAACCCTAATATGTACCCACCATTTACCATTTTCATCTTTTGCATAATATGGCTTATTGGTTCCTTCTGGTATTATACATTCTATTACTATTTTATTGCCAAATTCCCACTCCATTAATTCTAATGTAATTTCGGGTTTACAAAAAAAGTTGGCTGCCAAATCAAGCATATACTTTTCATCTTCACTGCGAACTCCGCTTATTGTGCCATTATCATTCACACCAATCAATAGTGTACCACCCTTGTGGTTTGCAAACGAACTCATGGTTTTTGCAATTTTACTCGCACTAGAGATAGTTTTCTTAAAGTCGAGGATATCGTTCTCGCCTTTAGCAATTAGATGTTGTATGTGATTTAATGCCATGATTACTTTAGCAAACTATACATTTTAACATATTTGCCCAAGTGTTGTTTCATTATCTGCAATAAATCAATCTATTATCAATTTGTAAATAAAAATCAGACAATAAAAGGTTTGTTTTATTAATAGGTAAAACCAATATTTGTGGTGCTTAAAAACCTTATTAAACAATGACACAACCAATAAAAATATCAGTAGCCAAAGGTGATGGAATCGGTCCAGAAATTATGGATGCGGTATTACGTATTTTTGAAGCTGCAAAAGTTACCCTTGATTATGAGTTTATTGAAATGGGTAAAACCTATTTTGAGCAAGGTTTTGGCACTGGTATGACGCCTGCTGCTAAAGAAAGTTTAGAGCATAATGGTATATTGTTTAAGGGCCCTATGGAAACGCCAAAGGGCAAGGGAATGAAAAGTATAAATGTAACTGCACGTAAAACATGGAGTACTTATGCTAATCGCAGGCATTTTCAAAGTTTACCTGGTGTTGAAACTGTATTTAGTCGTGCTGGTATTCCTATTGATATTACCATTGTGCGTGAAAATATTGAGGGTACTTATGGTGGTATTGAGCATTTAAATACAAACGATGTGGCCATTTGCCGCAGAATCATCTCAAGACCCGGTTCTGAGCAAGTTATTCGTTTTGCTTTTGAGATGGCACGCAAAGAAGGTTTCTCAAAAGTTACGTGTGCACACAAAGCCAATATCATGAAACTTACCGATGGGTTGTTTTTGGAAACATTCCAACGCGTTGCCCAAGAGTATCCAGAAATTAAATCAAACGATATTATTGTTGATGATTTGGCGATGAGATTGGTTGCTCGTCCGCAAGAGTTTGAAGTTGTAGTGCTTACCAATTTGCAAGGCGACATTATGAGTGACTTGTGTGCGGGTTTAGTTGGGGGATTAGGTTTTGCACCATCGGCTAATGTTGGCGATAACATATCAATATTTGAAGCTGTACACGGCACTGCACCCGATATTACAGGAAAAGGAATTGCAAATCCAACTTCACTTTTATTAAGTGGGTTGATGATGTTGCGTTATTTGGGATTTGTTAAACAAGCAGCTGATATCGAAAATGCTTTACGTTATACGCTTGAGCAAGGTGTACACACCGGAGATTTTGGTGATAAATCTATTCCATCATTAGGAACAGAAGCATTTGCTTCTGCCATAATTGCGAACTTGGGTCAAAAACCACAATTATCTAAGCCTCGCGAAGCGGTTGATGGCGTGGCTTTATTTACCAAGCCTGATGCTCCTTTAAAACAAAAAATGATGAAAGCTCCTGATAACTCTATAAAGAAAATCGTTGGAGTTGATTTCTTTATTGAGTCAGAATTGTTAGGTAACGAAATTGCAGATAAAATCCAACCACACTTGGCCTCAAACCAAAAATTAATTATGATTAGTAACCGTGGTACTATGGTATGGCCTTCAGGCTCTGTGTTTACCGAATGTGTTGATCATTATCGTGTTAGGGTAGAAGGTGAAATGTCTCAACCTGAAATTTTTGATTTGTTATCTAAATTATCTAGTCAGTTTTATATTCCTTCGCATGAAGTATTAAGAAACTATGACGACCGCGCTGGCTTCTCATTAGCTCAAGGTCAATAAAACCAATTAATTTAAGAAAATTAAAAAGCTGATTCGCATGTGAATCGGCTTTTTTTTAATGAAAATTAAACTGTAAAGTTTAGTTATTTTATAAAAATTAATATTTTCACATCACATTAATTTCACCCCAAAAATGAAAAACTACTTGATACTCACTTTTGCCACCTTAATGTTGGCTTCCTGTTCGCAACAACAGTTTGCATTTAGAAAAAAAATTGCTGTTAACCACACCGATAAGGCTACAGTAAAAACGCAACCACATAATACCAATGATAATTCCATTGATAATACCTCTAATGTTGAGGCTAATGAGCAAATAACCTATAATGAGCCTCATTCATTTATAGCACAGCAAGAGGAATTAGCCCCAACAAACGTATCTGTTTTACCAGACGATACCATCAGAAAAAAGTACAAGTTTGATGAGGAGAAAAAGCCGAATAACTCAACTTCCCAAAATAATGATTACGAACAAGATACTAAGGCCGATAAAGACGCCTTAATAGGTTTTATACTTGGACTTGGAGGGTTAATCTTTATTCCAATAGCAGCTATTCCTGGTTTAATATACAGCATACGCGGTTTAAAATCATACAAACGAAAGGGCTTTGCAATAGCAGGGTTAGTTATCAATGTATTGGCTATTTTAATTTTACTGTTTTTCTTTCTTTTAATTATAACCATATTGTCAAGCTTTTAAATTTAAAGCTGTGAGTGCTTTTCAAAAGTCGAATTAAAGCAGTTAAGGGGAATTATATTCATTAAAATTAACTGCAATTATTTACTTTCGCTTGTATGAATAGTGAGTTGAGAAATATTGCCGTGTTAGGTGGAGGTAGTTGGGGAACAGCTATTGTTAAAATGCTTACCGAACAACTTAGAAACAATACGGGCAAAATAAATAAACTGCAATGGTGGTTGCGTAAACAAGAAACTGTTGATTATGTAAACACCAATCGCCATAACCCAAGCTACATTAGTTCTGTTGAAATTCACCCAGAGTTGGTTGAAGTTACCAGCGATATTAAGCATGTAGTAAACACTGCTGATATTATGGTATTGGCAGTGCCCTCGGCATTCTTAAAAGATGCTTTAAGCACTCTTACACCAAAAGATTTTGAAGGTAAGTTTATTGTATCGGCTATTAAAGGTTTGTTGCCGCATAGCAAACAAATTGTGGCCGATTTTATGATGAATGAATTTAATGTTTCTCAAGAAAATTTATTGGTTATCTCAGGCCCATGTCATGCCGAAGAAGTTGCTGCCGAAAAATTATCTTACTTAACCATTGCTGGTAAGAATAAAGAGGTTACCAGTTACTTTGCATCATTATTGGCTTGCCGTTACATACGTACCATTATTTCCGAAGATTTAACCGGAACAGAATATGGTGCGGTTTTAAAAAATATATATGCTGTGGCTAGTGGTATTTGTCATGGAGTAGGTTATGGAGATAATTTCCAAGCGGTATTAATCAGTAATGCCATTAGAGAGATGGAAGCATTTTTATATAAAGTGCATGCTCATCCGCGCGAAATAAACCACTCGGCTTATTTGGGCGATTTGTTGGTAACAGCTTACTCGCAACACAGCCGTAACCGTACGTTTGGCAATATGTTGGGTAAAGGTTATTCGGTTAAATCAGCCCAGTTAGAAATGAACATGATTGCCGAAGGTTATTATGCTACCAAAAGTATGTTTGAGTTAAATGCCGAGCAATTACATATTGATATGCCCATTGCAGAAGCGGTGTATAATATCATTTATAAAAACATGCCCGCAAAAGCAGAGATAGAAAAGTTGAGTGCTAAATTAATTTAATACATCATGTCCAATCAAGTAGAAGAATTTAATGCATACCGAGCCAAAATGAATGAGAAAATCTTGGCACAAGATAACTTGGTGTTAAAACGTTTGTTTAACCTCGATACCAATACTTACGAGGAAGGTGCACTATCAACCCAAACCAAAGAAATGTTGGGCCTAGTTGCTAGCATGGTTTTGCGTTGTGATGATTGTATTAAATACCACTTGGGTAAATGCAAAGAGCAAGGTGTAAGTACAGCACAAGTGTATGAAATTTTTGCGGTAGCTAATATTGTTGGTGGAACCATTGTTATACCCCACACCCGAAGGGCTGCGGAGTATTGGGAAGAATTGGAAAGGATATAAAAAAAGCGATTGAAATTTCAATCGCTTTTTTATTGTAATGGATGCTAAAATTTTAGTTCTGAGGAGCAGGTGTGGTTGATTCTTTTTTAGTACTGCAGCAAGATTTTTTCTTACTTGTACCTGAACCACATTCTTTTTTGTCGCTAGGTGCACAATGCTTCTTTTCTGCTTTTTCTGCAGGTAGTGCATCTTCCATTACAACTGGGGTTGTATTTTCAGGCTTAACCTCGTTACGCACTACTTGTGCTTTTGGAGCTTCTTTTTTAGGAGCAACAGTTTGTGCATTTACGCCAACATATCCTAAACCTAAAAAGGCTGCTAATACCAATAGTTTTTTCATATTACTTCTGTATTAATGTGTTAAACAAACTTAACGATTTTTATTTATATAAAGTGTAGGGTATTCTTAAAGTTCAGCTAAAATTGTTTTGCCGCCTTTCACTTTCTGATTTAGCGATACACTAACCTTTGTTCCCACAGGAAGAAAAATATCAACACGTGAACCAAATTTAATAAAACCCATTTCACCGGTTTGTGCCACGTATTCGCCTTCTTTTACATACCAAACAATCCTTTTGGCTAATGCTCCGGCAATTTGTCTGAATAACACCTCTGTTCCGTTTTTATGCTGTATTACAGTTGTGGTACGCTCGTTTTCAGTTGATGATTTTGGATGCCAAGCTACCAAATACAAACCTTTGTGGTATTTAAAGTATTTTACCAAACCACTAATTGGGTTGCGGTTTACGTGCACATTAAAAGGCGACATAAATACCGAAATTTGTAAACGCTTACCTTTAAAATATTCGGCTTCTTCCACTTCTTCAATCACCACCACTTTACCATCTGCAGGCGAAATAACCAAGTTATCGCCAATGGTTGGAGTAATGCTTGGGTTACGGAAAAACTGCAATACAATTACCAATAAAACCACCGAAATACCAATAACAATATTTTGTACAATTACATGTTCGGGTAATAAAAATTTTATGCCTGCATTAAGTGCAAACAACACCATTAAGGTGATTAAAATTGTGGCTTTGCCTTCTTTGTGTAACATAAATTCTTAATAATAAATATGCCACAATTTGCAAGGATAAAAAACATCCAATTACAAATTGTGGCTTAGTAAAAATAACAATTAAATACCAAACTTACCGCGTAGTTTTTCTACCTCGGCAACTTTACCTATAGACACTACATAAGCAGCAATACGCATACTGATGTTGTGTTTCTGTGAAGCGGCATAAACAGCTTCAAATGCAGTTTTCATTACCCTGTCTGCTCTGCGGTTAACACGCTCTTCGGTCCAGAAGTAACCTAAACGATTTTGCACCCACTCAAAGTAACTTACGGTTACACCACCTGCATTAGCTAAAATATCAGGTACAACCATAATGCCTTTTCTGTTCAAAATTTCATCTGCATTAGCTACTGTAGGTCCGTTAGCACCTTCAACAATTACCTTTGCCTTAATTCTATCTGCATTATCGGCAGTAATTTGGTTTTCCATTGCAGCAGGAACCAATACTGTTACATCTAGTTCAAGTAATTGTTCATTGCTTATGCGTTCTGCTTTGAATCCTTCTAATGTACCACCATTACTATCGCGGTATGCAATTGCAGCCTCTATGTCAATACCTTCAGGGTTGTAATATCCACCTGTAACATCACTAATAGCAAGCACTTTCATGCCTTGCATAGCCAATAATTTAGCAGATATAGAACCTACATTACCAAAGCCTTGTACTGCACAAGTGCAACCTACTGGGCTAATACCTAATTTAGATAAAGCACTGCGGGTTGATACCATTACACCACGACCTGTTGCTTCAACGCGTCCTAATGAACCACCTAATACCAAAGGTTTACCAGTAACTACAGCAGGAGATGAATAACCAACTAGTTTAGAGTATTCATCCATAATCCAAGCCATTTCTTGTTGGCCTGTACCCATATCTGGAGCTGGAATATCTTTATCTGGGCCAAATACATCAACCATTAAATCGGTGTATGCGCGTGTTAATCTTTCTAATTCGCCTTTACTTAATTTACGTGGATCACATTTTATACCACCTTTACCACCACCATATGGAATACCAACTACTGCACATTTCCATGTCATCCATGCTGCTAATGCTTTTACCTCATCAAGGTTAACATCCATGCTATAACGGATACCACCTTTTGATGGGCCAAGGTTTGCGTTGTGCACCACACGGAAACCTTCAAATACTTGAACGGTTCCATTATCCATTGTAACTGGTATAGATACAATAACAGATTTTTGTGGTGATTTTAATACGTTGTAAGATCCTTCATCTAATCCTAAAATACGTGCGGCTTCGTCAAAGCGTGACATCATCGACTCAAAAGGATTGTCGTTGCTATGTGTTGCTGTTTTTTGTGACATGTTTTATGTGTTTTAAAGCAGGGCAAATGTAATATTTGCCACGTTTATACCAAATTACATTTTACATTGATGCAATATCAAACTTAATCAGGCTGCTAAATGCTACTATGCGTTTGTTTAACTCTTCATCAGTTAAATCCATAATGCGCTCGGTACCAAATTTCTCTACGCAAAAGCTCGCCATTGCCGAACCGCATATGATTGCGTTTTTCATATTGTTGAAACTAATATCATTTGTTTTAGCCAAGTAGCCAATAAAGCCTCCTGCAAATGTATCTCCAGCACCTGTTGGGTCAAATACTTCTTCTAATGGCAAAGCAGGTGCAAAAAACACCTCTTTATCATGAAACAATAATGCACCATTCTCGCCTTTTTTAATGATTAAGTATTTTGGGCCCATGGATTGAATTTTTGCAGCCGCTTTTACCAACGAGTATTCTCCTGATAATTGACGCGCCTCTTCATCATTAATGGTTAATACATCAACCATGGCAATGGTCTTTTTTAAGTCATCTAATGCAATTTCCATCCAGAAATTCATGGTGTCCATTACAATTAATTTAGGGCGCTTGGTTAAACGGTTTATCACTGTTTGTTGAACAGCAGGGGTAAGGTTACCCAACATCAAGTATTCGCAGTCTTGGTAAGAATCAGGAATAATGGGATCAAAATTACCCAACACATTAAGTTCTGTAACCAATGTATCACGGCTATTCATGTCGGTGTGGTATTTACCACTCCAAAAAAACGATTTCTCGCCTTGTTTAATTTGTAAGCCTTCGGTATTTACACCTTTACTTTCAAGGGTTTGAATAAATTCATTTGGGAAATCTTCGCCTACTACAGCCACCAATTTCGATTGTTTTGTAAAGTAACTTGCCGCTAAACTAATGTAAGAAGCAGCTCCACCGATAATTTTATCGGTTTTTCCGAAGGGGGTTTCAATGGCATCAAATGCCACACTACCAACAACTAATAGACTCATGTAAAATATTTTTAAAAAATTTTGCAGCAAATATTGCATTTTAAATTTTAACAAACTAACATTGCATCCCGTTTAAACAATAAAATTGCTAAACGGAATTAACCAAATTCCTTGATAGCTCAGCTGGTTAGAGCGACTGACTGTTAATCAGTAGGTCCCTGGTTCGAGTCCAGGTCAGGGAGCTACAGTGCACAAGGCGACAGAAATGTCGCCTTTTTTGTTGTCTATTAGAGAGTTAGGTGTGCTGCATCTTTTGATGTTCAGACTCCCTTTTTCAGTTTCCATAAGGAGGTCAGATTTTTCAAGGCGTCTAAAAGACTTAAATCCTTTTGAGCTTCTTTGCCGAGCATTTTTTTTGCCAAACTAATGGTTGCGTCATCTGCTTTACTTATTGTTCCAGCGTCAAAAGGTGGATTTGGGTCATACTCTATAAATAGTTGATACGCTTTTGCTTTTTCAACGCCAACTATTTGACTAACTAAAAACAATGCCATATCAATCCCCGCAGAAACACCTTGTGCGGTAATTATTTTACCCTCTTGAATATATCTTTCACTTGTAGGGATTGCTCCGTAATCACTTAACATTGCCAAGGTTCCCCAATGACTTGTTGCCTTTTTCCCTTTTAGAATACCGGCAGCCGCTAAAATAACAGACCCAGAACATACAGATGTGGTCCAAGTTGTTGTTTGGTGAATTTGTTGTATCCAATTCAACACAGATGCGTCTTTTGATTCTCTAATAAAACCGATAACAGAGCCAGGGATTACCAAAATATCAGCAGACTGAATTTCTGAAATATCATATTCTGCAACAAGTTTTAAAAAGTGAGTATCAGAAACTATCAAACCCTTTTCTCTAGCAACAAATCTCACGTTTGCATCTGGAAGTCTGCTCAATACTTCGTAGGGTCCTACAGCATCTAAAACTGTGAGTCCATTATATAGATAGATGACAATATTCATTTTAACATCTTTATAAAAGTCAAAAATACTAAAATTTTGAAGTCTTGATTCAAGCACTACTTCCTGCAAAATTACACGAAGTTCAACCCTTTAATTTCCTGATAGTGATATACTCAATCATCGAGTTATAGTTGCATCTTTCGAGGAAAAGGGGAGCCACACTGGACAAGCCATCAGAAATGATGGCTTTTTCTTTGTCCGTCAATGAGTTAGGGTAGTTGCATCTTTTAATTTATTCTCTATTCTTCACAAAGTCGAAAATTGCTCCAATAAACACTCCAATTGCTAAGCCAAATCCTGCACCTGTGGCAATGTTTCCAGAAATAATTCCATAGGCTGCTCCAAATACTACTCCAAAGCAAGAGCCAAGTGCAATACCGTTTCCTGAATTTTTATTCTTTTTGTCTGCCATAGTTATTTGTTGAAATTATTCTTTTTGAAGGTACACAATTTCCTAATAGTCACATACTCTATCATCGCATTATAGTTGCATCTTTCGTCTGTAAGGGGAGCAGATAAAAAGATAAAAGGGTTATACTTGTATAGTGTAACCCTTTTTTTATGAATGACCTTAATGAAATAAAGAACTTCGGTCCATATATGGTCAAAATAATGAACTTGATTGGAATTTATTCAAGGAAAGACCTGATGGAATCAGATTACAGAACAATCAAAAAGAAATTAGTTAAAGCTGGAATATCTCCACACCTTAATATATTCTACTCTATTGAAATGGGTATACAAGGAAAGAGTTGGAATGAGATTAAAGCTAATGAAAAGAATGAAATCCAAAAAATATTGAAAGATGTGTAATCATTCATATTCTCCAAAATAAAAGGAAGTTCAACCCTTCAATTTTCTTATAGTCACATACTCAATTATCGAATTATAGCTGCATCTTTCGTCAATAAGGGGAGCAAAACAAAAGAGAAAGCCTCGCAGTAATGTGGGGCTTTTTTGTGTTTACATGCTTGGGGCAATTTCATATTCCGCCAAAACAAAACAAATTAATGAATTTTGGCGAATTATAATTACTAATCAATAAACAAAGCATCCATTCCCAAATGACTATGAACCAATTCTTTGCTGTATTCGTTTTCCTTGATTCCATAAGAAGTAATTAGGGTAACAAAAATATTTTTTCGGGTTTTGGTATCTTGTTGTAGCGCTGCGATTTTATTTTTTAGATTCAGATAATATGATTTATCAATTGTAAAAACAGCATTATAAAACTTCATTTCACA
>JAIXWD010000024.1 GCA_027482225.1 Bacteroidota bacterium
ACACCAGTTGGAAATACATTATTAATAGGTGGTGAATTTACCACGATGGGTCCATTGGCAAGAAGATACATTGCTTCTTTAGATAGAGAAACAGGCTCGCCAACTAAATGGGAAACATCAGCTAATGGATCAGTATATACTATCCAATTAGCAGGCAGCCAACTTTATGCAGGAGGCGGATGCTCTCAAATAGGATACCGAGATCGCGGTTATGCAGCAGCGTTTAACTTGTCAACAGGCTTAATGACCAATTGGAATCCAGTGTTCAATAGCAATGTGTTTGCGATGGTAAACTCTGGCGACAGTATTTATGTTGGTGGTAGCTTTAATAACGTTGCGGGCATTACACGTAATTTTATCGGTAAATTTGATGCTGAAAATGGTAATTACAGCTCATGGAATCCGAACGCAAACAACCAAATTTTAGGAATGGCGCTTTCGGGTGATAAGCTATACTTGGGTGGTTCTTTCGGTGTTATTGGTGGAAAAACCAGAAATAGAATTGCTTCTGTTGATACCTTAAGAGGAGTTACAACGGATTGGAATCCTAATGCTAACTCAAATGTATGGGGCATTTTACCTGAAGGGGATAAGATTTATGTTGTTGGAGAATTTACGCAAATAGGAACTAAAAACAGACAATATATTGCTGAGTTAGATACCATAGTTGCTAACTCACCAATAACCAATACTACGGGTTGGGATGCTAGTGCAAACAGTACTATTTTTACGATTAAAGGGTTTGGCTCAACAATTTGTGTGGGTGGTCAATACAATAATATTGGTAGCCCAAACAGAAACCGATTAGCAGCAATAAACATGGTAACAGGCGACCTATTAGGTTTTGATCCCGTTGTTAATGGAACAGTTAGGTCTATTGTAGTAGAAGATGGTAAATTATATGTGGGCGGATCGTTTACTAACATTAACGGTTTATCTCGTACCTATCTTTCTCGTTTTGATGTGGCCAGAGGAACTCTTGATACTTGGAATCCGGCATTAAATAACATGGTTTATTCGATAAAAAAGCTAGGTAATATTCTATATCTAGGAGGTAGTTTTACAACGATAAACGCAACTACCAGAAACAGGATTGCATCAATAGATACTTCAGGTACATTAACAAGTTGGGATCCGAATGCCAATAACGTTATTTATAGCCTTGAATTGGATGGAGCAAATGTTTATGCAGGTGGAGAATTTACCAGTATTGCCGGACAAACCAGAAATAGAATTGCCTCATTTAATAATAGTGGAGCAATCACCAGTTGGAGTCCAAGTTTAAATGGTGCAGTTCAAACTTTACTTGCAAGCCAAGGGCGTTTATATATTGGAGGTTCGTTTAATACAATTGGTGCTGCCACTAGACAGCACGCGGCATCTTTTGATTTAGCCAATGGTAACTTAAATAATTGGTGGCCGAATGCTAATGGTGCAGTATTAAGTTTAGCTGCCGATAGAAATTTGGTTTATGTAGGTGGACAGTTTAATGTGATCAATGGAAAAGGAAGAAATTATTTTGCATCTGTCGATACCATAGGTTTTGGTACTGCTACTTCATGGGCGCCCAATCCTAATTGCTATGTTTACACCATTATGCCTAAGGGTGATAGTGTTTTATCTGGTGGCTGCTATACAAGTATTGCAAACGTAAACAACCCTTATCTTTCTGCAGTGAGCAGATATGCTTTAACAGCTACTGGTGCTAATAAAACAGGTGTTTGTGCAGGCGATAATGTTAGGGTTTATTATACCATCACGCCATCTTTACCTGCAGGTAATGTATTTACCTTGCAACTAAGCGATTCAAGTGGAAGTTTTGCTAACCCAATAAACATTGGCACATTAACATCTTCTACTTCAGATACCATAACCGGCATTATTCCTAGTTCAATTACCAAATTTAGTTTACTATACAGATTAAGAGTAACATCTTCTGGAACATTGGTTGAACCTTCGATATGGACATCAAACTTTACCATTAATCCGGTAACTGTAGCAGGTTTTACTGTGAACAGATCAAATCAGTGCTTGGGTAATAATTCGTTTGTATTCTCTAATACATCTAATCCAATCACCAATAACTTTAATTGGTCATTTGGTGATGCCACAACTTCTGTATTGGCAAATCCTACTAAATCATACTCAAGTGCAGGCTCATTCCAAGTACAACTTATTTCTGGTGGTACTTTCTGTAGAGATACGGCAAGGATGGTTGTAACAATCGACTCAACAATTGTTAACTTCTTGCCTAACCGCTTTGCACAATGCGAGGACAGTGCCACCTTTATATTCACTAATACCACTTCTCCATCACTTGCTGGAAGAACTTTTAGATGGAACTTTGGAGCTGGTATTAACGATACGGCAAATACAATAAATGCTCAAAAAACATACAGCGCAGTAGGAGAATATAGTGTTAAGTTGGTAGTAACTTCAAGTTCAGGCTGTAGAGATAGTGTTACGAAAAAGGTTAACCTATATCCATTCCCAGCCACTCCGGTTGTAGCAGATGTAACCAGATGTGGTCCAGGAACAGTTACTTTTAACACAACGGTTCCAACAGGCTTTATTAATAGATGGTTCACTGCCGCTACTGGCGGAACAGCAGTATCTTCGGGTAATGTATTTACTACTCCAAGCTTAACCACCACCACTAACTATTATGTTGAAACGCAATATAATATAGCCACACTTATTGGCGATACCGTATCAAGTGCAAGAATGTTAATTGGTCTTCGTAAATTAAAAACAGCCTACACCGGAAACGCAATTAAATTAAGACGTTCTTCAGACAATGCCACGCAAATGTTTGGCTTTGTGAATAATGAATTAGATACCGTTGCAATTAAAACGTGGTTAGGTTCTGCAACTCCTTTCGTAGAAATTGTTTACGATCAAAGTGGTTTTGGAAACAACATGACACAGACAAATGCGGGTAACCAACCAGTTTTGATTTTCAGTGGACACAATGGCAAGCCAATTCTGCGTTTTAATACCAGTCAGTTTATGGTAAATACTACCAACTTCCCTGCTCCATTTACAGCTATAGGTATTGCTAAATTAAATGGTGGTTCAAACGAACGTGTTTTCTCAGCCGTTACCAATAACTGGCTTTTAGGATATCATGGTCCTGGTCGTCAGCAAGCATATTATGATGGTTGGGTTGTTAGTAACAACGTTACAACAAATTTAACTTCACCATACATATACACAGGCATGGGCACCGGATCTACCAGCTTCTTTTATGAAAACAGTATACTATTAGGGAATAATGCCAATGGTGTTACTGGTCCTAACGGCCCACAATTTAATGGTTATGGAGGTGGACAAAACCAAATGTCAAATGTTGATATTTTTGAATACTTAGTTACTAATAGAACACTTGATTCAAACACAAGGCGTGTAGTTGAAAATGATATTGCAAACAGATTTAACATCTCGATTACTCCACCGCTTGTGCCAATAGCATCAACAGTTGCTTGTCCAAGTAACCGTGCCCTTGTTAAGGCTATTGTTGGTAGCGCTTCCATAACATTACCAGATACCACATATGGTTGTGGTGATAGTATTGCTATAGATGCAGGCTCTGGATACTCAACATATACATGGAGTGGTGGTGGAACAACACAAATCAAATACGCTAAGGTAAATGGATGGTACAAGGTTGCTGTTACAGGTGGAACCTGTGGTGGTGGATCTCAATCAGATTCTACTTATGCGGTATTAAATCCTAGACCAATAGCCACAGCAACACCAGCTAGTGCTACTACAATTAATACAGGAGGTAGCGTTGTAATTAACGCAAACACTGGAACAGGTTTAACTTATAAATGGTTAAATAATAATACGATTATCGCTTCGGCTACAGCAGCGAGCTATACAGCCAATGCTGCAGGTTCATACCGCGTATTGGTAACAAATGCCAGTGGATGCTCAGACACTTCTACTGCAGTTGTAGTAATAGTTAATGCTTGTCCTTCGGCTACTTCTAGTGCCTCTACGGCTACCACTTTCTGTTCAGGTGGAAGTGTGGTGATTAATGCATCAACCGGCACAGGTTTTGCTTACCAATGGCTAAACAATAATACACCAATAGCAACCGCAACCAATGCTTCATACACCGCAACTGCAACAGGTAGTTATCGTGTGGTAATTACTGCAGGTGCATGTAGGGATACAGCATCAGCAATTGCTGTAACCGTAAATACCATCCCAACCATAACAGCAAGCACACCAGCTGCTATATGCGGAACAGGAACAGTGGTATTAGGTGCAACTGCAAGTGCAGGTACAATTAACTGGTACAGCGCAGCAACAGGTGGAACATCATTAGGAACAGG
>JAIXWD010000018.1 GCA_027482225.1 Bacteroidota bacterium
CCATTATTACCATTAATATTTAATTCAGAAAAGTTTAAACGAATGCGGTTGCCATTATAAGAACCAAAGGTTTGTCGCCAAAATCCATACCCATAATTTCCGGTGCCGCCTGGGTCACGGATAATGGCATTACATGAATACCTAACACCACTACTTAATGCAAAGGTGTCGATAGGAGCGTGGGAGGGAACGCAAGAAACAAACGATTGCCAACCTCTTCCGTTATCGGTATTATTACTTGTAAATTTATAGGTAAGAGTACTGTCTTTACTTTTTATCGGTTCGAAGTTACTTCCTTGAATGAAAGTAGAAATCAATTGAGCTGTAGTATCAGGCCCATCATAAACAAACAAGCTATCGCCTGCTCCAAGTTGAGTTACATTTCTATTAAAAGTAAAACGCAGTTTATTACCATTAGTTGATACAAAGTTTTGTATAACATTTGAATTATGAGGATAATTTAAAGTGCTTCCGCCTGCATCAAACCAAACAGCGTTGCAAGTTTGCACACTATTATTACTGTTGATGATAACAGGAATTACAGAACCAAAGCAGTTGAGATTTGCACTAAAACCGGATTGTAATGCGGCATTGGTATTTCCTGCATCAAAACCGAAAGTTAAATACTCACCACTGCTCTCAATTACAGCAGGAGGAAAGTTAAAATTATTGTAAGCACCTATTAATGGTGAAGCTGTAGTTGGTCCATCATAAATATTGAGCCAATGCCCGCCATTATTTCCATTAACATTAAATTGACTGTATTCAAATCTTAATCTGGCTCCTTCACTTGCTCTGATGGTTTGTTGCCAATATCCGTAACCGTAATTGCCTGTTCCACCAGGATCTAATAACACGCCATTACAAATTTGATGCATTCCGGTACGTAATGAAGTATTTTCTACAACTGTCGGATTTGTCATACAACTAAAACTTGCATTCCAACCCGTACCAACATTAGCACCATCGCTTTTAAACCAAAATGTAAGCATCGAATCTTTACTCCAAATTATATCTGGTGCTGCATTTTGTATGTAATAAGCAATGAGAAAAGATGAGGTATCAGCACCATCAAATACAAATAATGTATCACCTTGAGCTAAACCGAAGGAGCTAAAATTGAATTGTAATTTTTGGTTGCTACCGCTATAAAAGGTGTGAATAATGGATTGGTTTGAACTGTAATTTTGGTTAGGACCTTCTGCATCATAAAATCCACCATTACAAGCTGTGGTACTGGTATTTGTTATTGGGTATGATGGAAAAATTATGGTTGTATCTGCCCGATTGGTATAACAACCTGAAGCATTTAATACACTATACAAAACAATGTGCTCGCCATCACCAGCTAATCCGGGATTAAAGGATGAACCGCTTATTCCATTACCAAAAAATGTACCACCTGTTGGAGTAGCGCTCAGGGAAATTGGTGTACTACCAGTATTTAGCGCAGGAGGTAAACTATTAAAAGTAATGTTTGGTTGAACAGCAAGGTTGTTAATGGTAATTAGTTTTGTTGTTACAAGACTATCGCATAATCCTTGTTTAATAATGAGTTGATAATTTCCTGAATTTGCATTACTCAAATTGGCTATTAACGGTTGACGTAAAGACGAAGAAAAACCATTTGGACCATTCCACTGATAAGTTGCACCAGGTAAAAGCGGTGCATTTAATTGTAGCATGTTTCCAGTACAAGGAATGGGATTATGTATAATCAATCCATCGTTAGCAAGTGCTTGAATTTCGTTCAATGTAAGTGCACGATTGAACAACATAAAATCATCGAAAGAGGCATTTGAGAATGCATCTGCTGCCCAGTTGCTTCTTCCAATCCAACAGTTTAGGCGAGTAATAAATTTGGGAATTCCTGAGTTGGCACTTGCCGCCAATACCCCATCAATGTATATTCTAATGGTGGTACCATCAAATTGAACGAGATAATGATTCCATTGATTTAACCTTAAACCTGGAGAATTAGTAAGCGCAAAACCTGTACTCAAACCACCAATATAAGTTTCAGCTTGTTGTCGATTTGTAGTTCCTTGAAATAAGGTTGCAGTAACATTATCGTTTGCACTGCCATTTCCGAAGTCAAATAACCTTGCCCAATTGGTAATGCTATTTGGCCTAACCCAACAGCTTACACTAAATGGCCCATTAAACCAAACTCCCGATGGGGCGCTAGCAAAAGCACTTACACCATTTAACTGCAGAGCTCCAACTGGGTTGCCAAATCTATCGGCACCATAACTAGCTCCACCGCTTAATGTGGCATGAGATCCATTACCTGATGAGTCAGCAGAATTGGTGTTAAATTGATACCAAAGTAATCGATTTCGTTTTAATGTTGTCCACCCATCACCTGGATTGTTAACGGTGTAGGTTTGTATACTGGTATTGCTGGTTATTTGAGGGAAACTTGAAACAATTCTAATCCTGTAGTTAGATCCGGTTGGCACAAAATCGGGTATGGTAATATTAATGGTATCATTATTTGTGCTCAACTTTGTTCCAAGAATATATGGCTGAGAAAAATTACCGTTTTCATCGCTTAGTTGCGCTGTAAAGATGTTGCCGTTTTGTATTCCTGATCCAAAAAACATGAAAGGCAATGCGTAACTTTTTCCGGCACAAAGCTCAGTATTGTTTAAATTTAATGGTAGAATGGTTATAGACGAGGATGCACTAAGTATTTCAATTTCTTGGTTATTCAATATTTGATTATATATCCTAAGCTCATCAATAGCGCCTCTAAAAAAGGAGTTATTTGATTGGTTGATTACATTACCTCCAATTCGGGTGTTGGTGGTATTTGTTCCAATAACATGATTTCCGTTAATCGTGCTCATTAATATACCATTAAGGTATATGCGCATTTGCGTTGAAGTGGTAGTTATAGCTAAATGTTGCCAAGTATTGAGTGTGGAAGACAAACTAACGTTGGTGGTACCTGACGTTGGATGAAAAATACTTAATCGGTTTGGCCCAGTATAAAAAGCAATTTCGAATAAGTTGTCTTGGCCAAAAATGCTCATGGCATTTAGCAAGTTCGTGATGTTAAACCACATGCTAACTGTTAGTTGTGTTCTTCCATTAAGCAAAGGCGTTCCAAAATCAAGTAAGCCCTGTTCATGTTCTCCATTAAAGAATAAAGCTTGGTTTGGAATTCCTTGTCTGCTTATATTGGGATAAACTCCACTTAATGTAGTGGTGGCATTATTGTTTTGTCCACTCACATCAATTGCATTTCCATTTAAAGGTAAATAGGCAATAATGCTATCGTTTAGGTTTACTTGGGCATTTGTAAAATTTATACCAAGTAGGATTAAAAGAACTGCGGTAATAACTTTAGGTTTCATAAAAAAGTATAGAAGCCTCAAATATATATGAAATATGAAGTTTAGTTAGCGCTTTGGCTTATAAAAAATTTACATTACAAAAGTTCAGAAATAGTTAAACTTTCTGTTTTTAAATTGCATTTTTGGCCATAAATAGAAGTTATTTAAGTAGGCATAAGCTTGTTGGTTTGTGATTATGGTAATGAACCCACTATTAAAACATCAGGTATTATAAAAGGATATGGAGGTTATTAGTTTAGGTAGAAATTATAATTAACCTTGAGCGGAAAATACAGTATTAATTTTAGAATGCTGTTATAAAATTCGTTACCTCGGGTTTGTTTCTGCAAAGTTTGAAGCCGATTTACACAGTATTAAATACATATACAACCACCTTATATTGATTGGCTTAGATATTTATTTAGTAGTCTCGACAGGAATCGAACCTGTATCAAATGTTTAGGAAACATCTATTCTATCCATTGAACTACGAGACCATAAACCCTTATTAGGCTTGGGTCAAAGATAGCAAAGTTTTATAAAAATTGTTGATTTTGATACTTTACAGTTTAATTCATTGCTCAATTTTTTCAAAGTATTTTGTGAATGACAAAATGGTATCCATTTTAGTTTATTATTTTTTAAAAAACTACTTTTTAAACTACCAACAATTTTGCCAAACTGTGCCATCATACACCCTTAGTTTGTTAATTAAACCATCATAATAAATATCACCTCTTGATGGTGAACTTGGTGCTTGATTTAGTGGCTCTAATCTCATCACTGATTTAATGTGTAACTTTCTTTCTGGATTTGATGTGCCAATTCCGATATTTAGTAATCCATCTGTTTCATCACCAAGAATAATAGTATGGCTATTTTTAGCAATTGCATTATTGCCAATTACTACCGAATTTGAAATAGAACTGTCTGTTACATCAGTATTATTACCTATAAAAATATTTGAGTTTCCTGTTTGTAGTGAACGTCCAGCATCTATACCTATTGCAGTGTTTTGTTGGCCAGAAGTTAAGTTATGTAAAGAATAGCATCCAAACCCATTATTCCTATAGCCAATTGTAGCTTTACCCATAGAACCTTCTCCAACTGCTGTATTGTATGCTGCAATATTTACAGGAAAATCAAAATTGGATAATGCATTATTACCAATAGCAATATTACTATTGCCTTTTTTATTGTTTGATAATGTCCCATGGCCAAGTGTAATGTTGTAAACAGCTTCTTCAGAATTTTGCTGAGAATTACAACCTATTGATACATTAGAAAATCCTGTTTTATTTTTAAAAAGGTTCTGAACTCCTATTGATATGTTTCCATATCCACTTGAATTTTCTGTTAATGTATTTGTTCCAAATGCAACATTCCAATATCCCCCAGAATTAGCATCATTTATTGTATTGTATCCAATTGAAGTTATACTATTCTTAAAATCAATTAGTCCTGAATTAACACGATTAACTTTTAGTTTTAATGGAAAGGTATCTGTTGTGCCAATAAATGACTGATTGTTAAGAATACTGTTACCTGAGGTTGACCATAAATTTGGATCTGAACATTTACTACTTACCTCAGAGAATAAAGCATAAGGCACGCTTAACAATTGACTTATTCCAACAATAGTGTAGTTGGTTCCACCATTAGGGTCCGTTTCGGTTTTAACAAAATAGGGTCCGTTTGTCCAATTAATATTACTAAAAATACCACTAATTACAGTTCCACCTCCAATTTCAACACTAACCAAACCATTTGCATTGGTGGTTGTGTTGTGGGTTTCGGTATAAACAGAAGTTCCTGATACAGATCCTTGCAAGATGCTGATACGCATACCTACAGATTGATTTACTATCAAAGCATTGGATGCATTTCTGATAACAGCTTGGTAGCTCATTTTTTGAGGAGCTTGTGCCCAAATATTAATGCTTAGTAGAAGACCAGCAATTACTGAATAAAACTTTTTCATTGGTTATTATTTTTTAATGATTTTAAATGATTGTACTTTTATATTTTCTTGATTCATGATATGAACAAAATATGTTGCTGAAGCAAGCGTGGATGTATTTATCTCGGTTTGCTGTGATGTTATGGATCCGCTACTTAATAATTTACCCTGCAAATCGAAAAACTGATAATTCAACTTTTCGTTTTTATAATCAGTCATACTTAATGTTAAATTATTTACTGTAGGGTTTGGAAATACTGAAAGCGAGAAATTCAATTTTGACTCTAGTAAACCCACATTAAAAATTTCGTATGCTTGTTGTACGCCTTGGCTTACTTTACCTGATGTGTCTGAAATGCTGGTTAAAATACCTGACCTAAGCTGTATGTAACAGAACCTCCGCTACCTGAAGCATTGCCCCCTGAAGCATTAGTTGATTGTTGGGCGTGTAATAAACTTGTACAAGCTAAACTTATAACGAATAATGTAATATTTAATGCTTTTTTTGAAAACATAACAAAAATTTGGGGTCTTACTCTTATGGCTTTTCAGTTTACGCCTCGTTTATTTATGTTGTTTCTGAACTCAACAGTAACAGTTTTGGGTTTGAAGATTGGGGCTGCTTATGAATTGCAATTTAATGTTCTGTCTTTAAAAAAATAATCACTAGTTTTTCTTAATTGGAATCAAAGTAGTATGAGTGATTACAGCTAAAGTAAAGGTTAAAAATAGTAAGGTTTCAGAAATTTGTCAAGTACCTTTAGTTGAAATCCAACGCAGTGTTACAATTACTGCTCAAATCACTGCTCAATTTGTGTTTTGTAACACGAATATTTCCTTGAAGATTATTGATGATATTGGGTTTCGGGGTATTGGTAGTTGTCGGTTCTTAAAAGTGATCTATTCTATCCATTGAACTACGAGACCATTTCTTGGGCGAAAATAGCAAACCGATTTGGTTTATAAAATCGTTTTTTCATCTTTAGCTATAATATCAATACAATACTCCATAAAAGGTTAACTACCCGTATGATGTATATGTATGGAATAAACTATGTAATTACCTACTTTTGTAAAAATTTAAACATTGGGAAAAACACTGTTAAATATTGGATTTAGAAATGCCGTACTTAATTTGGCCTTGAAAACCATTAAGTTAAGGTACAAAAACTCCTTTCTTGGTATTTTTTGGAGCATGCTCAATCCGCTATTGTTTTTAATAATTTTAACGGTTGTTTTTAAGGAAATCAATCATATCGAGAACTTCTCTTTGTATGCGCTAAGTGGTTTAATATTTTGGAATTTCATCTCTGCATCTATTCTACAAGTACTCACTTCTTTTATCGATAATGCGTCTATTCTTAAATCGGTAAATTTACACCCGTTTAGTTTTCCGCTTTCTGCCATGTTTGCAGCAGTTATTAATTTGTTGCTCACGTTTATACCATTTTTCATCATTATGTTTTTTCTCCATTTTCAGTTAAATTATACCATCATTTTTGTTGTTCCGCTTATTTTAGTTACTTCAGTTTTTGTGTTGGGTTTTGGTATGATATTGGGGACTTTAAATGTGTTTTTTAGAGACATCCAATTACTTTGGAATACCATAATACCCGCATTTTTTTACTTCACACCTATAGCTTACACACCCGATTTGGTCCCTGAAAGCACACGCCACCTGCTTAAGCTTAATCCATTTTATTATTTTGTTGAGTCGTTTCATGATATTTTTTACAGGTTTAAACAACCCGATGGTTTCAATTTTTTGATATGCTCCTTATTAGCTGTTAGTGCTTTTGCCATGGGTTATACCTTATTTACCAAATATAAAAAAGGGTTTATATCTAATATATGATAAGCGATAAGAATTTTGCAATCAGACTAACAGATGTAGATGTTTGTTTTTATGTTCGAGAAACTGGTGCAGTATCTTTTAAAGAAGTGCTTTTTAGTTTCGGTAGGCGACCTTTTTTAGATAAAAAATTTGTTCTACGTAACATCAACCTTGAAATAAAACATGGAGAGAGTATTGCTTTGTTAGGTAAAAATGGATCGGGTAAGAGTACGCTATTAAGGGTTTTGTCAGGTATAATTGAACCTGAAAAAGGGAAGATTAAAGTAAATGGAGTGGTTGCTCCATTATTAAGTTTAGGTGTTGGATTGGAGTATGAAATGACTGGCCAAGAAAATATAAAGTTACTTTGCGCTTTAATGGGCATGTCGCAAGCAGAAATAAAAAATTATACTCAAGAAATTATTGAGTTTTCGGAGTTAGGTGAAGCTATTAATTGGCAAGTTAAACGATACAGTACAGGCATGATGACACGCCTCGCTTTTAGCATTGCTATAATAAAGCAGCCTGATATTTTATTAATAGATGAAGTGTTATCTGTAGGTGATGTTGGTTTTCAAAAAAAGTGTTTAAAAAAGGTAGAAGAAATTAAAGCTAAAGGTGCCACCATAGTTTTTGTTTCCCACAACTTTAATGAAGTAAAAAGCATGTGTAGTAAGGGTGTTTTGGTTAACAATGGCACCATCGATTTTATTGGTGATATTGAAGAAGTTGGTGAACGATATTCAAAATTATTTTAGAGCAGCAAATGAGAAAGAAAAACATATTGCCTAAAAATAGTTTACAAAGGGCAGAGTACACAGCACTATTAAACACCGTAAAAAATTACGAAGAGCGTATCAAGGAAATTGAGGGCAGTTCTTATTGGAAAATGTATTTATTTTTCACAAAAACTAAACTCATTTTAACTAGTGATAGTTATTTAAAAGATTCACGTTGGCCATTCATTCAACGACTATTTTTCTTGTTTTCAAAGCCAGGTTTATTGTTAATATACAAGTTTTTTAAGCAGCTATTTTCCATCATAATTGGGGCAGTAAATTATGTGCTTAGTATAAAAAAGGATAGTGATCATACGGGTTATAAAGCGTTTAAACAAAAGCGGTTTCCTCGTGAGGTTGATCTTGAAGCCATGGGGCAAAACATTGTTAATTTTAAACAGCAGCCGCATGTGCAAATTTTTGCCAAGGTTGATGAAGAAAATCTAATTCATCTAAATCAGTTTTTAGATGCATTACAAAACCAAGTTTATCAGCACTTTTTTGTAAGTTTTATTGTTGATGATGAGTCGGATAAAATCAATTACATCCTAAACAAAACCATTGAAAATGATTATCGTTATACAATAATTGAAAATACCGATAAGCCCGATTTAATTTGTGATTACGCTTTATTCACCAACTTAAATTGCATCTTAAGAGAAGATTGTTTGTATGAGTTTGTGAATGAAATTAATAAATCAGGAGATCCGCAGTTTATATACTCCGATAATGATTTTTTTGATACATTAATTCCCGATGAAACGATAACACCCTATTTTAAGCCAGACTGGAGCCCACATACAATCTTATCTCGCAATTATATTGGTAATTTATTATTGGTAAATAAAAGCACCTACAACAAAGTGTCGCTACTGTTAAGCACAAATTTATACGGGTTAATTTTAAATTTTACACACAATAATTCAAACATTAAACACATATCAAAAGTGCTTTACCATGAGCACAAAGAGGAAGTTACTATTGATAAAATACATCAAAATCACATTACATTAAATCAATTTTTAAATAAGCAGTATCGAGGTGCATATGCACGTGTTTCGGATGCATCATTTGGTTGTTTTGAACCTGTTTTTAAAATGGATACCCCATTGGTATCAATCATTATTCCATCTAAAAACAAATCAGATATTTTAGACGCTTGTCTTCAATCAATAACTTCCTTATCAACATACACTAACTTTGAAATTATTATTATTGATAATGGAAGTACAGAGAAAAGTTTTTTTAGTTCAGTTGCACAGTGGGAGTATAATTATCCGGGAGTAATTAAAAGCTACCGTATGGATATACCTTTTAACTACTCAGTGCTTAATAATAATGCAGTTCAATTTGCAAAAGGGGAATACCTCTTGTTTTTAAACAACGATACGCAACTTATTTCTGAAAATTTAATTGAAGAATTGGTTAAAATTGCCCAACTTGACAATGTTGGTGCTGTTGGTCCTAAGTTGCTCTATCCAAATAATACCATACAACATGCTGGAATCGTTTTATCGCTTGATGAAACGGGATCGCATATATACTCGGGCGCACATAAAGATACAGCAGGTTATTTTAATAATGTAAACTGTTTAACCAATTATAGCGCTATTACGGGTGCTTGTATGATGATTAAAAGAGATCGGTTTATTCAAGTTGACGGTTTTGATGAACACCTTGCAGTTGATTGCAATGATTTAGAATTGTGCTGTAAATTATTGAGCAAAGGATTTAATAACGTTTACTTACCATGGGTTAAAATGTACCATCACGAGTGCTTAACTCGTGGTAATCCGATTATAAGTAGCCAATCAATGGCCAAACAATCTTTAGAGAAACAATACTTTAAGCAAAAATGGGATGTGCTCATAAAAAATGATCCATTTTATAGTAAAAATCTTACCAAGGTTTCTAAGTATTTCGAAATAAACAACCCATAATATGTTAGAACAAAATATAGTATTTAGCTTTATTGTTCCAGTATATAACACTGGTAACTTTATATACGAAACACTAGATTCGATTAACAACCAAGAGTTCGATTTAAATAAAATTGAAGTGATTGTTATTAACGATTGCTCTACAGATGAATTAACCAATTCAATTGTTAAGCAATTGGCTGATAGCGGATCTTATAAAAATCTAAAAGTACAAATCATTCAGAACGCAACCAATAAGTGGTTAGCCGAAGTCAGGAATATAGGAGCAAGAAATGCTATCGGTAAATATTTGGTTTGTTTAGATAGCGATGACACGATAGAAAGTGATTTTTTGAAATTAAGTTTATTAACCTTTGCTGCATATCCAACTGCTTCTTGGGTTTATCCAAGTGTGAGAAAATTTGGGTACAAAAACCAAATTGATATTGCTCCTTTTTATAGTGCAAAAAAGTTATTTCTGGAAAATTATCTAGTGGCTGTGTCTCCCGTTAAACGTGAGCTTTGGAATAGTTTAAGCGGGCAAAGAACTTTACATTTAGCTAATGGAGTTAAGTTATACGAAGATTGGGATTTTTGGCAACGAGCAGTTGGTAAAGGAGCTTATGGTGTTCCAATTAGAAAAGTCCTTTTTAATTACCGTCAAAACATCCGGTCATTGGTTACGCGCAGTGAGGAGGAAGGTAGCTTATCTAGTTTGTTGGCCTACAAAAAAAATTGGATTAGTTTATTTGGAATAAATAAGTCTCAACGTGCGTTTCAGCATATCAATGATAATCACACAGTAAATCTATCTTTTATTAATAGGGTGTTTCAAAAAATAACGCAACTCACCATTAAAAGGAAGTTTGCCAATATCAAATCCAAAGATTTGTTGTTGTATTTATTTTGGACTTCCAAATTTGTAGCAAACAAACTGAACCCAGAAGTAAAGTATTCCAAGGCACACAAAATGGCCGGATTTATTGAAGGGTTTAAGTTAGATTTTGATAAATCATTTCCGATATGTGTTAATCCATCAAACCAAGTGCTTGTTACTCATTTTTGGTGGCATGTTGGAGGTGCCGAAAATATTTTGTTGAGCTACATCAAAGAGTTAAAAATTAAAAACTTAAGTATTATTGATGTTGTAATAAAAGGAGCAGATACATCGGGTACGTTAAGAAATGAATTTGCTAAATATACTGATGATCAATTTGCTTTAGAGGATGTTGCCCAAGGTCCATATCCAATGCTTTTAGCATTATGGGAGGTTATAAAAAACGAGAAGCCAGGTTTCATACTTAATATGAGTAATCCACTTTTATATATATTAAGCCCACTTATAAAAGCAAAGTTTCCGAATACTGTTATTTATGATTTGTTGCATTGCGAAGATTATGATGATAACGGATGGTTTGAAGCTGCTTATCAATATCAAAATTATTTAGACAAACGTATTGTAACGAGTGATTTTTGGAAAGAAGTATTGATAAAAAAATACAATGAGCGTGCTGAAAAAATTGAGGTTATTTATAACATGATTGATTATGATCGTTTTAATAATACCACCTTTACGCGCAAACAATTACTAGATAAGTTTGGTATCGATTCAAGTAAAAGAATTATTGGTTCGTTAGGCCGTATACAATTACAAAAACGTCCTGATATTTTTGTACGCGTGGCTGAATTGATGGAGAATGAAAACAACTATCATTTTGTTATGGCTGGTGATGGTGATATGTATGATGAATTAAAAGATAGGATTGATAGACTTTCAAATCTTACTTACATTGGAGCAACTAAAAACCCGGAAAATGTATATCCGATGTTTGATGTGGCCGTTTTCCCAAGCAAATACGAGGGTTACCCACTTGTAGGTATAGAGTGTGCTTATGTTAGTTTACCAATCATTGCTGCAAATATTGTTGGTTTCCGCGAGCAAATTGAAAATGGAAACATTGGTTTATTATATGATATTGAAGGTGACGAAGAAGATGCTGACAGTATCAAAAAAATATTATTACATGAGTACGATAATTTAAAAAGCTTGGGTAAAAATGGCCCTGCATTTGTAAATAAATATCATAACCAAGAAGTTATAAAAGCCCATATTCAAAAGGTGTTTGGGTTAAATTAGATATTATAGATGCGGCATGAAATGTTTGTCGTTTTTATAATATGTTTTACTTCAAATGATTGTTATTGGTATTGATCCTGTAATTTAGTTAGCAATATTTTAGAATGCCTTATAAGATAATTACCATTGTTTTTTTTATTTTTATATTGTTCTTATTGTAACGCTCAAACAACACTTGATGATGTGGTATTGGAGCTAGATTATTTAGGATAAACCTTAAAAATGGCGACTTAAAAAATTACCTGATAAAAGCATTTTAACTTTTTCAAATTATTTAACCATCATACCTCCGCATACCCAATTTCTGGTATTTTATTAAATATACCCAATCATAAAAAGTAGTATAATAAGTTTAAATAGTTTATTTTTTATGTTGCCAGTTAATGGATAAAAAAACATAGCAGTATGTATATAATGGCTTCTTTAGCCGTCAGATTTAACTTTAATAATCGAGAGCTAATTTCCTAATAAACTGATTATGCAAATATTGTGAGAAAAAATGCTATATATTTGATTAAACTAAAAATTGCAACTATGCGTAAAATACACTACTTATCGCTGTTGGGCATGTTATTGTTAACGTTATCTGCTTATTCGCAACATAACCTACCTTATCAGCCTACAAACATTACTGGGAACCTAAATCGTTCACAAATTAGTTGGGCATCAAGCAATGGATTGGGCAAAACAACCAGTTGCAGTTATGATACCATTAATTACACATTTAATAAGGCCACAACCTTGCAGGCCATTTCTATGAACAGTACAACGGCTAGTGCTTTTGCTCAGTGGTACTCTGCTCCTCAGGCATTGTCAGTAAGTGGGTTTGAGTTTTATGCTTGGCAATCGGCAAATATTGCAGCAACGGTTAGTGTTACTTGCCGGATTTACAATGCCAGCCCCATAGATTCTACACCATCAGGATTACCCCTTGCTTCCGTAAATGTTTCTGTTGATTCAACTTTTGGTGCAGGGCAATTAACTAGATTAAGGAAATTGGCAATTTTTTCGAGTCCAGTAAATGTTACAGGACCCTATGTAATAACCATAGAAAACTCCACAAGTACCCCTGTTTCTGTTGTAACTAATAATTGGTCTGCAACACCCCCAAATGGCCGAACAGAGTGGTTAAGTTCGCTTCGTTTTAATAATAATTTTGTTCGTTCATATAATGTAAATGTTGGTGGTATTCCTTTTAATGCCGATTTTATTATGCAACCTTTTGTTTCAGCATCAATAACTGCTGATTTTATTCCTTCAACTCTTTGCAATACAGGATTAGGTGATACCATAACATTCAACAATACATCATCTCCAATTAATTTTGATAGGATGTATAGTGTTAGGGCGTATCAAAATATTCCACAGTTTGGTTTTATGTGGAATTATGGTGATCATATGGGTTACTTTTATACTGTAAATGGAAGACGTAATTATACAAATAGAACACAGTATACTGTTACATTAATTGATACTTTAATAGGTTGGACAAGGGGGTGTAGTGATACCAAACAGAGAATAATTTTTGAAGCACCACTTCCTGCTGTTGTTTCTAGCAATACTCCAATCTGTATTGGTTCAACATTACAGCTTACATGCGATTCTGTTGCAAATGCAAGTGGTTATTATTGGACTGGTCCAAACGGTTTTACCTCTAATCAACGTAAACCTACCATTACCAATGTAGGGTTAATAAATCAAGGAAATTATAATTGTGTTGTTATCATGGGTCAGTGCACCTCTGCTGTTTCCACTACTATTGTTAATATAATAAATACGCCTATCGCATCAAACAATGGTCCTTTGTGTGCTGGTCAACAATTGGTGTTAAACGTTAATAATATACAAGGAGCCACTTATAATTGGGTTGGTCCAAATGGTTTTTCATCGTCAAGTGTAAACCCCACCAAAAATAACATGAGTGTATCCGATTCGGGTATTTATAGTGTAACCATTACGGCACCAGGTTGTGGAATTATCGGTCCATTTCAAACCAATGTTAATGTAAAAGCACTTCCGCAAGCTCCAACGGTTAGTTCTAATACCCCTATTTGTGTAGGTGATAATTTACAATTAAGCGCATCTTCAATTGTTGGTGCAACATATAATTGGATTGGTCCTAATGGATTTGCATCTGCTCAACAAAACCCAGTTCGAATCAATTCATCTTTGCTTTTTGCGGGTACTTATTCTGTTTCTGTTAACTTAAATGGTTGTTCTTCTGCACCCGTAAATGCAAGTGTAATTGTAAATCCTATTCCTGCAACACCTAATGTTTCATCAAATGCACCTTTGTGTGTAGGACAAACTTTAAGTTTAACGGCTACACCCGTTAATAATGCAACATACCTATGGAGTGGGCCAGCAAATTTTAGCTCAAATATGCAAAATCCTACAAGGGATAGTGTGTTACTTTTTTATTCGGGTAATTATAGTGTAGTAGCTTCTGTAAATGGTTGTTCATCTTCACCAGGTAGTATAAATGTTCAAATATCAACCAACACACCAACTCCTGTTGTTACAAATAACGGTCCATTGTGTCCAGGTCAAACATTACAACTTAACGCAGGTTCTGTTGCTGGTGCGGCATACAGTTGGACAGGACCTAATGGATTTACAGCCAACGTTCAGAATCCAAGTGTTACAAATATAGATTCTTCAAAAGCGGGTTTATATAGTGTTACAGCAATAACTACTGGTTGTGCAATTTCTTCAGCAGGTGCTACAACGGTTATTGTTAATAACCTGCCTGCAATGCCAAATATATCATCTAATGCTCCACTTTGCGATGGAGCTAATTTACAATTAAATGCAAGTACAATTAATGGAGCCAACTATTTTTGGAATGGGCCTGATGGATTTTCATCAACTTTAAAAAACCCTATTATTAGTAACGTTAATGCCAATAAAGCTGGCCAGTACAGTGTTTATGTTTCGGTACAAGGTTGCGGTATTTCAAATACAGCTAATTATAATGTTATTGTAAGAAGAGTTCCATCTGCACCAAGTATTAGTGGTAATGCGCCTGTTTGCTTTGGTGATACGATTCGGTTTTTAGCAAACTCTGTAACAACTGGGCCTAATAAATCTTTTGTATGGACAGGGCCTAATAATTTTGGTTCTTCTTTAAGCAATCCAGTACTACCTAATGCAAACGCTACAAATGCAGGATTATACAGTGTAAGTGTTGTTGATTCAGGATGTACTTCAGTGCAGGCTAATTATAATGTTTCTCTTAAGCCTATTCCAAATAGCCCAGTGGCAACTAATAGCGGAGATGTTTGTGAAGATGGAAATGCACAACTAAATGCAACTACAATTTCGGGTGCAAACTATCGTTGGTCTGGTCCAAACGGATACATCAGTTTTATTCAAAATCCTACCATAAATAAAATTGCTTTATTGCAGGCGGGTACTTATCGTGTTGAGGCTATTTTAAATGGTTGTTATTCTAGCCCGGCAAATACCGTAATTAATGTAAAGCCACTACCTGCTACGCCAATTGCAACCAATAGTGGTGCGGCTTGTGTTGGCGGTTCTGTTAACTTGTTAACTGATGCGGTGCAAGGGGCCTCATACAACTGGAAGGGGCCTAATAATTTTGTTTCTACTTTGCGTACACCAATCCTAAATAACATTAATATTAACCAATCAGGCAACTATGAAGTATCATTACTTGAACAAGGTTGTTTTTCTAAACCCGGAATTACCAATGTAGTAGTTAATCCCGTGCCAAGCACGCCAACAATTACTAGTTTGCCAGCCTCTGGTAATATTTGTTCTGGTGATAGTGTGATGCTATTTGCTTCTTTTGTATCAGGTGGCTTATATGAATGGATTGGCCCAGCAGGCTTTGGTTCTAACATCCAAAATGTGGTGGTAAAAAACGTAACATTGGCTAATGCTGGAGACTATAATGTTAAAGTTACAAAATCAGGATGCACTTCGCTAGAAGCTACTAAAAGAATTGTGGTAAATCCTAAACCTCAAACAACTAACATATTAGGACCGATAGAAGTAAGAAGTCAAGAACTGCATAATTATTTGGTACAAAATACAAGTGGCTCTATTTATAATTGGAGTATTATTGGAGGTACACAAACTAGTGGAGGCTCAACTTCTGGTATATCTGTTACTTGGGGTAAAGCAGGCACAGGTAATTTATATGTGCAAGAAATTAATTCGTTTGGTTGTTCTGGTGCAACAAAAGAGTTAAGTATTCAAATTGGTTTTGCATCTAGCTTGCAAGAAAAAACAACATCAAATTTTAGTTTTTATCCAAATCCAGTAAACAATAAGCTATACATAGAACTCTCTAAAGCTGCACAAAAAAATGTGGTAATAAGTTGTTATAATCAACTAGGACAATTGGTTAAATCTACCACATATAATGCGGGTTTAAGTTCCCTCACTTTTGAAATGCATGACATCATGCAAGGTGCCTATTTAATGTCTGTGCAAATAGATGATGAATTAACTTGGACCAAAGTTATTCGTAACTAATTGTATCTTAAATGCCCCCAATTGGTATCTAACTTTTTGGGGGCATTATAACTTGTGATAATGTGTTGGTGCAAAATAAGAACGCTAGAAATTTTAGATAAAGTTATTTCAACTGATTAAAGTAATTCAAATTTCAATACTCATAGTACTTTGATAGAAATATAAGGTAAACCTTAAGACCAAATCATTATATTATTTCAGTTTATACATTAAAAAAGCCTTGAATAAATTTTTATTCAAGGCTTTACCTGTTTTTGTTTGTGGTGTGGGAGGGAATCGAACCCCCGACACAAAGATTTTCAGTCTTTTGCTCTACCGACTGAGCTACCGCACCATCTTTTGAGGAGTGCAAATGTAAAAATAAAATCTATTTGTGCAAATAATTGTTTCATTTTAAATTAAAATTCCCTACGTACCTACTCAAAAAAATGTTTTATAATTGTGCACTAAGCACAGCATGTTAACTGTATGATAGCACAGATACTATTTGTAATAATTGCGGCAGTTGCCACTTATTTTTTTGTTAAAAACCTTAAAACCATCAGAAGAAACATTCTCTTAGGCAAGGATGTGGACCTAAGCGATAACAAAGCGGAGCGTTGGAAAACCATGTTAAAAGTGGCTTTTGGGCAAACCAAAATGGCGGTACGTCCGGTTCCTTTTGTATTGCATTTAATTGTTTATGTTGGTTTTGTTCTTATAAACATAGAGGTACTAGAAATTTTAATTGATGGTGTATTCGGTTCGCATCGTGTGTTGTCTTTTCTTGGTGCTGTTTACAATTTTGCTATTGGCTTTTTCGAAATATTGGCTTTTGCTGTGTTGGTTGCTTGTGTAGTTTTTTTAACGCGCAGGTACGTGGTTAAATTAGCTCGCTTTCAGAGCCCCGAATTACAAGGTAAACCCAATAAAGATGCGGCTTACATTTTATTTGTAGAAATCATTTTAATGGCAGCTTTGTTAATCATGAATGCTTCCGACCAACTATTACAATCTCGTGGAGCCGATCATTATATCCTTGCAGGTTCGTTTCCAATTAGCAGCTGGTTATTTGCTCCAATATTTAATAACTTCTCTGATGGCACTTTGGTTTTGATTGAACGTGCTGCATGGTGGTTTCACATCATTGGTATTTTTGCTTTTATGAATTACCTACCATTCAGCAAACACTTTCACATCATCATGGCTTTCCCTAATACGTTTTATTCAAACCTTAAAGCTAAGGGTGAGTTAAACAATATGGCCAGTGTTACACAAGAAGTAAAATTAATGTTAGACCCAAGTGCGGTAACACCTGAAGGTTATGAGCCACCAACAAGTTTTGGTGTTAAAGATGTGCAGGACCTAACATGGAAAAATTTAATGGATGCATACACCTGTACCGAGTGTGGCCGCTGCACCAGCAGTTGTCCACAAAACATAACGGGTAAGTTGTTGTCGCCACGTAAGATTGTAATGGATGTGCGCGATAGGTTAGAAGAAGTAGGTAAAAACATAGATGCTAACAGCGGCTCTTTTGTTGATGACGGTAAAAACTTACACAGTTATGTAACTGAAGAGGAGCTATGGGCTTGTAATACTTGTAACGCTTGCGTAGAAGCTTGTCCAATTAATATTAATCCAATGGAAATGATTGTAGAAATGCGCAGGTATAAAGTGATGGAACAATCATCCGCTCCAGGTTCGTTAAACAACATGTTTAATAACTTAGAAAATAACCAAGCTCCATGGCAGTTTAGTCCAATGGATAGGGCTAACTGGACTAAAGAAGATTAAATCCCAGCTATACTTTTATAAGTTTTTAAACCATTCATATCGGTATACTTTAGCACATAGCTAAGTGAATGATCTAAAAAATCTTGTGAATATCCGGTTAATAAGGCACCAAAAACCTGCTTGAGTTCATCATGGTATTTCTCGTTTAAGCGGGTATGAATAAATGCTTCTGCAACGCAAGAAAAGGCGATTCGTTGTTCATTATAATCCCAAGTTTTTAAATGTATTTTGCAATAATCAAGCAATTGGTTTACTCCATTTAACAGCTTATGTTTATTGTTTTTAAGCTTTAAATAAAATAATTGGTAGGCCAAATACCTCATTCTTGGATAAATAAATAATTGATTTAATGTTGACTCCGACAATTCTAAATAGTCATAAAGTGGCTTACTATATTTTAATGCTTGTGTATAATTGCTATTGATGAAGTAATGCCTTAGCAAGATACAATTGCCGAAAACATAATCCTGTAGGTGTTTTCCATCTAATTCGGGATTGGTGTTTTTTAAATAGTATTCATATCCCTTTGCGTATCCATTAATTTTAAAATCGGGATCTGTACACCTTTCAAAAAAGCCTTCCCTTACCGCTTTCACATGGCTAAACTCTTTAAAAAATTTAAGGTTCGAGTTTTTATTGGTGTATAATGAAATATAAAGTTCAAAGCCCAATTGGAGTTGTGCTTCAACATCTATATTGTTCAATTGGTCGGTGTATTCATACAGCGGCTTTAGTTGGTTTTGGTGAACACAAATATTGATTAAACTTTTAATCGGTTTTTCTTTAATAGGAAGTTGCCCAAATGAAAACGCAAATTCTTGGTTGTTTTTGGTCCATTTTTCAAAATCATCAAAGTCCTTTTTGTTGCAAAAAACTGCAAATTTATCAAGTGTATGCAAGTAAAACTTGTGGTCGTTTTCGGGCTGATTTAAAAATCTTAAAATGGTAGACTCTGATACACTATCTATGCCCATACGTTTCATTAATAGGGCAAGGTAACCTGCATCAGACTTAGTTCTGATGGGGAATGAGGCCATTTTAAGTACTTCTTTTTTTAATTCGTTCAGTACTAATGGCGATATGTTGTATGAGGGTTTTGGCATTTTATAGATAATCCATAGCCAATATAATTAAATAAATAAGATGCCAAATACTTGAACCAACTTGAGTTGAAAAAGACACTATGTTTTCTCCAATTTGCAACATGGCAAAATATAAATGTGATGTTGGTGACGTTAAAGCACCAGGAGGTTCTAGAAAAGATGTAATACTTGAGGCTACTGCCCCTAAGGACAGCGGTAAAATTTATGAAGAGTTAAAAAAAGATTATGTACTAAAACATGGTGGTCAACCTCATAATTTATCAATAAAATCAGGACCATTGTAATATTTAATATATGAAAAATCTTAAAGCATTATTTGTCTTATTAATTCTTTTATCTACTAAACTTGCTATTTGTCAAACACTTCAGAATTTGACATTGCCTGTCTCTGCTGCTGGAAAGAGCCTATACTCGGTTTCATCCCAAGGTAGCAACTTATATATTGCTGGTGATGGTTGTATATTGAAGTCTGCAAATAATGGAAGTACATGGTCAGTAATTTATTCAGATAATACCAAGTTGTTTTTTGATGTAAAATTCCCTAACGCACAAGTTGGATATGCTGTAGGCTGGGCAAAATCTGAAAATGCATTGAATAAGACTGCATTATTATATAAAACTGATGACGGAGGTATAACTTGGAGTAACATTTTCCAATCCACAAGAAAAGCACAAGCGTCTACTAAATTCACGGAAGGACAGATGAGGAATGGTGCAATTGATTGTTTAGATGAAAGTAGGCTTATTTGGTCTGTTGGAAGTGGGCAGTATTATTCGGTTACTGGTGGCAGAGGAAATCATGTTGTACTTGGAGGTACTCAATCATACACAGCGTTGCTTCCTAATATTAATAAAGCCTTTTGGGGTAGTTCTGGGATCCTTGAATCCACCAAGGGTGGAGTAACAGCTGGTATGTCAGGTTATCAAGCATATGATTATTATGATTTTGACTTATTAACTCCGGACATATTCTATGCTTCAACAAATACAAACGAAATTTATAAGATTCAGGTTAATCAGACTAATACATCTTCTTATAAGATTGTAAACGGAGCGGGTATTAATAGTCGATTTTTTGGTGTTGACTTTATTGATCTGAACATTGGATATGTTGTTGGAGATAGCGGAAAGATTTTTGAGACTATCAATGGAGGCAATAGTTGGAGTAAAATAACCAATACAAATAGTAATCAGTTAAATGATATCCATTTTTATTCTGCAAGTGATGCAATAATAATTGGTAACAATGGAACTCTACTTAAGCTGTCTAATAATATTGTTAACCCGAATGCTATACTATTCAACCCTAAACCTATTTATAATGAGTCAAGCTCAGAATGGCTACCTGTTGTAAATGGCGTAACTAATGACTTATATGAGGTGGAAATAAATTTTAGTTCAGTTTACATTGCAGGTGACGGCATCATATTAAAAAGTACCAATTTGGGGGCAAGCTTCAACACAGTCTATTCAAATAGTAACTATAAATTTAGGGATATAACTTTTACTAGTGCTAATAATGGTTGGGTTATTGCGTATAATATTTCTCAATCTAGGGTCGATGTTCTTAAAACAATTGATGGTGGAGCTAATTGGACTTTACAGACAAGCATCACAGGTACCTCTGCTGGAATTGTCACTGGTTTGTGTATTGAAGCTCTGAACTCGAATTTCGTACTTGCAAGCGTTGCTGTTGGTGTTAATACCAATAAAAAGTATACCACAAACGGTGGCGTAACATGGCAGAGCATCGGTGGCAACTTCACATCAGCTGCTATTTCAGACTTTATATTTTTTGGTAATAACTATAATGCAAATGGTGAACAAGGTTATGGTGCTCAAATTGTAGGAGGAGGAACTTATTTATCTACAAATATCACCACTGGAGCGGCTAACACAATAGCAGGTTGTTATACACTTACTTATCCTAATGCAGTTAAAAATTATGGAACTAATTCTATAAGCTCTGCCTCTAATCATATGTGTTTAGCAAGAGACATGGACTGGAATAATCAAACTTTTATTCTTGAAGGGTGGTTTGAAAGGACAAAAGTGGCCAATCCTGTTTCTGCATCTGATTGGGCCTGCTACCCAACATATACCGCTGTAAATTTTTATGGAGTGAAAATGATATCGAATAGTGAGATATGGTTAGTTGGGGAAAAGGGTACAATAATTACGACAAAAAATGGTGGAATGATAAGTCAAAGTTCTGCACCAAATCCTCAAAAGGAATGGTATGGCCACAATACTAATAGCTATAATAATTTATTTGATATTGAAAATATAAATGACTCTATTTATATAGTTGTTGGCTCAAATGGTACAGTATTGAGAACTGTAAACGCCAATAGTGAATCCCTTGTTTCAAGCGCGCTTATTTCTACTAATTCGGTCACATCAATAACAGCAAGTGGAACTATATGTGGCGGACTGATTAGTGGTGATGGTGGGTCCAATATCATATCAAGAGGTGTATGTTGGTCAACATCCGCTAATCCAACAACCTCAAACACTATAACAACAGATGGATCGGGAACGGGTTCATTTATTTCAACGGTAACAAATTTACAGTCAAATACAACTTACTATCTTCGTGCATATGCAATTAATTCAACAGGCACATTTTATGGAAATCAAGTTACATTTAAAACAAACCTAGCAATTACATTACCTGTTATAACAACTAGTGCTGTAGCATCAATTACATCAAATAGTGCTATAAGTGGTGGTTTCGTGAGTAGTAATGGAGGATCCAATGTCACATCAAGAGGGATATGTTGGTCAACATCTGCTAATCCAACAACTACTAATAGTAAAACAATAGATGGATTAGATACAGGTACTTTTATATCAAACATAACAAGTTTACAACCAAATACAACTTATTATGTGAGGGCATATGCAACAAATTCTGTAGGTACAGCATATGGTAATCAAGTTACGTTCACAACAAGTCAAGTTATTACATTACCAATTCTAACAACTAGTACTGTAACATCAATTACATCAAATAGTGCTATAAGTGGTGGTTTCGTGAGTAGCAATGGAGGGTCTAATGTCACTTCAAGTGGGATATGTTGGTCAACATCTGCTAATCCAACAACTTCAAACAGCAAAACAACAGACGGATCGGGAACAGGTTCATTTATTTCAACTATAATAAATTTGCAATCAAATACAACTTATTATGTAAGGGCTTATGCAACAAATGCTATCGGTACTGCTTATGGTAATGAAATAAGTTTTACTACAACTGGCCTAAATCCGGGCTGTGTAAATACCGTAATATGGCCTACCGCAGCAGTAACAGTTCCGCAAAGTGTAGGTCAAACCATTGAAATTACACCTGGAAATGGAGAATTGGATTGTAACTTTGCTGGAGAGTATTCGCGAACTCAAGGATGGAAAGATGGATTGAAATATACAATTTATTCAACACGAGCTACTGACTTTATTACCATAACAGATGACAATAACGTTGTTATTAAATCAGGTGTGCAGCCACTTGAATTTACGAATGCTGGTACTAGTGTTAAACGCATTCATGTGAATTTAAATAGCAGCTGTGCAACCGAGGATGCTTGCAGGGATATATCTATTAAATTAAACGCTTCAACAGGGTTATCAAATTATACTTTACTAAATGATGTACAATTATTTCCTAATCCTACATATGGATTATTATATTACCGAGGCGAAGTTCATGCGGGAGACATAATTGAAATATACTATTCGAATTGTTTAGGTCAAAGACGTCCAGTAACTTATTCAATCACTAATTTAAATACTTTAGAATTGAAATTGCCTGATGACGCATTTGGATTAATAAATATTGAAATTAAGATTAATATGCTTTCTAATACACAGAAAGTGTTAATCATTAAATAGCGCATATGCTAGAATAAAAAAATTACAAAATGAGCAAGAGCGTAGCTGAATTAATTATTAATCATATCCTGAATTTTAATGAAAATGAAATTACCAATATTTATAGACAACTTAAATTAGAAAGTCAAATTGAAGTAACGAATGTAAATTTTTTAAAGAATAGTTTTTTTGAATTCGGTCAGGTTACCACTTACAATAGTTTTCAAATCGATTTGCCATTCTGGAACTCATTTAAAGCCGGTAAGGAAACGGTTATGGTAATTGGTATGGATCCTAAGCGCTCTTCCATATCAAATAAAGTACCCAAGGATATTATATTAAATACCCCATATTCCTTGCATTGCAAGGAAGGTCGAGAGACAAAGAAAAATCAGTATTGGAGTATTTTGTCTCGTTTAATAACGGATTATAATATTTATACAACTGATTTGTATAAACTGTATTTTAACCAAATTAACCCTCAAAACAACTCTAAATTACCAAGCAACAGAATTACCAAATACATGTCTTTAGCAATACACAAAATAATGTTAGAAGAGGAAATAGCATATGTAAATCCATCAGCAATTATATGTTTTGGGAATGCATCAAGAAATGCTTGTGCAGGTATATTGGGCTTAAAAATAAACAAACAGATTACTAAAGACAATATAATGCGCGGATATTCTTTACAGATCAAAGATAAGATGATTAAGTTTATTGCGATACCACATCCATCAGGATTGACGAGACCTAATAATTGGGCGGATTTTTATTCTGCGAATGATGTTCTTGGAGATATTAGCCATCATGCAAGGCCTGAGGTTTTAGCTAGTCTTATCAAAGAATCGCTTAAAAATCTATAACATGTTCGGTTTTAAAGGTAAATACGGTTTCTCATTTTCTTGGAAACGATTATTAGGCATAAGTGGTTTCCGCTCTAGCGTAGCGCATAAAACTGGTGTACCTACCACTAAAGGTGGCGTAGAGCGTAAAATAGGACGATCTATTATTAGGATGTTATTTAAAAACTGGTAATGAGAACAAAGCAAAACAAAGATTACTCGCTAGCCATGGTTATCCTATACCTGATTTTTTCTTTTTTGGGTGGGTTAACGTTTAGTATTTTGGCATTACGTGCCAAAAGAAATAATAAAACTGTTTTTTGGTGGTTTCTATTAGCGCTTATTTTCATTGGCCTTTTTGGGGTTTTATCGTATTCATTTGTTATTACCTCTGGGCCTGCAAAAGATCCAGGGTGGTATTACCTCGGGCTTTCCACTTTGGTTGCAAATGGCATAGCCTTATTTATTTTATTAGTTACACTTTTTACTAAATCATATCAAAATGGGATTAGTTAGAGAAATATTTGATGAAATTATTCCTTTGCCTGATGCTAAGGTAAACCAAATTAATGCAGAAGGAAAGATCAACTCCTATCACTTTAAATTTGCTTATGCATTTTTAAATCTAGTTTTTCAAGTTATAGATTGCTTAATCATTCCTTTTTATACCCTCGTGTTGTTTATGTCACTGAAACATGGCGGTGGGTTTATGAAGATAGGCCTTTTGATAATCTTAGGTTTTTCCACCTTGTTTTCATTTTGTCAGGTTATTTATTGGTTTATAAAATCACCAGATAATTATGTTTCGTTTAAAGATAGACTGATGGGTGAAACAACCATTGGCGCATTGATAAGTGGTTTATTTCGTGTTAAAATTTATTATTATTGGAAGTAATGACCCAGCCGAAAATAGATCAGCACGAGAAAAGACTGCAGCGCGACTTAGATCGTTTTAGTGTAAAATTGATTAAGGTTATTGGCGTAATAGGCGCAATAGTTGGCTTTGCCATATTAATTGCATTTTGGTATTGGGTAATAAAGATGTTGTTTAAAGTTGGCGCTTAAAGAGATGCCAACACACCACCTGAAATCATAAGAAACAAGATAATTAATTCTTTACTGTTCAGACGCTCTTTTAATACCAAATACCCATAAATTAAACGGATAAGTTTTGTAAGTAGCCCAAGCGTAACCACTACAATAACAGATAAGCTAACTAAACTTAGAGAGAATAAGAACACAGCAATACAAAGTATAATTGCCATGATAACTGCTGTGGCCAAATGCTTTTTAACGGTAAACCAGGAAATGTCTTTTAAGTTAATGAGCACTAAAATTCCAGAACTAATCATTACACATATTTCCATTAAAAGACAAAATGGAAGTACCCCAATATTATTAATAACCAAAGGATAAAATACCACTGCCGTATCCCAAAAAAAGTGCGTGAGCACAATAGGAATAACCAAAAGCTTAAATTCGTTAAATGGTATTTGTTTTAATACTACTACTACAGTTAAACCAAATAATACAAGTGCAGCAATTTGAGTAACTGAAATTGGGGTATTATATACCCAAAAGGAAGTGAGTATGGTAAAAATAAACCCAAGATTTGCCAACGGTGCAACAAAAACAAACTTATTTAGCTTGAGTGATGAAGTGAAAAAGTACAATCCCCAAAAACTAAAAAAACAAATAGTGACAGCCTTTGCATAAAACCCAAAATCATCAGAATAACTCCTTTTTAAAAATTGCTGGTTTATACATTCATCATTAAAAAATTGCGCTGCTGTAATCCATATTAGGCTGAATATAGCAGTTGTTAAAATGCTTCTAATAAATATCAGTACATAGTTAGGTAGTCCTGATTTAATGGGTTTAATCCATAAAAGATCAGAAATAAAGAAAAAAAATAGAGACGCAATTCTAAATAAAACAAACAAGACGAATAACTAATTATTTTAATGCAATGCTAATCCTTAACTAAAACATTTTTTGGTAGTTACTTGGAATAAAATGCAACTATATTATTTATTCTAAAAGAGCTTTAGTATTTAGTACTTTTGTTTTTTATTCATAATTAAATGCCCATCGAAAAAGTTGATGTACGTACATTTTTAGAACTTGCTAAAAGCAACCCTATTTTTGACGTGCGTAGCCCGAAGGAATACGCCTACGCGCATATTCCAGGTGCATTATCGCTACCTGTTTTTGATGATGAACAGCGTGCTGAAATAGGTACAACTTACAAACAAATAAGCAGACAAGACGCCATAAAAATTGGATTAAAGTATTTTGGTCCACAACTTACTACCTATATAAAAACGGTAGAGGCTGCATTAAAAAAATACCCGATTAACAATAACCAAAAAGTATTGGTGCATTGTTGGCGTGGTGGCATGCGCAGTGGTGCTATGGCATGGCTACTTGGTTTTTATGGGTTTGATGTGGTTTTGTTGGAGGGTGGTTATAAATCATACCGCAATGAAGTGCTCCAGCAGTTTGCGTTGCCGTATCATTTTTTTGTATTGGGTGGGTATACAGGAAGTGGAAAAACAGAAGTTTTACATGAGCTAAAAAAACAACGTGTATCTGTAATTGATTTAGAAGGTATTGCATGCCATAAGGGCTCCTCTTTTGGGGCTTTAGGGATGGATGAGCAACCATCACAAGAGCAGTTTGAGAATAATTTAGCTTCTCAGTTAGCGAGGTATTATTTTTTTGATGAACAACAAAATTTCAATCAAACCAATCCAATTTGGATTGAAAATGAAAGCCAACGAATTGGGTTGTTGAATTTGCCTAAAGCTTTTTATGAAACTATTTTAGCAGGTAATCTTATTATTTTAAATATACCTTTCGAACAACGATTAGGGCATATTTTGGAACATTATGGAAAGTTTGATAGTGATAAGTTGGTTACTGCTATCATGCGTATTCAAAAACGTTTAGGTGGTCTCGACACCAAGAATGCAGTTAATTTTTTGTTGGAAGGCAATATTAGAGCTTGTTTTGATATCCTCCTGAATTACTACGATAAACAATACCAAAAATCGGGAGAGCGGATAGGAAGGAAGTCGGTTACCATCGAATCACCTATTGTTAATCCAAAGCAAAATGCGGCATTAATTTTAAAAGAAGTAATCAACTTAAATGACAACCATTAAACTTACACAATATGCCAAAGGCGCTGGCTGTGGATGTAAAATATCTCCTGCAATTTTAGAAAGTATTTTGTCTTCAAACCGAATTGTGGCTCCAGTTAATAGCAATTTACTTGTAGGTAATAGCAGTAATGATGATGCTGCAGTGTATGATTTAGGTAATGGCTCTGCGTTGATTGTTACAGCTGATTTTTTTATGCCGATTGTGGATGACGCTTTTACGTTTGGACAGGTAGCTGCGGCAAACGCCATAAGCGATGTGTATGCAATGGGTGGCAAACCCATTACAGCAATAGCTATATTGGGTTGGCCAATTGATAAAATTCCATCAGAAGTTGCAGGACAAGTAATGGATGGAGCAAGATCAATTTGCGAAAAGGCTGGCATTGTTATTTCTGGTGGACATACCATTGATGCTCCTGAGCCGTTTTTTGGCTTATCTGTAAATGGATTAGCTCCAATACAAAACATCAAACAAAATAATACAGCCCAAGATGGCGATGTCATTTTATTGAGCAAGCCTATTGGTGTTGGCATATTGGCTACCGCCCAAAAACGTGGTGCAATATTAGAAGGTCACCAAGCTATTTTAGTTGATCAACTTACTGCATTAAATTCTTTTGGTGAATTATTGGGTAAAGAAAAATGTGTTCATGCCATGACTGATGTAACAGGCTTTGGATTGCTTGGGCATTTGGTTGAAATGAGCGAAGGAAGTAACTTAACTGCCAATATTAATTATGCATCAATACCAAAGCTTCAAGCCGCCATTGAATTAGCAAAACAGGGAATTGTACCAGATGCAACTTATAGAAACTGGAATGCCTATAGCGAGAAAGTAAACATAGCCGCATCGGTAGATGCCATGGAGGCGTTTACACTATTACCCGACCCACAAACCAATGGTGGATTGTTAGTTTCTGTTGACAGAAATCATGTAGATGAGATTATTAATTTAGGAATGGAGCACAATACCACATTAACAGTAATTGGCAGTTTTATTGCTAAACAAAATCCTATTTTACTTATCAGATAAATTCAATAAATATTTTCAGATTAAGGCGTTTTATTATCTGCCTTTAATTTGCCTAGCTTCATCTAAAGTAATCCGCTTGCCTTTGTAATAGGCAGATATAAATGAATCATTAAATCCTCTTGCACTTAACGCTGTGAGTGTTTTAATGCAATCGGCCTCGTTGGTAAATTGACCAGACATGATACGTACAAAATTGTTACCTATTACTTCGTACATAATATCGTTTATATTATCAAATGCACTTGGGTTAAGCGGCTTCATGAATGCGCCAATTTGAACCGTGTATATTACTCCATTGGTATTAGTTACATCAATTTTGTCTCTTAAAAAATTATCCAATACTTCGTCTGTTATATTAGCCTGTTCTGTATTTGATTTTAATGGAGACGTATTAGGCACATTATTATTTACAGTAGGCGCAGTGATAACGGTTGTGTTTTTACTAATGGCTGTTGTATCATTTGGTTTAACGTCACCGTTAGCGCCAAATTTCTTAACAGCTACTTTCCTTCTCTTTTCTATAATATTAAAAGTTACAAAAATACTTTCTACATCTTTGTCAATTTTAACTTGAATATTATTTTCCATCAAACGATACCTAGTACCCAAAACTTGTTCATCAAAAATTATTTTGTAATCACCATATGGTGCATAAAATACAAATGAGCCATCGTTTTCTGTTAGTGTATGAACTAACTTGCCATTTTCAGCAGAAATTTTTATCCCGCCTATTTCAGGTATCATTTCCATTTGTTGTGATAGTAAATCTCTATCAACAACAACCTTTCCATATATTTTAACCCCTTTAACAAATGGTATTGCTAAATATTCTTTGTCTATGTAATTACGAGCTATTACAATGGTATCTGAAATGTTAGGGAAGTAGTCTTTTACATCATCCAAACTAAACGCAGAAATTTCGTACATACCAGCTGGTATATTCAATAATTTTGCATCACCTTTTTGGTTGGTTAGTACATCCCAACCATTAATTCTTACAACTACATTTTCTAATAAATATTCGTCATTGTCAAATTTCTTATTGCCATTAATATCTACAAACGCTTTTATGTTTACCGAATAATAATTATTGTTCGAAAATGGATTCTTGATTCCAAATGTTTTACGTATACCAAGATTAGCCATCACATTTTGAGAAACTGTTGTTTGGTCTTCTGATAAAACACCCGTACCGCCAGATGCCACAATCAATGATCCCGAATTATTTGTACTTGCTAAAAAATATCCAACTTGTAAACGGAATCGCCAATCATTATTGGTAAAAAAGTTTAGTTCAGGCATGTAACTAAGTGTTTGACGTTGGTTTAAGTCGTAATACGTATAGCTTAAAAATTGTTGCAAAATGAAGTGGGAGTCGCGGAATTGGTGTTGGTGATTTAAACTGATGTTAACCAATTGTGGCGAATAAAATACATTATTACTGCTATATCCAGCTGATCCAATGTTACCATAAGAGTACCTTAAAAATCCAGATAGGACTTTATACCTCATCATCCCAAATAACTGCAAAAAGAAATAATTTCGTTCAGGACTTAAAAACATTGGTTTGCTATATCCCGCCATAACAGAACCGGAATACAACTTATTTTTCTCATATTCAAAACTACCCACATTTAAGCTTATTCCTCTTGATCTTAATTCGTTGTTATTAATTACCGATGTATTATGAAATACTGAACCTGAAATAAAACTGCTGGCAAAAGATCGGTTTATGGTTAATTGGTTGTTTAAATTAAAATAACTTGTGCCTATTGAGTTGTTTGGTGAAACAGAGAAATACAAAATGCGTTTATTAAAGTTGCTATTTAATTGTATACCGATTTTTTTTTCGGTATTGTAGCTCGAATTAAATGCACCTATCCAACCATCACCATTATTTAGGTAGCTAAAGTTTTTTGAAATATATGTTAATGATGTACTGGTATTTAATTTTTTACTTTTTAAATATTGACCAGAATGTGAACCCCTAGCTATGAAACCAGTTGTGCTGTTTCCTGAATTTAAAATGTTGTTTGCAAGCATACCTCCCAAAGAAATGGAGTGGGTTTTTAGAAACGACTTGGTGGTATTTATACCCCAATTATCGGATGTATAACCGTTTGATCTATAATCTGCTTTGGAATATGCAGCATTAAGTGTAAATGTTTTTAGTGTTAATCCATAGGAAAATCCGAAACCTTCTGTATTGTTAGTACCTATAGGTGCCGTATTAAATAACCCCGGGCTTCTGGTATAAAAGGTACCAATACTATGTTTTTGGTTAATACGATAAATTGCCCCTGCTCCTTTTCCTGGTATAGGCATGGTTGCATTGGCTTCAGGTATACCGCTTATGTTACCAAGAACTACAGTGTACTTTTTGTTGTTTATGCCAACAAAATAATTGGTATATTCTAAATAATTACTGTTGTAGTAATTTGATGTAAAAAATGTTTGAAGTTGGTAGTTTACCGAAGTACCATTCTCAAATTCGGTATTACCACGCATAAATATATTAGCCAACGGTGAACCGGTAGCTATACTATTAATATTGGCTTCTACCGTTAATGGGAAATAAGAGTAGCCGAATGGTGTAACTTTTATTTCATTTCCCAATTGAACAAAGTCTACTTTTTTATTTTTATGAATTGCTTTGTTTCCTAATGCTTTTGATTCGGTGGTTTTAATGTATATACTTTGTGTTTTTGTTTGGTCTGTTGAGGTAGGGCGGTGTGATTCTGTGTCAACAAAACGTTGGTTCCTGATTCCTTCCACACTGCTTACATTGTAGTTAAAAACGGTATCACCTCCTATTGGTAATACATAATCTACAAATTTACCTTGCACTATTTTTCCTGTGCTATCCATAACAGAAAGTGAAGACCTATAAGTTTCAATAGTCATTGATATGGGTTGGTCTTCATTGCCAACATTAAACACACTAAAATTTAGTTTCGCCTTATTCTCTTTATTTTTAAAATATACTTTGTTGTTTTGTAAGAGGTTTATATCCCAATTACTGGTTCTGTGGCGAAAAGCAAAAAAACTGGATGAACCAATAAATGGTCCTGATTCATCATTAACATATACAGTTATTAAATATTTTGTATTGCCTTTAATCTTACCATTTGGAATAATGGAAGCTGGAAGATACAACACCTCACCTCCTTTTATTTCGTAAACGCGATCAGAGAAGTTGGTCCTTTTCCATTCTGGAGGAGCAGAAACGTGAATACGAATGTTTTTTGTTTTATCTTCTAGGTTGTACAGGATAATTGTTTTTGATATGATTTCTCCCGGTTGTATGGTTACTGTACTATCATCCATAAAAAAGGCAACCAAAGTGCCTTGTGGTCTTAATATGGGTATACCATTTATCATGGTATCCAATTGAGCGTATGCTTGATTATTGCATAGCAATATAAAAGCTAAAAGGAGCCAATTATAAAATTTCGTATGTAAATATGTCTTAATGGTTCGTGGCATTTAGTTTCCTTCGGTAATACAAAATTTTACATTTAGGCGGTAAATACCTGGTTGAATGTTTAGTGTAGGTTGTAACCTGTAATCTATAGCAAAGCTGTATTCGCCAAAATTGTTTAAGTAACTCCCTGGTCTGTTTACATTGGTTGCAGAGCAAGTTCCACTGTTATTGCTAACACCAGGTGATTCTACAACATCTATATTATTTGCTGTTGTTGCTAAAGTTGCGTAATTGCTTCCGGTTAAACTGGTGTTACATTGGTTTCTTAACCGCATTTCTAATATGTTTACATTAGGAAATGGTGCTGTGTTCGTACCATAGGCATAAACTTGTTCCCATTCTGTTGGTAATCCTCCGTTATTATCCATGTGTACATTTAGCCTCCATCTACAGTCAGCTAATGGTGCTACATTTTCTCCGACAATCATTTTTAGGATACTTGCACCAAATACATTTCCTCCTGTTAAAAAATCTCCAAATGATTCAAACGTAAAGTTGATGGTTGGTTCTCCCGTTATTACACACTGAGAACCTGCACCCGTAGGGTTGCAGTTTGAAGTTAATGATACATTACAATTTGTTTGTGAGTAACATACATTACAAACAAATAGTATTATGCACAAGGATATAAACCATTTCATAACGGTAAAAAAACTTATATTAAAAATAAACAAAGCCAAGCCGTTTGGCTTGGCTTTGTTTGTAATAAGTTGATTATTGATCTTGAGCTAAAATGTATTTTACATACATGGTGTAAACACCAGGATTTGCATAAACCGAACCATTAGCTAAAAGTCCAGATGCGCCATCTGCATTAGTTACGTATGGTGCAGTTGCATTTGTTGCATTAGTAGGAATATGAGCTGGGAAAGTAACAGGTAAATTTGGTAAAATGCGGTAATCCATTACATAACGGTAAGAGCTTGTGTTTGGATTTAATCCACCAATTAAATAGCTTCCACCAATAACAGAGCAATTAGCTACTACTCCTGTTCCACCCGCAATGTACTTTTCTGATGTACCTACTACAGCTGTAGAAGTTGGAGCAGTATATGGTGTTCCAGGAGCTGGGCAATAAACTGTGTTATTTCCTGCTGACATGGTTGATGTACCAGGGATAGTTATTGGTTGAAATGGTGCTGAATAATCACTTGATAGTGCCACAGTATTAACGCAACCACCAGCAACTGAAGGATTAGCCGGGAACTGACGTAATTCTAGTGCTGTTAACGGAATTTCATCAACTGCTTGTGCTGAAGGTGCAGCATATTCTACAGGGTTATCCCATAAAAATGAACCTTCTTGTCCTTGTGATAAACCTGCTGCCCATAAATCGAAACTTACAGTAGAACTTACTTTTAAAATAGTGGCACCATACTTTACAATGCCTGCGTAGTATTCGTTAATTTCATCAAATGTAAAATCCAATTGATCTGGACCTTCCATTTTTAATTGAAGGATTGGTTGTAAGTCCATGGTAATGGTTACATTCTTCTCTTCTTGCAATTGAGCAAATGCCGCATGCGACACTACTATGGCTCCTAGAGCCAATAGTGCTTTTCTTAGGGGGTTGTTTTTCATATAATCTATTTGTTTAGATGTTTTATTTTTTAAGTGGATTTAGCGGTGTAATTTCAAATTCTATTTCTGCTGCATCCAATGATTCGTCACTTCCAAAATCAAGTACTACCGAACCAATGTATTTGCCCGATGGTAATTCTCCTGGAAGCTGAAACTCGAAATTGCGCTCCATCTTGGGGAATATGGTAAATTGCTTTGATGATAGTTTTGTTTTATATCCGTTATTGATGTTGGTTAATTCTATGTACATTTTTGAAAACCCTAAACCATCACCAATATTCTTTGCACTGGCGTAAATAGTACCACGGCTGGTTATATTGTTATTAGATTGGTCGTTTGATATATATTTAAGCTTAGTTAATTCAAGCTTATTTACTTTTACATTTGGTGGGTTTTGAAACATATAAACAGCGAAACCAAAAGTAGGTATAATGCCCATAGCCATATTTTTACCATCGGCATTTTTGGGTGTGATGGCCTGTCGCTCTCTCATTTCATCAATAACTAACATAGCCCAACCTGCTCTATATGCATTAGCTGAATCCGGAACTGCTAATGTAATGGCAATTTTTTTTGCTTCACCTGGTCTTAATTCAACAAAACTTGGCGATATGGTAATCCATTTTGATAATCCATATTCATGAAAGATGTTAGTAGGCATCTGTTTAACAGTTCCTTTATCATTCATCTCGTAATCAGCAACACTAATTTTAAATTTTTCAGGCTTTTTGGTATCATTTGTTATGGTTACATATTTAACATCACTATAGCCGGGTATAGTAGTAAATTTTACCATAGCAGGAGCAACTGCAACTCCCATATCTGTTATGGTATCTTTAATGATTGGTTTTGGAGTTTCTTGAGCACCAACATTAAAGCTGAAGCTAACAGAAAATAGGCAAAAAATAATGGTCAGTTTTTTCATGAAAGGTGTATTGATTACGAATGTATATATTGTTAATTAAAATAAACAAGAAAATATTATGTATATGCCTTTATTTAAATATTAGTGTTATTAAATTTAGAATTATTAATATCATGTGAGTTCGACATTGTTTAAAAGTCTTTATTTTTAATAAAAAAGCCTCCATAAACATGGAGGCCTTTGTAAAATTTTTATTACCATGAATATGCTTATTTAGTTCTTCACAACTTTTCGTGTTACCATCCATGCGTTGTTTTTGTCTTTTATTTGAACAATATAAACACCTTGTTCAAGTCCAGTTAAATCTAATACTTCATTTAATTTACCAAAACCATAAATAGTTTTTGTACTAACAAGTTTCATTTGTGTATCGTAAATTTTTACTTCAGCACCTCCATTTAGCACTTCCACATCCGACCAAATCTTTACATAATTTTCTGTAGGTATTGGAGCCATAAATACGTAATCGCTTACAGCACTTTGTATGGTGTTTTCTTCACTTAATTGCCTTACGCCCGAGTAGGTAAATGTATTGTCTATGTCAACTAGTTTTAATCGGTAATAATTTACTAATCCTTTAACAAATCCAGCATCAGTATAGGCGTAGTTTACTTGAGCATTGCTATTACCTTTTGCTTTTATAGTTTCTAGTTTTTTATAATTAACGTTATCTAAACTATGTTCAACTTCAAAACCTTTGCTGTTTTTTTCTGTAGCTGTTGTCCAACTCAATACTGCTTGGTTTTGGTTATTTAACGTTGCTATAAATTTACTTATAGTTACTGGTAAAGCGTTTGTATTTTCAATAATTATCCTAAACCTATTATTGCCAAATGTAGCTGCATTACTTGAGGTGATGTTAAAATTATAAACACCATTTTGTATAATAGGTGTAACGCTATTAAGGAAATTATCTTTCAGGTAAAAGTTAACTCCAGCTGCATTCGGTATGGTATTAAACGTAAATGTGTGTAACCCATTTGTGCCTCCGGTATAAAGTTTAATGGTATCAGTAACACTTAAGCTTAATGGCCTTGCATCTAATGCGTGCGCAATATTATCTGTTCCAAAACTATATACATCGTTTGCGCCATTGTTCATTCGTTTAATATCATATTTATCATCCCTACTTGTAGCGTTTGCAATAAACTTTAAAACAAATTGATCGCTGTTAAACGCATCACTACGCATGGTCATTCTTAATTCATCATTGGCATTGCTGGTTTTAAACAATGAAGTAGTAGATGTAGTTGCTTTAAATGATTCATCAAAGGTTAGAACAGGAAGTGTACCAGTAGCCTTGACAAAGAATGCTTGTCCAGGATTAATTATACCATTCGCAACTGGACCTAAACCTGAATTACTTATTGCATTGTAACTTGAATAACCGTTACTAACTGGGTCGTATATGTAAATATTAGGTTCTATTTTACTGTAAAACGTTCCAGAAAATCCTGTGTTGCCTGTCCTGTACATTGCACCCCAATCGTAGGCTGCAGCATAAGGGTTACCCAACAAATTCCAGCCATCATTAGCTAAGATACCTGTAGAATTAAAAAATACAGGCATTAGTACGGCTTGCTGGTTTAAAGAACCTGAAACATCTAAAGTAACTTCATTTTGGGTTGTAATGGCACCTGTCAAACGTCCAGGATCTCTATCACCTCTAATAAATACGCGGTAACCTTTTCCTATTGTAAATGACATGGTGTTGTTGCTTGGTGCTGTCCAGCCTTGGTTTAAATCTCCAGTTGCTGCTTCATTGTAATGAAAAACACTTGGCGAGTTATTACTAGTTGCATCAAAACCATTTGTTGCACCGCCTGTCCCTGTAATAAAAATATCGTCTTGCCATTGTGATAGATTACCCGCAGCTATTGGTGAGGCTAAAAACCTCCACCTTCTTTGACTTGATGGAATGTAACGTTGCACTGTTACGCTACCGGTTATGCTTGCATCTGGTGTCATCGCATCAACAAAAGCTGTACCTGTTGCACTTGATATAAGTGTTAAATTTCCTCCTGTTGCAAATATTCCATCTTCACAAGTTAATCTGTCTGTTATGCTTAATGGTCCTCCTAAAGTTACGGTACCGCTATTGGTAATTTTTATACGTGCTGCAGTATTGGATGTAAATAATCCTGATGGAATAGTTTGGTTTGTAATTCCAAAGAATTCCACTTCACCAGAGGTATTGTTAATATTACCCGTACCACTTATGCCATCTCTAATTCGGAGTGTTCCACCGTTAACAAGTATAGTTTTTCCTGCTCCAATAGTTATTCCATTTGCCACCAATGTTTTTCCAGCACTAACTACTGGACTTATACCAGTTGATATATCAACAGGAGTTGATGCTGTTGGAATAGTATTACAGCTCCAGTTACCTGCATTATTTGGATCACTATCTAAAGTTCCAAGCCATGTGCCCACAGGGGTTATGGTTGCAACTGTTGCAGCAGATACTGCAGAGCTACAAGCACTCTGTATAGCTACCACAGTATAACTTCCAGCTGTAGTTGCAGTATATGTAGCACCAGTATCAATGTCAGCACCATCTTTTTTCCATAGGTAAGTAGCACCTCCGCTTGCAGTTAACAATTGGTTAATACCCGTGCAGAAAGAAACAGTTCCACTCGGGCTAATGCTGGCAGAAGGAACACTATTCACTGTTACCACAATTGGAGTGGCAGCTGCTGCAGATGTACATCCTTTATCACTAATTGCAAACACATCATAACTACCAGATGTTGTTACAACCAAAGGATTAGTAGTTGAGAAGTTAACCGCATCTTTCCTCCACTGATAGGTTGTTCCACCCGATGCAGTTAAACTTACATTGTCTCCATTACAGAAGGTTGTTGGTCCGCCAGGGGCTGAACCAGCAGTTGGCAATGAATTAATTGTTAAAGTTGCTATGGCAGATGTGGTATTACCGCAAGCGTTTGTTAAAACAACCGTGTAATCATCTGCATCGGTAAGGGTTAAATTTGTTAATACAAGTTCATTGCTGTTTGTTCCAACATTGGTTATACCTTTTTTCCATTGGTAACTTACCACATCAGTTGCAGTAACACTTAATGTGATGTTACCTCCAATACATCTTTCAGCAGATGCAGGTTGTGCACTAATTGCAGGTAAAGGATTAACTATAATTTCTTGGTGGTTTGAATTTGTTGAAGGACAAACACCATTTTTTACCACTGCCCTAAAACGGGTTGTTGCAGTTAAATTGCCAGGTATTTCTGTTGACGTAACATTTGAAATTGTATTCCAAGTGCTAAAAGGGCTTACAGCGCTTTCCCAACTAATTACTCCACCAGTTTCTCCACTTAATGTTAATGTACCTGGAGCAGTTCCCGTACAAATTGGTGTGCTACCACCACTTACCGAACCTCCAACTGACGCAGGTGTTACGGTAACAGTTGTGGTCGAAGAAGAATCAGAAGCACATGTTCCATTTTTTACCACTGCTTTAAATTGAGTAGTGGCAGTTAATGCTCCAGAGGTATATGTTGCATTGGTGTTAGCAATGGTATTCCATGAACTAAATGGCGACACCGCAC